>NZ_CP047211.1:0-1200000 GCF_030408795.1 Corynebacterium hansenii
ATGCGGCGGGGTGTGGATAGACTGTTGAGAAACCGACGCCGCGGAACGCTCCACACCTGTGCACCCAAGTGTGGAAGCCCTGGCCACCGGGCCAACACGGTGTGGATCGAATTCCCACAACCGAAAGGCCCACCCGAAACACCCACCCCACCCCCGGCCGAACGACCAGCCATCGGCGCGGACGGGCGTGCCCGACCCTCCACCCGAGGGCCCGGGCGCGGAAGAACCCCCGGAAACCCCGGGGGATGCGCAGACCGTCCGACCGACCCGAAAAGGATCACAGAGTTGACCACCCCCAGCCGAAGCTTCCACGACACCTGGACCCGGGTCGTAGACATGCTCATCCAGGGCACGGACGTGCCCGAAGGGGACCCGCAGCCTCTCAAGACGAACCACAAGGCGCTGCTCCGCTCCGTGCAACCGGTCGGCCAGGTCAACGGGTTCGTCCTGCTGGCCACCGGCAGCGAAATGGTCCAGACGCTGGTCAAGGAAGAGCTCGCCGGCCGCATCGAGCGGGCCCTGGAGGCCATCACCGGCAGCCCGCAGCAGGTGGTGGTGACCATCTCGGAGGATTCCGGGCACGGCGACTCCGCCGACGCCGGGCATGCCGCCGGCCAGGCCGGACCCGAGTCCGGCGCCGCCCCCGCCCACGGGCCCGGGCACGGCGGCGGGGATCCGCAGCATCGCGGCACCGATCGCATGCACCCCGCCCACCAGGCCGACGGCCGCGATTCCACCGCGTGGCGCACCCTCGAGTTCGAGCGGGACACACGCGATTCCGCCGAATTCGGCGACCCCCGACTCCGCCCCGCCGCGACGCACGTGCACGACCCGCGGTCGACGCAGATGCCCCAACCCAATCGCGGCCAGCAGCTGCCCAACCCCCCGCATGCGCCGCACCCCGGCGCCCCGCAGACGCAGGGGACGGCCGCCGACCTCTTCGGCCAGGGCAAATACCACCTGTCCGAGCTGCAGAACCCCATGAGCCAGCCGGTCGAGGAGCCGACGCTCAACCCGAAGTACACCTTCGAGACGTTCGTCATCGGCCCGCAGAACCGCTTCGCCGCCGCGGCGGCCGCCGCCGTCGCCGAGCAGCCGGCGCGCGCCTACAACCCGCTGTTCATTTCCGGCGGTTCCGGACTGGGCAAGACCCACCTGCTCCACGCGATCGGTCACTACGCGACGGCGCTCGACCCGAAGCTGCGCGTCCGCTACGTGTCGTCGGAGGAATTCACCAACGACTTCATCAACTCCGTCCGCGATGACGCGCAGGAGAGCTTCAAGCGCCGGTACCGCGACCTGGACATCCTCATCGTCGACGACATCCAGTTCCTGGAGGGCAAGGAAGGCACGCAGGAGGAGTTCTTCCACACCTTCAACGCGCTGCACCAGGCCGACCGCCAGATCGTGCTGTCCTCGGACCGCCCGCCGCGCGAGCTGAAGACGCTGGAGGAGCGCCTGCGCACCCGCTTCGAGTGGGGCCTGACCCCGGATCTGCAGCTGCCGGACCTGGAGACGCGCATCGCGATCCTGTCGAAGAAGGCGCAGCTCGACCGCCTCAACGTCCCGCATGACGTGCTGCAGTTCATCGCGGAGCACACGGCGTCGTCGATCCGCGAGCTCGAGGGCCGCCTGCTGCAGGTCACCGCCCAGGCGTCGCTGCTGAAGATGCCGGTCACGCTGGCGCTGGCGGAGGAGATCATCGGCTCGGACAGCGCCGTCGTCGAGATCACGCCGGACATCATCATTTCGGCGACCGCCGAGTTCTACGGCCTCACCGTCGCGGATCTCACGGGCCCGGGCAAGACCCGGCCGGTTTCGCATGCCCGCCAGGTGGCCATGTACCTGACCAGGTCGCTGATCGACATTTCCCTGCCGGCGATCGGCAAGGTCTTCGGCAACCGCGACCATTCGACGGTCCTGTACGCCCACCGGAAGATCCAGAAGGAGATCACCGAAAAGCGCGCCACCCACGATCAGGTCAACGATCTGACCACGCGCATCCGCGAGCGATCCCGCACGGTCGGCTGATCGTCGCCGGGGATCGGCCCTGGGCCGTCCACGTCGCCGGCGACCGCACCGGCCCGCGACGGCGAGCGACCGTCGCGCGGCATGCGCGGGACGTTCGCGGCTCTTTCGCTTGACGACGAATCGGCCGCGAAATCACGAGTCGGACACGTAATTACATCTGTGTAATTAGGAGACCCCGGTCACACCGATCTTGTGGTTAACCAGCCGTTTTTCGTTCACAGACCTGTGGATGAACGGTGTCCGACTGTGGACAAATTCGATCGCCGGGAATTCATCCACAGATTGGCCCATCCGTCCACAGATTCATCAACTTTCCCTCAACACGCGGATCCCCGCGCCGACCAGCGATCCGACGCCCGACCCACAGGATTCACAGCCCCTACTGCTTCCCCCGACCCTTCATCTCAATCACCGTCCGAGAAAAAGGGGCGTGTCGACAAACCGCGGTGACCGAGTCGCCGAACGACAAGAACTCATCGACCGCCGACATCACGGCGGCGAAACTGGGTTAAGGTTGTGTTTCGAAGAACGGTCGGCGACGGCCGGTCCGTCCGCGATCGCGGAGGGACGACAAAACCGTGGAACTCATGGAGGGACGATGGAGCAGACGGACGTGCGTCTCCGCGCCGCCAAGGACGATCTCGCTGATGCGGTGGGGTGGGTTGCACGTAATCTGCCGACGCGCCCGACGCAGCCGATCCTCCGCGGCATGGTTTTCACGGCCGGCGACGACGGCCTGGAGATCGCCGGTTACGACTACGAGGTTTCGACGCAGATCCGCATCGCCGCGGAAATCTCCGAAACCGGTCGTTTCGCCGTCAACGGCAAGCTCGTCTCGGACATCGTCTCGAAGCTGCCCAACAAGCCGATCGACATGCACTACGACGGCACGAAGGTCCTGGTCACCTGCGGCAAGTCCCGTTTCGAGCTGCCGGCGATGACGCTCGAGGACTACCCGGCGCTGCCGTCGGTCCCCGCCGCCACCGGCACCATCGACCCGCAGCTGTTCACCGAGGCGATCGGCCAGGTCGCCGTGGCCGCCGGCCGCGACGAAACCCTGCCCATGCTCACCGGCATCCGCATGGAAACCGAGGGCGACACGGTCACGTTGGCCGCCACGGACCGCTTCCGGCTGGCGGTGCGCACGTTCAAGTGGAACCAGATCCCGGAAGGCGACGCGGAGCTGCTCATCCCGGCCAAGACCCTGGCCGACACCGCCCGTTCGCTGGATTCCGGTTCGAGCGAGCCGGTGACCCTGGCCTTCGGCGACGGTTCCGACGGCCGCGCGGTCGGCGCCGACGGTCTGCTGGGCATTCTCGCGGACCCGCGCCGCACGACCACCCGCCTGCTCGACGCGGAATTCCCGAAGTTCCGCCCGCTGCTTCCGAAGCAGCACTCGTCGCTGGCCTCGGTGCGCATCGATCCCCTGCGCGAGGCCATCCGACGGGTGTCCCTGGTCGCCGATCGCGGCGCCCAGATCCGCATGGATTTCTCCGAGGGCCAGGTCGTCCTCTCCGCCCACGGCGACGAAGCCGGCCGCGCCGAGGAAGTCCTGGAGTGCGCCTTCGTCGGCGAGCCGCTGCTCATCGCGTTCAATCCGGGGTACCTCTCGGATGGCCTGTCCGCGATCCACACCGACCGCGTGGTCATGGGCTTCACGCAGCCGTCGCGTCCGGCGGTGCTCATCCCGGAACCGGATGAGCTGCCCGAGGCCGGCGAAGACGGCATGTTCCCGAACCCGGAGACGGAATTCACGTATCTGCTGATGCCCGTCCGCCTTCCGGGCTGACCGGCGACTCCGGGGCGGAAGGAAAGCGGGGCGACGTCCCCGCGGTGCCGACATGTATCTGCGTTCGCTGAGTTTGCGCGACTTCCGGTCGTGGCCCGATCTCAGCCTGGAGCTCGAGCCGGGCATCACCGTGTTCACGGGGCGCAACGGCTACGGCAAGACGAACATCGTCGAGGCCGTCGGGTACCTGTCCACGCTGTCGTCGCATCGGGTGTCCACGGATGCGCCGCTGGTCAGGTCGGGTGCCGACTCGGCGCGGGTGTCCGCCACCGCCGTCAACGACGGACGGGAACTCACCGCGCACCTGCTGATCAACCCGCATCGCGCGAATCAAGCGCAGCTCAACCGGACGCGGCTGCGCAGCCCGCGCGAGCTGCTGGGCACCGTGCGCTCGGTGTTCTTCGCGCCGGAGGACCTGGAGCTGGTCAAGGGCGAACCCGCCCAGCGGCGCCGCTACCTCGATGATCTGCTCGCCGTGCGCAGGCCGCGCATGGCCGGGGCCAGGTTGGAGTACGAGCGGATCCTGCGCCAGCGCAACGCGCTGCTCAAGACGGCCGGCGGTTCGCTGCGCCGCGGCTATTCCTCCGCCGAGGGACAGGCGGCGCTGGCCACGCTCGATACGTGGGATGCGCAGTTGGCGCACGTCGGCGCGATCATCACGGCGGCGCGCATCGCGCTGGTCCGCGATCTCGCGCCCCGCGTCGTGGAGGCCTACGCCACCCTCGCGCCGTCGTCGCGGCCGGCCCACGTGGAATACCGCACGAAGCTGCCCGCCGACGACCTCCCCGATGACCCCGAGATCATCGAGGCGCTGCTGCTCACCGAGCTCGGCGCCCGCCGCAACCGCGAAATCGAGCGCGGCATCAGCCTGGTCGGGCCGCATCGCGATGACCTGCAGCTCAATCTCGGCGACGCCGCGGCAAAGGGCTTCGCCAGCCACGGTGAGACCTGGTCGTTCGCGCTGTCGCTGCGGCTGGCGGCGTACCTCATGCTCCGCGAGGAGGGCCCGGACCCGATCCTCGTCCTCGACGACGTCTTCGCGGAACTCGACCGGCACCGGCGTGAAGCGCTGGTCGGCATCGCGAAGGAGGCCGAGCAAGTGCTCATCACCTCCGCCGTCGGCGAAGAACTGCCCGAGGGGCTTGCCGACGCCCCGCGCGTGACCACCCACGTCGTGACCGTCGAAGACACCGAAGCGGGTCGGATCTCGGTGCTCGACGCCGACGTCGCCGAAGCCCCCGATACCGCAGCCACCGGCGACGTCACCTCACCCGAAGGTGACCGGTGATGGTCGACGACGAAGCCCCCGACCTGGTCGGCGAGGTGTTCGAGCGGATGCGGTCGACGGCGAAAACCGGCGGCAAACACCCGCCCTCGCTCCAGCGGCCGCCCCGGAAGAATTCCGGGTTCACGCTGGACGCCGGACCGCGGGTGGTGAAGCGGGATGAGGAAGGCCGGATCGCCGGAGACGGCGGGGACACCGCGCCCGTCGTGCGCGATCGCGCCGGCACGCGCGTGCCGCAACGCCTGCTCTACCGAGACGGCATCCGCATCCGCCGGCGCCGCGATCGAAGCCCCCTGACCTTCGGCGCGGTCCTGGCCGGACAGGCCAATGAGCGCGGGTGGCAGCGCAACATCGCCAACGGCATCATCATGTCGAAATGGCCGGACATCGTCGGCGAGGTCATCGCCGACCACGCGGAAGTCGTGGAGTTCAAGGAGAACACGCTGGTCGTCCAATGCGCGTCGAGCACGTGGGCGACGCAGCTGCGCCTCGCGCAATCCAAGATCCTGGCGACGATCGCGGAGGAGGTCGGGGACGGCATCGTCGAAAAGCTGCACATCAAGGGGCCATCCGGGCCGAGCTGGTCCAAGGGGCGGCTGCGGGTCAAGGGCCGGGGGCCGCGTGACACCTACGGCTGAGCAGTGGAGCCGTGTTCCGGGCGGATCCCGCGCTCGAGGCCGAGGCCGACGGCGAACCCGTGCCGCCGAATGGGGCGGCGGGTCGCGTGCGGCGTGTTTTGGCGGCGAAAGCGCGGATCACACCGACCCGATTTCCCGAAAATCGGCGCTCAAAGGCTTTCTGACGTGACCTGATGCGTGTCATGTGGGGGACTACGGGGTAAGATGGGCCGGTAGATTCAGCGCACCAACAAAGGGAGACCGGTTCCACAGTGGCTGCCACCGAAAACCATTACGACGCCTCATCGATCACCATCCTCGAGGGGCTCGAGGCCGTTCGCAAGCGACCCGGCATGTACATCGGCTCAACCGGCGAACGCGGCCTGCACCACCTGGTGTGGGAGGTCGTGGACAACTCCGTCGACGAGGCCATGGCCGGCTACGCGTCCGAGGTCAAGGTGACGCTGCTGGAAGACGGCGGCGTCGAGGTCGTCGACGACGGCCGAGGAATTCCGGTGGAGATGCACCCGTCGGGTGCGCCGACGGTCCAGGTCGTCATGACGCAGCTGCACGCCGGCGGCAAGTTCGACTCGGAGTCCTACGCGGTCTCCGGCGGCCTGCACGGCGTCGGCATTTCGGTGGTCAACGCCCTGTCCACCCGCGTCGAGGCGGAGATCGTCCGCGACGGCCACGTGTGGCTGCAGAACTTCAACGCCGCCGTGCCGGAGGAGCTGGTCCAGGGCAAGAAGGCCCGCGGTTCCGGCACCACCGTGCGATTCTGGCCCGACGCCGAGATCTTCGAGACCACCGAGTTCAACTTCGACACCATCGCCCGCCGCCTGCGCGAGATGGCCTTCCTGAACAAGGGCCTGACCATCACGCTCGTCGACAAGCGCGTGTCCGAGGAGGAGCTCGAGGCCGAGGCTCTCGCCGACCAGGCCGAGAAGGAGTCCGCGGCGCTGGTCGACGCCAACGGCGACGGCACGCAGGACGAGGTGGCCAAGGCCAAGAAGCGCCGCGAGCGCAAGAAGGTCTACCACTTCCCCAACGGCCTCCAGGATTACGTCGAGGCCCTGAACAAGTCGAAGAACGCCATCCACCCGTCGATCATCGGTTTCGAGGCCGTCGGCGAGGGCCACGAGGTCGAGATCGCCATGCAGTGGAACGGCGGCTACTCGGAGTCGGTGCACACCTTCGCCAACACCATCAACACCATCGAGGGCGGCACGCACGAGGAAGGCTTCCGTTCGGCGCTGACCTCGCTGATGAACCGCTACGCCCGCGAGCACAAGCTGCTCAAGGAGAAGGAGGCCAACCTCTCCGGCGAAGACGTCCGCGAGGGCCTGGCCGCCGTGATTTCCGTGCGCGTGGCGGACCCGCAGTTCGAGGGCCAGACCAAGACGAAGCTCGGCAACACCGAGATCCGCTCGTTCGTGCAGCGCATGACCAACGAGCACATCGCGCATTGGCTGGAGGCCAACCCGGCGGAGGCCAAGGCCATCGTCAACAAGGCGATCGCGTCGGCGCATGCGCGCCAGGCCGCCCGCAAGGCCCGTGACCTGGTGCGACGCAAGTCCGCGACCGACCTCGGCGGTCTGCCGGGCAAGCTCGCCGACTGCCGCTCGAAGGACCCGATGAAGTCCGAGCTGTTCGTGGTGGAGGGCGACTCCGCCGGCGGTTCGGCGAAGTCGGGCCGCAACTCGATGTTCCAGGCGATCCTCCCGCTGCGCGGCAAGATCCTCAACGTGGAGAAGGCGCGGCTGGACAAGACGCTGAAGAACGCCGAGGTCCAGGCGATCATCACCGCGCTGGGCACGGGCATCCACGACGAGTTCGACATTTCCAAGCTGCGCTACCACAAGATCGTGCTCATGGCCGACGCCGACGTCGACGGCCAGCACATCGCGACGCTGCTGCTCACGCTGCTGTTCCGCCTGATGCGCCCGCTGATCGACGAGGGCCACGTCTACTTGGCGCAGCCGCCGCTGTACAAGCTCAAGTGGGGCAAGGGAGAGCCCGGGTTCGCGTACTCCGACGCCGAGCGCGACAAGCTGCTCGCCGAGGGCCTGGCCGCCGGCCGGAAGATCAACAAGGACGACGGCGTCCAGCGCTACAAGGGCCTGGGCGAGATGAACGCCTCGGAGCTGTGGGAGACCACCATGGATCCGGAGCACCGCGTGCTGCGCCAGGTGGCGCTGGAGGATGCGCAGAAGGCCGACGAGCTGTTCACCATCCTCATGGGCGACGACGTCGCCTCGCGCCGTTCCTTCATCACCCGCAACGCCAAGGATGTCCGCTTCCTGGATGTCTAGTGAGTGCGCGGGTCGGCGGGCCGGACGTTGGACCGGCATCGACCTGCTGCTTTACGACGCCGATGGGGTGTCGGCAACAGTCTCGACATGAGATTGTCGCCGACACCCCATCATTGGCATCCGCCCATGGATGGCGCGGCGGGCCGTCGTCGAGCAAAGACGCCGGACCGCCGCGGAGCGGGCCCGGTCAGGAAGCGGGGACCGGGATCTCGCCGGAGCCGCCCGGAATCACCGCGCCCGAACAGGCGCCGGCGGCAGGAGCGCCGTTGAACATGGCCAGAATGAAGCCGATGCCGAACGGGGCGCCGCTGACCGCCTGCGCGAAGTGGTTGTACGAGCCGATCTTCGGCAGGGCGTCGTCGAGGTAGAAGACCTCGCCGCCGTTGGAGCACCACGTCTCGGACAGATCGCGGGCCTGGCGGTACTCGACGTTCTCGTCGTGGCGGCCGGAGACGATCATCGTCGGTGCCGACGGCTTGCCGCGGCCGATGCGCTGGTCCTCCATCGCCGCGCGGCCCTCGGGAATCTCGCCGAGGATCTCGTCGAGGCTGCGGCCGCCGACGGTCCACTCGTTGGTGCGCTGGTAGCCGTAGGCCGAGGTGATCTCGTTGGTGCACATCGAGGACAGCGCGTCGAGCGTGGCCTGGCCCTGCTCGTTCATGTGGCGCTTCATCAGCGGGCCAATTTCGGGATAGCGCGCCGCGAGGCCGTTGATGGTGAAGCCGATCGCGCCGACCAGGTCGGAGCCGTCGATGTTGCGCTGGACGGCGTCGAGGTCGGCCGGGGGCGCCGACGCGTACGCCGCGGCGACCGGGACGTCGGGGGCATAGGAGGCTGCTTCCTCCACGGCGGCGGCCGACGCGCCGCCGCCCTGCGAGTGGCCGTAGAAGGCGACCTTGCCGTTGCCGCCGGAAAGGTTCCGTGCCGCGCGGGCGCCGTCGAGCATCGCATGCGCCTGCTCCGCCCGGTTCATGTACGTGTGCATGCCGGGCGTGCCCATGCCGATGTAGTCGGTGACGAATACGCGGACCCCGGCGCCGGCGAAGACCCAGTCGTAGAGGCCCTCGAGATTGACCAGGCGCTTCGACGAAAACGGATCGGCCTGATTATCCAGCGGCCAGTTCCGCGACGGCGCGCACTGATCGCCCTGACCGACGGTGCCTCGGCCGATGACGACAGTCGGCCGCTCTCCCGCCCCGGTCCAGGGGACGGAGGGCTCGACCATGTAGCCGCTGACCGGAACCGCCTTGCCGTGCATGTCGGTGGTGGAATACAGGACCTTCGTCACCGACGACGGCAGGGGATAATCCAGCTCCGGCGGCATCGGCGCGGTGGGGGCGGTCGCCGTGCGCAGGATGGAGCCGGGGGCGCCCGGGGTGACGGTGGACGTGTCGTAGAAGGAATCGTCGATGGCGGGGGAGTCGTCGGAGGAGCCGGGGGAGGCCGCGGCCGGGCCTCCGGCGGAGCCCGGGAGTCCGTTGGCCGGACCATCGGAGGTCGGGGCGTCGCCGGCAGGATCGTCGGGGGCATCGGGACTTCCGGGCGAAGCCGCCGGCCCGCCCGGAAGGCCGGGGATGGCGGCCGGGTTGCCGGGGAGACCGGGGACGCCCGCCGGCAGGCCCGGGAGAACCGGGGCGGCGGAGGCCGGGGCGAGCACGCCGCCGATCATGAAGGTGCTGACGAGGGCTGCTGCTGCGGCGCGGCGCCGGATGCGGGTGCGGAATGCCATGGGTCGTATTATTGGCGAACGCAAAGGGAAACGCGGACGTTTCGGCGGAAAACCGTGCCCTGCCTGTGAATTTGCGGCGGACGCGGGCCGCGGGGGTGCGGGGGTGCACTGCGCAACGGCGTTCGGCGCTCGCCCCGGTTTTCCCCCCGACGATTCCGGGGATATCGTATCGCCCGTGAACCAACACGATGAGCAGGCGAATCCCGGTGCCGTTCCCCGCAGGGGCGGCACCGGCGGTGACGCGGTAAACGCGCGCGGCGGCCGCGCGAATCATGCCGCCGAGATGCCCGGCGACTTCGTTGCGGGCCCCGGCGCCGGACATGAGCGCGTCGAGCCCGTCGCCCGCACGCGCGAGGAGCCCGAGATGATCGAGCGCGTCCTCCTCGACGGTTCGGTCACGCCCATGCAGATCCACCGCCCGAAGGGCAAGCCTCGGGCGATCGTCGTGTTCTTCCCCGGGTTCGGCATGGGCGCCCGGTACTACTGGCCGATGGCCCAGGAGCTCCGCGACCGCGGTTTCGCCGTGCTGGTCTCGGAGCTCCACGGCCAGGGCGGCCAGACCGCCCGCGCCACCCGCGGGCACCAGTGGGGTTACCACGAGATCGCGTCCGTGGATTACCCGGCGGCAGTCGCCGCGGCCCGCAAGGAATTCCAGGAACCGGGGGAGCGCCTGCCCCTGTATCTGATGTGCCATTCGATGGGCGGGCAAATCGGCTCGCTGTACCTCGCGCGCCCGGAAGCCGACGTCGACGGGATGATCACCATCGGTTCCGGCACCCCCCACTACATCCGGTTCACCGGCCGCGAATACACGCGGCTGTGCTGGGGCGGGCCGGTGATGTGGACCGTCTCCACGATTCTGGGGTACTGGCCGGCGGGCCCGTGGGACCTCGCCCGGTACGGGCGCCAGTCGGGCCGCCACGTCCGGGAGTGGGCGATGTTCGCGCGCAACGGGCGGCTGCGCCCCACGCAGGCGGACATCGATTACTCGCGGGAGATGTTGAAGGTCACCACGCCCGTGCTCATGCTGACGTGCGACGGCGACCGCGATTGCACGCCGGATTCGGCGATGGATCTGGCCTCGCGCCTGCCCGCCGCCGCTCGTTTCGAGTTCATCGACCGCCGCTTGGGCCACAACCGCTGGGCGCGCGAGCCGGAGGCGGTGGCCGATCGATTCGAGCTGTGGCTCGAAGAGCTCGCAGTCGGGGGAACTCGCCCGCCCCGGTGACGGGCTCAGTGCGGCGGTGACGCAGGTGGGCCGGGCATGCGTGCACCGGCGATGGCTGCGGCCCGCTCGAGGGACATGGCCTCGCCCAGGAGCCGGCCGTGGACCAGCACCGCCGTCACCGCGAACGCTGCATTGCCCCGGTCGAGGGGCTTGAGACGCCGGATGGTTACGGCCAGCGCCCGCATGCGCTCCTCGTCGGAGGCGCCGCCATTCATGCTGGTCGCAGCGTTAAGGGCAATCGCCCCGGCTGCATCGCTGCGCGCGCCCGCATTCACGCCGTTCGCCCCGGGGTCGTGGACGTCGATGCCGGCGATCACCCCCTCCGCCGCGGCGGCCGCGGCCGGCAACGCCCACGGCCGCACGATGCGCACGTCCGCGAACTCGGGGAGCAGTTCCACCAGAACGTCGATGACGGACACGAGGTCCTCGGCGGTCAAACCCCGCATGCGGCACCGCCGGACATCGCGGCACGGTCCGCGCTTATTGGCGCATGGTTGGTCCGGAACCCCGCACCGCCGATGACTTTCCTCATTTCGCCCACCCCCGCGCTCATTTAGCCAGGCGCCGCAGCACGGCGGCGTGCGATTCGACGGTCTCCGCGGCGAGCATCCGCACCTCGGCATCCCGCACCGAGCGGGCGGCCGCCTCCACGATCGCGCGCCGCGCCGCCTCCTGCTTCGACGTGCCCCTCGTGCCCGCCAGCAACGCCAGCGCCCGATCCTCCGCCGGGCTCAGCCTCAATGTCATCGCCATGCCGACAGAATAACGCCGCGACGGCGAAAACGGTATCACCCTGATACCGCTCCCACGGCGCGACATCGCAAAGCGGGCCCCGCAACGGCCCGCACGGCGCCGACGACGCATTCCCGGGGCGTATGCTGGGGGAGTAAAACTCTCGAACCCGCAATGCGCCGCCACCACCGGCGCCACCCGAGCGCGGGGAAGACCCGGAGGTAAAACGAGTGAGCGACGACAACGGCACCCTGTTCGGCGGGGGCGGCGACGGCGGCGACCAGATCCGCCCCATCGACATCAACGACGAGATGCAGTCCAGCTACATCGACTACGCGATGTCCGTCATCGTGGGCCGAGCGCTGCCGGAGGTCCGCGACGGCCTGAAGCCCGTCCACCGCCGCATCCTCTACGCGATGTACGACAACGGCTACCGCCCCGAACGCGGCTACGTGAAGTCCGCCAAGCCCGTCTCCGACACCATGGGCAACTACCACCCGCACGGCGACTACGCGATCTACGACACCATGGTCCGCATGGCCCAGCCGTGGTCCATGCGCTACCCGCTGGTCGACGGCCAGGGCAACTTCGGCTCCCGCGGCGACGACGGCCCCGCCGCCATGCGATACACCGAGGCCCGCCTCACCCCGCTGGCCATGGAAATGGTCCGCGACATCCGCGAGAACACCGTCGACTTCCAGCCGAACTACGACGGCCGCACCACCGAACCGGTCATCCTTCCCTCCCGCGTGCCGCAGCTGCTGATGAACGGCTCCGGCGGCATCGCCGTCGGCATGGCCACCAACATCCCGCCGCACAACCTCCGCGAGGTCGCCGCGGCGATCAACTGGTGCCTGGACAACCCCGACGCCGACGACAAGACCACCCTCGAGGCGGTCATGTCCCACATCAAGGGCCCCGACTTCCCGACCGCCGCGCAGATCGTCGGCGACAAGGGCATCAAGGACGCCTACACCACCGGCCGCGGCTCCATCCGCATGCGCGGCGTCACCTCCATCGAGCAGGAGGGCACCCGCCAGTCGATCGTCATCACCGAGCTGCCCTACCAGGTCAACCCCGACCGGCTCATCGCCAACATCGCCGAGCAGGTCCGCGACGGCCGCCTGGCCGGCATCTCCTCCATCGACGACGAATCGGACCTCAAATGGGGCATGCGCATCGTCGTCAAGCTCAAGCGCGACGCCGTGCCGCGCGTGGTGCTCAACAACCTGTACAAGCACTCCCAGCTGCAGACCAGCTTCGGCGCCAACATGCTGTCCATCGTCGACGGCGTGCCGCGCACCCTGCGCATCGACCAGATGGTCCGGCTCTACGTCGACCACCAGATCGAGGTCATCGTCCGCCGCACCCAGTACCGCCTGGACGAGGCCGAGAAGAAGGCCCACATCCTCCGCGGCCTGGTCAAGGCGCTCGACATGCTCGACGAGGTCATCGCGCTGATCCGCCGGTCCGCGACCGTCGACACCGCGCGCACCGGCCTGATGGAGCTGCTCGACATCGACGAGGTGCAGGCCGACGCCATCCTGGCGATGCAGCTGCGCCGCCTCGCCGCCCTCGAGCGCCAGAAGATCATCGACGAGCTCGCCGAGCTCGAGGAGAAGATCGCCGACCTCAAGGACATCCTGGCCAGCTCCGACCGCCAGCGCGCCATCGTCCGCGACGAGCTCGCCGAGGTCGTGGAAAAGTTCGGCGACGACCGCCGCACACAGATCATCGGCGCCGTCGGCGACGTCACCGAGGAAGACCTCATCGCCCGCGAGAACGTGGTGGTCACCATCACCTCCACCGGCTACGCCAAGCGGACCAAGGTCGACGCCTACAAGTCCCAGCGCCGCGGCGGCAAGGGCGTGCGCGGGGCGGACCTGAAGCAGGACGACATCATCCGCCACTTCTTCGTCTGCTCCACGCACGACTGGATCCTGTTCTTCACCAACCGCGGCCGCGTCTACCGCCTCAAGGCCTACGAGCTGCCCGAGGCCACCCGCGCCGCCCGCGGCCAGCACGTGGCCAACCTGCTGGAATTCCAGCCGGGCGAGCGCATCGCGGAAGTGCTGCAGATCCAGACCTACCAGGACTCCCCGTACCTGGTGCTGGCCACGCAGCAGGGCAAGGTCAAGAAGTCCCGCCTGGAGGAGTACGACTCCGCCCGCAGCGCGGGCCTGATCGCCATCAACCTCAAGGAGGGCGACACCCTCATCGGCGCCCGCCTCTGCTCGGACGACGACGACCTGCTGCTCATCTCGGAACACGGCCAGGCGATCCGCTTCACCGCCTCCGACGACGCGCTGCGCCCGATGGGCCGCGCCACCGCCGGCGTGCTGGGCATGCGCTTCAAGGGCGACGACAAGCTGCTGAGCATGGTCGTCGTGGAGGAGGGCCAGCACCTGCTGGTGGCCACCACCGGCGGCTACGGCAAGAAGACCCCGCTGAACGAGTACGCGCCGCAGGGCCGCGGCGGCCAGGGCGTGCTGACCCTGAAGTACGACCGCAAGCGCGGCGCGATCATGGGAGCCCTGGTGGTCTCCAACGACGACGAGATCTTCGCCGTCACCTCCGCCGGCGACATCATCCGCACGCGGGTGAACGAGATCCGCGCGACGGCGCGCGCGACGAAGGGCGTCCGTCTGGTCAACCTGGCCGACGGCACGGAACTGCTGGCCATCGACCGCAACGTCGAGGACGAGGGCGAGGAGACCGCCGTGAAGGTCTCCGAGACCGGCACCCTCGACATCGTCGATCCGCGGCCGGGCGGGGTCTCCGCCTCCGACAACGAGAACAAGTCCGGCTCGGACGAGGGCGACGGGGAGTAGGCCATGGCCGACACGCAACTTCTGGTCCGGCGGATCAGCCCGTGGACCACGATGCGGGTCACCGCGGCGATCAGCGTCATCGGGTTCCTGGCGTGGATGCTCGCGGTCGGGCTGCTCTACCTGCTGTTCGAGGCGATGGGCTTCCGCGACCGCTTCAACGACCTGCTCGGCGGCGATGCGGCCCTCGGCGTCGGAATGATCTTCGGCGTCGCGGCCGGCGTGGGTCTGCTGTGGGCGGTGCTGGTCACCGCGCTGGCGACCCTCGGCACGGTGGTCTACAACGCCTGCTCCGACTTGGTCGGCGGCGTGACGGTGACCCTCGACGACGTTGAATAGCGGACGTCGAATAGCGGGGCTTCCCGCTTGTCGACGCCCACGTGGCCGTCGTCAAGCGGGAAGCCGCCGGAGGCGTGCTTGCGAGTGCGTCGGAAGCGAAGCCCAAAAAGGTTGCTGACCTGCCGATTTGGTATCCCGCGAGCGTCCGGGTTAAGTTATATCCCGGTTCAGGGGCCTATAGCTCAGGCGGTTAGAGCACTTCGCTGATAACGAAGGGGTCGGAGGTTCAAGTCCTCCTAGGCCCACCACGAACGGGCCCCGCGCCGACGAAGTCGAAAGCTCGTCGACGCGGGGTTTCCCGTTTTCCGTGAACCGGGGCATTAGCTCAATTGGTAGAGCACCACCTTTGCAAGGTGGGGGTCAGGAGTTCGATTCTCCTATGCTCCACGACAGATCCCTGCGTGGCCCACGCAGGATCCGCGCAACGAAGCCCCCGTCGGTTCGCCGGCGGGGGCTTTCGCGTTTCGGGGCAAGCGAAAGCGGCGCCCTCCCGAGTGATTCGGGAGGGCGCCGCTTCGTCGTTCTGTGGCGGGGCCGATGCCACGGCCGGCCGCCGTGCCGGCTACTTGTTCTCGTCGTCGAGGATCGGCTTCGGGGCCTCGTCGACCTGCTCCGGCATCTGGCCCGGGTTCGGGGCGCCCGGCTTGGGGGCGTTGCCCTTGCCCTTGGCCGCACCCGGCTTCGGGGCCGCGCCCTTCGCGCCGCCCGGCTTCGGGGCGTTCGCCTTCGGGGCCTTGACCTCGGACTGGACCTTCACCTCGGTCGGGGCGACGTCGCCGGAGACGTCGGCGTCGGTGGACTTGGCGCCGCCGGCCTTCGCGGCCTCCTTCTGCGACTCCGCGGCGGCCTTCTCCTCGGCGGCCTTGGCCTCCTGGGTCTTCTTCTCGGCGGTGGCGCGCTCCTCGGCCGCCTTCTTTTCCGCGGCCTTCTTGGCGTCCTCGGCCTTCTCTGCGGCCTTCTCGGCGGCGTCGGCGCGCTTGTCGGCGGCGTCGGCCTGGGCGGCGGCCGTGGTGGACTTCGCGGCGGCGGCCTTCTCGTCGGCCGCGGCCTTGGCCTCATCGGCCTTCTTCTCCGCGGCGTCCTTGACTTCGGCGGCCTTGTCGGCGGCGGCGTCCTTGGCTTCCGCGGCCTTCGCGGCGACGGTGTCCTTGACCTCCGCGGCCTTCTGCTTCACCGGGGCGGGATCGACCGGCATCTTGTCGCCGGACTTCAGCTTCCAGACGATCGCGGCGACGACGGCGGCGACGACCGCGAAGATGATCGAACCGGTGGCGATGCGGCCGGCCTTGGCGCGGCGCGCCTCCTTGCCCGACAGCTTGTCGGCGGTCTGCTGGACCTTCTTCTCCAGGTCCTTCCGGCCGGCCTTCGCGCGCTTGGCCAGATCCTTGCGGGTCTTCTTGGCCTCGCGGCGGGCCTTCCAGCCCTTCTTGTCGGCCTTCTTGCGCAGCTTGGCCACCTTCTTGGCGCTCTGCTTGCGGTTCTTCTCGCCGGCCTTCTTCAGGTCGGCGACGCCGTCGGCGGCGCGCTCGCGCAGGTCGTCGGCCTCGGAGGCGACGTCGTCGCCGAAGTCCTGGAGCTGGTCACGGGCCTGATCGGCGAGCGCCGAGGCCTTCTTCATGGTCTCCTTGTTCCGCTTTTCCGCGACCTTCTTTGCGTCTTGCAACGTGTCGTACAGTTCTGCGGCCTTCTTGTCGCGGTAGTCGGCGTATGTCTCGTAAGCCGACTTGGCGCCCTTGAGAGCCAGCGAAACGGTGCTGGGGTACATGGTGTGGTGCTCTCCTCGTCAGTGTGGACAGTCTCCGTGGCCGAGCGCCCGGTGCGGGCGCACGATGGCACGATGTTCACCTTCCAGCGTATTCATTTCCGGCCGCTCCGGTGGCGGGTCCGCGGATGTCCCGCAGTTGCGCCGCCCCGTCCTCGGGTGCCGCCCCGGGAGCGCCGCATTGTCTGCCGTGTCGTCCGCCGGGTTGGCTCGTGGCGTACGCCGAGTCGTCCGCCGTGTCAGGTCCTGTGGCGTCCGCCGCGCCGACCGTCGTTGATGAAGTCGCGGAATGGCCGGTATCCTCGGCCAGGTGACCATGAAAACCGCCACCGCAACCGTCCACACCAACCACGGTGACATCGTCATCGACCTGTTCGGCAACCACGCGCCCGTGACCGTCGACAACTTCGTCGGCCTCGCCGAGGGCACGAAGGAGTACTCCGGGCAGAACGCCTCCGGCACCGAGTCCGGCCCGTTCTACGACGAGGCGGTGTTCCACCGCATCATCGCCGGCTTCATGATCCAGGGCGGCGACCCGCTGGGCACCGGCACCGGTGGCCCGGGCTACAACTTCGACGACGAGATCCACCCGGAGCTCCAGTTCGACCGCCCGTACCTGCTGGCCATGGCCAATGCCGGCAAGCGCGGCGGCCGCGGCACCAACGGCTCGCAGTTCTTCATCACCGTCGTGCCGACGCCGCACCTCAACGGCAACCACACCATCTTCGGCGAGGTCGCCGACGACGATTCCCGCAAGGTCGTCGACGAGATCGCGCGCGTCGCCACCGACCACTGGGATCGCCCGCTCGAGCCGGTCGTCATCACCGGCATCGACATCGCCAAGTAATTCCCGGCCGGATCGCCCGGCCAGCGCCGACATCCGGCCCCGACGCCGGCGGACAT
Organism: Corynebacterium hansenii; assembly: GCF_030408795.1. Classification (NCBI taxonomy): domain Bacteria; kingdom Bacillati; phylum Actinomycetota; class Actinomycetes; order Mycobacteriales; family Corynebacteriaceae; genus Corynebacterium; species Corynebacterium hansenii. Next base: position 17,556 of record NZ_CP047211.1, read on the forward strand.
CACGTCCGCCGGCGTTTTTTCATGCCCGCGGGAGGGCAGCACCGGCGAAGAGAGGAGCCGCCGCACGGAGGAGCCGCCGCACGGAGGAACCGCCGCACCAAGGCACGGACCAAGGGCAGTGTGGAGCGCCTCCGGACGTTAAACCCACCCCGAATGTGCAGACCCACCTGCTGTAACGGGTGGCTCTGCGCATTCGGGGTGGGTTTGCGGCAACGGAGGGGAGGCCGCCTGGGAATCGGGCGGGTGGAGCCGGGGGAAGCCCGAAGCGCTGAGTGATTCGTTGGCTGCACATGTGCGAACTCTCGATGTGAACTTCAGGGGTAGTGGGGGAGGGGGTGTCTTCCACATGTCCACAGCCCTGTGGATGGTTTTCTCGACGGTCCGTCCACCCATCCATCAAGGTTTTGATCACTTTACGACGCAACCGTAGGAAACGAACGGCGTTCTCCGAAAGCTCCACAGGGATGTCCACACTTGTGGATAATTCCACTGTTGTAATTTACGAAAAGCCGTGCGAAACCGTTGAAAATCAGGTGAACAAGGGGTTACGACGAGACCCACTGGGGTATCTGCTGGTGTTGTGCACAGGATCATCCACAGGCTGTGGAGAATGTGGACAGTTTCACACGGTGTTAGTCGGCGAACTTTACGGAAATCGTCGTCGAAACCATCCACAGGTGTCCACAGCGGAGGAACACCGTTCATCCACAAATTACACCGTTGATACACAGTTTTCTGTGGATAACTTCGACAAGGGTCCGTGGCCCATCAACCGGCGATTGGCGTTAACTGTTGCCCGATCCGGGGGTACGCAGGCGTCGTAAAGTACCCCCGCACCCGGGCAAAAGTGGATCCGTCCGGAAGCAGGAGCGCCCCGGACAAAGACGTTTGAGCACGAAGAACGGCGCAAAGATAGAAGAATCCGGATCGAGCCGAATTCAGACGAGGAAAGGCCCCGGTACGACGACCACTCCGCCGAAGAAGAAGGCCTCGCCAAAGAAAAACGCCCCGCGCACGAGGCGCGGGGCGTGGGAAAAGCCGGAAGCCGGCTTGGGTGAGGCGTCAGCGCCAACCCATGGTCATCAGCAGGCCCAGGACGAACATGCCGAAGCCGATGACGTAGTTCCAGGCGTTGAGGTCCACCATGAACGGGATCTTCGGGCCCGCGATGTAGTTGACCACCAGCCACAGCAGGCCCACGGCCATCAGGCCGAACATGATGATCTTGTACCACGTCGGGGTCTGGGTGGTGTTGATCTTCACCGGGGTGCGGCTGACCCCGGAGCCGCCGGCCGGCGCGTTGGTCGTGCGATTCACCTTTGCCTTGGGCATCGGATCCCCATTCCATCTCGTAGTCGGTGCTCGTGGTCGCTCGTCGCGGCCGATGCTCGCGATCGGCGCGGCGGCCACCGGGGCGGGAGGCGCCGGAAAACGGCGCCCGGCCCTCATCTGCGACCAATCTACCAGTATGATTCTGGCCCATGCGCATCCTCGTCGTCGACAACTATGACAGCTTCGTCTTCAATCTGGTCCAGTACCTCGGCCAGCTCGGTGAGTCGACGACCGTGTGGCGCAACGACGACGAACGGCTCGCGGACCCCACCGCCGTCGCCCGCGACTTCGACGCCGTCCTGCTGTCGCCCGGCCCCGGCACCCCCGCCGACGCCGGGCAAACCCCCGCGATGGTCCGCGCCTGCGCCGACGCGCGCACCCCGCTGCTCGGCGTGTGCCTGGGCCATCAGGCCATCGGCGAGGTCTTCGGCGCCACCGTCGTCCGCGCCGACGAGCTGCTCCACGGCAAGACCTCCCCGGTGTCCCACGACGGCACCGGCGTGCTGCGCGACCTGCCCGTCCCGTTCACGGCGACGCGGTACCACTCGCTGACCATCGACGAAAAGACGCTTCCCGACGAGCTCATCGCCACCGCGCACACCCCCTCCGGGATGCTCATGGCCATGCGGCACCGCGACCTGCCCATCCACGGGGTGCAGTTCCACCCCGAATCCGTGCTCACCCAGTACGGCCACCGCATGCTGGCGAACTGGCTGGCGGAGGCCGGCGGGTCCTACCCCGAGTCCCTGCTCGCGTCGCTCGAGGAGGAGCAGGCCGGGTACCAGCGCGCCTTCGACGACGTCGTCGCCGGCTGACCCGGCGGCGGTCGCGGTCACGATCGCGGGCGCCCGCGATCAACCGGTTCCGCCCGCACCACCCCGACCGACCCCGCACACGCGACGAGGCCCGGCCCCCCTTCGGGAGGGACCGGGCCTCGGTCGTCGTCGGCGCCTACGTGGCTACCACCTTCAATTCCCGGGCAATCTCGGGACGGGCAGCCCGCCGTCGTCCTCGGGCGGGTTGCTCACGCCCAGGACGAAGACCTCCAGTTCGACGGTTCCGCCCTTGCCCACCACGCCATCGCGGGCCGGGCGCTGCCCGTTGACGGTGTCGACCCGCGTCGGGTCGAGGGTCGTGACCTCGCGGCGGTTGATCGTGCCGGTGAACCCGGCGTCGCGAAGCATCCGTTCGGCCTCCCCGAACTTGCGGCCCTGCAGGTCCGGCATGCGCACCTGGTTGCCGCGCGACACGCGGACCTCGATGGCGGTGCCGGTGGGCAGGCGCTCGCCGGCCTGCGGCACCTCGAGGACGCGGCCCTCCGGCTCGGGCGAGTCGACTTCGACGACCTGGACCACGAAGCCGGCGGATTCCAGCGTCGTGCGCGCCGACTCCAGATCCTGGCCCGCGACGTCGGGCACCGTCCGGGTCTCCGGGCCGGAGGACACCGTCAGAGTCACGCGCGTGCCCTTGGACACCTGCGAGCCCGCGGCCGGCGATTGGTCGATGACGTGCCCGCGCTTGATGTCGGGCGACGCCTGCTCGCGCAGCGACGGGTCGACCTGCAGGCCGGCCTCCTCCAGGAGCTTCCGCGCTTCCTCGGCGGGCTTGTCGCGCACGTCCGGGACGTCGGTGATCTCGCGGCCCGACGACACCTTCAGCACCACCGACGACCCCTTGGGCAGCCCCGACCCGAACGACGGCTCGGTGCCGATCACGAACCCGCGCGCGATGTCCGGGTGCGGCTCATCCCGGCGGTCGACCTTGAAACCGGCGTCCTCGAGCATCTTCTGCGCCTGGTCGGCGGGCATCCCCTCGACCTGCGGGATGGCCACGGACTGGTTCTGCCCCGCATTGGTGAAGAGGTTGTAGGACACCATGCCCACCCCGCCGAGCAGCAGCACCGCGACGGCCAGCCACGCGATGGTGGCCAGCCGCGCCCGCTTGTTCTCGTCGTCGCGCTGGGCGGCCTCGCCCGCTTTGCGACGGGCCGGTGCGGCATCCGATCGCCGCGGAGTGGCGGCGGCGCCCGCTCCGGCACCGGCCGCGGCGGCGGTGCGCGTCCTGGTCGACGGACCGGCGGCGGCCATCGCCGTCGTGGGTTCGTCGTCGTCCAGATGCGGCAGCGCGGCCAGCGGGATCTCGCCACGGCTGATGCGGCGCAGCTCCTCGGCGAAATCCGCCGCCGTGTCGTACCGCTCCGAGGGATCCTTGGCCATCGCCGTGAGCAATACCGCGTCCAGCGCCGTGCCTTCTTCGTCGGAAAGCCCGCCGACCAGGCTCGACGGCAACGGGGGATCGTCCTGGACATGCTGGTACGCCACCGACAGGGGCGTTTCGCCCGTGAACGGCGGCTGGCCGGTCAGCGACTCGAAGAACACGCAGCCGAGGCTGTAGATGTCCGAGCGCGCATCGGCGGTCTTGCCGCGCGCCTGCTCCGGCGACAGGTACTGCGCCGTGCCAATCACCGCCGCGGTCTGCGTCATGGTCGTCGAATCGCCCATCGCGCGGGCGATGCCGAAGTCCATGACCTTCACCGCGCCGGTGTTGGTCAGCATGATGTTCGCCGGCTTCACGTCGCGGTGGATGATGCCCTGCTGGTGCGAGAAATCCAGGGCGTCGCACACGTCCGCGAGGATCGACGCCGCCCGCCGCGGATCCATCGGGCCCTCGCGTCGCACGATGTCGCGCAGGGTCTCGCCCTGCACCAGCTCCATGACGATGTACGGCACCGTGCCCATCGGGCCGGCGGTCTCGCCGGTGTCGAAGACGGAGACGATGACCGGGTGATTGAGGAACGCCGCGTTCTTGGCCTCGCGGCGGAAGCGTTCGAGGAAGTTCTCGTCGCGCGCGAGGTCCGCCCGCATCATCTTCACCGCGACCTCGCGGCCGAGCAACGTGTCGTTGGCGGAGTAGACGTCGGACATGCCGCCGACGCCGATGAGCCCGCCGAGCCGGTAGCGGCCGGAGAGGAGTTCGTCGCCGGTGGTCATCGGAGACTCCCTTCGGTCAGGTCCTGCAGTATGTGCGCATTTCCTCGGAAAAACATGGTGTCGCTTCCATCATCCCGCAATTCCGAGCGGAAGAGGTATCCCGCCCATTGCGGGAGCACCGTTGACGTCGGCGTTTCCGGCGCCATTGCCCTGGTTGCCGCCACCGTTGCCGGGATTGCCGCCGGGGCCGGGATCAGGTTGGTTGCCGCCGCCCCCGAGGCCGGGGAGGTCGTCGAGGCCCGGCAGACCGGGGATTTCGGGCAGGGACGGAATGGAAGGCGTTTCGCTGGTGGGCTCCTCGCTGGTCGGGGTCGGGCTGGGCGTGGACGGGGTGGTCCGGGTCGGTTCGGACCGCGGCGGGGTGACGGATTGGGTGGTCGTCCGCGTGCTGGTCGACGTTTCGCCGGTGCCGCGCTCGGACATCTGGCCCATGAGGATCCACACCGCGCCGGCGAGCACCGCGAGCAGGAGGATCAACGTCAGCCACAGGCCGGCGTTGCTCTTCTTGCGATGCGGCGGGCGCTGCGGGGCGCGGCCGGACCGGGTCGCCGGGCGGGAGGCGGAATGGCCTGCCCCGGTGGCGGCGGCACCGGCCATGCCCGCTGCGCGGGTGTCCGGGCCGCGGCGCAGGCCGGGTTCCGTCAGCGCGCCGAGTTCGCTCGTCGCCGGATGCGCGGCATCCGACTGCCGGTGGATCACCGGCTGCACCCCGGCGGGCTGCGGCGGGCGGTGGCCCTGGCGCACGCGGTGCACCGCCATCGCCAGCTCACGGCCGTCCGCGTAGCGGCGCTCGGGATCCTTGCGCAGCATGATGCCGATCAGTTCGCGGATGTGCGGGTGGACCGTCTGCGGCAGCGCCGGCGGCGGTTCGTTGATGTGGGCGACGGCCACGGCGACGGTCGTGTCGCCGAGGAAGGGGCGCCGGCCCGCGACCATCTCGTAGGCCACGCAACCGAGCGAGTAGATGTCCGTCGCCGGCGTGACCTGACGGCCCTGCGCCTGCTCCGGCGAGACGTACTGGGCGGTGCCCACCACCATGCCGGTGCGCGTCAACGGCACGGCTTCGGCGGCCTTGGCGATGCCGAAGTCGGTGATCTTCACCGTGCCCTCCGGCGTCACCAGGATGTTGCCCGGCTTGATGTCGCGGTGGATCAGATTGCCGGCGTGGATCGCCGACAGGCCGTGCGCCGTCTGCTCGACGACGTCCAGCGCGAGGTGCTCGGGCAGCGTGCGGCGCCGGCGCAGCACGTCCGCGAGAGACTCGCCGCGGATGTACTCCATGACGATGTAGCACGGTCCGTCCGCGCCGCGGCCGGGTTCCTCGTGGGAATGGATGGTGACCACGTTCGGGCTGTCGACGCTGCGCGCCGCCGACGCTTCGTTGCGGAAGCGCTGGCGGAACTCGTCGTCATCGCCGAGCTCGCGGTTGAGGATCTTCACGGCGACCTGGCGCCCGCCGGCGGACAGGTCGTCGGCGAGCCAGACCGTCGACATGCCGCCGCGGCCCAGGACGTTGCGGACGCGGTAGCGCGAGGTGCCGAGCATCTGCTGGACGGCCGCGGCCTCGGTGTCGGGGGAATCGTTTCCGGGGTTCATGATCAGCGCACCGACCTTTCGACGGCGGCGATGACGTCGCGGCCGATCGGGGCGGCGACGGAAGCGCCCGTCGCACCCTGGCCCTGGCCGCCGCCGGACTCGACGACCACCGCGACGGCGACGTCGGAATTCGGGGCGAACGCGATGTACCAGACGTGCGGGGCCAGCGCGCCACGCTCGGAGCCGTGCTCCGCGGTGCCGGTCTTCGAGGCGATGACCGAACCGTTGCCGCCGGAGTGGTTCTCGGACCCGCGCATCAGATCGGTGAGGATCGCGGCGGTGTCGGGGTGGATGGCCTGATTGACTTCCTTCGGCTTGATGGTCTTCAGCGGCGAGAGGTCCTGCCCCTGGACGGTCTTGACCAGGTGCGGCTCCATGCGCTTGCCCTTGTTGGCGATGGTTGCGGCGATGATCGCGTTCTGCAGCGGCGTGAAGGACACGTCGCGCTGGCCGATGGACGTCTGGGCCAGGGCAGCGTCATCCGGGATGTCGCCCAGGGTGGACTTCTCCTGGGGCACGCCCAGATCCTTGGCTTCCTCGCCGACGCCCATGCGCTCGGCGACGTCGCGCAGCGGATCGGCGCCGGTCTTGACGGCCAGCTCGGCGAACGCGGTGTTGCAGGACTGGGCGAAGGCGGCGCGCAGGGTGGTCATGCCGCCGCAGGACGAGCCGCCGTAGTTCTCCAGCGTCGTGTTCGTGCCCGGCAGCGTGATCCGCGCGGCGCCGGTGACCGGGGTCTCCGGGGTGGCGCCCTTCTCGATGCCCGCGATGGTCGTGAGCACCTTGAAGGTCGACCCCGGGGGCAGCGGCCGCTGCGTCGCGTGGTTGAGCAGCGGGGCGTTCGAATCGGAATTGAGCTGCTTCCACACGTCGGAATCGTTGCGGGCGATCTGGTTCGGGTCGTACGACGGCGTCGACGCCATGGCCAGGATTTCGCCGGTCGACGGGCGGATGGCCACGGCCGAACCGACGTAGCCCCGGTCGGCCAGCGCGCGGTAGGCGGTTTCCTGGGCCTCCGGGACGAGCGTCAGCTCGAGGTTCGCGCCGTTGCGGCCGCGCCCGGTGATCGTGTCGATGGCGCGGGATGCGAACAGCGACGGGTCGGAGCCGTTGAGGATGTCGTTCTGCGAACGCTCCAGGCCGCTGGACCCGTAGATGTCGGACAGGTAGCCCTCCACCGGGGCGTACGCCGCGGGGTTGGCGTCGTAGACGCGGGAGTAGTAGCCGTCGGGACCGAGCTCGGAGCGGGCGAGGATCTCGCCGCCCGCGCTGATCTGGCCGCGGTGGCGCGACTTCTCCTCGAGGAACTGGCGGGAATTGAGCGGGTTCTCGGCGTACTTCTCCGTGCGGAACGCCTGGACCCACGTGAGATTGGCCAGCAGCAGCACGATGAGGACCACCGTGAACATCATGACCTGGCGGATGGACTTGTTCATCGTGCGGTCACCTCCTCGGCCTGCTCGGGCGCCGGGGCCGCGGCGCCCCACGGGCGGCGGGCGGAATCGGAAATGCGCAGCAGGATCGCCAGCAGAATGTAGTTGGCCAGCAGCGAAGAGCCGCCCGCCGACATGAACGGGGTGGTCAGGCCGGTCAGCGGCATCATCTTGGAGATGCCGGCGACGACGACGAACACCTGGATGGCGATGGTCAGCGCCAGACCCGAGGCCAGGAGCTTGCCGAAGGAATCGCGCACCTGCATCGCGGCGTTCATGCCGCGCGCGATGAGCACGGCGAACAGCATGATGATCGCGGCCAGGCCCACGAAGCCGAGTTCCTCGCCGAAGGCGGCCAGGATGAAGTCGGAGTGGGCGACCGGGACGTTCTGCGGGTACCCGTTGCCCAGGCCGGTGCCGGTGACGCCGCCCCAGCTCATGCCGAACAGTGCCTGCGACAGCTGGTAGCCGCCGGAGTCGTAGTTGGCGATGGGATCGACGAAGTGGTTGACGCGGTCCTGGATCTTCGCGGAGACCTGGTACACGCCGAAGCCGCCGACGGCGACGAGGATGAGGCCGATGACCAGCCAGGACCCGCGCGCCGTGGCGATGTAGAGCATGCCCAGCACGGTGCCGAAGAGCAGCAGGGCCGGGCCGAAGTCGTTCTGCAGCGCCATGATGACCAGGGCGACGCCCCACACGACCAGGATCGGGCCGAGGTCGCGCAGGCGCGGGAAATCGAGGCCGAGGACGCGCTTGCCGGCGACGTTGAACAGCGAGCGCTTGATGACCAGCAGCTGCGCGAAGAAGATCAGCAGCAGCACCTTGGCGAATTCGCCCGGCTGGACGGAGAACGGGCCGATGGAGATCCAGATGCGCGCGTCGGCGTTGATCGACGACGGCCACACCAGCGGCAGCGCGAGCAGCACCAGGCCGACGAGGCCGAGGATGTAGGAATACCGCGACAGCGACCGGTGGTCGCGCAGCAGCACCACGACGGCGACGAACATGCCGACGCCCAGCACGGTCCACATGACCTGGCTGCGCACCAGCGCGGTGTCATTGGCCATGTCGAGGCGGTGGATCATCACCAGCCCCAGACCGTTGAGCGCGGCGACCACGGGCAGCAGCACCTGGTCGGACCAGGGCGCGAAGAACCGCAGCACGGTGTGGGCGACGCCGAACACGAGGATGAAGCCGCCGACGATCCAGAGCATCTCGACGGTCGCCGTGTTGCCCTGGCCGAGTTCCGCGGAAACGAGGGCCAAAAGCGTGACGCCGCCGGCCAGCAGCAGCATCAGCAGTTCGCGGTGGCGTCCCGGGCGGGACTGGGTTTCGGTGCGGGGTGCGGTCATCGGCGGACCTCCCGGCAGTTGACGCCCGGTTCGGAGCCGGTGCCCGGATCCTCGCGGTTCGCGGCATCGCCGCCGCCGTCGCGGCCGTCGCGGCCGTCGTCCGGCGCCTGTCCGTCGCGGCCCTCGCCGCGGTCGACGGTCAGGCACACCGGCAGGGCCTGCTTGGCCAGGCGGCCGATCTGGCCGCGGATCTCGTCGTAGGAATTGGCGGGCAGGCCGTCGAGCTGGGCGCGCGCGGCCGGGGCGAGGTCGTCGGGCGACATCAGGTGGCAGTTGAGCGAGTCGCGGGCGGTGCCCGGTTCCGGCAGCGTCACCGAGTTGTCGTCGGCCAGGCAGACGTACTGGTGGTGCGAATGCAGGGAAATGCCCAGCAGGCTGCCCGGGACGCCGTGCATGACCTGGATGACGCCGTCCTCGACGGCCAGGTGGTACATCGAATCGTTCTTGCGCCAGCCCCACACGCCGATGGCGGTGACGGCGACCAGCGCTACGACGACGAATGCCGCGACGAGCCAACGGCCGCGCGGCTTCTGGGGGCGGTCGACGGGCTCGGCCGTCACCGCGCGTTCCTGTTCGGCGGGCGGGCGCATCGCGGCGGCCCGGCCGGCCGACGTGTTCGGGCGCGGCGCCTCCGAATCGGTGGAGCCCAGCGCGCCGGCCAGCGCCGGCTCTATCGGGGTGTCGGCGGTGGAGTCGACGACGTCGGCGATGATGATGGTGACGTTGTCGGGCCCGCCGGAGCGCAGCGCCAGCTCCACCAGGCGGTTGGCGGCCTCGGCGGGAGTGCCCTCGGACAGCGCCTCGGCGATGGTGTCGCGGGACACCGGGTCGGACAGGCCGTCGGAGCACAGCAGGTACCGATCGCCCTTGCGGACCTCCCGGTACTTCAGCGTCGGCTCCACCGGCCGGCCGGTCAGCGCTTTGAGGATCAGCGAGCGCTGGGGATGCACCGACGCCTCTTCGGCGGACAGCGTCCCCTCGTCGACGAGCGACTGGACGTAGGTGTCGTCGCGGGTGATCTGCGTCAGCTCCCCGTCGCGGAGGAGGTAGCCGCGCGAGTCTCCGACGTGGCACAGTCCGACGCGCTCGCCGTCGAAAAGCAGCGCGGTCAGCGTGGTGCCCATGCCCTGCGTCACCGGGTTGGCGTCGATCTCCTCCGCGATGGAGGAATTGCCCTCGGCGCACGCCAGGGCGAGCGCGTCGAGCAGGTCGGCGTCGGGCTGGTCGGCGTCGAGCTTGGACACGTGGGCGATCATCAGCTGCGAAGCGACCTCGCCCGCGGCGTGGCCGCCCATGCCGTCGGCGAGGGCCAGCAGGCGGGGGCCCGCGTAGGCGGAGTCCTCGTTGTTCTGCCGGACCAGGCCCCGATCCGAAATGGCGGTGTAATCGAGCGAGTAATTCACGGCTGCAACCTCAGAGTCGTTCGGCCGATGCGGATCTCCATGCCGGGCTGGAGCTTTTCGGGCTGGTCCACGCGCTGGCCGTTGAGGAACGTGCCGTTGCGCGAGTCCAGGTCCTCCAGGTACCAGTCGCCGTCGCGGGGGATAAGGCGGGCGTGGTGCGAGGAGGCGTAGTCGTCGTTGAGCACGAAGGCCGAGTCATCGGCGCGTCCGATGGTGATTTCCCGCTGGTTCGCCAGGTTCATCCGCGAACCCGCCAGCGGTCCCGCGGTCACCAGCAGCTGCTGGGGCGTCTGGGAACGCTGGAAGGGCCGCCCGCGCAGCGGAGGCGCGGCGGCGGATCGCACCGGGCGCAGCCCCGACGCGGCGTTGGCGTCGGCCCGCAGGGCGCGCAGGGTCATCCAGATGAAGAACCACAGCACGACCAGTACGGCGATGCGGGACAGCAGGAAGACGATCGCCTCCACGTACTTACCTCCTCTTCGCGGCGCCGGTTGCGGCGCCGGTTTCCCGGCCGGTGGGTGTTTTCCCTCCCGGCGCCGGGGCCGGTTGGCCCGTCAACGGATCCGGACCTCCATGACCGAATGGCCCATGGAGATCACGTCGCCGTCTGCGAGCAGCCAGTTGTCGATCGGTGAATCGTTGACCATCGTGCCATTGGTGGAGTGCAAATCCACCAGCACGGCGTCGCGGCCGTCCCAGGTGATCTCCGCGTGCTGGCGGGACACTCCGGTGTCCGGCAGCCGGAAGTCGGAGATGGTGCCGCGGCCGATGATGTTCGATCCCGGCCTGACCTCGAACGTGCGGTTGGAACCGTCCTGCAGCAGCAGGGTCACCGTCAGCTGTTCCTCTTCCGGCGACGAGGGCCCCGGGGGGACCTGCACCGGGCGGTCGTGGGGGGACGGGGCATTGCTTTGCGACGCCCCGGCGCCCGCGGTTCCGGCGCCCATGGCTCCGGCGCCCATGGCTCCGGCGCCCGGGCCGGGTGCGGCGAAATCATCGTCGGCGTATCCGGTGGCGGGGGCGCGGGCGTCGGGCCGGGCGAAGGCCGGATCGGATTCTTCGCCGGGTGCCCGGTAGTGAGATTCGGTTTCCGAAGCGCCGCCCGGCACGGCCGTGGCCCCCGCCGCGCCCGCCCCGGCGGCACCGGCGGCACCGGCGGCTCCCGCGGCGGCGCCGGCGGCGGCTCCCGCGGCACCGGCGCCGTAGCCGTGTCCGTAATCGGAATCCGCGCCATCGCCGTCGCCGTACCGATCGGACGGCATGGCCGACTGCGCGGGCGCACTGCCGGTCGCGGCGGCGTCGTCAAGCGGGGCGGACGCGGGATCCACGGAGATCGGCTCCCCGTCCTCCCCGATGAAACCGGACTCGTCGCGGTAACCCTCGGTGAACTGGCTGGCCGTCTTCAACTGGCCGGTGTGCAGGGAATCCACCTGCTGGATGCGCACCGACACCGAACCGGACATCGCCCACCCGTTGTTGCGGCAGTAGCGCGCCATGCGGTCCGCCAGCTCCGACGGCAGCTCCGGGCCGCCGGCCGAAAGATTGGCGAAGTCCTTCGGGCTCACGCCGATGCGGAAATCATTGGGGGCCAGGTAGCGGCCCTCGGCATCCTGCATCAGGAAATCCTCGATCTCCTGCTTCAGGCACTCCTCCAACTCGTTGGGCACGACCTTGCCGCCGAAAACGCGCGCGAAGCTGTTGTCCAGCCCGCGCTGCAGCGAACTGTCGAGCTTCCTGATGCGTCCCAGAAAATCCATTAGCGGGTCGTTTCGCCTTCCCCCGAACCTGCCGGGGGCGGGCTCGGGCTATCGGTTGCGGACGGCGCCCGACGTGACCGCTGTGACGGCTGCGACTGCGACGCCCGCGCGTGCGTGCGTATGTGCGTGCCCCAGTATAGGGGCGCCCGCCCCAGAGAGAATGGTTGTTCATCTCCGGCGGACCGGGGTCGGAGGGCGTTGCGGGGCCCGTTTCGGCCGTGGCGGGCGGTTTTTCGGGGCCCGCGCGGGTGGGTTTTCGGGCCCTGGGGGCTGCTTCGCGACGTGTGGTCGGGGCCGTTTTGGTGTGCCCGGAAACATGCGCTGGCCTGCGGATTTGGTGCCCGCGGGAGTGCGGGTGTTATTGTATTCCTCGTTGCCACGGGCGAGTGGCGGAATGGCAGACGCGCTGGCTTCAGGTGCCAGTGTCCTTCGGGACGTGGGGGTTCAAGTCCCCCTTCGCCCACCACGAGCGGTTCTACGAACTGCAAGGCCGGAGGTTACGAACTCGAAAAGGGTTCGTGACCTCCGGTCTTTTCGTCGTGCCACCCAGCTACTCGCGGGCCATTCGGTGCTTCGTCGTGTCGCCCAGGTGCCCGTTGTATCGAATGATCAACGCTTGTGAAAACGGTGCCGAGAAACCGCTGGTGGTCAGAAGTGCTACTCGGGAGCGTTGATCAAACGACACGAACGGTCCCTGGGCATCCGTCGTTGAGTCCAGGTCGTTCGTTGAGTATCGGTCGTTCGCAGGCCATCCGGTGTTCGGTGAGCTGCCCTGTCGTCCGTTGCATCTTCGGTCTATTCGTCGGGCTCCGGTTGTTCGCTAGCCCCGGTTGTTCGCGGGCCATTCTGTTCTTCGTCGAGCCACCCAACTGTCCGTTGTGTCAGATGATCAACGTTGCCGAAATCCGCGTCGCGAATCCGCTGGTGGTCAGAAGTGCTACTGGGGAGCGTTGATCAAACGACATGAACGGTTCCCGGGCCACCGTCGTCAAGCGCCGGCCCACGAACGGTTCCTGGGCAAACGTCGTTAAGCGGCCGCTCGCGAACGATCTCCGGACAACCTCTGTCGACGCCCTCCGTAAAGGAAGGATGACGAGGCACCTCCGCAAAGGAAAGCCGGCGAGATTCCGCCAGATGGGAAGAAGACGGGGGCTTCCCGGAACGCTCGGAGGCGGAAAAGTAGGCGGCGCTCAGCTTTGGTCGCTGAACCCGTAGAACCACATGATGTGGTGGCGCAGCAGTTCCGCCGCGTCCTCGCCCCGGCGCTCGACCACGGCGGCGAGGATCTCGCGGTGCTGCTTCTGCAGGTTCCGGCTGATCTCCGGCCAGTTCTCCAGGCCCGACACGGTCTCCTGCACGTAACCGATCGTCGCCTGGCGCAGCGACGCCATGATCGTCTCCACCACCACGTTGCCGGCCAGCGAGGCGAGCAGGACGTGGAACTCGGCGTCGTTGGAGTGGAAGTCGCGGGCGGGGAGGTCGGGATCATCCATGATGTCCAGCAGCTCGCCGGCGCGTTCCAGGGTCTTCGCCCGTTCCTCGCCATCCGGGGCCGACGCCGCCTCGAGCGCGGACTGGGTCTCCAGGAGCAGGCGGGTCTGCACCAGGTCGCGCACGGGCAGGGAACGGGTGGCCACGTGCATGCGCAGCGCCCAGGCCAGCGCCGCCGACGGCTCCGAAATGACCACGGCGCCCGCCTTCGGGCCGGAACCGGTCGCGGAGCGCACCAGGCCCATGGCGTCGAGGACGCGGATGGCCTCGCGTACCGACGCCCGCGAAATGCCGAAGTCCTCGGCGAACTGCCTTTCGCCCGGAAGCTTGTCGCCGACGGAGATGGCCCCGCTGCGGAGGCGTTCCTCCAGCCAATCGAGGACGACCGTGTAGGCGCGGGCGGTGGTGGCGGGCATGAACGGGCCTCCTGGCGAAAACGACTTTCGTCGATGATAGGCCCGCACCGATCGGGCGTCCGACTTGGGCGTCAGACTCGGGCGCCGACCTTCACGGGCGACTCCTTGCGCCACAGGTGGTTGGCCAGGAATCCCAGCCCGGCGATCAGCGCCACGAGCATCACGGTGCCGAGGTTCAGCCCGAAGCCGTTGATGAACAGGTAGGCGACGACGCCGCCGGCGAGGCAGTAGTAGGTGGTGACCAGGATCGTCTGGCGCAGCAGGTCGCCTTCGCGGCCGAGCAGGCCGACCGTCGCGGAGGCGGCGACGATGTTGTGGATGGCGATCGGGTTGCCGCCCGCGCCGCCGATGGCCTGCGTGGCGACGATCAGCTCCGGCCGGTCGAGACCGATGGCGACGCCGGTGGAGTACTGGAACTGCGAGAACGTCAGGTTGGACACGGTGTTGGAGCCGGCGATGAAGGCGCCGAGCGCGCCGATCCACGGTGCGATCAGCGGCCACGCCGACCCGGAGATCAGCGCCGCGCCCTCGGCGAGGGTGACGGGCATGCTGGACAGGCCGGATTCGTTGAGGTCGGGGCCGGACTGGATGAGCACGCGCACCAGCGGCACGGCGAACACCAGCGCCGCGGCGGTGCCGGCGAGCTGGCCGCCGGAAATGCGCAGGGTTTCGCGGATCTGGGCGCCGTTCATGCGGTGCAGCACGTAGGCGAACACCGACGTGAGGATGAGCACGAAGCCGGGCAGGTAGAAGGGCTGGATGGTGGTGGAGACCTCGGTGCCCAGGATGTTCTTGAAGGGGATGGCGATGCCCGTCAGCCACTCCTTCAGCGGGGCGATGACGCGGGTGGCCACGAGCAGGAGGGCCATGAGCACGTACGGCGCCCACGCGCGGGTCAGGCTCATGCGGGACGAGACGTCGGTGGCGGCGGCCGGTTCGATGGTGCCCATCCAGCGGGCGGGCCAGGATTCGCGGGGGCCGAAGCGGAAGGTGTCCTTCGGCATGAGGAAGCCCTTGCGGGAGGTGTACATGACCACGGCGAGGCCGATGATGCCGCCGAACATGGACGGGAATTCGGGGCCGAGGAAGCGGGCGACCAGCACGTAGGGGATGGTCATGGCGACCGAGGCGTAGATGGCGAAGGGCCACACGGCCAGGCCGTCGCGGAAGCGGCGCTCGGGGCCGAAGAACCCGGTGAGCAGGGTGACGATGATCAGCGGGATGAGCACGCCGACGATGGCGTGGATGGCGGCGGTGTGGAACCCGATGGAGTTGATGAACTCCGGCATGGTGACGCCCAGTACCTTGACGCGCTCGGCGACGGCGGGGTCGCCGCCGAGGCCGTTGGCCACGCCGACGAGGATCGGCGTGCCCACGGCGCCGAAGCTGACGGGGGTGGACTGGACGATGAGCCCGACCATCACGGCGGACATGGCCGGGAAGCCCATGGCCAGCAGCAGCGGCGCGACGACGGCGGCGGTGGTGCCGAAGCCGGAGACGCCCTCGATGAAGGACCCGAACAGCCAGCCGATGATGATCGCCTGGATGCGGCGGTCCTCGGAGATGTCGTTGAAGCCGGCGCGGATGGTGGCCATCGCGCCGCCGACGGTGAGCGTCGACAGCAGCAGCAGGGCGCCGAAGACGATGTAGAGCATGGTCGAGACGACGACGAGCCCCTCGATGGTCGCGGCGACGACGCCGGTGATGCTCATTTTCCAGACGGTGACGGCGACGATGACGGCGGCGACGTAGCCGACGGGCATGGCGCGTTTGGCGGGCCAGCGGAAGCCGGCGAGGAGGACGCCCACCAGCAGCAGGGGCAGCAGAGCCAGGAAGCTCAGCACGGCGAGATTGTCCATGTATCGGTCCTTTCGGCGGCCGGGCGCGTGCTCCTGGGTGGGGTTGTGCGCGGGGCCGGGGGTGCGTCGTTCGGGGATGCGGGGGGCATCCGTCCCCGATCGGAGGGGAGGGGTGTCTGCCTGACGCCGGGCGGAGGTCCCCGGGCCCGCTTTGCGACGGGGCCGATCGCCTTCTCCGTGTGGTCAGTCCACAGGAGATTATGTGACTGCGGTCACCCAAATCAAGGGCCAAAACAAAAATGTTTCGGCATTTGCGTGACCTGCCTCACTGGTTTACTGTGGTCTGACCACAGCCCGGGACGGGGTCACGCTCGACTCCGCCCATCCCGCGCCGAGGCCGGAGGCGGCACCCGACGCACACCCCGGAATGCCGCTCCACCAGCTGTTTCGACGCAATCCCGGCTGCCCACCCACCCTGGAGGTCCCATGAGAATCGCGTTGTTCTCCACGTGCATCGTGGACGCGATGTACCCGAAGGTCGCCCTGGCCA
This sequence comes from Corynebacterium hansenii, assembly GCF_030408795.1. Lineage (NCBI taxonomy): Bacteria > Bacillati > Actinomycetota > Actinomycetes > Mycobacteriales > Corynebacteriaceae > Corynebacterium > Corynebacterium hansenii. The sequence goes on from NZ_CP047211.1 coordinate 33,678, forward strand.
CCGTCCGCATACTCGAGCGCCTCGGCCACGAGGTCGTCTTCCCGCCCGGCCAAGGCTGCTGCTCGCAGATGCACGTCAACAGCGGGTACCTCGCCGACGCGCTGCCGGTCGTGCGCAACCACGTCGAGGCGTTCGAGTCCGCCGACTACGACGTCGCCGTCGCGCCATCGGGGTCGTGCGTCGCCTCCCTCGGGCACCAGCAGCCGATGGTCGCCCGCATCTGCGGCGACGACGGCCTGGCGCAGCGCGCCGCGGAGGTCGCCGGCACCACCTACGAGCTGTCGCAGCTGCTCGTCGACGTCCTCGGCATCACCGACGCCGCGGAACAGCTCGGCTCGTACTTCCCGCATCCGGTGACGTACCACCCCTCCTGCCACGGGATGCGGCTGCTGCGGCTGGGGGACCGGCAGCCCGGGCTGCTCCGCACGGTCGGCGGCATCGATTTCCGGGAGCTTCCCGACGCCGACGAGTGCTGCGGTTTCGGCGGCACCTTCGCCATGAAGAACCCGGGCGTGTCCGGGGCGATGGTCGACGCGAAGATCGGCAACATCGTCGGCACCGGCGCCTCGGTGTGCGCCGGCGGCGACGCCTCGTGCCTGATGCACATGGGCGGAGCCATGTCGCGGCGCGAGGTTCCCGTCACCGCGGTGCATTTCGCCGAGATCCTCGCCTCCACCCGCGAGGAGCCCCTGGAGGTGTCGGGCCCGGTCGAATTGTCCATCCCCGAACCGGGCCGGTTCCGCGGGCGGACCGGCCGCCGTGCCGGCTGCGCCGACCGTGCCGCTCACGCTGATCACGTCGACGGTGCCGCTCACGCCGTTCACGCCGGTCACGACACGCGCAGCGCCGCGACCGAAGGGGGCCGACGATGACCGCCATCAACCTGGGCATCCCCGCCGCCCGCCCGGTCCACGGCCACGGGAACCTGCACGCCACCAAGGCCTTCCCGGCGGCGGCGAAGGAGCAGATGAAAAACGGGCAGATGCGCGCGAACATCCGCCACGCCACCCACACCATCCGCGGCAAGCGCGCCGCGGTCGCCGCCGAGCTCCCCGACTGGGAGCTGCTCCGCGACGCGGGGTCGGCGCTCAAGCAGAACGTCGCCGCCAACCTCCCCGAGCTTCTCGAGGAATTCGAGCGCAACTTCACCGCCCGTGGCGGCACGGTGCATTGGGCACGCGACGCCGAAGAGGCCAACGCCATCGTCGCAAAGCTGATCCGGGACACGGGATCGACCGAGGTCATCAAGGTGAAGTCCATGGCCACCCAGGAAATCGGGCTGGAGGCCCACCTGGCGCAGCAGGGGATCACCGCGACGGAGACCGACCTGGCCGAGCTGATCGTGCAGCTGGGCCACGACAAGCCCTCGCACATCCTCGTGCCGGCGATCCACCGCAACCGCCACGAGATCCGCGACATCTTCCTCGCCGAGATGCCCGGCGCCGATGAGTCGCTGACCTCCGAGCCCCGCGACCTGGCCGAGGCCGCGCGGCTGCACCTGCGCGAGAAATTCCTGGGCACCACCGTCGCGGTCTCCGGCGCGAACTTCGGCGTCGCCGAAACGGGCACGCTCACCGTCGTCGAATCCGAGGGCAACGGCCGCATGTGCCTGACGCTGCCGGACACGCTGATCACGGTGATGGGCATCGAGAAGATCGTGCCGTCGTTCTCCGACCTGGAGGTGTTCCTGCAGCTGCTGCCCAGGTCCTCGACGGGCGAGCGCATGAACCCGTACACCTCCATGTGGACCGGCGTCACCCCCGGCGACGGGCCGCAGAACGTGCACGTGGTGCTGCTGGACAACGGCCGCACCGCGGTCCTCGGCGACGAGGTCGGCCGCTCGGCGCTGCACTGCATCCGCTGCTCCGCGTGCCTCAACGTCTGCCCGGTGTACGAGCACGCCGGCGGGCACTCCTACGGGTCGACCTACCCCGGCCCGATCGGGGCGATCCTGTCGCCGCAGCTGACGGGCATCACCTCGGAGGAGAACGCGTCGCTGCCGTTCGCCTCGTCGCTGTGCGGCGCCTGCTACGACGTGTGCCCGGTGAAGATCAACATCCCCGAAATCCTCGTGCACCTGCGCGCGAAGGCGGTGGAGGCGCAGCGCGGGCCGGTGCCGTCGCAGATGGATCTGATGATGAAGGCCGCGTCGGCGGCGATGTCCTCCGGATCGCGCATGTCGCTGCTGGAAAAGGGCCTGCCGCTGGGCCGCCTCGTCGCCGGCCGCGACCGGAAGATCGGGTGGCTGCCCGGGTTGGCCGGCGGCTGGACCGATGAGCGCGACATCCCCGCCCCGCCGAAGAAGTCGTTCCGCGCGTGGTGGAGGAAGCACGGCGCGACCAACAGCGAGAGCGCGCCGGATGGGGCGCCCCGCAACGCCGGCGCGGCCGGAGAGCAGGAGCAGCCCCGGCAGCGGGCGCGGAGCGGAAAGCAGGAGCAGAAATGAGCGACGCCAAAAACGAGATCCTCCGCCGCATCCGGGACGCGCTCGGCGACGGGCCGGTCGCCCCCGACGTCCCGCGCAACTACCGGCGCACCTCCGGCCGGGACGCCGCGGCGATCCTGGACATGCTGGAGGACCGGCTGATCGACTACCGGGCCAACGTCTACCGCGAGACCCCGGACACCCTCCCGGCCAGGTTGGGGGAGCTGCTTTGCGACGCCCGCCGGGTCGTCGTCCCCTCCGGATTGGATCGGGCGTGGCTGCCCGAGGGCGGTGCCGGAAGCGACGGCGCGCCGGGTGCGGCCCGCTTCCACGCCGACACGGCCGATGCGCCGCTCGGGGTCCGCGAGCTCAACGACACGGTCGACGCCGTGGTGACGTCGTCGACGGTGTCCTGCGCGGAGACCGGGACGATCTTCCTCACCGGTCGGCCGGACGAGGGCCGCCGCGCCATCAGCCTGGTGCCCGACCACCACATCTGCATCGTGCCCGCCGGCAGCGTCACCGAACTCGTGCCCGAGGCGATGGCCCGGGTCGAGCCGACCGCGCCGATCACCATGATCTCCGGCCCCTCCGCGACGTCGGACATCGAACTCGAGCGCGTCGAGGGCGTGCACGGGCCCCGCCGCCTGGACGTCATCCTCCTCGGCTGACCCGGCACGCACCACGCCCGACAACAGCCCCCGGCCGCCGGAACCCGCCGGCCGGGGCGGAAATGGAACCAACCTGATGTTCAAGAAGATCCTCGTGGCCAACCGCGGCGAAATCGCCATCCGCGCCTTCCGCTCGGCCTACGAACTGGGAATCAAGACCGTCGCGGTGTACCCGCACGAAGACCGGTATTCGATCCACCGGCAGAAGGCCGACGAGGCCTACCAGATCGGCGTCGAGGGCCACCCCGTCCGCGCCTACCTCGACGTCGGCGAGATCATCCGCGTCGCCGTGGAATCCGGGTGCGACGCCATCTACCCGGGCTACGGCTTCCTTTCGGAGAACCCGGATCTGGCCCGCGCCGCCGAGGAGGCCGGCATCACCTTCATCGGCCCCCGCGCCGAGGTGCTGGAGCTCGCGGGCAACAAGGTGGAGGCGCTGCGCGCGGCCCAGCGCGCGGGCATCCCGACGCTCCGGTCGACGGAGCCGTCCGACGACGTCGACGCGCTGCTGGAGCAGGCCGACGAAATCGGTTTCCCCATCTTCGTCAAGGCCGTCGCGGGCGGCGGCGGGCGCGGCATGCGCCGGGTGGAAACCCGCGAGGCGCTTCCCGACGCCCTGGGCGCGGCGATGCGCGAGGCGGCGACCGCCTTCGGCGACGCGACGGTATTCCTCGAGCAGGCGGTGCTGCGGCCCCGCCACATCGAGGTGCAGGTGCTCGCCGACGCCACGGGCGAAACGGTGCACCTCTTCGAGCGCGACTGCTCCCTGCAGCGGCGCCACCAGAAGGTGGTGGAGATCGCGCCGGCCCCCAACCTCGACGAGGGCATCCGCGAGGCCCTGCACCGCGACGCCGTGAAGCTGGCCCGCGAGCTCGGCTACGTCAACGCCGGCACGGTCGAATTCCTGGTGGACACCGTCGGCGAGCGCGCCGGCGAGCACGTGTTCATCGAGATGAACCCCCGAATTCAGGTCGAGCACACGGTCACCGAGGAAATCACCGACGTCGACATCGTCCAGGCGCAGCTGTGCATCGCCGCCGGGCAGACGCTGGCGGACCTGGACATCGCCCAGGACCGGCTGCGCGTGCGCGGGGCGGCGATGCAGTGCCGCATCACCACCGAGGACCCGGCGAACGACTTCCGCCCGGACGTCGGGCGCATCTCGGCGTACCGCTCGGTCGGCGGCGCGGGCGTCCGGCTCGACGGGGGCACCATCTACGCGGGCGCGGAAATTTCCCCGCACTTCGATTCGATGCTGGTCAAGCTGATCTGCCGGGGCCGGGACCACCAGGCCGCCGTCCGGCGGGCGCGCCGGGCGCTGGCGGAGTTCCGCGTCCGCGGGGTGGCCACCAACATCAGCTTCCTCCGTGCGGTGGTCGCCGACGAGGAGTTCCTGGCGGGCAACGTGACCACCGACTTCATCGAGAAGCGGCCCGAGCTGCTCCGCGGCGAAGCGTCGGCCGATCGCGGCACGAAGGCATTGAGGTGGCTGGCCGAGGTGACCGTCAACAAGCCCCATGGCGAGCCCGTCGCGGGCCCGGACCCGCGCGCCAAGCTGCCCCGGCACCCCGGCGACAAGCTGGACGAACCCCTGCGCTCGCCTTTCGACGGCCCGTCGCGGCATGTCCCGCCGGCCGGGTGGCGGCAGGTGCTGCTCGAAGAAGGCCCCGAGGGGTTCGCCGCGAAACTGCGTGAGCAGCGGGCCGTGGCGGTGACGTCGACGACCTTCCGCGACGCCCACCAGTCCTTGCTGGCCACGCGCGTGCGCACCCGCGACCTGCTGGCCGCGGCGCCGGCGTACGCGCACACGCTGCCGCATCTGCTGTCGGTCGAGGCCTGGGGCGGCGCGACCTACGACGTCGCACTGCGCTTCCTGGGCGAGGACCCGTGGGAGCGGCTGCGCCTGCTGCGCGAGGCGATGCCGAACATTCCCATCCAGATGCTGCTGCGCGGGCGCAACACCGTCGGCTACACGCCGTACCCGGTGAAGGTGACCGATGCCTTCGTGCGCGAGGCCGCCGATACGGGCGTGGACATCTTCCGCATCTTCGACGCCCTCAACGATGTCGAGCAGATGCGCCCGGCGATCGAGGCCGTCCGCCGCACCGGCACCGCCGTCGCCGAGGTCGCCCTGTGCTACACCGGCAACCTCGCCGATCCCGCCGAGGACCTGTACACGCTCGACTACTACCTGGAGCTGGCGCAGCGCTGCGTCGACGCCGGCGCGCACATCCTGGCGATCAAGGACATGGCGGGCCTGCTGCGCCCGGCGGCGGCGAAGACGCTGGTCTCGGCGCTGCGGGAGCGTTTCGACCTGCCCGTCCACCTGCACACCCACGACACCGCGGGCGGCCAGCTGGCGACGATCATGGCGGCCGTGGAAGCCGGCGTGGACGCCGTGGACGTCGCCGATGCCTCGATGGCCGGCACGACGTCGCAGGTCTCCGCGTCCGCCCTGGTCGCCGCGCTCGAGCACACCGACCGCGACACCGGCATCCCGCTGGACGCGATCTCCGCGATGGAGCCGTACTGGGAGGTCATCCGCACGATGTACCGGCCGTTCGAGTCGGGGCTGACCGCCCCGACCGGCCGCGTCTACCGCCACGAGATCCCCGGCGGGCAGCTGTCCAACCTGCGCCAGCAGGCGATCGCCCTGGGCCTGGGCGATCGTTTCGAGGCCATCGAGGACATGTACGCCGCGGCCGACGCGATCCTCGGGAGGCTGATCAAGGTGACGCCGTCGTCGAAGGTCGTGGGCGACCTGGCGCTGGCGATGGTGGGCATGGGCGTCGACCCGGCGGAGCTGGCCGCCGACCCCGCCAACTTCGACATCCCCGATTCGGTGGTGAACTTCCTGGCCGGCGAGCTGGGCACGCCGCCTGGCGGGTGGCCCGAACCGTTCCGGACGCGGGCCCTGCGCGGCCGCGGCGTCACCGGGGGAGTGAAGGACCTGAGCGAGGAGGATTCCCGTGCGCTCGCGGCGGATTCCGCGACGCGCCGGGCGACGCTGAACCGGCTGCTGTTCCCCGGCCCCACCCGCGACCACCTCGAACACCGCGCGAAGTACGGCGACCTGTCGTCCCTGCACACACGCGATTTCCTCTACGGCCTGACGCCGGAGCGGGAGCACGTGATCTCGCTGGGCAAGGGCGTCCGGCTGTTGGTCACGCTCGAGGCGATCTCGGAGCCGGACGAGAAGGGCATGCGCACCGTGATGGTCGCCCTCAACGGCCAGCTGCGGCTCGTCGACGTCCGCGACCACTCGGTCGCCACCGAGATCCCGGAGGTGCGCCGGGCCGATCCCGCAGACCCCGGCCACGTCGCCGCGCCCTTCGCGGGTGCCGTCGCCGTCACGGTCGCGGAAGGTGACGTCGTGGAGGCCGGCGCCCAGGTGGCCACCATCGAGGCGATGAAGATGGAGGCGTCCATCACCGCGCCCGTCGGCGGCACGGTCACGCAGGTGCCGCTGGCCGGGGTCACCCAGGTCAACGGCGGCGATCTGCTGCTCGTGCTCGACCCGGATGCGGGGGAGCCCGCCTAACCGCGCGACTTGCCGGTGGTGAAGCCGATCAGCTTGTGCGTGCCGTCGCACAGCGGCTTGATGGAGGATGCCCCGCACCGGCACAGCGCCACCACCGCGCGATCGGGGCGTTCGGGGTCCGCGCCGGGTTCGGCGGCGATGGCGAAATCGCCGCGGACCAGCAGCGGGCCGTTCGGGCACGCGGTGATCACGGTGCGAGCGTCGTCGTCGCTCATCGGCCGGTACCCCCGTCCTCGCCGTCGGCCGGAGCCGGGTTCGGGCCGCCGGGTTCGCGCAGCGCGGACCGCCCGTCGGACCAGGCGGCGTCGATGTGCGCGCCGACGAGGTCGTCCATGTGCAGGCTCGCCGCCGCCCCGAAGAGGATGTCCGCGGCCAGCTCCGGCTCGTCGTCGGTCAGGCCGCCCGCCAGATCCCGGCCGGCGATCTGCTCGTGGACGGCGTCGGCTTCCACGTGCTCGTCGAAATACCAGGTGACGTCGTTCCCGTGCCCGTGGCGTCGGAAAGCCCGCGCGTAGTGCTTGTTCGGGATCGACGACGTCATCTCGAACGCCGCCAGATGCCCGACGACCGCCCCGCGCAGCCGGCGGTGCAGGCCGAAGAAGCTCATCATGTTCAGCGAGGCCAGCGTGATCGCGGGGACCCGGTCGACGTAGGCGTCGGGGGCGTCGGAAAGCCCCATGCCGCGCAGCGTGCCGGCGAAAATCTCGGCGTGCATGCGGCCGGGGCGGCCGTTGCCGTACTCGTCGGACTGGATCTCCACCAGCGCCGCCTTCGCCCGGCCGCGCAGGCGCGGGATCGCCCACGAATGCGGGTCGGCCTCGCGCAGCGTGTAAATCGAGCGCAGCACCAGCAGTTCGCGCAGCTGCTCCTCGGTCGCCTTGCGGCCCGCCCACATGGCCAGGCCCGGCTTTGCGACGGCATCCGTCATCGCGAACAGCGCCTCGGTCACGGTGCGGCCGGGGGCGGGTTCGGTGGCGGTGACGGCGGCGTCGGGAAGCTCGACGATGTCGTGCAGGACGGTGTCGAAGGCGTCCTCGATGCGGGCGCGGATGGCCAGGAGGTCGGGATCCCACTCGAAATCGCCCGCGATCCAGCGCGCCGGGCCGTAGTGGAGCAGGTAGAGGAGGAAAAGCGTCAGTTGCACGTCATCGTGGTGGAGGAGCGCGTCGCCGGTGTCTCCGGCGCATTCGGCCAGCGCGCTGTCGACGTGATCGGCGAGCGCCCGCATCGTCTCGGGCGTGTGCGCGGTGCGGCCGGTGAGCAGATCGAGCAACAATGCGCTGGCCGGTCCGCGCGGCGCGGGTGGTCCGGGAACGGCGGCGCGGTCGTCGGACGCCGGGATTTCCGGGGCCTCCGGTGCGTGGTTCGCGAGGGTCATCGGGGACTCGTTTCGGGTCGGGGATGCGTCCATCGACGGCGCGGCACGCGCGCGCACCGGCAACGCCGCAAAAAGGTGAATGCCATTCTAACGAGAATGCGGAAGCGGCGGACGGGCGTCGGCCCGGGCAGCGGATGGTGCGGCTGACGTGCGTCGGTCCGGGCGGTGGTTGGTGCGGTGGTGCACGGGCGTCGAATGGTGTGGTGGACGGCGGCGGATGGCGGTGGACGGGGCGGCACGGATCCGCGGCCGTCGCTACCATCGCGCACACCGGTGACCGAGCGGAGGCTGCGGCGCCCCGGAAGCACGACGGCACCAAGCCAACGACGAGACCATTCGATCGACCGACCCCTTCGAACGACGGGGCAGGCAGACGCCGGCCCCGTCCGGCTGGAGCCGGACCGGATCGGGTCGGGTCGAGGATGAGCGCGAGAGGAAGTGCGGATCATGGCCAGCGGCGACTCCGCCAAGAACGGGAAGAGCGGCAAGAGCGGCAAGAGCGGCTCGGGCCGCGGGAACTCAGGCGGCAAGGGCGACCCGGGCCCGTCCGTGAAGGACCCCGAGGTGTACGAGGCGCTGCGCGATGACGGCGCGAGCAAGGAGAAGGCCGCGCGCATCGCCAACGCCGCGGCGAACACCTCCCGCAAGAAGGTCGGCCGCAAGGGCGGCGAAGCCGGCTCCTACGAGGACTGGACCGTCGACGAACTGCGCGACCGGGCCCGCGAACTGGACGTCGATGGCCGGTCGTCGATGAACAAGGACGAGCTGATCGCGGCCCTGCGGGAGCACTGAGGGCCGCGTCCCGGTTCCCCGGTGCCGGAACAGTTGCCGGGCCCTGGCGCTCGCGGCCGTCACCGTCGCCAAGCGACCGGCGCCGAACCGCCGCCCGCACACGCTGCACTCGCGGCGCCCGCCGCACTTGCCGCGCCCACCCATCCGTCTGGCGCAGCACGCACGCCAACCCACCCCGAATGCGCATACCCACCCGCTTTAACAGGTGGGTTGGCGCATTCGGGGTGGGTTCGCAGAGGAGGGGACGGTGGTCGGGCGCGATTCGGGGTGGGTTTGCCATTGCGTACCGGCAGATCGCGATGGCCGAGCGCGTCGCGGTTCCCCGGTGCCGGAACATGTGCCGTCCCATGGCGCACGCGGCCGTCACCGTCGCCGAGCGTCTCCGCTCCCGCGTAAGCCGTTCGCAACCTACCGGGACAAGACAGCTACTCCTCGAGCTACTCCTCGAGCTGCTCTTCCGCGCGCTCGATGACCTCGTCCGGCGTGACCCCCTTGTCTTTCAGCGCGGCGAGGTCCTTCCGCTTGCCGCGCACGGCCCGCAGTTCATCGCCGAGACCCACCAGCCGCGTCGCATGCTTCACCGCATCGCCGACGGTCGGCTCGGTGAGCACATGCTCGGCCAGGCCCGCCTTACGGATGGCCCCCTGGACCGATCGGTTGGGGCGGGCGATGATCAGCGGCAGCATTTCCGCCTCGAGGTGGTCGATGATCGACGTCAGCGCCCCCGCGCCGGTGAAATCGACGTCGGCGATCGCCGCGGCGTCGAGGACGACCGCCGCGTAGGGCCCCTCGTCGCCATCGAGCTCCTCCTTGAGCTGGTCCACGACGAACTCGGAGTCGGCGTACCACAGCGACGCCTCCACCGACCACACCAGAACGCCCGGGACCTGCACCGTCGGGGTGCCGGCGTCGACGGGCACCCAATGGTTCGACTTCGGGATCATCCCCTTGCGGTGCGTCGGCGGGCGGGCCTCGCGCCGGGTCCGGTCGAGAAGCGTGACCAGCGCGGCGATGAGGACGCCCTGCACCACCCCGACGAACGCCACCAGCACCACGGTGGCCAGGCACACCGCGAATTCGATGCGGCTGAACCGGGCGATCCGCGACATCGACCGCACCTTGATCAGCCGCGCCGCCACCGTGAGCAGCACCGCAGCCAGCGCCGCCGTCGGCAGCAGGGGAATGAGGCCCGCGCCCAGGAAACCGGCCGCCGCCACGATCGCCGCGGCCACGAGCCCCGCGACCTGCGACTTCCCCTTCGCGGCGGTCACCACGGCCGTGCGGGGCGGGGAGGCGTTGACGGCGAACGAACCGAGCGCCCCGGCGATCGCCGACGCCACGCCGATGGTCCCGAGGTCGCGGTCCAGGGTCCGCCGCTCGCCGGGGAACGACGCCTCCGTCGCGCCGGTTTGGATGACGATGAGAATCGAGATGACCAGCGCCGTCGGCAGCAGCGCCATCGCCGCCGACGGGGTCACCGACGCGAAGTCCAGGTTCGGCGGCGCCAGGTTCGGGCGCGGCACCGTGACCACGCCCCTGCCGCCCAAATCCGCCGCGGCGGAATAGGCCATGGCCGCGGCGATGCCGACCAGCGCGCCCGGCACCCGCGGGCCGATCATCCGCGCCCCGAGGGTGAAGAACAGGACGAGGCCCGCCACCGACACCGTCAGCCAGTTGATCTCGCCGAGGCTGGTCAGCATTTCGACGACGCCGGAGATGGCCCCGCCGCCGTGGCGCGGCAGACCCATCGCCACGGGCAGCTGGTCGACGATGATGTCCAGCCCGATCCCGGCCAGCAGGCCGATGGTCACCGGCCGGGACAGGAACTGGGTGATCCACCCGCCGCGGAACACCCCGACGATCAGCAGAATCGCGCCGACCAGCACCGACGTCAGCATGAGCGTCTCGGCGTGGATGACCGGGTGCCCCGCCGGAGTGAGCTCGCCGACGGTGGCCGAGCCCGTGATGGCGCCGCCGGCCGCGGCCGCCGCGAGCATCGGGGCGATCGACGAATCCGCGCCGACCGACAGCGTGCGGTGCCCGCCGAGCAGCGCGAAGACCACGGACCCGACGATGAACGCCACCAGGCCGGCGATCGCGGGGGCGCCGACCAGCTGCGCGGTGCCCATCGACCCGGGCAGCGCAATCGCCGCCAGGGTCAGGCCCGCCATCGCGTCGCCGGGCAGGCTGCGCCGGGCGCCGACCAGCGCCGGCGGCACCAGACTCCGCAGTGACGGAGAACGCGGCACGAGACTGCGCGGCACCAGACGGCCCAGCCCCAGTCGGGGCGAGCCCGGACGCCGCGGCCGCGACGGTTCCCGGCCCGCGGCCGGTCGCCCGGCGCCGCCGCCCGTCTCGCTCCCGTCATTGCCCATGCCCCAATTAAACGTGGCGCCGCCGGAGGCCGGGGAAGCCGCTACCCTCGACGGCACGCCACCCGAAAGGAATCCCGTGACCCGGACCCGCACGCTGGGCGTCGTCATCCCATGCCTGAACGACGGCGAATTGCTGCGCCGCTGCCTCGCCGCCTTCGCGGCCCAATCGACACTTGCCGACGAAATCGTGGTGGTGGACAACGGCTCCACCGACGACTCCGCGGCCGTCGCCGCCGAGTTCGGCGCCCGGGTCGTCGACGAGCCCCGCCGCGGCATCACCTGGGCCACCCGCACCGGCTTCGACGCCTCGACCTGCGACGTCATGCTCCGCACGGACGCCGATGTGGCTCCCGCGCCGGATTTCGTCGGCAAGCTGCATGCCGCGTGGGACGCCGCCGACGCCAACTCCGGGCCGGAGCACGGCCAGAGGGAGGTCGTCGGGGTGACGGGCTCGGGCCGGTTCGAACTCCCCGGCATCCGGGGGCGCTTGGCGACGGCCATGTACCTCGGGGCATACCGCGCATCCGTGGGTTCGGCCCTGGGGCATCAACCGTTCTTCGGGACGAATTACTCGATCCGCCGGTCGTGGTGGGAGGAGGTGCGCGGCGGCGTCGATTTCTCCGACGTCGAGGTCCACGAGGACATGCACCTGTCCTTTGCCGTGCGCCCGCACGAGACGGTGTGGTTCCAGCGGGATCTGGTGCTGGACATGGACCCGCGGGCGCTCGTCGGCATGCGCCAGGTGGCCCGCCGGTTCCGGCGCGGCGCGCACACCATCCGGGTCAATTGGCGCGACCAGCACCCGCCCCGGCGCCTCGGCGAGCGCGGGCTGCTGCCCGGGTCGGCGGGCGCCGGGAAAAAGCCCGTTGTCCGGCGGTGATGACGGGCCTACCCTGGAAGTCGGAGGCGCATCAGCGTCTCCGCCCCAGAGCCGAGGAGGGATCGGACATGGCCGTCGATTGGGTTGCGGACGTCAAGAAGTACGCACCGGATGCGGATGATGCCGTACTGGAGAACATGCTGAAGACCTACCGCCTGGTGCTGTCCCAGAGGGACTCCGCCGCCGTGGCCTTCAGCGACCCGGAGGAGCTGAAGACCGTCCGGGAGAGCTTCCTGAAGAAGAAGCTCGGCCTGACCGAAGACGACGAGGCGCTCGACGCCGCGATCGCCGAGGTCGGGGAGAAGATGCGCGACGGCACCCGCAATGGCCGTCTCGCCGTTTACTACCTGTTGGCCGAGAAGTTCGGGAAGCTCGACGTCTTCCGCTGACCGGTGGTTGCCGCGGCCCGGGGCGGCGGCCGGGCGCGATTGCCGCAACCGATGAATCGGACGGCGTTTTCGCCTTCGCCGCTCCCGCGCCGGGAAACACCTATAAGCTCCGTTTGGTAGGGACGCAAATGTCGCCGGCCCCGGGTCCGCCCGCGGTCGGCCAACGGTCGTCGCGGCCGGCGGCCGTCGCCGGTCCTATCGAAGGGAGCTTGGTTCGCCATGGCCGCCGAGGATGAGCGCCGGGACGTCGCAAAGCGGTTCACCCCGCGCTACGACCGCATGGCGCGCAAGGCGAGCTCGACGGTGATCGGCACGTATTCCACCTCGTTTTCGCTGGCCACGCGCCTGTTGGGGAAGCGCGAGCGTCAGGACATACGGAACCTGTACGCGATGGTGCGCATCGCCGACGAGATCGTGGACGGCACCGCCGCGGAAGCGGGCTGTTCCGACGACGAGATCCGCGTGCTTCTCGACGAATACGAGGAGCAGGTGCTGCGCGCGCCCTCGATTGCCTTCCACTCCGATCCCGTGCTGCACGCCTACGCGGGCACGGTGCGGCGCTGCGGGATCGAGGAAGACCACGTGCGGGCGTTCTTCCGGTCGATGCGCCGCGACCTGACCGAAACGACCTACGACCCCGACGCCCTGGACGAGTACGTATACGGGTCGGCCGAGGTCATCGGCCTGATGTGCCTGTCCATCTTCCTCGCCGGCCACCCAGCCGGCGCCGCCGACCGAGCCACCATGACGTCCGGGGCGCGGAGCCTGGGCGCGGCGTTCCAGAAGATCAACTTCCTCCGCGACCTGGCCGAGGACACCGGGCAGCTCGGGCGGACGTACTTCGACGAGCTGGACGGCCGGACGCTGACCGAGCCGATCAAGGGGAAGCTGCTCGACGACATCGACGCCGACCTCGCCGACGCGCGCGTGTCCATCCCCCTGCTGCCCGGCGCCGCCCGCGCGGGGGTGCTCGCGGCGACGGACCTGTTCGCCGAGTTGTCCCGGCGCCTGCGCGCGACGCCGGCGGAGCTGATCGCGACCTCCCGGATCCGCGTGCCCGGCCCGAAGAAGACCGCCATCGCGGGCCGCGCCGTCGTCGCCGCCGCCCGGATGGGGCGTACGGGACGCGGGAGGCGGGCCCTCCCATGATCCCCGCCGCCGTGGAACCCTTCGTCTACCTGGTCATTTTGCTGACCACCCTGGTGTGCATGGTGCTGTGCGACTTTCGCTGGCGGCTGGTGTTCTTCCACGATGCGCGGCGGGCGTGGGCGGTCAGCGCGCTGATGCTGGCGCTGTTTCTGGCGTGGGATGCGCTGGGGATCGTCACCGGCGTGTTCTTCCGGGGTGGCTCGCCGTTCATGACGGGCATCGAGCTGGCGCCCGAGATGCCGCTGGAGGAGCCGATTTTCCTGTTCTTCCTGACGTACCTGACCATGAACCTGACCTCCGGGGCGCGATTGCTGCTGGGGGCGCGGGGTCCGGAAGGAGCGGCGCCATGACGTACCTGCTGATCAGCGTGCCGTTCATCGTCCTGGCGCTGGCCCTGTGGCTGTGGCGCCGAGGCAGCGCGCCCCGACAGCTCGCCGTCACGGCGCTCGTGGTGGCGGTGCTGGTGGTGCTGACCACCGTCTTCGACAACTTCATGATCCTCGCCGGACTGGTCGGCTACGACGAGGCGCAGATGAGCGGCCTGTACATCGGCGCGATGCCCGTGGAGGATCTGCTCTACGCCATCGTCGCGGGCATTGCGGTGCCGGCGCTCTGGACGGGGCACCGCGGTGGCCCGGCCGCCGCGAGAGGCGGCGGCGCGAATGACGAAGGGCACGACGAAGGGAAGGTGGATCCGACGTGAGGACGATTCTGAGCGTGCTGGGGGCCTCGCGCCCGATCAGCTGGGTGAACACGGCGTTCCCGTTCGGCGCCGCGTATCTCGTCTCCGGCGGCGGGTTCGACGCGGTCTTCTGGCTGGGGGTGCTGTTCTTCCTCGTGCCGTACAACATCGCGATGTACGGCATCAACGACGTCTTCGACTACGAGTCCGACATCCGCAATCCCCGCAAGGGCGGGGTCGAGGGCGCGGTGCTGTCGAAGGATCTGCATTCGGCGCTGTTGTGGGCGTCGGCGATCACCGTCGTGCCCTTCGCCGTCTATCTGTATGCGGTGGGCACGTGGGCGTCGGCGGCGTGGCTGACGCTGTCGCTGTTCGCGGTGGTGGCGTATTCGGCGCCCCACCTGCGCTTCAAGGAGCGCCCGTTCCTGGATTCGGTGACGTCGTCGACGCACTTCGTCACTCCGGCGCTGGTCGGCGGGGCGATGGCGCCGGGATCGCCGCCGGCGGGTTTCTGGGTCGCCGTCGCGTCTTTCTTCCTCTGGGGCGTCGCCAGCCACGCCCTCGGTGCGGTGCAGGACGTCCGCGCCGACCGGGAGGGCGGGCTGGACTCCATCGCGACGGTGCTGGGTGCGCGCGCCACGGTCCGCTTTTCGACGATCACGTACGCCGTCGCCGCCGCCCTCCTCCTGCTGTTGCCGTCGCCGGGTTGGGTGGTCGCGCTCGCCGCGATCACGTATGCCGTCAATGCCGGGCGCTTCTGGACGATCACCGACGACCGTTGCGAGGACGCCCACCGCGGTTGGACCGTGTTCCTGTGGCTGAACTTCCTGGTCGGGGCCGTGGTCACCATCACCATGCTGTGGGTGTGGGTGCGGTAGCCCCACCGGTCCGCTGACGCCGGACCTCAGTCGACCTCGCCGCGCAGCCACTCCGCCAGCACCAGGGCGTGGTTGTGGTCGCGGTCCTTCGCCGCGTAGACCAGGATCAGCGGCTTTGCGACGGTCGCCGCACCGGCCGCGCGGATCAGTTCCGCCAGTTCGGCCGCCTCGGAATCGGCGCCATCTGCCGCGACATCGTTCCCGCTTCCGCTCCCGGCCCCTTCATCTCCGCTGCCCCGACGTGATTCGGGGATCCGCTTGGCGCGCTCGTCGAGCTCATGGCGGTAGCGGTCGGCGAATCCTCCGAACTTGTCCGGGTCGTGGCCGAACCATTTCCGCAAGTCGGGGGAGGGGGCGACGTCCTTGAACCAATCATCGAGGTCGACGTCGTCCTTGGCCACTCCCCGCGGCCAGAGCCGGTCGACGAGCACGGTGCGCCCGCCGCCCGCGCCGTCGGCGCCGGACCGAAGATCGTGGATTTTGGCCGTGCGGATCGACCCGCCGCCGGCGTCCCCCGATGCTTCGCCCGCCGACGTTTCTCGCGTTGAATCGCCCATGGCCCGACCCTACGCGCGTGCGAGCCGAACGCCGTTCGGTTCGCCGAAGGGGCAGCGCCACACCGTTAACGGAGGTGAGCGGGGCTTCGGCTCTCCCGCCCATCTCCGCTCGGTGTTACCATTTCGTAGGCAAATGCAGGGCCGGAGTGATGGAATCGCGCCGCCGTCGGCGAAGGCGGTGCGCGCCCCCGGCAGTGAATGGAGGAACGCCATGCAGTATCTCCTGAGCGTCCACGGGCGCCGTGACATCAACCCCTACGACTCGGACGAGGACATGCACGCCGCGTTCGAACGCGTCGGCGTGTTCAACCAGTCCCTCCAGGACCGTGGCCATTGGGTGCTCGCCGGCGGGCTGGTCCCGCCGGAGGCGGCGAAGACCGTGCTTCCCGACGGGTCGGTCGTCGACGGCCCGTACCTCGACGCCGACACGTTCCCGAGCGGCTTCTGGATCATCGAGGCAGACGGCGACGACATCGCCCTCGACCTGGCCTCCGAGGCCGCCGAGGCCTGCGCCAACACCGTGGAGATCCGCGCGCTGGCGGAGTAGCCCGATAACCGGTTGCGGCGCGCGCCGCCGGATGGGACCTACCGTGGGGGCATGACCCCGGAATTCATCGTGGAACTGCGCCGGCACCTCGGCCATGCGGAACTGTGGCTGATCGGCGTGACGGTCATCGTCGTGCGCGGCGACGACGGCGCCGAGGAGGTGCTGCTGGTCCGGCGCGCCGACGACGGCCGGTGGACGCCGGTGACCGGCATCGTCGACCCCGGCGAGGAACCCGACGTCGCCGGCGTGCGCGAGGTCCTGGAGGAAACGGCGCTGCACGTCGAGCTGGAATCGCTGCTGGCCGTGCAGGCCACCCGCGCCATCGAGTACCCCAACGGCGACCGGGCGCGGTACCTGGACCATGCCTTCGTCGCCCGGGTGGCCGGTGACGGGGGCAGTGGCGAGGCCGGACAAGATGCCCGGCCACACCCCGCCGACGGCGAGAACACCGCCGCCGAATGGGTGCCGCTGTCGCAGGTGCCGTCCATGGGGCCCCGCTTCGACCGCACCGTCGAGCTGGCCATCCGCGCCCGCCGCGGCGAATCCGACGGTGCGGTTCTCTTCGGCGAGGAGGAACGCCCCCGATGAGCGGGGACCTCGACTCCTTCCGCGACGCGGTCATCGACGACATCAACGTCGATGCCTGCCGCCTGCTCGTCGTCGGCATCAATCCCGGCCTGTGGACGGCCAAGGTCGGCGCGCCCTTCGCCCGGCCGGGCAACCGCTTCTGGCCGGCGCTGCACGAGGCCGGCATCACGCCCCGGCTCGTCGACGCGCGCGAGGGGCTTTGCGACGACGACCTCCGCATGCTCGCCCGGGTGGGCCTCGGGTTCACCAACGTGGTGGCCCGTGCGACGGCGCGCGCGGGCGAACTGTCGGACGAGGAAATCCGCGCCGGCGGCCGCATCCTCGACGACAAGGTCGCCCGCCAGCGGGAGGCCCGGGGTGGCCCGGAGATCGTGATGGTCGCGGGCATCGGGGCATTCCGCACGGCGTTCGGAGCGAAAACGGCGGACGGGGAGCCGGTGGCCGTCGGCAAGCAGGACCGGGAAATCGGCGGCGCGGAGACGTGGGTCGTGCCCAACCCCAGCGGCCTCAACGCGCACGAGACGGTCGCGTCGCTGGCGCGGGCGTACCACGAGGTGTGGGAGCGACTGGGTTAGGCGCGGCCCGGCCGCAGCCGGGGCATGATGCGCTTTTCCGCCATGTGCAGCTGCATCGCCGGCATCCGGCCCAGGACCGACGCCGCCCGCGCGGGGCCCGGCATCATCAGGCCGCGCCGGGCGAGCGCCGGGCCGATCGTCGCCAGCAACTCCGCCGCCGACGCAACCGGGCGCATGAACAGGGTGATGCGGTCGATCAGGCCGTCGGCGCCCAGGTGCAGCCACTGGATCTCCTCCAGCGGGCGGCCGTTGACGGTGTTCGTGGCATGGATCGCCCAGTCCGGCCCGGCGCCCGTCACGCGGGCGACGTCGACGTCGTCGAGGACGTCGAATGCCGCGGCGAACACCCCGGCGACGTCGACGGGGCCGGTGAAGTCGAAGGCATCCGTCAGGGGCGACACCAGCGTGACCCCGGGCGACATCAGGGCGCGCATGCCGTCCACGTCCATTGCGCGGTCCGCCGCGACCCATGCGGCAATGGGATCGGGGAGGTTGGTGGGCGGGGTGGAGTCGGTCATGGGGAGTCCTTTCGTCGGGCGAGTTTCAGGCCCCGCTCGGCGGCGCGGCCGACCGGCACCATCGACGCCACGCACACCGCCGCGCCGAAGAGCAGGCACAGGATGATGCCCCACTCGCCGCCCAGCCCCGTCACGCGCCCGACCAGCGGCGCGACGAGCGACAGCGTGAACGGCACGAAAAAGCCGATGTATGACAGCGCGTAGAACACGCCGATCAGCGCGCCGAGCTCGTCGGGGCGGGCGATGGCCTCGACCTCGCGGAGGCCGGCGACCATCATGATGCCGTAGCTGGCGCCCAGCACGATCGCCGCGGGGAACACCATCGCCGCGCTGTCCAGCCACACCGTCGCCGCCGCGAGCAGCATGCCCGCGCACGCGATGCCCAGCGCCATCACCGACAGCGGCAGCATGCCCTTCGCGGCGACGCGGGCGGCGGTCGGTTGGATGAGCATGCCCGCGATCATGGCCACGCCGGCGAGCGCGCCGATGTACGCCGTCTTCATGCCGACGTCCTGTGCGACGTAGACGGGCAGCGTCACGAAGGACACCGTCACCGTGCCGAACACCCACGGCGCCCATGCCGCCACCGCCCACAGGAACGTGCCGGTCAGCGCGACCTTCGGGATCAGCGGGCCGCGCCGGGCGGTCGCCGCGCCGGTGCGGAACTGGGTTTCCGGGGTGGTCCACATGATCGGGATGACCACCGCCAGCACGCACAGGAACACCAGGTAGGGCACCAGTTTCGGGCCGGGAGCGAACTCGGCGACCAGGCCGGCGACGAAGGGCCCGCCGCCGAACCCCGCGGATACGGCGACGGTTGCGCGCCGGGGGCCCGCGGCGGGCTTGTCGACGGAAAGCTGCTTGATCCACGCCGCCCCGCACGCCATTGCCATGCCCACCGAAGCGCCGACGACGAAGCGCCCGGGGAACAGCAGCCACTCCGGCCCGGCCGCCGCCGACGCCAGGATGACGGTGCCGGTGGCGGAGACGAGCATCGCCGGGCGCAGCACCGCACGGCGGCCGCGGCGGTCGGAGATGGGGCCGAAGATCAGCAGCGCGGGGACCAGCCCGGCGGCGTAGATGCCGAACATCGCCGTGACCGACGACTGGCTCGTGCCGTTGAGGTCCCGGTAGACCTCGAGCATCGGGGCGAAGAGGTTCGCGCCGTAGCCGATGGCGAACATCGCCAGGCCCACGCGGAGCCAGTCGCGGCGGCCGATGGCGGGGCGGGCGGGGGATTGCGGCGCGGTGGGGGCGTGGGATGTGCCGGAGTTTCCGGGCTCGATCGGGTCGTCCGGTGGGCCGGAGAACCCGGGTGTGTTCCGCGTCACAGTCATGCGGCAACCCTACCGGCGAAATCGGCTTCCGTGAATGGCGGCTAACGCTTTTGCTGGTGAAACCCCCCCGAACGGGGCCGGGGCGATGGTGGGGGCGGCCAGTGCCCCGGCTATCGGACCTCCGACCGCAGGTACGCGAGGACGGCGGACACGCGGCGGTCGGCGCCGTCGTCAAGCGGAAGCTTGGAGAAGATCCCGCCGATGTGCTTGCGCACCGCCGCCTCCGACACCACCAGCTCCTCGGCGATCGCATGATTCGTACGGCCCTCCGCCATGAGCGACAGCACCTCGCGCTCGCGGGGCGTCAACGTGGCCAGCGGGCCCGACGCCGCCGCACCGCCGACCAGCGCGCGGACGACCTCCGGGTCGATGATCGTCTGGCCCGCCGCCACATCGGCGACGGCATCGAGGAAGTGGCGGACGTGGGCGACGCGGTCCTTCAGCAGGTACCCGAGGCTGCGGCCGCCGCCGGCCATCAAATCGTCGACGTACGCCACCGACACGTACTGCGACAACACGATCACCGGCAGCGTCGGCCGCTCGCGGCGCAGTTGGGCGGCGGCGCGCAGGCCCTCGTCGGAATGGCCCGGCGGCATGCGCACGTCGGTGATCACCAGGTCGGGCACCGTCGCGCGCACCGCGTCGACGAGGGCGTCGCCGTCGCCCACGGCCGCGACGACCTCATGGCCGCCGCGCGCCAAAACGGCCTCCACCCCCGCGCGGAGCAGGGGCGAGTCCTCGGCGAGGACGATGCGCAGCGGTTTCTGCGCGGGGGTGGCGGCGGTCATCGGCGGGAATCCTCCTCGGGGGACGGGGCGGTGGGCCCGGCGATGGTGCCGCCGGCACGGTCGGCGACCGCGGAATCGGCGGGACCGCCGGCGGCGGCGAGGGCACCCGTGCCCGCGCCACCATCGAACGCGGACGCCGCCTGGACGATCATCGCCGGGCACGTCAGCGTCACCGTCGTGCCGCGCCCGTCGGGGCTGGTCACGGTCACGGTACCGTCGACGCCCGCCGCGCGCTGGCGCATGCCGCGCAGCCCATGGCCGGAGCCGAGCGGATCCGCGGCCCGTTCCGCCGCGCCGCCACGGCCGTCGTCGGCGATGGTGAGGGTCAGCAGGCCACCCTCGATGCCGCCGATCACCGTCGCCCGCGTGGCGCCGGAGTGCTTGGCCACGTTGGACAGCGCCTCGGCGGCGATGAAGAACGCCGCCTCCTCGATGTGGCGGGGCATCCGCGCCGACGGGACGTCGACGTCGACGGGCAGCGGCATCCCGGCGGCCAGGTCCGCCACCGCCGCCCGCAGCCCGCGCTCGGACAGGGCGCGCGGCTGGATGTTGCGGATCACGCGGCGCAGGTCGGCGAGGACCTCGTCGATCTCGCGGTGCACGTCGGCGGCCAGCTTGCCGGTGGGGCCGTCGGGATCCTCGGCCTCGGCCATGCCGAGCTTCATGGTCAGGGCGACCAGGCGGTGCTGGACGCCGTCGTGGAGGGCCCCCTCGATCCGCGTGCGCTCCAGCGCGGCGGCGTCGAGGACGTCGGCGCGGGCGGACTCGAGACGGTCGACGTCGGCGCGCAGCTGCTCCTCGGTCGGCGCCATCAGCGTCTTCGCCAGCTTGCCCAGGGCCAGGGCCCACAGGCCGAACAGGTACAGCGAAACGATGATCGTCACCAGCGCCGCGACGATCACCCAGGCCGCGATGGCCCACGTGGGCAGCGGTGCGATGACGGCGTCGTACACGGAAGCCACGTCGGCGGCCT
Source organism: Corynebacterium hansenii (assembly GCF_030408795.1). Classification (NCBI taxonomy): domain Bacteria; kingdom Bacillati; phylum Actinomycetota; class Actinomycetes; order Mycobacteriales; family Corynebacteriaceae; genus Corynebacterium; species Corynebacterium hansenii. Next base: position 54,721 of record NZ_CP047211.1, read on the forward strand.
CCTGCGGGGTGGCCCCGCTTTGCACCACGGCGACGTCGAAAAGCCACCAGGGGAACAGGACGGTGAAAGCCGCGAAGGGGATGACGGCGGCCAGCGCCGTCGACAGCGGGCCGATGACGAACGTCACCAGCGCCAGGTGCGCGAACTGAGAGAACGTCGGCGTGCCGCCGTCTTCGACCATCCGCGCGAGCGGAGGGGTCATCTGCTCGGACGCGGGGGCGTCGATGATGCCCAGCCGCCAGGCTTCGGCGCGCAGCAGCGCCGGCCAGATCATTGCCCGCAGCTGCGGCACCAGGCTCAGCAGCAGCAGAACCAGCAGCACCGACGACAGCGCCGAGGCCAGGACGACGCCGATCAGCGCGTAGCCGATGGCAAGCCACGGCCATTTCGACACCAGGTAGCCGGGCCGTTTCAGCCCTTCGCCCAGCGTGCGGGGGCGGCGCGCGCCGGCATCGTCGGTTGCGGCGGTCGCGCCGCGCCGGTCGTCGCGCTTGGCGACGGACCGCGTGCCGCGCCCCTCGGCGGCGTCGTAAAGCGAAGTGTTGGGGGTGTTCATGACGGGTCCTTCCGTTTCCCGGTGACGGGGCCCGTTGCTCCGTCTGACCCAATTGCACCGCTTCACCTGCGAAAATACAGTGGCCCGCGCGCCCGTATCCGGGTGGCGCGCACGCTACCCCCGCCGCGGGCGGGAACCCGCGGGGGCGGCGGCCCGTTGTGGGGGAGTCGCCGAGGCGCGACAATCGGCGCAAGCGGCCGACGATCAGAACCCCCGAGCCGCGCTGGAGGAGCCCCGTGCAAACGATCATCGACTGGTCCGTGTCCCTGATGGGCACGCTGGGGCCGCCGGGCGTGGCGGTGGCCATTCTCGTGGAGACCATCATCCCGCCGGTGCCGTCGGAGTTCTTCCTGCCGCTCGCCGGATTCACGGCGACGACGGGGAAGTTCAGCTGGTGGGCCGTGGTGGCGTGGGCGACGGGCGGATCGGTGCTCGGCGCGTTCGTCCTGTACTGGGCGGGCGCGGCGCTGGGGGCGGAGCGCGTGCGGGCGTTGGCCGGGAAAATGCCGCTGGCGAGGACGTCGGACGTGGACAAGGCGCTGAGGTGGTTCGGCAAGCACGGCGACGCGTCGGTGTTCCTCGGCCGCATGGTGCCGGGCATCCGGTCGATCATCTCGATCCCCGCGGGCCTGAAGCGGATGCCGCTTCTGAAGTTCACCCTGTACACGACGGCGGGGTCGGCGATCTGGAACGGCGTGCTGGTGTACCTGGGCGTGCTGCTGGGCAATCGGTGGCACATCGTCGCGGAGTGGATCGACGGGTTCTCCGTGGTCCTGTACGTGCTGCTGGCGGTGGCCGCGGTGGTGGTCGTGGCGTTCGCGGTGCGGCGGTCGCGGCGAGAGCGGATGCGGGCCGAGCGCGCCCGTGCGCAGCGCCCGCGGGTCGAGCTGCTGAAGCTTGACGACGGCCCGCGTGACGCCACGAGCGGCGGGGGTCGATCGTGATCGTCACCGCCACAGCGACCGCTGCCACCGCCACGCCGTCGTATATCGGCGACATCGAGATTCCCGAGAGCTTCGACATCATGTGGATTCTCGGGATGATCGCGCTCGTCTTGGCGTGGGCGGTCGTCGCCGTCGAAGTCTGGCGAGGGCATTGGTTCGCCGCGTCACTGTGGTGGTTCATCTGCGTCGTCCTGCCGTACGCCGGGCCGATCGCGTGGTGGGCGATTCGCCGCGACGAGGGGCGCGACAAGGGGCGCGACGAGGGGGAGGCCGGCGGCGGGGAAGACACCGCCGCCGAGGAAGGCGCCGCCGCTGAGCGCCCGCCAAACGGTCGGCCCGCTAAACCACCCGCACGCTGATCCGCCTGCACGCCAAACTGCCCGCCCGCTAAACCGCCGGCCCTGCTGACCCTCCGGCCCGTTAAACCACCCGCACGCTGCCTCCGGTGGCGCCCGGACCCCTGACGCAAGCCCACCCCGAATGTGCAGACCCACCCGTTACAGCGGGTGGGGTTGCGCATTCGGGGTGGGTTAGCCGGGATGGGCCGGTGGTCCGGGAGGATGGGGCGGCGGCGGAGGAAGCTGGGCAGGCGAGGACCCAGCGGCGGCGGCGGGGGAAGCTGGGCAGGCGAGGGCCCAGCGGCGGCGGCAACGGCGGCGGCGGAGGCGGTGGCCGGGGAGGTGGGCCGTGTGGTGCCTCGGTCGGGCCTACTTCAGCCCGTGCACACGTCGCATGAGGGCCAGCGTCGCCTCCGTCGGCAGGATGCGCGTCAACGGCACGACCAGCCCAGCCCGCGATCCGCGCGCCACCAGGGGCAGCGGGCGGTCGGCGGTGATTTCGCGCGTGATCGTCTCGGCGACCTCCTCGGCGGAGATGCCCTTGGCCTCGTTGGCGTCGAGGTTGCGCACCATCGTGGTGGTGTCCTCGCGGTAGGGCGAGCCCTCGGCGGCACCGTACTTCGTGCGACGGGTGGAGATGCCGGTGTTGATGCTCCCCGGCTCCACGACGGTGACGCCGATGCCGAAGCGCGACACCTCGCCGCGCAGCGCCAGGCCGAAACCGCGCAGCGCCGCCTTCGTGGCCACGTACGACGACCGGTGCGGCAGCGGCAGGCTGCCCAGCATCGACCCGACCAGGATCACCCGGCCGCGGCCGGCGGCGCGCATCCCCGGCAGCAGCCGCTGCACCAGATCCACCTGGCCCAGCACGTTGACCTGGAACACCCTGTTCAGGGCGTCGGCGGGCAGCTCCTCGAAGGGGCCCGACTGGCTTTCGCCGGCGTTGGCGACGACGACGGTCGGCGCCCCGCCCTCCAGGACCCGGTCGGCCGCGGCGGCGATCGACGTGGGGTCGCCCATGTCGAGCGCCACCATCTCGATGCCCCCGGGATGCGGCGCGCCGGCGCCCTTGCGGGAGGTGCCGATCACCTCGAACCCGGCGTCGCGCAGCGCCTCCGCGCACGCCCAGCCGATGCCCGACGACGCGCCGGTGACCAGCGCCCGGCCGCGCGCGGCGGGCAGCTTCGGCCCGTGGGTCAGCGCGGTGCGGGGCAGGCCCTTCGCGGCCGCCACGTCACTTCACCTTTCGGGCTTCGATCTTCATGCCGCCCTCGCGCAGGCGGTCGACCAGCGCGTCGCCGATGCCGGACGCCGGGGTGAGCACGCCGTACCGGTTCGGCAGGCGATCGCGGTCGAAGGCCAGGGCCAGCGCGGCGGCGGAGATCATCATCGCCGTGCCGTCGTAGCCGGGGTCTTTCTCCAGTTCGACGCGGCTGGTCCACTGCGCGCCGGACAGCGTCACCGAGTGGACGTCGATGGTGAAGCGGCCGCGGGCGCGGCTTTCCTCCGACGGGCCTTCGCCGGGCGCCGGCAGCTTCTTGTCCAGCAGCTTCGCGGTGGGGCCGAACATCATGCCGCCGATCAGCGCGCCCATGCCGGCCTTCACGGCGCGGGCGCGGGCGGCCGACTTCAGGCCGCGGCCGACGGACATGACCTCGCGGTAGCGGAAGCCTTCGCCGTAGCCGACGGAATCGCCGGCGTTGGCGCCGTTGACGTTGGCGCCGCCGAGGCCCGCGCCGTCGGTGCCGGGATCGCCCTCGACCCCGCGCTGCCCGGCGTCGGCGTCGAGCAGCGCGGCGGTGCGGCGCACGATGCGGGTGTTGTACGGCGCCATGAAGAACGGCGCGAACGCCCCGGATTCGCCGGCGTAGACCTCTTCGCGGGCGACGATGGGCGCGTCGTCCTGGTAGGACGGCCCCGGGCCGCGCATGCCGGGGTTGAGGGAGTACGCCGACCGCACGATCCTGCCGAGCTCCTTGTTCTCCTTGAGCTCCTGCAGCTGCCGGCGCATCGAGTCGATCGTGCCGCCGGACACCCCGCCGCGCATGTGGGTGACCACGAGGGTGGTTTCTCCGAGGTTTCCGTCGCCGGCGGCCGCGGCGGCGTCGTGAAGCACCTTGACGCCGATGTCCGAGGGGATGGAATCGAAGCCGCACGAGTGGACGATGCGCGCGCCGGTGGACTTGGCCAGCTCGTGGTTGGCGGCGATGGAGTCGTGGGCGAAGAGGACCTCGCCGGTCAGGTCGACGTAATCCGTGCCGGCGGCGGCGCAGGCGTGGGCCAGCTTCCTGCCGTAGCTGGCGTAGGGCCCGACGAGGGTGAGCACCACGCGGGTGGATTCGGCGAGTTCGCGCATGTCCGATTCGGAGGAGGCGTCGGCGACGATGAGCGGCCAGTCCGCCGCCGTCGTCGCGCGGGCGCCGTCGCCGGCGGGGGCTCCGGCGAGGCCGTCGCGCACCGCGGAGAGCTTCGCGCGGTCGCGGCCGGCCAGGGCGATCGACGTCCCGGCGGGCGCGTGGGCGGCGAGATGCTTTGCGACGAGTTCGCCCACGAACCCGGTGGCGCCGAACACCACGATGTCGTGGGGGCGGCCGGCGCGGTCGGGCGCGGTGCGGTCCGTCGCGGTCGAAGCGTCGTCGATCCGGTCGGTTCGTTCAGAGGCGTTGTCGTCCCGTGTCATGGCCCCACGCTAACGGCGCGGGTGGCTTTTCGCCCGCTTTTCGGGCGTTCTTTTGTAGACAGCTCGGTCTAAGGGCATAATGGCGTGAACCTCGCCCGCCGTCCGCCGGTTGCGCAGATGCGCAGCCAACGGCGGCGGGCACCAGTCACGAGCAGGAGACGATCGCAGATGAGCCAGGCCGACGCCGCCCAGTCCCAGGCCCCCGGGGACGGCGCCGACTACGACTCGACCCGCGGGGCGCAGCGCCCGGAGCGCCGCTTCGACACCGCCGCGGTGCGCGCGGGCTACCACCCCGATTCGCTGTACGGCCCGGTCAACGTGCCCATCTACGCCAGCTCGACCTTCGCCCAGGACGGCGTCAACGTGCTGCGCGGCGGTTTCGAGTACACGCGCGTGGCCAACCCGACGTCCGCCGCGCTCGAGTCCGCCATCGCCGAGCTGGAGGGCGCGAAGTACGGGCGCGCCTTCGCCTCCGGCATGGCGGCGACGGACATCCTGCTGCGCGCGCTGCTGCGGCCGGGGGCGCACATCGTCATCCCGAACGATGCCTACGGCGGCACGTACCGCCTGGTGGACACCATGTTCGGCGACTGGGGCGTGGAGTACTCGGTGGCGGACCTCGGCAGCGTCGAGTCGGTGCGCGCGGCGATCAAGCCGACCACCACCGTGGTGTGGATCGAAACCCCGACCAACCCGCTGCTCACCGTGGGCGACATCGCCGGCATCGCGGCGGCCGTCAAGGAGGCCAACGCGGAGCTGGGGGCGAACGCGAAGCTGATCGTGGACAACACCTTCGCGTCGCCGTATCTGCAGCGCCCGCTGGAGCTCGGCGCGGACGCAGTGTTGCATTCGACCACCAAGTACATCGGCGGCCACTCCGACGTCATCGGCGGCGCGGTGGTCACCAACGATGCGGCGCTGGACGAGGAGCTGGATTTCCTGCGCGGCGGCATCGGCGCAACGCCGAGCGCCTTCGACGCCTACCTGACCGCCCGCGGCCTGAAGACCCTGGGCCTGCGCATGGACCGCCACTGCGACAACGCGGAGAAGGTCGCCGCGTTCCTGGCGACCCGACCGGAGATCTCGCAGGTGCTGTACCCCGGCCTGGAGTCGCACCCCAACCATGAGGTGGCCAAGGCGCAGATGAAGCGCTTCGGCGGCATGGTCTCGGCGCGCCTGGCCGGCGGCGCGGAGGCCGCGGCGAAGCTGTGCGAGTCGACCCGCGAGTTCCTGTTGGCCGAATCGCTGGGCGGCGTCGAGTCGCTCATCGAGGTCCCGGCGGGCATGACCCACCAGTCGACGGAGGGCACGCAGCTGGAAATCCCCGCCGACCTGGTCCGCCTGTCGGTGGGCATCGAGGACGCCGACGACCTCATCGCCGACCTGGCGCAGGCGCTCGACCGGCTTTAGGCGCAGTCGGCCGGGTGACCGACGTCACGGCGCAGCGCACCGTCGAGAGGTGCGCCGGTCAGCTCCCGCCCGTCGCCCAGTTCCCCGTGCCGGCCAGTGCGACGATGTCGTCGTGCAACGCGGCGACCGGCGGGGTCATGGCCGGCGTGCGGCGGCGGACCATCCCCAGATCCCGGTGGGCGGCCGGGGCGATCGGGCGCAGAACGACGCCGGTCGTGGGGAGGAAAGGGTCGTCGATGGGCAACAGCGCGACGCCCAAACCGGCGCTGACCAGCCCGGCGACGGTGGTCAACTCCATCGACTCGAAGACGAGGCGGGGGCGGAAACCGGCGGCGTCGGCAAGCGAATCCAGCAACAGGCGCGTGCCGTAACCCGGCCGCATCGCTATGAACGGGTCGCGTTCCACCGACCGCAGGCGCAGCGGGGCGGTCGACCCGGCCAGCCGGTGGTCGGCGGGCATGCCGATGGCCAGCCGCTGGCGGGCCAGGGGCGTCCACTCCAGCGGCCCGCCGTCCAGTGACTCCGGTGGCCGGGGCCCCACGAGGGCGAGGTCGGCCTCGTCGGCGAGCACGCGATCGACCAGCAGGCGCGCCGCACCCTGGTGCAGCGTGATCTCCGCGTCCGGGCGGGCGGCCCGCGCGGCGCGGAGGATTTCCGGGACCATCCACGTGCCCAGCGAATGCATGAAATCCAGGCGGACGGGACCGTGGGCCGGGTTGACCAGGCGGGAAACCTCGGCGGCGCCGGCGCGCAGGGACTCCGTCGCGGCGGTGGCGGCGTCGGCGAAGGCGCGGCCGCGGGCGTTGAGCTCGAGGCCCCGGCCATCGCGGTCGAACAGCTTCGCCCCGAGCGACGCCTCCAGCCGCGCCAGACGACGCGACAGCGTGGGCTGCGGGATGCCCAGATTCGCCGCGGAATCCCCCATGTGGCGGGTCCGCGCGAGATCCAGGAACCAGTCCAGGTCGGTGGGGATCATGGGTTTCACGGTAGCCGTGCAGGGGTGATGCTTCGCGGGCATCATGCGCGGCTTTCCCATGCATTGGACGCATGTTCGCATTTCATGGAGGATTCGATCATGGAGCAAGGTCGGACCCCGGAGGCCGGCGGCGGCCTGGCGCCCGGCGTGCCCGGCCACGGCCGCGCGCTGGTCGCCGTCGTGCTGGCGGGCGTGGCGTCGTACATGGCGCTGTACGCGACGCAGGCGCTGCTGCCGACGTTCACGTCGGACATGTCCGTCGATCCGGCGACGGCGGCGTTGACGGTGTCGGCGACGACGGGCGGCCTGGCCTGCGCGATCATCCCGGTGTCGGTGCTGTCGGAGCGTTTCGGGCGCCGCCGGGTGCTGCTCATCGGCGCACTGGCGGCCACGGCCCTGGGGCTGGCGTTGGCGGCCGCTCCGGGCATCGGGGCGCTGATCGCGATCCGCCTGCTGCAGGGCCTGGCCGTCGCGGGCGTGCCGGCGGTGGCCATGGCCTACGTGTCCGAGGAGGTCCACCCCGACCATGTGCCGCGGGTGATGGGCCTCTACGTCGCCGGCACGACGGTCGGCGGGTTGGCGGGCAGGATCATCCCGGCCGTGCTGGTCGACGTCGGCGGGTGGCGCGTCGCCGTGCTCGCATCGGCGGTCGTGTCCCTGGCGTTGGCGCTGGTCACGGCGTGGGTGCTGCCGCGGCAGCGTCGCTTCACCCCCAAGGAGCTCACGGTGGGCGGCGAAATCCGGGCGTTCGTCGGCCACCTGCGAAACCCGCGCCTGCTCGGCCTGTACGCGCTGGCCTTCACGTCGATGGGCGCGTTCGTGTCCATGTACAACTACGTCGGTTTCCGCTTGCGCGACACATTCGGGCTGCCCGCGAGCCTGGCCGGGTTGGTGTTCCTGATGTACCTGGCCGGCACGTGGGGGTCGGCGCGGGCGGGCGATTTGTCGGGGAAGTTCGGGCGCAGGCCGGCGACCGTGGGGGCAATCGCTTTGGCGTTGGCGGGCGTGGCCCTGGCGGCGACGCCGTGGTTGGCCGCGCTTCTGCCGGGGGTCGCGGTGTTCACGGGAGGCTTCTTCATCGCCCATTCGCTTGCGTCGTCCGCGGTGGGGCTCATCGCGGTCCGCGACCGTGCGGAGGCCAGTTCGATGTACCTGTTCAGCTACTACCTGGGTTCGTCGATGGTCGGGTGGTTCTCCGGGCATGTGCTGGAATGGGGCGGCTGGGGGACGCTGATGGGATGGTTGGCCGTGCTTTTCACGGCCGCCGCCGTCGCGGCACTCGCGGGGACGCGGGGAATCCCCGACCCCACCGGCGATGATGCTGAAACGGAATGAAAACGACCATCGCAATGCATTTGACGAATATCTGACGTCGTCGCAGCATGACGGGCATGAGCAACGTGCACCCCTCGGCCTCGGCACAGGAGTCCGCCGGCGCGGCCACGCCCGCGTCCACGGCGGCGGGCTCGCGTACGGACGCTTCCGTGCCGCCGGGCCTGACGCCCACCGACCCCGGCTTCCGCCGTGCGCTGGTGGCGGTGCTGTTCGCGGGCATCGCGTCGTTCCAGGCGCTGTACGCCACGCAGGCGCTGCTGCCGGTGCTGACGGATGACCTGGGCATCAGCCCGGCCACCGCCGCGCTGACGGTGTCGGCGACGACGGGTGGCCTGGCCTGCGCGATCATCCCGATGTCGGTGCTGTCGGAGCGTTTCGGCCGTCGCCCGATGATCCTCATCGGCGCGGTGCTGGCCACGGTGCTGGGCCTGACGCTGGCGCTGGCGCCCGGTGCGGCGGCGCTGATCGGAATGCGCCTGGTGCAGGGCGTGATCATCGCCGGCGTGCCCGCGGTGGCCATGACGTACGTGTCCGAGGAGGTCCACCCGCAGCACGTGCCGCGCATCATGGGCCTGTACGTGGCGGGCACGACGGTCGGCGGGCTGCTGGGCCGCATCATCCCGTCGGTGGTGCTGGAGTTCGGCGGGTGGCGCGTGGCGACGGTCGTGTCTTCCGTCGTCGCCTTCTCCTTCGCCCTGGCCACCGTGTGGCTGTTGCCGCGGCAGCGCCGGTTCACGCCGAAGACGCTGACGTTGGGCGGCGAGTTCCGGGCGATCGTCGGCCACCTGCGCAATCCCCGCCTGCTGGGCCTCTACGCCCTGGCGTTCCTGTCGATGGGCGGGTTCGTGTCGCTGTACAACTACGTCGGCTTCCGCCTGGGCGACACCTTCGGCCTGTCCGCCGGTGTCGCCGGGATGGTCTTCCTGCTCTATCTCACGGGCACGTGGTCGTCGGCGCGCGCCGGCTCCTACGCGCAGCGCATCGGGCGTCGCGAAGCAATGCTCGCCGCCATCGTGACCGCCATCGCCGGCCTGGCGCTGGCGGCCACGCCCTGGCTGGCGACGCTGCTGCTCGGCATCGCGCTGTTCACCGGCGGGTTCTTCGTGGCGCACTCGCTGGCGTCGTCGTCGGTGGGGCTCATCGCGACGTCCGACCGCGCCGAGGCCAGCTCGATGTACCTGTTCAGCTACTACCTGGGGTCCTCGGCGGTCGGGTGGTTCTCCGGCCACGTGCTGGACTGGGGCAGCTGGGGGGTGCTGGTCGGGTGGCTGATCGGCCTGTACGTCCTGGCGGGCGTCGCCGCGGTGGTGGGCACCAGCGGCATCCGGGCGATTCGCAGCCGGAAGACGGCTTAGCCGACGACGAGCTCGCCGTTGTCCGCCGCCATCTTCGCGGGCCCGGCGGGCTGGCGCGACGGGCCGGACACGACGTCGCCGGTGGCGATGTCGAAGTGCGAATTGTGCTCGGGGCAGACCATCACGCCGTCGCGCACGGCGTTGATGCGGCCGCCCTGGTGCGGGCAATGCACGGACCACGCCTTGAACACGCCCTCTTCCGGCTGGGTGACCACGTAGTCGCCGACCACCGTGCCGCCGCCGACCGGGATGTCCGCCGCCGCGACGCGCTCGACGTCGGAGCCGGGGGCGCACGCGGCGAGCAGGGCGCCGGCGGCGGTGGTGGCCGTGCCGAGCAGGAAGCCGCGGCGGGAGCAGGAGAACTTGGGGGCTGCCTTGTCGTTCATGCTCCTCAGGGTACCCGGCAGGGCATTGCTTTACGACGGGCCCTCGCGCCCCCGATCGGCCCGGAGCCGGGGAGTGGCGTCACCGCTTCGGCCGCTCCCCGAAGATCGCCCGACCCACGCGCACCGTGGTGGCGCCTTCGGCGATGGCCAGCTCGAAGTCCCCGGACATGCCCATGGACAGATCATCGAGGGTCACGCCGTCGGGAGCATTCGGAGCGATGCGGTCGCGCAGTTCCCGGAGCGTGGCGAAGCACCGGCGAACGTCGGCGTAGCCATCGGGGGACGACGGGTCGGCGATCATTGCCATGGTCATGAACCCGCGCAGCCGGAGGTTCGGATACGGGCCATCCGGGCTGAACTCATCGACGAATGCTGCGACGTCATCGGGGGCGAGCCCTGCCTTCTGCGGCTCATTGGACGTGTTGACCTGAATGAGCACGTCGAGGGTGCGGCCGGCGTCATCGGGATCCCGTTCCGCCGATGCGGTCGCACCGGCCCCCGCCAACCTCCGCTGCAGTGCCGCCGCGACCTTCGGGCGGTCCAGCGCCTGGAACTCGTCGGCGAATGCGGCGAGCTGCCCGGCCTTGTTCGTCTGCAACGGCCCGATGACCGACCAGCGCGGCAGGGGAGTGATGGCGGCGGCATCTCCGACGGCCGAACGATCCGCGGCAGCGGCGGCGAAGAACTCCGCCTTCGCGGCGGCCTCCTGCACCCGATTCTCCGCCAGCGTCGGGCACCCGGCGTCGCGAAGCACCGGCCAATCGGCGAGCACGGCCTCGGCGGGGACCGTCTTGCTCACCGGCAGCAGTCGGATCTCGGAGGGATCGCGGCCGGCGGCGCGGGCGGCGTCGTCGATGCGCGCGCGGATCGCGTCATGGCGGGCGAGGACCTCCGCCGGGCTCGCGGGGCCGGAACCGGTGGGACACTCGGGCTCGTTGTGCTCCATGGCCCCAAGGTTACTGGGCGCCCCGGACCGATCCGGGGCGTGCGGTACGTTCGATTCATGCTCCAGGATCGCTTGATCGCGCTGCCCGACCGTTGGCGCCGCCTCATCGCCGTCGTCGGCGCCATCTTCGCCATCGCCGTCGTCGGTTTCCAGATGTACCGCGCGGCAACGTATTACATGATGGACGTCGAGGTTTTCCAGGACGCCGGCTGGGCCCTGCGCCGCGGCCAGGACCTCTATTCGGAGGATTTCCCCACCCGCTCGGGCTACCGCTTCATCTACCCGCCCTTCGCGGCGCTGCTGTTCTATCCGCTGACGTGGGCGGGGCCGGTGACGCTGCAGATCATCTGGACCGCCGGCACGGTCGCCGCGGTGTGGGCGATGCTGTGGATGGTCGCCACGCGCCTGGGCGTGCCCGCGCCGAAGGCGGTCGCGGCGCTGCTGCTGGGCCCTGCGCTCGTGCTCGACCCGCTGCTGGAGAACATCAACTTCGGCCAGATCAACGTCTTCCTGGCGCTGCTCGTCGTCGCCGACGTCCTGGGCTTCCTGCCCAAGAAACTGCGCGGCCTGGGCATCGGCATCGCCGCGGGCATCAAGATCACCCCGGCCGCCTACGCGCTGATCTTCCTGGTGCGCAAGGACTACCGCGCGGTGCTCACCAGCTTCCTGTGGTTCCTGGCCACCGCCGCCATCGGCTTCGCCATCCGTTTCCGGGAGTCCATCTACTTCTGGACCGACGAGTTCTTCGAGGGCAACCGCGGCGGCGCCCCCACCTACGAAGCCAACCAGGCCCTGTCCGGCCTGCTGGCCCGCGCCACGATCCAGGATCCGGCGCTGAACATCATCGTCATGGCGTGCTTCGTCGTCGGCGCGATCCTGGCGGGCATCGCCGCGTACCGCTTCGAGCGCCGCGGCCTGCGGGTGGCGTCGCTGGCCGTGGTGGCGCTGGCGGTGTGCTTCGTCGGCCCGTACACGGTCAGCCACCACTGGTCGATCACCATGATCTTCCTGCCGCTGATCTTCACCCTGCGCCGCCCGTGGCAGATCGCGCTGGCCGTCGGCTTCTACGTCGCGCACCTGCTCGCGCCCTACGGCACCTTCCCCGGCAACCCCTGGGGGCACGCCCTCAACCCGGCCGAATGGGTGTGGGGCAACCTGCAGGGCATCTTCGGCGGCATCGCCTTCGTCGCGCTCATCGCCTGCGCGTTGCGGGCGGCGGCTCCGGGGAACGGGCCGCGCGGGCTTGACGACGACGTCGCAAAGCCACAAGCGGCCTGACCCGGAAAATCCACCCGAAATCCGTGGCCGCCCGGTGTGACGCGGGTAATATCGCGGGCGCAACGAGGGGCGGCGGAAACCACGCCGCCCCGCACGCGACAACCGCATAGCCGCCACCAGCTGCGGCGGGAGAGGCCGGCGCACCACGCCCGGCCGCCGTAGGGGCAAATCCTCCCCGGGACACTCTCAGGCACCAGCACCGTCACAGCGAGGCACCTCTGGAAAGAGTCGCGCGCACTCGTCTGCGCCGTGACCGCCGAAGGAGAAACTCGGCGCCCACCGCACCCCGCACCGCACCCCTCGCGGCGGCGGCGCGGCAGCCGCGCCGGTTAAAGCTCTCAGGCACACGCGACAGAGCGGGGAGGGCCCCGGTGCTCCGGCGCGCCCCGACTCATGGCGGCGGCGACGGCGGAGGACCGGAAACTCCGACCACCGCCCCCGCCACCGGAAGGCCCAATCCATGGCCACACCGCACGACGCCTTCGTCCACCGCCACATCGGCCCCGACCCCGCCGGCACCGCCGAGATGCTCGAATTCCTCGGCTACGGCTCCGCCGCGGAACTCGCCGCGGCCGCCCTGCCCGCCGACATCGCCCAAACCGAGGCGACGCCGCTGCCCGACGCCCTCGACGAAACCGCCGCCCTCGCCTCGCTCCGCGGCTTCGCGGCGAAGAACACCCTGAAAAAGCAGCTCATCGGTGCCGGCTACTACGACACCGTCACGCCGGCGGTGATCCGCCGCAACGTCGTGGAGAACCCCGGCTGGTACACGGCCTACACGCCGTACCAGCCGGAAATCTCCCAGGGGCGGCTGGAGGCCCTGCTCAACTTCCAGACCGCCGTCTCCGACCTGACCGGCCTGCCGGTGGCGGGCGCGTCGCTTCTCGACGAAGCCACCGCCGTCGCCGAAGCCGTCCAGATGATGGCCCGCGGCAATGCGAAGGCGGCGAAGAAGGGCGGCGTGGTCCTGCTGGATGCGGCGCTGCACCGGCAGAGCCTGACCGTGACGCTCGCCCGCGCGGAGGCCGCCGGAATCGACGTGCGCGTCACCGAGATCGGCGACGACATCGGCGCCGCCCTGGCAGCCGCGACCGGGGGAGACGGGTCCGGGGGAGACTCGACCGGGGCAGACGGTGCCGGGAAGGCCGGAGACGGGTCCGGGGATGGAGCCGCCGGCGGTGCCGTGCCGCTGATCGGCGTCGTCCTGTCGAATCCCGGCACCACCGGTGAGATCCGCGACCTGACCGCCCCCATCGCTTCGGCGAAGGAGGCCGGCGGCCTGGTCGCCGTCGCGTGCGATCTGCTGGCGCAGGTGCTCATCGCCTCGCCCGGATCGCTCGGAGCCGACATCGCCGTCGGTTCGGCGCAGCGCTTCGGCGTGCCCCTGTTCTTCGGCGGCCCGCACGCCGGGTTCATGTCCTGCACGGAATCTCTGCAGCGCAAACTGCCCGGCCGCCTGGTGGGCGTGTCCGTCGACGCCGACGGCGCCCCCGCCTATCGCCTGGCTCTGCAGACCCGCGAGCAGCACATCCGCCGCGACCGCGCGACGTCGAACATCTGCACCGCCCAGGCGCTGCTGGCCGTCGTCGCCGGCTTCTACGCCGTGTGGCATGGGCCGGAGGGGCTGCGCGAAATCGCCGCCGCCATCCACGGCCGCGCCGCCGCGCTCGCCGAGCTGCTGGCCGACCGGGGATTCGAGCCGGTGCACGGCAGGTTCTTCGACACCATCGCCGTCGACGTCTCCGCCCGCTCCGATTCGGGCCGCGCCGGCGCCGACGTCGTGCTCGCCGCCGCACTCGACGCGGGCTTCAACCTGCGCCGCGTCTCCGATGACGTCGTGGGCGTCTCCATCGGCGAATCCACCACCGACGCCGACGTCGCGGCGCTGGTCGCGGCCATCGCCGGCGGCCCCGGTGCCGGCGACGAGCCGGGCGAGCATGATGTGGCGGGCACCGTCGCAAAGTACGCCCCCGGGGACGGGCCGTTGGCCGGTCTGCTGCGCGACGACGACATCCTCGCCCACCCGATCTTCCGCACCATCCGCTCCGAGACGCAGATGATGCGCTACCTGCGCCGGCTCGCCGACCGCGACCTGGCGCTGGACCGCACGATGATCCCCCTGGGCTCGTGCACCATGAAGCTCAACGCCGCAGTGTCCATGGAGCCGATCACGTGGCCGGAGTTCGCCGGCATCCACCCGATGGTGCCGGAGGATCAGGCCGCCGGATGGCTCGAGCTCATCGCCGACCTGGAGGAGCGCCTGGCGCTGATCACCGGCTACGCGAAGGTGTCGGTGCAGCCCAACGCGGGGTCGCAGGGCGAGTTCGCCGGGCTGCTGGCCATCCGCCGGTACCACGTGTCGCGCGGCGACGAAGGTCGCGACATCGTGCTCATCCCCGCCTCGGCGCACGGCACGAACGCGGCGTCGGCGGCGCTGGCCGGCCTGAAGGTCGTGGCCGTGGCGAATGCGGGCGACGGCTCCATCGACCTCGGCGACCTGGACGCGAAACTGGCCGAGCACGGCGACCGCGTTGCGGCGATCATGATCACCTACCCGTCCACGCACGGCGTGTTCGAGGGGCACGTCCGCGAGGTCTGCGACCGCGTCCACGCCGCCGGCGGGCAGGTCTACATCGATGGCGCGAACCTCAACGCGCTGGTCGGGCTGGCGCAGCCGGGCGAGTTCGGCGGCGACGTGTCGCACCTGAACCTGCACAAGACCTTCACCATCCCGCACGGCGGCGGCGGGCCGGGCGTCGGCCCGGTGTGCGTGGCCGAGCACCTGGTGCCCTTCCTGCCCGCCGACCCGCTGTCGGACGAGCTGCTTTCCGGCGGTTCGCTTTCCGATGGCACGCTTTCCGACGGCCCGGCGGCGGACGCGTCCGGCCGGCCCGTGTCGGCGGCGCGGTACGGGTCGGCCGGGGTGCTGCCGATCTCGTGGACCTACATCGCCATGATGGGCGCCGAGGGCTTGACCGAGGCGTCGCGGATGGCGCTGGTCAACGCCAATTACGTGTCCAGGGCGCTGGCGGATTCCTTCCCGACGCTCTACGTCGGCGATGACGGCCTGGTGGCCCACGAATGCATCCTCGACGTGCGAGACCTGGCCAAGAAGTCCGGCATCACGGCCGAGGACGTGTCCAAGCGACTGATGGACTTCGGCTTCCACGCCCCGACGCTGGCGTTCCCCGTGCCCGGCACGCTGATGGTCGAGCCGACCGAGTCGGAGGACAAGGGCGAGCTGGACCGCTTCATCGAGGCGATGCGCGTGATCCGCGCCGAAATCGACGAGGTCATCGCGGGCGAGGTCAGCGCCGAGGAGTCCGTGCTGCGGGCGGCGCCGTTCACTGCGGCGTCGCTGCTGCGCGGCGATTTCGACGACGCCGTCGGCGGCGGGAAGTTCAGCCGCGAAAAGGCCGCGTTCCCCGTTGATTCGCTGCGCGCGGACAGGTACTTCCCGCCGGTGCGGCGCATCGACAACGCCTACGGCGACCGCAACCTGATGTGTTCCTGCCCGCCGATCGAGGCCTTCGACATCGGGGCCGCCGCCAACGACGCCAAGGATGAGGAGTCCGACGATGAGTGACGCGAACACCACCCCGCAGGCGACCCCGGAAGGGGCCGGACAGGCTTCTCCGGAGGAGACCGGACGGGCGACGACGAAGGTGACCGCGCTGCATGATCTGCACGCCGAGCTGGGTGCCCGGTTCACCGACTTCGGCGGCTGGGACATGCCGCTCAGGTACGGCAAGGAGCTGGAGGAGCACCGCGCGGTGCGCGAGTCCGCCGGCGTCTTCGACCTGTCGCACATGGGCGAGGTCCGCATCACGGGCCCGGACGCCGCGGCGTTCCTGGACCATGCGTTGATCTCGCGCATCTCCGCCGTGGCGGTGGGGAAGGCGAAATATTCGATGATCTGCGACGCCGATGGCGGCATCATCGACGACCTGATCGTCTACCGCCTGGGCGACGAGGAATTCCTGGTCGTGCCCAACGCCGGCAACGCCCCGACCGTCGTGGCCGAACTGCATTCGCGCCGCGGTGGCGGTGCCTTCGACTGCGCCATCGCGGACGAGACACTCGAAACGGCGCTCATCGCCGTGCAGGGGCCGCGCGCCGAGGAGATCGTCGCGGCCGTCGTCGTCCCGGCCGGAGGTTTGGACGGTGACTCTGATGCAGCCGCCACCTCGGATGGCGCTTCCGGCGATGCCGCCCCGACCGTCGCCGGCCTGGGCTATTACGCCGCGCTGCCGGGCGTGATCCGCGCAGGCGACGGCGCAGGTGAGGGCGGCCCGGGTGATGGCACGGACATCCCCGTTCTCCTCGCCCGCACCGGCTACACCGGCGAAGACGGGTTCGAAATCTTCGTGGCCAACGACGGTGCCCGCGCCACGTGGGACGCCGTCATGGCGGCCGCGGCGCAGCTCGGCGCCGGTGCCGCGGACGGGAGCGGCGACAGTGATGGGCGCGCCGACAGTGATGGGAGCGGCGACGGCCTCCCCGTGGCCGTGCCCTGCGGCCTCGCCTCCCGCGACACGCTGCGCCTGGAGGCCGGCATGCCGCTGTACGGCAATGAACTGTCCCGCGAGGTCACGCCCGTCGACGCCGGGCTGGGGATCCTCGCCGCCACGAAATCGAAGCCGGACTTCGTCGGCCGCGACGCCATCGTCGAGGCCAAGCAGTCCGGCCCGGCGAAGGTACTCATCGCCCTCGCCGGCGAGGGCCGCCGCGCCGCGCGGGCCGGGTATCCGCTTGTCGACGCCGACGGCACCGCCATCGGCGAAGTCACCTCCGGAGCCCTCTCACCGACGCTGGGCCACCCCATCGCCCTGGCCTACGTCGACGCGGAAGCGGGGATCGCCGCCGGGCTGCTCGCCGCGGACGACCCCGCCAAGCCCACGCCCATCGAAGGAGCGGCCGTGTCCGTGGACGTGCGGGGAAAGGCGTTGCCGTACGTCGTCGTCAAGCCCCCGTTCTACACGCGCCCCTGAAGCCCGCCCGGCAAACGCCGGGCACGACCGACCACCATCCGACACAATTGAACCGACCGCCCCGACGGGGCCCAGACCAGGAGGAACCACCATGGCCGACCTGCCCACCGACTACCTCTACTCCGCCGAACACGAGTGGGTGAACTCCACCGACGTCAACCCCGGCGACGTCGTGCGAGTCGGGATCACCCAGTACGCCGCCGACCAGCTCGGCGAAATCGTCTACGTCGAACTGCCCGAGATCGGCGCGCAAGCCGAAGCCGGCGAGCCCTGCGGCGAAGTCGAGTCCACCAAGTCGGTGTCCGACATCTACGCGCCGGTGTCCGGAGAGGTCGTGGCCGTCAACGAGGACCTGGAGGACTCGGCGGCCGTCATCAACGACGACCCCTACGGCGAAGGCTGGATCTACGAAATCCGCGTCACCGAGGTCGGGCCGCTCATGGACGCCGAGGCCTACGCCGCCGAGAACGACGACTGAGCCCGGCGGCGGGGCCGGTCCCGCCTTCGGGCCGCCCGGTCATCGCAGCCGCCCTCGTTAACCCACCCCGAATGCGCTAACCCACCTGTTTTAGGGGGTGGGTCAACGCATTCGGGGTGGGTCCGCGTGCGGTCGGGGCGCTTCACCGGCCGGGTAGACGGCGGTCGGGCTGCGCAGTCTGCCCCTCGACCGCCCCCGGCCCTACTTCCGCCGGTTCGTCCGTTTCGTCGCCTGCGCGGTCCACGGGTCCTCGGGCCACGGGTGCTTGGGGTAGCGGCCGCGCATCTCGGCTCTGACCTGCGCATACGGCCCATCCCAGAAGCTGCGCAGGTCCTGCGTCACCGCCAGCGGCCGCCCCGCCGGCGACAGCAGCTGCAACTGGACGGGCACGCGGCCATCGACGAGCGCCGGGGTGTCCGCCAGTCCGAAACACTCCTGCAGCTTCGCGGCGAGCACCGGCGGTGCCTCCGCCGCCGCCCCGACCTCGGGATAATCGACGCGGATGCGCGACCCGCTCGGCACCTCGAGGCGTTCGGGCACCAGCTCATCGAGCCGCGCCGCCTCCGGCCACGGCAGCAGCCCCCGCAACTGGTCGACGCCGATCGGCTTCGGCGAGGTCTCCGCCATCGCCGCCCCGAGCAGTTCCTCGGCCCGCACGGCAAGCCCGGCATCGCTCACATCGGGCCATGGGTCGCCGATGTCACGGTGCAGGAGGGCAAGGCGGCGTCGCAAAGCATCGGCGTCCTTCGACAACCCCACGTGCGTGCGCAGCGCCGCCGGGTCCTTCGCGAACAATTCCCGCCACGCCCGACGGCACTGCTCGGCGTCGGGCGCGAGCGGGTGCGCGCCCAGCTCGATCGCGCCGAGCAGCTCCCGGCGCCGGGCGGTGACCTTCGGCTTCGCATCGGGATTCGGCTTTGCGACGCCCACCTCCACCCCTTCGGCCGACAGCCCCGATGCAGCCCAGCACGCCAATTCCCGGGACGCCGGTGCCGCCGCGCGGATGACCGCGCCCGCCCGGCCCGCGAGGCGACCGCCGGCGCGGCCGACGTCGGCGACGGCCAGCCAGTCATGCCCGCGCAGCTCCGGAGGGGCGGTGGCGGCGGTGCCGCCGGTGAAGAGGTATTCGTCGGATTGCGCCGAACGTCGCTTGGCCAGGCGATCCGGCCAGGCCAGGGCCGTGACCAGCGCGATGGCGTCTGCCGTGGAACGGGTGGGCACGGCGTCGGGCAGCGGGGGCATGGTCTCGGCGACGGCGTCGACGGCGGCGGAATGTTCACCCGCCAGCCGCATGAGGCGGGAGGCATCCGCGCCGGAGCGATTGCGGCCGCGTTCGCCCCGGCCAGTGGCGCGGGTGAGGTCGCCGCGGGGGGATTCGTCGAGAAGCGACACCGCCTCCGCCGCCCGCTTCGCGCCGAGGACCGCCGTGCCCGCCAACAGCGCACGGCCGAGGCGCGGGTCGACGGGCAGTTCGGCGAGGACTTTGCCCAGATCGGTGATGCGGGCGTCGGTCGCGGGTTCGGCCCCGACGGCGGCGCGGCCGGGATCTATGGCGCCGGGGTCCATGGCAGCGGAGTGGATGGCGGCAAGTTCGATGGCGCCGAGCGCGGCGAGCGTCCCGTGGGCGGCGGCGACGTGGCGGGGCGGGGGAGCGTCGGGAAGCGGCAGGCCGACCGCGCCGGGAGTGCCCCACGCGGCGACGTCGAGCATGGCGCGGGTCAGATCGGCGACGGCGATTTCGGGCGCGGGCCAGGCGTCCAGGCCGGCCCATTCGGACTCGCCGATGCACCGCACCGCCACGCCGGGGCCGAGGCGGGCGGCGCGGCCGGCGCGCTGCTCCGCCGACGACTTCGCGCACGACGTGGTGACCAGCCCGGACATCCCGCGCGCCAGATCCAGGCGCGGGCCGCGGGACAGGCAGGCGTCCACCACCGCACGAACCCCCGGCACCGTCAACGAGGACTCGGCGATGGCCGTGGACACGATGATCCTGCGCGGCCCGCCCGGGGAGCCGCCGCGGACCACGCGGTCCTGCTCGCCGGCGCGCAGTTGGCCGTGGAGGGCCAGGATTTCGACGCCGCGGGAATCCGCGCCGCCCGAAGCATCTGCGCCCGAGGAGCCCGGGCGGCCGGGATCACCGCCGCCCAACTCCATGCGCCCGAGCGCCCCGACGACATGCTCGACCTCGCGGACGCCCGGGACGAAGACGAGGACGTCGCCGCCATCGGGCGCCTCCTCCAGCGCCCGCGCCGCCTCCCCGGCCACGTGATCGAGGAATGGCCGGGTCACGCCCCGATGATCCAACCGCGGCACCGCCGGCGGCGCCCACCGCACGGTCAACGGGTGCAGCACCGAATCCGCCGCGACGATGGGCGCCGGCGCGCCGGGCGTGCCCAGCAGCCCCGCGAACCGCGGTGCATCGACGGTCGCCGACATGGCCACGAGCACCAGGTCATCGCGCAGCTCCCGCAAATCGCGCAGCATGCCCAGCAGAATGTCGGAGTCGAGATTGCGCTCGTGGACCTCGTCGAGGATGACGGCCGAGACGCCGGGCAGGTCGCCGTCGCGAAGCAAACGGCGCGTGATCACGCCCGGCGTCGCGAATTCCACCGACGTTTCCCGTGAAACCCGGCGGTCGCCGCGCACCGTGTAACCGACCGCGCCCCCGAGCTCGCCGCCCGACAGCTCCGCCAGCCGCCGAGCCGCCGCGCGCACGGCCACCCGCCGCGGCGCGGTCACGATCACGCGGCCCGGCGCCTCCGCACCCGACCCCGCCCGAGCCGCCACATGATTGGCCACCACCGGCGGCACGACCGTCGTCTTGCCCGTGCCCGGCGGCGCCTGCACCACCGCCACCGACCCACCCAGCGCGGCATCCAGGTCGCCCGCGACGGCGGTGAAGGGCAGGCCCGCGCCGATGGCGGACACGTCGAAGGGCGGGGCACCCGCCGGAAGCTGGCCGGTCATGGCCACCAGCATGCCAGCCGCCCCGGATCGCACCCGCAACCGGTGAATACGGGCCGTCGGCGGAATCCGCCGCGCCAGGCGAGTCCCCCGCAACCGTTGAGCCCACCCCTCCAAGGGGGAACGGCACCGGACATGTCGTTCACCGGCGAACGTAGTATCGGGGGCGATGGACATCATCGACAGCCACTTCCACATCATCGGGGCGCGCGACCTGCAGCCGGACAAGGCCTTCGCGCCGCCCCCGTTCACCGTGGACCGGTACCTGCAGCTCACCGACCGCATGGCCGACGTCGACCGGTGGTCGCGCGTCGTCGGCGGCGTCGTCGTCGGCGGTTCCGCCCAGACCCGCGAGGAGACGCTGGGCGAGGCCCTGGAGGAACTGGAACTGGAGGCCCGCTCGCGGGGGTTCGCGCGCGAGGACGGGCGCAACTTCATCGGCATCATCACCGGCACGACCGACCTCGGCGCCGACCGCGTGCTGTCGCTCGACGCCAAGGGAATCCGCGGCATCCGCTTCAACCTGTTCAAGGGCCAGGAAATGGCCGTCGGCGACCTGGAGACCCTCGCCCGCAAGGTCCACGACCTCGCCGGCTGGACCACCGAGGTGTACTTCGACGTCTCCTCCCGCCCCGAGGTCGCCGACCTGCTGCCGCAGCTGCCCGCCGTGGCAATCGACCACCTGGGCATGTCGGCGCAGGGCATCGACCGCGTCGTCGAGCTCGCCGCGGAGGGCGTGCGGGTGAAGGCGTCCGGCTTCGGCCGCCTGGAATTCCCCGTCGCCGACGCCCTCGAGCGCATCCACGCCGCCAACCCCCGCGCGCTGATGTTCGGCACCGACCTGCCGGGCACCCACGCCGCGCGGCGCTTCGACCGCAGCGACGTCGACGTCATCCTCGACGTCCTCGGCGAATGGGAGATGCCGCGCGTCATGCGCGACAACTCGCTGGCGTTCCACAAGTTCGACTGAGGGCCGTCGGGACTTGGCCCGAAACTTCGCCCGAACCTGCGCCCCAGCCGTGATCCGGAACGGCGAGTAAGGTTCCCCTCATGCGTGATTTGAGTCGTTTCGCATGGTTGTCGGTTGCCGCGGCGGTCGCGACCATCGCAATGAAGGTCGCCGGCTACTTCGTCACCGGCTCGGTCGGTTTGCTTTCCGACGCCGCCGAATCGCTGGTCAACCTGGTGGCGGCGGTTGTGGCGCTGATCGTGCTGAAGGTCGTCGCGAAGCCCGCCGACGACGACCACGAGTTCGGCCACTCCAAGGCCGAGTACTTCTCCGCCGGGCTGGAGGGGGCGATGATCTTCGTCGCCTCCGGCTTCATCATCGCCGCGTCGATCGGGCGGCTGATCGACCCGCAGCCGATCGAGCAGGTCGGCCTGGGCCTGGTGCTGTCCGTCGCCGCGTCGGTGGTCAACCTCGTGGTCGCGCTGATCCTCATCGACGCCGGCCGCAAGCACAGGTCCATCACCCTCACCGCGGACGGCAAGCACCTGATGACGGACGTGTGGACCTCCGCCGGCGTCGTCGTCGGCGTGTTGCTGGTGTGGCTGACCCAGTGGTGGTGGCTCGACCCGGTCATCGCGCTGCTCGTGGCCCTGAACATCCTGTTCACCGGCTACAAGCTGCTGATGGAGGCCGGCAGCGGGCTGATGGACCGGGCGATGGACGGCCCCGACCGCGCCGACGTCGACCGCATCCTCGACTCCCACCGCGACCCCTCCCGCAACATCGACGTCCACGAGGTCCGCACGCGCGTTTCCGGCCGCCAGGAGTTCATCGAGTTCCACCTCCTGGTGCCCGGCAAGTGGTCCGTCGAGCACGGCCACGACATCCTCCATGCGATGGAGGACGACCTGCGCGACCGTTTCCCCGGCGTCCACATTTCGTCGCACCTCGAGCCCATCGAGGATGAGCGCGCCTACGGAGACGTCGATCTGTAGGCGCGGCCGCCGATTCGAGCGCCGTGACGTCGTAAAGCAGCCCCTTTCTCCCGAATTGGGCAAAACCCCTGTGACCGCCCAAAGCCGGTCCTAGACTCCCGGGTGAAACGGCCCGTGACGGGCCACACGAACAGTCACGCGCGCCCCGCCGCCACCGGGGCATGGAAGGACGACATGTACCCCGAGACCAGCCCCCTGGAGTCCGCGCCCCGGCCCCGCCGGGACGTGATCATCCCCGCCGCCGACGGCCTGCTGCTGCGCGGCACCGCCTTCCGGCCGCAGGAGGACCCGGGGACGATCCGGGGCGTCATCACCGTCCACGGCGGCACCGGCGTCCCGGAGGGCTTCTACCACCGCTTCGCCGAATACGTGGCCAACAAGGGCTACGCCGTGATCACCTACTCCTACCGCGGCACCGGCCGCTCCGGCATGAAGTCCGACCCGGAGAACGCCGACATCCGCATGTCCGACTGGATCACCGAGGACGTCGGCGGCGTCATCTCCTGGGCGCGCGACGAATTCCCCGGCGTGCCCAACTTCGCAGTCGGCCACGCCGTCGGCGGCCACGGCATCGCCTACGCCGGCCCGGAGGGCACGTTCGACGCGGCGGCGCTGATCAACTGCCGCGGCATGCGCATCACCAAGGTGCCGTCGCTGGTGGGCAAGATCCGCGCGTTCACCCTGTTCAACATCATCGGCCCCATCTCCGCGACCCTGACCGGCCACATCCCCGCGTCGGGGTGGAAGCTGACGTCCGAGCCGCCGCTGGGCGTCATGCGCCAGTGGGCGTCGTGGGCCCGGAAGAACGACTACTTCTTCTCCGACGGCGAATTCGACTTCGACGCCCGCTTCGCCCGCGCGACGCAGCCGTTCCTGTCCATCCGCATCCCCGACGATTACTGGACCGAGGAGTCGTCCGCGGACCTGATCACCGACCGCCTGACCGGCTCGGCCGGCGTGGAGAAGCGCCAGGCCCGCCCCGCGCGCGGCCAGGGCGTCGGCTACGGCGGTTACTTCCGCAAGGGCCACGAAAAGGAGTGGGACGAGCTGCTCGAGTGGTTCGAGTCGAAGGTCTAGCGGCCGCCGCGCCATAACCGGCGCCTTAACCCCCGGCCCGTCGGGCGCTTGGCACGTCAGCCATTGGGCACGGGTGCCCCGCCCGTCGGGCCGCCCGTCTCGCTGGTCGGGGTGGGTTTGCGGGTGGTTGGGGTGCGCATGGCCCCGTCGCGCGTGCCGCCCGCCCCGCTACTCGTCCCACAGGCCGGAGCACCCGCGGCGCCAGGACCCCGCGAGATGCCCGTCGACCATCCCGATGGCCTCCATCAGCGCATGCGACGTCGTGGGCCCGACGAACCGGAAACCCCGCTTCTTCAGCGCCTTCGCCAGCGCGGTCGCCTCGGGCGACGTCGCCGGGACCTCGTCGACGGTCTCGGGACGGGGCGTCGTCCGCGGCAGATGCGACCAGATCAGCGCCGGCAGGCCGGGGGCGGGCAGGGGGAGGCCGGCCCGTCGCAAAGCGGCCCGCGCGTGGTCCGGCAGCGAACCGGGCCGGGCCAGCGGGTCGTCCGCATCCCGGAGCTTGACGACGGCCCGCGCATTCCCGATCGCCGCCATGACCTTGGCGCGGTTGCGCACGATCCGGGCGTCGGCGAGGGCCGCCTCGACGTCGGCGCCGCCCATCCCGGCGACGCGATCGGGGTCGAAACCGCGGAAGACCTCGCGGAATGCCGGGCGCTTGGCCAGGATGACGTCCCACGACAGCCCCGACTGGAAGGCCTCCAGGCTCAGGCGCTCGAACAGGCCGGGCTCGTCGAGGATCGGCTCACCCCACTCGGCGTCGTAATAGGCCAGCAGCCGCGCGTTGCCCAGCGCCCACGGCGTGCGCGGGCGGCCATCCGGGCCGGGAACGGCGCCGGCGGAGATTTCAGGGTCAGTCATCCGCTTGCGCCAGGTGACGACCGGCGAGTTTCTCCCGCGCATGCACGTGGTAGGACACGGGCGCGGCTTCCAGGATGCCGTTGATCAGCTTCTCGAAAAACTGCTCTGGACCGAGATCTGCGGGCACGGTGCCGTCGGGAGTTAGCGTGGAGTGCCCGCGGTCAGCGGCCGGGAGAATGGTGACGCCCGTCGAAGGATCATCGATGTCCCAATCGGCGAGGATCAGACACGTTGCCGTGTAGCCGTTTCCATCTCCCCGGTCTTTGAGCTTGCGCATCATGTCCACCGAACGCTCGAACGTCGCGGGTTCCTTGTCGACGATCGATGCGTGTTGCAGGAACAGAAAACCGACGGCGGCCAGCGGATACCGGGCCCGAAGGTTGCCGGCATCGCCGTAAGCCTCTTCGAAACGATTCGAGAGATTCTTCCCGAAGGAAGCGGTCATGAGCTTGGTCGAGACCAGCATTTCGGGACCCGTAGACCAATCGGACATCGCAACGTCGACCTGCTTGTCGTAGGCGCGACCCAAAAACCGGGCATCCTTTGGGGCGATCGCGGGCAACCGGAGGATGTATTTCAACAGGTCTTCCTCGGCATGGGAGGGCAACCCATTCAAGAGCTTGCGAATCTCGGTCGGCAAGACCCGGGGAGAGCTCGCTCGCGGCCACACCGCATCTGGATCGAAGCCGGCTCGGCGGAATTCATGCGCTATCCACGCGTCCACGGCTTTGGCCACTCGACCACTCTGCGTGGTCGCGAAATCCTTGACGGGGATCTCCATGAGACGGGCGAGCAGCTCGGGGGAATGACGGTAGACGGGGGCGGGTTCCGCCTGTTTCCAGGGATTTCCGTCGAGGTCCGCGGCAGCGAGAACGGAATCCAGTTCATCCCCAGTGCCCATCGCTACTTCCTCCTCTTGCTTCGGGATGTGCGCCTCGTTTGAAGCGTGGAACGTTCTTCGATGATCCTGAGCTTTGAGGCGCCATCGAAACCAGCCGCGGGCAAAACGACGTCGTCAACGAGAGATACTGCGGCATCGACTTCGCCATCCTCCAGGAGCTCCATTACTTCATGTTTGATCGAACGCAGATCGTCGGCAATCCGAGTAACGAGAGCGGGGGAGGGTACGGCCCATCGTGCGGCTTCACCAGGTTCGAGCTTGAGCAGCCCCCCGCCATATCCGCGTCCGGTGAATTCCGCGTCGACGGCGGTCGCTGAGTTCAGCGCGACCAGCGGCAGCAACTCTCGGGCGAGCTCCCGCACGGGCTCGTGCAGGTAGACGCCATGGATCGAGTTGAGATGCCTGACACCCGCCGAGTTCGTCGCCAATTGGGGCGTCCGGGCATTCATGTAGGTGAGCAGCAAATCCGGAGGCGTGGAAACCGGGGTGCGCCACCACGGAGAACGCACACGGCACTTATAGGCCTGATCGACGTCGGCGGACATGCCTTCGCGGAGTTTCCGTTGGGCAGCCGGAGAGGGGGAAGCATCGGGACGGAACAACAGAGTGGGGAGGCCGTCATCGGTGAGGTCCCGCCATTTCTCCGCAGAAAGTTCGAGATTACGCAGATGCTTCGATCCCGGAGGCGAGATGCGCATCACCTCGGATTCGGGAATCCCCCAAGCTTCGCGTTCCGCCTTGGTGATCGCGAAGAACTTATTCGCGCCGGTTACGGCACCCAACCGGGTTGTACCCCACGATGACAGAGGGGAGAAATTACCGACGGCGACCTGTTCCGAGATGAGTTCATCGGCGCGGGTCCCCGAAATGAAGGACGTCCATCTCCCGCCCGCCGCGGGGGGAATCGCAGCCCGGGTTTGGTGCCCAGGCGACGTACCGGACCGCGGATCATCGGCTTGGATCGTAGAAGTTTGGATCAGGGCATCCGAGTCGGGAAGCGAAAGAACGTCGATTGATTCTGCGGGGCCGATGCCGTAGCCGGTAGCCGCCAACAAAACGACTTCTTCTTGGACATCGGGGAAAACGCGTTCATCGAACAAGGTCAGTTCAATGTCGCGGAACCGATCAATGAGCATCGCCCGGATGGGGGCGGCGTAATCCGCGTAAAGCAACTCGGCGGGAAGAACGAATCCGAGGGATCCGCCGGGGGCGAGAAACGAGGTCGCGTGAGCCACGAAGGGAGCCCAGGATGAAGCGAGCTCGTTCAACTCGACGCCTGCACGGCGTGCGGCGGTCAGAGCCTTGGCGCGCGCTGTGCCGGCATGACGGTGAAAACGGACGAATGGAGGATTTCCGAGGATCGCGTCGTAGCCGCGGCTTCCCGGGACATCGAAAAAGTCGCCGACGACCATCTCGGCTTCCACGCCGACGTCGCTAAGCAAGCTGCGCGCAAATTCCACGGACGGTCGGTGAAGATCGATGCCGGCGAACTTGACGTGCCGGGAGGTTGATTCGGTGAGCTCCGAGGCAGCGAGCAGAAACACTGCTTCGCCGCACGACGGTTCCAGCACCGACGAAGTCGAAGGTCCGACCGTTCGGTCCGCGAGATAGCGTGCAACGGGAACCGGCGTGAAAAAGGCGCCACGATCCTTGCGGTACTCGTGGGTGTCTCCTTCGCGGAGAACGACGCTGGCCCTGGACATGGCAACATCCTAACGTTGGCGGATTTCCTGCCGATGTTGGCAGACCCGGCGGATTGCCCGGAGGCCGCGACCGCATGGCGTTCGAACGGGCCGGGCGGGCCCGCCGGCGACGGGTGAGCGGCCGGGGACATTCGCGGCAAATAATCATCGTTTTATCAGCACTTGGTCACTTACGCAGGCGTAAGCTGCCAGTATGCGACCTGACGCTTTCGAGGCCCACGACGCGGACGCCACGACCACCGCCGGCGTGCCGCCCCGGATCGATCTGACGCCGCACGTCCCCGCCGAAGGTGCGGCGGGACCGGCGGCGTCGGCCGATTCGGCGGGCGCGACCGCGGCCCCGATCAGCGCGGAGGAACGCGAGGCGCGCCCCAACGTCCCGCCCGAGGAGACGCCCCGGCGCCGCCGGCGACCCCGCTACGACCGCGGCCCCCGCCCGCTGCTGCGCGGCGTCCTCCACGAACGGTCGACGTGGGGCTTCCTCGGCTCGGGCATCGCCCTGATCGTCGTCACCGCCACCGCGCACGGGATGGGCATCGCCACGTGGATGTCGGCGCTGTACGTCGTGTGCCTGATCGGCTCGATGGCCGTGTCGGCGCTCTACCACCTGGGCCCGTGGCGCAGCGAGTCCGCGGTGCTCATGTGGCGCCGCGCCGACCACGCGATGATCGCCGTGTTCATCGCCGGCACCTACGGGCCCGTCTCCGTCATGGCGCTGCCACCCGAACGCGCCGCGCTGCTGCTCGGGCTGTGTTGGGCGGGCACCCTGTTCGCGGTGCTGCTCAACGTCGTGTGGGTCAACCACCCCAGATGGATGGGCGTGGGCGTCTACCTGCTGCTGGGCTGGCTGGTCATCTGGGAGATCCCGGACCTGTGGAACGGCCTCGGCCCGGCGGTGACCATCCTGCTGGGCGTCGGCGGCTTCATCTACACCCTCGGCGCCCTGGTCTACGCCCTGAAGTGGCCCAACCCGTCGCGGCGCTTCTTCGGCTTCCACGAGGTGTTCCACGCCGCCACCATCGTCGCCGCGACGCTGCACCACATCGCCATCTGGCTGGCCGTCACGGCGTAGGCGCCGCGCATCTACCCTGGGCGCATGGCCACGACATCGTTCGACTCCCCGCTCGGCCCGCTGGGGCTCGCCGCGTCGCCGCGCGGGCTCGTCGAAGTGTCCCTGCGCGGGCCCGTCGCACCGCACGGGCCTGAGGACGACCCCGACGCGCGGGCGATCCTGGACGTCGCGCGGCGCCAACTCACCGAGTACTTTGCCGGCGAGCGCCGGGAGTTTGACGTTCCGCTGGACGTCGACCTCGGCGACGGGTTCCGGGGGCGGGCGCTCGCCGCGCTGACCCGCGTCCCCTTCGGCGAGACCGTCACCTACGGCGGACTGGCGGACGCCGCCGGATACCCGAAAGCCGCACGGGCGGCGGGCACGGCGTGCTCGACCAATCCGCTGGCGATCTTCATCCCCTGCCACCGCGTCGTGCCGGCGTCGGGGGGCATCGGCAAATACGGCGGCGGCGAGCCCATGAAGCGGGCGCTGCTGGAACTGGAGGGAACCGCGAATGCGTGAGGGATACGCACATGCCGGAAGGAACCGCACATGACTGACCCGAACACCGGCCCGGCCGATTTCCGCGCCCGGTTCGACGCCATGGTTCGCGCCCGCCGGGCGAACCGCGAATTCCTGCCCGAGGCGTTGCCCGAAGACGAGATCGCGGAATTCCTGGATCTGGTCCTCACCGCCCCGTCGGCGTTCAACATGCAGGCCCGCGCCATCGTGCGGGTGCGGAACCCTGAGGTCCGCGCCGCGGTGCACGAGGCCACGCGCGGCCAGCGCCAGGTCCTCGAGGCCCCGCTGCTGCTCGCCTTCATCGCCGAGCCCGACGGCTGGGAGGACACGTTCGACGAAGTCGCGGCCCAGAACATCGGGTCGGGCCTGTGGGACGGCGCCTTCGCCGCGCAGAAGCGCGACCGCATCGCCGGCTTCCAGAAGGAGCGCCGCGACCTCGGCCGCTCCCGCGAGTACGCCATCCGCGACGCCATGATCGCCGCGTCCTTCGCCATGTTGGCCGCCGAGGCCCGCGGCTGGGCCACCTCCCCGATGACCGGCTTCGACGAGGCCGAGCTCAAGCGCGCCCTCGGTGCCGGCGATTCCGCCCGCGATGTCGCGGTCGCGCTGCTGCTGGCGGTGGGCCGTCCCTCCGGCGCGCCCCGCGACCCCGGCCGGTTGCCGCTCGCGCGGCGGGTGTACGTCGACCGGTACCCGCTCTGAAAAGAGCTTGGCGACGGCCCACGCGGAACATGGGCCGTCGCCAAGCGAAAAAGCAGCCGCCAAGCGGAAAGCGGCCGCCGAGCGGACAGCGGCGGGCAGCCGCCGAGCGGGAATCGGCGGCAAACCGCCCGACCGTCAGCGCGACAGCTCGGCCGCCAGCTCGACGGCCTGGCGGATGGCGCGCTTGGCGTCGAGCTCCGCGGCGACGTCGGCCCCGCCGATCACGTGGATGCGCGGATCCTCCGCCCCCGCGCCCAGCGCCGACCGGTCGGACTCCTGGCCGGTGCAGACGATGACGTTGTCCACCGCGATGACCTTCCGCTCGCCGTCGACCGTGATGTGCAGGCCGTCGTCGTCGATGCGGTCGTAGGTGACGCCGGTGTACTGGTGGACGCCGGCCTTCTTCAGCTCGGCGCGGTGCACCCAGCCGGTGGTTTTGCCCAGGCCCTTGCCGATGCGCGTCTGCTTGCGCTGCAGCAGATGCACCTCGCGCAACGGCTTTTCGTCGACCGGCTTGCCCAGCCCGCCCGGCGCCTCCGCAGGGTCGACGACGCCCCACGCCCGGCGCCACTGCTCCAGCGACTGGTTCGGCTCGCGGGTCAGGTACTCGGCGACGTCGACGCCGATGCCGCCGGCACCGATGACCGCCACCCGCGCGCCGGCGGTGCGGCGGCCGGACAGCAGGTCGTCGTAGGGGATCACGCAATCGTGGTCGATGCCGGGGATCTCGGGGATGCGCGGCACCACGCCCGCGGAGTAGACGATGTGGTCGAACGGCTTGGCCACCTCGTCCACCGGCGTCGCCTCGAACGACGGGTCGGCGTCCCGGTCCTCCTTCTGCTTTGCGACGTCGCCGGCACCCGCGGAGGCGTCGTGAAGCTGATCCGCAGTGGCGCGATGATTGAGGTGCACCGGCACGCCGAGGACCTCCAGGCGGCGCGAGAAGTAGCGCAGCGTGTGGGCGTACTCCTCCTTGCCCGGGATGGCCGCGGCGAGGCGGAACTGGCCGCCGATCGCGTCGGAGGCCTCGAAGATCTCGACGTCGTGGCCGCGGACGGCGGCGGCTTCGGCGAAGGCCAGGCCGGCGACGCCCGCGCCGATCACGGCGACGCGCCGCGGCGTCGCCGCCGGGCGCGGGGTGAGCTCCAGCTCTCGGCCCGCCACCGGGTTGACCAGGCAGGACACCTTCTTGTTGGCGAAGGTGTGGTCCAGGCAGGCCTGGTTGCAGGCGATGCACGTGTTGATCTCGTCCGCGCGGCCGTCGCGGGCCTTGTGCACGAAATCCGGGTCGGCCAGCATCTGGCGGGCCAGCGACACCATGTCCGCCTGGCCGGAGGCGAGGATGTCCTCCGCCACGCCGGGGTCGTTGATGCGGTTCGACGCGCACACCGGCACGTCGACGGCCGCCTTGAGCCGGCCGGACAGCTCCGCGAACGCCGCCCGCGGCACCGAGGTGACGATGGTGGGCACCCGCGCCTCATGCCAGCCGATGCCCGTGTTCAGCAGATCGACGCCGGCGTCGACCAGGCGGCCCGCGAGCTCCTCGGTCTCGTCCCACGTCTGGCCGTCCTCGACCAGGTCCTGCAGCGAAATGCGGTACTGCAGCATGAAGTCGTCGCCGACCTCCGCGCGGATGCGCCGCACGATCTCGATGGGCAGCGACATCCGCCGCCGCGCCGAGCCGCCCCACTCGTCGGTGCGGCGGTTGGTGCGCCGCGCCAGGAACTGGTTGAGCAGGTAGCCCTCCGAGCCCATGATCTCGATGCCGTCGTAGCCCGCGCGCTGCGCCAGCTTCGCCGATCGCACGTAGGCGCGGATGGTGCGCTCGACGTCGAAGCCGGCCAGGCGGCGCGCCTTGAACGGGGTGATCGGCGACTTCGACGTCTCCGCCGAGCGGATGAACGGGTGGTAACCGTAGCGGCCGGCGTGCAGCACCTGCAGCACCACGTGCGCGCCGTGGGCGTGGACGGCGTCGGTGACGCGGCGGTGGCCGTCGGCCATGCGCTTCGACGCCATCATCGAGCCGCCCGGCAGCAGCCAGCCCTCGACGTTGGGGGCGTAGCCGCCGGTGACCAGCAGCGCCGCGCCGCCTTCGGCGCGGCGGGCGAGGTAGGCGGCGAGCTTGGGCAGATTCCGGGAGCGTTCCTCGAAGCCGGTGTGCATCGAGCCCATCATGACGCGGTTGCGCAGGGTCAGGGGACCGGCCTGGATGGGCGACAGCAGGGTGGGGTAAGCGGGGCTGGGCGCGGTGGTCGACATGTATGGGAGTATCTCATTTTTCGGCGGGAATGTGGCGCGTATCACCGAATGTGGCCGTCGGGTGCCCGCGCCCGGTTCGTCGCCGCCCCACCGCCGAATGCGCCGGTAACCTCGGCGGGGTAGGAGGAGGGACGGCTTGAGGCACATCAACGGGAACCGGAACCGCCGCAGCATGCTGAAATTGCTCGGGCTCGCCGCCGTCGGCGCCACCGCCGGAGTGATCGCCGGGCGCGTCGTCGACGTCGCCGGGTCGCCGGGCGACGCCCCCGGGACGCCGTCGACGACGTCGCGCGTGGCCGGCACCCCGCATCGCGCGCCGGGCCCGGAGGTGCGGCCGAGGGTCGTCGACTCCGGGTCGCCGGTGACCATGCGCATGACCTACGGCGCCGATGCCCGCCAATTCGGCGACCTCCACCTCCCGCCCGCCATGGTCGAGGGCGCCCCGGCGCCCACGCGCGCGGAAGGTCCCGAAGGGGTCCGCGCCGAGGCGGCGGCGCGAACCACGGTGCGGTCGGCGCGCCCGGTGCCGCTGGTGGTGATGATCCACGGCGGCGGCTGGACCGACGGGTCGACGGCCGCCAGCACCGCGCACCAGGCGAAGGACCTCGCCGATTCCGGATTGGCCGTGTGGAACATCGAGTACCGCGGCACCGGCGGCGAGGGCGGTTGGCCGCGGACGTACGAGGACGTCGCCGCCGCCATCGACGTCATCCCGCACCTGGCGGCCCGCTCGCCGGTGCCCCTGGATCTGGGCCGCGTGGCCGTCACGGGGGTCAGCGCCGGCGGCAGCCTGGCCGCGTGGGCGGCGAACAGGGAAGCGCTTCCCGACGGCGCGCCGGGCGCGAAGCCGGCGTTCCCCATCCGCAATTGCGTGGCGATGTGCGGCGTCTACGACCTCGCCCGGGCGATCCGGTGGGGCGATCCGTTCATCCTCCCCCTTTTGGGCGGCGCGCCCGAAGAATTCCCCGATCGGTACCGCGGCACGTCTCCCATCGCGTATTTCGCGCCGGGCGTGCGCACCGTCGTGTTCCACGGCCGCAACGACACGGTCGTCGACGTGCAGCAGGCCATCTCCTACGAGGCCGCCGCACGACGGCACGGCCGGCCCGTCGAAACGCACATCTTCGACGATGCCTCGCACGGCTCCTGGGCCGAGATCCACGGCCCGCAATGGCGGGCGGTGAAGCAGGCGCTGCTCGCGCAGTTGCGCTGACCGGGCGCGGCGCGGGGCGACGGGGCGCGGCGTCGAAGCGGTACCGAAGGGAACGCGCTGACCCGGTGCGGCGCGGGGCGACGGGGCGCGGTGTTGCGGCGCGGGCATCGCTCACATGCGGGGGTGATCCGGGGTTCCCGCCCGGCCCCGATGCCCACATATCGGAGACGATTGTTGATAAGCGTTGGGGTTGACCGATCAAGGTGCCCCCTTCATCGGCGGTACCCTCGGCGGCGAGATGCCGCCGTCGGCATCGTCGCCCGTAGCAAAGGGCCCCGCCGCACGGCCGCGACGGCCGCGCCCGGAAGGGCCCCCGTCCCCGAGGATCCATCATGAAAACATCCGTCCTGCGGCGGATCATCGACGCCACCCCCACGTGGTACGGGTGGTTGCTGACCATCCACGCGCTGATCGCCCTGGCGTTCAGCCTCGTGCCCGCCTGGCGCGGGCCGCTGCTGAGCCTGCGCATCCTGCTCGACACCGTGCTGCTGCCGGTGCCCGAAACCTCTCTGGCGTGGTCGGTGTCGCTGCTGCTGCTGGCGGGCGGGATCTTCAGCCGCAAGCGCATCGCATGGTGGATCGCGGTGGCCATGACCGTGCTGGTCATCGGCATGACGGTGTCCATGATGGGCGAGTGGTGGGTCATGTCGCCGGTGGACGAGGAGATCGAGATCATCGGGCTGTTCGCGGTGGGCACTCTGCTGCAGGCGCTGATCCTGACGTTCGTGATCCTGGCGCACGACCAGTTCCGCGCCCGCGTCCGGCCGGGCGCCGTGTGGCGGGGCCTGGCCACCTGGGCCGCCGGCGCCGTGATCGCCGTCCTCGCGGGCTGGGCCCTGGTGTCGGCGTTCCCCGGGCACGGCGGCCGCGCGCCGGCGCTCCCCGAGGGCGAGCGCTTCTGGTGGGCGCTGAACAAGGTCGCGGGCCTGTCGCTGGTCGATCCCCGCGCCTCCACCGGCCGCCCGCCGACGTGGGTCGACCTGGTGTTGGGCGCGCTCGGCGCGCTGGTCATCATCGTCGCCGTCTACGTCCTGCTGCGGTCCCAGTCCGGCCGCAACGCGCTGACCGCCGACGACGAAACCGCCCTGCGCGCGCTGCTGGCCCGCTGGGGCGAAGAGGACTCGCTGGGCTACTTCGCCACCCGCCGCGACAAGTCGGTGGTCTACGCCGAATCCGGCCTGGCCGCGGTGACCTACCGCGTGGAGGTCGGCGTGGCGCTGG
This sequence comes from Corynebacterium hansenii, assembly GCF_030408795.1. Classification (NCBI taxonomy): domain Bacteria; kingdom Bacillati; phylum Actinomycetota; class Actinomycetes; order Mycobacteriales; family Corynebacteriaceae; genus Corynebacterium; species Corynebacterium hansenii. The sequence goes on from NZ_CP047211.1 coordinate 88,812, forward strand.
CCTCGGGCGATCCGGTCGGCTCCCCGGAGGAATGGGACGCCGCCATCGTGGCGTTCCTCGCGCGCGCCGAGGAATTCGGCTGGGTGCCGGCCGTGATGGGCGCCTCCGGCGAGGGCGCCCGCGCCTACCGCCGCCACGGCCTGATGGAGTTCCATCTGGGCGACGAGGCGATCCTGGACACGACGACGTTCCGCCTCACCGGCCCCGAGCGCAAGCCCATCCGCCAGGCGGTGCACCGCGCCCGCAACGCCGGCGCGACGGTGCGCATCCGGCGCCACGGCGACCTGTCCGCCGAGGAACTGGCGGCGGTGTCCGACGACGCCGACGCCTGGCGCGACACCACCGACGAACGCGGCTTCTCCATGGCGCTGGGCCGCCTCGGCGACCCCGCCGATTCCGACTGCCTGCTTGTGGAGACCCTCGTCGATGACCGGCGCGTGGCCCTGCTGAGCTTCTCGCCGTGGGGCCGCACCGGCGCGTCCCTGGATCTGATGCGCCGCTCGCCCGAGGCCCCCAACGGCAGCGTCGAGCTGATGGTCTCGGAGCTGTGCCGCGAGGGCGAGGACATCGGGGTGTCGCGGATCAGCCTCAACTTCGCCGTGTTCCGCCGGGTCTTCGCCTCCGAGGACGAGCTCGGCGTCGGCCCGGTGCGCCGCACGTGGCGCCTGCTGCTGGTCTTCCTGTCCCGGTTCTGGCAGATGGAGACCCTCTACCGCTCCAACGACCGCTACGGCCCCGAGTGGCTGCCGCGCTACCTGTGCTTCGAGTCGCCGCGCACGGTCGGCCGGGTCGCCATCGCCTCCGGCATCGCCGAGGGCTTCATCCCGTGGCCCACGTGGTCGGCGCTGCGCGACTTCACCGGCGCCGTCGACCGTTCCCCGGGCGCCATCGCGGCCTACGCCGCCGTGCCCGAGGTGCTGGCCGGCATGAACCGGCTTCCCGAGCGCCGCGTCCCCGAGCAGACGGGCGCGCGCATCGGCGCCGCCCACCGCATGAAGGGCGAGGGCATCGACCCGTGGACCGTCGGCAACGTCCCGCAGGATTCCTGCGCCGACGTCGCCGCGGCCGAGCCTGGGACGCGGCTGTCCGTCGCCGGCCGCGTGATGGCCCGCCGCGACTTCGGCGGCGTGGTCTTCCTGATGGTCCGCGACTTCCGCGGCGAATGCCAGGTGCTGCTGGAGCGCGACCGGGCGAACAGCTTCGACCGGCTCGGCGACATCGACCTCGCCGACCTGATCTACGTCGACGGCGAGCGCGGCACGTCCCGCAACGGCGAACCGTCGCTGATGGCGGACTCGTGGGCCATCGAGGCCAAGTCGCTGCACCCGCTGCCGGACAAGGTCCACGGCCTGCGCGATCCGGAGGCCCGCGCCCGCAACCGCCACGTCGACCTCGCCGTCGGCGACTACTCGCGCCAGGTGCTCAAGGCGCGGTCGGCGGTGCTGGGTTCGCTGCGCACGTCGCTGGGCGGCGACGGCTTCCTCGAGGTGGAGACGCCGATCCTGCAGCGCGTGCACGGCGGCGCCAACGCCCGGCCGTTCATCACGCACATCAACGCCTACGACATGGACCTTTACCTGCGCATCGCGCCGGAGCTGTACCTCAAGCGCCTGATGTGCGGCGGCGTGGACCGCGTCTTCGAGCTGGGCCGGGTGTTCCGCAACGAGGGCGTCGACGCCACGCACAATCCGGAGTTCACCATCCTCGAGGCGTACGCGGCCCACGACGACTACGAGACCATGCGCCTGCGCTGCCAGAAGATGATCCAGGACGCCGCCATCGCCGCCAACGGAGAGTGCGTGGTGCGCGACCCGGAGGGCAACCTGGTGGACATCTCCGGCGACTGGCCGGTCAAGACGCTCTTCGGCGCGGTCACCGAGGCCGTCCGGGCGGAGGGCATCGAAACCCCGGATCTCGACGGCCGCACGCCGGAGGCACACCTGCGCGCCCTGTGCGAGCGGCTGGACATCCCCGCCCGCGCGGACTGGGACTCGGGCCAGATCGCCCTGGAGATGTACGAGCACCTGGTGGAGGAGCGCACGACGTTCCCGACCTTCTACACCGACTTCCCGCTGTCGGTGTCTCCGCTGACCCGCACGCACCGCACCGATCCGACGGTGACGGAGCGCTGGGACCTGGTGGCGTGGGGCGTGGAGCTGGGCACCGCCTACACCGAGCTGACCGACCCGTTGGACCAGCGCGCCCGCCTGGAGGCGCAGTCCTTCGCGGCGGCCGGCGGCGACCCGGAGGCGATGCAGGTCGACGAGGAGTTCCTGCGCGCCCTCGAGTTCGGCATGCCCCCGGCCGGTGGCCTGGGCATGGGCGTCGACCGCGTGGTCATGCTGATCACGGGTGCGACGATCCGCGAGTCGCTGGCGTTCCCCTTCGTCCGCGACGAGAAGTGAGCCCGCGCCGATGACCTCCCGCAAGGCCCCGCAGATCCCCCCGTCGCCGCCGATCCGCCCCGGCGCCCCCGTCGTCGTCATGGCGGGCGGGGCGGGGGTTCCGGCGCGCAAGTGGGCGCCGGTCGTCGCGGAGCTTTCCGACGCCCGCGCCCCCGACGGCGGACCGTACCCGTACGTGATCGTCGATCGTCCCGGGCTGGGGCGGCGGCGCGCGTGGACCTTCGGCGACGTCCCGGATTTCGGCGACGAGGTCGGCCGCGTGGTCCACGATCTGCGCCGGTGCCGCGAGGAGGGGGCGTCGCCGGTGATTCTCGCGGTCCACTCGGCGGCCGGGTTCCTGGCGGAGGGCGCCGTGCGCGCCAATCCGGGCCTGGTGGACGGGGTGCTGCTCATCGACGTCTCCGTGGTCGAGGACGCCGGCCGCCCGTCGCCGGTGTTCGAGGCGGTGTCGCATGCGACCGGCCTGACGCTGGAACCGCTGGTGCGGTGGGCGTGGCCCCGTATGCGGCGCGGCGAGCTGTCGTCGATGCTGCTGGAAAACGCCGTGTTCTCCCGGTGGGCGCGCGATCTGCGGGACCTGCGGGCGGTGGATGCGGCGGTCGGCGACGCCGGCGGGTCCGGCCGCGTCCGCGCCGTCACGGCGGTCACGGACATCTTCGCCGTGCCGAAGCGGCGCCTGCGCGCGGGCGAGGATCCCGCGGCGGTCGCGGCGGCCGCCCGCGGGCGGGAGGCGCATCTGCGCGTGTGGGGCGAACTGGCGGGGGGCTCCCGAGACGGCGAAGACGGGCCGGAAGTGGCTATCCTCGCGCCGTGCCCGCACATGGTCATGACCCATCGCCCCGCCGACGTCGTCGCGCAGATCTCCGCCCTCGTCGCGCGGACGTCTCCGCGCGCCCCGGCATGAACGGGCCGGGCACGCCGATGGTGGACCGGCGGACCGTCGTAAAGCTGCTCGGCCTGGCCGCCGCCGGCTTCGCGGTCGGGGGCGTGGCCACGTGCGACGGGCCGCGGGGCGTGTCCGAGAAGGACGCCGGGGCCGCCGGTGCGGTGCGGTACTCCTACGGGTGGCATGAGCGGCAGGTCGGGGACCTCTTCCTGCCCCAGGGGGCCAAACGCGACGGCGCCGGGCCGCTGCCGCTGGCCGTGATGATCCACGGCGGCGGCTGGTCGGGGTTCTCCACCGCCGCATCCACCGGGCACATGGCCGCCGACCTGGCGCGGCGCGGCATGGCCGTGTGGAACATCGAGTACCGCGGCAGCGGGCGCGGCGGCGGGTGGCCGCACACGTACGTCGACGTCGCCGCCGCGATGGACCACGTGCCCAAGCTGGCCGGGCAGGCCGACGTGGAGATCGACCTCGACCGCGTCACCGTCACCGGCGTCAGCGCCGGCGGCAACCTCGCGGCGTGGGCGGCGGGGCGGACGATGCTGCCGCCGGAGATCCCCGGTTCGCGGCCGAAGTTCCCCGTGCGCAACTGCGTGGCCATCTGCGGCGTGTACGACCTGGCCAAGGCGTTCCGGGCGGGCGACAAGCACATCGTCCCGCTGCTCGGCGGCCCGCCCGAGGCTTACCCCGACCGCTACCGCGACGCTTCGCCCGTCTTCCACGTCGACCCCGGCGTGCGCATGTCCGTGCTGCACGGCCGCAACGATCGCACCGTCTCCTTCGAGCAGGCCACCGTCTACGCCGACGCCGCCCGCGCCGCCGGCAACCCCGTCGATCTGCGGATCCTCCACGACGCCGACCACGGCTCCTGGGGCAAGATCCACGGAGCCCCGTGGGCGCTGGCGAAGAAGGCCATCGCCGGACAGCTGGGCCTGAGCGCGTAGCGGCGCCTTGCCTGGCCCCGCCCGCGATTTAGGCTTTCCCCATGACCGTCACCGCCTTCCTCGCACTGCTCGGCGTCTGGTTCGCGGCGATCTGCTCGCCGGGGCCGGATCTGCTGTGCCTGGTGCGCATCGCCACGCGGTCGCGGGCGCGGGGGCTGGCCGCCGCGGCGGGAATCGTCGCGGGCATCCTCGTGTGGCTGGTGCTGACGCTCGCCGGACTCGGCGCGCTGCTCGCCGCCGCGCCGTGGCTGCTGTCGGTTCTGCAGATCGCCGGCGGCGCGTACCTGCTGTGGCTCGGCTTCTCCGCGCTGCGGGCGGGCGTGCGCGCGTTGCGCGGCGGCGGGGCGCCGTCCCCGGACCCGCTTGACGACGCCCACGTCCCCGCCGAGCAGCGCCCCGGCCTGACCGGCGCATTCCTGCAGGGCCTGTTCACCAACCTGTCCAATCCGAAGGCCGTCATCTTCTTCGGTGCGGTGTTCACCAGGTTCATCGAGCCGGGCATGGGCTTCGGGCAGCAGGCGCTCATCGTGGCCGTCTTGGCGGCCTGCTCCATCGCGTGGTTCGGCGGTGTCGCCCGGGGCCTCGGCCACCCCGCATTCGCCGGGGCGCTGCACCGCGCCGGGCCGTGGATCGACGCCGTCTCCGGCGCCATTTTCCTGATCCTCGCCGTCGCCGTGATCGCCGAAGGCGCCGGCTCCCTCTGACGAAACCGGGCGGTTGCGGACCACGTGGGCGTCGTCAAGCACACCCCACCGCCCGCGCCCCGCCCGCCAACGCTGGTAGGAACGACGTCAGGCAGGTTGCGGCGGCGCCCCGCGCGCCACCGGCACCCCGCGAACGACGACACGGGCGGCCCCGCGGCCGCCGCACACGCACCACCAGCTGGAGGAACAATCATGGGCAAGCCCGTCGCAGTAGTCACCGGCGCATCCTCGGGAATCGGCGCCGCCACAGCCGCCGCACTCGCCGCCGCGGGATACGAAGTCGTGCTCGGCGCGCGGCGCGCCGACAAACTCGCCGAGGTCGCCCGCCGCATCGGCGACGCCGGCGGAACGGCGCGGGTCGTCGAACTCGACGTCACCGACCAAACCGCCGTCGACGCCCTCGCCGCCGAGGTCCAGTCATGCGACGTGCTGGTCAACAATGCCGGCGGCGCCCTGGGCATGGAATCCGTCGAAGACGCCGTCGAGGAAAAATGGCGCTGGATGTACGACGTCAACGTCCTGGGCACCCTCCGCGTCACCCGCGCCCTGCTGCCCGCGCTGAAGGCCGCGAAAGGCGCCGTGATCACCATCGGCTCCATCGCCGCCCGCCAGAACTACCCCGGCGGCGCCGGATACAACGCCGCCAAGCACGGCGAACGCGCCCTGACCGAGGTGCTGCGCCAGGAGATCGCCGCCGACGGCGTCCGTGTCACCGAAATCGACCCCGGCCGCGTGCACACCGACTTCTCGCTCGTGCGCTTCGACGGAGACGCCGAGAAGGCCGGCCGCGTCTACGAGGGCGTCGAGTCGCTGACCGCCGAGGACGTCGCCGAAGTGATCACCTTCGTGGCCACCCGCCCCGCGCACGTCAACATCGACTTCCTGCAGATCACCCCCATCGACCAGGCCGGCAACGCCGCGCCGAAGCCGGTGAAGTAGGCGTGGCGGGGAACGGGGAAGCCGGCGTGGGCGGCGGTGCGCGCGGTTCTGGCGGGGGAGAAAGTCTGCCCGTGGATGGCGACGCCGGCGTGGGCGGTGGTGCGATTGGCTCCGCTGTGGAGCGTGCGGGCGGCCGCCCGATTGCGCTGATCACCGGAGCGTCGCGGGGGATCGGCCGTGCGGTGGCGCTCGATCTCGGGCGCGACCATCACGTCCTCGTCGGTGCGACGACCGCCGAAGGGGCGGAGGCCGTGGTGTCGGAGCTGCCCTCCGCCGAGGCGTTCGTCGCCGACCTGACGGACCCCGACCAAGTCGCCGCCGCCGTCGCGCGGGCGGGGCTCGACGGTGGTGGTGCAGGCGGCGGTGTCGGGGAGAACGGGGGCGGCGCGGCGGATGCGCCGGCGTCGCGGAAGCCGCGGCTCGACGTGTTGGTTCATTCGGCCGGGATATGGGCGAAGAGCACCGTCGCCGACGCCGACCGCGACGAATGGTCGAGGTTGCTGGACATCAACGTCGTCGCCGTCGTCGACCTGACCCGCCGCTTGCTGCCGGCGCTCCGCGAGGGGCACGGCACGGTCGTGGCGATCAACTCGGGCTCCGGCTACAAGTCGGGGCCGGGCCTGGGCCTGTATTCGGCGTCGAAGTTCGCGTTGCGCGCCATAACCGACGCCCTGCGCGAAGAGGAGCGTGGCCGCGTGCGCGTCTCCTCCGTCCACCCGGGTCGCGTGGACACCGACATGCAGGTGCAGATCATGGGCGCCGACGGCTACGACGGCTCGAAGTACGTCCACGTCGACTCCATCGCCGCCGCCGTGCGGCTGTGCGTCGATGCGACGGATGACTGCATCGTGGAGGAAGTAACCGTCCGCCCGCGCAATTAAAACTGCTCCAGATGCGCCAGTTCCAGGCAGATGCGCCCGTTGCAACGGGTGTATTTGCCTGGAACTGGCGCATCTGCGGTGAGGGGTCGGGGAATGGCGGGGGTTTGGGCGGACACGGCCCGGAAATGGGCGACGGCCCCGCGGGACGTGGTGTCCGCGGGGCCGTCGCAAAGCTAGGTTGGCCTCGAATTTGAACCCGGCCATGAAACCGGGCCCGGCAACGAAGATTCGCCGCTCAGGTGTTGAATGCGCCCGGTACAGGGTGTGCCCGGCACCGAAACGGCTCGGGGCCCGCCCGTGAAGCCTCGCCGCTCAAGGCTGGTGCCCGGTGTCGGAAGTGCCCGGTGCCGGGCCTGCGCCGATTTTTACTCCGGCTCCGGAACCGGCAGCAGACGCGGGACGACCTTGCCGGTCGCGTTGCGCGGCAGATCATCCACGAAGTGGATGTGCTCCGGCACCGAGTGCTCCGCGAGGTTCTCGCGGACGACCTGGCGCATCTCATCCGGATCCAGCGCGTTGCCCGCCTGGTTGTCCTTGCGGATCACGAACGTGTGCAGCTCGGCGAGCAGCGTCTTCGTGTTGTTCACGCCGATGGTGTGCAGATCCTCGACACCGTCGAGGGCGCCCAGGACCTCGTCGACCTCGCGCGGGAAGGTGTTCTCGCCGCCCTTGATCACCATGTCGTCCGAACGGCCGCAAACGTAGAGGAAGCCGTCCTCGTCCATGCGGCCCAGGTCGCCGATCTCCAGCAGGCCGTCGACCGTGCGGAACTTGTCGCGCTGCGACGCCATGTAACCCGTGAACGCAAGCTCCTGGGCGGTGTGGATGCGGCCGATCTCGCCGGCCGGGACATCGTTGTCGTCGTCGTCGAGGATGCGGACGTGCGCGCCGATGGCGGGGCGGCCCGCCGAATCCGGGCGCTCCGCGAGCTCCGGGCCGGTGGCGATGGAGGTCAGGCCGGCCTCGGTCGAACCGTAGAAGTTGCAGACCACCGGGCCGAAACGCTTGGTCAGTGCGGTGACCAGCCACGCCGGGATGGCGTTGCCCGAGGAAATCATGAACTCGAACGGACCCGGGTTCGGGCGCGGGTTGGCCTCGAGCTCGTCATTGAGGATGCGGAGGAAGATCGCAGCCGACACCAGGCCGTTGACGCCGTACTTGTCGAACTGCTCCAGCGCGGCCTTCGGCTCGAACTGGCGCTGGGTGACCAGGGTCGCGCCGGTGACCATCGCGATGATGACGTTCGCCCAGCCCCAGGCGTGGAACATCGACGCGGACTGGTGGATGACCATGTTGCGGCGCCACGGAATGCGGTCCGCGATGGCGCCCAGGGTCGCCGGGGTCTTCGGCTCGTTGCGCAGCACGCCCTTCGGGATGCCCGTGGTGCCCGACGACATGATGATGATGCGGCCCTGCTTCGGGCGGGTCTCCAGCTCCGAGGTGCCGCCGGCGTCGATGAGATCCTGCATGAACAGGTAGTTCTCGGGGACCTCGGGGCGGTTGTCCTTGTCGAAGACGTGCGTGACCACGACGGTGCAGTCGCCGATGTCCTCCGGCACGCGCTCGAGGAACTCCTCGTCGACGAAGAGGTAATCGATCTTGGTCTCGTTGAGGAGGCCGGAGATCTGGTGGGCCGAGGAGCCGATGTTCATGATCATGATCTCGGAGCCCAGCAGGCCCTTGACCGCCATCGGGATGATGATGCCGCGGCCGTTGCGGGCGATGATGCCGAAGCGGGACTCGGGGCCCATGCCGCGGTCCTTGAGCGCGCGGGCCAGCGCCCACACGTCGTCGCGCAGCTCGGCGTAAGTCAGCTCGCCCTCGTCGTCGACGAGCGCGAGGCGGTCCGGGTAACGCTCGGCGCTCATGGTGATCAGGCCGCCGACCGCGAAGCGCCAGCGCCGGATGCAGTTGAGGCAGAACGGCGCGGTCTTCGGAGTCATGTAGAGGGCGCCCGTTTTGAGGAGGGGGCTCAGAGACTTCGCAACGGCCTTCACCTGGAACGGCAGCGGCAGCTTGGGTGCGGAGTTGATTTCGGCGGACATTGTCTCTGTTCCTCCAAGGAGTTTGCGGGCTGGCCGCTTCGCGGGGAAACGGTGTTCTTCTGCGTGACGTGGCGGCGCGACGTGTTGTTTGAGAGTCAAACTAATACGGATCCCGAACGAACCGCAAAAAGTGGCGCGTCGCACACGTGCTAGGTGTGTCATCTGAATTATGGGCTGGAATGTTACGCCCCGATTACGGATTGGGCGCGATGGGGGTCCGACCGGGATCCCACTGGCCCCAGTCGTCACGTGGGTGCAGGTTAGTCCACCTGCGAAGGCCGGGCGACGTATCCACCGAAATTTCCGTCACCCAACGCATCTGGCCCCTTGCCCCCGCATCGCCCCCGGTCCGCCCCCGATCCGCTCCCCGCCGCCGGTGCCCGCGCTCCGGCGGCGGGGGAGGGCATCAGCGGGCGTCCACCCCCGCGTCGTCGAGCATCGGCACGGACACCAGGGCCTCCGGCACGGCGAAGGCGTCGACGAGCACGTCGGCCCACGGCCCCAGCGAATCGACGAGGTCGTTGATCGCCGCGCGCACCGCCTTCGTGCGCAGGCCGTTCAGCACGTTCTGCTCCTGGTACCAGCCCGAGTGGTCGTTGATGACGGACAATGCGAACAGCGTGCGAATCTGCACGAACACGTCCTTCACCGGCGAGCCGTCGTCAAGCGAGGCCTCCGCCTCCACGAGCGCCTCCAGCAGCATCGCGTCGACCCGCGCCCACCCGCAGGCGATGAGGTGGTCCTGCGCGGCGTCGACGGCCGCGACGGCGTCCTCCACCTCCATCTTTTTCGCGCCGCTGAGGCGCCGCGCGAGCGACTTCAGCAGGTTCGACTCTCGGTCCTCGAAGAGCTTGACCTGGTAGCCGGCGTCGAAGATGTCGGTTTCCTCGCGGTCGGTGACGCTGTCGATGAGCGTCTGCACCGACCGGGCCAGCGGGGTGCGGCGCAGCAGGATGTCGCCGACGTTCTCGACGCCGAAGCGCAGCATGCCCATCGGGTCGAGGTCGGACAGGCCGCGCGCGTAGGCCGTGATCAGCTCCTTGCCCACCATCTGGATCAGGACGGTGTTGTCGCCCTCGAACGTGGTGAACACGTCGGAGTCGTCCTTGTGGATGGTCAGCAGGTTCTCCGCCATGTAGCCGGCGCCGCCGCAGGCCTCGCGGCACGCCTGGATGGTGTCCGTGGCGTGGCGGGTGGCGGCGGCCTTCACGGCCGCGGCGCGCGATTCCATTTCACGCTGCTTCCATTGCTGCTCGTCGGTGGGCTTTGCGACGTCCCACTCGCCGGCGGCGATCAGGCTCTCCTGCTCGTCCAGGCGGGCGATGATCTGGTTCTGCAGCAGCGCCAGGGCGTAGGAGCGGGCCAGGCGCGGCAGCAGGCGCAGACGGTGGGAGCGGTGCTCGATGAGCCGCTTCTCGTTGCCGGGCACGCCCTCGAACTGGCGGCGGCGGGTGGCGTAGCGCAGGGCGATGGTCAGCGACGATCGCGTCGCCGCGCCGGCCGCCGCGCCGACGGAGATGCGGCCGCGGATCAGCGTGCCCAGCATGGTGAAGAAGCGGCGGTTGCGCGAGTCGATCGGCGACGAGTAGTTGCCGCGCTCGTCGACGTCGCCGAAGCGGTTGAGCAGGTTCTCGCGCGGCACCCGCACGTTGTCGAACATGATCGTGCCGTTGTCCACGCCCGGCAGCCCGCCCTTGAGGCCGTGGTCGCCGAGGGTGACGCCCGGCATCGGGTTGCCGTCCTCGTCGCGGATGGGCACGAGGATGCAGTGCACCCCGTGGGATTCGGCGGGGTCGTGGTTGGCGTCGGTGGCGCTGCCGGGCGTGTGCAGCTGCGCGAACACAGCGGCCATGCGGCCGTGGCGGGCGGCGTTGCCGATGTACGTCTTCTCCGCCGCCAAGCTGGGGGAGTGGACGACGAACTCGTCGGTTTCGGCGTCGTAGGTGGCGGTGGTCAGCAGGTTCTGCACGTCGGAGCCGTGGCCGCGCTCGGTCATGGCGAAGCAGCCGAGCAGGTCCAGGTTGATGATCTGCGGCACGAGGTGCATGTGGCGCTCGCTGCCCAGCGCCTCGACCGCGCCGCCGAACAACCCCCACTGGACGCCGGACTTCACCATGACTCCGAGATCCGCGTGCCCGACCATCTCCATCCCGGTCAGGGTCGCGCCGATTTCGCCGGTGCCGCCATGGTCGGCGCTGAACACGCCCTTGGGCATGCCGGTGTCGCGGAGGCGTTCGAGCCGGGCGAGCACCGCCTCGCGGGCCTCGTCCAGCGGCAGTCCCGCCTGCGGGCGGAAGAATTCGTCGTCGAGGAAGGCCCGGACGCGTTCGCGTTCGTCGGCGTACTTGCCGTCGAGGACCTTCTGCAGTTCCTTCGCCACCGCGGGATCCGGGGTGGCGGGCAGTTTCGCGGGCCCCTTGCCCACGGTTTCGGGCTTGGACTTGCCGTCCCCGGCCTTGTCCCCGCCTCTGCCCTTGTCCCCGCCCCTGCCCTTCTCCTTGTCTTTCCCGTCGCCGACTCCCGCGTCCTCGGCGACGGCGGCGGCCGCGACCTTGTCGATGTCGTCGGCCCGTTCGGTGCTCCCCATGGCGACGTCGTCGCCGCGTCGCTCGGATCGGATGGCGTCGTCATTGGTGTCCATGACTCGAGGTTACCGACATTCGCGGCGGGGATATGTCTAATTCGACAGCTATGTGGACACGCAGGCCGCCACCTGCGCTCGGCCACGCCACCTTCGACGAGCGCCGCCAGCGCGGCATCGTCGGCCGGCCCGCACGTGCCCAGCCAACGGTCCAGCGCGTCCCGCTCGGCGGGCGTCACCCACAGGCCGTAGCGGTGCTTGACGGCGACCTGCCGGGCGACGTACTGGCAGCGGAACGCGGAGTTGGGCGGCAGCCACGTCGCGGCGTCGCCGTCGCCCTTGCGCTGGTTCGACGGCCCGTCGACGGCCATCAGGTTCAGCGGGTCATTGGCGAACGCCCGCCGCGCGTCGCCGTCGAGCCCCTGCGCGCCCTTCTGCCAGGCGTCGGACATGGCCACGATGTGGTCGATCTGCACCGCGCTCGACGTCCTCGACCCTCTCTGGAACGCGATCGCCGCGCCGGTGAACGGATCGTGCAGGGTCCCGGCCAGCGCCACGCAGTCGTTGGTGTTCGGCTTGATCTCCACGTCGACCAGGTCGCGCCGCAGGATGTCGTTGCGCGTGTCGCAGCCGTTGTGCCCCAGCGCCACGGGCACGTCGTCGGACCATCGCTGCCCGAACAGGTCCCGGTCGTACCCGGTTTTCGGCGCGCGCCCCTTGGTCTCCAGGGCGGCCAGCTGTCCGCGGATCGCGCCCAGGGGGCCGGCTTCCCCGCTTGACGACGCCCCGCCGTCGCCGCCCATCGCCCCATCGCCGGCAGGGGCGTTCGGGTCGATGGGCGCGGGCGGAGGCGGCTCCGTGGGCGCGGGCTCCGGTTCCGGCGCCCCGGAATCGGCGGAGGCGTCTCCTCCGTCCGGCCCGGCTCCGTCCGAAACCTCGCCCCCGGCGGAAGTCCCGGGGGCGCCGAAGGGGTCCGACGGCGGCGTCGCAAAGCCCTCGCCGTCGAGGGCCGAGCAACCCGACAGTGCCAACCCCGCCGCAAGCACCGCCGCGAGGAGGCGGTGCTTGCGGGGCGTGGTGCGGGCGCTGGATGACATGCGGCGACCATATGACACCGCCCGGATCCGCCCGCGCGAGGGGTTCCGGCTTTGGCGCGCATGTTCGAAGGTATCGATCGCGGGCGGGGCGGCTGCGGAGGGGCTGTGTGGCTGTGGAGGGGCTGGGGCGGAGGGGGGCAGCGGTGGAAGGGGCTGGGCGGCGGCGAACGGCACCCCCGGTTTGTTTCGGCGGGGTTAAACGGCGGTTGCCCGGCGGTAATCAGGCCCCGGGCCAATTGTGTCGCATGTCACAGTGTCCGCGTGACCTGGGGAAATGGTTGTCGCCGAGTTATGTCATTACGGCCGCGACCCCCGATGCTCCTTGCAGAAGCCACGCGCGCGCCGCGCCCGGACCACCGGAAACGCCGACCCGGCACCCCGGGCCCCGGACGCGGCGCGCGACGCGAAAACCCGTGACGTCCGAGAGGACACCAGCAACGAAAGGGGCCGGCAATGACCGACGCCACGAGCCCGAACGACAGCAGCCGCACCGGCGCAACCGGGACGCGCGCAGGCGCCACCCTCGCGCACGGCCCGGCGCGCCGGGGCCTGTACGACCCCTCCCGCGAGCACGACGCCTGCGGCGTCGCCTTCGTCGCCGACATCCACGGCCGCGCCAGCCGCGACATCGTGGACAAGGCGATCCAGGCGCTGATCAACATCGACCACCGCGGCGCCGCCGGGGCGGAGAAGAACACCGGCGACGGCGCCGGCATCCTGCTGCAGATCCCCGACGCGTTCTACCGCGCGGAACTGTCCCACGCGGGCGTGCTGCTGCCGGAGCCCGGCGCGTACGCCACCGGCATCGCCTTCCTGCCGCAGGCCCGCATGGCCACCCTCGACGCCATCCGCGCGGTGGAGGACATCTGCGCCGAGGAGGGCGTGGACCTGATCACCTGGCGCGACGTGCCGGTCGACGACTCGGCGCTGGGCTCGATGGCCCGCGACGCGATGCCGGTGTTCCGGCAGATCTTCGTCTCCGCCAAGGGCCGCGACGGCCGCCCGCTGACGGGCATCGACCTGGACCGCAAGGTGTGGTTCGTGCGCAAGCGCTGCGAGCGCGAGCTCGGCGACCGCGGTGCCGGCCAGGGCGCCGGCGGCGACACCGTGTACTTCCCGTCGCTGTCGAGCCGCACGATCGTCTACAAGGGCATGCTCACCACTCCGCAGCTGGCCGGCTTCTACGCCGACCTGCGGCGGCCGGAGATGACCTCCGCCCTGGCGATCGTCCACTCCCGCTTTTCGACGAACACGTTCCCCTCGTGGCCCCTGGCCCACCCGTACCGGCTGGTCGCGCACAACGGCGAGATCAACACGGTGCGCGGCAACGAGAACTGGATGCGCGCCCGCGAGGCCCTGATCCGCTCGGAGAAGCTGGGCAACATCGACCGCGTCCTGCCGGTGTGCGACCCCGACGGGTCCGACACCGCCCGGTTCGACGAGGCCCTGGAACTGCTGCACCTGGGCGGCCGCAGCCTGCCGCACGCCGTCATGATGATGATCCCGCAGGCGTGGGAGCACGACGACGACCTCGACCCCGACGTGCGGGCGTTCTACGAGTACCACTCCTGCCTCATGGAGCCGTGGGACGGCCCGGCGGCGGTGGCGTTCACCGACGGCACCGTCATCGGCGCCACCCTCGACCGCAACGGCCTGCGCCCGGGGCGCATCTGGGTCACCGACGAAGGCCTGGTGGTCATGGCGTCGGAGGCCGGCGTGCTCGACATCGCGCCGGAGCACATCGTCCAGCGCACCCGCGTGCGCCCGGGCCACATGTTCCTGGTGGACACCGCCGCCGGGCGCATCATCGACGACGCCGAGATCAAGGCCGAGCTCGCCGCGACCGGCCCGTACCGCGAGTGGGTCGAAGAGGGTCTGGTCACCACCGCGGAGCTGCCGCAGCAGCGCTACGAGTACATGCCGCACCGCCGCGCGGTGCTGCGCCAGCGCGTCTTCGGCATCACCGAGGAAGACGTCGACCTGATCATCCGCCCGATGGCGCTGACCGGCGCCGAGGCGCTGGGCTCGATGGGTTCCGACACCCCGATCGCCGCGCTGTCGAACCGCCCCCGCATGCTGTTCGACTACTTCGCGCAGCGTTTCGCCCAGGTGGCCAACCCGCCGCTCGACTCCATCCGCGAGAAGTCCGTCACCAGCATGCACACGCTGCTCGGCGCCGAGGCCGACGTCCTCGACCCGACCGCCGCCGCGGCGCGCCGCATCCGCCTGGACCAGCCGATCCTGGACAACCACGAGTTCGTCACCCTGGTCCGCGCCCACGAGGACGAGCGCTTCGCCGGGTTCGAGTCGGCCGTCATCTCCGGCCTGTACCCGGTGGCCCAGGGCGGCCGCGGCATGCGCAACGCCATCCGCCGCGTGCGCCGCGAGGTCTCCGAGGCCATCGACCGCGGCACGTCGCTGATCGTCCTGTCCGACCGCGAGTCCGACGAGCGGTTCGCGCCGATCCCGTCGCTGCTGCTGACCTCCGCGGTCCACCATCACCTGGTGGCGGAGAAGACCCGTTCGCGGGCCTCGCTCATCGTCGAGGCCGGCGACGCCCGCGAGGTCCACCACATGGCCATGCTCATCGGCTTCGGCGCCGACGCGATCAACCCGTACATGGCGTTCGAGACCATCGACGAGCTGCGGATGAAGAACCGGCTGGGCACCCTCGACCTGGACGAGGCGTGCTCGAACTACTGCCGTGCGGCCGCCGGCGGCGTGCTGAAGGTGATGTCCAAGATGGGCATCGCCACGGTGCAGTCCTACCGCGGCGCGCAGCTGGCCGACGTCATCGGCCTGGCGCAGGACTTCCTGGACGAGTACTTCACCGGCGCGGTGTCGCCGCTGGAGGGCGTCGGCCTGGACGAGGTCGCCGCCGACGTGGAGGCCCGCCACCGCAGCGCCTTCCTGCCCCGCCCGGAGGAGCAGGCGCACCGCGACCTGGACCTGGGCGGCGAGTACAAGTGGCGCCGCGAAGGCGAGTACCACCTGTTCAACCCGGAGACGGTGTTCACGCTCCAGCACGCCACGCGCACCGGCCAGTACGCGGTGTTCCGCGACTACACCCGCAAGGTCGACGACCAGACCAAGCGGCTGGCGACGCTGCGCGGCCTGTTCGAGATGGTCTCCGACCGCCCGCCGGTGCCGATCGACGAGGTCGAGCCGGTGTCGAGCATCGTCAAGCGCTTTTCGACGGGCGCCATGAGCTACGGCTCCATCTCCGCCGAGGCGCACGAGACGCTGGCCATCGCCATGAACCGCCTGGGGGCGATGTCGAACTCGGGCGAGGGCGGCGAGGACCCGAAGCGCTTCGCCCGCGAGGCCAACGGCGACTGGCGCCGCAGCGCGATCAAGCAGGTCGCCTCGGGCCGGTTCGGCGTGACCAGCCACTACCTGTCCAACTGCACCGACATCCAGATCAAGATGGCCCAGGGCGCCAAGCCGGGCGAGGGTGGCCAGCTGCCGCCGTCGAAGGTCTACCCGTGGGTCGCGGAGGTGCGCATCACCACCCCGGGCGTCGGCCTGATTTCGCCGCCGCCGCACCACGACATCTACTCGATCGAGGACCTGGCGCAGCTGATCTTCGATCTGAAGAACGCCAACCCGAACGCGCGCATCCACGTCAAGCTCGTCTCCGAGCTGGGCGTCGGCACCGTCGCGGCGGGCGTGTCCAAGGCCCACGCGGACGTGGTGCTCATCTCCGGCCACGATGGCGGCACGGGCGCGTCGCCGCTGACCAGCCTGAAGCACGCCGGCGGCCCGTGGGAGCTGGGCCTGGCCGAGACGCAGCAGACGCTGCTGCTCAACGGCCTGCGCGACCGCATCCGCGTGCAGTGCGACGGCCAGCTCAAGACCGGCCGCGACGTCATGGTGGCCATGCTGCTCGGTGCGGAGGAGTACGGTTTCGCCACCGCGCCGCTGGTGGTGGAGGGCTGCGTGATGATGCGCGTCTGCCATCTGGACACCTGCCCCGTCGGCATCGCCACGCAGAACCCGGAGCTGCGCAAGAAGTACACGGGCCGGGCCGAGCACGTGGTCAACTTCTTCACGTTCATCGCCGAGGAGATCCGCGAGTACCTGGCGGAGCTGGGTTTCCGCACCATCGACGAGGCCGTCGGCCACGTCGAGTGCCTGCGCCCGCGCTCGGACCTGGCGGAGCTGCCCCGCGCGGCGAAGCTGAACCTCGACCGCATCCTCCACGCCGTCGAGAGCCCCTGGATGGGCCAGGACCCGCGCTGCACCAAGTCGCAGGAGCACGGGTTGGAGGGCACGCTCGACCAGCAGATCATCGCCGACTCCTCGGCGCTGCTGGTCGCCGCCCGCCGCGGCGCGGCCGGCGCCGTCGGGCCGCTGCGCCTGAGCTACCCGATCTCCAACGTCGACCGGTCGGTGGGCACGCGCCTGGGCCACGAGATCACCAAGGCCACCGGCGCCAGGGGGCTTTCCGACGGCGCGCTCGCCGTGGAACTCACCGGCTCCGCCGGCAACTCCTTCGGCGCCTTCGTGCCCTCGGGCGTGGAGCTGCTCCTCGAGGGCGACGCCAATGACTTCGTGGGCAAGGGACTGTCGGGCGGCCGGATCGTCGTCAAGCCGTCCCGGTCGGCCCCGCCGACCGCCGACGCGGCCAGCGACACCATCGCCGGCAACGTCATCGGCTTCGGCGCGACCAGCGGCGAAATCTTCATCCGCGGCACCGTCGGCGAGCGCTTCTGCGTGCGCAACTCCGGCGCGACCGCGGTGGTCGAGGGCATCGGCAACCACGGCTGCGAGTACATGACCGGCGGGCGCGTCGTCGTGCTCGGCCCCGTCGGCCGCAACTTCGGCGCCGGCATGAGCGGCGGCATCGCGTTCCTCCGCGCCGACGGCGGGGCGGAGGAACTGGCCCGGCACATCAACCCCGAGCTCGTCGACCTGCTCGAACCCGACGCCGACGACATCGCGTGGCTCACCGGCGTCATCGCCCGCCACCGCGAGCTGACCGGCTCCACCGCCGACGCCGACCCCGCGTCGATGGTGAAGGTCATGCCCCGCGACTACGCGCGCGTGCTCGATGTCGTCGCGCGCGCCGAAGCCGAGGACCTGGACGTCAACGAAGCGATCATGGAGGCAGTGAACAATGGCTGATCCCAAGGGATTCATGAAGCACCGCCGCGAGGAGCCGGCCCACCGCCCCGTGCCCCTGCGGCTGATGGACTGGAAGGAAGTCCACGAGCACCCGGCGCCCGGGCACATCGAGACCCAGGCGACCCGCTGCATGGACTGCGGCGTGCCGTTCTGCCACGCCGCGTGCCCGCTGGGCAACATCATCCCGGAGTGGAACGACCTGGTGCGGCAGGACCGGTGGCGCGAGGCGTTCGACCGCCTGCACGCGACGAACAACTTCCCGGAGTTCACCGGCCGCCTGTGCCCGGCGCCGTGCGAGGGCGGCTGCGTCCTGGCCATCAACGATGACGCGGTGACCGTCAAGGACATCGAGCTGGCCATCGCCGAGCGCGGCTTCGAGGAGGGCTGGGTTCAGCCGATCCCGCCGAGCTTCGACACCGGCCAGTCGGTCGCGGTGATCGGTTCCGGGCCGGCCGGCCTGGCCGCCGCCCAGCAGTTGACCCGCGCCGGGCATGCGGTGACGGTCTTCGAGCGCGACGACAAGCCCGGCGGGCTGATGCGCTACGGCGTGCCGGACTACAAGATGGAGGCCCGGTTCCTCGACCGCCGCCTGGAGCAGATGGAGGCCGAGGGCACCGTGTTCCGCTGCGGCATCTCGCCGAGCGCCGCTGATCTGGCGGACTTCGACGCGGTGGTGCTGGCCACGGGTGCCACGCTGCCGCGCGACCTGCCCGTCGACGGCCGCGACCTGGACGGCATCCACCAGGCGATGGAGTACCTGCCGCACGCCAACCGCGTGGCGGCCGGCGACGCCGAGGTGCCGGAGATCGACGCCCGGGGCAAGCGCGTGGTGGTCATCGGCGGCGGCGACACCGGCATCGACTGCTTCGGCACCGCCCTGCGCCAGGGCGCGGCGTCGGTCACGCAGTTCGACATCCGCCCGCGGGCCCCGCGCTCGCGTGCGGCGTCGACCCCGTGGCCGATGTACCCGCTGGTCTGGCGCGTGGCCACGGCGCACGAGGAAGGCGAGTACGTCATCTCCGGTTCGGAGCCGCCGGAGGTCACCGCGGCGCTGGGCCTGGATGCGCGGGTGTCCGGCGAGACGCTGGGCAAGCGCGTGTTCAACGCCAACACGGTGTCCTTCCACGGCGAGGACGGGCGAGTCACCGGCATCTCGGCCAACGAGGTCGCCGTCGTCGAGGGCCGCCGCGTGCCCATGAAGGGCACCGACTTCGACATCGACGCCGATCTGGTGCTCATCGCGCTGGGCTTCACCGGCCCCGAGCGCGGCGGGATCGTCGCCGAGCTGGGCGTCGTGTTCGACGAGCGCGGCCGCATGGTCCGCGACGGCGACTACAGGGCGACGCTCGAGCCGGACGCGCTTTACGACGGCTCGTTCACCGGCCCCGTGTTCGTCGCGGGGGACAACGGCCGGGGCGCCAGCCTGATCGTGTGGGCCATCGCCGAGGGCCGCGCCTGCGCCGAGGCGGTGGACCGCCACCTGATGGGCGAGTCGAATCTGCCGCGTGCGGTGGAGCCGGCGGACATGCCCATCGGCGTGTAGCGAAACCGCTGTTGGAGGGGCCGCCGTGACCGGAATTAACCCGGGCGCGGCGGCCCCTCCTTGCGTATGCTCGCTGCCATGATCATGACGACCACCCCCAGCATCCAGGGCCGCGACATCGCCCATTACATCCGCATCGTCTCCTCGGAGGCCATCTCCGGCGTCAACATGTTCAAGGACATCGGCGCCGGCTTCCGCAACCTCGTCGGCGGCCGCGCCGAGTCCTACGAGAAGGAGCTCGAGAAGACCCGCGAGACCGCGCTCGCGGAGCTGTACGAGCGCGCGCAGGCCCTCGGCGCCGACGCCGTCATCGGCGTGGACCTGGACTACGAGGTCCTCGGCGCCGACAACGGCATGCTGATGGTCACCGCCTCCGGCACCGCGGTGAAGCTGGCCTGACGTCCCGCCGGGCCGGGGTGAAGCTGGCCTGACGCCCCGCCGGACCGGGGTGAAGCCGGACCGGGCCCGACGCGGCCCGATCACTCCGGGGCGGTGCGCCCCGAGGCCGGGCGCTCCGTGGCCGGGCCGGTCACGCCCGATCCCACACCCTGTGCTCCGGCATCAGCTTCAGCAGGGACTTCAGCGCCTTGCCGCCGTCGGCGGCCAGGACGATGCCCGGCGCGTCCGCGTCGACGTGGCGCTTGACCAGCTCCCGCCCGTCGCCGAAGGCCGCGATGGCCTTCAGGTGGCGGAACGCCTCGCCGAGCAGCACGGCGATCTCCGGGGCGTCGACGTCGGCCGCGGCGATGACGGCGTCGAACTCGATGGAGCGCGTGTTGTACGTCGTGCGCTGCACCGTCGCGCCGTCGCCGTCGGCGCCCAGCCGGCCCGCATGGTCGGCGATGACCAGCGGCACCATGCCCGCTTCGTCGATGCCCTCGATCAGCGCGTCCAGGGCCTTCGCGTCGGTGTCGTCGTCGGCGATGATGCCCACCTGGCGGCCGTCCAGCGGGTACGGGCCGCGGATCTGCGACAGCGCGGGCGACGGCTCCGGCTCCGGCAGGTCGGCCACCGGATCCGGCGCGGGCAGGCCCAGCCCCTCGGCGACGGACTCCGCCAGCTCCTGGTCGATGTGCGCGAGCACCTCGCCGACCACGCGGCGGCGGATGGTCTCGTCGAAGCACTTGGACAGTTCGAAGGTGTAGGCCTCGATGATGTGGTCGCGCTCGACGTCGGTCAGCGACTTCCAGAACATCCGCGGCTGCGAGAAGTGGTCGGCGAAGCTCGCCGGCTTCTCGCGGGTCTTGATCGCGTCGGCGATCTCCTGCGGCACCTCGATGTAACCGCCCGCGGTCTCCGGGTCGGCCAGGAAGGGGCAGCCGCCGTCGACGGAGTTCGGGTGGTGGGCGTTGATGCCGCCGGGGATGGCGTGCTGCGCGAAACCGTCGCGCTGCATGTCGTTGACCGGGGCATGCGGGCGGTTGATGGGCAGCTGCGTGAAGTTCGGGCCGCCCAGGCGGTGCATCTGGGTGTCCGTGTAGGAGAACAGGCGGCCCTGCAGCAGCGGGTCGTTGGTGGTCTCGATGCCCGGGACCATGTTCGACGGGCAGAAGGCGACCTGCTCGGTTTCGGCGAAGTAGTTCGTCGGGTTGCCGTTGAGGGTCATCGTGCCGATGATCTCCACCGGCGCGAGCTCCTCCGGCACGAGCTTGGTCGGGTCGAGCAGGTCGATGCCCTCGAAGGTCTCCTCGGCGTTGTCCGGGAACACCTGCACGCCCAGGTCCCACTCGGGGAAGGCGCCGGCCTCGATGGCGTCGGCCAGGTCACGGCGGTGCAGGTCCGGGTCGGCGCCGCCGGACAGCTGCGCCTCCTCCCACACCTGCGAGTGGACTCCGAGCTTGGGCTTCCAGTGGAACTTCACCAGCGACGTCTCGCCGGCGTCGTTGATCATGCGGAACGTGTGGACGCCGAAGCCCTCCATCATCCGGTACGAACGCGGGATGCCGCGGTCGGACATGTTCCACATGGTGTGGAACGTCGCCTCGGTGTGCAGCGACACGAAGTCCCAGAAGGAATCGTGCGCGGACTGCGCCTGCGGGATCTCGCGGTCCATGTGCGGCTTGACCGAGTGGACGACGTCCGGGAACTTGATGCCGTCCTGGATGAAGAACACCGGGATGTTGTTGCCCACCAGGTCGTGGTTGCCCTCGTCGGTGTAGAACTTCACGGCGAAGCCGCGGGTGTCCCGTGCGGTGTCGATGGAACCGCGGAAGCCGGCGACCGTCGAAAAGCGCACGAAGACGGGGGTTTCCACGCCCTCCTTGAGGAAGCCCGCGCGGGTGATCTTCGCGGCCTTGCCGTTGGAGCGGAACACGCCGTGGGCGCCGGCGCCGCGCGCGTGGACCACGCGCTCCGGGATGCGCTCGCGGTCGAAGTGCTGCAGCTTCTCCTGGAAGTGGTGGTCCTGCAGCAGGATCGGGCCGCGGGGACCGGCCTTGAGGGAGTGGTCCGTTTCGGCGCGGCGGACGCCCTGCGGGGTGGTCAGGTAGGGGCCCTGCTGGGCGAAGTCGGTGCGGTCGGCGTGGACCGGGCAACCGGTGGGCGTCGCGGGCTTGGGCGAGGTCTGGTCGTCCTTGGGGGCCAGCGGCTCGCGGGGGTCGGTCGGCTCGTCGTAGGCGACCGGTTCGGGGCCGGGGACGCCCGGGCGCATTGCCGCGGCGTCGTGGGCGCCCTTCTTGGCCTTGGTCTTCGCCTTTGTCTTGGTGGCCTTCTCGTCCTTGGCGGACTTGGCGGACTTGGCGGCCTTGGTTTTGGCCTTCGTCTTGGCCTTGTCGCTCTTCTTCTTGCGGTCGTTGCTGGCGGACATGGGGGATCACCGTCACTTCCGAAGTCGGGGCTGGTCAGAGGGCGTGCCCCCGGCCCGCGGGCAGGCGTGAACGGGGGTAACGCCCTTGCCTCCGCCAGGGTAACCGCGATCACGTTTTCGGGTGGAAAACCTTCCGCCCGCGCCGCGATTCCGGGGGGTGCTTGACGACGCCCGCGTGCGCGCCATCCCGCCCGCACCCGCGGGCGCTCACCACCAGTACGCGGGGTAGCGGAGGCGGCGCAGCCGATTGGCGGCCAGCCCCGCGAGGATCACCAGCACCGCCGACGCCATGAGCACGGCCAGGAAGCGGGCGGGGACCGCCGGGGGAATGGTGACCAGGAGCATGGCGGTGGCCGCGCCGGGGGAATGGGCGCAGCGCAGCAGCAGCATCGCGCCGAAGGCGAGGCCCGCCGCGAGCCCGCCGACCAGCACCGACCCACCGAACCAGTGGGCCAGTCCCAGCCCGATCAGCGCGCCGAGCAGATGCCCCAGGACGATGTTGCGGGGCTGCGCCAACGGCAGGTCGGGGCCGCCGACGACCAGTGCGGCGGTGGCGGCCATCGGCGGTATGAGCAGGGCCAGGTCGGTGGCGTCTGCCGCGGCGCCGAGGACGATCAGCGGGATGGTCACCCCGACGGTGGCGCCGAGGATGTGGGTCAGCGGCGGCCGCGGCGGCGCCTGGCTCGCCAGGGCGGCGAAGGCTCCCTCGACGGCATCCGGCTTGGAAGGTTCGTGGTCCCCGGGCATGGGCGACGATTGTGCCTCACCGCGCCGGGGCGAGGCCCAGCGGGTCGGCGTGCAGCGGATCCAGCGCCACGGCGCGGGCGGCGTCGCGGGTGATGGTGCCGCGGGCGCGGGAGACCCTGATGTCGCGTCGGGCCGGGGAGGTGGCGGCGATGGTTCGGGCCGTGACGCGCAGGCCGGCGGCATCGTCGGTGAACGCCGCGCCGGCGAGGATGACGTGCGCGGGGTCGACGATGTCGGCGACCGTGGCCACCGCCAGCCCCAGCAGGCGCGCCCGTTCGTCGAGGATCGCTCGGGCCGCCGGGTTCGTCTGCGCCGCCGCGATGAGCTCGGCGATGGATCCCGCGCGGACCCCTTCGTCGCGGGCGGCGGCGAGCACTCCGGAGGAGCCGACCGCCTCCCGCAGCGTCGCGCCGCCGAGGAGGTCGCTGTCCGCCGGCCGCAGATGTCCGATCGACCCGTCGCCGTGGGCCGGCCGGTGCACCGCGCCGTCGACGGTCCATGCCACTCCGACGAGTTCGCGGGCGTAGAAGTACAGCGACGTCGGCAAGCGTTCGCCGCCCGCCCGCAGCGGGTTGGCCGCCAGTTCGGATGCGGCCATCGCGGCGACGTCGGGGGCGGCGAGGGCGGGGAGGCCGAGGCCGTCGGAAAGCATGCCGACCAGGTCGGTCCGGCCCCAGCCGTAGGAGCGCGAGTTGACCGTCCCGTCGGCGGCGACGTGGCCCGACAGGGCGGCGCCGACCGTGCGCAGCGGCCGGGCGATGCCGGTGCGCAGGCGGTGGATGGCGGCGACGATCGAATCGATGGCCTCGTCAGGGGCCAGCGCGTCCAGCGGCAAGTCGACGTCCGTTTCGCGCAGCACCCGGCCGACCGTGTCGAAGATCGCGATGTGCGACGTGCGTAACCCGAGGTGCGCCCCGACGTGCAGCCACGGCGACTTCGCCGGCGCCAGCGGGACGCGCGGCCGGCCCGTCCCCGTGCCCGTGATCAGGTCCGGGCGTTCCTCGACCAGCCCCGCGTCGAGCAGCGCCGTGACCCCGCGCGCCACCGTCGGCTGCGACAGGCCCGTCGACGCCGCCAGATCGGGGCGGGTAATCGGCCACTGCAGGCGGATCTGGTGGTGCAGCCGCGCCGCCGGCGAAGTGGGCAGGCGGAAGGCGGCCGTCGGGCTGATGGCGGGGGACGCGCCCGTGGACCGCGCGGGCGAAGCTGCGTCCGTGGACCGCGCGCGCGAAACGCCGGCCGGGGCCGTGGCTGCGGCGTGGGTTGCGGCAGCGGCCGGGGCTGCGGCCGCGGTGTGGGGCGTGGCGTGGGCCGCAGCCTTGGCCGGGGCCGGTGTCGCGGCGGCCTCGGCCTGGCGGTCGGCGATCGACGGGGCGGAGCGGGGCATGCGGAACATCATTGAATAGACCGACTGGTCTGTCAACTTGTTTGGGGAAACGGTCTCAGGAACAGCCATTCCAGTCACGGTGAATGGTTTCTTCCGAATTCGCGCACCGGGTGGTCTACTCGACGCCATGTCCGAGAAAACACACCTCCAATCAACGTCCCCCGACCACGATGTGACCCTGCATTGGTTCCTGCCGACTTACGGCGACTCCCGCGGAATCACCGCGGGCGGCCATGGCGCCGGAAATCACGTCGGCAACCGGAAAGCGGACCTGCGCTATCTCACGCAGTTGGCGTTGGCCGCGGAAACGAACGGCTTCGAGTCGGTGCTCATCCCCACCGGCGCGTGGTGCGCCGACGCGTGGGTCATCGCGTCGACGCTGGCCGCCGCCACGGAACGCCTCAAATTCCTGGTCGCCCTGCGGCCCGGCCTGGCCTCGCCGACGCTCGCCGCGCAGCAGGCGGCGACGCTCGCCGACCTGTCCGGCGGGCGCGTTCTGGTCAACGTCGTCGTCGGCGGCGAAGACCACGAGCAGCGCTCCTTCGGCGACCATCTGGACAAAGCCGCGCGATATGCGCGCGCGGGCGAGGAACTGGCCGTGATCCGCCGCCTCTGGGCAGGCGAAGCCGTCGATTTCCACGGCGATCACGTCCACGTCGAGGGCGCCGCCCTGGCCAATCCCCCCGCCGCCGCCCCGCCCGTGTTCTTCGGCGGCTCCTCCGACCCGGCATTGGCCGTCGCCGGAAGCGCCATCGACGTTTATCTCACCTGGGGTGAGCCCGCCCGGGCGGTCGCGGAGAAGAAGGCGCGGGTCGACGCCGCGGCGGCCCGGGCCGGGCGAACCGTCGATCACGGCATCCGCCTGCACGTGATCACCCGTGATACTTCCGAGGAAGCCTGGGCCGAAGCCGCCCGCCTGCAGCGCGGACTCGATCCCCGGGAGGTCCGCCGGGTTCAGGAGGGCCTGGCCCGGTCCCAATCCGAGGGACAGCGCCGGATGGCCGAGCTCCACGGCCGGGGCGCGGGTTTCGACCCCACGGCAGATCCCCGGTCCCTCGAAGTCGCCCCCAACCTGTGGGCGGGGGTCGGGCTCGTCCGCGGCGGCGCCGGCACCGCATTGGTCGGCAGCCACGACGAAGTCGCCGAGCGCATCGCCGAATACCGCGACCTGGGCATGCGGCACTTCATCCTCTCCGGGTACCCGCACCTGGAGGAGGCGTATCACGTCGGCGAAGGCCTCGTCGCTGCGCTGAACCGCCGCGGCATCGGCGCCACCGGGCGTTGCGGTGCCGCCGACGGCGCCCTCCACGATTCCCCCGTCCCGTTCCTGAAGGAGACCGCATGACCCCCGCCGGCGCTTCCGTCACCGCCTCGCCCGTATTCTCCCCGCCCTCCGCTTCCGTCCCCGTCGCGCCGGGTGCTCCTGCTGCTACGAGTGCTCTTGCCGGCCCGGCGCCGATCGAAGATCCGTTGGCTTTGCGACGGCTGCTCGCGCACGTGCCCACTTCCATCGTCGCCGTGGCGGCCTGGTCGACGGCCTGCCCGATGGGATGGTCGTCGCCTCCTTCACCGGGGTGAGCCTGGAACCGCCGTTGGCGAGCATCTGCATCCAGGATTCCTCCCGGACCTGGCGGAGGCTGCGGCGCTCCGGCCTCCTCGGGGTGTCGGTGCTCGCCGAAGATCAACCCGCCCATGTCGGCAGGTTGTCCTCGAAGACGGGCGAACGATTCGCGGACGTCCGCCACCATGCGGTCGGCGATGCGGTGCTCATAGACGGAGCCACCGCACACTTCACCGCCGTGATAGCCGGACAGGTCACCCACGGTGATCACCTCGTCGTGATGCTCGAGCTGCGCGGCGCCACCGCCGCCGAAGGACGCCCGCCGCTGGTCTTCCACGGCTCCGAGCTCAAGTCGCTTGCGGCGTGACCGCCGACGCCGCCGGCGAGCACCCGAACCCGCCGACCGCCGAACCCCACTGACCGTCCAACCCGCCGATCACCGAACCTTCTCCCAAGAAATCGAGGACACGCCATGACCGCCGAAAACCCGGGAATCACCGGAACCACCGAATCCACCGCACGAAACGCAACCACCGCACCAACCGCAACCACCGAACCGAACGAGTCCCATCAACCGACCGAGTTCGGCTACTGGGTGCCGAACGTCTCCGGCGGCCTGGTGACCTCATCCGTGTCGCAGCGCACCGACTGGGGCATCGACTACAACCGTCGCGTGGCCAAACTCGCGGAAGAGCGCGGCTTCGGCCACGCCCTGACCCAGGTGCGCTACTTGGGCAGCTATTCCGCCGCGAACCAACACGAATCCGTGTCCTTTTCCCTCGCCCTGCTCGAGGCGACGGAGAGGCTCAACGTCATCGCCGCGGTGCATCCGGGGCTGTGGCAGCCCGGTGTGCTCGCCAATCTCGCGGCCACCGCGCAGGAGATTCACGGCGGGCGTTTCGCCCTGAACATCGTGTCCGGGTGGCTTCGCGACGAATTCCGCGCGCTCGGCGAGCCGTGGCTGGAACACGACGAACGTTATCGGCGCTCGGCGGAGTTCCTGCAGGTGCTGCGTCGGCTGACCCACGGGGAGCCGGGTGGCGGAGGCACGGAATTCGCTGGGGACTTCTATCGGATCCGGGACTATTCGCTGACTCCGCGCCCGTCGACCCCGCCGACGCTGTTCGCCGGCGGCGCTTCCGGAGCGGCCCAGGCCAATGCCGGCCGCCATGCCGATTGGTACCTCACCAACGGTGCCACCGACGCGGAGTTGTCGCGCCAGATCCGCGAGGTCCGCGGCCATGCCGCCCGCGCCGGGCGACGGGTGCGCGTCGGCGTCAACGGCTTCGCCATCGTCCGCGACACGGAGGAAGAGGCGCGGCGCCAACTGTCCGACATCGTCGCCGGAGCCGATCGGCGGGCGGTGGAGGCTTTCGCCGCCGCCGTGCGCCAGGCGGGAGCCGCCGCACCGGATGGCCGGGGGATGTGGGCGAACTCGTCCTTCGACGACCTCGTGCAGTACAACGACGGATTCAAGACCGGGCTCATCGGGACGCCGGAACGGGTCGCGCGCCGGATCGTGGAGCTGCGCCGCCTCGGGGTGGACCTGATCTTGCTCGGGTTCCTCCACGTCGAAGAGGAACTCGACCGTTTCGGCCGTGACGTCATTCCACTGGTCAGGGAGTTGGAGGCGTCCGGAGCCGTCCAGTCCCCCGAGCCGATCGAGCAGGCGAGCGGCCAGCGTGACGAGACGCCTGCGCCGGTGGCGGGATGAGCGCCGCCGTCTCCCTCGCCGGGAACACCCTCACCGCCGCAGCGAGGACTTCCCCGACCGCCACCGTCCCTTCCGGCACCGTCGCCGATGTCGCCGGCGACTTCGCCACCGACCCAAGGGGGGCCATCGCACGGCTGCGCGCCTCAGGGTGGCTGGCCCTCTCCATCGACGCACGAGACGGGGGCGGTGGCGCGGGAGCCTCCGAGGTCGCGGAGCTGATCATGGATCTTTCGGCGATCGACGGGTCGCTGGGGCAGATTCCCCAAAGCCACTTCGCGTTTCTCCGGCTCATCCGACTCGCGGGTTCCGCGGAGCAGTGGCGAAAGTGGGGGAGCCGCGTCGCCGCCGGGGCCTTCCTGGCCAATGCGCAGGCGGAAAGGGGTTCGCCGCCCGATGCGCCGCCCACGGTGACGTTGGCGCCGGGTTCTGATGGCCGATGGCGCCTCGAAGGCGAGAAGCACTTCTGCACCGGATCGATCTACGCCTCGCATTTGGCGGTGACCGCGTCCATCCCGGAAAGCGCACGGGGGCAGGGGTTTTCGCCCGGCGTCCACGTCGCGTTGCTCGCGGCCGCCGCGCCGGGCGTCACCATCGTCGACGATTGGGATGGGCTGGGGCAGCGGTTGACGGCGTCGGGGACCATCCGATTCGACGGTGCCGTAGTCGAACCTGACGACATCATCTCCAGGGCGCCGATCGCGGACCGCGCAACGGGGTACGGCGCCCACGCGCAGCTATTGCACGCGGCGATCGACGCCGGCATCGCCCGCGGAGCGGTCGACGAAGCCACCGCATGCCTCACCGCCGCCCGCGACGGCGGGGCCCCGCACGATCCGACCTTGCCGCACCGACTGGGTGAGTTCGCCATCGCCTCGTTTGCGGCGCAAGCGGCGGTGCGGCAAGCGGCGGCGGATGTGGACGGGCGACACGTCACCGGTGCGGCCGACACGGATCTCACGGTCTCCGCCGCCACCTCCGTCGCCGCGGCGCGCGACATCGCGGCGCGGGCGGCGCTGGAAACGTCATCTGGCCTGCTGGAATTGCTCGGCTCCCGGTCCGCGACCGCGACCGGCGGGTCCGACCGGCGTTGGCGCGATGCCCGGACGCACACGCTCCACGACCCCGTTCGCAGGAAAGCCACGCTCATCGGCGATTGGCTTCTCGACGGCACGGTGCCCGCGCCCGGCGTGTTCTCCTGACCCGATGTTTCCGGCGGGGCCGTGGTCCGGAGCGTGTGCCATGCTGGGGACATGGAGCCTTATGACGTCGCCATCCGCGACGAGTCCATCCGTCTGGGCCAGTTCCTGAAGCTGGCGAACCTCGTGGAAACCGGCGGCCTGGCCAAGGAGGTCATCGCCGAGGGGCAGGTGCAGGTCAACGGTGAGGTCGACACCCGCCGCGGACGCCAGCTGCGCCCCGGTGACGTGGTCACCGTCGCCGGTGGCTCGGCCCGCGTCGCCCGCCCCGAGGACATCGACGACGACTACTTCGACGAGGCCACCGCCGACGACGACTTCGACCCCGAGAAGTGGCGCAACGTCCAGTTCTAGGCCGGGGCCCCGCGACCCCTCCGGTAGCATTGCCCGGCGTGCGCGAACCCCGCGCAATTACGAGCAGTACCCGTGGAGGAACCAATGCCCGCTTTCCCCGCCGAATTCGGAATGCCCGTTCGCGTCGACCTCGTGTCCAGCGCGCCGCGCAAGTCGGAGCGTTTCTACCGTGAGCTGATGGGCTGGGAGTTCCGGGCGGCGGGTGAGGGCGGCGGCCGGCGCGTCGCCAAGCTCATGGGCATGCCGGTGTCGGTGCTCTTCGGGGCCGACGCCGATGCGGGGGACGGGGGCGGTGCCGCAGCCTCCGACGCTCCTTCCGCCACCGCCGACCAGTGGCGGGTGAACTTCCACGTCGACGATGCCGCGACGGTGGTGGAGAAGGCCCGCGGCCTTGGCGCGGACGTCGCCCTCGAGCCGGTGGAGCTCGTCGATGGCGGCGCGATGGCCGTGATCGTCGACCCGACCGGCGCGATGGTCGGCCTGCTGCAGCAGCCCGGCGAGCAGGCGTTCGTCGCCGCCGGCGAGCCCGGCGCGCCCGTGTGGTTCGAGCTGATCGCCGGCGACGGCGACCGTTTCGACGACGTCGTCGCCTTCTACCACGAGCTTTTCGGCTGGGAGATCGCCGTGCGCGCCCGCACCGAGCAGGGCGTGTACGCCGTGGCGATGGAGGGCGGCGCGCCCTTCGCCGGCCTCGTCGCAGGGCCCCAGGTCGCCGGCCCCGACCAGGAGGGCGCCTTCACCGGGTGGCTCGCGTACCTGGGCGTGGAGAACATCGGCCAGGCGGTCATGCGCACCCAGGAGCTGGGCGGCGAGGTGGTCGTGCCCGTGCAGGACACCGAGTTCGGCCCGCTGGCGACCATCGCCGATCCCGCCGGCGCGACGACCGTGCTGTGCGAGGTGCCGCTGCCTCCGGAGGAGGACGTGCGCGAGTCGGATCCGCTGCAGAACATCGACCTCAGCCAGTTCCAGTAGGTCGGTACGGGCAGTGTTGGCGGCGGCGCGCTTCTTTCGCCGCTTAACCCACCCCCAATGGGCGCCGGTTCCGCCCGGTTACCCGTGGGAGCCCCGTAGACCCACCCCGAATGCGCAGACCCACCCCCTGCAACGGGTGGGTCTGCGCATTCGGGGTGGGTCTGCCGTTGGGGCGGCTGCTTCAGATGCTTGACGACGCCAACCGCGCCGCCACCTCGTCCGCGAACCCCGCAGTGGTGTTGTCCCCGCCGAGGTCGGGCGTCGGATGCTCGCGCAGAACGGCGATGACCGCGCGGCGCAGTCGGCGCCCTCGTTCGCCCAGGTCACCCGCCTCGCCGCCCGTGCCCGCCGCATCACCCTCGCCACCGGCTCCCGCCAGGTCACTCGCAGCACTACCGGCCCCCGTCGCACCACCGGCGCTCGCAGCATCACCCCCGTCTCCCGCGCCCGCCAGGTGCTCGGCGCACATCGCGGCGGACAGCAGGAACGCCGCGGGGTTGGCCACGCCGCGCCCGGCGATGTCGGGAGCCGACCCGTGCACGGGCTCGAAAACGGCGTGATCCGCGCCGATGTTGCCCGACGACGGCAGCCCGAGGCCGCCCATCAGGCCGGCGCCGAGGTCGGAAAGCATGTCTCCGAGCAAGTTCTCGGCGGCGATGACGTCGAAGCTCTCCGGCGCGGTGACCATCCGCATGGCCACGGCGTCGGCGTTGGCGATCTCGAACTCGACGCCCGGGAATTCGCCTGCGACCTCGTCGACGGCGTCGCGGATAATGGCCCCGGATTCGCGCAGGATGTTCGGCTTGTCGGCCACGGTCACGCGCCGCAGCGCCGGGGCGGCCGCTCGCCCGGTGAGCGCCGCGGCGGTGCGCAGCAGCCGTCGCCAAGCGAAACCGGTGGTCACGCGGAGGGCGACGGCGGTGTCGGCGGGCGTGGAGCGGGAGACCGTCGGGTCCCGCTTGACGACGTCCCAGATCCCCGCCGCAGGCCGGCCCGTCGGGTGCGCACCGGGACCGTCGGCGGCGGGAGCGTCGGCGTCGCGCATGGAGAAGTCGTGGGAGTAGAGGCCCTCGGTGTTTTCGCGGACGACGGTGAAGCGGAAGCGGGGCGAGTCCGCGAGCAGGTCCTCTACCGGCCGGACGTTGGCGAAGAGGTCCAGACGGCTGCGCAGCTGCAGCACGGGGGAGCGGTAGGTCAGCCCGGTGCCGCGGAGGTGGGCGGCGAGTTCGGCGTCGGCTTCGCGGGCGGGCTTGGAGGTGATGGCCGCCATCAGCGCCGCGTCGGCCGACTCGAGCGCGCGCCACGTTTCCGCCGGCACCGGGTCACCGCCCTCGCACCAGCACCGCCACCCGATTTCGGCGTCGGCGAATTCCCAGGTGGGGAACGCCGCCGAAAGCGCGGGCCGACTGGCGTCGACGATCTCGGGGCCGATGCCGTCGCCCGGCAGCAGCACGATGCGGTGATTCGGCCCGGGTGCGTGCTCGGGCGCGGGGGAGTCGGCGGTGCGGCGGTCGTCGTCGGGGCTCATGGCCCCGAGCATAGGAGCGACCGCTGCGACGGTCCGGGCGGCCGATGACTCCGGCTGCCGACGGTGCCGGCGATTGGCGGGCGGCGCCGGTGTGCGGTGCCGGTGTGCGGCGCCTGGGACGACCGACCGCTACTTCGCGAAGGTCACCGGGACGTCGACGACGTCCTCGAATCCCTCGGAGTGGTCGCCGAACACCTTGAGGGTGCACGTGTCGGTGCGGCAATCGACGCCGTCGCCGACGGCCTTGGCGGTCAAGCTGATGGAGGCTTCGCCGTTCTCCGGCACCGGCTGCGTGCCGCCGCGGTTGGACAGCCACGCCTGCGTGCCCGGCGCGGTGCGATCGCCGGTGCAGGCAGGGGCGGGCGAACCCTCGGCGCGCCCGCCGCAGAAGCCCACGTAGTAGCCGCCGTAGTTCGGGTCGAGGCCGGTCAGCGTGATGGTGACCGTCGCGCCGTCGGCGATGTCCTCGGCCGGCGAGACCTTCGCGGTGACGCCGTTGCCCTCGGCCTCGGCGGTGGAGGGCCGGGCCTCCGTGGTCTCGGCGGCGGGCGCCCCGGAGGCGGCGGAGGTCGCGTCGTCTGCGGCGGTGCCCGTGGCGTCGGCGCCGGCGTCCCCGTTTCCGCCGGAGCAGGCGGCCAGCAACGCCACGGCGGCGAGGGCCGGGGCCGCGAAGATGGCGCGGCGGACCCGGGCGGTGTGGCGTGCGGGCGTGGCGGTGGCGGCGATGTGCTTCATCGGATGCTCCTCGATGGCGTGCCCGGGGCGCGTCGCGGCGACCCCGGTGTCGGCGATGGTTTCGGCCGGCATCTCATTGCCGGCTCAGGTGCGGCTCATGCTAACATCAACCGGCAAGGCAAGCCTAACTAAGGTGAGGCTGGGCGCATGGCTGACGCGGTGTGGTGCAGTGCGTGTGCGGCGGTGCCGACCGGGACACACCGGCCGCCACACATCGGCCGACACGCACCAAGCGCGACACTTCGGCCGCGACACTTCGGCCGTCGCCCACGCGTCGGCCGTCGTCCCCGCGATAGCCACCGCCCGCCCCACCGCCGCCCTTCGCCTGACCCGCTTTCGCCGACATGGAACAGGAGCCACATGCCGACGTCCCTGACCAGGCGCCACGGCGTCGTCGCCGCCGCACTGGTGTGCCTGGTGCTCATCGCCGGCCTCTTCGGCTGCGCCGCCCCGGGCCCGGCCGCCGGCGCATCCGCCGGAGCGCCCGCCGGCCACGTCTCGGCCACGCTGCCGCCGGCCGCGCCGGAAGTCCTCGTCGACGCCCCCGAGCCGCAGCTGCCGGTCACCGTCACGTGGGACGGCACGCCCGTCGAGGTGACGGCGGCCGACCGCATCCTCACGCTCGATCGCGCCGGCGCGCTGTCGCGGATGGTGTGGGCGCTGGGCCTCGGCGAGCGCCTGGTCGGCCGCGACTCGGCCACCGACTTCCCCGGCGTCGCCGACCTCCCGCAGGTCACGCCGGGCGGCCACACCATCAACGCGGAGTCGATCCTGAAGTTGCGCCCCGACGTCATCCTCACCGACGGCTCGATCGGCCCGTCGCGGGTGCTGGACACCGTCGCCGCCGCCGGCATCGCCGTCGTCCGCATCCCCGACGAGCGGACGCCGGACACCATCGCGACGATGGCGGCGCAGGTGGCCACGACGCTGGGCCTGAAAAAGCACGGCGACGACGTCGGCGCGGCGATCGTCGCAAAGCTCGACGACGCCACCCGCGACGCCCGCGCCCGCGCCGACGGCCGCCGCATGATGGTCCTCTACCTGCGCGGCACCTCCGTCGCGATGATCGCGGGCCCCGACTCCGGAGCCTCGTCGCTGATCGGGCGGCTCGGCGGCACGGATGCCGCGGCGGGCCTGGGCCTGGACTCCTCCTTCACGCCGCTGACGCCGGAAGCGCTGGTCAAGGCGGCGCCGGACACGGTGATCGTCATGAGCGGCGGCCTCGAGTCGATCGGCGGCCCCGCCGGCCTGAACTCGCTGCCCGGCATGGCGCAGACGCCCGCCGGCGCCAACGGCAGCGTCCTCGACGTCCCCGATTCGCAGCTGCTGTCCTTCGGCCCCGACACCCCGCGCGTGATCGCGGCGATGGCCGACGCCCTCTACGGGAAGGAGAAGCGATGACCGTGGTGCTGCCCGCCTCCGCGACGGGTTCGGCTCCCGAATCCGCGACCGCTCCCGCGTCCGGCTCCGCGCCGGCCCCCGCCCCCGCTTCACGACGCCCCGCCGCCGACGGGCCCGCCGCTCCCGAGAACCACGCCCCGGACCACGTCGACGCGGCCGCCCGCGCGCGGCGCCGAAAGGCGGTGATCGTCCATGCCGTCCTGGCGGCGGCGCTGGTCGCTGCGGTGCTGTGGTCGGCGACGATCGGCCAATACGGCACCGGCGCGCTCGACTCGCTGCGGTCGATCGTCGGCGCCGGCGGGGATGCCGACGTGGTCATGTGGCAGGTCCGCCTGCCGCGCATCGCGCTCGCCCTCATCGTCGGTGCGGGGCTGGCGGTCGCGGGCGTTGCCCTCCAGGCGGTGTTCGGCAATCCGCTGGCCGAACCGGGCCTGGTGGGCGTGTCCTCCGGGGCGGCCGTCGGCGCCGCCGCGGTGACCGTCGCCGGGGGCGCCGCCCTGCCCGCCGCCCTTGGCGCCGCCGCGGCCGACTGGGCCATCGCCGCCGGGGCCTTCGCGGGCGGCGCGCTCGCCACCGCCGTCGTCGCGGCCACCGCACGCGGCGGGCGCGACGTCGCCCGCATCATCCTCGTCGGCGTGGCGGTCAACGCCGTGTGCGGCGGCCTCGTTTCCGGGCTGACGTTCATCGCCGAACCCGCCGCCCGCGACCGCATCGTCTTCTGGCAGATGGGCAGCTTCGCCGGCGGCGACTGGACCTCCGCCGCCATCGCCGCCGCCGTCACCGCCCCCGCCGCCGGCGTGATGTGGGCGCTCGCCCGGCGCCTGGACCTGCTCGGTTTGGGGCAGGCGCAGGCCGGTCACCTGGGCGTGGACGTCGTCAAGCTCCGCCGCACCGTCATCGCGCTGACGGCGCTGGTCGTCGCGGTGGGCGTGGCGTTTTCCGGCATCATCGTCTTCATCGGGCTGGTCGTGCCGCACGCGCTGCGGCTGATCCTCGGACCCGGGCATTCGGCGCTGCTGCCGGCGTCGCTGCTGGGCGGCGCGCTGGTGGCCACGCTCGCCGACCTCGCCGCGCGCACCCTCGTCACCGGCGCGGACCTGCCGCTGGGCATGCTGACCTCCCTCGTCGGCGGGCCCCTGTTCTTCTGGCTGCTGGTGCGCGGCGGACGGGCGGTGCGGCGATGAGGGCCCCCGACCTCCGCGACATCCTGCCCGCCCCGGCCGTGCCCCGCCCGACGCGGGGCGCCGGGCTGGCGGCGCGGTCCGTCACGGTCCGGCGGTCCGGGCGCGTGCTGCTTGACGACGTCACCGTCCACGCCGCCCCCGGCCGCGTAACGGCACTGGTCGGGCCGAATGGCGCGGGCAAATCGACGCTGCTCGGGGCGCTGTCCGGCGACGGTGCGATCGACTCCGGGAGCGTCGTGCTCGACGGCGTGGACCTGAGCCGCACCCCGATCCGCGACCGCGCCCGGCTCCGCGCGGTGCTGCCGCAATCCCATCCCGCCACGGTGCCGTTCACCGCCGGCGAGGTCATCGAATTCGGCCGCGCGCCATGGGGTGAACCCGACCCCGGACTGCGCCGCCGCGTCATCGCCGAATGCGACGTCGCGCATCTGCTCGACCGCCCCGTCACCGTGCTGTCCGGCGGCGAACTCGCCCGCGTGCACTGCGCCCGGGTGCTCATGCAGGACACTCCCGCGCTGCTTCTCGACGAACCCACCGCCGCCCTCGACCTCCGCCACGCGGAGGCGATGCTGCGGCTCATCGCCGGGCGCGCCCGCGAGGGAGCCACCGTCGTCGTGGTCATGCACGACCTCGCGGCGGCCGCCGCCCACGCCGACGACGTCATCGTCCTCGACCACGGGCGCGTCGTCGCCGCCGGGGCTCCTGCGGACACGCTGACCGCCGAACTCATCGGCCGGGTGTGGGGCCTCGACGTCGAAGTGCTCGCCGACTCCGGCGGCAACCCCGTCATCGTCCCCGTGCGGGGGAGGTGCGCCACGGCGGCGTCGTGAAGCGAAAAGGCGAAAGCGAGAAAACGAACATCACCAGCGACAACCACCAGCGACAACCACCAAGGAGGGGCGACATGCTCCGGACGACCACCGACCGACTGACCACCCGACTGCGGGAGGCCACCGCCGCCGCCCACGACGACGCCGAAAACTCCGGCTTCATGAGCTCCCTGCTCACCGGGGAGCTGCACGTCAGCGCCGCCGCGGACCTCGCCGAACAGCTGTGGTTCATATACGGGGCGCTGGAAGCGGCCGTCCGCGACATCGACGGCACCCCCGAAGGCGCCGCGATCCGCGACGCCCGGCTGGAGCGCCACGAAGCGCTCGAAGAGGACCTCGAATTCCTCGTCGGGCCGCGCTGGCGGGCGACGATCGAGGCGCTGCCGGCCACCGTCGCCTACGTCAACCGGTTGACCGAGCTCGGCCGCGCCCGCAACGCGCCGGCGCTGGTCGCGCACCACTACGTGCGCTACCTCGGCGACCTGTCCGGCGGGCAGATCATCGCCCGCAGGCTCCGCGACCACTACGGCATCGACGGCGCCGGCGCGCGGTTCTACGACTTCGCCGACCTGGGCAAGATCAAGCCCTACCGCGACGATTACCGCCGTCGGCTCGATGGCCTCGACCTGCACGGCGACGTGAGGGACCGGGTCCTCGCGGAAGCCGTCCTGGCCTTCCGCATGAACACCGCGGTCTTCCGCGAACTCGGAGCGCGCCACCGGCCGACCATCGTGGGGTGAGATTGACGTGGGCTGAGATCGACGTCGGCTGAAATAGACGCGGGGTGCGCGCCAGTGCGTGGCATCCAATGCGCGAACCCCGCGCCGGAATGAACCGGCGCGGGGTTTCCGCGGTGTTGCCGCCGGGAACTACATCCCCAGGACCTCCGACAATTCGTCGGCGATGGTGCGCAGCCGGGCCGCGGCCTCGTCGTGGGGCACGGGCGCGGTGGCCGGGTCGGAGCCATCTGCGGCGCCGACCGGCACGATCACCTCGAGGTAGCACTTCAGCTTCGGCTCGGTGCCGGACGGGCGCGCGATGACGCGGTCGTCGTCCTCGGTGAGCAGCATCAGCCCGTCGGTGGGCGGCAGGCCCTCCCAGCCGTCGGAAAGATCGTGGACGGCGGTGACCTTCGAACCGGCCAGCGTCGCCGGCGGGTTCGCGCGCAGCCGGGCCATGCCCTCCGCGATGAGCGAGGTGTCTTCCACCCGGAACGTCAGCGGCGCGGTCTTGTGCAGGCCGTGCGCGCGGGCGAGATCGTCGAGCAGATCGGCGGGGCCGCGGCCGGCGGCCTTGAGCGACGCGACCAGATCGGCCACGCGCACCGCTGCGGTGACGCCGTCCTTGTCGCGCACGCGGGTCGGGTCGGTGCAGTAGCCGATGGCCTCCTCGTAGCCGAACACCATGCCGGGCGTGCCGGCGATCCACTTGAACCCGGTCAGCGTCGTCGCGTGGGCCAGGCCGTGGGCGGCGGCGATGCGCGCGTTGAGCCGGGACGACACGATCGAGTTCGCCAGGGCGGGCTTCGATCCGTCGGCGGCGTCGGCACCTGCTGCACCAGCGCCGGAGCCGTGCTCCGCCTCCACCTGCGCGGCGATCATCTCGCCCAGCAGGGCGCCGATCTCGTCGCCGGACAGCTGCCGCCAGCCACCGTCGGCGGCGGCGTCGGGGATGGCCACCGAGCAGCGGTCGGCGTCGGGGTCGGCCGCGATGATCGCGTCGGCCCCGCGCTCGCGGGCGAGGGCGAACGCCAGATCCAGCGCGCCGTCCTCCTCGGGGTTGGGGAAGGCGACGGTCGGGAAATCCGGGTCCGGCGCGAACTGCTCCTCGACGACCGCGACATTCGCGAACCCGGCCTCGCGCAGCACGCGGGTGATGGTCTCGCCGCCGACTCCGTGCATGGGCGTGACGACGATGCTGACCGCCGCACGAGCATCCGCCGGCGAGTTCGCCAGCGACGTGGCGCGGGCGACGTAGTCGTCGACGAGCGAGGAGCCGAGGTGCTCGACGCGGTCCTCGTCGCGCGGGACCTCGTCGGCCGGCGGGGCGGCGGCGATGTGCCCGGCGATGGCGGAATCGTGCGGCGCGATGATCTGCACGCCGCGGCGCTCGTCGCCCTCGACCGCGCGTCCGCCCAGGTAGACCTTGTAGCCGTTGTCCCGCGGGGGATTGTGGCTGGCGGTGACCATGACGCCGGCGTCGGCGTCGAGATGGCGCACCGCGAAGGCGGTCAGGGGAGTGGGCAGCTGCGGCGGCAGAGCGAGGGCCCGGCCCCCGGCGGCGGCGATGACGGCCGCGGCGTCGCGGTGGAAGTCCGACGAGCCGTGGCGGGCGTCGCAGCCGACGACGACGGTGAAGTCCTCGCCGACGATGTCGCGCAGGTGGGCGCACAGGCCCGCCGTCGCGCGGATGACGGTGGCGCGGTTCATGCGGGATTCGCCGGCGCCGACTTCGCCGCGCAGGCCGGCGGTGCCGAAGGTCAGCGGGCCGGAGAAGCGTTCGGCCAGGTCGGCCGCCGCGGCGCCGGAATCGTCGGCGCCGGATTCGGCGCGCTCGATCAGCGTCGACAGTTCGTCCCGGGTGGCGTCGTCCGGGTCATGCTCCAGCCACTCGCGGGCGGCGGCGAGGACGGCGGGGTCCGTGGCCGTCTCGGCGGCAGCGGCAGCGGCAGTGGCGTCGGTCTCGGGGGCGTTGTTCGCGGTGGAGTCCGTCATCGCGCCTACTCCAGACCCTCGAGCACGGCGCTGGAGCTGGACAGGCCCAACCGGGAGGCGCCGGCGGCGATCATCTCCTCGGCGGCCGCGGCGTCGCGGATGCCGCCCGAGGCCTTCACGCCCAGGCGATCGCCGACGGTGTCGCGCATGATCTTCACGGCGTGCGCCGAGGCGCCGCCGGCCGGGTGGAAACCGGTGGAGGTCTTCACGAAGTCCGCGCCCGCGGCCTCGGAAGCGCGGCACGCGGCGACGATCGCGTCGTCGTCGAGGACGGCCGACTCGATGATCACCTTCAGCAGCGCGTTCGGGATCGCCTCGCGCACCGCGCGGATGTCCGCCTCGACGGCGTCCCAGTCGCCGGTCGCGGCCTTGGACAGGTTGATGACCATGTCCACCTCGTCCGCGCCGTCCTCCACCGCGCGGGCGGCTTCGGCGGCCTTGATCTCGGGCTTGTGGGCGCCCGACGGGAAACCGACGACCGTCGCCACCGCGACGCCCTCCGGGGTGGACACGGGCAGCTGGTTCGGGGAGACGCAGACGGAGAAGCAGCCGAGCTCGGCGGCCTCGTCGACGAGGGCCTTGACCTGGTCGGGGGTGGCCTCGGGCTTGAGCAGGGTGTGGTCGATCATGCGGGCGACGTCGGAGCGGGAAGTCATGGAAAAGTCCTTTCGGGTGCGCGCGGCCGGGCCGCGCGAGTCTGGTGGTGCGTTGGTTTCTCAGGAAATCCGGTCGATGATGACCTTCCGCTCGGGCGCGGTCCCGCCGGCCTCGACGGCCACGCCCGGCAGGGCGGACTCGAGGGCGCGGTCGAAGCGCTCCTCGTCGTCGGTGTGCAGGGTGAACAGCTTCTGGCCCTTGGTCACGGTCTCGCCGAGGTCGACGTGCAGCTCGATGCCGGCGCCGGCCTGCACCGGATCCTCCTTGCGGGCGCGGCCGGCGCCCAGGCGCCACGAGCCGACGCCGAGCGCCAGCGCATCCAGGCGGGTGACCACGCCATCGTTGTCGGCCACCACGTCGTGCGTGTGGCGGGCCGTCGGCAGCGGCGCCTCCGGGTCGCCGCCCTGGGCGCGGATCATGGCGTTCCAGGTGTCCATCGCGCGACCGTCGGCAAGCGCCTTTTCCACGTCCGCATCCGGCTGGCCCGCGGCCGTCAGCATCTCCCGGGCCAGCGCCAGCGTCAGCTCGACCAGGTCATCCGGGCCGCCGCCGGCGAGGACCTCGACGGACTCGCGGACCTCCAGCGCATTGCCGATGCACCGGCCCAGCGGCACCGACATGTCGGTGAGCAGCGCCACGGTGTCGACGCCGGCGTCCTTGCCCAGGTCCACCATCGTGCGGGCCAGGTCGCGGGCCATGCCCTCGTCCTTCATGAACGCGCCCGACCCCACCTTGACGTCGAGCACCAGCGAGTCGGTGCCCTCGGCGATCTTCTTGCTCATGATCGAGCTGGCGATCAGCGGGATGCAGTCCACCGTCGACGTGATGTCGCGCAGCGCGTAGAGCTTCTTGTCCGCCGGCGCCAGGCCCGACCCCGCGGCGCAGATGACGCAGCCGGGGTCGCGCAGGATGTTCATCAGTTCGTCGTTGGTCAGGTCCGCGCGCCAGCCGGGGATGGCCTCCAGCTTGTCCAGGGTGCCGCCGGTGTGGCCCAGGCCGCGGCCGGACAGCTGCGGCACGGCGACGCCGTAGCTGGCCACCAGCGGCGCCAGCGGCAGCGTGATCTTGTCTCCGACGCCGCCGGTCGAGTGCTTGTCCGCGGTGGGCTTGCCCAGCGACGAGAAGTCCATGGTCTCGCCGGAGCGGATCATGGCGTTCGTCCAGCGGGCGATCTCCGCGCGCTCCATGCCGTTGATGAAGATCGCCATGGCCAGCGCCGCCATCTGCTCGTCGGCGACGACGCCGCGGGTGTAGGCGTCGACGACCCAGTCGATCTGGTCATCCGGCAGCACACCCCCGTCGCGCTTGACCTTGATCACGTCTACCACGTCGAACTTTTCCGCCATCGTCTTCGCTCCTCCGAAGCTCGCCCGGGCGTTCGCGGCGTGGTCGGCGGCCGGATCGTGGCGGTCGCGCACCGTTCGCGGGTGCCCGGAATTTTGGTCTTGTGGACTTGTTCGGGTTCGATTATCGTGAGCGTTAGAACAAATGTCAATAGGGCGTTTTCCAATGGTTCTAAAGTGGTGCGGGTCACGTAAAGTGGTCGGTGCCGGGCCCGGACGGCCGGCACGCACCGAATGGCGAGCGTCCGAACGCCGCAAGGCTTCCCCCGAAAGGATCGAGGCAGTCATGTCCATCACCGACGCCGAACTGCTGGAACGCGCCCACGCCGCCACCGCCAACTCCTACGTCGCCTACTCCGGGTTCCCGGTGGGGGCGGCGCTTTTGCTTGACGACGGCACCGTGGTGACCGGATGCAACGTGGAAAACGCCTCCTACGGGCTGACCAACTGCGGAGAACGCACCGCCGTGTTCCGCATGGTCGCCGAGCACGGCCCGTCCAACCACATCGTCGCCTGCGCCATCGTCGGCCGCGACGCCGCACCGTGCCACCCCTGCGGCGCCTGCCGGCAGGTGCTCAACGAGTTCGGCTGCGAACGCGTCATCGTCGAAGGCCCCCGACCCGGGGGCGTGGCACCCAAGGGCGGGGCGGACGGCGGCGACGCGGGCGTCGTCAAGCTCGGCGAACCCATCTCCATCGACTTCGCCGACATCCTCCCGTACGCGTTCGGGCCCGACGACCTGAAGTGACGCCCGCCGGGCCCCCGCGCCGGCGCGACCCGGGACGACAACTCAAGACCAGAGAAAATTGAAAGAACGGACGAGAAAATGGAACGGCTACAGGGCCTTCTCGGCATCCTCCTGATTTTCGGCGTCGCCATCGCGATCTCGAAGAACCGCAGAGCCATCAACTGGCGCACCCTCGGCGTCGGCCTCGCGCTGCAGATCATCTTCGCGCTCGTGGTGCTCAAGTGGCAGCCGGGCTTCCAGGCGCTCAAGAGCACCGCCCACTTCATCGAGAAACTCATCGACTTCACCGGCAAGGGCACGGCCTTCGTCTTCGGCGACCTGTTCGGCGACAAGACCGGGTTCGTATTCGCCCTCAACGTGCTGCCCGTGATCATCTTCCTCGGCGCGATCCTCGGCGCCCTGTACTACCTGCGGGTCGTGCAGTACTTCGTCGACTTCGTCGGCACGGGGCTGAAGTTCATCCTCGGCACGTCGAAAGTCGAATCCGTGTGGGCGGCGACCGTCATCTTCCTCGGCCAGTCCGAGGCACCGCTGGTGATCAAGCCCTACCTGCCCAAGCTGACCAAATCGGAGCTGTTCACCTGCATGACCGGCGGATTCGCGTCCGTCGCCGGCTCCACCCTGATCGGCTACTCCCTGCTCGGCGCGCCGCTGGAGTACCTGCTTGCCGCGTCGATCATGAACGCCCCCGGCTCCCTGATGGTGGCCAAGGCCTTCTGGCCCGAGACCGAGGAATCCAACCTCGACGCCTCCGTCCGCGACGTCCGCGACACCGAGTCGAAGAACGTCATCGACGCACTCGGCGCCGGCGCCATGAACGGCGGCCGCATCGCCGTCATCGTCGGCTGCCTGCTCATCGCGTTCATCGCGACCATCGCCATGCTGTCCGCGATCCTCGGCGGCATCGGCGGCTGGTTCGGCCAGGAGAACTGGTCCCTCGAGGGGCTGTTCGGCGCCATCTTCGCGCCGGTGGCGTGGCTGATCGGCGTGCCGTGGGACGACGCCGGGCTCGTGGGTAACTTCATCGGACAGAAGACGATCCTCAACGAGTTCGTCGGCTACACCTCGTTCGGCGAGCACGTCAAGGAGCTGACGCCGAAGTCGGTGATGATCGCGACGTTCGCCCTGGCCGGTTTCGCGAACCTGTCGTCCATCGCCATCCAGATCGGCTCCATCGGTGCGCTGGTGCCGGAGCGGCGAGGTGAAGTGGCGAAGAACGGTCCGCTGGCCCTGTTCGCCGGCCTGTGCGTCAACCTGCTGAACGCGGCGATCGTGGGTGTGATCGCCCTCTAGCCGCGCTCCAGCCGCCGCGGCGGCGCCACTATCGGCCAGATGCGCCAGTTCCATGCAGATGCGCCCGTTGCAACGGGTGTATCTGCACGGAGCTGGCGTATCTTCGTTGAGGCCGCGCCGAATTCGCGTCAGACCTTGTCGCGTCGCCGCCGGCCCGGCCGAAGCTGCGTTGGGGCCGCGCCGAATTCGCGTCAGACCTTGTCGCGTCGCCGCCGGCCGCCGCCGGCCCCGCGTCTCCGCCGCCCGTCCCGCCGCATCTGCGTTGGGGCGTCTACTTCTGGCCCGGGCCCCGATTCTTCGCCCAACTCATGTCGGCCATCGCCCAGCTGCCCCGGAACTCCCGACCCTTGCCCTTGCGCCGCGCCGCCACCGTGGCGAGATCATGCACGCACCGGCCGGAGAACACGTCGGCCCACTTGAGGTGGATCACCTGCAGCCCCAGGTTGGTCAACGCGTCGTGCGCCCGGAGCTGCCCCCGCGCCACCTCGACGGGATCCCCGTGCTTGCCGGACGTCTTCTCGTCGCCGTCGAATTCGATGACCAGGCCCAACTCCGGGAAGAAGAAGTCGACGGTCCTGATCCGCACGCCGTCGGCGTCGAAGATGTCCACCTGCTGCAGCGGTGCCGGCAGTCCCGCCCGCCGCAGGCACCACGCCGTCAACGTCTCGCCGGGACTTTGGCTCCCATCGCCGGCGTGCTCGACCACCTCCACTGCCGCCGCCCGTCCCTTGCGGTTCCTCGCCGCCGCCGCTTCCGCCCGCAGTTCCTCACCGGTGCACCGCCCATGCCACAGCGCGGATTCGGCGACCACCAAACCGCTGCGCACCCCGTGCACGAGCGCCGATTCGATGGCGGTGCGGGCGGGCGTCGTCACGCGGATCCCGAATCTCTCCTCGTACGCAACCCTGGCCCTGAGCCCGCGGCGCTGCACGCCCCCGCGCGTGGATGAGCCGCGCATGTAGGGGACGAGCACCTCGATGCGCATCGTCGGCGGGAACACGTACGACAGTCCGAGCAGCGCGGCGGCACCCGGCCCGGTGACCAGCGCGTTCGCTTGCGTGAGGCCCACCGCCGCGGCTTTGAGGCGGAACATCTCCGCCCGGCTGCGCGCGCCCTTCGGCGCGTACACCCCGCGGGCGATGCGCTCGACCTCGCCGGCGCGGACGAGTTTCTGCATCGTACGGTCGGCGCCCGGCCCCTGTTGCTTCGCGACGATCAGCCCCGACGGATGATGCACCACCGCCATTTCGGCGATCATTCCCATGTTTTTCCCCCGCTTTCGCTTGCTTGCCGACGTTTCCCCGCCCCGCCGCTCGAATCCGGATCGTCGGGTTCGAGGGTTGAGGTTGCGCCTTGAACCCGAACGGCGTGTAACGCGTCGTGGCCGTGAGCGGCCCCGTTGTGTTGGACGCGGTCCGGGGCGAGACGGTTCCATCCGATTTCGGGGCACCCCCGGCGGAGGGGGCCGGGGAGGAGCCAGCCTGAGCAACGCCCCGACCCCAGATGCGCCCGTTACATGCAGATACGCCCGTTGCAACGGGCGCATTTGCCTGGACCTGGCGCATTTGGGGAAGGGGTGGGTGGAGCTGCGGGAGATTGGCCGTGTGGGTGGTGCGGTGTGGCCGGAGCGACGCGCCCCATCCCAGATGCGCCCG
Source organism: Corynebacterium hansenii (assembly GCF_030408795.1). NCBI lineage: Bacteria > Bacillati > Actinomycetota > Actinomycetes > Mycobacteriales > Corynebacteriaceae > Corynebacterium > Corynebacterium hansenii. The sequence continues at coordinate 132,789 of NZ_CP047211.1, forward strand.
TTACATGCAGGTACGCCCGTTGCAACGGGCGCATTTGCCTGGACCTGGCGCATCTGCGGAAGGGGGGTGGGCGGAGCGGTGTGGCGGAGGTGGGGGCGAGGCGGAACGGAACCGGGGAGGCGCAGGGCAGGGCGGCGCGGCACCGCCGGAGCTGCCCGGCCCGCGCTGCCGCTACACCTCCAGCACTCGCGCGGCGGTGGCCTCGTCGATCACCACGTGCGTGGCCATGCCCGTCCGCAGCGCCGTCTCGATCGCCGCGGCCTTGTCGGATCCTCCGGCGACCAGCACCCGCGTCGGCACGCGCCGCAGATCCGCCAGGGTGATGCCGACGGTGCGGGCATCCACCTCGGGCAACGCGACCCCGCCGTCGGCGCGGTAGAACCTGGAGCACACGTCTCCGACGGCGCGCTCGATCAGGCGCTCGCGTTCGTCGTCGGAAAGCTGCCCCAGGTTCAGGGCCAGCGAATCCCTCGCGATGTCGCCGACGGTGAACACCGCGATGTCCACTTCCCGCCCCAGCTGCAGGATGTGGGCGATGTGCCGGTCCTGCTCGACGATGCGCTTGGTTTCCACGGAGTCGAAGATCACGGGCAGCGGCAGGGTCCGCGCGAACGCCCCGAACGCGGTGCAGAAACCGCCGATGGTGCGGATGTCGTTGGTGGACTTGTCGGAGTGGCTCATCCCGCCCTTGAGCTGGATGATCTCGACGCCCTGGACGTCCTTGCGCTTCAGCTGGCGCGACACGGCGAACATGGTGCGCCCCCAGGACACGCCGAGCATGGTGCCGTCGCCGACGAGTTCGTCCAGGAGTTCGGCGCCGATCCGGCCGAGTTCGCGCAGCAGCACGTCGGATCCGGGCCGCGCGGGCTGGGCCAGGCGGACGTCGGCGAGGCCGTATTTTTCGCGCAGGCGCCCGCCGGCTTCGGATGCTTCTTCGCGGGGGTCGTGGATGGTGATGGTGACGTAGCCGCGTTCGCGGCCGAGCGTCAGCAGCTTCGACACGGTCGGCCGCGACACCCCGAGTTCCTTGGCCACGTTGGATTGCGTGAGGCCTTCGCCGTAGTACAGCTTGACCGCCGCCAGTGCCTGCACGTCGCGGGCGTCCACGGGTCCTCCCATCGGCCGGCCCGGGCGGTGTCGCGGGTGTGCGGTTGGGGGGTCGTCTTGCTTTGCGACGGCCCGGTGCCCGAGTCGGCATGTTCTTCAGAACAATTGTAAACCCTCGGGTGGGAGGTTCGGAAAACGCCCGTTACGTGGGCGATGGTGGACGGTGGAGAACGAACGTTCGCCACTGCGTTCCGATAGCAGAGGTGAAGGGGATCCGGCATCGCCCAACCCCCGCTGCGGGGGCGACGCCGGACCTCGCGGGAACGGTGTCGGCACCCGGCAAAGCGGTCACGCCGGGCCTCGCGGGGACGGTGTCGGCACCGTGCGATGGGGCCCCCTCGGGCACCACCGCCGACGCCGCCCCGGGCCCCGCGGCGACTACCAGATGGTCACGCGATCGGCCGGGTCGCGCCACATCCCGTCGCCGGGCCGGACGTCGAATGCGGCGTGGAACTCGTCGATGTCGGCGGCGATGACGTTGCAGCGGAACTCCGCGGGGGAGTGCGGGTCGATGGCGAGGTACTGGCGGCTCATCTCGGGACGGATGGCGGTGCGCCACACCAGCGCCCACGACAGGAACAGCCCGCGGTAGGCGGCCGGGTCCTTCTCCACGGACGTTTCGCGCCCCTGGTCGGCGAGCCAGCGGCGGTAGGCCACGACGGCGATGCCCAGGCCGCCGAGGTCGCCGATGTTCTCGCCGAGGGTGAACTTTCCGTTGACTCCGACCTCGGTCTCGCCGCGTTCGCGCAGGCCGGAGGGCACGAGGCCGTCGAACTGCTCCACGAGCTTGCCGGTCAGCCCCTCGAATGCGGCGCGGTCGGCGTCGGTCCACCACTGGTTGAGGTTGCCGTGGCCGTCGTATTGCGAGCCCTGGTCGTCGAAGCCGTGGCCGATCTCGTGGCCGATGACCGCGCCGATTGCGCCGAAGTTCGCGGCGGCGTCGGCGTCGGGGTCGAAGAACGGCGGCTGCAGGATCGCCGCGGGGAACGTGATGTCGTTGACCACGGGGTTGTAGAACGCGTTGACCGTCTGCGGGGTGGCGAACCACTCGTCGCGGTCGGCGGGCTTGCCCAGTTTCGCCACTTCGTAGTCGTGGCCGAAGGCGGATGCGCGGCGGACGTCGTCAAGCAGGGCGCCGGTCAGCTCGAGGCCCTCGTAGCTGCGCCACTTGTCGGGGTAGCCGATCTTCGCCTTGAACTGGCCGAGCTTCTCCAGCGCGCGTTCGCGGGTGGCGGGCGTCATCCACGGCAGGTCGGTGATGCGCTCGCGGTAGGCCTCGATGAGGTAGTCGACCAGCTCGAGCATCCGCTCCTTGTGCTCCGGCGGGAAATGGCGGGCGACGTACTCCTTGCCCACCTCCTGGCCCAGCGCCCCCTCGACCAGGCCGACGCCGCGCTTCCAGCGGGCGCGCAGCTCCTCGGCGCCGGACAGGGTCTTGCCGTGGAACTCGAAGTTCTGCTCCACGAACGCCGCCCCCAGGTACGGCGCACGCGCCTTGAGCACGCGCCACAGGGCCCACAGCCGCAGGTCCTCCAGGTCGGCGTCGCGCCACAGGCCCGCCAGGTGCTCCAGGTAGGACGGCTGCATGACGACGATCCTGTCCACGCCCTTCGCGCCCTCGCCGCCGGTTTCGGCGCCGACGCCCATCTGCGCGAACCATCGCGCCCAGGGGAAACCGGCGGGCAGGTCGGTCATGTCGGTGAGGTTGTAGGTGCGCACGGCGTCGCGGCTGGCGACGACGTCCCAGTGGCCTTCGGCGAGCTTCGTCTCGAAGTCGACGATGCGGCGGGCGGCGTCGGGCAGGTCGTGCAGGGGGAAGGAATCAAGGCCGTCGAAGCCCTCGAAATCGCCGGCGGAGACGGTGGAGTCCTCCAGCAGCTGCAGCATCGCCTCGACGTGCGCGTGGTACGCGGCGAGGGTTTCTGCGTGGGACTCTTCCCGGTAATAGGCCTCGTCCGGCAGGCCGAGCCCCGACTGGATGAGGTAGAGCATCGCCTCGTCCGACGTCGAGTCCTTCTCCACCCAGAACGCCGCCGGGCCGGTCACGCCGAGCCGGTCGAGGCGGCCGAGCGCCTCGGCGAGATCGTCGCGGTCGTCGACGTCGAGTTCGGCGATGTCGGGCGACAGGGCGTCGATGCCGGCGGCCTCGATCGCGGCCTCGTCCATGAAGCCGCCGTAGAGTGCGCCGATGCGCGAATCCGCCGGCGCGTCCTCGACGATCGCGCGGACGGCTTCCTCGGATTCCTCGCGCAACTTGTGGAACGCGCCATCGACGGCGCGGTCGGCGGGGATGACGTGCGAGTCGATCCATTCGCCGTTGACGTGGCGGTACAGGTCGTCGGCGGGGGAGGGCACGGTGGTCGTCGCGGTGGTCGCGGTGGTGGCGTCGGTCGCGTTCTCGTCTGTCATGCGGCCCAGTGTAGGGACGGCCCCGGATTCGGTGTTCGAACGCCCGCGGATCGGGAAAACCGGTGCTCGAGCGGCCCACGATCACACGCGGCGCCTCCACCGTTGCGTGGCATCATGTGCCCATGAACCAGAATCGGCACAGCCCCGCGCCGGGCGAACGTGGCGCACCCGGCACTCCGGGGACGCCGCCGCCATCGATGGGCGCATTCCACCCGTCATCCACGGGCCGCAAGGTCGCTTTGGTCTGCGCGATCGGGCTCGCCGCGACGGTGGCGCCGATCGCCGTCGCGGCGGGGCTGTCGTCGGCGAAGGGGGAGGGGGCGAAGGTTCTCGAGACCGTCCGCACCGTCACCCTCGGCGGCGCCCCCGCGTCCTTCACCGCCGCCTTCGACCTCCCCGACGGCGCCCCCGACTGCACCCGCGAAGTCTCCCTGACCATCGGGGCGCAGCAGTTCACGTGCGGAGGCGTGACCATCGAGACGCGGTCCGCGGACGATGTCGAGGATCTGCCGCGCTACGGCGTCCGCGCCATCCGCGCCAAGCTCCTCGCCGACGCGCCCGCCCCGGACATGCGCCCCGCCGTCGCTTCGCGCGCCCCCGGCATGATCGCGTGGACGGGCTCGCCCGTGGAGGACAAGGGCGGCGTCATGCGCGGGATCATCGTGCTTGGCGACGATGGCCGCACCAACGAAAAGGCCAACGAAAAGGCCGGCGAAAAAGATGCCGCCGAGGACGAAAAGGACGACGCGAAGGGCGCCAAGGCCCTCGTCGCCATCGTCTCGGGCGACGCGGCGGCGGTCGAGCAGGCCATGACGGCGATTCTCGCGGACGTCCGCCCCGCCGAAACAACCCGAGGAGGGGGACGATGACCTCGCCGCACAACTCCTGGGAGGGCGGCGGCTCGCACGGTTCCGCCGCGCCCGGACCCTACGCACCCGCGCCCGCCGCACCCGCCCCCGCCGCGAACCGCGACCGCGGGGTCGCGTGGGCTTTCCTGGTGCTCGTGCCCGTCATCGCCGCGGGGCTGGCGCTCAACGCGGTCACGCTCTTCGTGTTCGGCCGCGTCACGCCGATGTCGCTGGTCTTCGGCGCGCTGGTGTCGGTGGCGGCGATCGGCCTGGTCTGGTGGCTGATGTCTCGAAGCATCCTTTGGCGCCCGGCCGGCGGGTGGCCGCTGCTGGCGCTGGCGTGGGGAGCGCTGGCGTCGTTCGTGTTCGTCATCGCCGCCGGCGGCGCCATGACCACCATCTCCACGGCCATCGGGTGGGAGGCCGCGTCGATGTCGCTGGCCGGCGCGTGGCCGGAGGAGGTCGGCAAAGCGCTGGGCGTCGCCCTGATCCTGCTGGCCCTGCCGCGCCTGTGGCACCGCCCGTGGGATGGGCTGCTGGTGGGCATTTTCGTGGGCCTCGGGTTCGAGCTCATCGAAACGGTCCAGTACGGTGCCGCCGGCGCGCTGGAAAACGCCAACTCGGACGTCGGCGGCCTGCTGTTCATGTGGTTCGTCCGCTCCGTCGCGGGCCCCGGGCTGCACGCGTTCTTCTCGGGCGTCGCGGGCTTCGGCGTGGGGCTCGCGTTGCTGCATCCCCGCTTGACGACGCCCATGCGCGTCCTCGTCGGCCTGGGCGGTCCGGCTGCGGCGTTCGTCATGCATTTCCTGTGGAACTACGCCTGGCCGTCCGGGTGGGGCGCGTGGCCCTTCGTCGTGATGTGGCCGCTGTGGTTGGCCGTGGTGGTCGTGTGCTGGCGGGCGGCGAAGCGGATGGCGCGCCGCTCCGTCGAGGATGACCGGATGGGGGAGGCGCCGGCGTCGTAAAGCGGAAGGGGAGCGCATCAACCGCAGGTGGCATACCCGGCGGGGCATGTTACTGGTGTGACTAAAGTGAATCGTGTGGCGCAAGGGTTGAAAGTGACCTATAGTTGCGAATCATGAAACTCCGCACCGTGACCTTCCCCAAGTCCCGGCGGGAATCCCGGCGGCGGCCGGGGATTCGCCGCGGCCGCGCGGGCGCGCTCGTCGCCCTCGCCGCCGCTCTGCCCCTGGCGTTCGGCCTCGCGTCGCCCGCGCCCGCCGAAGCCTTCACCGCCAACTCGCCGACCGGCATCGACGTCTCCAAGTGGCAGCGCCCCGGCGGCGTGAAGCTCGACTGGAAGAAGGTCGCGGCCGCGGGCGAGAAGTTCGCCTTCATCAAGGCCACCGACGGCAAGGACGGCCTGAGCCCCTTCTTCGCCGAGGACTCCAAGGCCGCCCACGAGGCCGGCCTGATCATCGGCAGCTACCACAAGGCCCACCCCGACCGCGACGCCATCGTGCAGGCCGACGCCTACGCCGCCGCCCTCAAGCAGCAGCCCTCCGGCGCGCGCACCCTGCCGCCCGTCCTCGACCTGGAACTCGACGCCGGCATGACCCCGGCCGCGCTGGAGAAGTGGGCGTCCGCCTTCCTCAAGCGCGTCGAGCTGCAGACCGGCCAGACGCCGATGATCTACACCTACCGCTGGTTCTGGGTCTCCAAGATGGCCGACACCAAGGGCCTGAACGGCTACCCGCTGTGGCTGGCGGCCTACCAGGACCAGCCGCCGACGGACATCCCCGGCGGCTGGGACAAGGCGACGTTCTGGCAGCGCTCCAGCACCGGCTCCATCCCGGGCATCCCGACCCCCGTGGACCTGAACACCTACAACGGCTCGATGTCCCAGCTGGAGGGCCTGTCGCGCGGCGACGCCGCCGGCAAGAAGAAGGACGACGGCAAGACCGGCGCCGAGGTCGCCGGCGCGGACCGGGCCAAGGCCGAGGACGACACCGGCGTCGGCCCCGACGCGGTGTCCCCGCCGTCGGGCCGCGCCGCGCCGGGCGCCGGCAGCCTGGACACCGGCTCCGCCAAGGGCGACGGCGCCAAGACGGGTGACGACAAGACCGGTGATGCCACGACCGGCGACTCGAAGAAGGATGAGTCCGGCACGGGCGCGACGGGAGAGACCGGTAAGTCGGGCAACGACGGCGCGACCACCGGTGACGATGCGACCGGCGGCACGATCGGCGGCCAGAACGGCGACGGCACCATCGGCGGCGACGGGACCACCGCGCCCGATTCGCCGCTGGCCACGTCCGAGCTGATCGACGCCATCATCGACGCGATCAAGAGCGGTTCCGACGGCGCCGACTTCAGCGACAGCATCGCAGCGGTCCGCGAGGCCGCCGAAGCCGCGGGCCTGGACAAGGACCAGATCGACACGCTCATCGCTTTCCTGGAGCAGGCCATCAACTCGGGCAACGTCCCGGAGGGCCAGCTCGAGGAGATCGGCAAGACCGCGCCGCCCGCCGACGAGACCGGCGATGCGACCACCGGCGGCACGGGCAACAAGACCGGCGATGCCAACGGTGACAAGGCCGGCGACAAGGCGGCCACCGGCGGCACCGGCAAGTCCGAGCGCGGCGCCGATGGCGGCAAGAAGTCGCCCGCCAAGCCGAGCGACGTCCGGCTGTTCGCCACGTACTCCGACGTGGTGGCGCTGCTGGCGGGCGCGTCCCGCTAGGCGAACGGCGCGCCGGCGGTGCGGCCGGCGCGGGCTGCTTCACGACGGCCCGCGTCCCCGCCACCGCCGCACGAAAACCGAGACACCGCACGACATCGGGACCCTGGGGAAGGGGCCCCGGTCACGCGCGGCCACATGCTTCCGGCGCGTCGCCGGGGTCCTGGGGAAGGGGCCCCGACGGCGCCCCGGTTTTTCGTCTCACGCCCACTTCGTCCCCGGCGCGCGCCACGAGCACAGCGCCGGCAGGAGGTCCGCCGGGTCCTCCACGACGATCAGGGAATCCAGGTGCTTGCGGTGGATCAGGCCGCCGTCGGCAAGCGATTCGATGAGCGACACCAGCGGCCGCCAGAACCCGCCGGGCCCGACCAGCGCGACGGGCTGCTGGTGGATGCCGATGTGCTGGCGCGTCCACACCTCGAAGAATTCCTCCAGCGTGCCGGCGCCGCCGGGCAGCGCCACGAATGCGTCGCCGAGGGCGTACATGCGGTCCTTGCGCTGCGCCATCGTCTCGACGGTCTCCAGGTGCGTCAGCCCGCGGTCGGCGATTTCGCGGTCGCGGAGCAGCGTCGGGATCACGCCCGTGACCTGCCCGCCCTCGGCGAGCACGGCATCGGCGGCGGCGCCCATCAGCCCGATCGACGCGCCGCCGTAGACCATCTCCACGCGCTCGCGGCCAAGCGCCCGCCCCAGCTCCTCGGCGGCGGCCAACCACGCCGGATCGTTGCCCGTCGACGACCCCGCGAAGACCGTCACGGCCGAGATCACGCGGGCGGGCGCATCGTCGCGCAGCCGGGGCAGCGTGTGGTTGGCCAGCATCGGCGCGAGCCGCCCGGTGGGCACATGCGGGTCCACCCAACGGATTTCGGCGATCTCCGCGCGCGGCGACACCTCCGGCGCAGGGCCCAGGTACCGCTGATGATGCCCCACCACCACGTGCCCCGGCTCGTTCGCCGCGGCATCGGCCACGACTCCCCAGTCCGCGAGCTTGCCCGGGTCGAGCTCCGCGCCGAGCTCCTCGCGGAACTCCCGGATCACGGTTTCCGCGGGTGCTTCACGACGCCCGCGCCCATCCGGCCCGGCCACCTCCTCCGGCTTGCCGCCGGGGAGCATGAAGCGGTCGGTTCCGTTCTTGCGGACCGTCAGCACCCGGCCACGATCGTCGGTGACCACCACCGCCGCCACGAGGATGGGCGGGTGGCCGTCATGTCCGGTGTCGTCGAAGTTGCTCACCGCACCATTGTCCGCGAAACGGGCGGGGCGCGCGAAATGGCAGGGGGCGTGTAAGGGAGGGTGCGTGGAGGGCTGGAGCAGGCGGAACGGCCGGGCCCGGAAACGCCGGAACCCGGGCGCCCCTCCGCGAAGAGGGGCGCCCGGGTTCATCGGCCGGGCCACGGGGACGTGGGCGTCGTCAAGCGAAGCCCCCGCCCGGGAGGACTAGTCCTCCTCGGCGATCATCGGCCCCGGGGACCACAGGCCGGAGCGCGTGACCTCCCGGTGGTCGATGACGGCCGGCACCGCGCGGACGCCGTCTGGGTTCGCGCGGGACTGGAGCGCCTCGACGATGCCCCAGTCGCGGTTCCAGTCGTCCTTCTGGTACGCGGGCACCGACACCGACTCGTTGACGGCGTCCGACATGCCCAGGACGCCGCCCGCGGACAGCGACTGCCACGTGTCGGTCGACGAGACCTTCAGGTCGCGGTCCGGGGTGATGCGGTACTTCGGGTTCTCCGCCACGCCCGCGAAGTGGTCGAACGGGCGCTGGCACGGGAACTGGAAGGCCACGGCCCAGTCCGGGATCGTCGGCACGGACTTGTCGATGACCTGCGGCATCGGCGTCAGCTCCGCCAGACGCGGCGGGGTGACGGCGACCCACTCGTCCTTGGCCAGGTTCTCGTCGGACACCACCAGGCGCACGGCCGTGGCGTCCTCCGGGATGTCGGCGGTCGGGAAGCGCAGGTTGCGCCACGTCGGCGACGGGCCGATGTCCAGCGGCTCGGCCTCGTGCAGCGTCACCCAGTTCTGGCCGTCCCAGCGGCCGTACTGGGCCACCAGCTTCTGGCCCTTCTGCTTCACGCCGTTGATGTCGTGGTGGAAGATGCGGCCCGCGGCGGAAACCACCAGCAGCGGGTGCGACTCGGAACGCTCCGGCAGCTCGTACCAGGAAGTCTCCAGCGAGCCCGGGATCTGCACTTCCTCGGAGTAGGAGCCCAGCACCGGGACGCGCTTCGGGTCCAGGTCGAACGGCAGCGTCACGCGGGACTGGTTGACGCCGGCCTCGGCCTGGAAACCGCCCTCCGTCGACGCGCCCTCGCCGCCCGAAATCCAGTTGGAATCCGGGTTCTCGGAGCGGTCGGTGTTGGACTGGCCGTCGTTGACCCACACCGCGTCGGCGGTCATCTCGGCCGGCAGGCCGTTCGGGTCGAAACCGCGGGCCTTGCCCTCCGGGTCGAGGGAGTCGCCGAGGGACACGCCGCCGACGGGCTTGAGGAAGCCCTTGTTCGGGTCGGTCTCCATCAGGACGTCCTCGGCCAGGTTGCAGGTCTGGCCGGTGAGCGCGCGGAGGTTGCCCAGGCCCACGGAGTACGCCGGGTACTGGGACACGAAGCCCTTGCCCAGGCTGAGCACCGAGAAAATGACCACCAGGAAGGACACCACGGCGAACGGCGAGGCGGCGACGGTGCCCAGGCGCAGGCGTGCCGCCATCGTCGACGGCTTGCGGTCCTTGCCGCGGAACTCCTGCACGAAGTGCAGGACCGCGCCGGCCGCCAGCGTGAGCACGGCGATGACCATGACGATGTTGCCGGCTTCGATGCCCTTGAGCTGCACCGTCTTGTCGAACCACGGCACGCCGTAGGCCGACACGTACCACCAGCCGTTGATGCCCATCAGCGAGAACGCGAGCATGAAGATCGCCGCACCGGCGAAGAGCACCTGGTTGCGGCGGGAGCCGACGGCCCAGTGCGAGATCGCCATCGCCGCCAGCGCGGCCAGCGCCGCGCCGATGCCGGCGTAGACGCCGAAGTGGTGGGTCCACTTGGTGGGCGTGAAGGTCAGGAAGAACATGGTGCCCACGAACATGAACACCAGGCGCATCGACGGACCGGCCAGGGCTCCCGGCACGGTGCGGTGGCGCAGCAGCGCGGCGACGGTGATGGCCAGCGCCACCATCGCCGCGACCACGGCGAAGCGGCGGGTGAAGGAACCGTCGACCGACTGGAGGATCATCCAGTAGTAGCGGATCGGCTCCTCGTACCACGGCATGGACGGGCCGATGGCGCTGCGGACGCGGGTCGACTCCTTCACGGAGGCCAGGGTCTGGTCGCCGAAGACGGCCACGAGGATCGCGGTGCCTGCGGCGAGGAACGGCATGACCTGCATCAGCGGGGCGGCGGCGCCGCCGCCGAGGGCCTTGTTGCGCTCGACGACGATGCGCACCAGCATCGGCAGGCCGCCGAGCAGCGCGGCGACGGCCATCAGGCCGGTCGGGCCGCAGCTCAGCGACAGCGTGGCGATGACGACGCCGATGGCCGCCGGGAACAGGCGGCGGGTGAGGATGGCCCGCTCGATGAACACCCACGTCAACAGGGTGCCCAGCGCGATGACCGGCTCGGGGCGCAGGCCGTTGTTGTACGGCAGCCAGAACGCCAGCAGAACGCCGGCGGCGGACCAGTAGGCCACGCGGCGGCCGGCGATGTCCTTGCCCAGGCGCGGGATGATCAGGCGCGACAGCACGAACCAGATGGCGAACGCCGACAGCAGGGCCGGCAGGCGCATCCACACCGAGGCCGTGGAGAACTTCACCATCAGGGCCAGCAGGTCGTAATACGGGGCGCCGAACGGCGATTCGGGGACGCCGAACCAGCGGTAGTAGTTGGCCATGTACCCCGACTCGTCGGAGACGCGGGCCATGGTGAAGATGTAGCCGTCATCGGAGGTGTTCGCGCCGATGAAGTGCCACACGATCAGGATGAAGCCGACCAGGGCGTCCAGCGGCCTGATGCGCCAGGCGTCCTTGCGCAGCCACGGGGTCGGGGAGGAACCGTCGACCTTGTCGATGCGCCACAGCGTCCACAACGACACCAGGGCCATGAGCAGGCCCAGCCACATGGCGATGTACTTGATGATCGTCGGCTTCGACGTGTAGCGGCTGTCGATCTCCATGTTGACGTTCAGCCCGGCGGAGACCGCCGCGGCCGCGTCGCCGTCGGCGCGCAGGGAGGTGTAGATGCCGACTGTCTGCGGCCGGATGTCCTCCTCCACGATGCCGCGCAGTGGCTGGCCCTCAGCGTTGACCGCGCCCTCGACGAACGCCTCGGTGCGTTCGTGGTTGGAGCGGATGGAGATGACGCGGTCGCGGTTGGCCTCGACCTGCTCCTCGTCGAGCGTCAGCACCGGGCGGTCGCGGACGACGACGTCGACGGAGCCGTTGACGCGCCGCACCTGAAGGCCCTCGGCCGTCGGGTCCTTCGAATCCGGCGGCAGCGTCCCGACCAGCAGGTTGCGGCCTTCCGGCAGTTCGTCGGCAAGCGACAGCGGGACTTCCATGGACAGCGAGATCGGGGCCTGCGCCATCAGGGGCGCGTCGACCGACCTGAGGCTGTCGTTCTGGGGCCAGGTCAGCGACGACTGGGTCTGGGTGACCGGCAGGAACGGCAGGGCGACGAAGCACAGAAAACCGATGATGCCCGCGGCAATGGCGGCGATCCGAACTCCCTTTTGGGGTTTCGGGCCGTCCATCGGCGGGCGTTCGATCCGGTCGACGGTGACGACGGGTTCGTCGGGGTCCGGGGCCCTCGTGATTTCACTGGTTTCGGCAGACACGGGAACCCAGTTTACGGAAAAGCGGCTTTTTGCCTAATCAGAGAAGGAAGCACCCCACCGCGCCCCACCCGAACCGATCGGTTCATTCACCTGGGCCGAATGCGGGGCGGACGGTGCCGGCGCATCGGGTAGCAGATTGCCTAGCCCACCCGAACCGGTGGAGAAATGGTGCCGGGCATCGGCGGTGCGGCGCAATGGATTGGCGGCCGGGTCGCTCGGTCGATCGGCGGTCATGTGGCACGGGGACGCCCGGTCGGGAGCGTTCACGGCCGGGCACCGCGGCGCCTTCGCCGGCTAACCCACTCCGAATCGAGCCCGGCCACATCAACCACCCCGGTTAACCCACCCCGAATGGTGCCCCGCCGCGTCAACCAGCCCGGTTAACCCACCCTGAATGGTGCCCGGCCACCTCAACCAGCCTGGCTAACCCACCCCGAATGCGCAGACCCACCCGCTGTAACGGGTGGGTCTGCGCATTCGGGGTGGGTGTACGAGTGGGTGGGCCGCACCGGCCGTTACCGTGCCCCTACCGCGGTCCTTACCGCGCGACCTGCGGCCCCAGATCCGCGGGCCCCACCGCGCCCTTACAAGACCGCCTACTTCGCCGGCGCGTCGTTGCGGATCAGCACCACGAACGGCCCGATCTGGGAGGTGGTCCAATGCCCGCGGAACGCGGCGGGGTCGAACGTCACGCCGCGGAAGAGGACGTTGGGGTTGTTGGGGTAGATGTCGTCGGCCAGGTCGAGCGTGTAGGGCGACTTCGGGTCCGTCGAATCGCCCCGGAGGATGATCGCGTCGGGGCCGCGCCACGGGTCGGAGTCCATTGCGGCGACGAGCTCGTCGGGGTCGCTGATCTTCGCCCATTCCTCGATGGCGGCATTGCGGCGGTCGAACTCGCCGAGCGGGTTGGCGTAGTGGCTGGTGAGCGCCTGGAAGGAGTACCAGGGGAAGAACGCCTGGAAGTTGCGTTCGTCGGTCAGCACCACCGATTTCGTCGGCTCGAGCCCGGCGTCGCGCAGCGCGGCGTCGATTTCGGGGTAGCGGGCGCCGGCGTCGGGGGCGAAACGGTCGGCGCGTTCGCCGTATCCGTCGGTGTCGGTGTGCGCCAGGTCGATGGGGCCGTGCAGCCGGTTGGGAATGGACTGCGCGTAGCCGACGCCGGCGAGCAGGATCACGGCCGCGAGCGTGGCGCTGACGGTCCGCGCGACGGCCGGGCCGACGGCGGCCGGCCACAGCCGCTCGACGCCGTTGAGCTTCATGTCCGCGATGGCGAACACGCCGGCGGTGGCCAGCATGAGCGTGATGGGCGCCTCGAGGCGGAAACCGAGCAGCGTCCGCCCGGCCAGCGTGGCGATCATCGACGCGACGACCCACCCGTACATGACCGACAGCCCGATGATCAGCGCGCGGGTGTCGGGTTCGAGGACGCGGACGATCATCCACAGCAGGCCCAGCAGGCACATCACGCCGATGACGGAAGCGGCGAACATCGGCAGCGGCACGCGCGCGCCGTTGTCGGGCAGGTAGTTCATGGCGGTCGCGCCGGAGGACGGCGCGCCGGTCAGCGTGGCCCACACGTAGGGGCCCCAGACGGTGGCGGCGATGAGCATGGAGCCCGCGCCCATCAGGATCAGCTTGACGACGGGCCGCCAGGATCGTTCGGCCGCGCAGACCGCGATGGTCAGGGTGACCACGATGAGCGCCCCGACGGCGGTGTGCAGGGTGTAGAAGGTGGCGGAAACGCCGAGGAACACGATGACGCCGATGGTCGCCGACCACGCCCCGGCCAGGGCGCGGCGGGCCATGACGGCCAGCGGCGGCAGGCCCATGGCGACGACGGCGGCGTAGGGCTCGTCGGCGGTGGTGGAGATGGCGATGGCCGTCGTCAGCAGCGCGATGCCCGCGGCGACGGGCAGCGAGCCGGACAGCCGCTGCCACACCGGCACCAGCAGCGAACCGCCGGCGGCGAGGGTGATCAGCGCCCACGGCTGGAAGACCTCCCAGCCGGGCATGCCCAGCACGTTGGCCAGGCGGCCGCCGAGGAAGAACCAGCCGGCGGGGTAGTAGGACGGCACGTCGATGTAGGCCATGTCGTGCAGCCCGAATTCCGCGGTCATGCGCGAGAGGTATTCGGTGCGGAATTCCTGGTCGACGCTGATGCCGTCGAGGTACAGGCGCGTCGAGCCCAGCGGGATGGCCAGCGTGGACACGACCAGCGCGGCGGGCGACAGGTAGGCGGCCACGTAGGTGAGCAGCTCCATCCACCGCGGCCGGGCGCCGGCGCCGCGGGTGGCCCAGAAGTACAGCAGCACGGTCACGGCGAGCAGCAGGATCACCGTCGCCGCCGAGGAGATCGCGCGGGTGACCATCGAGCCGCCGAACGCGGGCAGCGACACCCGCTTCAGCAGGAACCATGCGACGAACGCGACGAGCGCGCCGCCGATCACGGCGGCCGCCATGCCGAGCGCCGCGTGCTTCAGCGACAGCTGGTCGTCCGCGAAAACCTCCCCCACGGGGTCGGTGGCGAAGGGGTCGGCCTGGTGGACCCTGGTCGCCCCGGCTGTCGGGGTCCCGGCTTCCGCGCCGGGTGCCGCCTCGGTTGCCGCGTCGGGCGCCGTGGTGGGCGCCGAGGTGCTTTCTGACATGCGAACAGTCTCGCATACGCGCCGGACCGCGACCGCGTTGCTTTGCGACGGCACGGCCCACCCCATGTCCCCTCTGGCCCGCCGGACCCCACCGAAGCGCAAACCCACCGCGAGTTGGTCAACCCGCCTGCAATGAGGGGTGGGTTGACCAACTCGGGGTGGGTTCGGCGGGAAGTGAGCGGCCCCTAGATCGGCAGCTTGCGGAAGATGGGGCGCGGGATGTGCTTCAGGATCATCATCACCCACTGGAACGGCGGCGGCGCCCACACCAGGGACTTGCCGGCGTCGACGGAACGGACGGCGAGCTCGGCGACGTCCTCCTTGTTCACCGTCAGCGGCGCCTCCTTCACGCCGGCCGACATGCGGGTGCGCACCTGGCCGGGGCGGATGACGAGCGTCTTCACGCCGTACTCCTCCAGCGCCTCGCCGAGGCACAGGTAGAACCCGTCCAGGCCGGCCTTCGTCGAGCCGTAGACGAAGTTGGAGCGGCGGACGCGCTCGCCCGCGGCGGACGACATGGCGATGAACTGGCCATGGCCCTGCGCCTTGAACTTCTGGCCGACCAGCACGCCCACCGACACGGCGCCGGTGTAGTTGACCTGCGCGATCTGCACGGCCTTGCGCTGGTTCTGCCACAGCTCCTCGGCCTCGCCGAGCAGGCCGAAGGCGACGATGCAGATGTCGACGTCGCCGTCGGAGAACGCCTCGTCGATGACGTCCGGGTGGCAATCGAAATCGGTGGCGTCGAAGTCGATGATGCGGACGTCGGTGGCGCCGGCGGCGCGCATCTGCGCCTCGGCGGCCTCGCGGCCCGGGTCATCGGCCAGGGCGGCGAGAATGACCTTGGCGGGGCCCTTCTCCAGGAATGCGGCGGTGATGGCGAGGCCGATCTCGCTGGTGCCGCCGAGCACCAGGATGGACTGGGGGACACCCACGGCGTTGATCATGTTCGTTGGCTCCTAATCGGTTCTAGCGCAGCTCGAGGCGGCGGCTCATGTCGGACTCGAACACCCCGGTGGGGTCGATGTCGTTGCGGATGCGCAGCCAGTCGCCCATCTTCGGGTACATGGCGTGGAAGTTCTCCGCGGAGGTGCGGGATTCCTTGGCCAGGTACAGGCGGCCGCCGAACTCCATGACGCGCTTGTCCAGCTCGTCGAGGAACGGGCCGAGGCCGCGCTTGATGGGGAAGTCCACGCAGACGTTCCAGCCCGGCATGGGGTACGACAGGTGGCCGCGGTTGCCCTCGCCGAACAGCTTGAACACGTTCAGCGCCGAGTAGTGCCCGGACTTCTGGATGTCGCGGATGATGTCCTTGAACGGCTCCACGGCGTCCATGGGGACGACGAACTGGTACTGCAGGAAGCCGCGCTTGCCGTAGCCGCGGTTCCACTCGCCGATGAGGTCGAGCGGCTGGTAGAACTGCGTCAGGTTCTGGACCTGGTTGCGGTAGGTGCCGGACTTCAGCCACCACAGCTCGCCGATGGCGATCATGGACAGCTTGTTCATGGTGAAGGACGGGAAGATGTCCGGGACCGTCACCAGCTGGGGGGCGTTGAACTTCAGCGGGTCCTTCGCCAGCTTCGGCGAAAGCTCCTGCAGCTGGTCGAGGGTGGCCAGGCTGCCGCGGGAAATGGCGGCGCGGCCGAGCTTCGGCTCCGGCGAGATCGCGTCGAACCACGCGGACGAATAGGTGTAGTTGTGCTCCGAGCCGTCGGAGTGGAACGCCACCGTCTCGTCGAGGTCGGCGGTGAGGTCGCCGTCGGCGATGAAGTACGCGGTCTCCGTCTTGGTCATGCGGATCTTCGCGCGGAGGATGATGCCGGTCAGGCCCATGCCGCCGACGGTCGCCCAGAACAGTTCGCCGGACGGGTCGTCGTCGGAGCCTTCGGGCTCGAGGTGCAGGATGCGGCCGTCGGCGACGAGCAGTTCCATGGACACCACGTGGTTGCCGAAGGATCCGGCGGAGTGGTGGTTCTTGCCGTGGATGTCGGGGCCGATGGCGCCGCCGATGGTGACCTGGCGGGTGCCGGGCAGCACGGGGACCCACAGGCCGTAGGGCAGGGCGGCCTTCATCAGCTGGTCGAGGGTGACGCCGCCGTCGACGTCGACGATCGCCGAGTCGGGGTCGATGGAGTGGATGTGGTTGAGGGCCTGCATGTCCACGACGAGGCCGCCGGCGTTCTGGGCGGGGTCGCCGTAGGAGCGGCCCATGCCGCGGGGGATGACGCCGCGCTTGAGGTGCGAGGGCTTTCCGTCGTTCTGCTCTGCGACGGCGCGCACCGCGTTGGCGATCTCCGTCACGTCGGAGGTGGTCAGTACCTCCGAGGTCGAGGGGGCCGTGCGGCCCCAGCCGGTGAGGGTCCTGGCTTCTGTGGATACGGCTCCGGGGGCACCGGTCGAAGCGTCGGTGCTGGGCGTGCCGTTGCTGTGTGCAGACATCAGGAATCAGGCTACTCCCGGCGGGATGAGTCCACATGAGGGCGCGCCCCCGGAGCATTCGCAGAAACACCTGAGAATCCCCGGCAGGGCGGTGGCCGGCGGCACATTCGCTTTGCGACGCCCATGTGGCGCGTGGACCGCGCGTCTGCTTTGCGACGCCCATGTGGCGCGTGGATCGCACGTCTGCTTTGCGACGCCCGCGGGGAACGTGGGCGTCGCAAAGCAAAAAGGGACGAAAGGGAAAAAGGGACGAAAGGGAGGAGCCTCAGAGGTCCATGAGGTCGCGGATCTCCTGGGGCAACTCGTCCTGCGAGGTGATGGTGGGGCCCTCGTACTCCTCGAGGAGCCGGTACACGCGCGTGCGGCTGACGCTGTCGAGCAGCGGCAGCTCCTGGGCGACCATGCGCGTCATCTCCGACGACAGCGGGGTGTTCGTGTGCTCCGCCGCGATGTAGACGGGGTCTTTCTTCTTCTTCCTGAGGAATCCGAACATGGGTCGAACAGTACCGGGCGCCCCGGATCGGCCGGCGTTCGAACGCGGCGGGCGCGGGCCGGTGGGCGATCCGCGCGGGCGGTTATCCTGTTGCCCATGAGCGAGCCCACGACCGAGAACGCCGCCGTTTCGGATGCCGCCCCGACCACCATCGCCATCGTCGCCGCGCCGGGCGAGTCCGGAGCCGGTTCGGGTTCCGGTTCAAGCTCGGGTGCAGAGTCCGGTTCGGGTGCGGAGCCCGGTTCGGGCTCCGGCGCAATCGCCGTGTGGCACGTGCAGCTCGCGCCGCAGCTGACCGGGGACCGGCTGTCGGGGGCGTGGCTCGTCGACCCGGAATCCGACGGTGCCGCGGAGACGCTGGCCAATCTGTTCGCCGGGGCGGCGGTGCTGGCCGTGGGGGAGGAGGCGGACGTCGTCAAGCGGACCCCCGGGCCCCGCGTGGACCTCGCGGCGACGACGAAGGCGCTGCGCACGCACGTGAAGGAACTGAAGGACCGCGTCGCCGAGGAGAAGGCGAAGCCGGGCAAGGACAAGCTGGTGGCGCCGCGTTTCCCGGCGGTCGACGACGTCGAGCCCATCGAATTCGCCCACGTGGGTGAGCCCGCGGCGAGGCCGGCGCTGGCGTGGGCGCGCGGCCTGGAGGAGCTCACGGCGACGTGGTCCGAGATCGAATCCCAACGGCGTCGGCGCGACTACCTGCGCGAACCGTGGGGAGCCGATGCTCGCCCCCTGCCTTTGGAGTATGTGGCGGAATAGCCGCGTACCGGGGCCGACCGGGCGTTCGCGGCCCGACGGGGTTGCCGGGGCGCCGGTACGCTTGGGGACATGTCGACGGATACCGACAACGTCATCGCCTTCCCCGGCGTGCGCGTGGCCGCCGAACCGGCCACGCTGATCATCGGTGCCGTTTTGGAGGAGGAACCGCAGGTCGTGCACCGGCAGTTCGGAATCAACGACCGGCTGACGCTGCGGGAACTGTCCGAGGCGCTGCGCATCATGTTCGGCTGGCCCGGCGAGTCCGCGCCGACGAAGTTCACGTTGGACGGGACCTCGGGGCTCGGGGAGGGCGCCGGAGTGCGGGGGATGAACGGCCGGGGCGTCAGCGGCGCCGGATTCGACGCCGGCATGACCGTCAACGTGCCGTTGGACACCGTCATCGGCGACGTGCTGCAGGACGTCGGCGACACGCTGACCTGGCATTGGGGGTTGTGGGACCACAGGCTGGACGTGCGAGAGGCGTTCGCGCGCGACGAGGCCACCCCGAATGCGCTGTGCATCGGCGGGTCGGGGACGATCGACGGCCTGTGGCGCGGCGGGCGCCAAGCGCATGCCGCGGAGGGGCGCGGTTCCGGTGGCGACGCCGTGGGTTCGGACGGTTCAGGCGGTTCGGCCCGTGAAGACGCCCGCGGGGGCTCCGGACGTGCGCGTTCCGATTCGGAGAGGCGGGCGGCCGCGCGCTCCGACGAGGCGCCGCGAGCGGACGCCGATGACGAGGACGCCGCCGACGGCCCCGACATCGCGGCGATCAACGAGCTGCTGACGGGGGAGCAGTCCATACGCAACACGCTGGCCAATGCCCGCGACGATGTCGTGGATCTGATCGAGCGTTCCGGCGTCTTCGAGTTCGTGCCGCTGCTGCAGGCCCTCGACCTGCGGCGCAACCCCGGCTGCAACTGCGTCGCCGACGAGTGCGACCGCATGCGCGACCTGCCCGCCGAAGATCCCGACGACGCCGCGGGCCGCGACGCCGCGCTGGCGACGCTGCTCTGCCTGGCCGCGCTGACCGACGAGGACATCCGCCACGACGTCACGTCGCACGTCATGGATGTCCTCGGTTGGGTCGCCGACGATGGCACGCCGCTGACCGGCGAGGACGTCGAGGACCTGTGCGGCGCGACGTGGGCCGTGCTCGAAGAGGTGGGCGTGGTCGGCGAGGAGCAGGTGGGCGTCGTGGAGAAGCTCGATCTGCTGCGCGAGGCCCTGCGCCGCTGACCCCGCGCCGCTGACCCCGCGCGGGTCCGTTCGCGCTTCGTCCGCGCCGGGCCGGTGGCGTAGGCTTCCGTTCCGTGCACAAGGCCAACGACGACTCCCACGGTTTCACCCACCGCAGCGAACCCGGCGTGCGCGCCGAGAAGTCCGCGACGGCGCCGCTGTCCGACAAGCCGCGCGACGAGCACGGGCTGATGGTCCAGATGACGCGGTTCATCATCTCGGGCGTCATCGCGGCGGTCGTCGATTTCGGTTTGACCTTCATCATGCTCAACGTCGTCGGCGCGTCCGACTTCTGGGGCAAGTCGATCGGCTGGGTGTTCGGCACGATCACGGCGTACCTGATCAACGTGCGCTGGACGTTCAAGGCAAAGTCGTCGGCGAAGCAGGTCCTTGCCGTGGCGGTCCTGTACCTGATCACGTATGCGACCCAGGTGGGCATCTTCACGGTGCTCAATCCGTGGCTGGTCGAGCAGGGGTGGACGGTCAAGCTGGCCCAGTTCGGCGCCTTCGTCGTCGCCCAGGGCGTGGCCACGGTGGTGAACTTCATCGTGCAGCGAACGGTGATCTTCAGGGTGAAGTAAAAGCCCGCTTGACGACGCCCACGTCATCCGCGCCCGAGGTGAACGCCGGGCACGCCCGGAACGGGTGAACGCGGCGGGCGCGTCCGTTAAGCGCTTTCGCGTCGGCTCGCTACCCTGGTGCCCGTGAACACCTCCGACGAGCCCAACGTCCCCTCCGACAACGCCGAAAACACCGCGGGCACGGCGCCCGCGGACGGCCTTTCCGCGACGCCCGATGCCGGCGCCGCAACCACCGGAGCCGCCGCCCCCGGCGTGATCGACCCCGTCGAGGGGATGATCGTCCAGCGCGTCCTGTTCGCGCCCCCGGCCGACTGGATCGACTCGGACCTGTACTTCACCGTCAAGGGCGGCACCGGCGCGGCCGGCGGCGTGAAGCCGTCGCGCACCGGCATCGAGCTCGGCCCGTTCCAGACGGTCGCCACCGACACCTACTTCGGCCGGTTCCGCGCCTCGCAGTGGCAGCGGTGGACGACGGTGCCCGAGGTGACCATCCGCGGCCGCGCCACCGGCGACGTCCGCATCCGCGCCTACACCGAGGACATCGGCGGCCACCTGCGCCTGGAGGCCTCCCACCGCCGGGCGACTGCGGCGGACATCGCCACCAGTCCGGAGGCGACGGTCGAGCTGACCGTTCCGCTGGACCGTTTCGCCGACGGCGGCGCCATCCACGTCGTCGTCGACTCCGGTGAGAAGGGCGGATCCGTTTCCGACCTGCGCTACACCGTCGCCGCCGATCAGGTGCGCCGCGATCTGCCGACGGACATCGTCATCTGCTCCTACAACCGCCCCGTCGACTGCGCGAACACCGTGGCCACGCTGGCGGAGGACCTGCCCGCGCTCGAGCGCGTCCGCACCATCCGCGTGGTGGACCAGGGCGACCAGCACCCGGAGGACCAGGCCGAATTCCAGCGGGCACGGGAAATCCTGGGTGAGCGCCTCACCGTCGTCAAGCAGCCGAACCTGGGCGGCGCCGGCGGATTCTCGCGCGGCATGCGCGACGCCACCGCCGCCGGCGACTGCCAGATCCTGCTCACCGACGACGACATCCGCCCCGAGCCGGAGACCACCCTGCGCCTGTCGGCCCTGGCGTGCTGCGCCGCCAAGCCGATGCTGCTGGGCGCGCAGATGCTGTTCCTCTACAACCCGACGCACCTGTTCCGCACCGGCGAGGTCTACGACTGGAAGGCCCTGACCGTCCGGGAAAACGACGACCTCTACTCGAAGGCCGACGTCGACGTGCGCGAGAACCACCAGCTGCGCCGCCTCGGCGTCGACTACAACGCCTGGTGGACCTGTCTGGTGCCGTCGGAGGTCGTGGAGAAGATCGGCCTCGCGCTGCCCCTGTTCTTCCAGTACGACGACATCGACTTCGGCTACCGCGCCGCGGCCGCCGGCTACCCCACCGACACCGTTCCCGGCTCGGCCGTCTGGCACGCCGACTTCTACTGGAAGGACGTGGAAAACGCCGCCCAGTACTTCGGCCTGCGCAACGCGCTGATCGCCACCGCGATGCACGGCCCGGTGACCGCCAAGGACATGGTCGACACCGTCTCCCGCCGCATCCTGTCGAACATCGTGTCCATGCGCTACGGCCTGGCGTGGACCCAGATGGAGGCGGTCAAGGACATGCTGCGCGGCCCGTCCGTCCTGGACGAGGCGTCGCAGGGCGACTTCGCCCGCATCTCCGCCGGCCGCGCCGACTACCCGGAAACGAAGCTGCGCCCGGTGTCCGACATGCCCGCCGGGCTGTCGCCGGTGCGCCCGCCGACGCGCGAGATCGCCGGCGAGGACCGGACGTTCGCCAAGCGCGTCGCGTACACCCAGCTGGGCAAGAAGCGGCCCGGCCCCGTGGCCGTCGCCTTCGAGGACGCGTTCTGGTGGCACATCTCCACGTTCGACGAGGTGTGGGTCACCGACGCATCGCAGACCGGCGTTCGCCGCCTGGTCCGCGACCGCGACCGCGAACTGAAGCTGCGCTCCGAGCTCATCGGCATGATGCGCCGCCTGAGCTCCGAGTGGGACTCCATCCGGGACCAGTGGCGCGACGCCGTGCCGCGCCTGACCGGCGCGGAGAACTGGGAGAAGTTCTTCCGCGCCTAATCGGCCTTCTTCGGGCGGAAACGCTCGAAGTTCTCGCGGCGTCCCCGGCGGTGCAGCGCCCACCAGCGCACGAAGCCGGGGACGTCGCGGCGCTGCACCAGGAAGAACCACGCGAAGCGCGCGTACTCCTGGGGCAGCAGCTTGCGCATGCCCGGCTGACTCATCAGGTAGCCGCGGTTGCGGTAGGTGAAGTAGCGCTTGAAATCGTCGGCGGGGTACTGCGTGTGCATGCGGCCGCCGAGGATCGGGTGGAACTCGTCGGTGCCCGACGGATGCAGGTACGCGGTGGTCAGGCACGTGCCGAAGCGCAGGCCGGACCGCGCGAGCCGGCGGTGGAACTCGACCTCGTCGCCGCGGATGAACAGGCGGTAGTCCGGCACGCCCAAGCGCTCCAGCGACTTCGCCGAGAACAGCGCGCCGTTGAACAGGCTGGCGATGCCCGGCAGCAGATCATGGTTCGAATCGGCGATCTGCAGGTCCTCCGGCAGGGGCACGCCGGTGGCGGCGACCTGGTCGGCGAAGCCGGTGAACCAGACCCGGCCGTCCTCGTCCTCCACGCGGGGCAGGTTGGGGTTGGCTCCGTCGGAAAGCAGCTCGGAGCGGTTGCGGCGCCAGGTCAGCCCGCGGCGCAGGGGGAAGGCGAGCTTTTCGGGGTCCTCGATGTCGCAGACGACGGGCGAGACCTCGTCGAGGTCGTGGCGCGCGGCGCAGGCGTGCAGCTTCTCCAGCACGGTGACGTCCTCGGGGCGGCCGTCGTCGTCGGCGCACCAGATCCAGTCGGCGCCGAGCGCCAGCGCGTGCAACATGCCGTAGGCGAAGCCGCCCGCGCCGCCGAGATTCGTCTTCGACCCCAGGTAGATCGTCCGCGGGCCGCCCTCGGCCGACGCGTCGACCGACTCCACCACGGTGCGCACGCGCGCATCATCGCCGTTGTCCACGACGATGACCCACTCGGGGGCGCGCGTCTGCCCGACGAGGATCTCCAGGGAACCGGTCAGCTCCCGCAGGCGGTTGTGCGTTACGACGACGACGGCGGTGGTGGAATTCGGTCCCTCGGTCATGGCGACATCTTCCCACACCGGCGCACCGTGGCCGCGCGAAGGGGCCGCGCGATGGGGCCGCGGCCCGCGCCCTACAGCGGCCGGTGGCCCCGCTCGTCGCGGATGCGGCGCACCGCGTCGGCGGCCTCCTTGCCCTCGTAGGCCTCCACGACCTCGTCGACCAGGCCCGCCTGGCGGATTTCGCCGTGGTCGATCCACAGGGCCGTGTCGCACAGCTGCGCCAGGAACTCGTTGGAGTGCGAGGCGAACACCAGCAGACCCGAACGCTCGACCAGTGCGGTGAGGCGGTCGCGGGCCTTCGCCATGAAGGCGGAGTCGACGGCGCCGATGCCTTCGTCGAGAAGCAGGATCTCCGGCTCGATGGACGTGACCACGCCGAGCGCCAGGCGCACGCGCATGCCGGTGGAGTACGTGCGCAGCGGCATGTGCAGGTAGTCGCCGAGCTCGGTGAAGTCGGCGATGTCGTCGAGCTTGTCCTTCATCTGCTGGCGGGTCTGCCCCAGGAACAGGCCGCGGATGATGATGTTCTCCATGCCGGAGATCTCCGGGTCCATGCCCACGCCCAGGTCGAAGACCGGGGCGACGCGGCCGCGCACGTCGGCGCTGCCGCGCGTCGGCTCGTAGATGCCCGACAGCAGCCGCAGCAGCGTGGACTTGCCGGCGCCGTTGTGGCCGACCAGGCCCACGCGGTCGCCCTCGCGCAGATGCAGGTTGATGTTCTTCAGGGCCTCGACGACGACCACGTTGGATTCGTTGCGGCCGATCGCGCCGCCGGCGGCGCCGAGGAACGCCTTCTTCATCGACCGCGACTTCGCGTCGAAGATGGGGAAGTCGACGCAGGCGTCGTAGGTGTCGATGCTGACCATGTTGTGCCTTCCTTCGTCCGGTCGCCGTCTAGACCCAGTAGCTCACGCGCGAGCGCCACTGGCGCATGGCCAGCAGGGCGAGCAGCAGACCCGCCGCGGTGCAGCCCAGCACGATCCACCAGTGGTAGGTGGCCAGCGGCTCGCCCGTCAGCGGGGCGCGGACGATCTCGAGGTAGTGGTACAGCGGATTGAGCTCCGCGATGCGGGCGCGCTCGGCGACCGCCCCGCCCTGCTCTTCCAGCGTCTTGGTGGTCCACACGATCGGGGTCATGTAGAAGACCAGCTGGATCAGGGACTCCAGCAGCGGTGCGACGTCGCGGTAGCGCGTGGCGACGATGCCGAAGAACATGGTCACCCACACCCCGTTGACCACCAGCAGCGCCAGGGCGGGGACGGCCAGCAGGATCTCCCAGCCGAGGTCGGGGCGGAACACGACGACCAGGATCAGCCAGATGATCATGTTGTGCGCCAGGAACAGCAGCTGCCGCCACACCAGCCGGTACACGTGGACGCTCAGCGCCGAGGGCAGCTGCTTGATCAGGCCCTCGTTCTCGATGAAGACCGTCGAGCCCTCGCGGACGCAGCCGGAGATGAAGCCCCAGATGATCAGGCCCACCGTGACGTGCGGCAGGAAGTACGCCAGCTCCTGCTGGAACAGCAGCGAATACAGCAGGCCCAGGGCGACGGCCATCGCGCCGGTGGCGATGGTGATCCACAGCGGGCCGAGCGTCGAGCGGCGGTAGCGCTGCTTGATGTCCTGCCAGCCCAGCTGCAGCCACAGCTGCCGCTGGCCGTAGCCCCGGACAAGGTCCTTCCACGCAGCCGCGACCGTGCGCGATCGGGAGCGCGGCGGCGCCGCGACATCGCCGGCGCCGGTCATGCGGGCGATGTCGGCCCGCAATCCGGTGGTCGGGTGACTCGGTTGTTCTGCATTCGTCACGGAGTCCAACCTACCCGGCGGTGCACCCGTCGCCCTACCCACCGTCGTGCCGTGAGACATTTCGGGGCATACTGTTGTGCAGACAGACGTGGTTTCCCGCGGCATCGGCGGGACCCGGCTGAAACTCCGGCGGTCGCGGGCGGTATCCTGTCGCCACTGCCGCGGATGCGCGGAATCGGCGCTTGCACAGGGAACGCTTGCAAAAAGGGAAAGGGTGGTCATGGCCTTCGACGTGCCCACGACCAGGGGTTATTACTCGTCCCTGTCCGACGGTTGGACGTACCTCAACGGCGGGGAACGCGCCCAGATCCCGGAGCGCGTCCTGTCTTCGATGGCCACCGCCTTCCGCGCCGCACCGAAGTCCCTGGCCGGCGAGGCCGCGTCGGGCACCCATTCCCGCGGCCGCGAGGCCGGCATCACGGCCGGGCATCAGTTCGCCGCGATGGCCCGGCGGGCTTTCGCGGACGTGGCCGGCGCCCGCGTCGAGGGAGTCGTCCTCGGCCCGTCGCGTGAGGCTCTGGTCCAGGTGCTGACGCAGGCCATGCGCCGCCGCCTGTCCCTGGGCGCCCGCATCGTCCTGACCCGCACGGGCGACCCCGTGGCGCACGTGCCCTTCCGCCGCGCGGCCGACATGTACGGCGCCCGCGTGAGCGTCGCGGAGGCCGATCTTTCCACCGGCGCCGTCCCGGCCTGGCAGTTCGAGGAGGTCGTCGACGCCGACACCCGCCTGGTGGTCGTCCCGGCCGCCGACCCGTACGTCGGTGCCGTCGCGCCGGTCGCGGAGATCGCCCGCATCGCCCATGCCCGCTCCCGGGCCATGGTGTTCGTCGATGCGACGGCGTTCGCGCCGTACCGCGTCGTGGACATGTACGACATGGGCGCCGACATCGTGCTTCTCGACGCCGCGGCGTGGGGCGGCCCGGAGGTTTCCGCGCTGGTGTTCCGCGATCCGTCGCAGCTCGACCTGCTGCAGTCGATGTCGCTGACGCCCGACGCCGGCGGCCGGCGCCGCCTGGAGGTCTTCCCGGTCGCCCCGGCGCTGCTCGGTGGCGTGCCGGAGTCCGTCCGCCACCTGGCGGACCTCGACCCCAGCGCGCGCGGCACCCGGCGCCACCGCATCGAAACCTCGATTCCGCAGGTGGGGCGCTACTTGACGACGCTGACCACGCGCCTGCTCGATGCCCTGGGCAATTTGGACCAGGTCCACATCGTCGGCGTCGACGGCGAGGGTTCGGCCGATTATGGCGTGACCGACACCGACCGGATCCCCCGCGTGAGCTTCATCGTCACCGACGTCCCGGCGTCCACCGTGGTGCGCCGCCTGCTGGACAATCGCCTGGTCACCAGCGCCGTGACCGACGGCGGGTCCGCCCTGCTCGAGGCGATGGGCGTCATGGAGGCCGGCGGCGCCGTCACCGTGGGGCTGCAGCCGTTCAACACCCCGCACGACGTGGACCAGCTGGTCCGCACCGTCGCCTCGCTGGGCTGAACCGGCCGCGCCAAAGTCACTGCTAACCCACCCCGAAGGCGCAGACCCACCCGTTATGACGGGTGGGTCTGCGCCTTCGGGGTGGGTTTACGTCAGGGGGAGGGCGGCGTCGACTGAGAAGACGCCGAGTGCGCTTCCGCGGCGCCGGCCGTTTGGCGCCCCACACGGGCCGTCGCAAAGCGGGGGTGCTGCGGCGGGCGGAGCGCTGCGCCCGCTGAGGTGATCCCCCGGTGGACGGCGTTCGCTACCTGCCGGGGCGTGGCGGCTACTCGCCGACGGTGAGGACGATCTTGCCGGTGACCTCGCCGGAATCCAGCAGCTCGTGCGCCTTCGCCGTGTCGCGGATGTCCATGGTCGCGTGGATCTGGGCGTCGATCGTGCCTTCCTCCAGCAGCGGCCACACCACGTCCTCGGTGCCGGCGACGATGCGCGCCTTGTCCGACTTGTCGCGGTAGCGCAGGCCCGTCGCCGTGATCGAACCCCGCTTCGACAGCAGGCGGCCGATGTTCAGCTCGCCCTTCACGCCGCCCTGCATGCCGATGATGACGATGCGCCCGTCCATGGCCAGCGCCTTGACGTTCCGGTCCAGGTACTTCGCGCCCATGATGTCCAGGATGACGTCCGCGCCGCCGTGCTCCTTCAGCACGTCCTCGAAGGACTCCTCGCGGTAGTTGATCAGGATGTCGGCGCCCAGCTCGCGGCAGCGCTCCAGCTTCTCCGCGCTGCCCGCCGTCACCGCGACCGTCGCGCCGAGCGACTTGGCCAGCTGGATGGCGAACGTCCCGATGCCGCCCGCGCCGCCGTGGACCAGGAGGGTGTCGCCCTCCTTCAGTCCCGCGACCAGCACCAGGTTCGAGTACACCGTGCACGCGACCTCCGGCATGGCCACGGCACGCTCGAGTTCCCAGCCCTTCGGCACCGGCAGCAGCTGGCCGACGGGCACCGCCGCATACTCGGCGAAGCCGCCGCCCGACAGCAGGCAGCAGACCTCGTCGCCGACCTGCCAGCCGGCCGAATTCTCGCCGACCTCCTCGATGACGCCGGCGCACTCCAGGCCCAGGATGTCCGTCACGCCCGCCGGCGGCGGGTAGTGCCCGCGGGCCTGCAGGATGTCCGCGCGGTTGACGGCCGCGGCACGCACCTTGACCAGCACCTCCCCGTCTCCGATTTCGGGTGTCGGGGCATCGCCCCACTCGAGTGCGCGGGGGTCTTCGGGGTTGGTCTGGATGATCGCCTTCATGAAATCCACCATAATCCGCGCAGGCGCTTTTGTGGTCAAGGTCACGCTCAAACGCGGCGGGTCGCGGGCGGCAACCGTCCCCGTGGTCGGGGAGACGGGCGAACGCCGCCGTCGTTTGGGGCATCGGCCGGGGCCACGGTTACTATTGGGAGGTCCCGCGCACGCCGCGGGGCGGGGAAGTGTGGCAGAGCGGCCGAATGCACTCGCCTTGAAAGCGAGCGTGGAGCAATCCACCGGGGGTTCAAATCCCTCCACTTCCGCAGATTCT
The DNA here is from genome assembly GCF_030408795.1 of Corynebacterium hansenii. NCBI lineage: Bacteria > Bacillati > Actinomycetota > Actinomycetes > Mycobacteriales > Corynebacteriaceae > Corynebacterium > Corynebacterium hansenii. The sequence continues at coordinate 160,771 of NZ_CP047211.1, forward strand.
TCATTGGGGGCACCGGGGGCGTTTTCGTCGTGCCCCGGGCTCTTCATTGGGGCGCCGGGGGCGTTCCGGGCGTTGGGGTGCGCGCGGGGTAGTTCCGGGGGACTGCCCGCCGGGAAGTCATGGGGGCTGCGCGCCCGGGAATTCAATTGGGCGGCTTCGCGCCGAGGGCTTCGTCGCGCATCCGGCAGCCCGATTCTCGGAGTTGCCGAGCCGCCAGAATTCGCACAGGTAGTGACATGGATCACACTGCCGCGTATTCTGGGGTCAAGGATTAACGGCATTTCCCACATGCGCGGGAATGTCGCCGGGTGCGGCCCCAGCATCCCGAATGGGCTCCGGGGCGCGGTGAATCGCCCCTTTATCGGGCCATTCGCACCTCCCGTCGGCATTCTCGCCAGGGCCGGGAACCTTTCGGCCGGTTCGCGCATCACATCGTCGAAGGCGGTGGACGCACGGTCCGCCCGTCATAACGCGACCCTCAACCGGAAAGGCGAGAAGTCATGAATGACCGGAATCACGGATACGGCGACATCCCCGGAGGCGACGGAGCCCCCGGCGGCGGCAATGGTCCGGGCGGTTACGGAGGGGAGGGAGACCCGTACGCGCGGGGCAATGGTCCGGTGAACCCGTATGCCACCCCGATGAATCGGTACGGCAACCAGCCCGGCCCCGGCGGCCCGGGACAGAACGGGCCCGGCCAGCAGGGCTCCGGGGCTTACGGCGGCGGTGACGCCGAAACGCAGGCGTATGGGGCATACGGGGCATATGGGGGGCCGGGCGGCTCCGGTGGCCCCAACAATCCGGGCGGCCCCGGCGGGCCGGGTGGCCCGAACAATCCCGGCGGGCCGGGTGGCCCGGGTGGCCCCCAGGGGCCGGGTGGCCCGAACGGGCCGTACGGCTCCGGCGGGTACGAGGGCCCCTCGCGTTCGGGGTCGTCGGGCTCGGGCTCGGGCGGCAACAAGGGAATCCTGATCGGCATCGCGGCCGTGGTGGGCGTCATCGTGCTGGTCGGCGCGGCGTTCCTGTTCATGCGCGGCGACGAGGACCCGGAGAAGACGGGTGAGACCACGACGGTCGCCACCGAAACGGAGGGGACGACCACCCGCGGCACGGATGGCGCAACGCCGTCCAGCCGTCGAACGACGCCGACGACCACGTCGACCGCCGCCGGGCCGGCCGATCCGGGCGATGGTTCCCTGGCGGAGCCGTATGCGAGCGCGGTGCCGGCGTACGTCCGCGATCACGTGCAGCGCTGCAGCAGGGGCAGGGTGAAGATCACGTCCTACGACACCAACGTCGAAGATCGCGAGGTGCCGGGCATGCGCTGCTCGGGTGCGAAGGGCAGCCTGTTCGAGCGAAAGCTCATCGAGATCATCGACGACGACGAGTTCTCCAAGAGCGCCACCGACCAGGCACGGCGGATGAACTACGAGGTCATCGAGGATGCGGGCGGCGTCAAGATCCTCGTCGCCGCCTACCAGGATGGCAAGGCCAAGGTGTACTGGGCCGACGAGAACAAGGGCATGTCCCTGGAGTCGTACACCTTCGACAGCCTCGCGGATGCGAAGGCCGCCGCCGAGCAGCTGAAGTAGGCACCTGTAGCGGGTCCCTCAGGGGGCCCTCGGCGGGCCCGGGCGGAGTCGCGGGGCGGGGGTCGCATCATGCGGCCCCCGCTTTGCGACGTCCCGACGTTTCCCTTGTTTCGTGCGCGGGCGACCATGCGTCGTCCGCGTTTTTCGTGTGCGCGGATCCCTTTTCGGGTGAATTCCTAAGCAAAATAGAAGTTACGGGTGGTGCTTAAGTGACTATTGGGATTTAATTAAGTTGCGGTGATGTCCCCCAATGCTCGTGGAGTCCGAGGGGCGGCCGCGATCCCCCAACTTGCATTCGCGAAATGCACGACCCGAGAGGAAGTCCATGAGCAATCGAGTCACCCGCGCCGCCATCTCCGGCGCCGCCGCCACCGTTCTGCTGATCGGCGCCGCCGCTCCCGGCCTCGCGCAGCCGGCCATGCCGGCCCTGCCCGACGGCGTCGGCGACGCCATCTCCCGTGCCGCCGAGGCCGCGCCCGGCATCGAGAACCTGATCCTCGGCCAGCGCACCCAGATCGGCGATCACCTGACCCAGGCCCTCGTGTACGACGCGAAGCTGTACAAGCAGCTCATGGGCTCCCAGTTCGTCGTCCAGGGCGAAAAGATCACCGTCCGCCTCGAGGTCGACGGCAACTCCGGCCAGACCCACGTCCACGGCGTGACCGACGTCATGCCCGCCGGGTTCAAGTTGGAATCCGTCGTCTACAACGCCCCCGACGGCAACGCCGTCACCCTCGAACCCTCGCAGTACCACACCGAAGAGCGCGGCGAGGTGCAGGACACCCGCGTCGACTTCGCGTCCAACGGCATCGGTCGCGTCCGCATCGGCAACGAATCCCTGTCCGTCGATTTCACCTACGTCGCCCCCGAGAAGACCGGCTGGAACCAGACCGGCGGCGGCATGGAGATCTCCGGCGCCGGCGGCTTCGCTTACCGCCAAACCAAGGTCGACACCGGCGGCCCCTCCGTCAACGTCGTCGCCCGCCCGATCGTCCCCGGCCAGCCCACCGACCCGAGCGGCTCCACCGGCTCCATCGACTGGGGCTCGCTGAACATCGGCAACTCCGGGTCCGCCAAGTAGCGCACCCCCTGCGGCGCGGTGAGCGTCGCAAAGCAGCATCCCGCCCGACGCCCCGCCACCCGGGAACGGCCCGGGTGGCCGGAAACCACGACTCCAGAACCAGGAGAACCAATGAAGAACACGACCCGCATCGCCCGCGCCGCCGCAGCCGCGGGCATCGCCGCCGCGATGGCCATCGGCGCCGCGGCCCCGGCGTCCGCCCAGATCAAGCCCGTCCTGCCCGACCTCGGCTCCCTCATGCCCGGCATGCCGGCGTCCTCGGCCGAGAAGGTCCGCCTCGGCGAAACCGGTGGCCTGATCTGGAAGGGGGAGATCTACAAGCAGGTCACCCGCGGCGCCACCGTCATCCCCGGCGGCCTGGTGACCACACGGCTCGAGGTCCGCGGCATGACCAACAGGGGCGAGAAGCTCCGCGAAATCGCCGACATCATGCCCGAAGGATTCGAGCTGGTCAGCGTAACCCGCATGAAGGAAAACGCGCTCGGCGAGGCACTGCACGTCGTGCCGGCCAACGACTACACCAACGTGCCCGTGGCCAACGGCATGCGGGAGGTCCGCCTGTCCTGGACCGAGGGCGGATTCCTCGGGCTGTTCGCCGACAACCCGACCGTGTCGACCTCGAAGTCCGTGGTCGTCGACTTCACCTACCGCGCCCCGCGCGATCTGGGCCAGTACCAGCACGGCGCGTTCTTCCGCATGGGCTCCGCCATCGCCCCCGAGTTCCGCACCGAGACCGGCGGCACGCCGATCACCGTCGAAAACTCCCCGAAGGCCGCGTTCGGGTCGCTGGGCTCCAGCTGATCCCGCCCCGCCGAACGGCCCCCACCCCGTCTTCCCCGATCGCGGGGACGGCGGGGTGGCGGCATCCCGGGGCTGTGCTTGAATCGGAGACAAACGTTTGATGAGGAGCCACGGCAACCATGAGCAGTCCTTTTGGCGAAGATCGGCCCGGCCGCAGCGGCGGCGAGGATTCCACGGCGCAGTGGCGTCCCGTCGAGGGGCAGGCATGGTCCAACGTGCCGGGAATGGGCGCCGGGGCGCCGCGTGATTCCGGTGCCCCGGGGGATCCGCGCACCGGCGGATACCCGGCCGTGCCGGGCGGGTATCCGGGCGGGCCGGGCGGATACCCGGGCGGGCCGGGTTACCATCCGGGTTCCTACCCCGGCGGCCCCGGGCCGTACCCCACGGACCCCCGCGGGTTCCCTCCGCCGCAGCAGCCGCAGGGCGGGGGCGCGGGCCGCATCGCGCTGATCATCGTGGTGATGCTGCTGCTCGTCGCCGCCGGCGCGGGGTTGGGCTATTGGATCATGTCGCGCGAGGACCCGTCCGGCGAAGGTGCCGTCGCGCGCCCGGCGTCCGAGCAGCCGCAGCCCGGGTCCACTCCGGCGCAGCGCCGGGCGGAGGGCTTCGAAGCCCCCGCGAACTGGTCCCATTGCGGCGGCTCCGGCGCGCCCGGCGACCTGAACCTCTACTACGCGGGCACGGGCACGACCAGCTGCCCCTTCACCAAGGCCGTGCGCGACGCGTTCGTCGACCACTACAACGCCACGGATCGGCTCGAGGGCACGATCACCGCGTTCAGCCCCGTCACCCGCCGGAACTACACCATGACGTGCACCGACGACGGCGACTACGTCACCTGCCGCGGAGGCAACAACGCGGTGGTGCACATTGTCTAGGCGCCCCCGGGCGGGGCGCGCGGGTGCCGCGGCAGCGGTGACCGTCGCGGCCGCTCTGCTCCTCGGCGGATGCACGTTGCCGGGCGGCACCCGCGATGCCGGGGGAGCGGGCGACGACCGGCCGAACCCGACTCCGCCCGCCTCGGCCAGGGCCGATGCCGACCGGCCCGACCCCACCGGCCCGGGGAAATCGCCCGGGCAGGCGGATGGCGATTTGGCGGCGGAGATCGATGCGATCGTCGAACGGTGGGGCGGCCGCGCGGGTGCGGCGCTGGCGGTCCCCGGCACGGGCGGCGAGGCGCCGCGGGTCGCCGGCGAGCTCGTCGACGACGTCGCCTGGTCGACCTCGAAGGTACCCGTCGCCATCGCGGCGGTGCGGGCCGGTGGCGCCGGGGCCGCCGACGTCACCTCGGCCATCGCGGTGTCCGACAACGCGGCCGCGGAGTCGCTGTGGGCGGGCCTGGGGGATCCGCGCACGGCCGCCGCGGCCGCCGACGCGGTGCTGCGCGACGGCGGCGACGCGACCACGCGGGTCAACGCCGAGCGCACCCGCCCCGAGTTCACGGCCTTCGGCCAGACGCGGTGGGCGCTGCCGGATCAGGCCCGCTTCGGCGCGAACCTCACGTGCCTGGACGGCGCCGGCCCGGTCGTCTCGGCGATGGGCGAGATCGCGGATGACCAGCGATACGGGCTGGGCGTCGTCCCCGGCGCGCGGTTCAAGGGCGGCTGGGGGCCCGACGAATCGGGGATGTACCTGGTCAGGCAGTTCGGCACCGTGGCCGTCGACGGCGGCGAAGTGGGCGTGGCCATCGCGGCGCGCCCCGCCGACGGCACCTACGAAACGGGGCAGGCGATGCTCACGGATATCGCCGAAGCCGTCCAACGCCACATGCCGGCCGGGGGCACCTGCTAAGTTCACCGCCGGAAGCCGCCGGCCCCGTTCCCGGGTCCGGGCGGAAGTGCATCGGCGCGGCCGCAACCGGCTGCCGCGCCGTGGTGGAGGCGAAAGGCGAACATGGCGGTACGCGGCAGCGAAGGTGACGCAACGAGGGCCCGGACCCGTCCGGGACGGCGCGGACGGCGGATGAGCCGGCCCGCGCGGCGCGCCGCCACCGCAAGCGTCGCGGCATCGACGATGCTGGTCGCCGCGTGCTCCGGCCCCTCTTTGCTGGATCCGCAGCCCGACGAACCCCCCGAAGAAGCCTGGACCATCGACGGGCGGATGGACCCGGAGCTCGCCGCGGAAATCGACGCCATCGCCGCGCGGTTCGACGGCGAGGCGAAGCTGGCCCTGGCGCTGCCGGGCGCGACCTCGGGGCGGGGACCGGTCAGCACGGGTGAGCTTTCCGACGTCGCCGCGTGGTCCACGTCCAAGGTTCCCGTCGCCATCGCCGCGTCCCGTGAAAACGAGTGGGTCCGCGACCTGGTGCCGCCGATGATCTCCGAGTCCGACAACGACGCCGCCGAGACGATGTGGGTGTCGATGGGCGACCCCAATCATGCGGCGGATGCGGTGAACCAGGTCCTCGCCGACGGCGGCGACACGAACACGGAGTTCGACGCATGGCTCGCCCCGGGGGACACGCCCTGGGAGCTGGAGGACCAGGCGGCCTTCGCCGCGAACCTCCGCTGCATCGAGGGCGCCGAGCCGGTTCTGGACGCGATGGGCGACATCGTCGATTACCAGGCCTACGGCCTCGCCGAAATCGAGGGCGCCCGATACAAGGGCGGCTGGGGCCCCGACGAACAGGGCGGTTACCTGATCCGCCAGCTGGGGGTGTTCCCGACCGAGGGCGGCGTGGTCGGCGTCGCCATCGCCGCCCGCCCCGGCGACACCACCGACGACACCGGCCGGGAGATGCTCGACGCGATCGCCGGGGCCGTCGCTAAGCATGCGCCTCGCGGCGGGATGTGCGAGGACACCCCGGTGGAGTCGTCGAATCGGACCAAGGGGGATGGGGTCACCCGCGGATAATGCGGGTGATGGGGCCACCCGCGGATAAAGGCGGGTGGGAGGGGGCGGCCCCTATAGGCCGAGCGCCGCCAGCAGCCGGTCGGTTTCGGGCGCGTCGGTGACGGTGATGCGGACGCCCTCGCCCGCGAAGAAGCGCACCACGATTCCCTTCTCGGCCAGGAATTCGGCGAACGACCGGGAATCGGCGACGTGGGCGTCGGAAAGCGAACCGGTGCCGGCGAGGGACGCCAGACGTTCCTCGGGCAGCCACACGAAATTGGTCTGCGAGTCGGGGACGACCACCTCCGCGCCGGCCGCGCCATTGACGGCCGCGGTGACGCGCACGCGCTGGTCGCGGACGCCGGCGATGCGGGCCTCCAGCTCGTCGACCGAGCGCAGCGACTCGATGGCCGCGACCTGCGCCAGGGCGTTGACGGAGAAGGGGATGCAGACCTTGTTCAGCGCCTCGATCAGCTCCGCCGCGCCGAAGCAGTAGCCGATGCGCAGGCCCGCCAGGCCGTAGACCTTGGAAAACGTGCGCAGGCCGACGACGTTCGGGTACTTCGCCACGGCGTCGACCGCGTTGGGGGTGTCCACTCCCGTCGCCTGCCCGGTCGCCCCGAGATCGCCGTCGGCGGGGCGCACGAACTCGATGTACGCCTCATCCAGGGCGACCACCACGTCGCCGGGGACCTTGGCCATGAACGCCTCGAACTCCGCGGCGGTGATGGTCGTGCCCGACGGGTTGTTCGGGTTGCAGACGAAGATCAGCCGCGTGCGGTCGCCGATGCGCTCCGCCATGGCGTCGAGATCGTGCCGGTGATCGGCGTCCAGCGGCACCGCCACCGGCACCGCCCCCGCCACGCGGGCGAGGATCGGGTAGGCCTCGAAGCTGCGCCACGCGAACAGCACCTCGTCGCCGTCGGCGCAGGTCGCCTGGATCAGCTGCTGGCACAGCGCCGACGAACCGCAGCCCACGGCGACCTGCTCCGACTGCAGTCCCAGGTGATCGGCGATGGTGGCGCGCACGTCGACGGCGGCCATGTCCGGGTACCGGTTGACGCCCGCCGCGGCGTCGACGATCGCGTCGCGCACGGACGGCAGCGGCCCCTGCGTCATCTCGTTGCTGGCGAGCTTCAGCGCGCCGGGCGTCATCTTGCCGGGGACGTACGAGGGGATCAGGTTCAGGTCCTCGCGGGTCATCGGGCGGGCCTGGACATGGGAAGTGCTGCCGGTCATGGCGAAAACCATACGCGCCCGCCGGCCCGGCGACGGCGCCGGGGCGCTGGTTGGGGCGTGTTTCGGGGCCGCGCGGAGGGGGCGCCGGCGATGCGACCGGCGGGTTTTTGCCACGCGGTGAGGCGCTCGGCTAGAATCCCCGTGGTGCACGGAGGCGTGCCAGAGCGGCCGAATGGGGCTCCCTGCTAAGGAGTTGCCTGTCTTGCGACGGGCCGGAGGTTCGAATCCTCTCGCCTCCGCCACACGCGCCCGTAGCTCAACGGATAGAGCATCTGACTACGGATCAGAAGGTTAGGGGTTCGAATCCCTTCGGGCGCACCAACGACCCCGGTACGCGATCGCGTGCCGGGGTTTTCGCGTGCCGGGGTTTTCGCGTGCCCCTTCAGATCCAGCCTTCCTCCCACGCGAGGTCGGAGGCTTCGCGGCGGGTGGCGACGCCCAGCTTGCGCATGGCCTGCGACAGGTAATTGCGCACGGTGCCGGGGGCGAGGTGCAGCGCGTCGGCGATGTCCTGCACGGTCGCGGCGTCGCGGCCGACGCGCAGGACGTCGAGTTCGCGGTCCGTCAGCGGCGTGCGCTCGGCGCTGAGCGCGGAGGCGGCGATGTCGGGGTCGACGTGGCGTTTGCCGGCGGCGACGGTGCGGATGACCTCGGCGAGTTCCGACGCCGGCGTCGACTTGGACACGAATCCGGCCACGCCCGCCGCCATCGCCCGGCGCAGCACCCCGGGCCGGGCGTGCCTGGTGACGATCACCGTCTTCGCCGTCACCTTCTGCGCGATTCTCTCGGCGGCCTCGACGCCGTCGTGGCCCGGCATCTCCAGGTCGAGCAGGCACACGTCGGGTTTCAGCTCCGCCGCGGCGGCGACCGCCTGTTTCCCGTCGCCCACCGACGCGACGACCTCGATGTCCTCCTCCAGATCGAGCAGGGTGGCCAGCGCGGTGCGGATCATGTCCTCGTCGTCGGCGAATAGCACGCGGATCATCGGGGGACCTCCTGGTCGTCGGTGCCGTTTGTGTTGTAGGCACCGCTGGTGCCGTTGGTGCTGTCGGCGCCGTTTGTGCCGTCGTTGGGGCGGTTGGCGGGAATGGTCGCGGTCAGGGTGAACCGGCCGGGCGCGCCGGGCGATGCCGGCGCCGGGCCGTCGTTAAGCACGCTCAGCGCGCCGCCCGCATCGCCGACCCGTTTGCGCAGGCCGGCGAGCCCCGACCCGTCGCTTCCGCTTGACGACGGCCCGCCCCCGCCCTCGACGGCGTTGCCCATGCGCAGCTGCCAGGAATCATCCGGTGCCCGCGCGATGGCGACGTCGACGGGGCCGGGGGAGCCGTGGCGCAGGACGTTGGTCGTGGCCTCGCGCAGCACCCGGCCGAAGACGGCGCGGATGGCGGGGTCGGCGGGCAGGTCGGGGGCGTCGACGGTGCAATCGAAGCCGGCGGCGGCGAGAACGTCGCGGGCGTTGTCCAGCTCCTCGTCGAGTTCCGGTGCCCGGTAGCCCTGGGCCAGCTGGCGCGTCTCCGCCATCGCGTCGGCGGCGAGGGTCCGGACTTCGGCGATCTGGGCGCGGGCGGCGGCCACGCGATCGTCGCCGCCGTCGGGCAGCAGGCGCTCGGCCAGCTCCGCCTTCAGCGCGATGACCTGCAGCGTGTGGCCCTGGATGTCGTGGAGATCCGCCGCGAACCGCAGCCGCTCGCGCGCCACCGCCAGACGGCTTTCGGTCTCGCGGGCGTCGTCGACGCGGCGGACGACGTCCCACGCCCACACCGTGGTCCAGATGATCGGCGGGAAAACGACGTGGAGCGCGAACGCCGGGTACTGGAGGTCCGCGCCATCCGGCGAGGCGATCCGCTCCACGGCGATTGCGCCCGCGACCACGGCCGCCGCCGCCCACCAGGACCGGCCGCCGACCAGACACGCCAGCAGCGACACCGCCGTGATCAGGGGCAACGCCGACCATTGCAGCGGTGCTGCGAGAGCCAGGATCGCCGCGCCGGCTACCACCATCGCCGCGGCCACCGGCCAATTGCGCACGCCGTCGCCCATGCCGCGCCGGAGCGCGCCCATGAACGACAGCTGCACGCCCGCCGACACCGCGCACAGCACCGCGATGAGCACCGCCCGGGCCGGTTCGGTCTCCCCGCGAGCGAAGGCGGGCACCAGGACCAGCGCGTTGCCCGCGCCGATCAGCGCCACCAGGCCCGACGCCGAATACCACCAGCTCGCGCGGACGCCACCGGCGACGCCCTCCCTCGGGCGCGCGGCGGCGGTGGCCGAAAGCTGGCCCGCGCCGCGCGGGACGGGACGGGCGGTGGAGGCGTCCGTGGCGTCGGTCATGGGCACCACCGTAGAGCAATGACAATTGTCATGGGCCCGGCATGACACACATCCGGGCAGGTCATGACGGTGCGGCCCTACCGCGGGGCGGCGCGGGCCGCGAAGGTGGAAACCGTAAACGACAACAACGGCCACCGGATGAACAGGGTGGCCGAAACCCGGAAGGAACCGTCATGCAGGACTTCATCGCCGCCCTCCAGAACTTCGTCACCTCCATGCCCGACGCCGCGCAGTTTCTCGGCGTCGTCGTCATCGGCCTGATCCCGTTCGTCGAGTCGCACCTCGGCTCCGTCATCGGCGTCGCCGCCGGCGTGCCCATGCCGCTGGCCGTCCTCGCCGCGACCGTCGGCAACACCCTGTCGGTGCTCGCCTTCGTCTACGCCGGGGCGAAGATCCGCTCCTTCTTCCGCCGCGGCCGCGCCGGGGACGGGCAGCCCGGGGGCCGCCGAGTCTCCCGCGTGAAGCGGAACATGGAGCGATTCGGCGTCCCGGGCGCCAGCCTGATCGGCCCGGCGCTGCTGCCCTCGCAGTTCACCTCGTCGGCCCTGGTCGGCGCCGGGGCCAACCGCGGCACCGTGGTCACCTGGACCCTCGTCGCGGTGGTCCTGTGGGGCGTCGTCTCCGGCGCCACCGCCGCCGGCCTGTTCGGCGCGGCGGGCATCGTCTAGGACGTCGGGGTCCGTGACGTCGCGATTGGCTTCTGCGGCGGTTGAGCCGGGCCGCCACCGCAACCTCCCGGGGCGAAGCGGCTGACCCACCCCGAATCGGGCCCGGCCCGCGCAACCTACCGCGACGCACCGGCTGACCCACCCCGAATCGCGCCGGCCTACGTATCCCGCCTGGCTAACCCACCCCGAATGTGCAGACCCACCCGCTGTAACGGGTGGGCCTGCGCATTCGGGGTGGGTTTACGTGAGGGGGGGGCGGTGTCCCGCCCGCGTGGAAGGGGGCGCCCCGAACCGCTCCCGGCTCGGGATGCTCCGTCAGGAACCGTCCGCATCCAATCCGAGCATTCGGATCTGGGTGCGGACGATGTGCGTCCACAGCAGGTCCGCCGGATCGGCCGTGCCGGTGAAGTGCCCGCCGAGCTCGAGGGTCAGGGCACCGATGAGCTGCGACATTGCGGCGAGGGGCGCCGCCGCGCGGTCGCCGCCGATCGGCTCGAGCTGTTCGGCGAGCGCCGCGTCGACGGGCATCGCGGGGGCGTCGGGGGCGAGGTCCAGGAAGCAGGCGGCCACCCGCGCGGCCAGGGGAATCGTTTCCGGGGGAGCGGTGTAGTCGGGGATCGGGGTGCCGTAGATCAGCTGGAAATCATGCGGCGACGCCAGTGCCCACGCACGCAACTCGTCGGCGCGGCGCCGCCAGGTTTCCGCCGGCACCTCGCCGCCGATGGCCTCGAGGCGTTCGGCCAGATCGCCGTAGCTCTCCTCGATCAGCGCGGTGATCAGCGCTTCCTTGCTCGGGTAATAGCGGTAGACCGCCGAGGACACCATGCCCAGCTCGCGGGTGATCGCCCGCATGGACAGGGCGACGGGGCCGACTTCGGCCAGCTGCTTGCGCCCGATGGTGCGGATGTCCTTCTCCAGTTTCCTGCGGTGGAGCTCGCGTTTTCCGGTCATGCGACCAGTCTCGCACGAATTTCCCGAAAAAAGCGAGCACTGCTCTTGCGCAATCGAGAGCAGTGCTCTAAGTTGTGCATTGAAAGCAAGAGCGGTGCTCACGAAAGTTTCAAGAAGAAGATTCCGAAACGAACTTCCGGGAAACCACGCGGGCGGCGCTCCCGAAAACAAGCAAGACCGACAGGGAAGGCGGAAAGAACCATGAACGCGATGAAGGGACTGAAGGACATGTTCGGCAAGGCGAAGAAGACGACGGGGACCCGAAACGGGGGCGGCCTGCTGCGGTTCGCGCCCGCGGCGACGGCGATCGCGGGTGGTGCGCTGCTGGCGGCGTTCCCGCTGCTGCGCCCCTGGGGCGACAAGACCGGCGTGGCCGCGGAGATGGCCGACGCCTTCGCGTCGCCGATGTGGGTGGCGGCGCACGGCGCCGGGATGCTCGGCTTCCTCGCGCTCGCCGCGGCGGCCCTGGCGCAGGGACGGGGTGGTGCACGGTGGTGGCTGGCCGGAGGAACGGCGCTGATCCTCCCGTTCTTCGGCGCCGAGACCTTCGGGCTCCACGGCATCGCCGCCAACGCCGGGCCGGATGTCGTGGCGGCCGCTGCGGAGGCGGTCCGCGGCGGCGCGGTGCAGACGACGCAGTTCGGCATCGGGCTGCTGTCGATCGCCGTCGGCGGCGTGCTGCTGGCCCGCCGCGACCGCGCCGCGTCCGTCCTGGCGTTCGCGCTGGCCACGTACCTGCCGCAGTTCTTCTTCGGGCCGGAGGTCCGCATCGCCCACGGGCTCGTCCTGCTCGCCGGTGCGGCGTGGTGGGCGACCTCGCTGACGCGGGACGCGCAGCCGGGCGACGTCGCGGCACGGGTCCTCGCCGGAAAGCCGGTCGCCTCGGGCGCCCTTGCCTGACGACGGCCCCTGATTCACCCGGCACCGCCGGATGTTGCCGCATCGGCAATATTCGGCGGTGCCGACGCGTTGTGCGGAGGCGTAGGCCCTTCCCCGAACTTCAAGGAGCGTCCATGATCCGCACCGAGACCATCCTCGACCTGGCCACCATCCGGGGAAACGAGACCCACGCCGAAGCGCTGCAGGGTTCCATCGCGCTGGCGCAGACCGCCGAAAAGGCCGGTTACGGCCGGATCTGGTACGCCGAGCACCACAACATGCCCAGCATCGCGTCGTCGGCCCCGGCGGTGCTCATCGCGGCGATCGCGGCGCGAACCGAGAAGATCAAGTTGGGCTCCGGCGGCGTCATGCTGCCGAACCATGCGCCGCTGACCGTCGCAGAGCAGTTCGGCACGCTGGCCAACCTCCATCCCGGGCGCATCGAGCTCGGCCTGGGCCGCGCGCCGGGCACCGACCAGCGCACCATGCGCGCGCTGCGCAGGGATCCGCGTGCCGCCGATTCCTTCCCCCAGGATGTCCGCGAGCTGCAGGGTTACCTGGGCGACGAAACCCTGATCCCGGGCATCGACGCGATCCCGGGCAAGGGGACGAACGTGCCCATCTACATCCTCGGGTCGTCGCTGTTCGGCGCGCAGCTCGCCGCCGCCCTGGGGCTGCCGTACGCCTTTGCCTCGCACTTCGCGCCGGACGCGATGCTGCAGGCCATGGAGGTGTACCGCGAGAATTTCACGCCGTCCGAGCAGCTGTCCGAGCCCCACGCCTTCGCGACGATGAACGTCATCGCCGCGGACGACGAGGACGACGCCGCCCGCCAGCTCGTCGCCGTCCAGCGTGGGCTGGTGCGCTCGATGTTGGGCCGCGGCGGGCGCCGGTACACCGACGAGGAAGCCGACATGCTCCTGGAGACCCCGCAGGGCATGAAGATCAAGAACATGTTCGGGCACGTCGCCGTCGGCAAGCCGGATCGGGTGCGCGAACAGATCGAGGAGTTCGGGCGGTTCTCCACCGCCGACGAGCTCATCGTCGTCCACCAGGCGACCAGGCTGGAAGACCGCCTGCGTTCCGTCGAGCTGACCGCCGAGGCGGTGGGGCTGGGGAAATGACCCCTCTGCCCGGCAAATGATGCCGCGCCCGGGGAAACCGATTCAGCGCACCGTTGTGCCGTAGGTTTCCGCGATCGCGCGGGCCGTCGCCTTCGCGTGCGGCCCCACGCCGGTGATCGTCGCCGACCCCGGCCCGGCCCAATCCCCGTAGCCGACCAGGTGCAGGCCGGGCACGGTGGGGCGGCGGCCGTCGAGAAGCGACCGCACCGGCCCCAGTGCCGGCCGGAAGCCCGTGCACCAGATCAGATGGTCGAAGCCGCCCGGCCCTCCGAGCTCGTCGAGCGACCGGAACATCGGAGTCGCCCGCAGCCGGCCCTCGTCGCGGGCGGTGAGGACCTCGGGCAGCATGACGATGTCGCCCAGCCGCGAATCCGCCCCGGGATCGTCCTCGCCGCGGAGGATCGCCAGCATCCGCTCCCGGTTGCGCCGGAACAGCACCCGCCCGTCGACGTCGTCCGGCATCCACCGCGGTTCCCTCCGCGTGAACCAGGTGACGTCGGCGACGCGCGTCAATTCCGCCGCGATCTGCGCCGCCGAATTCGCCCCGCCGACCACGGCCACCCGCGATCCGCGGAATGGCTCCGGGCCCGGGTAGTACGCCGAATGCCATTGCTTTCCGATGAAATTGCCCGGCCGCATCGGAACGAACGGCGCCGACCACGTGCCGGTCGCCGCCACGACGTGATCTGCGGTCCAGACCCGGTCCTCCGCGTGGATCACGAACCTCCGGTCGTGCGGATCCGGGGTGGACGGGGCGTCGGAAAGCCCCGGGTCGGTCGCCCCGCCGCGGAAGCCGACCCGCGTCACGTGCACGGGGCGCTCGACGGGGATGGAGTATCGAGTCTCGTATTTCCGCAGGTAATCGATGACGTGCGACGCCGGCGGGAACCCGTCGAACGGCGGCATCGGGATTCCCGGGAGGTTGGAGAAATCCGCCGTGGAGAACAACGTCATCGACGGCCACACGTGGCGCCACGCGCCGCCGGGGCCCTCCTGGTCGTCCAGGACGAGGACGTCGATGCCGGCGCGGAGCAGGTAATGCGCCGTGGCCGCGCCCGCCTGCCCTCCGCCGACGATGATCACCTGGTGGGACGGCGTCGAAGGGGAAGGCATGCGTCCAGGGTAAGGCGGGGCGGTTCGGGCCGATGCGGCGCGGTTGATCGGGGCAGTGGGCCGGCGAGGTGGGCCGGGGCGGTTCCGGGGTGTCCCGGGGGCTTTGGCAGCGGCCCGGAAATGGCATGTGAACTGGGGATTTGTTCGGTGTCGGGGTGCGGGGTATCGTTACATCCCGTTGCACGGGCCAAGCCCGAACAGCACATGCGCCCGTAGCTCAACGGATAGAGCATCTGACTACGGATCAGAAGGTTAGGGGTTCGAATCCCTTCGGGCGCACGGTTTCCCCGGCAGGCATCGCCTGCCGGGGTTTTTCGTCGTGCCCGGATGCCCCGGGGCCGGCGGGGGTGCCGGCCGATGGCGCGGGGTTGGGCAACGGGGGTTTTTCGGCGTTAGCGCTCGCCCGGGAGTTTTCGGCCACGTATCGTTTCGCTTCGAAAAAACGACGATCGAACATTTGGGAGAAGATTATGGCGCAAGGTGACCCGGGGCAGAACGGACCCCAGCAGCCCGGACAGAACGGCCCCGGCCCCGGCCCGGAGGCGGGACCGCCCGGAGCTCCGGGTCAGCCCGGCCCCTACGGTCCGCCGGGGCAGCCCGGACAGCCCGGACAGTCCGGTCCTTACGGCCAGCCGGGTCCTTACGGTCAGCCCGGCGAACCGGGCCAGCTCGGTCAGCCCGGTCAGCCGGGTCCGTATGGCCAGCCGGGTCAGCCGGGTCCTTACGGTCAGCCCGGTCAGCCCGGACAGCCGGGCCCCTACGGCCAGCCCGGCCCGTATGGTCTGCACGGCGAGCCCGAGGGTGCGACGGAGGCCAAGAAGCCCCGCAAGATCCCGACGGTGGTCCGCATCCTCGTGCCGTTGCTGCTCGTTCCCTTGGTGCTGGCGGGGATCGGAAACCTGACCAAGCCGGATCCGATCGAAGTCGGCAGCTGCCTGGAGAAGGAGTCCGTGGACAACATCGAGGACTCGGACAACTCGATGCCCAAGGCCGTGGACTGCAACGACGAGACCGCCGGCTACCGCGTCCTGGCGATCGGCGAGAAGTCGGACGACGTCGAGTGCATCAATGTGCCCGGTGCGACCACGGTCCTGAGCCTCATGGGCGCCGACGTCTCCAAGTACTGCCTGGCGGGCATCGACGAGGACGTCGAGCGCAACATCAACAACATCCAGGTCGGCGAGTGCGTGATCATGGAGGGCGACACCGCCCTGCGCCACGGTTGCGACCAGGCCGGCGCGCTCAAGGTGCTGGCGATCGACAACGACCCGGCGGTCGTCGACTTGCCGGACGTCTCCGGCCAGCCCAACGTGTGCGAGAAGCTCGGCGCCCCCGAGGCCACGCAGTACTACAAGTGGGGCCTCCCCTCGAGCGGCTTCATTTCGGTCCCCGACTACCAAAAGGGCATCTGCATGGCCGAAGTCGGCTGACGCGGCCCGGTCCGGTGGGCCCGGCGGGCGGTGGCTGACGTGCTTTGCGACGCCGCCGGCATCGGGGTCGCCGGCAGGGGACATTTGCCGCCCTTTTACCCCGCGGTGCTGACAGGCTCCGTCACCCGTTGTACTTTTGCGACATGAATGAGCAACGGTGGGGCAACGCCCGCGACGGCGAACCGAACGGTGAATCCGGACGTTACGGCGGATCATCCGGGCCCGGAGATTCCGGCCCTTACGGGGGCGGCGCCTACGGTTCCGGCGGGTCCGATCCTTATGGCGGCGGGGCATACGGTTCCGGCGGGCAATCCGGGGATGGCCCGGGTGGAGCGCAGCCGGGCCAACCGGGCCCCTACGGTCCCGCCGGGAATCAGCCCGACCCGTATGCCCAGGGGTACGACCAGCCCGGCCCCTACGGTCCGGGTGCCGCTCAGCCGGGCCCCTACGGTGCGGGCAATTCCGCCGGTCCCGCAGGGCCTGCCGGCCCCTATGGCCCGGGCCAGCCCAACCCGTACTACGGCGGTCCGGGTGGCCCCGGCGGACCGAACGATCCCTACGGCATCCATTCCCAGGGGCCGGGCGGTGCCCCGCCCAAGAGCAAGGGGACGAAGCCGGCCATCCTCATCGTCGCCTTCATCGTGCTCGTCGTTCTCGGCATTTTCGTGGTGAATTTCCTGAACACCGCGAAGGACATGACCGCCGCCGACCGGTCCTCCGAGTCGTCGACGAGCGCTGAAGCGAGTGGAACGGAGCGCAGTTCCCGCCCGAAGGCCGAGAGCATGCCCGCAGTCGGCGATTGCATTCCCGATCAGGGGGAAGCGGGCGTCCTCATCAACAATGGCGATCTGCCCGAGATCGTCGATTGCGGCAGTTCTCGGGCGGTCTTCGAGGTCCTGCACGTGCGAAAGGATCCCGACGGCACCCGCTGCATCGACATCGATGGCGCGACCGATTCCATTTGGTACACGGGCAGGCCGGACGTCGACGCGTTCTGCCTGATGAAGAAGGGCGAAGACAAGTCCCGCAACATCAACAACATCAAGGTGGACGAATGCGCGGCGGTCGAGGGCGAGTTCGTCTACCGCGCGGAATGCGGCGCGCCGGGCTCGTACAGGGTCCTGGCCGTGTTCCCCTACACGCAGACGTTGCCGGCCACCTACAACGGGCCGATCACCCCGTGCGTCGACGCCGGCGCGCCCAACGCGACCATGGCTTACCAGTGGGGCGTCCCCGACAAACCCGGTTCCGAAGGAGGATTCCAGCGGGCCGTGTGCATGGTCGAGGCCGGCTGACCCGGGCTCGGGTCCGCAGGGGCAACCCGCGCAGGGCGACGCGAACGCGCCGAAGAAGTCCGGAAAGCTCCGGGAACGAATCTCCGGCGCCGCGACGGTGCTTTTCCTGCTCGCCTTCGTCGGCTTCTTCCTGTACACGCGGCCCAACGGTGCCCCCGAGGTCGGCGAGTGCATCGCCGAACAAGAGCGGTACACCAGCACCAGCAGCCGCGACGTCATGCCGGAGACGCTGGATTGCTCCGACCCGGAGGCCAAGTACAAGGTCGTGTCCGTGCGCGCGGTGCTCACCGAGCCCGGCGCCATCCCGCCCGAAAATGACGAACCCGACCGCCCGAAATGACGAAGGCGCCGTCCCCGGCGGGGGACGGCGCCCGACTTTTCGGAGCGTCGTTTTACACGTCGTTCTTGATCAGCTCGTCCAGCGGCGTCTGCGACAGCAGGTACGGGGCGATCTCGAGCACAGTGCGGGCGCCGCGCTCTCCGGCCTCGCGCAGGCGGTGCGCCGCGCGCCCGTAGGCGACCTGCACGGCCGCGGTGAAGTCGGGGTTGCGCTCCAGCTCCAGCCCGAACTCGATGACGTGGCGCGACGTGCCCGCGCGGCCCTGGGTCACCACGTTGCCGCCGTGCGGCATGCCCTGGTGGTCGCGCTCGAACTCCTCGTCGGTGATGAAGTCGACGATGGTCTCGTACCCCGCGAAGTAGTCGGGCATGGTCACGATCGTTTCGCGGATCGAGTCCTGGTCGGCCTCGTCGGCGACGATGTAGCAGTGGCGGATGTGGCACTTCTTGGCGTCCAGGTCGCCGCCTTCGCCCCGCTTGACGGCCTCGATCGCGTCGGGGTTGGGCTTGGTGTACTGCACACCCTTCTTCACGCCGGGCACGCGGCGCACCGCATCGGAATGGCCCTGCGACAGGCCCGGGCCCCAGAAGGTCATCTGGTCGGCGCCCGGCAGGACGGCCGCGCCGTAGACGCGGTTGAGCGAGAAGAAGCCCGGATCCCAGCCGGTGGAGATGACCGCCACCTGTCCGCCCTCGCGGGCGGCGGCGTCCATCGCCCCGCGGTGGCGGGGGATGTCGCGGTGGTTGTCGTAGGTGTCGACGGTCGTGTACAGCTTCGCCAGCTCCGGCGCCTGCTCCGGCACGTCCGTGGCCGAGCCGAGGCAGATGAACAGCACGTCGACTTCGTCGGCATGCTTGTCGACGTCCGCCGCCGGAAGCACCCTGGCGTCGGTGTCCAGGGAATCGCGTCGCGAGAACACGCCGACGAGCTCCATGTCGGGCTGATCGGCGATGACGCGTTCGACGCTGCGGCCGAGGTTTCCGTAGCCGATGATGGCGGCGCGGATCATGGGGGTCCTTTCGTCGGAGTCGCCCAGGCGAACCGGCGCCGATTCTTCGTCGCGTTTCTCGTCGCGCGGCGCCGGTGCCCGGGCAGTTACGACATCAAGGGTAAATGGTGGCCCGGATTCCGCGCCGCGGGCCCCGCACCCCCGCGGGACGGACTCACCGACGAAGGGGAGACGGGGTGGTTGGACGCGGACCCCGCACCCCGCGGGGACGGCGCTAGAAGATCTCCAGCCGCCCGCCGAGCCCCTCGGCCTGCTCGAGTTCCCGGACCCACGCCCCGGACCCCGGGCTGACGCGGATGACGGGGCGCAGCGACAGCTTCACGCCCCCATCCAGCTTCCTCGATCCCGAGCGGGCGCGGTACCGGCCGTGCGCGTGGAACCCCGCCTCCGCCAGCGTCGCGGCGGTGCCGGAGTCGGCCAGCTCCGCGCGGGCGGCGGTGAGCAGTTCGATGGCCTCGTCCAACGCTTCCGTCACCGGGCCGACGTTGTTCTCGCACCAGGACATCACCATGTCCGGTTCGGCCCCGGCGACGCGGGTGCCGTCGCGGAAGGACCCGGCCGCCAGCGACAGCGTCAGCGGCCCGCCGTCGTCGCCGACGACCGCCAGCGCATAGGACAGCAGATGGGGCATGTGCGAAATCCGGGCCACGGCGCGGTCGTGGTTGTCGGCCGTCGCCGGGATCACCTCGGAACCCACCAGCTTGCCCAGCGCCACCACGTCCCGGAACGTGCGCGTCCACTGCTCCGGCACCTCATCCCCGGAACGGCTGGCCGCCGCGGCGCGGTCGAAGCAGACGACCCACGCCGCGCCGTCGTAAAGCCCCGTGCGCGTGGCGTCCCACCCGGACTCCTCGGAACCCGCCATCGGGTGCGCGCCGACGTAGCGGTCGCCCATCCCGCGCGCCTCGACCTCGTCGAGGATGGCGCGCTTGACGCTGACGACGTCGGTGATGCCGCAATCCGGCGCATGCTCCGCAATCTGGTCGAGCAGGCCGCCGACGGCGAACATGGGCACGCCGATGACCAGCAGCGCGCGGTCCTCCTGGGCGCGGTCCAGGACTGCGGCGAGATCGGTCGACGCGTCGAAGCCCTCGGCGGCCGCGGCGTCGGCCGTCGCGGCGGAGCGGTTCCACCCGTAGACCGGGGCGCCCGCCTCCGCGAGATCGCGCATGAGCGAACCACCGATCAGTCCGAGTCCGAGGATGCAGGTCGGCGTGGCGAGAGTGTCGTTGGTCACCTGACAAGGATGACACACCGCGACTAGCGTGGGGTGGCATGAGCACGACTTTTCCGGGGCCCGCGGGTTCCGACGACGGCCCCCGGGGCGATGACGACGACCGTTCCTACGCGGTGGCCGTCCTGCAGGGCGACGACGGCTGGTCCGTGCGCGAACTCGGCGACGAAGCACTGGACTCCCTGGCGGACGCGACCGCGCAGATGCGGCGGCTGCGGGCGGAGCGCGCGGCGTTCGCGATGCTCAACATCGACGACGACTACTTCATCCTCCTGCGGCCCATGCCCGGCGGCGTGCGCGTCTTGCTTTCCGACGCCACGGCCGCCGTCACCGACGACATCGCCGCCGACGTGATGGACGAACTCGACGAGGACATCCCCGACATCGACGAAGAGGACCTCGACGACGTCGATTCGTGGCCGGAGGGCGACCTGGAGATCCTCGCCGACCTCGGGGTGCCCGAGGACGTCATGTCCGTCATCTGCGACGACCAGTCGCTGTGGGCCTCCGAGCAGCTCCACGCGATCGCCGCCGAACTCGGCTTCGACGAGGCGCTGGCCGACGAAACCGGCGTCCACGTGGAGGACGCCGACGGGGAAGATGACGGCTGACGGCCCGGCGTTGCCGAAACCCGAAGCCGACCTCCGCGACGAGGAGTGGATGCGCGCGGCCATCGACGTCGCCCGCCGCACCCCGCCGGGCGACGTCCCGGTGGGCGCGATCGTCGTGGGCCCGGATGGCACGGTGGTGGCGGAGGCGGCGAACCGTCGCGAAGCAGACGCCGACCCCATGGCCCACGCGGAGGTCCTGGCCATCCGCGACGCCGCCCGGGCCCACGGGGACGGGTGGCGCCTGGAGGAATGCACCCTCGTGGTGACGCTCGAACCGTGCGTCATGTGCGCCGGCGCGGCGGTGATGGCGCGGGTCGGGCGCATCGTGTTCGGGGCGTGGTCGCCCAAGACCGGGGCGTGCGGGTCGATCGCCGACGTCGTCCGCGACCCCGCCCACCCATTCGCGCCGCAGGTCCGCGGGGGAGTGCTGGCCGGCGAATGCGAAAGCCTGCTGCCGGAGTTCTTCCGCGGCAAGAGGTGACCGTGCGAGGTGACGGTGCGAGGTGGCGCGGCACCGGTTGGCCGGGCCTTGGGCGCCGGCGCGGTAACGGTTGGGTCACGAGCGGGCCAATGGCGTGGCGGGATTGGCTGAACCGCATTTATCATGAGAAGTGAACCATCTGCAAATCGCGACGTCAGGAGAGCAACATGGGTGACTTCCAGTACAAGGCGGACGAGCTCGGCGGCAAGGCCAAGGAGGCCGCCGGCAAGGCCACCGACAACAAGGACCTCGAGAACGAGGGCAAGGGCGACCAGGTCAAGGCCGACATCAAGCAGGGCTTCGAGGACGCCAAGGACAAGGTGACCGAGGGGCTGGGCAAGCTCAAGGGCGACAACTAAACGCTTGACCAGGCGATTTGTTCGCCGGGCCCGCCCTCCCGTAAATTCTTTCGCGGTGGCGTGTCCGAGCGGCCGAAGGTGATCGCCTCGAAAGCGATTGTTGGGTAACCCCCAACCGAGGGTTCAAATCCCTCCGCCACCGCCAATCAACCGCCGCCCGTGCCATGCGCACGGGCGGCGGTTTTTCTACTATTCACGCAGGGGCAATTGTGTTCCCTGGGGCAATTGTTTCGCCTGTTGCCACGCGAGGTGCACCGGGGCACGTATCCTGGGAAGGTGCTGCGCGCGTCCCGTGGCGAATCCTCGGGTTGCGCGCTCGCGAATGAACGCGAGTGAAGGGGAAGTTGAGCGATGGCGAAGGTCCTGTTCAACCTCGGCAGGTGGTCATACCTGCACAAGTGGACGGTCATCATCGCATGGGCGCTGATCCTCGGCGTCGTCGGTGGTGCGGCCGGTGCATTCCAGAAGGGTTTCGACGACCAGTTCTCGATCCCCGGCATGCCGTCGTCCATCGCCTCGCACATGATCGAGGCCAAGTTCCCGAACCAGCCCAACCCCATCCGCGAGCAAACCGTGTACGTGGTGTTCGCGGCGCCGGAAGGCCAAAGACTCTCCGACCCGGAGAACATGAAGGCGGCCGATGAGGTCGTCGCATCGATCAAACAGAACATCGACCAGCTCACCGCCGACCAGATGCTGGTCAACCCCGTCCGGCTGAATCCCGAACTGCAGAAGAGGATCGTCGAAGCCGGCACGGGTTCCGGACTGCCGGAGAACGTGGCCAGGGCCGACGCCCACGCGCTGCGCACGCTGTCGGAGGACGGCCGCTACGGCATTTCCCAGTTCGCCTTCGACGTCCGCGTGCCCAAGGACATCACCCCGAAGAACCGCCAGGCGCTGTTCGACGCCATGAAGATCGGCAAGGACGCCGGCCTGCAGGTCGAGGCCATGGGCCCCGGCATGATGGACCCGGTGGCGGTGAACCCGACGTCGGAGATCATCGGCATCTCCATCGCGGCGGCGGTGCTGATCATCACCTTCGGCTCGCTGGTGGCGGCGGGCCTGCCGCTGATCACCGCGGTCGTCGGCATCGTCATCGGCTCGCTGCTGGTCGTGTTCATGACGGCCTTCAAGGACGTCAACTCCATCACCCCGGTCCTGGCCGTGATGATCGGCCTGGCCGTCGGCATCGACTACGCCCTGTTCATCCTGTCGCGCTACCGCGCCGAACGGTCGAGGGGGCTGACCAGACCCGATGCCGTCGGCATGGCGACGGGCACGGCGGGCTCGTCCGTGGTGTTCGCCGGCCTGACGGTCATCGTGGCGCTGGCGGCGCTGGTCATCGCGAAGGTCCCCTTCCTGTCGCTGATGGGCATCTCCGCCGCCATCACCGTCGGCATCGCCGTGATCATTTCGCTCACCCTGCTGCCGGCGCTGATGGCGCTGTTCGGCGGGAAGATCTTCGCGGGCAAGATCCCCGGCATCGCGGGCAATCCGCTGAAGGCCGGCCGCCGCCCGCTGTTCGGCGGCAAGACCATGGGCCGCCGCTGGGTGGAGGCCGTGCACAAGGCTCCGGGTCTGTTCCTGGTGGGCGCGGTGGGCATCCTCGTCGCGCTGTCGGTGCCGGCGGCGAACCTGCAGCTCGCGCTGCCGTCGGATTCCACGTCGCCCTACGGGTCGACCCAGCGCAACGCCATCCAGTTGGCGTCGCAGGGCTTCGGCCCGGGCCGCAACGCCCAGATGCTCATCATCGCCGACGCCGACAACGTCAACCCGAATTCCACGGTACTGGCGCCGGTGATGCGCGGCCTCATGGCCGGCGACCGGACCATGACGCCGGAGCAGGCGGCGCGGAAGGCGTCGTTCAGCTACGCGCTGGACAACTTCAAGAACAACGTCGACGTCGAGCACGTGCAGATCATCCGCCTGAACGAAGAGGGCACGGGCGTGCTGATGATGCTCACCCCGAAGGCGGGCCCGCTCGATTCGGAGACCGGCTCGCTGATTTCGGCGCTGCGCCAGCAGCAGAACCAGATCAAGGACGCGACGGGCCTGGTCACGGGCGTGACGGGCCTGATCCCCATCGAGCAGGACATCACCGAACGACTATCCGACGCGATGCCGCTGTATCTGTCGGTGGTCATCGGCCTGGCCATCGTCCTGCTGCTGCTGGTGTTCCGTTCGCTGGTGGTGCCCCTGACGGCCGGCCTGGGCTTCCTGTTGTCGGTCGGCGCGGCGTTCGGCGTGACGGTGCTGTTCTGGCAGCAGGGCCTGTGGGGGCTGGTGCATACGCCGGGCCCGCTGGTCAGTTTCATCCCGATCTTCATGATCGGCGTGACGTTCGGCCTGGCCATGGACTATCAGGTGTTCCTGGTGTCCCGCATGCGGGAGCATTTCACGCATTCGAAGGGCAAGCCGCGCGAGGGCTCGCAGTACACCGCGGTCGAGGAGTCGGTCGTGGAGGGCTTCTCGCTGGGCGCTCGCGTGGTCACTGCGGCGGCGATCATCATGATCGCCGTCTTCGTCGCATTCATCGGCCAGCCGCTGGCGTTCGTCAAGGTCTTCGGTTTCGCGCTGGGCGCGGCCGTCCTGTTCGACGCGTTCCTTGTGCGCATGACGCTGATCCCGGCGTCGATGTTCCTGTTGGGCCGGACGACGTGGTGGATGCCGAAGTGGATGGACCGGATCCTGCCGTCGGTGGACGTCGAGGGCACGGCGCTGGAGGAGAAGGCCGAGGAGCTCGCCGCGGCGGGCGAGGCCGAGCGCCAGGCGCGGGCCGGCGATTCTTCGCTTGACGACGATTCCGCCCCGAAGAAGCGCGGCATCCCGAAGCTGCGCGGGGCGAAGAAGAGCAAGGCGGGGAAGTTCGATCCTCCCTACAAGTCGCGGGAGATCCCGAAGCTGCCGAAGAAGCCGAAGAAGGCGAAGAGGACCGCGAAGGCGGAGGACGCCGTGCAGCCGCCGACGCCCGCCAACGCCGCTGGGGCCGCGAAGGCGGCAGCCGGCACCGCAACCGGTGCCGCCGCTGCCGGGTCCACCGCAGCTTCCACCGCGGCCGGTACCGCGGCCGCCGGTTCCACCGCAGCTTCGACCGCCGCCGGAGCGGCCGTCGCCGGTGCCACGGCGGCGGCGCTGTCGCCGACGTACCGCGATCCCGCGCGGGCCGCGGACGACGAGAAGACGCGGCAGTTCCCGATCGTCGAAGCCGAACTCGTCGAGGAGCCGAAGGAACGGCCGGTCAAGGGCGGAACGGCGCAGCGGCCCGAGCCGCACCGGACGCCGTTCAGCACCCCGTACGTGGAGCGCCGCCTGCGCCGCGAGGAGGAAACCGCCGCCCGCGCCGACAAGACGGCCGGGCAGCCGAAGACCGCCCCGAAGCCGGCGCCGCGCCCCGCGCCCCAGCCCGCTTCGAAGTCCCCGGCCCAGCCCATGCCGCAGCCGCGGACTGCGACGCACCCGCAGCCGCACCGGGCCACGCAGGGCGCTCCGGGCGCCGATGGGCAGGCCGATGAGTCGATTTCGGTGCAGGACCTGATCAAGCGCGAGGGCGGCCACTCCCGGCCCCGCCGCCGCCGCGCCCTGTGGGATCCGCGCGACTACGACGAGATCGACCGGGACGACTAACCTCGACCCGCAACGCCCGACCGGACTCCCCGGCCGGGCCCACCATTTCTCGAGGAGACCCACCCAGTGACGGATTCAACGGCGGACCAGGGCAACTTCAGCGTCGTCAAGCAGATGGACGGCGAGCCGGGGCGAGCCGGGATCATCCGCACCCCGCATGGGGACGTGGCGACGCCCGCGTTCATCCCGGTGGGCACCAAGGCGACGGTGAAAACGCTGACGCCCGAGCAGATCCGGGCGACCGGCGCGCAGGCGGTGCTGTCGAACGCGTACCACCTGTACCTGCAGCCGGGCCCCGACATCGTGGAGGCCGCGGGCGGGCTGACGCGCTTCGAGAATTGGAACGGGCCGACGTTCACCGACTCGGGCGGGTTCCAGGTGATGAGCCTGGGCGTGGGGTTCCGCAAGACCCTGGCCATGGATGTCACGGGGCTGCAGAACGACGACATCGTCGCGCCCGGCAAGGAGCGCAACGCCTTCGTCGACGAGGAGGGCGTCACCTTCCGCAGCCACATCGACGGCAGCTCGCACCGCTTCACCCCCGAGGTGTCCATGGGCATCCAGCACAAGCTCGGCGCCGACATCATCTTCGCGTTCGACGAGCTGACCACGCTGATGAACACCCGCGAGTACCAGGAGTCGTCCGTCGAGCGGACGCACCGGTGGGCGAAGCGCTGCCTCGACGAGCATGATCGGCTGACGCGCGAGCGCAACCAGGTGCCCGGGCTCGTCGGCGATCTCGCCGAGGGCGAGCTGCCGCGCCAGCAGTTGTTCGGCGTCGTGCAGGGCGCGCAGTACGAGGACCTGCGGCGCCGCGCCGCGCGGGGGTTGGTGCGGCTTTCCGACGACGCCGAAGCGGCCGGGAAGATGGGCTTCGCCGGCTACGGCATCGGCGGTGCGCTGGAGAAGCAGCGCCTGGGCGAGATCTGCCGGTGGGTGACCGACGAGCTGCCCGATGATCGCCCCCGTCACCTGCTGGGGATTTCGGAGCCGGACGACATTTTCGCGGCCGTCGCGGCGGGAGCGGACACGTTTGACTGCGTCGCGCCGACGCGGCTGGCGCGCCGCGGCGGCGTGTACACGCTCGACGGGAAGATCACGCTGACGAACGCGCGGTTCAAGACCGACTTCGGGCCAATCGACCCGGAGGTGGAGTCGTACACGACGCTGAATTACTCGCGGGCGTACATCCACCACCTGCTCAAGGCGAAGGAGTATCTGGCCGGCACGCTGTGCACCATCCACAACGTCCATTTCATGGTGAAGCTGGTGGAGAACATCCGCGCGTCGATCCTGGAGGGGACGTTCGAGGAGTACCGCGACGAATTCCTGGGCCGGTACTACGCGGGGAAGAAGTGAGGAAGTAGCGGCCGACGCCACCGGGGCGCGTCAGCGGTGATCGGCCGCCACCAGTCGACTTAGCGGTGATCGGCCGCCTCGGGCAGGTCGTAGTAGCCCTCGCGCTTTTTCACCCAGGCGATGACGCGGTACGTCAAGGGGAGGATCAGCACTTCCATGCCGGTCTTCCACAGGAAACCGACGATGACGAAGTTGATGAAGTCACCCCACGTGGAAATGCCGATCGCTGACGCGGCGATGGAGCAGAAGATCAGGGTGTCGGCGAACTCGCCGACGACCGTCGACCCCAGAAGGCGCTTCCACAACGACTTTTCGCCGGTGCGGCGCTTGATGGCCGTCAGCGACCACGCGTTGAGCAACTGGCCGACGAGGTAGCCGGCCAATCCCGCCAGAACCAGCTGCGGCACGGTGCCCAGGACGGTTTCGAACGCGGCCTGGTTTTCGTAGAAGTCGGCCGGCGGCAATTCGATGGCGATGAAGAAGCTGGCCATGCCGACCGCGAGGACCGCGAAGCCCGCGTAGACGGCGCGGCGGGTGGCGCGGAAGCCGTATACCTCGGACAACACGTCGCCGATGACGTAGCTGAGCGGGAAAAGAAAAAAGGCGCCGTCCGTGACCAGGCCGAACAGCTCGACGCCCTTCGTGGCGGTGATGTTCGAGATCAGCAGGACGCCGGAGAAGATGCCCACCAGGGTGGGGTACAGCGAGCGCGGCACCGGGACGTGGCGCGGCGCGGGATCGGAGTTCGTGGGCGTGGACGCGGGGGCCGCGGCAGCGCCCGGCCCAGAACCGTGGGCCGGGGAATCGGAGTTGGTCATGGCGGCAGAGTCTAATGTCCCGCCGCCCGGCCACCACATCCTGCGGGGAGTCGGCGCGGGACCCGTTCCGGGCTGACCCGAACCAGCCGCGCCAACAGCGGCCCCGGCCGATGTGCCCCGGGGCCTACTCCGACCCGACGCCGCCGCCGGAGCGGTGGTTGAACCGCTGGGGCGTCGCCGCGGCGAGCTTCGCCAGTTCGGACTGCGCCTTGTTGAGGATGCCGACGACCTCGTCGATGTCCTTCGGGTGGCGCCCGTCGAGCAGCCTGTACGCGTCGCCCCACGTGTAATCGGTGGCGACGCAGCGGGCCTGGACCGTCTGCAGCGTTTCGCGCAGCACCGTCACCGCGCCCGACAGCGCCCGCGGGCTGGGAGTGAAGCCGAGCACGAGCGCGGGCTTTCGCATCAGCGCGCCGCGGCCCATCGGGCGGGAGCACCAGTCGATCGCGTTGGTGATCACGGCGGGGGCGGTGTGGTTGTGCTCCGGGGTGATGATGACCAGCCCGTCGGCGTCGTGCACCGCGGCCCGGAGCTCGCGGACGACCTCCGGTTCCTGGCCGGGAACGTCGAGATCCTCGTCGTAGAACGGCACCTCTCGAAGGCGCTCGAACACGGCGGCCGTGTCGCCCTCCGGGAGGTGGTGGATGAAGGCCTCGGCCAACTGGCGGTTGGTCGACTCCTTGCGCAGGGACCCGAGGAAAATGACGTAGTTGCTCATGTGTCAACGATACCGCCGCACGCGCCCCGCGTGAACTCCGGATTTCGGTGCATGGCGGTAACGGGGGCGTCGCAAAGCAAGCCGCCGAATATGGTGGTGACCATGGACGAACCAGCGGGAACCGCCGCGCCGGGGTACGTCGGCCGATACGCGCCGTCGCCGACCGGCCACCTGCACCTGGGTAACCTGCGCACGGCCGTGATCGCGTGGGCGCGGGCGCGTGCGGCGGGCGGGCGGTTCATCGTGCGCATCGAGGACATCGACCGCCAGCGGTCCCGGCCCGAATTCGAGGAGCGGCAGCTCGCCGACCTTGCCGCCATCGGCCTCGACTGGGACGGGGAGGTCGTGCGGCAGTCCGAGCGCGATGAGCTTTACGACGACGCCCTGCGCCGGCTGCCGACGTTCCCCTGCTTCTGCTCCCGCAAGGACATCCAGCGCGAACTCGCCGAAATGGGCGGGGCGCCGCACGGCGTGCCCGGCGCGTACCCCGGGACCTGCCGCGATCTGACTGAGGCCGAGCGCGCCGAGAGGGCCGCCGCGCTGGTGGCGGAGGGGCGCGGGCCGTCGCTTCGATTGCGCGCCGACGTGCGCGAATGGCGGGCCGACGATGCGCTGCACGGGAACGTGGTCGGCGCGGTCGACGACATGGTGCTGCGCCGCGCGGACGGGATGTGGGCGTACAACCTGGCCGTCGTGGTCGATGACGCCGATCAGGGCGTCACCGAGATCGTGCGCGGCGACGACCTTTTGACCTCCGCGCCGCGGCAGGCGCACCTGGCGGGGATGCTCGGCGTGCCCGCGCCGACGTACGCCCACGTGCCGCTGGTGCTGAACTCGGAGGGGCGGAGGCTTGCCAAGCGCGACGGCGACGTGACGCTGCGGGAGATCACGGCGGCGCAGGCGCGGCGGTGGATCCTGGATTCGCTGCGGGGAGGGGCCGGCGATGGTGTCGGTGTTGGCGCGGGCGGTGATGTCGGAGCGGGGCCCGTTGGAGCAGCCGCGAGCGCTGGCGCTGGCGCGAAGGCCGGCCCGTTCGCCGAGGTGGACGACATCGCCGATTTGCCCGAGGTGTTCGACCTGATGGCCGTGCCGCGCGACCCGGTCGTGTGGCGCAGCGGCTAACCCACCCCGCCCTGCGGCTAACCCACCCCGAGTTGGGCAACCCACCCGCTGTAGTGGGTGGGTTGACCAACTCGGGGTGGGTTTGCGGAGGTGTGACGGTCGGCGAGGCAACCGGCGGAGGTACGGCGGAGCTACGGCGGGCGCGAAAACGGCGGGCATTCCGCCCCGCCGCTAGCCTGGGGCCATGAACGCCACGAACGACTCCGAACCGACCGACGTCACCGGGGCCGGTGGGCCGGATTCCCGGCCGACGCTGCTGGTTGTGCATCATTCGCCGACGCCGCTGCTGCAGGGCGTGCGCGATGCCGCCCTCGACGGCGCCCGCCACCCCGACATCGAGGGCGTGAACGTCCGCGTGGTCGAGGCCCTCGAGGCCACGGCAGCCGACGTGCTCGCCGCCGACGCCTACCTGCTGGGCACGTCCGCCAACTTCGGTTACATCTCGGGCGCGCTCAAGCATTTCTTCGACTCCACGTTCGCGGAGGTGAACGCGGCGGCGGAGGCGGGGGACATCCCGAAGGGCCGCCCGGTGTCCTGGTGGATCCGGGGCGGCTACGACGTCACCGGCGCGGCGAAGGCCATCCGCTCGCTGACCACCGGCTTCGGCTGGGAGATCGCGGCGGAGCCGGTGGAATTCGTCGGCGAACCCGACGAGGCCGTCAAGGAACGGCTGCTGGAACTCGGCGGCACCATGGCGGCCCTGCTGATGGAGGCCCCGTGATGAGCGCCCCCTTCGCCACGACCACCGGCGACGGCGACTTCTACGGCGACCCGGCCGCGGCGGTTGACCGGCTGATCGAGATCTACGACGCGAACACGTCCTACCTGGTCGATTGCTTTGCGACGGCGTGCAGGGACGTGGCCGCGGGAGGAGAGGCGCCCGCACCGGTGACCGCGTGCTACCCCGAACTGCGGTTCACGGTCGACGTCGTCGAGGACGTCGATGCGGCGCTGTCGCACGGTTTCGTCGACCGCCCCGGCACGTACGCCACCACCGTCGCGCGGCCGCGCCTTTTCGCCCGCTACCTGCGCGATCAGATCGCGGACCTGCTGGCCAACCACGGCGGCGAAATCGAGGTCCGGGTGTCGGACACCCCGATCCCGCTGCGGCTGACGCCGACGTTCGACGACACCGCCCCCGTCGAGGGCCTGGACGCGGTGGACCTGGCGGTGATCGACCGCGGCTTCACGCCGGTGGACTCGGCGTTCGTCGACGACGTCATCGCCGACGGCGAGGCGGACTTCCTGTCGCTGCCGGTCAAACCGCTGAGCCTGTTCGCCGCGCCCCGCGTGGACCTCGCGCTGCAGCGGTTGGAGCACTACACCGGGTCGAGCGCCGAGCGCATCCAGCGCTTCGTGCTGTTCACCAACTACCAGCTGCACACCGACGTCTTCCTCGAGTACGCGGCGTCGCTGACGGCGGGCACGGGTGATGGCTCCGAAAAGGGGGATGACTCGATCGAGGGGGCCGGGACGTCGCAAAGCCCCTACACCCACCTGATCTGCCCCGGCGACGTGGCGTACCCGATCGGCGAGGTGCCGCCCCCGGCGGAGTGCCGCGCGAACGCCTCCTCGGCGCAAATGCCCGCGTACCACCTGGTCCGCGAGGACGGGCTGGGCGTGAGCATCATCGACATCGGCGTCGGGCCCTCCAACGCCAAGACCATCACCGACTGCCTGGCGGTGCTGCGCCCGCACTGCTGGATGATGGTCGGGCACTGCGCCGGCCTCGACGGACGCATGCGCATCGGCGACATGATCCTGGCCAACGGCTACGACCGCGCCGACGGCGTCCTCGACGACCTGGTGCCGCTGGAAAAGCCCATCCCTCCGATCGCGGAGGTGCAGATGGCGGTGACCGCCGCGCTGCGCCGCGTCTCCGGACTCGACGGCGACGAACTGCGCAAACGACTGCGCACCGGCACCGTGCTGTCGACGTCCGACCGCAACTGGGAATGGCGCGCGCAGTCGGACATCTACCGCGAACTGCAGAAATCGACGGCCATCGGCGTGGAAATGGAATCCGCCACCATCGCCGCCAACGGCTACCGCTTCCGCGTGCCCTACGGCGCGCTGCTCAGCGTGTCCGACATGCCGCTGCACGACCAGCCGAAACTGCCCAAGGCCGCCCGCGCCTTCTACCAGGCATCGAAGGTCGAGCACCTGATGACGGCCGTGCGCGCCTGCGAGGCGATGTCCGGCAACCCCGGCGAACTGCACTCCCGCAAACTGCGCCGCCCCGTCGGCGAAGTCGCGTTCCGGTGATTCCGGGTCCGCGACCGCCGACGGGGCGGTGGGGGTCGAGCGGGGCGAGCGGGCTGAGCGGGGCGAGCGGTTTTAGGAGACCGTGACCGCGGCCTTCTCGCCGCCGTCGCCGTTGCCGGACTCGGCGCCGGCGTCGGCCTTCTTCGCCTTCTTGCGCTCGGCGCGGCGGTCCAGGGCGCCGCAGATCGCCTCGTAGGACTTGTGCCACACCAGCTCCACCGGGCCGCGCGGGAAGCGGCGCAGCCACAGGGCGGAGAACGCGACCAGGAACGCGGCGATGCCCAGGTAGATCAGCAGCGTCCAGTACGTGAAGTACTGGCCCTGGATCATGCGGGAAGCCCCGAAGCCCCACTCGTAGAAGACGATGGACGCGATCAGGTTCTGGCCGATGTAGCAGGTCAGCGCCATGCGGCCGACGAGCGACAGCGCGTGGCCCAGCCAACCGGTCGGGCGGTCCCCGGGGATCTCGCCGGCGTCGATGCGGCGGGTGCGGCGGACGTAGAACTCCGCGACCAGCGCCAGGACGCCGAACGCGACCATCGACGACGTGCCGTAGCGGGTGATGCCGCCGGTGCCGTCATGGGCGAACAGGCGCAGGCCCCAGTCGATGGGCAGGCCGATGCCGAAGGACAGCAGCATGGTCCACTTGCGCAGCTTCGCGCCGCGCTCCTCGAAGATGCCGGCGCGGTACAGGTGCGCGCCGACCAGGAACAGGC
The DNA here is from genome assembly GCF_030408795.1 of Corynebacterium hansenii. Classification (NCBI taxonomy): domain Bacteria; kingdom Bacillati; phylum Actinomycetota; class Actinomycetes; order Mycobacteriales; family Corynebacteriaceae; genus Corynebacterium; species Corynebacterium hansenii. The sequence continues at coordinate 192,763 of NZ_CP047211.1, forward strand.
CGAGGCCCATGATGAACATGACCGGGATTTCGCCGCGGCCGCCGATGAAGTTGTCCAGGCGGGAGACCACCTGTTCCCAGTAGCCGCCGGCGCCGATGTTGGGGAAGCCGTCGGTGATGACGCCGTCGTCGGTGCCGCCCAGGCGGCGGAACTCCTCCTCGGTGATGCGGCTGGTCATGCCCGTGTCGCCGCCGGCGTCGCCGCGGGAGTTGACGCCGAGCAGGCGCGGGATGATGTCCATGCCGCACAGGAGGATCACGTGCGCGGAGATGCCGATGACCATCCAGATCTTCTGCGCCTTCGGGCTCCTGGCCATCACGGCGGCGACGACGAGGCCGGTGAGGCCGTAGCCCATGAGCACGTCGAACTCGAAGATGAAGATGTAGTTCAGCAGGCCGTCGAGCACCAGCAGGCCCGCGCGCCACGGGTAGCGGCCCGGCCACGTTTCGCCGCGGCGGATCGCCGACTGGCGCTGGATCTCCAGGCCGATGCCGAACATGATGGTCAGCAGGCCGATGAACTTGCCGTCGGTGACGAGGTTGAGCGCCTTGTCGATGTACGTGCTCAGCTCGGTCGCCCAGTTCACCGCGATGTCGGTGGCTTCGCCGGCGAGGGGGTTTTCACCCGGTGCGGAGAATCCGCGTCCCGCGGACGCGGCGAAGATCCAGATGTTCGTCAGCAGGGTGCCGAGGATCGCGATGCCGCGGAGCACGTCGAGGGCGGGTAGCCGGCGTGTCGCGGTTGGTGCGGGTGCGGCGGTTGTTGCGCGTTTCAATGGTCGTTCCTGTTGGTCGTGATGGCCAAGTTTCAAGTGTTACAACGCAGTTGTTAGTGGAAAGTTCCAGGTGTCGGAAAAGTTAAACCGATTATCAGGAAATTCTCGAAACACTTACCCGGATGGGGTATATGGACACATACCCGCCGGGGGTATATTGTGGCGGTATCCGCCGATCCTTCGGGCGGGTCGGCGGCATGCCGATTCCGCCGCCCGGCCGCGGATCGGGACCCGAATGAGACACGGCCGCGGCACCCGTGGCCGGGAAGGACACGCCATGAGCTCGACCACCGTCTTCACCGTCGAGGGAATGACCTGCGGCCACTGCGAGGCTTCCGTCAAGGAAGAGGTTTCCGAGGTCGCCGGAGTCACCGCCGTCGACGTCGACCGCGCCGCCGATCGCGTCACCGTCACCACGGAGGGCGCCGCCGACGTCGACGCGATCATCGCCGCCATCGACGAGGCGGGCTACTCCGCGCGCCCGGCCGGGGCATGAGCGCCGCAGTCCGCCTCGGCGTCTACGCCCTGATCCTCGCGGCCGTTTTCGCCGCAGCATACGTGCTGGCCGGGGCGCTGGTCCCGGACGGCGTCGTCGAATCGTGGATGGACTCCGCGACGACGAACGTCCACGCGCACTGATTCCCCGCGCACTGAATTCCAGCGCCCGACGCCCGGCCGGCGCCGCACCACCACGAAAGAAGTGATTCCGATGTCCACGCCCACGGATGTCCAGGGACGCGAACTGGATCTGGACATCACCGGCATGACCTGCGCCTCGTGCGCCAACCGGATCGAGCGCAAGCTCAACAAGCTCGACGGCGTGACGGCCGCGGTCAACTACGCCACCGAACGGGCACACGTCACCGTGCCCGCCGATTACGACCCCCAGCAGCTCCTCGACACCGTCGACGCCGCCGGGTATTCGGCCACGCTCCCGCCGCCTCCGCGCGCCGCGGCGGATGAGGGAGCCGGGGCGGATGAGGCGTCGTCAAGCGACGGAACCGAAACCGCCGCCGACCGTGAGCTGGAGGCCCTGCGCAACCGGGTGATCGGCTCGGTCGCGCTGGCCGTGCCGGTGATCCTGATCTCGATGTTCCCGGTGCTGCAATTCACCAATTGGCAGTGGCTGGCGCTGACGCTCACCGCGCCCGTGGTGGTGTGGGCCGGCTGGCCGTTCCACCGGGCGACGTGGAAGAACCTGCGCCACGGCGAGGCGACGATGGACACGCTGATCACCGTCGGCACGGGGTCCGCGTTCCTGTGGTCGCTGTACGCGCTGTTTTTGGGCACGGCGGGGACGCCGGGGCTCAAGCACGAGTTCACGCTGTCGGTCGCGCCGACCGACGGGGCGGCGAACGTGTACCTCGAGGTCGCTGCGGGCGTGATCATGTTCGTGCTGGCCGGGCGGTACTTCGAGAAGCGTTCCAAGCGCCGCGCCGGCGACGCACTGCGGGCGATGCTCGACTTGGGCGCCAAGGACGTCCGGGTGCTTGACGACGGCCGCGAACAGCTGGTTCCGGCGTCGTCCCTGAAGGTGGGCGACCGGTTCGTGGTGCGGCCGGGCGAGAAGATCGCCACCGACGGCCGCGTGGTGGACGGCACGTCCGCCGTGGACGAGTCGATGCTCACCGGCGAATCCGCGCCGGTCGAGGTCGCGGCGGGCGACGACGTCACGGGTGCGACGGTCAACGCTTCGGGCCGCCTGGTCGTGGAAGCCACGCGCGTCGGCGCCGACACCCAGCTGGCGCAGATGGCGAAGATGGTCGAGGAAGCGCAGTCCGGCAAGGCCGAGGTGCAGCGCCTGGCGGACCGGATCTCCGGCGTGTTCGTGCCGGTGGTCATCGCGATCGCCGTGGCCACGTTGGGTGCATGGCTGGGCGCGGGATTCCCGGCGTCGGCGGCGTTCACCGCGGCGGTGGCGGTGCTGATCATCGCGTGCCCGTGCGCCCTGGGCCTGGCGACGCCGACGGCGCTGCTCGTGGGCACCGGACGTGGCGCGCAGATGGGCGTGCTGCTCAAGGGGCCCGTGGTGCTGGAGTCGACCCGCCGCGTGGACACCGTGGTGCTGGACAAGACCGGCACCGTCACCAGCGGCGACATGGCGCTGGCGGAGGCGTGGCCCGGCGAGGGCGTCGACCGCGCCGAGCTGCTGCGCCTGGCCGGGGCCGTCGAATCGGCGTCGGAGCATCCCATCGCGCGTGCCATCGCCGACGGTGCGCGGGCCGAACTGGAGGGGGCGGGGGCGCCGCTGCCTCCCGTCGAGGGTTTCGAGAACCTTCCGGGCCAGGGCGTTCGCGCCCGCGTCGACGGGGTGGAAGTGACCGTCGGGCGCGGCGTGGGTGAGCTGTCGGAGGATCTGGCGCGGCGTTTCGATGCCGCCGTCGCCGCCGGCCGCACCGCCGTGACCGTCGCCTGGGATGGTCGGGCACGCGGTGTGCTTGTGGTGTCCGACCGGGTGAAGCCGACGTCGGCGGCCGCGATCGCCGAACTGCGGGGCCTCGGCCTGGAGCCGGTGCTGCTGACGGGCGACAATGCGGTCGTCGCCCGCCATGTCGCGGAGGAAGTCGGCATCGATGACGTCCGTGCCGAGGTGATGCCCGCCGACAAGGTCGACGTGGTCAAGTCGCTGCAGGCGGAGGGCCGCGTCGTCGCGATGGTCGGCGACGGGGTCAACGACGCCGCCGCCCTGGCGCAGGCCGATCTGGGCCTGGCCATGGGCACCGGCACCGATGCCGCGATCCAGGCGTCGGACGTGACGCTCGTGCGCGGTGACCTGATGGCCGCCGTCGACGCCGTGCGGTTGGCGCGGCGGACGCTGGGCACCATCAAGGGCAACTTGTTCTGGGCGTTCGCCTACAACGTGGCGGCCATTCCGCTGGCCGCGCTGGGACTGCTCAACCCGATGCTGGCGGGCGCCGCGATGGCGTTTTCGTCGGTGTTCGTGGTGTCCAACAGCCTACGGCTCAGGGGCTTCCGCAGCAGGGCCGTCAACGACGGGACCAACGACGGGGCGGGCGCCGGGGAGGTGGCGTAGATGAACGCGCGATTCGATCTTAAACCCGTCGGGGAAACCCCGGCCGAGCCGGCCATGGAAAGTGCGAGGGTCAAGGAAGATGAGATGCCGGAGGAGGCGAGCCCGGCCGAGCTGGCCGTCGCCTGTTGTTCGGACGATGCCGACTGCGGCTGCCACGCCCACCACGGCTACATCAGCGACAAGAAGCGCTACCTCGCCCGCCTCAAGCGGATCGAGGGCCAGGTGCGCGGCGTGCACAGGATGATCGACGAGGAGAACTACTGCATCGACATCCTCACGCAGATCTCCGCGCTCAACTCGGCGCTGAAGTCGGTGTCCCTGGCGCTGCTCGAGGACCACATGCGCCACTGCGTCGTGTCCGCCGCGCAGAGCGGCGGAGAGGAACTCGAGGTGAAGCTCCAGGAAGCCGCCGACGCCATCCGCCGCTTGGCCAAGTAGCGCCGCCTCTTTTCGCCGCGCAGTCGATGACCAGGGATTTTGTGGAAACTGGACCCCTTGGGTAATCTTCGACGCGGAGGATTCGCCTAGCGGCCTATGGCGCTCGCCTGGAACGCGAGTTGGGAGCAATCCCTCAGGGGTTCAAATCCCCTATCCTCCGCCAAGGAAAGCCCCCTGGTCCCGTGACCAGGGGGTTTTCGCATGCGCCCCTCCCGTGTGTCCCGGCCCGGCCCCGTCACTCCTCGTCGGCGACGTCCGGCGTCGGCGCGGCGGCATCCGGGTCCGCCGTGGGCTCTCGGACGAGCCTGGGGACGATCTTCACCATGATCACCATCGCCACCAGTTCGACCATCGTCTGCGTGACGACGGCCAACGCGGCGATATCCAACCCCGCCGGCAGTGCGAGCGCCAACGGCAGCACCACGAGGGAATTGCGCGTCACCGCGGAGAACGCGACGGCGCGGATGGCGGGGACGTCCAGGCGGGAGAACTTCGCCGTCGCCACGCCCAGGCCCAACGCGATGGGGACATAGGCCGCGTACAACGGCACGAGCCGGGCCAGATCCCCGATCCGCGACGTCACATCGGCGATCTGCGAGGCGATCACCAGCGCGAGCGTCGTCATCACCAGCGGCACCATCGCCGCCGCCATGAAACGCTCCACGGCGCGCGCCCCTCGGCGGCGGGGTGCGTCGCGCCGCGCCGGGTCGTCGTCAAGCGAGCCCGCGCCCCCGACCGCCTGGACGACCGCCGCGGCGGCCAGCGGCACCACGATCAGGAACGTGAACGACGTGAGGAACGGCCCCGGATCGAGGAACCCCTCCAACGCCTCGCCCGCGAACAGCTGGCCCGGGCCGACGAACATGAGCAGATAGATCGGCAGCGCCGCCATCTGCAGGATCAGCAGGATCGGCGTCGCCGCCAACAGCCGCGTGCGCGCGCCGCCCGCCAAGCCCGTGAACGGGATGACGTAATCGATGCACGGCGCGAGGAGCACCAGCAGCAGCCCGATGAGCAGGCCGCGGTCATCCGCCACGAATCTGGACAACGCGAACACGACCCAGGGCGTGACCAGGAAATTCACGCCCACGATCGCCGCGCCGAAACGAATGTCCCGGAACGCCCGGCCGATGCGCGTCAGCGGCACCGACAGGAACGTCGCGAAAAGCAGCAACGCCAGCGTCGGCGTGATCCACCAGGCCAGCATCGCCGGCAGGTCCGGCATGCCGACGCGCTCCGCACCCAGCCCGACGAGCGCCCCCACCGCGATCGCCGCGAAATAAAGCTCCACCTGATGGCCATCCCACCACTCGGGCAGCGATCGCCGGTAGCGGGTGGCATGGGAATCGGGGGAGCTGTCCGAACCCGGCGAGTTCCGCGGGGAAGGGCGCCCGCGCGAGGTCGGATCCGGGGATGTGCCTGGGTCCGTCATGCCGCCTCCCTTCGCGTGGCGGGCCCGCCCCACCGTCGAACGCGGCGGGGCCCATCCCCACCGAATCTAGTGAAGGACGGGCCCCGTTGCGGGAAGCGAAGCCGCTCAGCGCAGATTGTCCGCCATGATGCGGCCCATGGCGCGCGACCCCTCGAGGGTCGGGTGCAGCTTCATGTTGTGGTCACTGGTCTGGTCGTAGATGCCGGCGACGTAGCGCTGCGAATCCGGCGCGGCGCAGGTGCCGTGGCCGGCGGTCATCGACTTGAGGTCGATGAAGCGCATGCCGTGCGCGTCGGCCGCCGAGCGGATCGACGACTGCAGGCCGGTCTCGATGGCGCCGGCGCCCGGCACCATGATCGGCGACGGGGTGTCCGGCGTGGTGTTGATGACGCAGAAGTTGTCGCCCGCGCCGAACTCCGGGTAGCCGGCCATGACGATCTCCGCGTTGGGGGCGGCCTGGCGCACGCGGCGCTGCACCTCCGCGATGGTGGCGTGGTAGCCGCTGGGCAGGTTGCCGGCGACGCCCGCGACGTGCGTGCCCGTGTCGACCCACTGGATGGCGTCGAGGCCGCCGTACATCAGCGCAACCTTGCGCGTCGACGGGCCGAGGTCGCCGTTGTTGACGGCCTTGATCACCGTGTTGGTCAGGTCCAGGTAGGGGATGCGCCCGGTGCCGTTGCAGGAGTAATCGGCCAGGGAAACGTCGAGAATGCCGGCGGCGACGCGCGGCCAGTTCTCGGGGTCCTGGGGGCAGCCGCCCGCGCCGGCGACGGGGGCGCGGGAGCCGCTGGTCGGGCCGGTGCCGGCGATGATGTGGCCGGCGGGCAGCGTCGGGTTGGACGAGAAGGAGTCGCCGAAGACGACGAGATCCTTGCCCGCCGGGTCGGCGTCGGCGTTCGGGGCGGCGCCGGTGGCGGAGACGGCGAGCAGGCCGGTGGCGAGGGCGGCGGTTGCGGCGATGGCTAGGGCGGAACGGTGCATATTTGATATGCGGGCACGGAGCGAGGGCTTCATGAGGGCTAAGTTTCGGTTCGGTAACGGCCAAAGTCAATAGTTGCGGGAAAAGGGGGTAAAAGGTTTTTGCCGGGAAGGTAGACAGGTGCCCCCGTTGAGGGGTGAGGCGGGGTGCGGGAGGGGCGGGGCAGGGGGTTCGGCTGGGCATCGGGACGTATTCACCGGGCCGCGGCTCATCTTGGGCGCCGACCGGGGTTGGCGTCCGTCGGCCCCGCTGGGTTATGGTGTGGGCCGGACCCCATGCGGCGTCCATCTCGTGAACTCCCCCAGGGCAGGAATGCAGCAAGGGTCAGCGGGCTCTGGCGGGTGCGTGGGGTCCCCTCATGTCTTCAGGGGGATCGGGGCCGTGGGGCGGGGATTCATCGAACTGCGGGTAGTCGGCCCGGACGAGCGCCCCGGGCGAGCGGCCCAGGCGAACGGCGGGGCGAAAAACGGGGACGGTGGCCGTCGCAAAGCAGGCGTGCCGGAGGCCATGCCGGGCACGCACTGGCCCCGCGCCAGAGCCGCACCGGCCCCGCGACCGGCGCGCCACCGCCGCCGATCCACCGCACTGCACTCGATCCCCGAAGTGCTCTATCCTTTCCGGTGACAACTGCATCGATCCACGGTGGCCGTCATCCCGGGCGGCCCGATCGGCGCCGTCGACGAAGAAGGATGCCTGCCATGAAGCTGGATGCGTACGATTCCCACGAGCTCGCGCAGCTCAAGGATGATTTCGCGAAGGAGTACGCCGACCTGAAGGCCAAGGGCCTGAAGCTCGACCTCACCCGAGGCAAGCCGTCGGCGGAGCAGCTCGACTTCGCCAACCCGCTGCTGGGCCTGCCGGCACCGGATTACCTCACGGACTCCGGCGAAGACACCCGCAACTACGGCAACCTCAAGGGCATCGCCGGCATCCGCGAACTGTGGGCCGGCCTGCTGGGCCTGCCGGTGGACAACGTCATCGCGGGCGACGCGTCCTCGCTGAACATCCAGTTCGACCTGGTCAGCTGGGCCATGCAGTTCGGCACGGTCGACTCCGAGCGCCCGTGGAACGAGGAGCCGGTGCTGAAGTGGCTGTGCCCGGTGCCCGGCTACGACCGCCACTTCTCCATCACGGAGCACTTCGGCTTCGAGATGATCCCCGTGCCGCTCAACGACGACGGCCCCGACATGGACATGGTCGAGCGCCTCGTCGCGGCCGACCCGCAGATCAAGGGCATGTGGAACGTGCCGGTGTTCTCCAACCCGACCGGCGTCGTCTACTCGGAGGAGGTGTGCCGCCGCCTGGTGGAGATGCCGACGGCCGCCCCCGACTTCCGCCTGATCTGGGACAATGCCTACATGGTGCACACGCTGACGGACGAGTTCCCCGAGAACCACCCCGTGGTCGCCTGGGCGGCGGAGGCCGGCAACCCCAACCGCGTGTGGGAGTTCGCGTCAACGTCGAAGATCACCTTCGCGGGCGCCGGCGTGGCGTTCTTCGCGTCGTCGGAGGCGAACATCGCGGATTACGTGAGCCACGCGTCGATCCGCGGCATCGGCCCGAACAAGGTGAACCAGCTGGCGCACCTGAAGTTCTTCGGCGACGCCGAGGGCGTGCGCGCGCAGATGCGGCGCCACAAGGAGTCGCTGGCGCCGAAGTTCGACCGCGTCCTGGAGGTGCTGGACAAGCGCCTGGAGGAGTACGGCGTGGCGGAGTGGACCCGTCCGGCGGGCGGCTACTTCATCTCGCTCGACGTCGTCGACGGCACCGCGCGCCGCGTGATCGAGCTGGCCAAGGACGCCGGCATCGCGCTGACCGGCCCGGGTTCGTCGTTCCCGCTGAAGGAGGACCCGAACGACCGGAACATCCGCCTGGCGCCGTCGCTGCCGCCGATCGAGGAGCTCGAGGCGGCGATGGACGGCGTGGCCACGTGCGTGCTGCTGGCCGCGGCCGAGCAGTTCTCGCAGCGCTAGCGGGACGTTCGTGGATCTTCCCGAGACTTCTTTTTGGGCGCGCCGCCTCTTCCCGGGGGCGGCGCGCATCGCCGTGCGCCGGGCCGTGTTGCCGGGGCGGCGCCGCAGGAAGGCGCGGCCGGGCATCCCGGTCAAGGTCGCCGAGTTTTCGCTTTACGACGTCCCGATCGACGACGACGCAGTTCCCGACGTGGTCGATGCCGGGGAAGCGCGATTCGCCGTCGCCGCCGATGTGGGCGGGGATTGGCGTGATGACGGGCCCGATGGCGGGCGCGACGGCGGACACGGCGGCACCGCGGATGATGCGCCGCGCCGCGAGATCGCGGCGATGACGGTGAACTTCGGCCGCGTCGATCTGAACCTGCGCACGCCGGGCGGCGATGACGTCCGCGTCGAAATGTTCCTGGTCGCGTACCCGGATTCCCTGGCGACCCGCTACGGCGGCGACGGGGATGATTCCGGCATCGCCCGCGCCGTCGCGGGTGCGGCGGCGCTGGTCGCGGATGATCAGGAAGCTGCCCGGCCGACGCCGGGTTCGGTGATCCCGGAGGCCGTGCGCATCGGCATGGGCGCCGACTTCGACGCGTCGCGGTCGACGACGCCGCACCTGTTGTGCGTCGCCCCGTACGTGTGGCCGGACGGCGTGCCCACCATCACCGAGGAGCCGGGCAAGATTTCCGTCCACGGGGACGCGGACGGTTTCCCCGACCGCGTCACCGGTCGTTCGCGGTTGACCACGGTCACGCAGCTCGTCCCGATCACCGAGGAAGAGTACGCGCACGCCGACGCCCACGGGGTCGAGTCGCTGATGCAGTTGCTGGCCGACGTCGACGCCGATCTGAGGGACCTGCGGCGCGCTTCCGTGGCGCGGTGACGCGGGGCTTCCTAAGATCACCGCCATGATTGGACGACCGCCGCGATGACGAGTTTCGAGTATTTCCTGTTTTATTCGCGTCCCCTGTGGGGCATCGACGGGCCGACCTGGCTGGTGCTCATGGGTGCCGCCTTCGTGGTGGGCATCGCGGTGTGGCTGGTGGCCGACATCGTGGAGAAGTCCCGCGCGCGCCGGGCGGTGCGCGAGGCGTCGTCGACCCACGTCGGTTGGGCGCAGCAGACCGCCGCGACGATGGCCCCCGCGTACGCCGCGTACCTGTGCGGCGGCCGTCGCCGCGTCACCGATCTCGCCTTCGCCGAGCTGGCCCTGTCCGGGGCGGTGCCGCAGATGCAGTACTCCCGGCGGCGGATCATGCTGGCGCCGGAGGTCAAGCAGGGCGCGGGCCAATGGGCGCCGGGCGTTGCCGGGCCGTCCCAGGGTTTGAGCCCGGTGGCCGTGGCGATGCTCGAGTCGGCGCGCCGTTCGGGGAAGCTGAAGAAGCGTTCCGGTCGCGCGGCGGCCCGCGAGGTCGCCGCCGTGCGCGCCGAACTCGTCCGGGGCGGACTGGTGAAGCCCGCGCGATTCCGGCCGCACACCGTGATCGCGCTCATCGCCTTCGCGGTGTTCGTGCTGGTCAACGTCGTGCGCGCGTATATCGCGGCGAGCAACTACCGGCCGGTGAGTTTCATGGTGTTCCTGCTCATCGTCATGATTGCCACGGTGGCCCTCGTGGCCGCTTCGCGCACCGCCCCGGAGGTCACCGACGTGGAGCTCACCGACCGCGGCCGCCAGGTGCGGGCGGCGCTGGAGAACGAGGTGTCCCGCCTGGGCGACACGGTGGCCATGCTGCCGAGCCGGGGCCAGGGGCTCATGATCGTCGCAGTCGGTGGACTGGCCGCGGCGGCGATCGTCCCGCAGGTGCTGGTGCAGTCGTATTCGTCGATGATGTGGTCGTCGCCGTTCACCGGCGGTGACTCGTCATCGTCGATGTCGGGCTGCGGCGGCTCGTCCTGCGGCAGCGGGTGCGGCGGTGGCGGCTGCGGCGGGTGCGGCTCCTGATGGGGCGTCCGATGGCCCGCGCCGCCCGGGAGTTGTCGGGCCCGACCATCGCGTGGCGCCCGGGCACGGCCGCCGCGGTGGCGGCCGCGGCCCCCGCCTGGACGGAGGTCGTCGCGGACTCGCTGATCCATGGGGAGCAGTGCGGGACCCACGGCGCGCAAGGCTCCGCCGCGGAGGGGGCAGGCCGAGCGCGAGGCGGCACCGACCATGAGGGGAAAGGACGACCGCCCGGCGTCGTCGTCCCGCCCGCGCTGGCCGAGCTGATCGACCGCGGCACGGCGGTGGTGCCGCATGGCCTGCGCCTGTCGTTGGCCTCGGCGGATCCGCGCGACGTGGGCGATCCTTCGGTCCTCGCCCGGACGGCGGAGGCCCTCGGGTCGCCGTTGGCCAGCGAGCACATCGCCTTCACCAGGGCCGGCGGGATGGACGTGGGCCATCTGGTCGCGCCGCCGCAGACGAGGGAGCAGGTCGCGGTCATCGCGCGCAATTACCGCGCCGTCGCCGACCGCATTCCGGTGCCCGTGGCGCTGGAGCACGTCTCGGCGATGGTCGACTGGCCGGAGTCGGAGATGGCGGAGGGCGATTTCGCCGCGGAGGTGTGCGCCGCCACGGGTGCGGGGCTGGTCCTCGACGTGGCCAACGTCTACGCCAACGCGCTCAACCGTGGCCTGGACCCGGCCGCCGAGCTGGCACGGTTTCCCGTGGAACCGATCGTCTACGTTCACGTGGCGGGCGGGCACATGCGCGAGGGGCGCTACGTCGATTCGCACGTCGATCCGGTGCCGCCGCAGGTGCTGGAGCTGCTGTCCCAGCTGGCGGACCGGTGCCGCTCGGCGGGCCGCGCCGCGCCGCCGACGCTGATCGAGCGCGATGGCGCGTACCCGTCGCGGGACGTCATGCTCGCCGAGCTCGCGGCGGTCGGGGCCGCGCTTGACGACGCCCACGTTCCCTCCGAAGGAGCCCACGGGTGACGTCCGGCGGGCACGATCGGCTGGCAGCGAGGCAGGCGGCGGTGGCGAGGGCGTTGGCGTCGTCAAGCGAAGAAGCCGCGGGCGAGGCGCTCGACGGTGACCCGGGGCCCGCGCTGGATGCGGGGCAGGTGGCGTGGTCGAGGACGCAGCTGCGGATCAAGCACGCGGGGGCGATCGCGCGGCGGGCGCCGATGCTGGCCGAGGCGGTGGCGGCGACCGGGCGCTCGTGGGCGGCGGAGTACGTGGCGTGGGTGGAGGCCCGCGCGGGCGAAAATGGCGGGGGAGCGGCCGGCGGGGACGCTGCGGCCGATGGAGTAGGAGCCCGCGCGGGCGCAAACGGCGGGGGAGCGGCCGGCGGCGACGCGGACCTCGCGGAAGCGGCGGAGCTTTCCGCGCACCTGTGCGGGCGGATGAGGGTGCCCGCGGCGGTCGTCGACGAGATGCTGGTGCTGCGCGATCTGGTGGCGGGGCCGTCGCGCGTGCGGGTGCTGCGGGGGTGCGGGCGGTGGATGATCCGCGTGGGCGGTCGGCGGCGATTCGGCGGCCGGGGATGTTCGAACGCGGCGGGTCGGTGATCCGGGCGGGCCGGTAGGCTGGGCGCGTGGCTCTGTACAGGAAGTATCGTCCGGCGACGTTTGCCGAGGTCGTGGGGCAGCGGCATGTGACCGACCCCCTTTCCGCGGCCCTGGAATCGCGTGGCGCGGACGGGGCCCCGGACCGTATCAACCACGCCTACCTGTTCTCCGGGCCGCGCGGTTGCGGCAAGACGTCGTCGGCGCGGATCCTGGCGCGCAGCCTCAACTGCGTGGAGGGGCCGACGGCGACGCCGTGCGGGAAGTGCGCGTCGTGCGTGGCGCTGGGGCCGGGCGGCCCGGGCAACCTGGACGTGGTGGAGCTGGATGCGGCGTCGCACAACAGCGTCGACGACATGCGCGATCTGCGGGACAAGGCGATGTACGCGCCGGCGGAGTCGCGGTACCGCATCTTCATCATCGATGAGGCGCACATGGTCACCAGCCAGGGCTTCAATGCCCTGCTGAAGATCGTGGAGGAGCCGCCGGAGCACCTGATCTTCATTTTCGCCACCACCGAGCCGGAGAAGGTGCTGACCACCATCCGGTCGCGCACGCACCATTATCCGTTCCGGCTGTTGCCGCCGAATCTGATGCGGGGGCTGCTCGAGCGCATCGTCGGCGAGGAGGGCGTCGCCGTCGCCGATGACGTGTACCCGCTGGTCGTGCGGGCCGGCGGCGGGTCGCCGCGTGATTCGCTGTCGGTGATGGACCAGCTGTTGGCGGGTGCGGGGCCGGAGGGCGTGTCGTATGAGCTTGCGGCGGGTTTGCTGGGCGTCACGGATCAGACGTTGCTTGACGACGCCTTGTCCGCTCTGGCCGCGGGGGATCGCGCCGGGTTGTTCGGCGTGGTGGATCGCGTGGTGCGGTCCGGGCAGGATCCGAAGCGGTTCGCCGAGGATCTGCTGGGGCGCGTCCGCGATCTGCTGGTGATCGCCGCCGTGCCGAATGCGATGGAAGAGGGACTGGTCGATGCCCCCGAGGATCGCGTCGAGGCGATGCGCGAGCAGGCGACGTCGGTGCCCACGGGGACGTTGACGAGGTTCGCCGATGTGCTACAGCGGGGTTTGCCGGACATGTCCGGGGCGACGTCGCCGCGGTTGCTGCTCGAGGTGCTGTGCGCGCGGATGCTGCTGCCGGCTTCGGAGCAGTCGGTGGAGTCGTTGATCCAGCGCATTGAGGCGCTGGAGCGTGGCGGTGTTGCCGGTGGTGGTCAGCAGGGGCAGCAGGCCCAGCCGCATCAAAGCCAGCAGCAGAGCCAGCCGCAGCAGGCGGCGCCTGCCGGTGGCCCGGGGGCGATGGGCGGGCCGGGCGGTCCCGGCGATGACCCCAACCTTTCGCCGTTGCAGCGGGCGCGTTTGGCGAGGCAGGCGCAGAATCCGCAGGCGGCGCCGCCCACGCCGCCGCAGCAAACCGCGCAGCCGGTTCAGCCCACGCCGGCTCAGCAGCGGCCGGAGCCCGCTCAGTCCGAGCCGCAGCAGTCGGCTGCACAGCCGGAACCGGAGCAACCGACCGCGCAGTCTCAGCCGACGCAGCCCACTCAGCCGCAGGTGCCCGCGCAGCAGCAGAATACCGCCGCGCCCGAGGTTCCCGACCAGGAGGAGCAGGCCCGCAAGGCCCGCGAGATGCGTGAAATCTCGCGGCGCATGCAGGAGCAGGCCCGCGAACAGGAGCGGGCGGAACGCGAGCGCATGGCCAAGGAGCGCGAGGCCGCCGCCCGCGCCGCCGAAGGCGATGCCGGTTCCGTGGCGCCGCAGCAGGAGGAGTCCGCTCCGGCGCAGCCGGCGGTACGGGCGGACGAGGGGGCGGCGGGGACGTCGTCAAGCGATCACTTGCAGGCGCTGCGCGAAGCATGGCCGCAGGTCGTGGAGTACGCGGGCGAGGGCAACATCCCCGTGCGCGTGATGGCGGCGCAGGCGGTGCCGGTCGCGCTCGACGAGGGCGTGCTGACCATCGGCCACCACACCGGGGCGCTCGCCAATCGCCTCAACGATCCCGGGAACGCCGCCGCGCTCGGTGCCGCCGTGCGGCGGGTGCAGGGCATTGAGGTGGAGGTGCGCTGTGTCGTCGGCACGGCGCCGCGCGGTGGCGGGGACCGTTCGGGTGCCCGGCCGCGTCAGCACCAGGCGCCCGCCGGCGAGAGTTCGGAGGGTGCAAAACCTGCGGGGCTGGCCAATGATCGACCTGACTCAACCGTTGGAGATGTCAACGAAGGGCATTCACCTGCGGGAATGAGCGGCGGGCACTCCGTTCCGGACGGTAGTGCGCCGGTTTCGGGCTCTGCGCCGGCTGCGGAGTCGGCCCCTGGGGCTGCTGCTGCGCCGGCGCCGGAGTCTGCTCCCAAAGCCGATGAGGGCCGCCCGGTGCCCGCGTACCGACGAATCCTCGAGCAGCGTCGCCGTGCCCAAGAGGCCGCGCGCCGCAACGCCGAAACCGGCAGCGGGCCGTCCGGATTGACCGATGCCCGCAACGCCGCAGGCGCTGCGCCGACGCGGGATCAAGCCGGCGATGGCGGGAAGAAGAAGTACGTTCCGCCGCCGCCCGCGGCCGGGACGCAAGGCGTGACCAAGCGTCGTCACGACGACATCCCGCTTCCTCCCGAGCCGTACGACGACGTCCCCCCGCCTCCCGACCCCGACTACGGCGGCTACCCCGACGACGGCGGTTACGCTCCGCCGCCGGACTTCGGTGCTGGTCAGGGCGGTGGCCAAGGCGGTGCTCAATCTGCCGGACAGCCCGGTGGGCAACCGGCCGGGCAGTACGGCGGACAGCCTGGCGCGCAGCCCGGGGGTCAGTACGGAGGCCAAGGCGTTGGAGCCCCCGCCGGTCCATCTGGCAGCGCTCCGACGGCGCAGACACCGGGGCAACCTCCGGCTTCGGCTCCGGCTCCGGCACCCACCGGGGACCCCGGCGTCGCCGACGACGGCCTCGACGACGAGGAGCGCGAACTCCTCGACGCCGCCCGCACCCCGGGCCAGCTGGACCACCGCGACCAAAAGGAAGTCGTGATGGAACTGCTGGCCAAGGAACTCGGCGCCAAACCTCTGTAAGGCAGCGCCGCGCGGCGTCCCCTTCCCGCTCCAATCGCAGGTGCGGGCGGTCTGGTGTGGGGCCGGAACGCCGTAAAGCAACCGTCCCCCTTCGCCCAGCGCGAACGCATTCGAAAACCGCCCGCGCCTGCCCGGCGGGATCCGGCGGCGCCGCTACAATCGGCGGCTACGTGGGCGAACACCGCCCGCACCCGGATCCCCGGCCCCGAATCCCGAAAAGGACGAAAAACACATGAGCCAGCCCGACATGAACTCCATCCTCGCCCAGGCCCAGCAGATGCAGGCGCAGCTCGAGGCCGCGCAGGCCGAGATCGTCGCCGCCTCCGTGGTCGGCGAGGCCGGCAATGGGCTGGTGAAGGTCACCATGCGCGGGTCCGGCGAGGTCTCCGACATCGAGCTGGACCCGAAGGTCGTGGACCCGGAGGACGTCGACGGGCTGCAGGACCTCATCCTCGGCGCGTTCGGCGACGCCACCCAGAAGGTGCAGCAGCTGGCGGAAGAGAAGATGGGGCCGCTGTCGCAGGGCTTCGGCGCGCTGGGCGACGGCCCGTCCGGCCTGGGATTCTAGGACCGGCGCACCGAAATTGTTCGAGGGACCACTTCAAGATCTCATCGATGAGTTCGCGCGGCTGCCCGGCATCGGGCCGAAAAGCGCGCAGCGCATCGCCTTCCACCTGCTGAAGGTGGAGCCGGAGGACGTCGACCGCCTCCAGTCGGCGCTGGCGCGGGTGCGCGACGGCGTGCACTTCTGCCGCGTCTGCGGGAACATCTCCGCCGACGAAGTCTGCCGCTACTGCGCCGACACCCGCCGCGACCGCGGCCTGATCTGCGTCGTGGAGGAAGCCCGCGACATCCAGGCCATCGAGCGCACCGGCGAGTACGAGGGCCGCTACCACGTCCTCGGAGGTGCGCTGGATCCGCTCGGCGGCATCGGGCCCAACGAACTGAACATCCGCACTCTTCTGCAGCGCATCGGCGGCGTGCTTCCCGACGTCCCGGCGCCCCCCGGGTTCGGCCCGGGCGACGATTCGCCGCGCGGCGTGATCGACGCCGACGGAAACGTGCCCGCGCCGGAGATCACCGAAGTGATCATCGCGACCGACCCCAATACCGAGGGCGAGGCGACGTCGACGTACCTGGCGCGCCTGCTGCGGGATTTCCCCGGGTTGTCGGTGACGCGTTTGGCGTCGGGCATGCCTTTGGGAGGCGACCTGGAGTACGTCGACGAGCTGACTTTGTCTCGTGCTTTGACCGGTCGCCTGGCGATTTAGGCCGCGTGGCCGATTGGCCCGCCGCGCTCATCCGGGCGCGGCGGGCCTGCGTCGTTTCGGGGCGGTGTCGGTGCCATGTTTCGCCTCCGCACCGCCGCTGTGATCTGTTTCGCCGGCCACCTCACTGCTGTGGACACCGAATCCGGCGCGACGCAGCCGTCGTCAAGCCAGATGCGCCCGTTCCGTGCAGATACACCTGTTGCAACGGGCGCATTTGCCTGGAACTGGCGCATCTGCGTGGCCCGGGATGAATGGTGGGATGCCGTCCGCCAGGAACTGGCGCATCTGCCGCCGGCGACCTGCTCCCGGCCCGTGTCGCCGTGGTGCTCCGCCGTTGCTGCCGCTTCACCTTGCCGCGGAATCCTGTTTCGCCGCCCCATCGGATAGGTGGACACCGAATCCGGCGCGACGCAGCCGTCGCTAAGCCAGATGCGCCCGTTTCGTGCAGGTACGCCCGTTGCAACGGGCGCATCTGCCTGGAACTGGCGCATCTGCGGGTTTGGGGCGACGAGGGAGGGGGCGGCGTGAGCTGCGTGAGCGGAGTGGGCGGAGGGGTGGGAGGGGCGCCGAGGGTGGCGTGGGCGGAGGGTGGAGCGGTCGCAGCCGCCGACGCAGCGGGCACCGCCGCCGCCGGCACCGCCTCCCCACCCCTCACACCGCTAAATCTCCTGCCACTCCGGCTTGCACTGGAACGCGTACCGGTAGTACTCGGCGTTCTCCAGCTGCGACGCCGCCTGCTCGTCCACGATGACGGTCGCGTGCGGGTGATACTGCAGCACCGACGCCGGGCACATCGCCGACACGGGGCCCTCGCACAGCGCCTCGACGGCCTCGGCCTTGTTGATGCCCGTCGCCAACAGCAGCAGGTGCCGCGCCCGCCCGATGGTCGCGAGGCCCTGGGTCACCACGTGGTGGGGGACGTCGTCGATGGAGTCGAAGAACCGGGCGTTGTCCGAAATGGTGCGCGGGTGCAGGGTTTTCACGCGGGTGCCGGACGCGAGGGAACTGCCGGGCTCGTTGAACCCGATGTGCCCGTCGGTGCCGACGCCGAGCAGCTGCACGTCGATGCCGCCCGCCGCGGCGATGGCGCGGTCGTAGTCGGACGCGTGCTTCGGGTCGAGGCCGTTGGGCGACTGGACCAGGGCGTCCTCGATGTCGATGTGTCCGGTCAGTTCGCGGCGGATGGTCGCGTGGTAGCTCTGCGGGTGGTCCGGCCCGAGGCCGATGTATTCGTCCAGCAGGAACGCGCGGCATTGGGCGAAGGACAGGCCCTCTTCCCGGTGGCGGCGCACGAGTTCGCGGTACGCGCCGACGGGCGTGGATCCGGTGGCCAGGCCGAGTGTGGCGCCGCGTTCGACGTAGCGGGCCATGACGTCGGCGGCGAGCAGCCCCACTTCGTCGGGGTCGTCCAGGATGATGATCTCCACGTCAGCGTTCCTTTCGCTCTCCGGCGACGATCACGGTCGGCGGTGTCGGGGCCCCTCCGTCGCGGGGGTCGGGGTTGCCTGCGGGGGCATCGTCGCAAAGTAGCAAATCGGCTCGCTTGCCGACGGCTATGGCCCCCCGGTCGGCGAATCCCGCTGCTTTCGCCCCGGTCGTGGCGGCCATGCGGGCGACGGTGGCGGCGTCGATTCCGCGGTGGAGCATGCGCAGG
This sequence comes from Corynebacterium hansenii, assembly GCF_030408795.1. Lineage (NCBI taxonomy): Bacteria > Bacillati > Actinomycetota > Actinomycetes > Mycobacteriales > Corynebacteriaceae > Corynebacterium > Corynebacterium hansenii. The sequence continues at coordinate 210,845 of NZ_CP047211.1, forward strand.
ACCTGGTCGTGGATGGTGGAGGTGCCGCCGGCGATGGCGCCGAGGGGGGTGTCCGTGTTGGGGATGTCGGTGCCGGAGCTTTCGTCCGCGTTGTCCCCGCCGTCGACCTTGAGGCGGGCGACGCCGCCGCGGACGGTGACGGGCAGGGAGCCGAGGACGTAGTCGCCGTCGGCCATGCCCGCGGCGGCCATGGCGTCGGAGACCAGCGTGATGCCGTCGGGGCCGGTGGTGGCCCTGACCAGGTCGACCATCGCGTCGGAAAGGTGGACGCCGTCGGCGATGAGCTCCACGAACGCCTCGCCGCGCGCCGAAGCGGCCATCAGCGCCGCCGCCGCGCCCGGCTTGCGGTGGTGGATCGGCGGCATGGCGTTGAACAGGTGGGTCGCGGTTACCGTGAGGCCGAGGTCGTTGGCGGCGTCGATGGCGCGGGCGGTGACGTCGTAGTCGGCGTCGGTGTGGCCGAACGACGCCACGATGCCGTGTTCGGCGCACACGCGCAGCAGATCATCGATGCGCGCGGTCTCCGGTGCCAGGGTGATGGCGCGGACTTGGCCGCGGCCGGCGTCGAGGATCATCTCCAGCGCAGCCGGATCGCCGGGCACGATGGCGCGGGGATCCTGGGCGCCGCAGCGGCACGAATTGATGAACGGCCCCTCGAGGTGGATGCCGTCGATGTGGCCGTCGTCGGCGACGTCGGCGAGGACCTCCACCTGCCGGGCCAAATCCGCCGGCAGAGCGGACACGGTCGACGCGAACAGCGTCGTCGTTCCCCACCTGCGGTGATGCGCCGCCGCGGCCGCGCACCCCTCCGCATCGGAGGTCGGGAACCCGTGGCCCACCGCCCCGTGATTGTGGACGTCGACGAGCCCCGGCAGGATCAGCGGATCGCCGTCGGCCTCGCCGTCGCCGGGCACGGCCGGGCGGATCTCGGCGATCACGCCGTCGACCCACGCCACGAAGGCGTTCGGCAGCACCCCCTCGGGTGTGGCGGCTCGGCCGATGACGTGGCCGTCGTAAAGCGGAGGCATGCCGTTACTTCCCCGAGTCCTTCTCGGCCGCCGCGTCTCGCTCGACGATGACGGCACGGTCGGCGTCATCCTGGGTCATGCGCGCATGAACCTCGGAAGGATCGGGTTCGTACGCCGCCTGGGCCTGCTGGGCGGTGCGGTCGAACTTCTCCTTGGTGGTCAGCTCGGACTCGGGCACGATCGGATCCAGCTCCGGATCGCGGCCCGGGGTCTTCAGGTCGAGCTTCACGATCATGATGCGGAAGATCGCGTAGTAGATCACCGCGTAGACCAGGCCCGCCACGACGATCGCCCAGGGCTTCTCGGCGATGCCGAGGTTCAGCAGGAAGTCGATCGCGCCGGCGGAGAAGCCGAAGCCGTCGCGGGCGCCGACCAGGTTCATCACCGCCAGCGAGGAACCCGTGAGCACCGCGTGGGTGACGTACAGCGGCCACGCCAGGAACATGAACGCGAACTCCAGCGGCTCGGTGATGCCGGTGAGGAACGCCGTCAGGGCCAGCGATACCATCGCGCCGCCGGTCACCTTCTTCTGGGCCGGCCGCGCGGTGTGGTACATCGCCAGGGCGGCGGCGGGCAGGGCGAACATCATGATGGGGAAGAAGCCGGTCATGAACGCGCCCGCGGTCGGGTCGCCGGCCAGGAAGCGGGCGATGTCGCCGTGGACGACGCCGGCGTCGCCCTCGAAGGAACCGAGCATGAACCACGGCACGAAGTTGAGCAGGTGGTGCAGGCCGATCGGGATGAGCAGGCGGTTGACCGTGCCGTAGACGAAGCCGCCGCCGACGGTGTTCTCCGAGATCATGTCGCCGAACCACGTCAGGCCCTGGTTGAACCACGGGTAGACCAGCACCATCGGGATGGCGATGACCACCGCCGCGAAGCCGACGACGATGGGCACGAAGCGGCGGCCGTTGAAGAAGCCGAGGTACTCCGGCAGGCGCTTGCGGTGGTAGCGCTGCCACAGCATCGCCGCCACCAGGCCCATGATCAGGCCTGCGAGGACGCCGTAGTTGATCATCAGCTGGTCGCCGTTCTGGTCGACCTCGCCTTCCAGCACCATCGGCGACAGCGCCTTGAACACGCCGGTGAGCACCAGGTAGCCGACGACGGCGGCCAGGGCGGTGGAGCCGTCGGCCTTCTTCGCCCAGCCGATGGACACGCCGACGGCGAACAGCAGCGGCAGGTTGTCGAACAGCGCGCCGCCGCCCGCGGCGAAGATCGCGGCGAGCCACTTGAGCACGGTGATGCTCTCCCAGCGGCCCAGCATGTCGTCCTGGCCCAGGCGCAGCAGCAGCGCGGCGGCGGGCAGCACGGCGATGGGCAGCATGAGGCTGCGGCCGAGCTTCTGCAGGTTCTTCATCGCCGCGGACTTCTTCTTGGGCTTTGCGACGGCGGCGGTGCCGGCCGAGCCGGCGTGGTCTGCTCCGGCGGCGGGCGCCGCGGCGCCCCCGGGTGCGTTGTCGGTGGAGGACATCGTCGTCCCTTTCGATCGGGGCCCGCCGGCCGTGTACCTGCTCCGGAAGGGTCCGTGGGTTTGCTTTCCCGACCATTCTATCGCACTGGTCATGACCAACCATGACAACTTAGTCACAATTTCCCCTATTCCGCGCGTCACATGGGTACCGTGGGTTGTGACGCACGAAACGTGACGCACGAAAACCGCGTGGGCCATGGGCGGTCCGGTGCCGCCGCGCACCCGTTCGCCGGGAGGGTCCGCCGAAACCGCAGGAGGAACACCATGGCCAAGATCAACGTCGACGGCATCGTCGCCGGACTGGGCGGCGCTGGGAACATCGACGAAATCGAGGGTTGCATCACCCGGCTCCGGACGGTCGTCGACGATCCGTCTCTGGTGGACAAGGACGCGCTGGCGGCGGCCGGCGCGATGGGCGTCGTCGAAGCCGGCGACGTGGTGCAGGTCGTGGTCGGCCCCGAAGCGGAGTTGATCGCGGAGGACATCGAGGACCTTCTGTGACCGCCGTCTTCTCGCCCATCGCAGGCGACGTGGCGGCGCTGGCGGACGTACCCGACGAGGTCTTCGCCTCCGGCATGGTCGGCGCGGGCGTGGCGGTGGCGCCGACGGGGGAGGGCGTCATCGAGGTGGTGGCGCCCGTGGCGGGCAAGATCATGCGGATCATGCCGCACGCGCTGGTCATCATGACCCCGGAGAACCGCGGCGTGCTCGTCCACGTCGGCATCGACACGGTGCACATGAAGGGGGAGGGGTTCACCGTCCACGCGGAGAAGAAGGATCGCGTGGAGGTCGGGGACGTGCTCATCACGGCCGACGTCACGGCCATCCGCGCCGCGGGCCACGACCCGATCTGCCCCGTGGTGATCATGGAGTCCGCCGCCGACGACATCCACGACGCCCTCGATCCCGGCACGCGCGTCGCCGCGGGGGAAGCGCTCTACAGGGCCTGACGCCTCTTTCGCTTTGCGACGGCCCGGCCCCCGCCGGGTCCGCCGGCGTGTGCGGGTGCGCCGCGATGCCGCGTTCGGGGGGGGGGATCTCCGGCGCGCCGAGGGTTCGCGCCGGTTCCGCGCGGGTTCTTCCCCGATCCGTTGCGCCGCCTACCCGTCGCGCAGATGCATGCGCAGGGTGTACCGGTCGGGCCGGTAGGTGGAGGTGCACACCTCGACGGGGCGGCCGCGGCTGTAGGACATGCGGCGGATGCGCAGGACCGGCTGGCCGGCGTCGATGCCCAGGGCGCGGCCGATGTCGGCGGTGGCCGGCGCCGCGGTGCAGACCTGTTCGGCTTCGTCGACGGGGACGTCGTACTCCGACGTCAGTATCGAGTACACCGACTTGTGCACCGCCCGCTCCAGCAGGTCGGGCGCCAGTTCGGCGTTGTACCAGGCGTCGTCGACCGAATACGGCAGCCCGTCGCCGAGGCGCACGCGCGCCAGGTGCAGATGCGGGCCGTCGCCCAGGAATTGGGCGACCGAGTCCGGGGGCTCCGCTTTCTCGGAGATGAGGATCATCGCCGACGGTTCGGCGCCCTTCTGCTTCATCTCGGCGGTGAAGCTGGCCAGGTGCAGGTCGGAACGCAGCGGCCGGTGGGCGACGAACGTCCCCTTGCCGCGGAAGCTTTCGACGGTGCCGTCGGCGACCATGTCGCTGATGGCGCGGCGGACGGTGATGCGGCTGACGCCGAACACCTCTTCCAGCACGCGTTCGCTGGGCAGGGAGTCGCCGGGGCGGAGGTCATCGTGGCAGACCTCGGTGAGGATCGCCTTGAGCTGGGCGTGCTTGGGCGTCGGCCCGTGTTCGATGCTGTGGCGCGACAGGAGGGCGAGTGTGCGCTGTTCGGCGGAAGCGCCGTCGGAGGGGGTTTCCGTCGAACCGTGCGCCGGTGTTGGGTCGGCGGAAGAGTTCATGCCTCCATTGTACGACTGGTAATGACAAGTGGCCCGCCAGTTAATGAGGATTACGTCTCATTTGCCGGGAAATCCGGTTCGCCGTTGGCCCCGCAGTCGCCCATATGCGCAGGGAACGGGCGGATTTCGGTGCGATCGCGGCGAACGGGAATGAGGTTCGGCCCCGCCCCCGATGGCGATGCCCATCATGACCAGTTCGCGTGATGTCGCCGACCCACTGCCGCCGCGCCCGTCCTCCGGCCGATTGCTGCCGTACCCGCCGAACGGTGACAGCCGCGCTCGTTCCCGCACCCTCACCCGGAGGCGCGGCGGCTCACCCGGCCCGGGCTTTCACCCGTGCTCGGGCGCCTACCGCTCGCTCTTCGGCCGCGGCTTCGACGCGATGCGCTCGGCGCGCAGGCGGCCGATGACCGGCAGCTCCAGCGGCTCGAGCTCCGACACCGAGATGCCCATCGCCCGGGCCAGCAACAGGTCCGCCAGCTCCGGGTTGCGCGCCAGCACGGGCCCGTGCAGGTACGTGGCCACGATGCTGCCCTGCACCGCGCCTTCCTCGCCGCCGGTCGGGGTTTCGGCGACCTCGGGCTTGACGACGTCCGCGCCCCCGCTCCCGCCCGCGCGCACCGGACCCGGCGCGCGGCCCGGTTCGGGCTGGCGCTCCGGGCCCGCGTTGCCCACGCCGCGGATGACCCGTCCCAGGGGGCGCGCGTCGGCCCCCAGAGTCGTGCGGCCCATGTGATTCTCGAATCCGGTGAGCGTGGAGGACAGCTCGTCGGAAAGCGGTGCGGTGCGGATCTCGCCGATCGCGCGGGTCTCCAGGGACGTCGTGGTGCAGTCGAGCAGGCCGAGGCCCGCGACCTCCCGCCCGCCCGCGCGGAACGACTCGCCGAGGACCTGGAATCCGGCGCAGATGGCCAGGATCGGGCGGCCCGCGGCGGCGGCGCGCACCAGGCCGCCGTCCTTCGCCAGATGCTCGGCGGCGATGGTCTGCGCGACGTCCTCGCCGCCGCCGATGGTGTAGATGTCCAGGCCCTCCGGCACGGGCTGCCCCAGCTTGACGGGCGTCACCTCGGCGTCGAAACCGCGGCGGCGGGCGCGCTCGCGCAGCACCAGGGCGTTGCCGTCGTCGCCGTACGTGCCCAGCACGTCGGGGAGGATCAGGCCGATGTTCAGGTCAGTCATTGGAGCCTCGCTCGGTGCCTCGTTCGATGGCCTTCTTCAGGTCGCGGAAAGCGGTGTAATTCGCCAGCACCTCCACCCGGCCCGGCGGGCAGGCGGCGATGGCCTCCATCGGGTCGTGCAGCAGCTCGTGCTCGATGCCCGCGTAGAGCAGGCGCACGGCCAAGTCGGTGCCGCGCTCGCCGGAGGCCTTGACGGACAGGCCGCCGAAGTTCTCGAACACCACGTCCCACAGCCACGACAGGTCCTCGCCGTCGGCCACGTGGCCGTTGACGGCGATGACCACGCCGTCGGCATCGCGGTCGACCATCGACAGCGCCTCCTGCCAGCCGGCGGGGTTCTTCGCCAGCAGCATGCGCACCTCGTGGTCGCCCACGCGCATGGTGGAATATCGGCCCGCGACGTTGTCCACGCCCTCGGTGGCGGTGGCCGCGACGGCGGCGTCCGCGCCCAGCTCGACGGCCGCGGCGGTGGCCAGCGTGGCGTTGCCCCGGTTGGCGCCGCCCGGCAGGGTCAGATTCAGCGGGAGGGTGGAGCCGTACGGCGTGACGATTCCCTCGGGCGTGATCGCCCATGTCGGCTCGGGCCGGCGGAACTTCCCGCCGCCCGGCAGGTCCTTCACCGCGTACCAGTCGTCGCCGTCGCGGATGATCGGACCGCCCGTGCGCGGGCAGCTGGTGGCGTCGTTGGTCCAGCCGCCGCCGGCGGACACCCACACCACGTTCCGCGCATCCCACGCGGCGGAGGCGATCAGCGGGTCATCGCAGTTCGCCACGACCGTCGCCTGCGGGTTCGCGTTGACCGCGTCGCGCAGGGAACGCTCGATCTTGTTGATCTCCCCCACCCGGTCGAGCTGATCGCGCGACAGGTTCAGCAGCACCAGCACCCGCGGCTTCAGATCCGCGGAAATGTGCGCGACGTGCAGCTCGTCGACCTCCAGGACCAGGGTGTCCGCGTGCGGCGAGGCCATCAGCGCCGAAATGACGCCGGCGTCCATGTTGTCGCCGCCCTCGTTGGTGGCCACCCCGTCGCCCGCGGCGCGCATCGCCGCGGCGAGCATGCGGGTCGTCGTGGACTTTCCGTTCGTGCCGGTGATGATCGCCGCCGGTCGCCCGCCGCCGAGTTGCCCCAGGATGCGGGGGTCGAGCTTCTGGGCGATCAGCCCGCCGATCATTCCGCCGGAGCCGCGGCCGGTACGCCGCGAGGCCCACGTCGCCGCCTTGGCCACGGCGGTCGCGAAGCGCGACCGCGGGCTCATGCGGCTGGTTCTGCTGCTCTTGGTCATGGGGGCATTCTAGGCCCTCGCCGGGCGCGAACCGGTGCGGTTCACATCTCGTCGAGCAGGCGCAGGAAAGCGGTGTCGCTGACCAGCGGGATCTCCTTGCGGTGCGCGTGCATCGCCTTGCCCACGAGCTCCTCCGGAGTGACGTCCGCGGGCCGGTTGCACACCAGCACCGAGGTCTCCCGGGTGACCTTCTCCGAATACGCCAGACCGGCGGCGACGCCCGCGCCGATGATGTCGTCGGCGGGCGAGGCGAGCTCCGGCGCGATGGCGAATTCCATGCCCGCCTTCAGCTTCCCGCCCGGCCGGTACTTGCCCGGGTTCGCGGTCGGCCGCGGGGCCTCCATCGCATCGACGCGCACGCTCGAGCGCTGCAGGCCGACGTGGTCGGCCCGGAGCTCCTCGGTGGGCCAGGTGGCGAAGCCGCCGCGCTCGCGTTGCGCCCGCCACAGCTCCACGAGCAACTCGACGTCGCCCATGGTCCGCTCGCGCTCCGGCACCCCGATGTTCTCCACGCTGGCCACCGGCGACGGCGCATCCAGGCCATACGCCCGGGCCACGCCGCGCAGGCGGGTGTCCGGCAGCTCAACCGACTGGCGCCGCGCGGTCACCAGGGTGTCCGTCACCGCCGCCGGCGCGGGGATGCGGCCCGCGCGGACCCGGCCACGGCCACGGCCCCGCCGCCCGCGATTGGCGCGGTTGGCGTGGCGACGGGCGCGCTTGGCCTCCTCCACGATGAAACCCCAGGTCCGCGGCAGATCATGCGTCACCAGCTCCCGGCCGTCGAGGAACTCGCCGACCGTGCCCAGCACCGTGCCGAACCGCGGCGCGCCCTCCAGGTCATCCGGCTCCAGCCCATGCAGGTGCACCGGGCCCGGATCCTCCCCGATGGTGAAGACCCCGTGCCACGTGCGCCCGATCTCCCCGTCCGCCGAAAACTCCGCCAAACCCAGCGACACCATCCGCGCCGACTTCGGGTGGATGCCCGTCGACTTCACCACCGCGGCGACGTACGGGCACGCCGAATCGGCGCCCCCCTCCACGGAGGACGCCGAATCTGCGGTGGCCGGCGGGGCACCCGCGACGCGGTCGTCGTCAAGCGGGGCACCGGCCTCCCCGGACGGAGAGCGGTCCATCTACGCCTCGGCCAGAGCGCGGTTGACCGCCGACGTGACGGCCTTCAGCGACGCGTACGTGATCGACCCGGCGATGCCGCAGCCCCAGACCTTCCGGCCGTTGACGTCCGCCAGGACGTACGCGGCGGCCTCGGCGTCATCGCCGGCGGTGCGGGCGTGCTGGCTGTACTCCTGGACCTCGACGTTGATGCCCAGCTGCTCCAGCGCGTTGGCGTACGCCGCCAGCGGGCCGTTGCCGTGGCCCGACACGACGTGCTCCGAACCCTGGTACACAACGCGGGCCTGCACCCGCGTCTCGTCCGACTCGACCTGCGGGGCGTCGACCGTCAGCGCGATCTGCTCCACCGGGGCCTCGCGGTCCAGGTACTCGCCGGCGAAGATGTCCCACATCGCCTTCGAGTTGATCTCGCCGCCCTCGGAATCGGTGACCGCCTGGACCACCGACGAGAACTCGACCTGCATGGAGCGCGGCAGGTTCAGGCCGTGGTCCGACTTCATGATGTACGCCACGCCGCCCTTGCCGGACTGCGAGTTGACGCGGATGACGGCCTCGTAGGAGCGGCCGACGTCCTTCGGGTCGATGGGCAGGTACGGGACCTCCCACACGGCCTTGCGCAGCTCGTCGTCGGTAAGCGTCTTCACGTCGGCGCCCGGGCGGATCTTGTCGGCCATCGCGTCCAGGCCCTTGTTCACGGCATCCTGGTGCGAGCCCGAGAACGCCGTGAACACCAGGTCGCCGCCGTAGGGGTGGCGCTCCGGCACGCGCAGCTGGTTGCAGTACTCGACGGTGCGGCGGATCTGGTCGATGTCGCCGAAGTCGATCTGCGGGTCGACGCCCTGGGTCAGCATGTTCAGGCCCAGGGTGACCAGGCAGACGTTGCCCGTGCGCTCGCCGTTGCCGAACAGGCAGCCCTCGATGCGGTCCGCGCCGGCTAGGTAGCCCAGCTCGGCGGTGGCCACGCCGGTGCCGCGATCGTTGTGGGGGTGCAGCGACAGGATGATCGAGTCGCGGCGCTCCAGGTTGCGGTCCATCCACTCGATGGAGTCGGCGTAGACGTTCGGGGTGATCATCTCCACAGTCGACGGCAGGTTGATGATGATCGGGTTCTCCGGCGTCGGCTCCATCACGGCGGTGACGGCGTCGCAGACCTCCTTGGCGTACTCGACCTCGGTGCCCGTGAAGGACTCCGGCGAGTACTCCCAGCGCCAGTTGGTGCCGGTGTAGTCGGCGGCGATGGACTTGATCAGCTCGGCGGCGTCGGTGGCGATCTTCTTGATGGCCTCCTTGTCCTTTCGGAACACGACGTCGCGCTGCAGGATGGAGGTCGAGTTGTAGAAGTGCACGATGACGTTCTTCGCGCCCTCGCAGGCCTCGAACGTGCGGCGGATCAGGTGCTCGCGCGCCTGGACCAGCACCTGGATGGTGACGTCGTCGGGGATCATGTCCTTTTCGATGATCTCGCGGACGAAGTCGAAGTCGGTCTGCGACGCCGACGGGAAGCCGACCTCGATCTCCTTGTAGCCCATCTGCACCAGCAGCTCGAACATGCGGCGCTTGCGCTCGGGGCTCATGGGGTCGATCAGCGCCTGGTTGCCGTCGCGCAGGTCCACGGCGCACCACTGGGGGGCCTTGGTGATGCGCTTGTCCGGCCAGGTGCGGTCGGGCAGCTGGAAGTCCTGCACCTCTACGTCGTAGGGCTGGTAGCGGTTGATCGGCATGGCCGAGTTGCGCTGCTTGTTCCAGGGCGCCTGGCCCTCGGGGATCTCACCGTCGGGGGTGGTGATGCGGGAGGGGGCGGAGATGAAGGCGTCAGTGGGGGACATGGGGGTCGACTCTACCTTTCGTCGCGATCGCTTTCCCGTGCCGCCGGGGCCTGGGTGCGGTGGCGCGTGGGCCGTCCGCGAGATGGCCGCCGGGCATGGGCGGATCGCTTTTCGAGGGGGTTTTCAAAGGGGGCTGGCCGGCACGAAAAAATCCCGCGACGGGGAGCCGGCCCTTTAAAGTCGAGCCCCGCCGCGGCACAGAAGGAGGAGTGCACGCTGCATGTGATGCAGCCTACACCGGGCCGCGGGCGTCCCCAACACGAACGTTCCGGCGGGGGGGATCGGCGGTCGCTTTGCTTTGCGACGCCCGTGCCCGTGCCATCCTGGGTGCGTGTCCAGGATTCGGGGTCGCGGTGCAGCGGCGCAAGGCTTTCCGTGGGTCGCCGTGGCGGGGTGGTACGCGGTCACCCGCGTGGTCGTCGTCGCGGTGCTGGCCATCGCCGTCGCGGTGGATCTGCGGGGGCAGGAGGCGTCGGCCGGGGCGGGTGCCGTGAGTGGGGCCGGTGCGGTTGCCGGAGCGGGGACGTTTGCCGGGGTGTGGACGCCCGCCGGGATGGGCGAGGTCGCGCGGGAGACGTGGGATCGCCTCAATGCATGGGACGCCCAGTGGATGCGGGACATCGCCGAACGCGGTTACTTCGGGCTCGGGGAGGTCGACGGCGACCCCGGGCATTGGCGGTCGCTGGCCTTCTTCCCCCTGATGCCGTACCTGATCCGGGCGGTGTCGTTCGTGACGTTCCTGCCCGCCGATTGGGCGGGCGCCCTGATTTCGCTGGTGGCCGGTGTGGCCTTCGCGTTCGCGGCGGCCGCCCTCGCCGGACGGATGGGTGCGCCGCGCCGGGCGATGGTCCTGGCGTCTGTGGCGGTGACGACCGCTCCCATGGCCGTCGTCATGCTCATGCCCTATACGGAGGCCCTGTTCCTGGCGCTGGCGGGGTGGGGGTTGGTGGCGGTCGTCGACAAGCGATGGGGCCGCGCCGCAGTGCTGTTCCTGTTGGCGGGGCTGACCCGGTCGACGGCGTTGGGGCTGTTCCTCGTGCTGGCCGTCGCCGTGCTGGCCGGTGACCGCCGCAACCCGCGGGCGTGGGCGGCCGTCGCCGTGGCGCCGGTGGGGTGGGCGGCGTATCTGGCGTGGTCGTCGGCGCGGTTGAGCGACGCCGGCGGGTACTTCGGCGCGCAGGCCCGCGGCTGGAACTCCGAGGTCGACGGCGGGGCCGCGACGCTGCGGTGGTTGTGGCGGAGCTTCTTCGAATCGCGCGAAACCGGGTATTTCGTGTCCGCCGCCGTGATCGTCGCGGTGGCGGCGACCCTGGCGTGGGCGTTCGCGGAGTGGGCGGTGGCGAGGATCCTGGCGTGGCGCGCGGGGCAGCGCGGCGGCGCGGGGGAGCGTGGCGATGCGGGGGAGCGCGACGAGGTGGTCGATCCCGCGCCGTCCGCCGTGGGTGACCGGACTTACTCGGCCGCGGCGTTCGTCGACCGGTGGGGAGCCTGCTGGCCGGTGCTGGTGTTCTCGTGTCTGGCGGTCGGGCAGGTGCTGGTCAGCGACGGATTGATGCATTCGAGGCCGCGCCTGTTCCTGTCGGGGGTGTTGGTGCTGCTCGTGTTCGCGGCGCCGTTGGCGAGGATGCGCGCGTTCGCCCGGGCCTGGGTGCTCGCGGCGTGGGTGCTGGGTTCGGCGTGGGTCGGGGCGTACATGCTGGTGCCCTTCCCGTGGGCGATCTGACGGCGTCCGCCACCTGCCGCCTGCCCACATGGCCGTCCGCGGCCGCACACTCGCCGCCACACTGGGCGGAAAGACGAGGGGAGAAAGCGGCGGGCGTGCGCGCCGGGCGGGGCTACACGCTCTTGCGCGACAGGGCCACGGTCGACGCGATCATCGCCACCAGCGCCGCACCCATCCATACCCACTGCGAGCCCTGCGTCTGGAACTTCTCGCCCAGCACCGCATACCCCAGCGCGAACGCGACCACCGGCTCCGCGCACGTCATCGCCGGCAACGAATTCCGCAGCGCCCCCGCATTGAACGACGCCTGCTGCACCGCCACGCCCACCAACGCCAAGGCGAGCAGCGACCACAGCTCCCACGAGCGGACGAACTCCCCCAAGTCGCCGTGCACCCAAATGTCCACGACGGCCTTCGACAACACGGCGACGAAGCCGTACAACCAGCCCGTCGCCAATCCCAGAACCAGCGCCTTCTCCGACCTGAGCAGAGTGCCCGCCGCGTGGTACATCACCGCGAACACCACCGCGCCGATGGCCAGCGCCGGAATCCAGCGCGCCAGCGGCGGCTGCGGATCGCCCGGCAATGGCCGCCCCAACATCACCAGCACCGCCACGGCGACGGTCAGCAGCACCGCCCACGCCGTCTCCGACTTCGAAATCCGCCGCCCCGCGATCCTTGCCGCCAACGGCAACGTGAACATCAGCGACATCACCAACAGCGGCTGCACCAGCAGCAACGTGCCAAAGGCCAGCGCGCCGATCTGCAGGCCATACCCCGCCAACGCCAGCAGCACCCCGGCCCACCACATCGGCCGCGAAACCACCGACCACACGCCGGACATGGTCCCGGCGTCGTCGGGAAGCTCATCGGCGAGGCGGTGGCGGATGACGGTCCCCCACGCGATCGACAACGCCGAGCCGAGGCCCAACATGATCGCGAGGACTTGATTGTGCACGACGCCAGATTACCCGCACGCGGTCGTCGCAAAGCGGGAGCGGCGACCGACGCGCCGCCCGCCGCGCCCGACGGCCCCCGAAGCCCCGCCCGACCGCGCAAAACTCGGGACGCAGCGGCGGCGGCCCCTGTTGTATCGTTTACGGGAAACCCGAGTGCGTTCACGCACGGAGGTGACCGCCCGGGCGGATTGCGCACGGGCTGACGGACGAACAGGTCTGGAGGACGCCGACCATGGCATTGGTCGTACAGAAGTACGGTGGTTCATCGCTGGAGAACGCGGAGCGCATCCGCCGGGTGGCGGAGCGCATCGTGGAGACCAAGAAGCAGGGCCACGACGTTGTCGTCGTGTGCTCGGCGATGGGCGACACCACCGATGAGCTGATGGACCTGGCCAGCCAGGTCAACCCGGTTCCTCCGGCGCGCGAGATGGACATGCTGCTGACCGCCGGCGAGCGCATCTCGAACTCGCTGGTCGCCATGGCCATCGCCTCGCTGGGCGCGTCGGCGCGGTCGTTCACCGGCTCGCAGGCCGGCGTGATCACCACCGAGCGCCACGGCAACGCCCGCATCGTCGAGGTCACGCCGGGCCGCGTCCGCGAGGCGCTGGACGAGGGCCACATCTGCCTGGTCGCCGGTTTCCAGGGCGTCAACCGCGAGACGAAGGACGTCACCACGCTGGGCCGCGGCGGCTCGGACACCACCGCCGTGGCGCTGGCCGCCGCGCTGGAGGCCGACGTCTGCGAGATCTACTCCGACGTCGACGGCGTGTACACCGCCGACCCGCGCATCGTGCCCAACGCCCAGCGCCTGGACACCATCTCCTTCGAGGAGATGCTCGAGCTCGCCGCCGTCGGCGCGAAGATCCTGCAGCTGCGCTGCGTGGAGTACGCGCGGGCGTTCAACGTGCCGCTGCGCGTGCGGTCGTCCTACAGCAATGAAATCGGCACCCTCGTCAACGGAACAGTGGAGGATATTCCCGTGGAAGAAGCAGTTCTCACCGGCGTCGCGCACGACCGCTCGGAAGCCAAGATCACCATCCTGGGCATCCCGGATGTCGCGGGCCAGGCGGCGCAGGTGTTCCGCGCGGTGGCGGATGCGGAGATCAACATCGACATGGTCCTGCAGAACGTCTCGTCCATCGACGACAACCGCACGGACATCACCTTCACCTGCCCCCGCGAGGACGGGCCGCGCGCGCTGGAGCTGCTGAAGAAGCTGCAGGCCGAGGGTGACTGGCGCGATGTGCTTTACGACGACCACGTGGGCAAGGTTTCGCTGGTGGGAGCCGGCATGAAGTCGCACCCCGGCGTCACCGCGACGTTCTGCGAGGCGCTGGCCGAGGCCGACGTCAACATCGAGCTGATTTCGACGTCGGAGATCCGCATTTCGGTCCTGATCCGCGACACCGACCTGGACGTCGCCGTGCGCGTGCTGCACGAGGCGTTCCAGCTCGGCGGCGACGAAGAGGCCGTCGTCTACGCGGGCACGGGCCGCTAGGGCTCGGGTCCGCTGGTCCGCTGGTCCGCCGGGGCGCGGGCGGCCAGTCCGCCGGGCCATCGGACCACCGGAGGCGCCGGCCACCCCGCGCCCGCCCGCTTTCCCACGATTTTTCAGGTTCCACACTTTTTCGGTTCCCGCGCCGCGGGGCCGGCACCCCAGGAGGGTTTTCGCATGACCACCATCGCCATCGTCGGTGCCACGGGCCAGGTCGGCCGCGTGATGCGCAGCATTCTCGCCGAGCGGGATTTCCCGGCGGACGAGGTCCGTTTCTTCGCGTCCGCGCGTTCGGCGGGCAAGACCATCGAGTTCCGCGGCAAGGACATCGTGGTGGAGGACGTCGCCGCGGCGTCCGACGAGGACCTGAAGGGCATCGACATCGCGCTGTTCTCGGCGGGCGGCACGCTGTCGAAGGAGCAGGCGCCGCGTTTCGCGGCGGCCGGCGCCACGGTCGTCGACAACTCGTCGGCGTGGCGGAAGGACCCGGAGGTGCCGCTGATCGTCTCCGAGGTCAACCCGGCGGAGGCGAAGAACACGCCGAAGGGCATCATCGCGAACCCGAACTGCACCACGATGGCCGCGATGCCGGTGCTCAAGCCGCTTCACGATGACGCCGGTCTGGCGCGCCTCCGGGTCGCCTCGTACCAGGCGGTGTCGGGTTCGGGTCTGGCGGGCGTGTCGACGCTGGCCGATCAGGTTCGCGCGAACGAGCCGGAGATGGAGAAGCTGGCCACCGACGGCTCCGCGCTGCAGGCCGGTGATCTGGGCCCGTACGTCGAGCCGATCGCGTTCAACGCGCTGCCGCTGGCCGGTGGCCTGGTCGACGACGGTTCGCTGGAGACCGACGAGGAGCAGAAGCTCCGCAACGAGTCCCGCAAGATCCTGGACATCCCGGAACTGGCGGTGGCGGGCACCTGCGTGCGCGTGCCGGTGTTCTCGGGCCACACGCTGGTCGTCCACGCCGAGTTCGAGCGGCCGATTGACGTCGAGCGGGCGAAGGAGCTGCTGGGCGACGCCCCGGGCGTGAAGCTCGTCGACGTGCCCACCCCGCTGGCGGCGACGGGGATCGATGAGTCCTTGGTCGGCCGCATCCGCGTGGATCAGTCGGTGCCGGAGGGGCGCGGCCTGGTGCTGGTCGTCTCCGGCGACAACCTGCGCAAGGGTGCCGCGCTGAACACGGTGCAGATCGCCGAGCTGCTGGTCTAGTTCCGTGGCCGGGCTCCGCGGAGCCGGCGGGCCCAGCGGTGTTCAGCTGGGCCCGAGAACGAGCGTGACTCGATCGGGGCCGAAAGCGAGTGCGGCCTGACAAAAGGAGAGGCGGGGTTGCCGGGATTGTCCCGGCGGCCCCGCCTTTCGACATGTGCGGCGGCTGAATATGTGGCGGCTGACCCGCCACATCAGGCGCACGGCACCCAGTGGGGCACGCGCGCACGGCACCCAGTGGGCACAAGCGCACGTCACTAATGGGCAATCGATTTCGCCACGCGGCATTCCATTCACCGCCCGGCGCCGGAGTTGCACGGAGAGGGGTCGCAGGTTGCTTGGAGTTAGGCGCAAACTGCAGCCACTGACCAAGTGAACGTCGATAAAAGGCCAGGTGACGGAATCGAGTGGCTGCGTTTTCGCGCTAGCGTCGCCCATGCGGGCTCCATCGCCACCCGTGTGCCGCCCCCTGGCCTAAACCCACCCCGAATGCGCAGGCCCACCCGCTGTAACAGGTGGGTCTGCACATTCGGGGTGGGTCTGCCACGGCGGTTGCGCAGGCCGGCCCGATTCGGGGTGGGTTAGCCGATTCGGCACGGGCGGTCGCGGTGGCGGGGACAGCTCAACCGCCGCGGAAGACGATCGCAATGCCACGGGCCGACCTCAAGGCCGCAGAAGCCGCTCGAAACGCCGCGAGCCGATCGCAGCGCAACGTCGCGGGACGCGAAACCTAAATCGCGGCGAGGTGTCGTTTGCCAGGCTCGTCGTCCTCGTCGGCGGCGCCATCGCCCTTGCCCTCGGTCGCGGCGACGAGGTCCTGGCGGGCGCGGGCCACGCGGGAGCGGATGGTGCCCACGCGCACGCCGGCGATGTCGGCGGCTTCCTTGTAGGTGTAGCCGAGCACCTGGGTCAGGATCAGCGCTTCACGACGGTCCTGGTCCAGCGATTCCATGAGCACCCGCGCGTCGACCAGTTCGGCCCAGGACGTGCCCGTGGACGATGCCTGGGTGGCGTCCTCCCATGCCACCGCGGACTTGCGGGGCCGGGCCATGTCGTGGCGCACGGAGTCGACCCACGCGCGGCGGGCGAGCGACAGCAGCCACGTGCGGGCGGAGGACCGGCCGGCGAAACGGGGCAGCGCGGACATGACGCGGAGGTACGTCTCCTGCGTCAGATCGTCGGCGACGTCGGTGTTGGCCAGGTGGGCCAGAAGGCGCCAAACGTCCTGCTGGGTGGCGCGAATGAACTCGGTCAGCGCCGCGCGGTCACCGCGGCCCGCTTTCAGGGCCAGGGCGGTGACGCGGTCGTCTTCGCGCTGCCGATCAGTCATGAAGACACCATAGCAAGGCGACTCATGCGGGGGTGCATTCGATAAGCCCAACCCCAACAATACGGGGCTATAGATAGCGCGAGACTGATAAGTCCGCTATCATCGGAACCACCGCCGGGAAGCACTGCCGGAAAGCCCCGCCCCAGGGCTCCGACTCGGCGAACCGGCCCCACATGGGCGTCGCAAAGCAAGGCCGCGGACCACCCGCCGCCGACCGCGCAGAGGACGCCCCAGGATCACCAAGGAGCACCACTCATGACCTCCAGCAAGGACATCGCCGACCAGGGCCTGGACACGGGCACCTCCAACGGCCCGACCACCCGCCTCAACGGCGCCCCCGTCTCCTCCGAACAGCACTCCGTGACCACCGGCCCCCAGGGCGGCGTGCAGATCCACGACGTGCACCTCATCGAGAAGCTGTCCCACTTCAACCGCGAGCGCATCCCCGAGCGCGTCGTCCACGCCAAGGGCGGCGGCGCCTTCGGCGAGCTGACCATCACCGGCGACGTCTCCCGCTACACCAAGGCCGGCCTGTTCCAGCCCGGCGCCGTGACCCCGATGCTGGCCCGCTTTTCGACGGTCGCCGGCGAGCAGGGTTCGCCCGACGGGTGGCGCGACGTCCGCGGATTCGCGTTGAAGTTCTACACCGACGAGGGCATCTACGACCTGGTCGGCAACAACACCCCCGTGTTCTTCATCCGCGACGGCATCAAGTTCCCCGATTTCATCCACTCCCAGAAGCGCCTGCCCGACACCGGCCTGCGCGACGCCAACATGCAGTGGGACTTCTGGACTTCCTCGCCGGAGTCCGCCCACCAGGTCACCTACCTGATGGGCGACCGCGGCATCCCGAAGACCTGGCGCAACATGGACGGCTTCGGCTCGCACACCTACCAGTGGATCAACGAAGCCGGCGAGCGCTTCTGGGTGAAGTACCACTTCAAGACCCGCCAGGGCTGGGACTTCCTCACCGACGCCGAGGCCGAGGAACTCGTCGGCCGCGACACCGACCACTCCCGCAAGGACCTCTTCGACGCCATCGAGCGCGGCGACTACCCGACGTGGGACGTCAAGGTGCAGATCATGCCCTTCGACGAGGCCGCCGGGTACCGCTGGAACCCGTTCGACCTGACCAAGACCTGGTCACAGAAGGACTACCCGCTCATCGACGTCGGACACTTCACCCTGAACGAGAACCCGCGCAACTTCTTCGCGCAGATCGAGCAGGCCGCGTTCGCACCGTCGAACCTGGTCGAGGGCATCGGCTTCTCGCCCGACAAGATGCTGCTGGCCCGCGCCTTCGCCTACGCCGACGCGCACCGCTACCGCCTGGGCGCCAACTCCGACCAGCTGCCCGTCAACTGCCCGACGGTGCAGGTCAACTCCTTCGCGCAGGACGGTGCCGCCACCCACCGTTTCGCCGACCCGAAGCTGCCCGTCCACGGCTCCAACGCCGCCGGCCGCGGTTCCCAGGAGTCGGGTGACCACGGCGACCTCGGTCTGTGGGCCTCGGAGGGCGAGGAGCCGTTCCGCGGCGCGTACGTGGAGCACCCGGAGGACGACGACTTCATCCAGGCGGGCATCCTGGTCCGCGAGGTCCTCGATGACGCCGCCCGCGACCGCCTGGCCGGCAACATCGCCCGCGCCATGGCCGGCGTGACCCCGGAGGTCGAGGAGCGCGTCTACGCCTACTGGACCAACGTCGACGAGTGGCTCGGCGCGGAGGTGCGCAAGCGCTTCACCGCCGCCAAGTAGGCGTAACCGCTGCGCCGCGCACCTGCGGCACGGAAAACCCGCCCCGGGGCGACCGCGAACCAATGGTTCGGCGGTGGCCCGGGGCGGGTTTCGGTCGTCGGCGGGAAGAGGGGAGGACTCGCCCCGCCGGACGCGATCGGCCCGGTTTTACGCGAAGAAGAGCTTCGGGAAAAGCCGGGAAGCCGGAGACTCGGCGGGCTCCGCCGGAGTGGCGGCCACGGCGTCCTCGGCGGCCTCGGCCGGGGTCGCGGCCTGAGCAGCCTCGGCCGGAGTGGCGGCTTCCGCCGGCTTGGCGGCTTCGGCAGCCTCGGCCGGGGTGGCGGCCTGAGCGGCCTCGGCGGCCTCAGCCGGGGCGGCGGCCTGGGCGGCCTGGGTGGCCGCAGCGGCCTCGGACGGCTTGGCGGCGTCCGCGCCCTCGGCGGGCTTGGACGCCCCGGTGTTCTCCGCGGTCTCCGCGGCGTTGCCGCCGGAAGTCTCGGGGGTGGCCGGGGTCTCGGGCTTGGGGGTCTCGGGCTTCGGAACGTCGATCGAGTCGGTGACGATGCCGTTGCCCGTGTTGACGTCGGTGATGTCCGACACGTGGGTGGAGTTGTCGTCCTTGGTGTGGACGTCCAGGAAGTCCTCGCCGAACGGGAGGTTGATGTCACCGAACGTCGAGCCGAGATTCACGTCGCCGCCGCCGATGCGCTCGAGGGCGGGGAAAGGGGATTCGACGACGATGTAGGGGCCATCCGGGATCGCGTCGACGACCTGGGCGATGGCGGAAATGGTGGCGGCGTCCATTAGGCGCTTCCTTCTGAATGCTGCAGCTGTGCGTATGACGGGGCGGACGCGACCGGCGTGGGGCCGGTCGCGCGGGCGATGGGGGGAAACCCCGTGCAGGCAGAACGCTCACTTGGAACGCGGTGGCAACGTGGCCGAAAGCGGCCCCGGAACGCCGTGGCATTCCGGGGCCGCCGCCTGGACGGGGATTCCCGTGCGTGCGAGCTGAGCTCGCGGGTGGCTCGAATCGGTGATTCGAGCCGGAGGCCGTTACTAGCCCTTGGTGGCGACGCCGTTGCCCGCGTTGATGTCCAGGATGTCGGAAACGTGGGTGGAGTGGTCATCCTCGGTGTGGACGTCGAGGAAGTCCTCGCCGAACGGCATGTTGATGTCACCGAAGGTGGAACCCAGGTTGACGTCGCGGCCGGCGATCTGCTCCAGGGCCGGGAACGGGGTCTCGAAGGTGATGTACGGACCGGTCGGCGCGGCGGCGACGACCTCGGCGATGGCGGAAATGGTGTTGGCGTCCATGTGAACGACTCCCCTTTGTGTCTGAGTGCGAAGTGGTGGCTGAGAACCTTTGCGCTTGGCGCGCGGGTGGTCGACCCCCTGAGGTCTCCCTGAATCTCTCGCGGTAGACACTAAGACCGTTCTTGGCTTTGCGCAATCGTTATCTCCGCCTTCGAACTTGCCGAAAACGCCCCAAACGTAAGGGGTTATGGCGTTTATTGACGTATCCCTAAAAGCGCTGCGTGCCAGTTGTTTACGAGTTGTTTACCTTCACCATCGGGAAGGTAACGACGTTAGCTCTTTCTAATTTTGGCACTGCCAGCGGAAACGATTGTGTAACGACTTTCTCGCAGGCAAGGCTAGCCTCATTATCGAGGTGAACGAGATGTTTCGGGGTTCGCCCCGGCCAAACTTCGATCGCCGGATCCGGTCGTCCCGTTACGCGCGTTAATGTGAGCTAACACACATCCCGGCGGCTCGGGGAAAGGGTTAACATGCCCCCGTCCGGGGGTATTTCCGAATTATGTGTAACGCACAGGTGACGGGCGTTCACGGGCCGGTCCCTCCCCGCGCCCCCGAAAACGCGGAAGGGCCCCTCTCCCCGGCAACGGGGAAGAGGGGCCCGGTGAGCGTCGTAAAGCGGACGCGCGCCGCGGATCTGAGCCGGGACGCGGGACGGCGACGCTCAGCGCCGATCCGAGTGGTCCTCCGACGACCCGTCCCGCGAGCCGAGCACGGCCCGCCCGAGGACCTCCGACGCGACGGTGGCCACGATCAGCAGCGCCACCACCGCCAGCAGGGCGCTTAGCACCTTGCCCACCGTCAGCGTCCCCTGATCGAACTCCAGGATCAGATTGCCCGCCACCAGCAGCGGCACGCCGACCATCACGCCGGCGGACAGCTGGTTCAGGCGCGACAGGGCGTCCGGCGCGCGCCACATCGCGACCGCCGCCCCCAGCAGGTACGCCGACCCGCCGACTACGGCGAAGGTGAACAGGATCGCGGTGATCACGGTTCCGATGGCCATGTCCTACCTCCTTCCCCGCGAAATCACGCGTGACAGGCCCACGGTCGACAGGATGCCCAGCAGGCCCGCCAACATGGCGATGTCGAACGTGATGGCCGTTTCGCGGAACAGCGCGGTGGTCAGGAACACGCCGACCATCGAGAAGAACGCGACGTCCGACATCACCGCGCGCGAGACGTTGCCCTTCACGCGGAACACCAGGATCACGGTGATCAGGAAAGCCACGGAGCACAGGGCGACGCCGATGCCTCCGACTGCGTGCACGAGGGTTTCACTCATGGTCCGCCTCCTTCGCGGGCGTGCGGCGCCGGTCGGCCGCCGCGCCGGCGTCCGGGTCCGTGTCCGGGTCGCCGCTGTCGTGCGTGACGACGTCCACCGTGGGGTCATCCGCCCCGCCCCTGTGGTCCGCCGTCTGTTCCGGGATGACGTCTTCCTCCATCGGATCGTCGACGACCCTGATGCCGTCGGGCAGATCGGGCAGCCCGTCGCGCGTTTCGGCGGCCGTGCCGACGCGCGCGCCCGGGTCCGCGTGCATGGTCGCGTCGTAGCCCTCGAACACGAACGCCCGCGGCCGCGGCAGGTCGCGGACCCGCGGGGCCATGCGCTCCTCCATGTCGTAGAGGGCGTCGTACGCGGCTTCCAGGTCCTCGCCGAACATGACGTGGACGATGAACATGCGCCCGCCGCCCTCCAGCGACCTGGTGCCGCACACCAGGGTGCCCGGCGTCATGGTGATGGACGCGGACAGGCCGACGATCTCGTTGTCGGTGGTGATGCGCAGCGGCATGCCGATCAGGATCGGCTTCTGCTTCTGCCGGGGCCGCACGGCGTCCACGAGCACGTCGGTGGCCGCCGAGATGACCTGGCCGACCAGCCACGCCGAATAGAGGGGTATGTGCAGGAAGCTCATCGGGTCGCCCCTTCCCGGACGTTGTCGAGGTTGCCGAAGGAAATCGCCTCGGACGGGTTGCCCAGCGCGGCGTCGACGTAGGCGGGCACGTCGACCAGCGCATCGCCGGCCGCGCCCGTCCAGCCCGCGACCACGCCGGCGAAGACGAACATGAGAGAGCTCGCCACCGCCAGGAACGCGGAGGGGGCCACCAGGCCGCCGCGGACGTGGAGGTCATCGTCGATGCCCTGCATCGGCCGGCCCCAGAACACGCCCCGCCAAACGCGGATCATGGCCAGCATGGCGCCCAGCGACGCCAGCACGATGACCGCGATGACCACGACCGAGCGCGCGTCGCCCGAGGACGCCGCCGCGAAGACGACGCCGACCTTGCCCCACACCCCGGAGAACGGCGGGAAGCCGACGATGGAGAACGCCATCGCCGCGAAGACCCACGCCACGAGCTGATCCCTGCGGGCCAGGCCGGACAGGCGCGAAAGAGTCCCGGTACCGTACGTCTCCTCGATCGCGCCGGAGGCCAGCACCAGCGAACCGACGGTGACCATGTGGTGCAGCGCGTAGAAGATGCCGGCGGCCAGCACCGCGGGCGCGTCGCCGTCGGTGAACGCCAGCACCACCAGGATGAACGGCATGCCGTTGACCATCTGGTACGCCAGCACGCGGCGCATCGTCGTCTCGGCGATGCCCGCGTAGGCGCCGATCATCATCGACACCGCCATCAGCGCGATGATCGGCCAGTGCCACGACGGCTCCATGTCCACGATGACCACGTACACGCGGAACAGCATGTACACGGCGACCTTGGTGTGCACCGCCGAGAAGATCGCCATCACCGCGGGCGACGTCGACGGGTAGGTCCGCGGCAGCCACGTGTGCGTGGGCACCAGGCCCGCCTTCACGCTCAGCGCGATGACCACCAGGCCCAGCGCCACCGCGCCCGGGCCGCCGCCGGAGGCCATGCCGGCCAGCAGCGCGATGTTCACCGAGCCGACCGAACCGTAGACCAGGGTGACGCCGACCAGCAGGACCGTCGACGTCATCAGGTTGACCAGCACGAAGGAGCGGCCGGCTGCGAGGCGGTGCCACGTGCCCGTCACGGCGATGAGGCCGTACGACGGCAGCAGCATCACCTCCATGAACACGAAGAAGTTGAACAGGTCGGCGGTGAGGAACGCCCCCGCCATGCCCGACAGCATCATCAGCGTCAGGGCGGGGAAGAAGCGCGACTTGTTCTCGCCGACGGCCTGGGCGAACCAGGAGCCGGCGAAGACCACCAGCGCGGCGACGCCGAGCATGAGCAGCGAGAACGAGTCCGCGACGAAGGGGATGGACACGCCGCCGGGGAACGCGCCGACGTTGTGGCCGATCGGCCCGGATTCCATCACCCGGTACAGCAGCGCGAACGCCACCGCGGCCATGCCCGCCGGCGTGGCCAGGGACAGCGCCACCCGCGCGGGCGCCCACGGCAGCACCGCGGCGATGGCCGCGAGCAGCAGCGGGAAGATGGCCAGCAGCGGCAGCAGGGCGGAGATGGTCTCCGCGGACATGCCGGTCATCAGCGATCACCGTCCTGGGGGTCCTCGGGCGGGTAGTTCTCGTGGCGGATCGAACCGACCCCGGAGCCGGCGTCGGCCGGGCGGCGGCGCCGGGCCCCGCGGCCCGCGGTGGACAGTTGCGCGTTGGCCTCCCGGTCCTCCTGGATGCGGGTGTCGTCGTCGCGGCCCAGCGCCGACATGGCCAGCATGAAGGCGGTCACCGCCATGGTGATGACGATGGCCGTGAGCACGAACGCCTGCGGCAGCGGGTCGGCCGCCGTATCCGCGTCCGCGCGGGCCATCAGCGGCTCCTGCCGCCAGGCGCCGACGCCGGTGGACAGGATGATCAGGTTGGCGGCGTGCGAGATGAACGTCATCCCGATGATGATGCGCACCATGCCGCGCTGCAGCACCAGGTAGGCGCCGCCGCCGGCCAGCACGGCCGCGATGAGGGCGATGATCATGCCCGCACCTCCTCGTCGTCGGTGGAACCGTGATTCGCGCCGCCGGCGGGTGCCGGGGCGGGGTCGGGGGAGTCCGCCCGATCGGGATTCTGCAGCGGCGGGACGTTCAGGCCGGTGCGATTGGTGACCTTCGGCCCGAGCTCGTCGTCCGTCTTCGGGGAGCCGGGGCGGGTCGGGCCGCCCAGGTGGTTCAGCGCCGTGGCCACGATGCCCAGCACCGCCAGGTACACGCCGACGTCGAAGATCAATGCCGTCGTCAGGTGCTGCCCGGCGACGGTGCCGTGCAGCGGCGCCAGGAAGGAGCCCTCCAGGTAACCGACGAAGCCGATGGCGATGGCCACGATCACGCCGAAGCCGCTGAGCAGGTACGGGACGTTGCGCTTGGTCAGCGGGCGGTCGTCCGGGTGGGACAGGTACATGAGCATCAGCGACGACGCGCCGATCAGCGCGGCGTTGAAGCCGCCGCCCGGCTCGTTGCCGCCGCGGAACAGGACGATGACGGACAGGCCGAACAGCAGCGGCGTCATCCACTTGGTCAGCTTGCGCAGCGGCAGCGAATTCAGCCCCGGCTGCGGCAGCGGCCCCGGCCGTCCCGGGTGGTGCTGCCAGCGCGGCATCGAGGCCACCACGGCGGCCGTCGCGATGCCCGCCATGCCCAGCACCGCGAGCTCGCCCAAAGTATCGAAGGCGCGGAACTCGACGAGGATCGTGTTGACGACGTTGTTCTCGCCGGTGATCTTCGGGCCCTCCTCGAGGTACCACTGGGCGATCTCCGGCTTGCCGCGCCGGCCCGTGAGGGTCCACACCGCACCGAACGTCGCCAGCCCCACGCCGACGGCGACGACCGCCGCGACGATGCGGCGGGCGCGGCCGGTGGGGGAGAAGGCGCGCGGCTGGTGGCGCAGCACCAGCATCATCAGCACGACGGTGAGGATCTCCACCAGGAACTGCGTCATGGCTACGTCGGGGGCGCCGAGCAGCAGCACCTGCAGGGTCACGCCCGTGCCGGTGACGCCCAGCAGCACCGCGGCCTGCAGGCGGTTGCGGGCCTGCATGGTCGCGATGACGCCGATGACCACGACCACCAGCGGGATCAGGTCCATCCAGGAGTCGATGCCGTCGACCTTGTCGGGCAGCTCCATGCCGCCGAGGCCGGGCGCGATCAGGATCGCCGCGGCGTAGACCACGATGACCGACAGCATGGGCAGCAGGTGGCGGGTGGGCGCGTGGGAATCGGAGATGGCCGCGAAGACGCGGCCCAGGCGCGCGCCGGCGCGGGTGCCGAACGCCAGCGCCTCGACGCCGGTGAAGGGGAACAGCTTGCGGTCGGCGAGGGCGGCGTTCATCCGCTTGCGCACCAGCACCAGCAGCACGCCGGCGACGAGCACGCCCACAGAGATGAGCAGCGGCACGTTGATCCCGTGCCACAGCTTCAGGTGGGTGGCGTGGTAGTCGCCGCCGAGAACGGTGCGGGCGACCGCGTCGAGGGACCCGTCGAGAAGCGGGCCGACGAAGAAGGCCAGCGGCAGCGACAGCACGCCGGGGACGGCGGCCGGCAGCCACAGGGCGACGGGGGCCTCGCGGACCTCGGAAACGTCGCGGGGGCCGTCGACGAACGCGCCGAAGATCAGGCGCGCCGAGTACGTGAACGTCGCGATCGCGCCGATGGTCGCCGCGGCCAGCAGGATGACCACGCCGGCGTCGGCCAGCGGCGCCTCGGTGAACGCCTCGAGCATGCCTTCCTTGGACAGGAAGCCCAGCGTCGGCGGGATCGCGGCCATCGACGCCGAACCGATGACCATCGACCCGAAGGTCCACGGCATGCGGCGCCACAGCGGGCCCAGGCGGCGGATGTCGCGGGTGCCGGCCTGATGGTCGACGGTGCCCGCGAGCATGAACAGCGAGGACTTGAACAGGGCGTGCGCCAGGGTGTGGACCACCGCGGCGACGATGGCGAAGTGGGTGCCCACGCCGATGGTCGCGACGATCCAGCCGAGCTGGGACACCGTCGAGTAGGCGACCAGGCGCTTGAGGTCCGTCTGCTGGATGGCGAACACTGCCGCCGCGACGGCGGTGGACATGCCCACGACGATCAGCAGGATCTGCCATGCCTGCACGTGGGCGAAGGCCGTCGAAAAGCGCAGGAGCAGGTAAATGCCGGCCTTGACCACCGCAGCTGCGTGCAGGAAGGCGGACACCGGCGTCGCCGCCGCCATGGCCTCCGGCAGCCAGGCCTGGAACGGCAGCTGGGCGGCCTTGGTGAACGCGCCGAGCGCCACCAGCACCGCGACCGTCGTGGTCAGTCCGGTGTTGGCGCCCGGGCCGGTGCCCCACACCTCGTGGGCCAGCAGCTCGGTCAGGTTGGTGGTGCCCGTCGCCCATACGGCGACGCCCAGCGCGGCGAGCAGCAGCAGGCCGCCGGTGAACGTCAGCAGCAGGGTGCGGATCGACCCCGCCTCGCCGCTGGAGCCGGATCGGGCGATGAGCAGGAAGGACGCCATGGACACCAGCTCCCAGCCGATGAACAGCAGCACCACGTCGTCGGCGAGGACGAGCAGCAGCACGGCCAGCATGAACGACGTCATGAGGACGTAGAAGCTCATGGTGCCGCCCTTCGGCGGCAGGTACGCGGTCGAGTACACGAATACCGCGGAACCGATCACCAGCGCGAGCAGGGCGAACACGAGGGATAGCGGGTCGAGGCGGAGCGCGAAGTCCACCCCGGTTCCGCCTGGCAGCAGCGCACCGGCCCACGTCATCCCCCACGTGACCGCATCCCCGTCGAGGACGCCGCCGGCCAGCCGCGCCAGCTGGACGATCGCGGCGACGAAAAACGCCACGATCGGCCAGCCGGCGTGCCTGCCGAGCACTTTCACGAATAAGGGGGTGAGGGCCAGCGCCACCGCAACCAGGGCGGGGACGCTGATCAATGTCACGACAGGGTCGCCTTCCTGTTTGCGTATCGGGGGCAGATCCGGCGGCGCGGGGCCGCGCGGATCTGGTAAATGGCCGAATTCCAGCTTAGCAACCGGGGTGGATGCGGTTTAGGCGGCGAAAGCTGCGCAGCGCCCCGTTCTCCTATATCTCGGGCCGCGGCTTTGCGACGCTCACGTGGGTGCCCCCACGGTCGATGCGTCGATGGCGGCGGGCCCGTCCGCCGCGCCCCGGCGTAGCACCGACGAAATCGCAGGTGCGGGCGTTACCGTGAGGGGCATGGCTTCCCGGAAAGGCGGAATCCGCCGCACGCTGCTGTCCCTGCTCCTCGTTCTGCCGCTGATCGCCGGCGCGGCGTATCTCGGCTGGTCCGGGACCGGACTGTCGTCCGCGTGGACTGCCGACGGGGCGGAGGAGGGGTCCGTCCCCGGGCCGGTGCCCGGCATCGACGTCGCCAAGGTGCAGGAGGCGCGCCGGGCGATCGGCGAGGCGAACACGCAGGCGGGCTTCCTCAAATCGGGAATGAAGCAGGCCACCGACGGCATCGGCGACCTGAAGGGCGGCGGCACCGAGCTGGTCGAGGGCACCGGCGGGGTCCGCAAGGGCGCGTCCGATCTGGCCACCGGGATGAAGGAGCTGCAGGCCGGCACCGGGCGGCTGGGTGCCGGAGCGAAGGACATCGCCGAGGGCGCCGGGGCCATCGCCGACGGAATGGGGCTGCTCAACGTGGCCATCGGCCAGGTGGAGACGTCGATCGGCCCGGCGAAGGAGTCGCTGCGCGCGGCCGGCGACGGCGATGCGGTGGCCAACCTGGAGGCCCTGGAGCGCCAGCTCGGCGCCATCGATTTCGAGGCCATCTCGGGTCAGGCCGAGAAGTTCCGCAAGGGCGCCGACGACCTGTCGTACCAGCTCAACACACCCGGCGCCCCGTACCGCGACGGCGTGTACAACGCCACCGTCGGCGCCGACCGGCTGCGCACCGCGACGGCGGATCTGGACGAGGGCGCCAAGAAGCTCGACGGCGGGCTGAAGCAGCTCGACGACGGCGCCGGGCGGCTCGATGGCATGGCCACGGCGACCGTCGACAAGGTGGGGGCGGCGCAGCGCGCGATGCCCGTGCCCTCCCGCGAGCAGCTGGCCGCGGCGGGGCTGGCAGGCGGGGAAGGCTCCGAGGATGCGGCCGGCGACGCGACGCTCGCGCCGACCCTGGCGTTCATGGTGTCCGCCCTGGTCATGCTGGCCGCGTCCGCGTTGTGGCTGATCTCCGTGCCGCGGCGGGGCGTAAAGGGGGCGGGAGAGGGGACCGATCGCCGCGGCCGGTGGTCCCGCGTGATGCCGAACGGCGCGTTCGCGGGTGCGCTGGTCGGCATCGTGGCCATCGGTTCGCTGGTGCTGTTCATCATGGCCGAGGGCATGGATCTGCTGCGCGGGACGGCCGGCGTGCTCGTGCTCGCGCTCGCCGCGTTGGCGGCGACGGCGGTGTCGCGGGCGGTGCTCGCGGTGTTCGGCGGGCCGTGGGGCCGAGCGGTGATCCTCGCCGGGATGCTCGTGCAGGTCGGCGTCATCGGGTGGGTGTGGCGCAGCGCGGCGGCGCAGGCGTCCGGCGGCGAGGAGATGGCCGCCGCCTGGGGCGTGGTCTCCGCGTTGATGCCGCTGCACCATCCCACTGCGGCGTTGACGGCGCTGGGCAACGCCGGCTCGACGGTGATGTGGGGGACGTCGGCGGGCGTGCTGCTGGCGCTGGTGGTCATCGGCGCGATCATCGGCCGCTTCGGCGAAGGCCGCCGGAAGGCCCCGGCGGTTGCCGTGGCCTCGACCTCATCCGGCACGACCTCATCCGACACGACCGCCGCGCCGGCCGCGGACCCGACCACAGAGGCCCCGGATGGCACGGCGGATGGCGGGAAATAGAAAACCGCCGCCTGCTTTCGCAGGTCGGCGGTTTCCGACTGGTCGGGGTAGCGGGATTTGAACCCACGGCCTCTTCGTCCCGAACGAAGCGCGCTACCAAGCTGCGCCATACCCCGGAAAAGAAAGTCGCACCGCGCCCGGGCCGCGATCGCGGTCCAGCGGCGTGCGCTGCAACGTCGACAACTCTAGACCCCCGCCGTCGGAAAAGGCAAAACGGCAGATCGGGGGGTTATTCGGGCCGATGGGTGGGGCGATGCGGAGGTCCGCCCGCCCGAGCCGCCGCCCGGGCCACGCGCCCCGAGCCGCCCGCCTGAGCCGCAGCCCGGTTAGTCCCGCGGCACGACCTCGATCAGCGTCGCCGACGGCGGGCAGAACAGCCGCACCGGCGCGTACGGCGACGTGCCCAGGCCGTTGGAGACGTGCAGCCACGTCCGCTCGGTCCACCGCGACAGGCCCGACGCGCGCGACCGGTCGATGCCGCAGTTGGTCACGATCGCCCGCTCGAACGGCAGGCACACCTGGCCGCCGTGCGTGTGGCCGGACATGACCAGGTCGTAGCCGTCCTCGGCGAAACGGTCGAGCACGTGCGGCTCGGGGGAGTGGGACAGGCCGATCGCCAGGTCCGCGTCGGCGTTCGGCGGGCCCGCCACCAGGTCGTAGTCGTCGAGTTCGTGGTGCGGGTCGTCGACGCCGGTGACGGCCAGGCGCACGCCGCCGGCGACGAACTCCAGGCGCCGGTGCGTCGCGTCGCGCCACCCGTGCTCGATGAACGCCGCGCGCATGCCCTCCCACGGCAGCTTCTCGGTGGAGGGGCGGCGCTTTTTGCCGGTCAGGTAGCGCAGCGGATTCAGCGGCTTCGGCCCGAAGTAGTCGTTGGTGCCGAACACGAACACGCCCGGCCGATTCAGCAGCGGGCCCAGGGCCGTCAGGACGCCGGGCACGGCATCCGCGCCGCCGAGGTTGTCGCCGGTGTTGACCACCAGGTCCGGCTCCAGCGCGTCCAGCCCGGCGATCCAGCGCTGCTTCTTCCGCTGCGATCGGGTCATGTGGAAGTCGGTGACGTGCAGGATCCGCATCGGGGCATGCCCCGCGGGCAGGGCGGGCACCCGCACGCGCTTGACGCGGAACGCCTTCAGCTCGATCTGGTTGGCGTACAGGAACGTCGCCGCCCCCGCCAGCCCCAGGCCCCCGACGATTGCGCCGGCGACCTTGGCCGCTTGCTTCACGACGCCGGCCGCCCCCGCCGATTTCTCCCTTCCGCCGGATGCGCCGGCGAGGGCGGAGAGGGCGGGCAAGGTGCGTCGGAAAGCGGAGTCGGTGTTATGAGCCACGGCCACCACGCTACAGTCCCGCGCCCCCGCCACGGACGTCGTCTCGCCATGCGGCGCACGCGCGGGGGAATGCTGCGTAGAGTTTTTGCCATGAGCGAACTCAAGGCAACCATCATCTCCGACATGACCGCCGCCATGAAGGCCCGCGACAAGGACACCGTCGGCGCACTGCGCATGCTCAAGGCCGCGATCCAGACCGAGGAGGTCTCCGGATCCAAGCACGAGCTGACGGACGCGGAAGTGCTGAAGGTCATCGAGCGGGAAATCAAGAAGCGCCGCGAGTCCGCCGAGATGTACGCCGAGAACGGCCGCCAGGAGCTGGCGGACAACGAGCTCGCGGAGGCCGAGGTCTTCGCCCGCTACCAGCCGAAGCAGCTTGACGACGACGAGCTCGCCGCACTGGTCGACGGCGCCGTCGCCGAGGTGTGCGGGGATGAGCCGGCGTCGATGAAGCAGATGGGGCAGATCATGAAGGCGGCGCAGGCCAAGGCCGCCGGCCGCGTCGACGGCAAGCGCCTGTCCGGCGCCGTGAAGGAACGGCTGCAGGGCTAAGCGCGCCACCGGGCCCGGGCACAGCCGTCGTCCGGTGCAGCCCACCTGGAGCGGGCACCGCCTGCGTGCGGTGCGCGCCATCGTGCCCGGGCACAGCCGTCGTGCGGTGCGCCGCTACCGCGGCAGCGGGATGCGCCCGAAGCCCGGGATGTCGATCGAATCCGGCAGGCGGGGGCCGCCGCCACCGCCACCGCCGCCGGGGCCACCGGGCGAGGGGCGCGGCGGGGGCGGACGCCTGGTCCCATCCGACACCTCCATGGTGACGGTGCCGCCGTCGAGAAGCAGGCCCGGCACCCGCACGCCCGTGACCGTGCCGCGCGGCCGGCCCGTCTGCGACGCGATCACCGAGTCGACCTTGTAGCCGGCCTCCTCGAGGACCTTGCGGGCATCGGCCTCCTGCATTCCCACCACCTGCGGCAACGACGCCTTCGCGGTGCCCGCCGCGTACTCGGGGTCCATCTCCGGCAGCACCTTGCCGCCGTGGTCCTCGATGATCGGCGCGATGCCCGAGAACCACGTGCGCGCCGGCTCGCGGCCGCCGTACAGGTCGCCGTACCCGCACTGGCGCAGCGGCGAGGAGCACAGCTGCGTGACCACCGGGGAATCGTTGTAGGCGTAGACCGCCGCGGCGAGGCCCTTGGTGAAGCCCAGGAACGCCGCCGACTGGTTCGACTCCGTGGTGCCCGTCTTCGCGGCCACCGGGCCGTCCCAGTTCACCGACTTCGCGGCGTCCTCGGCGGTGCCGTTGACCGTGTCGGCCGACAGCGCCTGCGCCATCGCGTGGGCGACGCCCGGGTCGACGGCCTTCTCGCAGGCCGGGCGGTCGATCTGGACGGGGTTGCCGTCGCGGTCGGTGATCTCCTCGATCGGGTTCGGCTCGCACCACATGCCGTCCGACGCCAGCGTCGCGCCGACGTTGGACAGCTCCACCGCGTTGACCGGCGTCGGGCCGAGCACGAAGGACCCCAGGGTGTTCTCCGAGACGTACTGCGCCACCGACGATTCGCCGTCGAAGCTGCCCGGCTGGGTGTAGGAGCGCATGCCCAGGCGCACCGCCATGTCCACGACGCCGTCGACGCCGACCTGCTCGCTCATGGCCACGAACGGGGTGTTCGGCGACTTCGCCAGCGCCTCGCGCAGCGTCATGTTCGGCGGGAAGTTGCCGGTGTTCTCCACGCAGTACATGCCCGCCGGACAGCCGGCCGCGCCGCCGGAGCCCAGGCCCGACGCCTCGTAGCGGCGGGGGACCGGCAGCGAGGTGTCGATGCCCATGCCCTTCTCCACCGCGGCGGTGGCGGCGAAGATCTTGAAGATCGACCCCGCGCCGTTGCCCACGGGCGTGAACGGCTGCGGCTGCACCGTCTGCATCGCGTCGGCGTCGAGGCCGTAGACGCGGGACGACGCCATCGACAGCACGCGGCGGGAGTCGGTGCCCGGCTCGATGATGCTCATGACCTCGGCGACGCCACCGGCGGTGGGGGAGGCGTGCTCGCGCAGCGCACGCTGGGTGTTCTCCTGCGCGGCGGGGTCGAGGGTGGTGCGGATGGTGTAGCCGCCGCGCGCGAGCTTCTTGCGGTCCAGGCCGTGGTCGGCGAGGTAGGAGATGACGTAGTCGCAGAAGAAGCCGCGGTCGCCGGCGGCGATGCAGCCCTGCGGCAGGCGGTTGGGTTCGGGCAGGACGCCGAGGTCGGTGGCGATGGCGTCGTTGGCCTGCGCGCGGGTGATGGCGCCGGTGTCGGCCATCGCGCGGAGGACGTCGTTGCGCCGGCCCATCGCGCCGTCCGGGTTGGTGTAGGGGTTCAGGCCCGAAGTCTGCTGCACCAGGCCGGCGAGCAGGGCCGACTGCGGGATGTTGAGGTCCTTCGCCGGGATGCCGAAGTAGGTTTGCGCGGCGTTTTCCACGCCGAAGGCGCCGTTGCCGAAGGGGACGATGTTGAGGTACCCGGTGAGCACCTCTTCCTTGGTCAGCCCGTCTTCGAGGTCCTGGGCGATGCGGATCTCGCGCAGCTTGCGGCCGTAGTCGGCGGCGGTGGCGGCGCGGCGCTCCGCTTCGGTTTCGGCTTCGACGAGCAGCGTGTAGTTCTTGATCAGCTGCTGCTCGATGGTCGACGCGCCCTGGCGCACGGAGCCGGAGGTGAAGTTGGCCAGCGCGGCGCGGAGGGTGCCCTGCCAGTCGACGCCGGAGTGCTCCCAGAAGCGGCGGTCCTCGATGGAGACGATGGCGTCCTTCATGTTCCGCGAGATCTGCGACTGGTCCACGGAGGTGCGGCGCTGCTCGTAAAGCCAGGCCATCGGTTCGCCCTTGGCGTCGGTGATGGTGGTGATTTCGGGGGCTTCGCCGCCGATGACGGAGCGGGACGACATGGCCAGATCGTCGGCGGTGCGCGCCATCAGGTAGCCGCCGCCACCGACGATGGGGAACAACGCGGCGGCGACCATCAGCCCGGCGAGCGCCACGGCCACGGCGAGCTTCAGCAGATTTCGTCCCACGTTCACGCCGTCAACCCTAATGGGAGGGGCCCGCTCGCGGAATTCCCGTTCCTCCCGCGAAGCGTTCGTCCCCGCCTGTGCGCCCCGCGTCGGCGTCCCGTTTCGCGGGTTGCTTTGCGACGCCCGCCGCCATCCCATGAGACCGCATCGCCGGAGCGGTGGCGATTTCGGCATTGTTTTCCGAAGTGTTACATGGTGGGGGTGTCAACGTTTACCCCCGCTGGATACGTCTGTAAACGGTACGACCTGCCGCTATGTGTCACGGTCACCCCCGGAATGTGACCTAGGTGACATTGCAGAAATTGTGTGAATAGACTTACAACAACAAATCAGCACGGAATCAGCGCCGGGGACCTTCCCGGGCTGGTAGAGGAAGCGCCGGGCAGGCAGCACCACGCGCCGGGCGTCACCGCCGCACCGTCCCGACATGCGGGATGTGCAACGAATCCCCGCCGTTTGTCGCGGGGACCGCGACATGCCGAAGGAGGCCATGATGACCGCCACTATCCCCGACCGGAACCGATCCGCCCGTGTGGCCGATCTCGTGGAGGAACGCGAAGACGCCGCCGAGAGTTTCCGGGATCGCCAGGAATGGGTCACCCGCGCCAAGTGCCGCGACATCGACCCCGACGAATTGTTCGTCCGCGGCGCCGCGCAGCGCCAGGCAGCCGTCATCTGCCGTCACTGCCCCGTCGTTCTGCAGTGCCGCGCCGATGCCCTGGACAACCGCGTCGAGTTCGGCGTGTGGGGTGGCCTGACCGAGCGTCAGCGCCGCGCCATGCTCCGCGAGCATCCGGAGGTGACCAGCTGGGCCGATTTCTACGCTTCGCAGGTTGCCGCGCAGAAGGTCGCGCAGAAGGCCCGCCGCGCGTAGTTCCGCCGCGCTTGGCTCCGCCCGCCAACCCACCCCGAATGCGCAGACCCACCCGTTGCAGCGGGTGGGTCTGCGCATTCGGGGTGGGTCTACGTCAAGGTGCGGCGGCTAATCCAGGGCGGGGAGAATTCGCTCCGCCAGCCCGCGCAGATCGGCGAGGCTGGTCACGCCGCCGCGCGTCGACGGCACATGCGTCAGCGGCACATCGGGGAAGCGGCGGACGAAGCGCTTGATCTGCTTCTCCTCCGCGCCGGCCAGCGCGACGCGGGATTCGTGGATCAGTCGCATCGCGGCAATTGCGTCGACTGCGCCCTCCGCGTCGCCCGTGCCTTCCTCATCGCCCCGGTCACCGGCATCCGGGTCGAGATCCATCCGATCCTCATCTCCCCGGTCGAGAGCAACCCCGCCGACGGCATCCCAGTCCAAGTCACGGTCGCGGAGCGCGTCGGGCACCTGGTGGGTGCGGTTGACCACGACCCCGGTGACGGGCAGTCCCTGCGATCCGAGCGATTCCGCGAAGGACCGCGCCTCGCGCAGCGCCTCCGCCGTCGGCGCGGTGACCACCAGGAATTCGCCGGATTCGTCCAGGCGCCGGCGCATCGACCGCGACCTCTCCAGCATCGAATCGGCGACCGGCCGCAGGCCCCGCGCGAACGCCGCCGCCTGCGCCAGGGTTTCGCTGCCGACGATCTGCCCCAGCAGCATGACGCCGGTGCCGACCAGCGCCGATGACGACGTCAGCAGCCTCATCAGCGGGTGGAGCACCAGGCGCCGCACGCGGTCGGCGGAGTCGAGGAAGTCCAGGGCGGACAGCGCGGGCGGGGTGTCCACGACGATCGCGTCCCATTCGCCGGAGTCATGCAGCTTCGCCAGCAGGTCCATGGCCAGGTAGTCGTGCAGGCCTCCGAAGCTGCGGGCGACGGTGGCGGTGATGCGGTTGTCCACGAGTTCCGGCGCCCCGGCCTCGGCGAGCAGCGCCCCGAAGCGGGCGTCCTGGTCGAGCATCAGGGCGTGCAGGCCGTCCTGTCCGGCGACGGGCTGCGGGGTGATGCCCAGGTCGGCGAGTCCGAGCGCCTGCGCCAGGCGTTTCGCGGGGTCGATGGTCATCACGACGGTGCGCAGCCCCGATTCGGCCAGCCCCACGGCCAGGGCGGCGGCGGAGGTGGTCTTGCCGACGCCCCCGGACCCCACCATCACGATCACCCGCGGCTCGCCCCGGCCGTTTTCGCCACGACGATTCTCGCCCTGACCGGCGCCGCCCCAACCGTTTTCGTCCCGGCCGTTCCCGCCCGGCTCCGGCGCGCCCCCGGCGCCGTCTCCTGCGGTCCCCGCGTTCATTTCCGCCGAGTCACTCATCGCGCTCCTCCCGATGATCGAGGCCGCCGAGGAGCCCGGCGACGTCGTAAAGCCCCTCGATGCGCACGCCGCCCGGCAGTGCCGGCACGCGCGTGACTGGCCCGCGCCACGCGCCCGCGAGGTCGGCCTGCGAGCTGCGCTGCACGCGCGCCCGGGCGGCGACGTCGTCGAGTTCGTCGAGCAATGCGGTGGTCAGCGCGTCTTCACTTGACGACGGCCCGCCGCCCCCGCGAGCGGCCAGCCGGCGGCCCACGGCGGTGACGTCGGCGTGGTCGAGGGACAGCGCGGCATCGCAGAGGGCGTCGTCGAGGATGCGGTTGACCACCACCGAACCCAGCGGCAGGTCGGCCTCGGCGAGCTCGTCGAGCGATTCCAGCGACTCGCGCACCGGCAGCGGTTCGGCCAGCGCCACCATGTGCACCCGCGTCGACCCGGACCGCAGGAACGCGGCGGTGTCGGCGGCCTGGCGGTGGATCGGCCCGGATGTGGCGATGTCCCCGAGCGCGCGGGTGACGTCGAGGAACCGCACCACCCGGCCCGTCGGCGGGGCGTCCACGACGACGGCGGACCACCCGCCGCGCCGCGCCTCCGCCACGATGAACCCGGACAACAGCACGTCCCGCAGGCCCGGGGCGATGGTCGTGGCGAACTCGGTGACCCCGAGCCTGCGCGCCGCCGCGATGGCCAGCGAAGAGCCGACGTTGGAGGACAGGTAATCCTCGAGCACCGTCTCGGCGTCCAGGGAGCAGGCGTGGACTTCGCCGCCGCCCGCCGCCGAGGCGACCTTCTCCGGCATCCGCGGGAATTCGCCCAGGCCCAGCGTCGCCGCGATCGACGGCCGGCCCTCGACCTCCACGAGCAGCACGCGCCCGCCGCCGGCGGCCAGCCGCAGCGCCAGCGCACCGGCGATGGTCGACTTCCCGGTGCCGCCCTTGCCCGTGATCACGTGCACCGCGGCCGCCCCGGGCTCCGCGGACGAAGAAGGCGCGGACGAAGAAGGCGGGGACGGCCGAAAGCCGTCCCCCGCACCTGATCCCGAGCCCGCCCGGGCGCCGTCGTCGCTCACCCCATCAACGATAGACGGGGCGGGCGGTTACTGTGTGAGCATGAGCACAACTTGGGAATACGCCACCGTTCCGCTTCTGACCCACGCCACGAAGCAGATCCTCGACACCTGGGGCGAGGACGGTTGGGAGCTCGTCACCGTCCTTCCCGGGCCCACCGGCGAACAGCACGTCGCCTACCTCAAGCGCCAGAAGGGGCAGTAGCCATGACCGTCTCCGATCGCCTCCGCGAACTGGGCATCGAATTGCCCGCCGTCGCCGCACCCGTCGCCGACTACGTGCCGGCCGTGCGCGTCGGCGACCTCGTGTACACCTCCGGCCAGCTGCCCTTCGTCGACGGTGAGCTCGACGCCGTGGGCAAGGTCCGCGAGATTTCCGCCGCCGGCCACTCCGACACCCACGGCTCCGTCGGGCCGGAGGACGCCAAGGCCGCCGCGCGCATCTGCGCGCTCAACGCCCTGGCCGCCATCGACGACCTGGTGGGCATCGACAACGTCGAGCGCATCGTCAAGGTCACCGGCTTCGTCGCCTCCGACCCCGGCTTCACCGGCCAGCCCGGCGTCCTCAATGGCGCATCCGAGCTGTTCGGCGAGGTCTTCGGCGATGCCGGGCGCCACGCCCGCTCCGCCGTCGGCGTCAACCAGCTGCCGCTGAACGCCCCCGTCGAGGTCGAGGTCATCGCGCAGGTGCGCTCCTGACCTCGGGCACGACTCCGGCCCGGGGTCCGGCCCTGGCGCCGGTCCCGGCTCCGACACCGCCCGCCCCACCGGCCCGCCGCCGCGTGGGGCGGGCGCTTCACCTGGCACGTGGCCGGGCATGCGGCCGGGTGGGGGACCGGGCATGTGGCCGGGCATGCAACCGAGTACGCCGCCGGGTGGGGGACCGGGCGTGTGATGCGGTCGGCGGCGAAACCCCCGGCCGCGGCACGTAGGATGGTGGGCATGGAGCATCCCGCTTACAGCCAACTGCGTCCCATCACCGAGTCGGTCGGCGTCGTCCTGTGCCCCAACCCCAGCTACAGCTCGCTGGAGGGCACGAACGCCTACGTCATCAGGGCGGAGGGCGACGAGCGCAGCATCGTCGTCGACCCCGGGCCGGAGGACGAGGGGCACCTCAACGTCCTCCACCGGTTCGCGGGCGACGTCGCGCTGATCCTGCTGACCCACCGCCACGAAGACCACTCCGACGGCGCCCACCGTTTCCGCCAGCTCACCGGGGCCCCGGTGCGGGCCTTCGACGAGCGCTACTGCTCCAGCGACGCGGAGCCGCTGAAGGACGGCGAGCGCATCGTGCTCGATGGCATCACGCCGCAGGTCGAGGTCGTGTCGACGCCGGGCCACACCGCCGATTCCGTCTGTTTCTTCGTCCACACCGGCGACGGCGGCGACGAGGACGTCGAGGGCATCATGACCGGCGACACCATCGCCGGCCGCCACACCACCATGATTTCCGAGACCGACGGCGACCTCGGCGAGTACATCAAGACCCTCCACCTGCTCCAGGATCGCGGCGACGGGGTGCGACTGCTGCCGGGGCACGGCGAGGATCTGCCGGACATCACGGTCATGACCAAGAAGTACATCGAGCGCCGCGAGCAGCGCCTGACCCAGGTCAAGGAGGCGCTGGAGAAGCTGGGCGAGGACGCCACCGTGGGGCAGATCGTCGACGAGATCTACACCGACGTCGACCCGGTGCTGCGCCATGCGGCCGAACAGTCGACGCGCGTGACCATGCGCTACCTCGAGGCGCAGTAGCCCGCGCCCTTCCCTTTTGCTTTGCGACGCGGAAAGCGCCGTCCCCGTGGGGGGACGGCGCTTTGTCCGTTTCGGGCGGGGCGAACCGCCGGCGCTATCGGGCGCGGCGGGCGAGGCGCTCGGTGTCGCAGATGACCACGGACTTGCCCTCCAGTCGGATCCAGCCGCGGTGGGCGAATTCGGCGAGGGCCTTGTTCACGGTCTCTCGGGAGGCGCCGACCAGCTGGGCGATTTCCTCCTGCGTCAGGTCGTGGGTGACGCGGAGGTTGGCGCCTTCCTGGGTGCCGAAGCGGTTGGCCAGCTGCAGCAGCGCCTTGGCCACGCGGCCGGGAACGTCGGTGAAGATGAGGTCGGCCAGCGAGTTGTTGGTGCGGCGGAGGCGGCGGGCCAGCATGCGCAGCAGCTGGGCGGAGATGTCCGGGTGGTCGTCGATCCACTGGTGCAGCAGGTCGGAGTTCATCGACGCCGCGGTGACCTCGGTGACGCAGACGGCCGACGACGTGCGCGGGCCGGGGTCGAAGATGGACAGCTCGCCGAACATGTCGGAGGGGCCCATGATGGTGAGCAGGTTCTCGCGGCCGTCGGAGGAATGGCGCGCGAGCTTCACCTTGCCGTCGATGATGATGTACAGGCGGTCGCCCGGCTCACCCTCGTTGAAGATGGTGGTGCCCCGGGGGAAGCGGACGGTTTCCAGCTCGGTGAGCAGGGCCTGGACCGCCTCCGGGTCGACTCCCTGGAATACTCCGGCGCGGGAGAGGATCTCCTGTACGTCGTCCACGGTCATGTTCTCCTGTCCTGTCGCGTGCCAGAGCGCGGCGTGGTGATTGAGGATCGGGCGAGCCTCGTCCGGGCGCGCCGCTGTTGGGCGGCGTCTGGCCGCACTTCTTTGTGACGAATCCCACTCTAGATGAATATCCTCTTTCATGGGGAAACGCCGCGTGGGAAAATCGGCGGATTCTCTGCGCAACCTCTGGATTATGTGACGGATCCCACGGCATGGGACCTCGGGGGCGGCGGTCCGGGCCGTCGTGAAGCATGTCGGCGAAGGCGGGGGACGGATCCGCGCCGGTCGCTAGGATGTGCCCCATGCCCGCAAACCCAGTGCCCGTGCCGCAGCCGACCCGACCCACGGGGACGCTGACCGGCACGCGGCGCCGCAAGCCGGGGACGCACCCTGCGGCGAAGGGGAAGGAAACGCGGCTGGGGATGGTGCGCCGCGCCCGCCGCGTCAACCGGACGCTGGCCGTCGGCTACCCGGACGCGCATTGCGAGCTCGATTTCACCGACCCGTACGAGCTGACGGTGGCGACGATCCTGTCGGCGCAGTGCACGGACGTGCGGGTCAACATGGTCACGCCCGCGCTGTTCGCGGCATTCCCCGATGCGCGCGCGTTGGCCGGGGCGGATGTCGCGGTGGTCGAGGAGCTGATCCGCTCGACCGGGTTCTACCGGGCGAAGGCGGCGAACATCATCGGGTTCGCGCGCGGCGTGGTCGAGCGGCACGACGGCGAGGTGCCGGGCACGCTCGAGGAGCTGACGGCGCTGCCCGGCGTGGGCCGCAAAACCGCGAACGTGGTGCTGGGCAATGCCTTCGGCGTGCCGGGGCTGACGGTGGACACGCATTTCGGGCGGCTGGTC
This sequence comes from Corynebacterium hansenii, assembly GCF_030408795.1. Classification (NCBI taxonomy): domain Bacteria; kingdom Bacillati; phylum Actinomycetota; class Actinomycetes; order Mycobacteriales; family Corynebacteriaceae; genus Corynebacterium; species Corynebacterium hansenii. Next base: position 250,252 of record NZ_CP047211.1, read on the forward strand.
CGGCGGCTCGGCTTCACCGCGGAAGACGATCCGGTGCGCGTGGAGCGGGAGATGATGGACGTCATCGAGCGCCCAGAGTGGACGTGGTTCTCGCACCGCATCATCTTCCACGGCCGCCGCGTGTGCCATTCGCGCAGGGCGGCGTGCGGGGCCTGTTTCCTCGCGGCCGACTGCCCGTCGTATGGTCTCGCCGGGCCCGCCGAACCCGAGACGGCCGAAAAGCTGATCAAGTCCCCCGACCGGGACCACCTGCTGGCCCTGGCCGGGCTGGGGGAGGACCCCGGGCCGCTTGACGACGACCGACGTGAGGACGTGACCGCGTGAACGACGACATGAACCGCGCCGATTCCGGCCGCGGCGACGCCGGCGAGCCCGGTTCGATAAGAGAGCCGAGCCCGGTGTCCGTGCCGCGGGGTTCGGCGAGGCCGTCGACCGTCATCGCCGTGCTCCTGGCCGTGCTCGGGACCGTCGCCGTGCTCTGGTTCGCGGTGTCGCAGACCATGGGCGGCAACGAACCGGCCGCAGGGTCGGGCGACGGCGAACTCGCCGAGGACGTCGTCGCCAAGCGGCCCGAATGCCCCGAACCCGCGCCGGGCGCCACCGGATACGGCCCGCTGGCCGGCGTCACGCTGCCGTGCCTCGGCGCCGGGCACCAGGGCGAAATCGACGTCGCCGCCGCGCTTGCCGGGAAGCCCGCCGTGGTCAACGTCTGGTCGTGGAACTGCGCCCCGTGCCGCGAGGAACTGCCCGTGCTCGAGGAATGGGCGGCGGCCAACCCGGACGTGCGCGTCGTCGGAGTGCAGGCGGCGACCAGCGAAGCCCGCGGCGCGGCGCTGCTGGAGGACCTCGGCGTGAAGAACTTCGTCTCCTACCAGGACGGATTCGACGCAGTCGGGCCCGCGCTGGAGCTGCCGCGCGTCGTGCCCATCACCGTCGTGCTGCGCGCCGACGGCACCGTGGCCAAGGTGCTGCCGAAGGCCTTCGCATCCGTCGACGAGTTCGACGCCGCCGTCCGGGAGGCGCTCGCATGACCGCCGGCGGAGCGGCCGGGCACCGCATCCCCGGCCTCAAGCCCGTCCACGAGGCCATCGAAGTCACCCCGCCGTGGCTCGCGCCCGTGCTCGGCGACGGCGAGGACCCGGGTCTGACGGCGCTGCGGCGGGCGGCGTCGACCGTCGATGAGCCGCTGGAGAATCCGGACGAATCCGCCGTGCTGGTCCTGCTCGGCGGCGATGCGATGGCGGCGAACCGGCCGGAGGACGCGCTGGTCGTGCTCACGCACCGGTCGCCGACGCTGCGCCGCCACGCCGGGCAGATGGCCTTCCCCGGCGGCCGGCGCGACCCGGGCGACCGCGACGCCGTGCACACCGCGCTGCGCGAAGCGGAAGAGGAAACCGGCCTGCGGCCCGACGCGGTGACGCCGCTGCGGGTGCTCGACTCCATCGACATCAACCGCACCGGCTTCGCCGTCCACCCCGTGCTCGCCTACTGGCACGATCCGCACGACCTGCGCGTCGTCGACCCCAACGAAACCGACGCCGTGCTGCCCGTGCGCATCTCCGACCTCATCGACCCCGAAAACCGCATCCGCGTCGGCTGGGGCAACTGGTCGGGCCCGGCTTTCCGCGTCGGCGACTTCGTCGTGTGGGGGTTCACCGGGGGCGTGCTCGATCACCTGCTGGAAGGCGCCGGCTGGGCGGAGCCGTGGGATGATGGCACGGTGCTCGACCTGCGCGAAACGCTGGCGCGGTCGGCGAACCGGGAAACCTTCGGAAGGGACGGGGCGAAACGATGACGGCCGCGATCGACGGCGGGCTCGTGCTCGACGTGCTGCTCATTCTCGCCGTGCTCAGCGCGATGGCGCTCGGCTGGCGGCAGGGCGCGCTCGCGTCGGCGCTGTCGATCATCGGCGTCATCGCCGGCGGCATCGTCGGCCTGGAACTCGCGCCGCCCGCCATGGACCTGGTGGAGGGCCGCGCCGCGCGGCTGATCATCGGCGTGGCCGTGCTCATCGGCATGGTCGTGCTCGGCCACACGGTCGGGGCGGTGTCGGGGCAGTCGCTGCGCAACCGCATGCGCTCGCCCATGGCCGTCGGCCTGGACTCGGGTTTCGGTGCGGTGGTGCAGGCGGCGGCGACGCTGATCGTCGCGTGGATGGTGGCGCTGCCGCTGGCCACGGTGCTGCCCGGGCAGTTCGGCGATTCGATCCGCGACTCGGCGGTGCTGGCCACCGTCGACGAGGTCGCCCCCGAATCGTGGGCCGGCCTCCCGTCGTCCATCGTCCGCCGCATCGACGACTCCGGCGTGCCCGCGGCGATCGCCCCGTTCGAAAAGCGGCCCGTGCACGACGCCACCCCGGCGGACCCGTCGGTCATCGACCAGGGCGTCGTCGACCGCATCCGCCCGTCGATCGTGCGCGTGCTCGGCGAGGCGCCGCAGTGCCGCCGCCTGCTCCAGGGCACGGGTTTCGTCATCGCCCCCGACCTGGTGGTCACCAACGCCCACGTCGTCGCCGGCGTGGAGACGGTGCGCATGGAGACCGTCGCCGGAATGGTCGACGCGCGCGTGGTCCACTTCGACCCGCTCGACGACATCGCCATCCTGCGGTCCTGGGATCTGCCGCTGACCCCGCTGCCGTGGGCCGCGAACGAGGGCAAGCCCGGCGAGGGCGCGGTCGTGCTCGGATTCCCCGAGTCCGGCCCGTTCACGGCGACCGCCGCGCGCATCGAGGAGAAGCTGCTGATCCGCGGCCCCGACATCTACTCGGCCAGCCGCCACGACCGCGAGGCGTACGTCCTGCGCTCCGACGTCCGCCACGGCAATTCGGGCGGGCCGCTGATCAATCCGCGGGGCGAGGCCCTGGGCGTGGTGTTCGGCGCCGGCGTCAACGACGACCAGACCGGCTACGCGCTGACCGCCGCGGAGACCGAAGCGCACATCAAGATGGCCCGCGACCTCATCGAGCCCGCGGACACGAGGGAATGCGTGGCCCAGTAGGGGCGGGCGGCCTCAGCCGAGGTCCGGGTGCTCCCGGCGCACCGCGGCGATGACGATGTCCGCGACCTCGTCGGGGGCCTCCAGCGCGGGGTAGTGGCCGACGCCCGGCAGGGTCACCGATTCGACCACCGGGGATTCCGCCAGCGTGCGTTCGCTGACCATCGGGTCGCCCGCGCCGACGACGATCCACGTCGGCGGCATCGCCGTGCGCGCCAGAATGCGCATCCAGCGCCGCCACGCCGGACCGGTCGGGGCGGCCAGCCATTCGAGGTGCTGCAACGCCGGCGCCAGGGCGCCCGCACGCAACGAGCGCTCCATCAGGCGCGCCGATTCGGTTCCCTCCGGGGTGTCGGCGAAACCGGGGCCGGCGATCTTCATGGCGTCGGCGACGATGCCCGTCGCCGTGCGCCCGCTGCCGCGGCCGACTTTGCGGATGATCGACGCGTACCTGCCGAACGCCCACGACGCCCGCAGCGGCCGGGAGAAGGGTCGGCGGATGGCTTCGCGACGCCACGCGGCGGGATGCGGCATGCCGCAGGACACGATGCCGGAGACGAGCTTCGGCGCGCGCGCCGCCAGCGTCCATGCGACGAGGGCGCCGTAGCCCTGTCCGACGACGGTCGCCCGCGAATGGCCCAACGCGCGGATCAGCCCCGCCGCGTCATCGGCGGCCGCGTTGGGGCGGTAGCCGGAGGGCGTGCGGTCGGACGTGCCGTAGCCGCGCAGGGACACCGCCACCGCATGGACCGGCAGATCGGCGAGCAGCGGCAGCACGCGCCGCCAGTCGAACCAGCCTCCGGTGGCCGTGTGGATGAAAAGGACCAGCGGCGACGACGGAGCCCCGCACTCTGCGACGTGCAGCCGCTGTCCGCGGACGTGGACCATGCGGTGGGTCCACGGACCGTCGAGCAGCACCTCGTCGGGGTGCGGGGCGGGGGCGTCGGCGCCGCCGGGAAGTTCGCCGTTCACCGCGTCATTCCTCGCGTCGATGCCGAAGACCGGGCGGGCGCGTTCGCGCCCGCCGCGGTTCCCGTTGGTTGGTGGTGTGATGCCGTTTAGGTGTACAGGCCGTCGGACGCGGCGTGCGACGGGGTGGTCCGGCCCTGGCCGGAGGACGGGATGACCGTCTTGAGGTCCTGCACCGACTGGATGGTCTTCTCGGGCTTGCCGACCTTCTTCACCTTCTGCAGGCCCAGGAAGGCCGCGATGCCGGCGATGACCAGCATCAGGACGAAGACGATGAGGAACGCCGACCAGCGCGGCAGCCACACGGCGATGAGCTCGGCCAGGAAGAAGAACAGGAAGAACGAGGAGTACAGGGCCACCACGCCCGCCACCGCGAAGAACCCGGCGCCGACGCCGGCCTTCTTCGCCTCACCGGCGAGCTCGGCCTTGGCCAGCTCGACCTCGGCGCGGACGAGCGACGACACTTGGGCCGACGCCGACTGGACCAGCGTGCCGATGCTGGCCTCGCCCGGGGCGTGGGTGTCCACGTCGCTCAGCGGCACTGCGGTGACTCGCGGCGACACGGCCGAGCTGCCATCCGTGAAAAGGCCCTTGTTGTTGTCGCTGCTCACGTGCGTCCTCCTGCGTAAATCGATGCGATGATCGGTGGGTCTATGCTGCTGGATCCCCGGTGGGGCACCCGATCGGGGGCCGTCCGGAGGACCCGTCCCGCCATTGGCAACGGCGCAACTCTGCTGGCCATACTACCCATCCCGGCGGCCTCCGCGCGGTGCGGTCGCGATTTTCACCGCGATTCACCCCGCGCACTCCGGTCTCCCCGCTCCGCGCACTCCCGCGGGTCGCGCCCGTCGCCGCCAACCGATTCCCGGGCTTTCGGCTGCGCCGCCGGACGCCGCCCCTACTCTGGGGGCATGACCGACGGAACCACCCGCCCCGACCCGCTCGCCCCGCTGATGGAATTGGAGGGCGTCGCCGAGGCCGCCCAACGCGCCGCAGATGCGGTGTCCGGGGTGCATCGCCACCGCGCCAACCTGCGCAAATGGACCGTCACCGGCGCCGAGTCGGTGCTGCGCGGCGCGCGGGCGTCGGCGTGGCTGGAGGGCGGCGAGCCCGCCCTGCCGTCGGAGGGCGACGTCACCGACCCCATCCTCGCCGCCGCCCTGCGCGCCGCCGACCCGATCTCGCCGGAGGCGATCGAGGAAACGGTCCGCGTGTGGCGCCGCGCGCCGATCCAGGTGCTCGCCCGCCTCGCGCTGATCGCATCCCCGACGGGCCCGGAGCTTTCCGACGCCCCCACCGACGCCCGATCCTCCGAAGCCGGCCGCCCCGTCGGCGACGAGAACCTGTCGGCGGCGATGAAGGAGCAGCGCCTGCACCTGCTCGGCGACCTGATCACCGGCGGCACGTCGGTGCCGGACACGGTGCTGTCCGCCGTCGTCCACGGCGAGCTGCTGACCATGCGCCCCTTCGCGGACAACAACGGCATCGTCGCGCGCGCGGCCTCGCGCTTGACGACGATCGCCGGCGGCTCCGACCCCCGCGGCCTGGGCGTGCCGGAGGTGCACTGGACCCGCCACCGCGACGAGTACCGCGCCGCAGCCGACGCCTTCGCGTCGGGCTCCCCGGAGGGCGTGCGCCGCTGGATTCTGCTGCACCTGGCCGGGTTGGAAGCCGGCGCGGCCGAGGCGCGCGGCATCGCCGAAGCGGTGTAGGGGAGGGATCATCGGGGCTCGCGCCGTCGATCCGTCGAATCGTCGTGGGCGGAACCCGCGACACCGCGCCGTCGCGCCGGTGGACCCGATGCCCGGCGAAACTCCGGTGCCGGCCTAGCCTTGATCCCCGCCGCGTCGTGAAGCGATGATGCCCGCCACCAGCGCAGCCGCACCCACAGCGGCCGCGGCGATGCCCGTCACGCGCGGGCCCGTGCGGCGGAACAGAGGCTCGGGATTGCGGAAGATGCGGATGGGCCAATCGCGCTCCTCCGCGATCTTGCGCAGCGGCTTGTCCGGGTTGACCGCGACGGGATGGCCGACGACCGACAGCATTGGCTCATCGGTGCCCGAATCGGAGTAGGCGTAGCAGCGCGACAGGTCGTAGCCGCGCTCCTCGGCGATGCGCCGCAGCTCGGCGGCCTTGTTGCCGCCGCGGCAGAAGAACGGGACCTTGCCCGTGTACACGCCGTCGACGACCTCCAGCCGGGTGGCCACCGTCTCGCGGACGCCCAGCTCCGCGGCGATCGGCTCGACCAGCTCCGCCGCCGACGCGGACACCACGAAAACCTCGTGGCCCAGCGCCCGGTGATGCCGGATCAGCTCGACGGCCTCCTTGTACACGTACGGCGAAATCACCTGGTGCAGGGACTCTTCGGCGATCTGGCGGACATGGTCGGCGCGCCAGCCGGTCACCATCGCCGACAGCTGGTCGCGGGCGGCCTCCATCTGGTCGTGGTCGTGGCCGCCGGAAATGTACAGCGCCTGGCCCAGCGCCATCTGCATCATCCCCGAGGCGGTGATCAGGCCGGATTCCATGAACTGCCGGCGGAACGCGTAGGCCGAGCTGCGGGCGATGATGGTCTTGTCCAGGTCGAAGAACGCGGCCACGGGCGACGCGCGGCGGGGCGCGGCCGTGTGGCGGGGATCTTCGACGGTCACGGCACCGAGCATAGCGACGTGACGGTTCCGCGGGCGGCGTCCGCGAGCCGGGGTGGTGGTTCGGCGTGCTCCGGCGCTGGTGCGGGCGGCGATTCGCCCCCGCAACAGGTGGGCGGGAACCATTTTGCGTTCGGGTTGGCAGCCTTCTGGTGTTGTGCCATACTTGTGCTGGCTGGCCCCGATATACAGTGCGGCCGCCCCCGGCTCACCCCCCGAAGCCGGGTCAGACGCCCCGCGCCATCCCCCCCCCGGCGCGGGGCGTCGCTATTTCCGCTTGGGCCGTGCGTGCCGGGGCTACGCGAAGTATCCCCGCACGTACTCGCGGGAAGCCAGGCCAATCGACTCGAAGTGTCGCGCCAGTTCAACTTCCTCCTCGAAGTAGCCGATGCCTTCCTCGGGTTCCTCGTCTGCGGCCCGGGCGGCCTCCAATTCGTCGAGCGCGGTCTGCAGCGCGTGGCCCTGCCATACGGAGACGCCGATGCCCGCGTACACGTAACTGGAGGGGGCCTCGTCCTCGTTGACGTCCGCGTCGCCGTTGATCTCGCGCAGGTGGCGGGCGCATTCGATGGCGTCGAGCCAGGTGAGGTCGACGCCACCGAGCTCGATGGGGCCACTGTCTTCGTCGACGGCGAGTTCGATGAACTCCACTCCGTCGTCGCCGATGGAGACGTTGACGAACGGTTCCGGGAACGTGATCGTCGACGAGCCGTCGGTCCGGCTGAAGTCCGGGCCCAGCACGGCGGTGACGTCGTCGAGACCGTCGCCGAAGCGCACCATGCCGGTGCCGTGCGGGGTGGGGAACTCGACGCCTTCGAACGGGTGGAGGATGACCTTCTTCGTCATGGTGGAACTCCTGGGCGATTGGATGGATGTACCTGTTGGGAAACACTATCGCCAGTGGTGGTGGCCGGCGACGCGAGCGTTTTCCACAGCGCCCGATCCATCCACATTCCGGGGCTTTGCGACGGCCACCCGACGCGTGGATTTCCGGCCCCGTCGGCATGGTTCGGGGCATGGACGAGCAGACATCCGGGCCCGCCGGTCCGGAGGACGTGATCATCGCCGTCGAGGATCCCGAACTGGAGCAGGAAGCCGCGACCGTCGTCGCCGCGACGGGCCGGCGTGCGGTGCGGGTCTCGGCACCCGACCCCGCCGACGCGGCCTGGCGCAGGTGCGCGGCGATCCTCCTCGACGAGAGGCGGGCGGAGTCGCTGCTCGATGCCGTCGGCGCCGGGTGCGCATCGCGCGATGGCCTCCACCTGCTCCATTCCGACGATTCCGCCCCACCCGATCATCTCGCCCGGGCTTTGGGCTGCGGCGATCCCGTCCCCCTGCCGTCGTGCGGCGCCGACCTGGTCGGGTGGATCGGCAGGCCCGGGCGGTCGCGCGCGGGGCGGGTCATCGCCTGCGTCCCGGCAGTCGGGGGAGCGGGCGCTTCGGTCGCGGCGGCGGCTCTGGCGATGTCCGCGGCCCGCGAAGGCGAAGCGCTGCTCGTCGACGCCGACGAGTATTCCGGCGGCGCGGACCTGCTCCTCGGCGCGGAAACTGAACCCGGCGTGCGGTGGCCCGACGTCCGCGCCGAAGCCGGGGCGCTGGACGCCCGGGCCCTGTTTGGCGCGGTGCCGAGAGCCCGTGCCCGGGGCGCGGCCGGCCGGGGCGGGGCGGTGTTCTTCCACGATGACGAGGGCCCGGGCGTGCTCACCGGCCCGAGGTCGCGCGCCGACGACGGGTGGACGATCACCCCGCGCGCCGCATCCGCCGTCATCGACGCGGTGGTCGGTGCGGGCGGCACGGCGGTCGTCGATCTGCCCGGGCCGGGCCGGATCGCGGATGCGGTCGCGCCGCGGGCCGATGCCCTGGCCGTCGTCGTCCCCGCCACCGTCCGTGGGCTGGCCGCCGCCACGCGTGTCGCAGCCGCGATGAGGGCGGCCGGTGGCGATCCGGTGGCCGTCGTCCGCTGGCCGGCGCCGGGTGGTGTGACCGTCGACGACGTGAGCTTCGCGACCGGCCTCGACGTCGTCGCCGAGATTCCCCACATCCGCTCTGTGCCGAGGGAAATCGAGGTGGAGGGGTTGGGCAGGGGCGTCGTGAAGCTCATGCGGGCCCTGGAGCCGGTGCTCGACCTCGCGGACTGCGCGGACGTCGGGGACGGGAGGTGCAGGTGAAGGACGTCGATTGCGGCCTCGGCGTCGTGCCGGAGTCCCCGTGGGAGGCGGCGCGGGAGCCGGCGCGGGCGCCGGGGGACGCCGTGATCGACGCGGGCCTGCTCGACCGCGTGCGACGGCGGCTGGTGGAGTCGGCGGCGGGGTTGGGCGCCGATGAGATCGCGCGGGCCGTGCGGGAGGAAACCGGAGGCGTGGTCGGTGATGCGCAGTTGCTGGCGCTGCTGCGGACGCTGCGCGGGGAGCTCGTCGGCGCGGGGCCGCTGGATCGGCTGCTGCGGCTGCCCGGGGTGACCGATGTGCTGGTCACCGCTCCGGATGAGGTGTGGGTGGACAGGGGAGCGGGGCCCGAACCCGCCGACGTGCGGTTCCGCGATGACGCCGAGGTGCGCCGGTTGGCCGTCCGTCTGGCGACCGCGTGCGGCAGGCGGCTCGATGACGCGCAGCCTTTCGTCGACGGCCACCTGCCCGGCGGGGCGGGGGATGCGGGCGTGCGAGTCCATGCGATGCTGTCGCCGCCGGCCGGTCGCGCGACGCTAATCAGCCTCCGCGTGCTGCGCCGGGCCGCGATGGGGCTGGGCGATTTGGTGGCGTCGGGGTCGGTGGCGCCCGTGGCCGCCGACATGGTGCGGCGGGTGATCGCTTCCCGACGGGCCTTCGCGGTCGTCGGAGGAACCGGCACCGGCAAGACGACGCTGCTGTCGGCGCTGCTGGGCGAAGTGCCGGCGCGCGAGCGGATCCTCTGCGTGGAGGACACCCCGGAGCTGCACCCGAACCATCCGCACGTGGTCAAACTGGTGGCCCGGCCCCCGAACATCGAGGGCGCCGGCGAGATCACCCAGCGGACGCTGCTGCGGCAGGCGCTGCGCATGCGGCCCGACCGGATCGTCGTCGGGGAGATCCGCGGGGCAGAGGTCGTGGATCTGCTCGCCGCGCTCAACACCGGCCACGACGGTGGGGCGGGGACGGTGCACGCGAACTCCGCCGCCGACGTGCCCGCACGTTTCGAAGCGCTCGGGGCTCTCGGCGGTTTGGGGAGCGCTGCGCTGCATGCGCAATTGGCCCCGGCGCTGCGGGTGGTGCTCGCCGTTGAACGTGTCGCGGGGACGCGACGGCTGGCGCAGATCGGAGTGCTCGACGGCAACCCGGTGCGGGTGCGCACCGCCTGGCACCACCGCGATGGCGAGGGTGAGGCGATGGGCGTGTTCCGCGGGCTCACCGCCGACGCGGGGACGGGGGAGCGGTCGGCATGACGCTCGCGGATTCTCTGCCCTCGACCACGGTTCCCTTCCTGCTCGCTGCGGCGCTGTGGGGATGGCCGTCGCCGGCACCGGGAGACCGCATCCCCGAAATCGCCGGGAGGGCCGGACTGGGCGGCGGCCGGGACGTCGTCACGCTGCCCGGGTGGGCGTGGTTCCTGGCAGCCGCGCCGCTGCTGCTGGCCGGCCCGCACGTGACCCTGTCCGCGGTGATGGCGGTGCGCACGGTGATGTCGCTGGTCGGGCAGGCGCGGCGGCGCCGTGACCTCGATGCCGGCACCGCGGCGGCGGCCCGTGCGGCGGAGGTGCTCGCCGCCGATCTGCGTGCGGGTGCGACTCCGGTCGCGGCCTTGGCGGCCGCGGCGGACGAAGCCGGCGAACCTTTGGCGGCGGCGCTCGGCGAGGCGTCGTCGCGTGCGCGGTTGGGCGGGTCGGTGGCGGGCTCGCTCGACCGGGCGGTGGACGATGCGCCCGCTATGACGGAACTGCGCAGGCTCGCGCGGGCGTGGCGCGTGGCCGAAACCCACGGGCTGCGGTTGGCCGACGTCATCGACCACGGGCGCGGCGACATCGCGGCGCGCCGGGCGCACAGGTCGCGGACGGCGGCGGCGCTGGCGGGCCCGCGCGTGACCATGTTGATTCTCATGGCGCTGCCGCTCTTCGGGGTGGCGATGGGCCAAGCGCTCGGGGCGCGGCCCCTGCAATTCCTGTCGTCCGGGGGCGTGGGTGGAGTGGTGCTCATCGTCGGAGTGGGGCTGACCTGCGCAGGCGCGCTGTGGGGGAGCCGGATTCTCGCGGCGGCGGAGGGAACGCGATGAGCCTCGCGATGCTGCTGCTCGCCCTCGCCGCCCTGATCCCCACCGGCATCCGCGCGAGCGAGCGGTGGCCCGAACTCGAACGTGCCGGGGCGGGTCTCCGGAGGGGAGCGGGAACGGCCGCCGGGAGAAGGTCCGGAACTGCCGCCGGGCGGAGGTCAGGAGCGGGCACACGGGCGCATGACCCGAATCCGCAGTCAGCACTCGGCCGGGAATGGCCGGCGGCGAACCGGGGTCCGGAATGGTCGCGTTTCCTCCGCGACCGCGTCGGCGGCCGTTCGCGTGCGCCTGATCCGATGCGGCTGCTCGACGCGGCATCGTCGCTGGACCTGTTGGCCGCGTGCCTGGGCGCGGGCATGCCGCCGGGGGAGGCGGCGTCGGCGACGGCGTCGGCCGCGTCGCCCGGGCTCGCGGGGCCGCTTCACGACGTCTCGATGCGCCTCGCACTCGGCGTGGCCGCGCCGTGGAAGGTGCTCGACAACGTTCCCGAAATGGCCGATCTCGTGGCCCTGGCCAGGCGTTCCGGTGATTCGGGGGCCGCTATGTCGATGGGCGTCGCCGAGTTGGCGGCGGCGCGCCGGGCCGAAGCCGGCGACGGCGCGGAGGCGACGGCCGAACGGGCGGGCGTGCTCATCGCCGGACCGCTGGCCCTGTGTTTCCTGCCGGCGTTCGTGGTGCTGGGGCTGATCCCGACGATCGCGGGCCTGGCCGAGTCGATGCTCGGCCCGCTGACGGCGGGGCCGACGTGACGGGCCGCCGCGCACGGGCCCGCGCGCCCCCGCGCCGGCGAGGTGCCTCGACGACCGCAGCATCCACTCACTTCAGGATCATTCACTCACTTCAGGAGGAACCATGTCCCACGACGATCCCGACATCTGGCTCGACGACCCCTTCGACTCCGGCGCAATCGGCGCCGCCGCTCCAGCGCGGGCGGCGGACGGTCCCGTCGCAAAGCTTTTCCGCGCCCTCCGCGACCGCGCGCTGGGCGTGGCCGCCGATGACTGCGGCATGAGCACGGTGGAATACGCCCTGGGCACGATCGCCGCCGCGGCATTCGGCGCGCTGCTGTACACCGTGGTCACGGGCGGCCAGATCACCGACGCCCTGACCGACATCATCGAGCGGGCGCTGAACACCCGGTGACCCGCCGAACCCGCCGCCTGCTCGCCGACGACCGCGGGCAGGCGACCGTGGAGACCGCGTTCGCGCTGTCGGCGCTCATCGCCGTGCTCATGGTGGCGCTCGGCGCGATCGCCGTGGTGGCGATGCATCTCGCGGTCACCGACGCCGCCGGGCACATCGCCCGCGCCGAGGCACGGGGCGACGCCGCCGCGGCGCAGTCGGCGCGGGAAGCCATCGCGGGCGCCGAGGTGACCGTGGTGGCGCGGGAGGAGATGATCCGGGTGACCGTCACCAAACGGCTCCCGCTTCACGACGTCACCGGCCGCGCGTCCGCCCTGGTCGAGCAATGAACCGGGGAGCGCAGCGGTTGAGGCGTCGGCGGGGGAGCCTCCGAGGGGAGAGCCGTCGCCGGGAAAGCTGGATGGGGAAAAGCCCGCGAGGGGAGGGCCGGCGAGGGAAGAGCTTCCGGGAACTGTGCCGCGATGAGCGGGGCTCGACGACGGTGACGGGGGCGTTCATCACGGCAATGGTTCTGGCGCTGACCATGGTGGCGATCCAGGCCGGCGCGGTGCTGGTGGAGCAGCGGCGTACCGAGACGGCGGCGGATCTGGCGGCGGTGGCCGGGGCCGTCGACAAGCAAAAAGGGGGAGGAGGATGCGACGCCGCCGCAACGGTGGCGGCGGAAAACGGCGCGGACCTGACCGGGTGCGCGGTCGCGGGCGAGGACGTCCAGGTCACCGTCAGCCGCGGGGAACGCTCCGCGGTGGCGCGGGCGGGCCCGGCGGAAGAACCCGGGTGACGGGAGCCCCCGCCGCTACTCTGCCGCTACTCCACCGCGGCGATGGGCAGGTCGTGGTCCTGCGCCCAGCGCAGCACCGTCGCGAGCTTGCGTCCGCGCAGGTAGTTCGCCAGCGACTCGTGATCGGTCGCGCCGGTGAGGTCCTGCAGTCGCGAGTGGAAGTGCGGCTCGAGGGCGGCGACGGCGCCCCAGCCGTCCTCGACCTCGTACATGCCGTAGGTGGGCACGGCGCCGCCGAGCAGGCTTCCCTCCGACGTCAGGCCGTGGCGGTGGCCGGCGGCACCCGCGTCGGCGGCCTGGCGCAGGCCGATGCGGGCATGGCCGCCGTGGCCCGTCACGCCGCGGCGCACCAGCAGCGCCAGCGCCGCCGACACCGCGCGCTCCGCGCCGAGCAGATCGCCGAGCAGCACGCGGGGCATCGTCGGCGGGACCAGCGTGCCCGCCGCGGCCTGGTAGGTCAGGTCGTGGCCGGGGTGCTCGGGATCGTCGGAATCGCCGACGAGCTCGACGTGGCACAGGTGCGGGTGATCCTCGACGGCATCGGCGATGCCCATGCGGGCCAGCGCCGAAGGACGCACGGAGGTGATCAGGACGTCCGCTCCTTCCAGGAGCTCGCCCAGTCGGGCACGACCCTCGCCCGATTTCGCGTCGATGCGCTCGATCTCGCAGCCCTCCGCCATCTCGCGGTACCAGGTGGGGCACCACGTCTCCAGCGAGTCGCCCACCGGGGGTTCGGCCTTGACGACCTCCGCCCCGAGCCTCCTCAGGCGCGCCGCGGCGAAGGGGCCGGGGACGTTGACCGCGAGGTTGAGGACCTTGAGGCCCTTCAGGGCATTGACGGGGATCTGGTCGGCGTCGATCATGTTTCCGGATACTAACTGCCTGCGCGGCCCGTCGCCGGGCGGGTCGGGAAAAACGGCGGAGAGGGGAACCTGGATCCGAGGTCGAGCCCGGAACCGGCGACCGGAACCGGAGCTCGGGGTTGGGCCCGGGCCGAGCGCCGACGCGGAAGCCCCGCGCCGTCAGCCCTCCAGCGCCGCCGCGAGCCCCGACAGCACCTTGATGGCGCCGGCCTTGTCCAGCGGTTCGTTTCCGTTGCCGCACTTGGGGGACTGGATGCACGACGGGCAGCCGGCCTCGCATTCGCAGGCGGCGACGGCGTCGCGGGTGGCGCGGATCCAGGCGGTGAACGCCTCGAAACCGCGGTCGGCGAACCCCGCCCCGCCCGGGTGGCCGTCGTAGACGAACACCGTCGGCTGGCCGGTGTCGACGTGCAGCGCGGTGGACACCCCGCCGATGTCCCACCGGTCGCAGGTGGCCACCAGCGGCAGCAGGCCGATCGCCGCGTGCTCCGCCGCATGCAGCGCACCGGGCACGTCGGCGACGTCGACGCCCCACCGGCGCAGCACCGCCGGCGACAGGGTGTAGGCCACGGCGCGGGTCTCCAGCACCTCCGGCGGATAGTCCAGCTCCACCGAGTCGAGGACCTCGCCCGATGGCAGGCGCCGCAGGTACGACGTCACGCGGTGCTCCACCTCGACGTCGACCGACGCGACCTGGATGCCGGGTGCCACGTCGCGGACGACGTCGACCTCGAGGATCCGGATGTCGGTGTCCATCCGCGCATGCGTCGACCACTCCGGGTCCTCCGGGTGCGCCAGCGCCAGCAGCGAGTCCAGGTCGAGGTGGTCGATGACGAAGCTCTCGCCCCGGTGCAGGTACACCGCGCCGTCGTGGATCTGCTGCATCGCGCGGCCGACGTCGATGGTGCCCAGCAGCCGACCGTCGGTGCCGTCGACGATGGCGACGTCCTGACCGCTCCCGCCGCGCAGATCCACGGCCGCATGCGCCCCCGACATGCGCGGACCCTCGTCGCGGTCGGTGGGGTACCAGCGGTCGCGGCGCTTGCGCAGCCACCCGTCGCCGGCCATCTCCCGCGCGACGCCGAGCGCGCCCCACTCCTCGAGCACGGCATCCGTCAGCGGCAATTCGACTGCCGCGCAGTAGATGTGGCCGCGCAGCACGTGCGGGTTGGCGGGGTCGAAGACGGTCGCCTCGACGGGTCTGCCGAGCAGCGCGGATGGGTGGTGCACCAGGTAGGTGTCCATCGGGTCGTCGCGGGCGACCATGACCACCAGCGCCCCCTGGCCCCGGCGGCCCGCGCGCCCGGCCTGCTGCCAGAACGACGCGACGGTCCCGGGGAACCCGGCCTGCACCACGGCGTCCAGGCCGCCGACGTCGATGCCCAGCTCCAGCGCGTTGGTGGTGGCCACGCCCAGCAGGTCGCCGTCGTCGAGGCGACGCTCGATGTCGCGGCGGTCCTCGGCCAGGTAGCCGGCGCGGTAGGACTCGACCCGCTTGCCGACGTCCCCGCGCCCGCGCTTGTCCAGCCGCTCCCGAACTCCCAGCGCAATCGTCTCCGCCGAACGCCGCGACCGGGTGAAGGTCAGCGTCCGGGCGCCGTCGGCAAGCAAGTCGGCCATGATGTCGGCGGCTTCGGTGACGGCGGGGCGTCGCACGGGGGCGCCGTTTTCTCCGGCCAGGTCGGGAAGGAGGCCGGGCTCCCACAGGGCGATGGTGCGTTCGCCGACGGGCGCGCCGTCGTCGAGCACGGCCTCGACGGGCTCGCCGATCAGCCGCGCGGCCTGCGCGGCGGGGTCGGCCGTCGTGGCGGAGGCGAACACCACGGTCGGTTCCGCGCCGTAGTGGCGGGCCATCCGCAGCAGGCGCCGCAGCACCAGCGCGACGTTCGCACCGAACACGCCGCGGTAGGCGTGGCACTCGTCGACGACGACGTACCGCAGCTTGCGCAGCACCCGCGCCCACCACTGGTGCCGGGCGAGCATGCCGATGTGCAGCATGTCCGGATTGGTGAAGATCCACCGCGCGCCCTCGCGCACGGCCCGGCGGACGTCCTTCGGGGTGTCGCCGTCGTAGGAGGCCACGGCGACGGGGTGCGGGTCCGCGCCGTTTCCGCCAGTACCGCGCTCGCGCGCGCCGCCGCCTCCCGCGCCGCCGCGTCCCACATCCGCGTCGCTCCCGCCGCCCTCGCGCCCGTATCGCACGGCGTCGACGGCGATCTCGCGCGCGGCGGCGAGCTGATCCGCGCCGAGCGCCTTGGTCGGCGACAGGTACAGCGCGGTCGCGGCGGGGTCCGCCATGAGCTCGGTGAGCACCGGCAGCAGGTAGCCCAGCGACTTCCCCGACGCCGTGCCCGTGGCCACGACGCAGTGCCGCCCGGCCCACGCGTGGGCGGCGGTTTCGGCCTGATGCGTCCAGGGCTTTTCTATGCCCCGATCCGACAGCGCGGACAGCAAATGCCCGGGGGCCCACTCGGGCCATTCGGCGGTCCGGCCGACCCGCGGCGGCAGATCGGCGATGTGCGTGACGGTCGCGCGGGGGTGGGCGGAGATCACCGGTTCGAGTAGTTCTCTCCCGAAACCATGCACCTGACCACCCCCTCCGTGAAATCGACGTCTGCGCGGCGTGCCCCGTGAGCGTATTGGTCTACCCCGAAAGCAGAACATTCGGGCGATACGTGGCAGACTGACGGATTGAATCGTCGTCTCTAAGGCGGCGCGCTCACGTCCAACAACCTAAAGGGGTACATCAACAATGGCACAGGGCACCGTTAAGTGGTTCAACTCGGAGAAGGGCTTCGGGTTCATCGCCCCGGCCGACGGAGGCAACGACGTCTTCGTCCACTACTCCGAGATTCAGGGTTCCGGATTCAAGACCCTCGAGGAGAACCAGCCCGTCGAGTTCGAGATCGGCGAAGGCCAGAAGGGCCCGCAGGCCCTGAACGTCCGCGGTCTCTAATCGACACATCTACATCGGTTGTGGGCGTTCGCGCCTGAGCTGAACAGACGCCGGTTCCGCTGCAGTTCAAGCGGGGCCAACGGCCCGTCGTGAAGTTCCACCCCAGGGTGGTTCTCCACGGCGGGCCGTCGTCGTTCCCGGGGTCTTCGGCGGCTTCTTCGCGGGTTCCGCCTCGGCTCTGCACTGGTTCTTCCTCGGCTCTGCAGTGGTTCTGCCTCGGCTTTGCCGCAGCTCCTTCTCCTGGGGCGCCGCCGGTTTCGCGCCGTCGCGCTTTACGACGAACCGCGCCCACGGTGGACCGGCCGTCGCAAAGCAGGGGGCGAAAAATTTCACGGACCGCAACAACCCCGCGAAATCGCAGGTCACGCACGGGTCAGGGGCGCCCCGAGACCCCCGTGAGGGGGATTCCCGTCACACCCCTATTCGACTGTGCGGCGTCGGGGCATGTGTACGGTGTGCTTTTAGATTCAGGTGAAGGCAATGCGCCCGACCTGGGGCCCGGCCTGAAGGGCCCCGAACCGACCCCGAAAGTTGCAGGGCAGATTCCAGGTGGCAGACGACAAAGGCACGAAGCGACTCGTCATCGTCGAGTCGGCGACCAAGGCGCGCAAGATCCAGCCGTACTTGGGCGACGACTACATCGTCGAGGCATCCGTCGGCCACATCCGCGACCTGCCCCGCGGCGCCGCCGACATCCCCGCCAAATACAAGAAGGAACCCTGGGCCCGCCTCGGCGTCGACGTCGACCACGGCTTCCAGCCCCTCTACCTGGTCAGCCCCGACAAAAAGAAGAAGGTCACCGAGCTGAAGCGGCTGCTCGCCGGCGTCGACGAGCTGTACCTCGCCACCGACCCCGACCGCGAGGGCGAGGCCATCGCGTGGCACCTGCTCGAGGTGCTCAAGCCCAAGGTGCCCGTGCGCCGCATGGTGTTCCACGAGATCACCAAGCCCGCCATCCTCGAAGCCGCCGCCAACACCCGCGAACTCGATCAGAACCTGGTCGACGCCCAGGAAGCCCGCCGCATCCTCGACCGCCTGTACGGATACGAAGTGTCGCCCGTGCTGTGGAAGAAGGTCATGCCGCGCCTGTCCGCCGGCCGTGTGCAGTCCGTGGCCACCCGCGTCATCGTCGAGCGCGAGCGGGAGCGGATGGCGTTCATCTCCGCCGGTTACTGGGACCTCGACGCGACGCTCGACACCGGATCCGAGCCCGTCGACTCCACCCAGCCGCGGCGTTTCGACGCCCGCCTGACCTCCGTCGAAGGCAAGCGCGTCGCCACCGGCCGCGATTTCGACGACCGCGGGCAGCTGAAGAAGCCCGAGGGCGTCACCGTCCTCGCCGAAGCCGATGCCCGCTCGCTCGCCGATGGCCTGACCGGCGCGACGCTGACCGTCGCGTCCGTCGAGGAGAAGCCGTACACCCGCCGCCCCTACGCGCCGTTCATGACGTCGACGCTGCAGCAGGAAGCCGGCCGCAAGCTCCACTTCACCTCCGAGCGCACCATGCGCATCGCCCAGCGCCTGTACGAAAACGGCCACATCACCTACATGCGAACCGACTCGACCACACTGTCGAAGTCGGGCATCGAGGCCGCCCGCCGTCAGGCCCGCGACCTCTACGGCCCCGAGTACGTCGCCGACGCTCCGCGCCAGTACCAGCGCAAGGTGAAGAACTCCCAGGAGGCCCACGAGGCCATCCGCCCCGCCGGCGAACGGTTCGCCACGCCCGGCGAGCTCGCCGGATCCCTCGATGCCGAGGAATTCAAGCTCTACGAGCTGATCTGGCAGCGCACCGTCGCCTCCCAGATGTCCGACGCGCGCGGCACGTCGATGAAGGTGGTCGTCGCGGGCACGTCAGCCGCCGGTGAAGGTGCCGGGGCCGGGGCCGGGGCCCGCGAGGTGGAACTGTCCGCCACCGGCCGCACCATCACCTTCCCCGGCTTCCTGAAGGCCTACGTGGAGGTGTCGCAGCTCGGCGACGGCCGCAACGTCGCCGACAACGCCGAACGCCGCCTGCCGCGCCTGGAAACCGGCCAGGAACTCGGCGTCGACTCCGTCACCCCGGAAGGCCACTCCACCAACCCGCCGGCGCGCTACACCGAAGCGTCGCTGGTGAAGAAGATGGAGGACCTCGGCATCGGGCGCCCGTCGACGTACGCGTCGATCATCAAGACCATCCAGGACCGCGGCTACGTGTACTCCCGCGGCAACGCCCTGGTGCCGTCGTGGGTGGCGTTCGCCGTCGTCGGCCTGATGGAGGATTCCTTCGCCGACCTGATCAACTACGACTTCACCTCCGACCTGGAGGATGAGCTCGACGAGATCGCCGCCGGGTCCGAGGACCGCACGCGCTGGCTCAGCGGGTTCTACTTCGGAGACTCCGCCGAAAACGGATCCGGCGGTGCCGACGTCATCGCGGCGCGCGGCGGCCTGAAGAACATCATCGACGTCAACCTCGAGGCGATCGACGCCCGCCGCGTCAACTCCCTGCACATCTTCGACGACGCCGACGGCAACCCCATCGTCGTCCGCGTCGGCCGCTACGGCCCGTACCTGGAGCGCGTGCGCCCCGGCGCCGGCGAGGAGGGCGCCGACCTGGTGCAGCGCGCCAACGTGCCGGAGTCGATGACCCCCGACGAGCTGGACCTGGAGACCGCCGAGAAGCTGCTGGCCATGCCGCAGGGCGGCCGCGAGCTGGGCCTCAACCCGGCCAACGGCCGCATGATCGTGTCCAAGGACGGCCGCTACGGCCCGTACGTCACCGAGATCGTCACCGACGAGGAGAAGGCCGGCGTCGAGGTCAAGGCGGAGCAGATCGTCGCCGAGGAGCGTGCCGCGGAGGACGCCCAGCGCGCCGCCGAGGGCAAGCGCAAGAAGAACTGGGACACCAAGACCGCGGCGAACCAGAAGGAGAAGCGCATCGCGCAGATCGTCGAGGAGACGCTGAAGCCGAAGACGGCGTCGCTGTTTTCCTCGATGGAGCCGTCGACGGTGACGCTGGAGGAGGCGCTGAAGCTGCTGTCGCTGCCGCGCGAGGTCGGCGTCGACCCCACCGACGGGGAGCTGATCACGGCGCAGAACGGCCGCTACGGCCCGTACCTGAAGAAGGGCTCGGACTCGCGGTCGCTGGCGTCGGAGGAGCAGCTTTTCACGGTCACGCTCGACGAGGCCCGCCGCATCTACGCGGAGCCGAAGCGCCGGGGCCGCGCGGCCGCGAAGCCGCCGCTGAAGCAGCTGGGCGACAACGACGTGTCCGGCAAGCCGATGACCGTGAAGGACGGCCGCTTCGGCCCGTACGTCACCGATGGCACGACGAATGCGTCGCTTCGCAAGGGCGACAACCCGGAGACCCTGACCGACGCGCGCGCCAACGAGCTGCTGTCGGAGCGCCGCGCGAAGGAGGCCGCCACGGGTGGCCCGGGGGCGAAGAAGACGGCGAAGCGGTCGACGAAGAAGACGACCAAGAAGACCGCGAAGAAGGCCGCCAAGAAGACAAGCAAGAAGGCCACCAAGAAGACGGCGAAAAAGACGGCCAAGAAGTCCTGAGCCGCCCGCGGCCGGTCCGGTTTCCCGGGCCGGCCGTTTTCGCGTCGGTCGGCCTTTCCTCCGTTCGGCGGGCGCGGGCCCGGGCACGGGCGCGGGCGAACGGGCCGTGGGCCGGCCGTCGTCAAGCAAAAGCCGCCGGCCGCGGCGGCCGTCAGGAACGGTCCGCGAGCGTCGGGCGGATCGGCCTCGCCAGCTGCGTCATGTGGGTGCGACCGCGCAGCTCGACGGACTTCAGGGACGTCCAGCGCGCCTGCTCGTCCTCGTTGGCCAGGCGCACGGTCGACGCGGTGGCCAGCACCTGGCCGGGGGTGTCCTTGGCCAGCTCGGTGAGGCGGGCGGCCTGGTTCACGGCGTCGCCGATGACGGTGTACTCGAAACGGTCGTGGGCGCCGATGTGCCCGGCGACGACGCGCCCGGCGGAGACGCCGATGCCCGCCGACAGCTTCAGGTCGCGCAGCTCCTGGCGCAGCTCGCGGGCGGCGGCGAGGGCGTGCCCGGCGGTGTCGTCGAGCGGCAGCGGGGCGCCGAACACGGCCAGCGCCGCGTCGCCCTGGAACTTGTTGATGATCCCCTTGTTCCGGTGCACGCAGTCGACGACGTGCTCGAAGAACGCGTTGAGCTCGCGGACGACGACCTCCGGCGAGTTCTGCACGGCGAACGTCGTCGACCCGATGACGTCGACGAACAGCACGGCCACCAGGCGGTCCTCGCCGCCCAGCGTCGGCTTCTCCTCGAGTGCCTTGCGGGCGACTTCGGAGCCGACGTAGCGGCCGAACAGGTCGCGGACGCGCTGGCGTTCCTGCAGGCCGCGCATCATTTCGTTGAAGCCGGCCTGCAGGACGCCCATTTCGGAGCCGTCGTAGATGGGCACTCGGGTGCCGGTGTCGCCGCGGCGGACGCGGTTGACGGCGCCGGTGAGGTCGCGGATGGGGTCGACGATGCTCATGGCGGCGAGTGACGTGCCCACGTAGCCGGTCACCAGCGCCAGCACGGCGAGCGCGACGATGGCGGGCAGGATGTCGCCGAGGTCGTCGGTGAAGTACCCGAGCCTCTGGGCGAGGAACACGAGCAGGATGCCGACGACGGGCAGCCCGGAGGTGAGCACCCACGTCTGCTGCAGGCGCTGGCCGATCGGCGGTTCCAGCGACGAGTCGGGGGCGCGGCGGGCGAGGGCCTCCGCGGCGACGGGGCGGACGAGCCGTTCGGAGATGAGGTACGTCATCAGCGCGACGATGGCGCCGCCGAACACCGAGGTGATCACCACCACCAGCCCCAGGCGCGGCGAATGCACGAGTGCGACGATGCCGAACACCAGCACGCCGACGCCCCAGATGATGGCGCCGAGGATCGCCTGGTACCCGGGGATGCGCATGACCAGGTAGCGCACGCGCCGCGGGTCGTGGCCGTCGGGGTTGCGCTGCCAGCGCAGCACGGGTTTGAACAGCAGCCACGTCGTGCCGATGCCCGCCGCCACGGCGGCGGCGAGGTACACGAGCAGCCCGATGAACGCGGGCCCGGGCAGTTCGGTGAACCCCGACAGGCCCTCGAGCGGCAGCAGGGCACCGAGGAAGAACCCGACGCCGACGGCGCCGATGAGGTTGCACAGGAACACCGCCGCCGCGTACGCGGGCCAGGGCGTGCTGCGCAGCCACCGGAGGTTCCTCCACAACCGTTGCATGCAGACCACCTTATCGCCCCTCGCGGATGCTTGGGACGCCATGGCGAACGCTGGTCGGCGGGGGCGGGGATTGCTTTGCGACGGTCCGGTCCGGTGCGGCGGCTATCGTGGTGCCCATGGATGAAACCGGCGTTTTCGACCGCGTGACGGAGTCCGGGGGAGCGCGGGCGACGTTGGCGGCCGCGGCCCGTGCGGCGCGTGCGATGGCCCGGGCGGGGGATGATCCGGCGGCGCGTGCCGCGGCGGACCCGAACGGCGCGATGACGCATTCGTGGTTGTTCACGGGGCCGCCGGGGTCGGGGCGGTCCGTGGCGGCGAAGGCGTTCGCGCAGGCGCTGTTGTGCACCGACCCGGACGTGGTGGGCTGCGGCCGGTGCCGGGGGTGCCTGACGGCGGAGGCGAACACGCACGGCGACCTGATGAACGTGACCACCGAGGGCGCGGTGATCCAGGTGAAGGTCGTGCGCTCGGAGGTGATCCCGTGGGCGCACCGCCGGCCGACGACGGCGGAGTGGCGGGTGGTGATCATCGAGGACGCCGACCGGCTCAACGACGAGTCCGCCAATGCCCTGCTGAAGGCGGTGGAGGAGCCGCCGGAGCGGACGGTGTTCCTGTTGTGCGCGCCGACGACGGATCCGTCGGACTTTTCCGTGACGCTGCGGTCGCGGTGCCGGCACGTGTACGTGCCCACTCCGACGCGGGAGCACGTGGTGGCCGCGCTGCGGATGAGCAACCCCGAGTTGACCGTGGAGCAGGCCGAGTGGGCGGGCACCATCGCCAACGGCCACATCGGCAGGGCGAAGGGGTTGGCCACCGATGAGGGCACGCGCGAGTGGCGCGGCCGGGCGCTGGATCTGGTGGAGGCGGTGTTCGACCCTTCCCGCGCGTACCTGCGCACTCGGGAGCTGGCGTCGAAGGCGGAGGCCGAGTCGAAGCGGCGCAATGCCCCGCGCGAGGAGAAGGAGCTGGAGCAGCTGACCAATTCCCTGGGCCTCGGCGCGAAGGGCAAGGGCGCGCAGGCGGCGACGCGCGGGTCGGCGGGCGTGATCAAGGAGCTGGAGGAGAACCAGAAGCGCCGCCGCAAGCGCACCGAGTTCGAGTTGGTGGACATGGCGCTGATGGACATGGTCGGTTTGCTTCGCGACGCGCTGCTGGTCTCCTCGGGGATCGGTGCGGATGGGAGCGGCGGTGGTGGCTCCGGTGGTGGCACAGGCGGGGGAGCCGGTCCGACGCCGATCAATCCCGACCGGCGGCGCACGGCCTCGGAATTGGCGCGCCGGGTTCCTCCGGAAGGGTTGGTGGCATGCATCGACGCGGTGATGGGGGCCCGCAAGGCCATGGCCCGAAACGTGCGGTCCGCCGTCGCCCTCGACGGGATGATGGGCGCGATGCAAGTGGCGTGCCGGGTGGGGCAGAGGTGACGCGGTCGTCGTAAAGCAGGCGCGTTCTGGCCGGTAGGGGGCGGATTTTGGGGCGCGGGGGTGGTGCGATAAGATTTCGGCGGTAACCACGCATGCCGTGGCGACTGCGCCGCCTTAGCTCAGTTGGTAGAGCGCTTCACTCGTAATGAAAAGGTCGCGAGTTCGATTCTCGCAGGCGGCTCCACCGAAACCCCAGGTCAACCACCCGGTTGGCCTGGGGTTTCCTCGTTTTTCGGGCACGGACGTTGTTGCGCGTTGTTGCTGGTCGTGGCCCGACGTACCGTACCGAAACCGTACGGATACCGTACGGATCCGCTGTCCGCCCGGCCCCCGGGGGAGGGCGTCACGCATCCCGTGACTCCTCGGTGGACCGCTTTGCATCGCCGCGTTTCACCGCTCCGTGGTTGCCAAGGAAACCGAGAACGATGGGCGTGGCGCTTCCCAGGGCAAAGACCACGGTGCCCGCGATCGATTCCGGTGGTTCAAGAAAGAACAAGCACAGCAAGGCAAACACCAAGCATGTGACGGTGATTGCGGCAGCGGCAATGAACCCACCCTTCTCCAGCCACAATGCAGTCTCGAACGATTTGCGGGTCACCTCGCGGTCGAGAACTTCGTTCTCGTGGGCGTCATCGAGAATTCGGCGTGCGGTTCCCGGGGCGAAATGCTCGTATTCGGCGAGGACTCCCGGCGGGGGCAGGGGGCCCTCATACTGCAGGGAGTACGCTTGAACGACGTCTAGTCCGGGGAGCGTCGGTTGATCTCGAGACGGATCGAGTTCCCGACCTTCTGGAACGACCGAAGCGTTCGGGTCCGGTTGCGCCGGTGAGCTTCCTCCGCGACGTCGCGGATCCGCGGGGAGGTTGCCAGCGTCATCCGGCCGGCTCCCCTGGTCATCGCGTTCGTCCTGTTCATGACTCGTACCGTACCTTTCACGGGTTTCCCTGTCAGAGATTGGGGATTCGTCCTTGAGGTGGTTCGGTCCACGGGAGCATCGTGTACCGGGTCGGCACGATGCCGACCGTCGAGTCGTCATCTTTCACTATGTTGCGGATCGGCTGCGCGCACATGTTCGAACAGTGCCTGGGCGCGTGCTGACTGGTGGTGTGCATCCGCTCCTCGGGGGTGCCCGGCCCTGTCCCGCATCGACTCGCAGCCGAGCCGCTTCCATGGGCGTGCCCATCAACTGCAGATGCCCCGCCGGCGGCGACCGTTACTTCCGGAGCATCGCCCGCGCCACCCACACCAGCGCCAGCACGGCGAGAACACCGACGGCCGCCTTCAGGAGCACCAACAGCATCACCGCAAGAATGATCCCTACTTCGATGATTCCGATGTTCACTGCGCGCCTCCCGAAGCAATTGGGGTTTCATCGTCGCACACGCGAGAACCCGCCGCCCGGGAAACGGGACGGCGGGTTCTTTTCGCGGAGACCCCTGCGGGGCCGGGGATCGCCGCGTGCGGACTGCGCGGGCCGTACGTGGACCGTACGTGGGCCTGCGCGGCTCGCGCGCGAGCGAAGGGCGTGGATTACGCCTCGTCGTGCTTCAGCGCCAGCAGGTCGCGCTCCTCGAGGTTCTTCGGGAGCATGAACAGCGCGATGAACGCCGGGATGGTCAGCGCGATGAGGTACACGGAGACCATCCAGGTGTCGCCGACGTAGGTGTCGGTCTTCGTGGCATCGAGGATCAGCTGGGTGATCATCGGGGCGAACGCGCCGCCGAGGATCGCGCCGAGGGCGTAGGAGATGGACACGCCCGAGTAGCGGACGTCGGCCGGGAACATCTCGGCGTACATGGCCGGCAGCGGGCCGAGGGTTAGGGCCAGCGGCAGCGCCAGGAAGCCGAGCGTGGCGACGTAGATCCACGGGTTGCCGGTGGCGATGAGGTTCCACATGACGACCTCACCGATGATCAGCAGCACGTAGCCGATGATGAAGGTGCGGCCGCGGCCGATGGAGTCGGAGATGGCGCCGGACAGGACCATGAAGATGGTCCAGAAGATGCCGGCCACCAGAGTGCCCGTCCACGCGACCTGCGAGGAGATGCCCGCGCCGCCGGCCTCGACCGGGATCTGGGCGAACTTGCCGAAGAACGCGATGACCAGGTAGCCCGGGGCCTGCTGGGCGCCGAAGATGAGCGCGCCCTGGATGACCTTGCGCCAGTGGTTCTTGAACAGCAGCGGCAGCGGAGCGGAACGCTCGGCGGACTCCTCCTGCATGGCGCGGAAGACCGGGGACTCGTCGACGGCCTTGCGGATGATGTAGCCGACGATGATCAGCACGAAGCTGAGCAGGAACGGAATGCGCCAGCCCCACTCCTTGTACGCCTCCATGCCCAGGTTGGACTGGACGGCGACGAGGACGGCGGTGGACAGCACCAGGCCCAGCGGCACGCCGACCTGCGGCGCGGAGCCGAACAGGCCGCGGCGCTTCTTCGGCGCGTACTCGACGGCCATCAGGGCGGCGCCGCCCCACTCGCCGCCGGCGGAGATGCCCTGGATGATGCGGAGCGCCACCAGGATCAGCGGGGCGGCGATGCCCCAGCTGGCGTAGGTCGGCAGGACGCCGATGAGGAACGTCGCCAGGCCCATGCCGATGAGCGTGAAGACGAGCACGCCCTTGCGGCCGAAGCGGTCGCCGATGTGGCCGGCGACGACGGCGCCCAGCGGGCGGAAGAGGAAGGAAATGCCCAGCGTGGCCCAGGAAATGATCTGGCCGACGGGGGAGTCTTTGCCGCCGGCGGGATCGAAGAACTGGCTGCCGAAGATGATGGCGGCGGCCTGCGCGTAGATGAAGAAGTCGTACCACTCGACGGTGGTGCCGATGAGCGTGCCCGAGAGGACGCGCGTGCGCTGGTCCTTCTCGGCGGCGATGACGGACGTGGTCATGGAGTCTCCGGCTTTCGGGTCGGTTCGTGTGCGTGTTGTCGGGGCGTCGCCCCGGTGCACGGGGGAATCGGGTGCGCGACTGCCTTGTGGGCGGCCGCGAAAGCGGGCGGCGCATGAACGCGTCGCGAGCGGAACGTATTTTGACACAGCACCGGGGCTCCCGGCAGCTCGTTGAGTTTCCGCGACACCGCCGATTTCGGGCCTCGGGGGTAGCGATTTCCGGTGTTTGCTTGACCCCGTGGAGGTGCTCCCCGGGGTGTTTTCGGGCAACTCGGGCATGCCCGCGCATGCCGGGGGTATTGGCCGGGGGTGGGCTGGCTGCTTTGCGACGGGGGCACCCGTTCGGCGACTTTCCACATAACCTGCGCGGACGATGAAATGTCCTACGCCAGATAAGTACATAACTTTGTGTGGTGAAGGGCCTGCGGGCCGTAATCCGTGTGTGCTGAGAGGGTGCTGTGACGCAAGTTAAGTCGACCATCACGGAACGGCAACGGCCTGATTGCGGTGCGGTTCATGGCCGTCACTCGCCGGTCGGCGGGGGTGCCGAATGCGCACCCCGATTCGGGGGTGGCTGACCCGCCCGGGCCTGCGAACGCGCCCGAATCGGAGAGGAACGCCCGACCCGCTCAGCGGCGGCGCTCGCGCACCGGAGCCACCACCGGGCCATCCGGGCGCTGCAGGATCTCCACGCTCGCCCCGTAGATGTCGCGGATCCGTTCGGCGGTGAGAATCTCGGCGGGGGCGCCGATGCAGGACAGCGCGCCGTCGTGAAGCAAAGCCACCCGCTCCCCGTGCTGGCCCGCCAGCGTCAGGTCGTGCATGGCCGCGACGACGGTCAGGCCGCGCTCGGCGCGGACGTCCTCCACGAGCTCCAGGACGTCCTGCGCGTGGCCGATGTCCAGCGCGGAGGTCGGCTCGTCGAGGAGCAGGATCGACGGCTCCTGGGCCAGGGCGCGCGCCAGCGTGACCCGCTGGCGCTCGCCGCCGGACAGCTCGGCGACGCGGCGGTCGGCGAAGCGCGTGAGGTGAAGGGTCTCCAGGCTGGCGTCGGTGACGGAGTGGTCGTCGGAACCGAACGCACCGCCGTGGGGATGGCGGCCCAGGTGAACGTACTCGCGCACGTGCATGCCCTCCGGGATGACGGGCGTCTGCGGCATCAGCGCCACCGTGCGCGCGAGCTCCCGGCGGCGCCGCCACGCGGCGGGGGACAGGGCCCGCAGCGCCAGCAGCGGCCCCGAACCGCCCACGATGTCGTGGCCGGCCAACGTGATGGTGCCCGCGGCCGGGGCGAGCACCTGCGCCAGCGCATGGAGCAGAGTCGACTTGCCGCAGCCGTTGGGGCCCGCCAGCGTCAGCCAGCCGCCCGCGGGGACGGAAAAGGTCACGCCGGCCACGGCGTCGCGGTCGGCGCCCTCGTGGCGCACGCGCACGTCATGGCAGTGGATGGAGTTGTCGGCCCCGACCGCGGCCGCGGCGGTGCGGGTGCGCGTCGGATCGGTCATGCCCCGGCCCTGCCCATCTTGCTGAATCGACGGAGGATGAAAAGGAAGAACGGCGCACCCACGGCCGCGGCGACCACGCCCACGGGAAGCTCCGCCGGCGCCAGCACCGTGCGGGCGAAGGTATCGGCGAGCAGCAGGAAGATGGCGCCCCAGATCAGCGTCAGCGGCAGCAGCAGGCGGTGGCCCGGCCCGACGACCAGCCGCAGCGCGTGCGGCACGATGATGCCGACGAAGCCGATCAGCCCGGAAACGCTGACCACGGCGGCGGTGCCCAGCGTCGCCACGGCGACGAGCAGCAGCCGCGCCGTCGCCGGGTCGACGCCGAGGGTGCGGGCCTCCAGGTCGCCCACCGTCATGACGTCGAGCACGCGCGCGGCGCCCAGCAGCACCAGCCAGCACACCGCCGCCGGCACCAGGACCAGCGCGACCGACCCCCACCGGGTCACGCCGAGGTTGCCGAGCATCCACGAGTACACCCGCTGGATCGTCTCGATGTTGCGCTGCTGGATGAAGGTCTGCGCCGCATTGGCGAACGCCGCCACCGCGACGCCCGCCAGCACCACCACCGTCGCCGACGCACCGTGCCCCACGCCGCGGCTGACCATGTACGTCGCGCTCACGGCGATCACGCCGCCCGCGAAGGCGGCGGCCACCACTCCCGCGCCACCGCCGCCGAAGCCCACGGCCCCGCCTGCGACGACGGCCAGCGTCACCCCCAGGCCCGCGCCGGAGGACACGCCGAGCAGGTACGGGTCCGCCAGCGGATTGCGGAACACCGCCTGGTACGCCGCGCCCGCGATGGCGAGCGTCGCGCCGACGACGATGCCCATGGCCACGCGCGGCAGCCGGATGTCCCAGAGGATCGCGTGGTCGCGGGCGGACAGCGCGCCGATGCCGACGAGCTCGCGGACGACGTCGGCGGGCGGCAGCTTCACGGCGCCGGTGAACGCGGACAGCAGCGCCGCGCCGATGAGCAGCAACAGGGATGCGGCGACGACGGCCAGGGCGTTGGGCCGCGTGAGCCGCCGCCCCGATTCCGCCTTCGTCGTCGCCGTCGCCATCTCGGGCACCGTGCGCCCCCGGCTACTTCGCGGCCGCGGGGACGCGGGCGTCGTTGAGCGCCGCGGCCAGCGAACGGTAGAACTCCGGCAGGCGCGGGCCCCAGCGCGAGGCGAGGTTCTCGTCGAGGGCGGTGATGTTGCCGTCCTTCACCGCCTTGATCTTGTCCCAGCCCGGGCGGGCCGCGATGTCGTCCGCGGTGAGCGACTCGGAGGTGGCGTCGGCCAGGAAGATCAGGTCCGGGTCGGCGGCGATGATCGCCTCGGCGCTCAACTGCGGGTAGCCGGAATCGCCGGTGGCGATCGACGACAGCCCGAACTTCCGGTACACCTCGCCCAGGAAGGTGTCGTCGGTGACGGAGTAATAATCCGACGTCACCTCGTGGTAGTACTTCAGGCCCGCGTCGCGCACGCCGGCCGGCACGGACTTGATGGCCTCGTCGATCTCGGTGGACATGTTCCGCACCACCTCGACGGCGTCGCCGACGTGGCCGGTGGCCGTGCCGAGGGTCTCGATCTGCGCGTAGGCGCCGTCGAGGTCTTTCGCAGCGGGCAGCACCAGGACCGGCACGTTCACCGCGGCCATGCCCTGCGCCAGTGCGTCATCCGGGGTCATCACGACCACCAGGTCCGGGTCGTGCGACAGGACCGACTCGACGTTCGTGCGGTACCCCGACAGGCCCTCGACGACGGGTGCCTCGGCCGGGTGGTTGGAGTATTCGTCGACGGCGACGACCTGCTTGCCCGCGCCGATGGCGAACAGCGACTCGGTGGCGGTCGGGGAGAGGCTGACGATGCGCTCGGGGCGCTTCTCGATGGTCACCTCGTCGCCGGACCCGGCTCCGCCGGAGGCGACGGACACCGGGAACGCGCCGTCGCCCCCGGCCGCACCGCCGCCGTCCGCGCCGGTGCCGGCTCCTCCGTCCCCGCCGGAACCGCAGGCCGTCAGGGCCAGGGCGGAGACGACGATCCCCGCCAATCCGGCCAAAAGTGAATGTGCTCGTGATCGCATGGTGCTCCTCGGATTTTCGGGCGTGGCAAAATCGCCCCGCAGAATTCCGGGATTGGTCAGGTGATCGCCGGGTGCGGTGGTCGAGGTCAAGCCTAGCCAAGCGAAACGATTCATCCGCAACCCCGATCGGGGCGGCGGCAACGGCGTTTGCGAATAATTTGAGATGTACGCGGGGTCGCGTCGTAAAGTGTGCCGCATGTCACGAACCGAAGGAGCGGCCGCGCGCCGCAGCCACATGCCCCCGTGGTTTCTGGTCGCCATCGCCGTGTTCGCGGTGGCCTGGGGCGGAAATCAGTTCACGCCGCTGATGGTGATGTACCGCCTCAACGGCGACCTCGACCTGGTTTTCGTCGACCTCCTTCTGTTCATCTACGCGCTCGGCATCGCCCCGGCGCTGCTGATCTCCGGCCCGCTGTCGGACCGCGTCGGCCGCAAGCCGGTCATGCTGGCGTCGCCGCTGTTCTCCATCATCGGTTCGGTGCTTATCGCGGCGGGCGAGACGACGGGCCCGCTGCTGCTGGTCGGCCGCGCGCTGTCGGGCGTCGGCGTGGGCATCGCCATGGCGGTCGGCGGGTCGTGGGTGAAGGAGCTGTCGCACGAGCGCTTCGATCCGACGGCGAAGTCGACGTCGGGCGCCAAGCGCCAGTCGATGGCGCTGACGCTGGGCTTCGGCATCGGCGCGGGCGTGGCGGGGTCGCTGGCGCAGTTCGCGCCGCTGCCGGGGCAGTTGCCGTACATCCTGCACATCGTGCTGACGGTCCCGACGATCATCGCGATGACGGTCGTCCCCGAAA
Organism: Corynebacterium hansenii; assembly: GCF_030408795.1. Taxonomy (NCBI): domain Bacteria; kingdom Bacillati; phylum Actinomycetota; class Actinomycetes; order Mycobacteriales; family Corynebacteriaceae; genus Corynebacterium; species Corynebacterium hansenii. The sequence goes on from NZ_CP047211.1 coordinate 280,745, forward strand.
CGCGCCAGTCGCCGCATCTGGCGGGCGGCCCGCGCGAGACGATCCTGCAGTCGCTGCGCACCCCGTCGGTGACGAACCCGCGCTTCCTGCTGGTGGCGGCGATGGTCGCCCCGTGGGTGTTCGGCGCGGCGGGCGTGGCCTACGCGATCATCCCGACGCTGATGCAGGGCGAGGTGGCCCAGCCGGTGTTCTTCTCCGCGCTGGTGACGTTCTTCGCGCTGCTGTTCGGCTTCGGCATCCAGCAGGTCGGCCCGCGCATCGCGTCGGAGTCCTCCGCCCGCGGCCCGCTGGCGGCGATGGGCATCGTGGTGGTGGGCATGGGCCTGGCCATGTGGATGTCGGCGTCGCCGTCGATCCCCGCGGCGATCGTCGCGGCGCTGGTGCTGGGCATGGGCTACGGCCTGTCCATGTTCACGGGCCTCAACGAGGTCCAGCGCATCGCCGGCCCGCGCGATCTGGCCGGCCTGACGGGCATCTTCTACTGCCTCACCTACATCGGGTTTGCGTTCCCCGCGATCCTGACCAAGCTGTCCGAGTCGATCGAGTGGATGACGTACCCGGTCATGCTCGGCGGCGGCATGGTCATTGCGGTGCTGATGATGGCGGTCATCGCGCTGAACTCGCGGCGGGGGCTGCGGCGGGACTGACCCGGCGCTTTTCCGCTTGACGACGCCGACGTGCCGGGCGCAGGGGCGTCGTCAAGCGGGCACCGGGCGCGTACCATGCCATTCATGCCAGCCGTATCGCGAGACAACGCCGCCCCCGACACGTCCTTCCCGCCCGGCCGCGCGCTGGTGACCGGCGGTGCCGGGTTCATCGGTTCGACCCTGGTGGATCGTCTGCTGGCCGAGGGCCACTCGGTCACGGTGGTCGACGACCTCTCGCACGGCAAGCTCGACAATCTGCGGGACGCGCGGGCGGCGGGCGCGGACCGGTTCGAATTCGTGGAGGGCGACGTCCTCGGCGTCGACTGGGACGGGCTGCTCGGGCGCGTGCGCCCCGAGGTGATCTTCCACCTCGCCGCGCAGATCGACGTCCGCGAATCCGTCGCGGACCCGGTGCACGACGCGGAGCTGAACATCATCGGCACCATCCGCATCGCCGACGCCGCCCGGCGGCACGGGGTGCGCAAGATCGTGTTCACGTCCTCGGGCGGCTCGATCTACGGCACGCCCGATTCCTTTCCCGTGGGCGAGGACCAGGAGGTCCGCCCGCTGAGCCCCTACGCCGCGTCGAAGTCGGCGGCCGAGCAGTACCTGAACATGTTCCGCCGCCTCCACGGCCTGGATTGCTCGCACATCGCGCCGGCCAACGTCTACGGCCCGCGCCAGGATCCGCACGGCGAGGCCGGGGTCGTGGCGATCTTCGCCCAGCGCCTGCTGGCGGGCGAGGGCACGCGCGTGTTCGGCGACGGCGGCAACACCCGCGATTACGTGTTCGTCGGCGACGTCGTCGACGCGTTCGTGCGGGCGGCCGGCACCGCGGGGTCCGGCATGAGGTTCAACATCGGCACCGGCGTGGAAACCACCGACCGGCGGCTGCATTCGCTGGTCGCCGAGGCCGCGGGCGCCCCGGACGAGCCCGAGCAGGCCCCCGCCCGCCAGGGCGACGTGCCCCGTTCGGCGCTGGATCCCTCGCTGGCCCGCGAGGTGCTGGGCTGGGAGCCGACCGTGGACATCGCCGAGGGCGTGCGCCGCACGGTCGACTACTTCCGCGGGTAAGTCGCGGGTAAGTCGCGGGTAAGCCGCGGCCCGCTACCGGGCGCGCTTGGCCTTCATCAGTTCCAGCTCGATGGTGTCGCGGAAGACCTCTTCCGGCTGCGCGCCGGTCACGGGCTTGGTGCCGATGACGAACTGCGGGGTGCCCTGCACGCCGACGCTCTGCGCGTAGGCGGTGGACTCCTGGACGGCCTTCTCCCAGGTGCCGTCCTTCAGCTGCTTCTCGAACAGCCCGATGTCCTCCACGCCCGCGGTGCGCGCGATGTCGACGAGCTCCTCGACGGTGAACTCGGGGTGGCCGTTGCCCTTGGCCGTCGCGGCTTCGAACGCGGCCTGCTGGAAGTCCCAGAACTTGCCCTGCGCCGCGGCGGCGCGACCCGCCTGGGCCGCCTGCGCGGCCGGGCCCGGCGCCGCCGAATCGTTCCACTCGATGCGCACCAGGCCGGCGTCGACGTAGTCGGCGATCAGCTTCGGCTGGGTGGTCACCGCGTAGCGGGCGCAGAACGGGCACTCGAGGTCGGAGAACATGGTCATGACCACGGGCGCGTCGACGGCGCCCAGGGCGAACGGGTCGGCCTCGTTGCGGCGGTGGACGTTCTCGATGTCCTCCATCGTCGCGACGGCCGTCCCCTGGCGCGGGCCGACGATCGACGCGTCGTAGGTGCCGTCCTCCTTCGCCACCGGGCCGTCGTTCTTCTTGCCGGCCGCGGCGCCGGCGAGATTGACGCCGGTGTCGCCGATGCCGGGGCCGAAGCGATCGCCGGCCAGGAAGCCCAGGCCCGCCACCAGCAGCAGGGCGGCGGCGAGCCACACCCACAGAGCCGGCGGGACGGTCTTCATGGACCGGGTGTCCGTGCCGGCCTCGGCCCTGTCGTCGGCACCGGCCTTGTCACCGGCGTCGCCGTCGGCGTCGGAATCCGCGCCGTCGGCCTTCGCGGCCTCGCCGTCGCCGGCCATCACGGCGCCGACATCGGAGTTGGCGTCCACGTTGGCGCGGGTGGCGGCCTCGTTCGGGTCCTGGCCCCATCCCACTTCGACGGGCCTGTCCTCCGGCACGGCGGCGTCGTCGGGCTTGCGGTGGTCGTCGTCGGATCGAGTCATGGCGACCATTGTGCAGGGTGGGCCGATCCCGCGCAGAACCGGGGCGTCGTCGAGCGAAAAAAGCGGGCCGGCCCGAAGGCCGGCCCGGAAACGACGCGCGAAGCGTCAGCCGTCGTCGCGCGCGGCGGCTTCCCCGGTGCCCTCCGGCATCGCTTCTTCCGGCGTCACCGCGGTCTGCAGCGCCACCGCGCGGGCCAGCCGGGCGTAGCGCAGCTCCTGCTCGCGGAAACGGATGTACGAACTCACCGTGGTGAACACGAACGCCAGCACCAGCATGTACAGCAGCAGGTCCGTGCCGCGCGACACGCCGACCCAGTTCGCCGCGATGGTCAGGTCATCCGGGCGGACGATCGCCCACACGCACGCCGCCAGGAACACCAGGAACCCCAGCTTCACGCCGGCCTTCGCGCGGGCCTTGCGGCGGTTGGACACGAAATACCAGACCAGCGCCGCCATCGCCGCCAGCAGGAGGATCTGGATGTAGTTGGCGTTCACGGCAGCCTCCTGGCGATGAGCGAGTCGGAGAGGATGTTGACGCCGTTGAACAGCGACTGCCCCTTCGACATCGAGTATTCGGTGTACAGGATGTCGACGGGCTGCTCGGCGACGCGCCAGCCGAACTCGTCCATCAGCCCCACGAATTCGGAGGCGTGGCTCATGCCGTTCATGCGCAGGTTCGTCTCCAGCGCGACCTTGCGGTTGAACGCGCGCAGCCCGTTGTGCGCGTCGGTCAGCCCGAGGCGCCGCGTCCGCGGTGACAGCGCCACGACGGTCTTCAGCACGATGCGCTTGATCAGCGGCACCTGGTCATCCTCCGACTTCGGCCGTCCGAAGCGCGTGCCGACGACGATGTCCAGCGGTTCGGCGCGCAACCTGCGCACCATGGCCACGACGTCCTTGACCTGGTGCTGGCCGTCGGCGTCGAACGTGACGAAGTACTCCGCGCCGGGTTGCGACCGGGCGTACTCGATGCCGGTCTGGATCGCCGCGCCCTGGCCGAGGTTCACCGGGTGGTTGACCAGGTGCGCCCCGGCGGCGTGGATCTCCGACGCCGAGGAGTCGCGGGAGCCGTCGTTGACGGCGACGATGTTGGGGAAGGTCCCGAGGGCGTTCTCCAGGACGCCGCGGATGACGGTCGCTTCGTTGAAGCAGGGGACGATGAGCCAGGTGTCCGCGAATTCGCCGGGATGGGGCGCGGCCGCGGAATCGATCCCGCCATCGTTGGGGGTTGCGCTGTGATCCATGATGTGGCTCATCGTAGCGGGTGGTTCCGCTTATCAGCGACTGCGCGCGCGGCGATGGAACAAAGCGCGGTACGCGCGGCGCAGCAGGCCGGTCGGCAGGGCCCGGAACGCCGAGCGCGCGGCGAAGTTGAACGCGGCCCGCGGCCGCGACACCAGGCCCAGGTCGACGAGGGTCGCCTGCATGCGGCGTTCCGAGGCGACGATGCCCTTGGCCCGCCGCCGGTCGAGCATCCCCGTCACGCGGAAGCGCGTCAGCGGCTCCGGCAGGTTGGCGAAGCGGGCGCCGTCGGCGAGCATCCGCGCCCAGAGGTCGTAATCCTCCATGTACGGGGCGTGGCGGTAGCCGCCGACCTTCTTCACCCGCTCGGTGCGGAACAGCACGGAAGGATGGTTGAACGGGGAATTGATGCGCGCGTACTTCGCGATCTCGTCGTGGCTCTCCGGCAGCGCGCGGATGCCGGTGATGTCGCCGCCCAGGTCATCGTCGAACTCGGCCATCGCGGTGCCGACGACGTCGGGGACCGGGCCGGGCCCGTCGACCACGGCGAGCTGCTTTTTGAACCGCTCCGGTTCGGCGATGTCGTCGGTGTCCAGCCGGGCGCACCACTCTTCGTCGATGAGGCCGAGGCCCGCCTGCGACGCGGGTCCGGCGCCGAGGTTCTCCGGCTGCGGGCGGAAGTCCAGCTCCGGGTGCGCGGCGGCGTGGCGGGCGATGACGGCGTCGAGGTCCGGCGTCAGCGGCCCGTCGCCGACCAGGACGACGCGGCCCGCGCGGACCGTCTGGGCCCACAGGGACTCGAGCGCGGCGTCGAGGTGGGACGGGTCCACGCGGTGGTACACGGTCATCAAAACGGCGAGATCGTCGCGGGTGGTGCTCACGGCTACACCTTAGATCTGCGCGGCCGGCGGCGGCGCGGTGGGCGGGACCGTGCCCTCCCCGGCGCCTTCCGCGGCCGCCGCCGCTGCCATGCCCGCCGCACCCTCGGGGGCGACGGCCTTGAGCACCAGCAGGTGGATGGCCACGCCCAGCGACGGGCCCACGACCAGCGCCAGCACGCTGCGCAGCTCCAGCGTGCCCGGGCCGAACAGGATGGCGGTGGCGACGACCGTGGCCACCAGCCAGCCCAGCAGGTACGCCCGGTGCCGGCCGATGGCGAGGGTGACCGCGCCGGTGACCATGAGCACGGCGGTGAACGTGGCGCCCAGCGTCAGCCCGGCCAGGGTGCGGCCCGGCACGGAGTAGTCGGGCTGGAGGATGACCTCCAGGATCCACGGGCCGATCAGCCACGCCAGCGCCGAGCCGAACAGGCCGAAGGCGAACAGCGCGCCCAGCGGCTTGGCCAGCGCCGCCAGCGGGCCGCCGGTGGCGCGGACGAAGTGGACGATGATGGCGTTCTGGAATTTCTCCAGCGGCATCAGCAGCGGCGCGCGGGTCAGCGTCACCGCGTAGGCGATGCCCGCCGCCGTCACCGCGCCGAGCGCGCCCGCGCCGTGGTCCGCGCTGATCTTCACCAGCGTGGGAAAGCCCGTGACCAGCACGGCCGAGGCTCCGGCGGCGCCCATGGCGGTGACCATCAGCGGCACGAAGCGGCGCACCGGCACGTCGGCGCGCAGCATCATCGCCCGGCGGGTGGCCGGCGAGACCGCGGCCAGCAGCAGCCAGCTGACGGTGCCGATCACCGTGATCCACAGCCACGCGCCCAGCCCCCACCCGAGCCACCAGGCCAGGGCGGCCGGCACGACGCGGACGACGATGTCCAGGATGATCAGCGCCGCGTACTGCCCCCACAGCCGCGCGCCCGACAGCACGCCGGACACGGCCGCCTGCATGGCGTACATGGCCAGGCCGCCCGCCATGAGCAGCACCGCGAGCACGTGGCCGTCGTGGACCACGAAGTCCACCCACAGCGGGCCCGACGCCGCGAACAGCACGAAGGTCACCGCCGCCACCCCGGCGGCGACCGTCATCGGCCGCGCCCGAATCACGGCCCCGTCGCCGCCGGCAGAACGGTGGACCTCCGCGGGCGCCGGGGCGTCGTCAAGCGTCCCCCCAACCGGCCGCAGCGAGGAACCCACCGCGCGGGTGGTCTCCTGCATCAGGCCGCCGAGCACGCCCGTCATGGCGAAGAACAGGCCCCAGTAGGCGACGAACTGGATGTTGACGTCCGTGGCCAGCCCCCACGCCGAAAGGAAGAGGATGGCGAAACTGCCGGCGGCGGCGACCAGCGTCGCCAGGGTCAACCACTTCACGGGCGCGCCGCCGGGTCGACGGGGAAGGGCGGCAGCTCGGTGCGGTTCACCCAGGCGTCGAAGATCGCGTCCAGGTGCGCGGTGGTGATGCCCCGCTCGCGGCAGATGCGGTTGGCCAACGCCCGGAAATCGACCGCGTCGACCACCGAATGGCGGTTCTTGTTGGTCCACGTGCGCACGAAGTCGAAGAAGGCGTCATCGCCGAAGAGCAGCCGCAGCGCATGCACCGTGATGGCGCCGCGCTTGTACAGGCGGTCGTCGAACATGTCGGTCGGCCCGGGGTCGGCGATGCGCAGGTCCTGCGGCTTGCGGACCAGTTCGTCGTAATGCTTCCGCGCCGACTCCTCCGCCGTCGGGCCGCCGGCCGCCTCCGCCCAGATCCACTCCGAGTAGCAGGCGAAGCCCTCGTTGAGCCAGATGTCCCGCCACTGCGACAGGCCGACGGAATTGCCGAACCACTGGTGCGACAGCTCGTGGGCGATCAGTCGGTTCCACGTGTCCTTGCCGTCGGCGTGGTTGGCGCCGAAGATGGACAGGCCCTGGGCCTCCAGGGGGATTTCCAGGTTGTCCTCGACGATGACCACCCGGTAGCCGGGGAAGGGGTACTCGCCGAACAGGTCGCGGTAGAGCTCGAGCATGCGTCCCTGGTCGCGGAAATCGTGCTTGACGCGCTGCACCAGGTGCATGGGCGCGTAGGCCACCACCGGCGCGACGGAGCACGGCAGTTCGATGCGCGAGTACTGGCCGATCTGGATGGTGACCAGGTAGGACGCCATCGGCTCTGCGGACGCGAACGTCCAGCGGCGGCGCGACCCGCCGACCCGCTGCGGCGCCGACGGGCGGCCGGTGGCCACGACCGTGTACGGGGCGTCGCACGTCACGGCGATGTCGTAACGGGCCTTCGCCTCCGGGTCATCGTCGCAGGGGAACCAGCTGGCGGCGCCGATGGGCTGCGAGGCGATCAGCGACCCGTTGGTCAGCTCCTCCCAGCCCAGCTCGCCCCACTTCGACTTCACCGGCCCGGGGTTGCCGGAGTACCGCACCGTCAGGTTCAGCGTCTCCTCCGGCTCCAGCATCCGGTCGAACGTCACGCGCAGCTTCCGGCCCGACTGCCGCCACCGCGCCACGTCGACCCGCGAGTTGCGCACGTCGGTGTCCGCGTCGACGGAATCGACGCCGAGGACGTCCGCGAAGTCCAGCGTCAGGCTCTCGATGTACGCGTTGACCTCGATGTGCAGCACGGCCGTCGCCTTCAGGCGGTTGGGGCCGACGCGGTAGTCGAGGTCCAGGTCGTAGTGGTCGACCCGGAAACCGAGGTTGAACGGGATGCCGGTGTAGTCGTTGGTCGGTTGCACGCCACTCACTGTAAACGGGCGGGCCCGGAGGGGCGCCGGGCGGGCGGAAAAGACCGCTTTGCGACGCCTGCGCCACCGACGCACGGCCGCGGGCAACCGGAAGCGGGGGAGCCGGGTCACGCGGCGCCGAAGACCTCGGAGATCACCAGCAGCGCCACCAGCGGGAACACGGCGGTGATGGCGCCGAGGCCGACCAGCACCCACTGCCGCGTCACGGCGGCGAGGATCATGGCCACCATGCCGGCGACGCCCACCGGAATGAACAGGCCGCTCAGCGTCACCAGCCCGGACAGTGGCCCGGCCAGCGTGACCATGATCCCGATGATGCTGATCATCAGCGATGCGTCGTCGATGCGGGAGGACCGCTCCGGGTCGACGTCGCCGTGCCAATCGGCGTCGCCCCGCCCATCGCGGGCGTGGCCGAACTCTCGGCGGAACTCTTCGTCGAAGTCGTCGTACGAGGTCATCCCAGGGTCCTCCACAGCCAGGAATGGATCAATGCCTCCAGGTGCGCGACCTGGGAGTTGTCGGCGGCGCCGGCGTGGCCGCCCTCGGTGTTCTCGTGGTAGTCCACGGGTTGACCGGCCTCGCGGAGCAACCATGCCAGACTCCGGGCGTGCGCGGGGTGCACGCGGTCGTCCCGGGTCGACGTGGTCACCAGCGCCGGGGGATAGGGGCGGTCGGCGCGCCGGGCGATGCGCTGCACCGGCGACCACTCGCGGATCGCCGCGCCTTCGGCGCCGTCGTCCGGGTCGCCGTACTCGGCCATCCACGACGCGCCCGCCGACAGCCGGTGGTAGCGCAGCATGTCGGCCAACGGCACCTGGGAGACCACGGCGCCGAGCTTCTCCGGGTACGACGTCAGCGCCACGGCCGACAGCAGTCCGCCGTTGGACCCGCCGCGGATCGCCAGGGTCTCCGGCGAGGCGTAGCCCCGCGCGACGATGTCGTCGAGCACCGCCCGGTGATCCTCGTGGACCTTCCCTCGATTCAGCTTCACCGCTCCCGAATGCCACTCCGGGCCGAACTCCCCGCCGCCGCGCAGGTTCGCCTCGACGGCCAGCCCGCCGCGCGCGAGCCAGCCCAGTCCGCGCGTCACCGAGTAACCCGGCACGAGCGACACCTCGAACCCGCCGTAGGCGTGGACCAGCGTGGGCCGCGGTTCGCCCGCGCCCTCCGGGTCGGCGTCGTCCAGGAGCCCGGTGATCCGGTAGGGGATCTTCGTGCCGTCGGCGGACGTCGCCCAGTGCAGGCGGGTCGACATGCCCGCGGCGTCGAAGAAGGCGGGGGCGCGCCGGGCGACGCGGGGAGCGTCGTCGGCGCCGGACTCCGTCAGCCACAGCGTCGCCGGCTCCAGGGTGGACGAGCCCGCCAGCCACAGTTCGTCGTCGCGCGTGGGCGAGGTCCCCACCACGGACACCGACGCCGATTCGGGCAGCCCGGGGACGGTGCCTTCCGCCCAGTCTCCGATGGTCATGGTGACCAGGCGTGTGGCGACGTCGTGCAGCAGCGTCAGCACCAGGTGGCTCTTCGTCCACGCCACCGACTGCAGCGACGTCCGCGCGTCGGGGGAGAACAGCACCTCGCAGTCCCGCGACCCCGCCAGCCAGTCGTCCAGCGCCGCCACGGCGAGACCTCCGGCGGGGACGCCGTTGAAATCGGTGCGGGGCATCAGCAGCAGGTGCTCGCGGTGCACGCTCACGCGGCAGTCGTCGGGCACTTCGATGATCTGCAGGCCCTCGTCCGTGCGCACGAACCGCCGCGAACGGTAGAAGTCGATGGCCCGCTCCACGAACAGCCGCTCGAAGCCCTCGGTGGCGTCGAACCAGCCGCCGACGGCGACGTCGTCATCGTGGCCCGCGAAGATCAGCTCCGCGTCGCCGAGCGCCTGCCCGCGCCGCCACGAGAACACCTGCTTCGGGTACCCCGACGCCGTGAGCGTGCCGGGCCCCATGTCGGTGCCCACCAGGATCTCGTCCCGGCTGACCCACGACACGTCCGATTTCGCCTCCGGCAGCTCGAACGGCCGGTCCGAGACGAACGCGAGCTTTTCCAGGTCGAACTCGCGGATCACCGACGCATCGGCGCCGCCGCGCGAAAGATGCACCAGTGCGCGGTCGTAGTCCGGGTACCGGCACTGCGCGCCCTTCCACACCCAGTTCTCGCTTTCCGACGCCGCCAGCGCATCCACGTCGAGCAGCACCTCCCACTCGGTCTCCCCGGAGAGGAACGACTCCAGCGACGTGCGACGCCACAGGCCGCGCGGGTGATCGCCGTCGCGCCAGAAGTTGTACAGGTGCTCGCCGCGGCGGACCGGGTAGGGGATGTGCGCATCGGTGTCGAGTGCGGCGCGGATCGCGGACTCCAGCTCATCGCGGGAGGCGTCGCCGTCGAAAAGCGACTCCGTTTCCGCGCTGCGGGCCCGGGCCCAGTCCAGCGCGCGTTCGCCGGTGATCTCGTCGAGCCAGCCGGGCACGCCGTCGGTGGGCAGGAAACGCTGCGCGGCATCGGAGGTGGCGGTGGCGGCGTCGGAAAAGGAAAACCCCATGACCCGAATCTAGGTCATGGGGCGGGCGCAACCGGGCGGAACCCGGAGGAAGCTCCCCGGGCGGCCGCCGGCCGCGGAAACTCAGTAGAGGACGCGGGAGAACAGCACGTTCCAGGAATCGTGCAGATCATCCTGCCAGTAGCCCCACGAGTGCGTGCCGGCGTTGCCCAGATCCCAGTGGGCGTCGATGCCCAGGGAATCCAGCTTCGCCTTGAACACGTTGGTGCAGAAGTTCGTGCCGCCCTCGATGGCCGAACCGGTCGTGCGCTGCGCGATCAACTGCGACTCGTCGGTGACGTTCGGGTGCGCGGTGGTGTCCCACTCGCCCCACAGGCCGGTGCCGTTGGAGATGTACATCTGCTGGCCGCGCAGCTTCTCCGCGTTGACCAGCGGGTCGTTGTGCTTCCAGCGCTCGCCCGGGCGCGGGCCCCACATCTGCTCGCCGGTGACGCCCTTGCGGTCGAGCACCAGCTTGATGGCCTGCGCGCCGATCTCGTCGGAGGTCTGGGCGCAACCGGAGAAGGAGCCGATGCCGTCGTACAGATCCGGGCTGTGCTGGGCGAAGTTCAGCACCGACGTCGCCGACATGGACATGCCCACGATGCCGCGCTTGCCGTTGCCGCCGATCTTGGCCTCCAGGGACTCCGGCAGCTCCTTGGTCAGGAACGTCTCCCAGGTCTGGGCGCCCAGCTTGGTGTTCGGGTCCGCCCAGTCGGTGTAGTACGAGAACTCGCCGGCCTGGACGATGATGACGTTGACGTCCTTGTCGGAGAAGAAGTCGATGATGTCCGTCTGGTACAGCCACGACGCCTTGCCCTCGCCGCCGTCGGCGCCGTTGAGCACGTACAGCGTCGGGCGCGGCTTGTAGATGTCGTTACCCGTCAGGCCCTTCGGGTGGATCCAGACCAGCGGCACGCCGCGGTCCATCGACGTCGAGCCCGCCCAGACCTCCTTGACGTTGTCGTGGCCCTCGATCTGGCTGCGCCAGTGCGGGTTGACCTTCTCCAGCTTGCCGATCGCGATCGGCGCCGGGGTGACGCCCGCGGCATCGGCGATCGGGGTGGCGACGGGGTTCGGGGCCGGCGACTCGGCGGCCGGCTGGGCCAGGGTCGTCGGGGCCAGCGCAACGGGCATCAGGGCGACCATCGCGGCGGCGGTCGCGGACAAGAGGCGCGTGCGGGTGTTCTTCATCGTGGGCTCCCTGCGGCCGGGTTGGCGGCCAAGTCGATGCCGTGGACCGCCTGCGCGCATCCTTCGATGCCGCTGAGTCCACGCTGTGCGGCGTAAATCAATGGGGAGATTACCCCAGCGCACGCCGGTGCGAAAGCGTTGTGCGAGATGGTCGCGGCCGGGTTCGCGGCGGGTCCACGGCCTGGGAAAACCGGATTCCCCGCATGAACTGGTGTTACGGGAGTTAAAATTGGGACGAATGTGAACTAGGCTCATTTCCGGAAGAACCCCGCGGGGACACCCGTCCCAACCGAAAGGACCGACATGCAGCCCCATGAATCCCTTCTCGTGAAGCTCTTCGAGCTCCTCGGGGTCGGCCTCGACCAGGGGTCCGCCTCGCTCGCGGACATCCTCGTCGCCCTCGGCATCTACTGACCGAGGCACTGACCGAGGCGCTGGCCGGGCCACCGAGCCGCCGACGGCACCGTGCGGCGGCCGGGCCGTCGCAAAGCAAACCGCCCCGCCCCCCACGGTCGAGGCGAGGATGACTCGGACCACGACGCCGCGTAATCTTGTTCCCGTGGCTGAACATTATGATCTCGTTGTCCTCGGCGCCGGCCCCGGCGGGTACGTCGCCGCCATCCGCGCCTCCCAGCTCGGCCTGAAGGTCGCCGTCGTGGAGAAGCAGTACTGGGGCGGTGTCTGCCTCAACGTGGGCTGCATCCCCTCCAAGTCGCTGTTGAAGAACGCCGAGGTGGCGCACATCTTCAACCACCAGGCGAAGACCTTCGGCATCTCGGGCGACGCCTCCTTCGACTTCGGTGCGGCGCACGACCGCTCGCGCAAGGTGTCCGCGGGCATCGTCAAGGGCGTCCACTACCTGATGAAGAAGAACAAGATCGACGAGGTCGACGGCTGGGGCGAGTTCAAGGACGCCAACACCATCGCCATCACCGACGGCGAGGACGAGGGCAAGGAGCTCACGTTCGACAACGCCATCATCGCGACCGGCTCCGTGGTCCGCTCCCTGCCGGGCGTCGAGCTCGGCGGCAACATCGTCTCCTACGAGGAGCAGATCCTCTCCTCCGACCTGCCCGACTCGATGGTCATCGTCGGCGCCGGCGCCATCGGCATGGAGTTCGCCTACGTCCTGGCCAACTACGGCGTGGACGTCACCATCGTCGAGTTCATGGACCGCGTCCTGCCGAACGAGGACGAGGATGTCTCCAAGGTCATCGCCAAGGAGTACAAGAAGCTCGGCGTCAAGCTGCTCACCGGCCACAAGACCACCGCCATCGAAGACAAGGGCGACTCGGTCGAGGTCAAGGTCGAGCCGAAGGACGGCGGCGACTCCGAGACCATCACCGTCGACCGCGTCATGGTCTCCATCGGCTTCGCCCCGCGCACCGAGGGCATCGGCCTGGACAAGGCCGGCGTCGAGGTCGGCGAGCGCGGCGAGATCCCGATCGACGAGTACATGCGCACCAACGTCGAGCACATCTACTCCATCGGCGACGTCACCATGAAGCTGCAGCTGGCGCACGTGGCCGAGACGATGGGCGTCATCGCCGCCGAGCACATGGCCGGCCACGAGACCGACGTCATCGAGGACTACCTGAACATGCCGCGTGCGACGTTCTGCAACCCGCAGGTCGCGTCCTTCGGCAAGACCGAGGCGCAGGCGAAGAAGTGGGCCGAGGAAAACGGTCGCGAGATCACCGTCTCCACCTTCCCGTTCTCCGCCAACGGCAAGGCGCAGGGCCTGGCGGAGGCGACCGGCTTCGTCAAGCTCATCGCCGACGCCGAGCACGGCGAGCTGGTCGGCGGCCACATGGTCGGCGCCAACGTCTCCGAGCTCATGCCGCAGCTGGTGCTGGCGCAGAAGTACGAGCTGACCTCCGAGGAGATCGGCCGCACCACCCACATCCACCCGACCATGTCCGAGGCGATGAAGGAAGCCGCCGAGGGCCTGATGGGCCAGATGATCAACCTCTAGCGAGCCACTTCCCGGGGCCCGCGTGCGCGTGGTACCCGGGGGTTCGGCTTCGCGGCGCGGGTCCGGCAATGCCGGGCCCGCGCCGCTTTTCGCTTGACGACGACCCGGCCTTTTCATCCCCGGCCGAGCGGCGTAGCGTAATGCGCATGAAGAATGCGCGGAATGATGGAGGGGGAGCCGGGACGACCGGGGGAGCCTCGGGTGCCGCGACCGTCGTCAAGCGGAAGCGGCGCGTCGCCCAGGCGCGGTGCCCGTTGCGCTACGGGGAGCCGTGCACGTTGTGCCAGCCGGGCGCGAACGGGCCGGAGGACTGCCAGACCGTGGCCATGGTCATGGCCGAGCCGGATCTGCGCGAGATGATGGCCGACATGAACCGCGCGCACCGCCGGGCGGCGACGAGCTAGCGGGCGGGACGGCGACCAATGCCAGTCCGCCGCCGCGCCCTTTCACGCAGACCCACCCCGAATGCGCAGACCCACCCGCTGTAACGGGTGGGCCTGCGCATTCGGGGTGGGTTAGCCGTCGGGTCCCGGGCGGGGCGCGGTGGCCGGAAGGCGCGATCGTCGCGGAAGCCAAGCGCAACGTCGTGGAAGCCAATCGCAACGCCGCGGGACATGACGGCTAGTACGGCGCGACCGAGGACCGGTGCGCGTTGACGTCGATCGCCCGGTGGATCGGGGGGAACGCCCGCTGCGGACAGTCGTCGCGGCTGCACACGCGGCAGCCGGCGCCGATCGGCGTGGCGGCCTTTTCGTCGTTGATGTCCAGGCCCTCGGAGTACACCGTGCGGTGGGCGTGCCGGGCCTCGCAGCCCAGGCCGATGGCGAAGGTCTTGCCCGGTTGGTTGTACCGGGCGGTGTGGTGCTCGACGGTGCGGGAGATCCACAGGTAGGAGCGGCCGTCCGGCATGATGGCCACCTGCCGCATGATCTTGCCCGGATACGAGAACGTCTCGTAGACGTTCCACAGCGGACACGTGCCGCCGGAGTTGGTGAAGTGGAAGCCGGTGGCCGACTGCCGCTTGGACATGTTGCCGGCGCGGTCGACGCGGACGAACGTGAACGGGATGCCGCGCAGGCTGGGGCGCTGCATGGTGGACAGCCGGTGACAGATGGTCTCGTAGCCGACGCCGGCATGCCGCGACAGGAACTCGATGTCGTACCGGTTGGATTCCGCGAGGGCGTGGAACTTCTCGTACGGCAGGATCAGCGCGCCGGCGTAGTACGTGGCCACGCCGCGCAACGCGAGCTCGCGGGAGTCGTCCGAGGTGAAATGACCGGCGGAGACTTCCTCGCGGATCAGGTCGCCGCACTCGAAGTAACCGAGCTCGGTGGCCATGCGGAAGGCCCGCTGGCCGGGGGACAGGCCCCGCGCGAGGTCCAGCTGCCCGGTGTCCGGGTTGAAGTGGTGCTGGGTGTCGCCCATGTCGGACCGGGTGCGGATGGTCACCCCGTGCCGCTGGGTCAGGCGCCGCGCCAGAACCTCCTCGACGTCCTTGTCGTCGTCGGTCGTCCCCAGCTCCAGCGCCAGCCGTTCGGCGGCCAGGTCGACGGAGTCTATGTAGTTCTGGCGCGTGTAGAAGTAATCGCGGACCTCCTCGTGCGGCATGGTCAGCGCCTTCGACGCCGCGGTGGCCCCGGGGTCGCCCGGGAAGTTGCGGTCATCAGTGGCCAGCGACAGCTTGTCGGTGACGTTGCGGTAGCGGCGGTGCGCGTCGACCATCGCGCGCGCGATCTCCGGGTGGTTGCGCACCATGTCGGAGATCTCCTGCAGATCCACCGGTTCCGGGCAGACCTCCTTGTCCAGCACCACGTCCTGGACCTCGGCGAGCAGGCGCGAGTCGTCGTCGCGGGAGAAGAACGTCGCGTCGACGCCGAACGTCTCGGTGATCTTCAGCAGCACCGGAACGGTCAGCGGGCGCACGTCGTGCTCGATCTGGTTCACGTAGCTGGCGGACAGCCCCAGCGCCTGCGCGAGCGCGGCCTGGCTCATGTCCCTTTCGCGGCGCAGCTGCCGCAGCCTGGAACCCACATACGTCTTGGCCATGGAACAATGTTAGCAGCCCTGGCAAAATGGCCAACTTCATCCGTTAAGTCTGCCAAGTGTAAGTCCGTCCATGGTGCGGGCGGCGCGGTAGACGGGCTGCGCCGAGGGGGGCGGCATCCGTTTCGGTGTGATCGCCGCCGATCATTCCATGCCCCGGGCACGGAAAAACCGCCCGGGAAAATCCCGGGCGGTTTCTCGCGGTGGCCACGTGGCGACCCGATCCGAGCCGCCTCGCCGTTCCAGCCGTGTCACGGTCCCGTCGTCAGGCGACGGGCGCGAATCGGCTTAGTGGAACTGGCCCTCCTCGGTGGAGCCCTTCAGGGCGGTGGTGGAGGAGTTCGGGTCGACCGTGGTGGCGATGCGGTCGAAGTAGCCGGCGCCGACCTCGCGCTGGTGCTTGACGGCGGTGAAGCCACGCTCCTCGGCGGCCTTGAACTCGCGGTTCTGCAGGTCGACGAAGGCGGTCATCTGCTCGCGGGCGTAGCCGTACGCCAGGTCGAACATGCCGTAGTTCAGGGCGTGGAAGCCGGCCAGGGTGATGAACTGGAACTTGAAGCCCATCTTGCCCAGCTCGTTCTGGAACTTGGCGATCTCGTCGGCCTCGAGGTGCGCCGACCAGTTGAAGGACGGGGAGCAGTTGTAGGCCAGGAGCTGGTCCGGGTACTCCTCCTTGACGGCCTCCGCGAACTGCTTGGCGACGTCCAGGTCCGGGGTGCCGGTCTCCATCCAGATCAGGTCGGAGTACGGGGCGTAGGACTTGGCGCGGGCGATGCAGGGCTCGATGCCGTTCTTCACGCGGTAGTAGCCCTCGGCGGTGCGGTCGCCCTCGATGAACTTCTGGTCGCGCTCGTCGACGTCGGAGGTGATCAGGGTGGCCGCCTCGGCGTCGGTGCGCGCGATGATGACGGTCGGGGTGTTGGCGACGTCGGCCGCGAGGCGGGCCGAGGTCAGGGTGCGGATGTGCTGCTGGGTCGGGATCAGGACCTTGCCGCCCAGGTGGCCGCACTTCTTCTCGGAGGCCAGCTGGTCCTCCCAGTGGGTGCCGGCGGCGCCGGCCTGGATCATGGCCTTCTGCAGCTCGTAGACGTTCAGCGCGCCACCGAAGCCGGCCTCGCCGTCGGCGACGATCGGCAGCAGCCAGTTGTCGACCGAGGTGTCGCCCTCGATGCGGGCGATCTCGTCGGCGCGAAGCAGGGCGTTGTTGATGCGGCGGACGACGGACGGCACGGAGTTGGCCGGGTACAGCGACTGGTCCGGGTAGGTGTGGCCGGAGAGGTTGGCGTCGCCGGCGACCTGCCAACCGGACAGGTAGACGGCCTTCAGGCCGGCGCGGGCCTGCTGGACGGCCATGTTGCCGGTCAGCGCGCCCAGGGAGTTGATGTAGGAGTCGTCGTCGACGTTGACGCCCTCCCACAGGATCTCGGCGCCGCGGCGGGCGAGGGTGTGCTCCTCGACGACCGTGCCCTGGAGCTCGGCGACCTGCTCGGCGGTGTAGTCGCGCTGGATGCCCTTCCAGCGGGGGTTCTCGTCCCAATCCTTCTGGATTTCCTGGGCGGTACGGGCCTTGCCGACGTTCGACATATCCGGGTCACTTCCTTAAGTAGGACGTTGGGGATCCGGGGCCGTTTGCTGCGCCCGACGCGGCGAGCGGCTTTCGGCAACCGGGATACTGGATTACACGGCGGAGGCGGACGTCTCCCGTGATTCTTCGCCGCCGGGCGGAGAAACACACCCAACGAACGGCTACGGTGACTGCCCGCTTTCGCGTGCCGTGGTTCACATCATGGGGTACGACGTGCATTCCGTCAAGAAAAGTGGGTTGTAAATTTAAGTGCTTTTTTTCGGCGAAGGTGCAAAGATTGCGAAGAGACGGATGCGGTTGTTCACTTCACCTTAGTTGCAGGTCGAAACACATGATGGCCCGGATAACGGCAGTGACCATGGCAAGACGGTGAAGATCACCCCCCCCGCTTTGGGGTGGCCCCCGTCACGTTCCCGGATGTGATCGGTCGCATACGTTTCGGCGGCCGGGGAACGGTGTTCGGGGGTGCTGCGGGTGTGGCGGAGATTGCGTGGTCAGCGCGTATTCGCGGAACCCGAACGGGTGGATCCCCGTTTCGCGGGGTTCCGGGGGTGGCCCGGGTCGGGCGGAACGGTGGAAGCCCCGGTGCGGCGGGGCGGGCCGCCCGGTCTCCGGCGGCGGAACGGTGCCGCGCGAGACCCGCATCACATAAGGTTGGGGCATCGCAAGCGGAAGGCGGTCCGACGCATCGGCCTTTTCCGCCATGGCCTTTTGGGTCATGGCGGCCGAAAGCCCGAAGACCGGCCGTCGTGAAGCGGGGGTCCCCGCACGACCAGGTGCCCCCGGATTCCGCGGTGCGCCCGCGACGGGCGCGCAGCGAGCGTGAACCCGAACCCTTAATTAAGGAGAGCAATGACCGAGCGCATCACCGCCGGCGGCCTGCAGGTCGCCAAGGTCCTCTACGACTTCGTCAACGACACCGCCCTTCCCGCCGCCGGCATCGAAGACAAGGACGCCTTCTGGCAGGGCTTCGGCGACATCGTCGAGAAGTTCACCCCGCGCAACGTCGAGCTCCTGGCCAAGCGCGACGAGCTGCAGGCCAAGCTCGACGATTACTACCGCGAGAACCCGGGCGAGCAGGACCTGGACTCCTACGTCTCCTTCCTCGAGGAAATCGGCTACCTCGTGCCGGATCCGGGCGAGTACGAGGTGACCACCGCCAACGTGGACACCGAGATCACCTCCACCGCCGGCCCGCAGCTGGTCGTGCCGGTGCTCAACGCCCGCTTCGCCATCAACGCCGCCAACGCGCGCTGGGGCTCCCTCTACGACGCGCTCTACGGCACCAACGCCATCTCCGAAGAGGGCGGCGCCGAGAAGGACGGCAAGGGCTACAACAAGGTCCGCGGCGACCGCGTCATCGCCTGGGGCCGCGACTTCCTGGACAAGGCCGTGCCGCTGCTCGAGGGCAGCCACGCCGACGCCACGTCCTACGACATCGTCGACGGCCGCCTGCTGGCCACCATCGACGGCGAGCAGATCGGCCTGCGCGAGCCCGAGGCCCTGGTCGGCTACACCGGCGAGATCGCCGACCCGGATTCCATTTACCTCAAGCACAACGGCCTGCACATCCAGATCCTCATCGATCCGGAGTCGCCGATCGGCAAGACCGACAAGGCCGGCGTCAAGGACATCATCCTCGAGGCCGCCGTCACCAACATCATGGACCTCGAGGACTCCGTCGCCGCCGTCGACGCCGCCGACAAGGTCCTGGGCTACACCAACTGGCTCGGCCTGAACGTCGGCGACCTGGAGGTCGACATCGTCAAGGGCGGCAAGCCCGCCAAGCGCGCCATCAACGACGACCGCACCTACACCGACCTCGAGGGCAATGAGCGGACCCTCCACGGCCGCTCGCTCAACCTGGTCCGCAACGTCGGCCACCTGATGCAGAACCCCGCCATCCTCGACCGCAACGGCGAGGAGATCTACGAGGGCATCATGGACTCGGTCATCACCCCGATCTGCGCCATGCCCGGCCTGGACCAGGACAACGCGCGGAAGAACTCCCGCACCGGCTCCATCTACATCGTGAAGCCGAAGCAGCACGGCCCGGAGGAGTCCGCCTTCACCAACGAGCTGTTCGCCGCCGTCGAGGACCTCCTCGGCCTGGACCGCAACACCATGAAGGTCGGCCTCATGGACGAGGAGCGCCGCACCTCGGTCAACCTCGACGCCGCCATCAAGGAGGTCTCCGAGCGCGTGGTGTTCATCAACACCGGCTTCATGGACCGCACCGGCGACGAGATCCACACCTCCATCCAGGCGGGCCCGATGTTCCGCAAGGCCGTGCAGAAGACCGCGCCGTGGATGCTGGCCTACGAGGACAACAACGTCGACGCCGGCCTGGCGCACGGCCTGCAGGGCAAGGCGCAGATCGGCAAGGGCATGTGGGCCATGACCGAGCTGATGGCCGAGCTGCTGGAGCAGAAGATCGGCCAGCCGAAGCAGGGCGCCTCCACCGCGTGGGTCCCGTCGCCGACCGGCGCCGTCCTCCACGCCACGCACTACCACCAGGTCGACGTGTTCGAGGTCCAGGACAAGCTGATCACCGACGGCCGCCGCGACACCCGCAAGGACCTGCTGACCATCCCGGTCGCCGCCGCGAAGGCCGGCGACCCGGGCGCCGACTGGTCCGACGAGGAGAAGCAGAACGAGCTGGACAACAACTGCCAGTCGATCCTCGGCTACGTCATCCGCTGGGTCGAGCAGGGCGTCGGCTGCTCCAAGGTCCCGGACATCAACGACGTCGACCTCATGGAGGACCGTGCCACGCTGCGCATCTCCTCGCAGACCCTGGCCAACTGGCTGCTGCACGGCGTCGTGTCGGAGGAGCAGATCATGGATTCGCTCCACCGCATGGCCGAGGTCGTCGACCGCCAGAACGAGGGTGACGAGGCCTACCTGCCCATGGCCGCCGACTTCGACCAGTCCATCGGCTTCCAGGCCGCGAAGGATCTGATCCTCAAGGGCACCGAGCAGCCGTCCGGCTACACCGAGCCGATCCTGCACCGCGCCCGCCTGGCCTTCAAGAAGCGCCACGGCATCGACCAGGGCTAAACCCGCCCGCCCCCGGCCCGCCCCGGGCACATCCCGTGCCCGCCCGGTTGACCCGCCCCCGCCCCGACCGCACCCCGCGGCCGGGGCGGGGGCGTTTTCGCGCCCGAGCGCAGATTGCTCGCGGATTGCGCCGCCGCGACGCCCCGGATAACGATTCGGCGGCGAACTCGCCCGCGCGCGCCGCGCGCCCGGTGCCCGCATGCTCAGCGGCTAGGCTGGATGACCGAATGGCCGCCCGCAACGGGTGGCGCATCCACCGCGACACGACGAGGAGACCGCCACATGGGAGCCCATCAGTCCGGCGTGACCGACCCCGCGAGTTTCGGGGCGGTGCTGTTCGATTTGGACGGGGTGCTCACCCCGACCGCCGACATCCACGAGCGGGCGTGGGGGGACATGTTCCGCGCGTTCCTCGACGGGCGCGGCGCCGAGCCGTACACCGACGCCGACTATTTCGAGCACCTGGACGGGCGCCGGCGGGACGAGGGCATCAGGGCCCTGCTCGCGTCGCGCGGCATTTCGCTTGACGACGGCTCGCCCTCCGACACGTCCGCCGATGACACGGTCACCGGCCTGGGACTGCGGAAGAACGAGGACTTCCTGCGGCGGGTCGAAGAGGGCGTGGAGCCCTACGAGGGGTCGGTCCGGTTCCTCGACCACCTCGACGCCGTGGCCGCGGGGGAGGGCGGCGGCAGGCCGAAGCTGGCGGTGGTCAGTTCGTCGCGCAACGCCCGGCCGGTCCTGGAGGCCGCCGGGCTGCTGGATCGCTTCGAGCTCGTCGTCGACGGCAACGTCGCCCACGATCTCGGGTTGGACGGCAAGCCGTCGCCCGCGACGTACCTGCACGCGGCCGAGCGGTTGGGCGTGCCCGCCGCCGACGCCGTCGTGGTGGAGGACGCGATCTCCGGGGTGCGCTCCGGGGCGGCGGGGAAGTTCGGACTGGTCGTCGGCGTCGATCGCGGCGCCGGCCATGAGGCGCTGCTCGACGGCGGCGCGGACGAGGTCGTCGACGACCTCGCGGAGCTGATCCGATGAGCGCCGGCGAGACCCCGCGGGACGCGGATCCGGGCGCGGCGGGAATGACGGGAACGGCCGGAATGAAGGGCGCGCCGGGTGACGCGGGCGGCGGGCCGTCGTCAAGCGGAACCGCGCCCGGCAGCCGGACCTCCGAGGAGCGGCGCCGCAAGCGCCGCGAATTCGAGCCGACCCGCGCGGACATCCACCACCACCTGGTCGACGCCGAAGGGATGATGGACCGCGACATAACGCCCGTCGACGAATGGCGGCTGGTCGAGGCCAAGCCGGGCGGCATCCCGCTCGGCGTGTCCGAGACGCTGTTCGCGCTGTCCAACGGGTACATCGGAATGCGCGCCAACCCGCCGGAGGGCCGCGACTCCGCCGAACACGGCACGTTCATCAACGGCCTGCACGAAACCTGGCACATCCGCCACGCCGAGGACGCCTACGGCCTGGCTCGCGAGGGCCAGTCGCTGATCAACGCCCCCGACTCCAAGGCCATGCGCCTGTACATCGACGACGAACCGCTGCGCCTGGGCAACGCCGAAGTCCACGACTACGAGCGGTCCCTCGACTTCCGCGACGGCGTGCTGCGGCGGCGCTTCAACTGGCGCACCCCGGGCGGCAAGATGGTGCGCGTCACCAGCGACCGCATGGTCAGCTTCCAGGAGAAGCACGTCGCCGTCATGTCGCTGGAGGTCGAGCTCCTCGACGCCGGCGCCGCGGTGCTGATCAACTCGCAGATCCTCAACCGCCAGGACGGCGAGGACGAATACCACGACGCCTCCGCCGCCCAGGGCGCCGAACTCGACCCGCGGCGCGCCGAGACGCTGGAGGAGCGGGTGCTCAACCCGACGTTCCAGGCAGAGGGCGAGGAACGCTCGACGCTCGCCTTCCGCTGCGCGCGCTCCGGCATGACCGTCGCCTGCGCGATGGACCACCGGTTCAGCATCACGACGCCCGACGGCAGCGACCCCTACCTGGAGATCGACCAGCGCACCGAACAGGACTCGGCGCAGATCCTCTACCACGTCAACGCGCCGAAGGGCTCGATCATCCGGCTGGAGAAGTTCGTCTCCTACCACTCGTCGCGCCACGTGCGCGGCGAGGAACTCGCCTTCCGCTGCGCCCGCACGCTCAACCGCGTCCGCCGCATCGGCCTGCGCACCCTGCAGGAGAACCAGCAGGAATGGCTCGAGCGCTTCTGGGAGCGCTCCGACGTCGTCGTGCACAACCAGCCCGAGATCCAGCAGGCCGTGCGCTGGAACATCTGGCAGCTGGTCCAGGCCTCCGCCCGCGCGGAGATCCAGGGCGTGCCGGCCAAGGGCATGACCGGCACCGGCTACGGCGGCCACTACTTCTGGGACACCGAGATCTACGTCCTGCCGTTCCTCTCCTATACCTCCCCGGCGTTCGCCCGCAATGCGCTGCGCTTCCGCTGGGACATGCTCGACGCGGCGTGGCAGCGCGCCGACGAACTGGCCCACGACGGCGCCCTGTTCCCGTGGCGCACCATCAACGGCCTCGAGTCCTCGGCCTACTACGCCGCCGGCACGGCGCAGTACCACATCGACGCGGACATCGTGTACGCGCTGATGAAGTACGTCTACGCCACCGGCGACGTCGACTTCCTGCTGCGCGAGGGCACCGACCTGCTGCTGTCGACGGCGCGGTTCTGGATGTCGCTGGGCTTCTTCGACGCCGAGCGCGAGGAATTCCAGATCCACTCGGTGACCGGGCCGGACGAGTACAACACCGTGGTGAACAACAACCTGTACACCAACGTGATGGCGCAATATAACCTCACCGCCGCCGCCGACGTGGTCCGCCAGATGATGGTGGAGCGCCCGGAGGCCTTCCGCGAGGTGTGCCACCGCTACAACCTGGAGATGGCCGAGGTCGAGGAGTGGGAGGAGGCCGCGGCCAAGATGTACGTGCCGTTCAACGAACGGCTGGGCATCCACCCCCAGGACGACCAGTTCCTGCTGCGCAAGCGCTGGAACCTGGACGACCCCGAGATCGGGCCGAAGCGCCCGCTGCTGCTGCACTACCACCCGCTGACCATCTACCGGCACCAGATCATCAAGCAGGCCGACGTGGTGCTGGCCCTGTTCCTGCAGGGCAACAAGTTCACCGAGGACCAGAAGCGCGCCGACTACGACTACTACGATCCGCTGACCACCGGCGACTCGTCGCTGTCCGCGGTCGTGCAGTCGATCCTCGCCGCGGAGCTGGGCTACGGGGAGAAGGCCATCGACTTCTTCATCCGCGGCCTGTACGTCGACCTGGCCAACTTGCACGGCAACGCGGCCGACGGCGTCCACGTGGCGTCGGCCGGCGGCGTGTGGCAGTCGCTGGTCTACGGCTTCGGCGGTTTCCGCGACCACGACGGCGTGTTCACCATCGATCCGCGCCTGCCCGACGAATGGGACGGCCTGACCTACCGCGTCACGATCCACGGCTGCCGCATGCGCGTGACCGTCCGCCGCCGCACCGTCGAACTCGTCGTGGAGGAGGGAGAGCACGCGCTGGGGCCGATCCACGTCGCCGGCCACGAGGTGATCGTCGGCCACGAACCGATGACCATCGTCGTCGGCGAGCGCGTGGATTACCGCCCGCCCCTGGAGTCCGAGCCGTCGGAGGAAGAGGTCGCGCGCGTCGCCGAGCGGGCGCGGAAGGCGGAGGAGGAGAACGCGCCCATCGTGCCTCCCGGCCCGAACGGCACGGGGATGCAGAGCGACCCCGGCGAGCCGAACGGCGCGAAGCGGTGACGGCGGGCGGCGGACGGCGCCGAAACTTCTCCGTTTAGCACCTTCGGCGTCGAAAAGCCAGACCCATGCGGGCCGGGATCTCCGATCCCGCCCGCTTTTCGCTTTGCGACGCCCGCGTTGCCTCATCCCGGGTGTGATTCGTGGGGAATTATGCGCGCAAAACCTGCGAAAATCCCCAATTCTGAGAGTTGCCTGCGGCTCAGGCGGCGGAATCTGTGAAACTCCTCACCCGGATGGGGGATAAATGGTGACGTTCGGCTCAGTGACTTTAGAGTGAACGTGACACTGGAGGTGCCATGACTGTTACAAGTTCCAACCGTGACGCGATCGCGCACGGAAAAATCACTTTTGAGCCGCTGCGTGAGCGGCCCAAGTTCCCGTCCTGGGCCCTGAAGCTGATTATGGCCGTCACCGGCCTTCTCTTCGGGCTCTACGTCATCGTCCACATGGTGGGCAACCTGAAGATCTTCATGGGCGAGCAGGACTTCAACGCCTACGCGGCGTTCCTGCGCTCGGTCGGCTACCCGGCCATCCCGCACGAGGGCGTCCTGTGGATCTTCCGAATCGTCCTTCTCGTCGCCGTCGTCCTGCACGTCTACGGCGCTTTCGCGCTGAGCGGCCGGGCCCGCCAGTCCCGCGGCAAGTTCCGCCGCCAGGGCATGGTCGGGGGCTGGAACACGTTCACCGCCCGCACGATGCTGATCACCGGCATCGTGCTGCTGGCGTTCATCGTGTTCCACATCCTGGACCTGACCATCGGCGCGGCCGTGGCCCCGGAGAACTTCGTCCACGGCGAGGCCTACGCCAACCTGGTCGCCTCGTTCTCCCGCCCGCTCGTCGCCATCTGGTACATCATCGCCCAGCTGGCGCTGCTGCTGCACCTGTCCCATGGCCTGTGGACCGCGACCAGCGACCTCGGCATCACGGGTGCCCGCTGGCGCAAGGTCCTGCTGTTCCTGTCCGGCCTGATCCCGCTGCTGGTGGTCGTGGGCAACATCGCGATCCCGGTGGCCGTCCTCACCGGTCTGGTCGGCTAGGCCTAGAAGGGGTAATCGATAATGACGAACACTGAAATGCAGACTGGCGCCACCGAATTCAAGGCGCCCGAGTCCGTCGTCGACGGCGTTGTCATCGGCAGCGTCCTCGGCGACAACTCGCCGGGCGACAAGGCCCCGATGCGCGATCACTGGGAGTACCAGAAGGACCACTACAACCTGGTCTCCCCGCTGAACCGCCGCAAGTTCCGCATCCTCGTCGTGGGCACCGGCCTGTCCGGCGGCGCCGCCGCGGCCGCCCTGGGCGAGCTCGGCTACGACGTGAAGGCCTTCACCTACCACGACGCCCCGCGTCGCGCCCACTCCATCGCCGCGCAGGGCGGCGTCAACTCCGCCCGCGGCAAGAAGGTGGACAACGACGGCGCCTACCGCCTGGTCAAGGACACCGTCAAGGGCGGCGACTTCCGTTGCCGCGAGAACGACTGCTGGCGCCTGGGCATCGAGTCCACCCGCGTCATCGACCACATGAACGCCATCGGCGCGCCGTTCGCGCGCGAGTACGGCGGCGCCCTGGCCACCCGCTCCTTCGGCGGCGTGCAGGTCTCCCGCACGTACTACACCCGCGGCCAGACGGGCCAGCAGCTGCAGCTGTCGACCGCGTCGGCCCTGCAGCGCCAGGTCGGCCTGGGCAACGTCGAGATGTTCACCCACAACGAGCTCGTCGACATCATCGTCGCCGACGGCCGTTGCCAGGGCGCGGTCATGCGCAACCTGATCACGGGCGAGCTGACGGCCCACACCGCGCACGCGGTCGTGCTGGCCACCGGCGGTTACGGCAACGTGTACCACATGTCCACGCTGGCGATTAACTCCAACGCGTCGGCCATCATGCGCGCGTACGACCAGGGCGCCTACTTCGCGTCCCCGTCGTTCATCCAGTTCCACCCGACCGGCCTGCCGGTCAACGCGCACTGGCAGTCGAAGACCATCCTGATGTCGGAGTCGCTGCGAAACGACGCCCGCATCTGGACGCCGGCCAAGCAGGGCGACGACCGCCCGGCCAACGAGATCCCCGAGGACGAGCGCGACTACTTCCTCGAGCGCCGTTACCCGGCCTTCGGCAACCTGGTTCCGCGTGACGTCGCGTCCCGCGCGAACGCCCAGCAGATCAACGCCGGCTACGGCGTCGGCCCGCTGAACAACTCGGTGTACCTGGACCTGCGCGACTCCATCGAGCGCCTGGGCAAGGACACCATCAAGGAGCGCTACTCGAACCTCATCCAGATGTACGAGGAGGCCATCGGCGAGGACCCGTACGAGGTCCCGATGCGCATTGCGCCGACCTGCCACTTCACCATGGGTGGCCTGTGGTCCGACTTCAACCAGATGACCTCGATCCCGGGCCTGTTCACCGGCGGCGAGTGCTCCTGGACGTACCACGGCGCCAACCGCCTGGGCGCGAACTCGCTGCTGTCGGCTTCCGTCGACGGCTGGTTCACCCTGCCGTTCTCCGTGCCGAACTACCTCGGCCCGCTGCTCGGCGAGGACCGCCTCTCCGAGGACGCCCCGGAGGTCGCCGAGGCCGTGGACCGTGCCCGGACCCGCCTGGACAAGCTGATGAGCATCGGCGGCACCCACGGCGCCGAGTACTTCCACCGCCAGCTGGGCGAGGAGCTGTACCGCGTGTGCGGCGTCGCCCGCAACAAGGAGGACCTGGCCGAGGGCCTGGAGAAGATCCGCGAGCTGCGCAAGCAGTTCTGGTCCGACCTGTTCATCCCGGGCAACCCGGATGAGATGAACCAGCAGCTCGAGTACGCCAACCGCGTGGCCGACTACCTCGACCTCGGCGAGCTCATGTGCGTGGACGCCCTGGACCGTGACGAGTCCTGTGGCGCGCACTACCGCGAAGACCACATCGACGACGAGGGCGAGGCCCGTCGAGACGACGAGAACTGGTGCTTCGTCTCCGCGTGGGAGCGCGGCGACAACGGCCCCGCGTGGGATCTGAAGGGCAACACCCTGATCCGCCACGCCGAGCCGCTCACGTTCGAGGCCGTCCCGCTCATGACAAGGAACTACAAGTAATGAAACTGCACCTTGAAATCTGGCGCCAGGCCGGTCCTCAGACCGAGGGGCACTTCGAGAGCGTCGACGTCGATGACGCCGTCGCCGAGATGTCCATCCTGGAGCTTCTCGACCACGTCAACTCCAAGTACGTCGAGTCCGGCAAGGAGCCGTTCGCGTTCGCGTCCGATTGCCGCGAGGGCATTTGCGGCACCTGCGGCCTGAACGTCAACGGCCGTCCGCACGGCCCGGGCAAGAACACCCCGACCTGCCAGCAGCGCCTGTTCCAGTACAAGGACGGCGACACGCTGAAGATCGAGCCGATGCGCTCCGCCGCGTACCCGGTCATCCGCGACATGGTCGTCGACCGTTCCGCGCTGGACCGCGTGATGGAGAAGGGCGGCTACGTCTCCGTGGCCGCCGGCACCGCCCCGGACGCCGACACCCTGCACGTCAACCACCAGACCGCCGAGCTCGCCCTCGACCATGCCGCGTGCATCGGTTGCGGCGCCTGCGTCGCGGCCTGCCCGAACGGTGCCGCGCA
This sequence comes from Corynebacterium hansenii, assembly GCF_030408795.1. NCBI lineage: Bacteria > Bacillati > Actinomycetota > Actinomycetes > Mycobacteriales > Corynebacteriaceae > Corynebacterium > Corynebacterium hansenii. The sequence continues at coordinate 308,206 of NZ_CP047211.1, forward strand.
CCTGTTCACCGGCGCGAAGCTGGTGCACCTGTCGCTGCTGCCGATGGGCAAGCAGGAGCGCGGCCGCCGCGCCACGAAGATGGTCGACGAGATGGAGACCAACTTCGGCCCCTGCTCGCTCTACGGCGAGTGCGCCGACGTCTGCCCGGCCGGAATCCCCCTGACCGCGGTTGCCGCGATCAACAAGGAGCGGGCCCGTGCGGCATTCCGCTCCAAGGAAGACTAAGCTGGGAACCCACTAACCGGGGTCTCAGGAAGGATTAAGAAATGGCTACGTCCACCGCCAAGCGATACCGCGGCGAAGAGCACTTCGTCGATGGCTACGTGCCGCAGAGCATGAACGCCGAGTACTCGTCCCTGCACCGTTCCGCCACGTGGATCGGCGCCGGCCTGTGGCTGGCGTCCCTCGCGGCGTGGGGTTGCTTCATCTTCGGCCTGGCCGTGATGGGCATGGACAGCACCACCGCCCACGAGGCCGGGCACGTGGCCCTGGGCGATCCGGGCTACCACCCGTCGGGCGGCGGCCCGTTCAACCCCTCGCTGTTCATGTGGGGCGGCCTGATCACCGCAATCGTGATGGACGTGGCCGGTTTCATCCTCATTCTCGTCGGTCGCAAGCAGTACCTCGCGTACCGTCGCGAGTTCGGCACCCGTCACTAAAAGGCCGCCGAACTCAGCCGGACCCGGTCCGGCACCTCCGGGGCACGTCCCCGCCGCCGCGTCATGCGGAGGCGGGGCCGTGCCCTTTCCCATGCGCGCGGTGCAGGGGCCATAATCGAGGGCATGCCAGCCCACGTGAACGACAACGCCCATGACGCTCGCCGCGGCGACGGCGCCGTCGCGCAGGCGGCGCCGCCCGCCTCCGGCCGGCACCGCGCCGATGCCCGCGACGCGCGCCGCCCCGCAGGCGCGGGAACCGGCGGCACCCCCGCGACCGCCCCCGGTGGTGGGCCGCTGGCCGTGCCCGGGCCATCCCCGGAGACGGAGGCGCGCAAGAGGCGCGAGCTGCGCAACTCCAAGGCCTTCGCCACGGGCCTCCTGGTCATCGCGACGCTGATCTACCTCGGCTGCCGGTGGCTGGAGGCCGACGCCGCGGCGGACGGCGAAATGCCGGCGACGTGGATCGGTTACGTCCGCGCGGCGAGCGAGGCGGGCATGGTCGGCGCGCTGGCCGACTGGTTCGCGGTGACGGCGCTGTTCCGGCACCCGATGGGCATCCCCATCCCGCACACCGCCATCGTGCGGCGGAAGAAGGACCAGGTCGGCCAGTCGCTGGCGAGTTTCATCGGCGACAACTTCCTCAATCCCGCACTGGTGCTGGAGAAGGTCCGCTCGCTGCGGATCACCGATCGCGTGGGCGGCTGGCTCGTCGAGCCCGGGTCGGGGGACAAGGTGTCCGAGCACGTGGGCAAGTTCATCGGCAATGCGCTGGAGGCCGTCGATCCGGCGGATGCGGAAGCCGTGATCAAATCCGCGGTCGTCGACAAGCTGGCGGAGCCCGAATGGGGGCCGCCCGCCGGCCGCATCCTGGGGCAGCTCATCGAGGAAGGCCGCACCGAGCCGATCATCCAGCAGCTGTCGGAATGGCTGCACCGGAAGGCGCAGACCAGCCACGGGCTCATCGATTCGATGGTGGGGGAGCGGGCGCCGTCGTGGGCGCCGCGGTTCGTCAACGACATGATCGGCGACCGCGTCCACCGCGAGGTCGTGGAGTGGACGTGGCACGTGCAGTCCGACCCCGACCACGAGGCGCGCCAGGCGCTGCGGCGGGGGCTGGAGAAGCTGGCGCGCGACCTGCGCGAGGACCCCACCACTGTGGCCCGCGTGGAGGAACTCAAGGCGGATCTGCTGGGTTCGCGGGCCGTGGTGGCCGCGCCGGGTGCGATCTGGAAGTCGACGTCTCAGTCGCTGATCGACTCCGCCCGCGATCCGGAGTCGCTGTTGCGCCGCAAGATCGCGGAGGCCGCGGAGCGCTACGGGCACAGGCTCAACGATGATGCCGAGCTGCGGGCGTCGATCGATCGCCGCATCGAGAAGGGCGCCGCTTTCCTGGCGGAGAACTACGCCGGCGAGATCACGTCGATCATCTCGGAGACCGTCGAGCGGTGGGACGCCGACGAGGCCTCGCGGAAAATCGAGCTGATGGTCGGCCGCGACCTCCAGTTCATCCGCGTCAACGGCACGCTCGTCGGGTCGCTGGCGGGGCTGGCCATCTACACGTTTTCCACGCTGATCTTCGGCGGCTGAGCCCCACCGGGCACGCTCCGCCGCATTCGGGACCAGTGCCGGGAACAATGCGCTGACGTGGAGCGTTGGGGTACGTAGACTGGGGCACACGGCCAATCAGCGAGGAGCAGACATGTCCGATCACGACCGCACCGATCCCATCGACGGCAACGACGGCACCGACCGTCCCGAGGACCCCAAGGGCACCGGCGGGGGTGCGCGGGATGACCGCGGCACCGATGCCGTCGGCGGCGCCGATGCGGGCGCCCGCGACGAGCGCGAGGCCCGCGACGAGATGCGCGCGCAGGTCCTGGATCTGATCAAGACCCCGTTTTACGCGTGGATCGGCGCCGGCGTGCGCACGGTCGAGATCCTGGGCGACATCGGGGCCCGGGTCCGCGCCGAGGAGGAGGCCCGCGATGCGGCGGGCGATTCGCTTGGCGACGACGCCGCGGCCGCCGGTGCGGCCGGGGATCGCGAGCCCTCGGGCATCGCCGATGACGTCGCCGGCCGCGTGGCCGATGCGCGCCGGAAGGTCCGCGATCTCGGGGACAACGCCGGGGAGCAGTCCCGGGAGGCGTTCCTCAAGGCTCTCGACGCCGCCCAGACGGCGTTCAATGATGCCCTGACGAAGGCGCAGGCCGGCGGCGACCGTGCGTTTGCCACGGCCCATTCGCTGCCCGACGACGTCGCGGCCCGCGCGGAGCAGCTCAAGCCGGAGCAGCTGCGCGCGGTGGCGGACGGTTACCTCGAGGCCGCCTCGAAGATCTACCGGGAGCTCGCCGCCCGCGGCGAGCAGGCCGTGGACGAGGGCGTGAACGTGGCCAGGGAGCGCCGTGCGTCCTTCGGGGCCGTGGGCTTCCCGGGCGGGCGCGCGGGCGCCGAGGGCGACGAGAACAAGCCGGGCCGCGCCACCGACCCGGTGTCGGCGATCTTCGGCAAGCTGCCCTTCGCCGGTGCCGCCGCCGAGCGCGTGACGGGTTCCCTCGAGGACGTCGCCCGCGAGACCATGAAGCCCCTGCAGGATGCGGGCCAGGAATTCCTGAGCCGTTTCGACCAGGATGAGCTGTCCAACCGCGTGGAGTCGATCCTGCACCAGGCCGCCGACGTCACCGAGCAGCTGCTGGGCGCCCTCCGCGCCGAGAGCGCTTCGGCGGGGTCCGGCGAGAAGGCCGCGGAGGGCGATGTGGTGGACGCGGAGCCTGACGTCGTGGATGGCGAGGTCGTGGATCTCGGCGGCGCCGAGAACGCGGCCGGGATGGCGGCGGACGTTCCCGCCGCCGATGAGGCCGCCGACGCGGCGGAGACCGTGTCCGCCGGCGACGAAGCCGTCGCCGACGCGATGGGCGGCGAGAAGGCCGCTGCCGGCGAGACCGATGCCGACAAGGCCGACGACGCCGGCAGCACCGGTGGCGCCGACGAGACGAAGGGGGATGCAGCGGACCGATGATTTTCGAGATCTACAGGATGATCGAGGTCATCTTCCGCATCGCCCTGCCGATGCTGCTGGCCGTTGCCGCAGTGGTCGGGCTGGTGATGGTTCTGACCACGCGGGCCGACGCGTTCGACGCGGCCGACCGCAAGAGCAAGGGCGTGTGGGCGGGGATGCTCGCGGGTTCCGCGGCGTTCCTGGCGTTCCCGATGATCGGGTGGATGATGCTCGGCATCCCGATCATCGCGTCGCTCGTGATCACGGGGATCTACTGGCTCGACGTGCGCCCGCAGATCCGCGGCATCCTGGACAACGCCCAGGGCGGTTGGTAGCGCCGCCCGGTTACGCACCGCGCGGAGCGTCCCCGCTCACCGACTGTCGTGCCCCGGTAGGCAGCTGACGCCGCCCACCAGGGCATTGACGTACCCGGCGTGGCCGTGCGACCCACCCGCTGGTTAACCCACCCCGTGCAGCGTCCCGTCGTCCCGCTCGTCAACCCACCCGCTGGTTAACCCACCCCGAATGCGCAGACCCACCCGCTGTAACGGGTGGGTCTGCGCATTCGGGGTGGGTTAGCGGCGAAGGCCAGGTGGCCGGGCACCATTCGGGGTGGGTTAGCCGCGGAGGTGCCGTCGTTGAGCCCGTGAAGGTGCGGCGTGGCAGCGACGGCAGCCCCGCCGGCGCGGCCGGTCACCATTCTGGGTGGGTTAGCCGCCGCAACTAGTCGAAGACGACCGTTCGGTTGCCGTAGACCTGCACGCGGTCCTCGAGGTGCCAACGCAGGCCGCGGGCCAGCACCTGCTTCTCGGCGTCGCGGCCCTCGCGCTGCATGTCGCGCGGGGTGTCCTTGTGGGACACGCGGATGACGTCCTGCTCGATGATCGGGCCGTCGTCGAGGTCCGACGTCGCGTAGTGGCAGGTCGCGCCGATGAGCTTCACGCCGCGCTTGTGCGCCTGGTGGTACGGCCGGGCGCCCATGAACGAGGGCAGGAAGCTGTGGTGGATGTTGATGGCGCGGCCCTCCCACATCTCGCACAGGTCCGGCGGCAGGATCTGCATGAACCGGGCCAGGACGATGGCGTCGGGGTTTTCGGCGTTGACCAGTTCGGCGACCTCGTCGAAGGCGCGGCGCTTGCCGATGGCGTCCTTGGGGAACGGCACGTGGTGGAACGGCACGCCGTGGGCGCGGGCCAGCGGCTCGAGGTTGTCGTGGTTGCCGATGACCGCGGCGACGTCCATGGGGTAGTCGTTCTGGTCCACGCGGCCCAGGAGGTCCTGCAGGCAGTGGCCTTCCTTGGTCACCAGGATGACCGCCCGCTTGGGCACGCCGTTGTCGGAGATCTTCCAGCGGGCCTCGGGGCCGAGCTGCTCGACGATGGGACGGAAGGCCTCGCGGACCTCCTCGAGGGTCATGTCGAGTTCGTCGGCGCGGACGGCCTGGCGGGTGAAGAACCACTTGCTCTCGGGGTCGGAGAAGAAGTGGGCCTCGGTGATCCAGGCGCCGATCCCGGTGAGGAACGACGACAGGTGGGAGACGATGCCGGTCGAATCGGGGCAGCCGAGCGTGAGGATGTACTGGCGCTCCTGGGGGGCCTGCTTCGGTTGGGCCAACGGTGAACGGGTCATTCCCTGGATTTTAGTCCCCGCGCCTACGCTGGGGGCCATGAGCCAGCAGTTGCCGCCCACGCCGCGGATCCCCGCGCGGCATGCCGCGAAAACCGATGTCGCCGTCCTCGATCCCGAACTGCCCGCCGCCGTCGTCCGGTCGGCCGTCGCCGCCGCGGCCGGTGCGGGGTGCGCGGGCGTGCGGTTGTTGCCCGCGATGCTCGATCAGCTCGGCGAGGGCGGGGCGGGACGGCTCCGGCTCGGGGCGGTCTGCGGCTTTCCGACGGGCCGGTCCCACGTTCTGGTGAAGGCCGCCGAAGCGCGGTTGGCCGCGGAACACGGCGCCCATGATGTGGCGGTGGTCGTGGATCGGGCGGCGGTGGCGGCCGGCGACGCCAACGCGGTGCTGTCCGAGGTCGTGGCGCTGCGCGGGGCGGTGGCGGCGCCGACGCAGCTGACCATCGTCGTGGAGGCCGGTCTCCATGCGTCGGGGGTGCTCGACGACGACACCTTCGACGCGATCATCGGGGCGATCGCGGCCGGCGGCGCCGACGCGGTGGCCACATCCACGGGTTGGGCGCGGCCGGGTGGAGGGGGCGCGGCCGCCGCGGCCGGGGCCGAGCAGATCCTCCGCATCCGCGCCGCGGCGCCGGGACTGGGCATCATCGCCGTAGTGCACGGGGAAGCGGTCGATGTGAAAACGGTCGACGGGGAAGCGGGGGAGGCGTCGGCGTCGTCAAGCGATCGGGCCGGTGAGCTGCTGGCCGCCGGGGCCCACGTGGTGCAGGCGGAATACGAGCCGCAGTAGGCCCGCGTGCCCAATCGTCGGGGCAGGGCCGGGTTCAGGCGTCCGCGGGAGAGCCCCCGACATCGCGGGGACTGACGTCGCGGAGGCTGCGGCGGAAATGGCGGAGCATGAGGACGGCGGTCGTCGCCAAGCCCAGCGTCAGGCCCCACCACACGCCGGCGGCGCCGAGATGCGCCCCGAACGCGAGCGCCAGCGCGGCCGGCAGCCCGACGATCCAGTAGCCGACCACCGAAAGCCGGAACCCGGAGACCGTGTCGCCGAGCCCGCGCAGCAAACCGAGGCCGATGTTCTGGGCCGAGTCCGCGAATTGCATGACGACTCCGATGAGCAGCAGGGAAGCGGCCAGGGAAACCGTGGCGGGATCGCCGTCGCGGCCGAGGAACGGCGCCAGGACCAGCTCCGGGGCCGCCGCGTAGAAGACGCCCGAGATGACCACCGCCGCGAGCATGTGCCCGAGCGCGAGCCGCATGACCGCCAGCGCCCCGGCGGCATCACCGGAGCCCGTCTGGCGGCTCACGAGGATCGAGGAGGCGTGGGAAAAGCCGATGGCGAGCTGGAAGACGATGAAGGTGACCTGGTAGACCACGTTGTGCGCGGCCAGCGCGGTCGCCGAGATCGACCCCATGACGAAGGCCAGCACGGAGAACATGCCGGCCTCGGACGCGTAGGTGGCCGACACCGGGACGCCGAGCCGCGCGAGGGAGCGGACGTCCGCAGCGGCGGCCCACCAGAAGGCGGGGGAGAAGCACGGGGCCAGGACGTCGTCGCGGCGCACCACCGCCCAAAACGCCACCAGGACCGCCGCATGCACAACCGACGTCGACGCGCCGATGCCCGCCAGGCCCATCACCGGGAAAGGCCCCCAACCGTGGATCAGCGCCAGGTTCAGCGCGGCGTTCACCGCGATGGAGGCGACCGTGATCCCCAGCATGCCGCGCGGCCGCCGCATGCCGACCGTGAACTGGCGGATCACCTGGAACCACAGGCAGGGCAGAAGGCCCGGGGCGAGCGCCCACAGCATCGGCCGCGCGGCGTCGACCACCCCGCCGGGCTGGCCGAGAAACGGCAGCAGGGCGCCGATGCCGACGATGGCCAGCGCCCCGACGAGCGCGGCGACCGTGGCCACGAGGAAACCCGCGCGGACGTGCGCGCGCACCCGGTCGCGGCCCGCGGATGACGAATCGGCGGCCGCGACCTGGTTGCCGAGCGGTACGACGAGACCGACGCCCATGGTGCGGACCTGATTGAAGATCACGACCGCGAGACCGCCGCCGGCGAGCGCCTCGACCCCGAGCAAGCCCATCATCGCGGTGTCCGTCGTGGACAGGGCGATCTGCGCCAGTTGGGTGCCCGCGATGGGGGCCGCCAGGGCCACCAATTGCCGGCGGAGGGAACCGGGCGGGGTCGCGGCGGGGGCTGAGCTCATCGGATTCCTGTGCGGGGTTGGGGGCGGGGCCGGTGGGTGCGGAGTAGGCGGAGGGGGCGATCGGCTGCGGGGACCGGGGTCCGCCGTGCGAAACCGGGGCGCTGCGCCGGCGGGCCGAATCGCCGGAGCATCACTCCGAGGAATCTCACCATAGGTGAGGCAAACCACGCTAGGTTATGCTGTGATTCTTTCACGCACATCGACGCGAGGCTGCTCCAGGGTGCCGGGCGAACCGTCCGGTGCGGTGGCCGTCGCAAAGCTTCGTCGGCCCGGCACCCCGGGCCCGACAGGAAGGTGGGGACATGCCCGCAATTGACCGGCGGCGTTTTCTGATCGGAACTGCCGGGGTCGCGGCACTGGCGGCGCTGTCCGCCTGCGGGCGAAACAGCGGGACGGAGGACACCCCGGAAGGCGCCGGCGACGCGCCCCGGGAGGGCGGCACGCTCCGCGTCGGGGTGCTGGGGAAGCCGGACGCCACCCAGCAGGACCCGCACCAGAACCTGTCCAACGACAGCGACTTCCTGATCATGTCGCTGGTCTACGACGCGCTCACCGTGCCGAACCGGGACGAGAACGTCGCCCCGCGGTTGGCCCGCAGCTGGGAGCAATCCCCGGACGGCCGGACCTGGACGTTCACCATCGCCGATGGCGCGACGTTCCACGACGGCACGCCCGTCACCGCGGAAGACGTCGTGTGGTCCCTGCGGCGGATCGCGAAGGACAAGACGATCGCGTTCAAGGTGCCCGTGCCCGCCGACCAGGTGCGGGTCGTCGACGACACCCGCTTCTCGCTGACGTCTCCGCAGCCGAACAGCCAGATCCCGCTGCTGGTGCGGCTGGTCACCTTCGTCATGAAGAAGGGCGCCGAGCCCGGGGACTGGAGCGGCTCCGGGCCGTTCAAGATGGACTCGTACTCCGACGGCCGCGCCAGGCTGGTGCGCAACGAAGCGTGGCACGGCGGCGCCCCGCACCTCGACGCCATCGAGGTGATCCCGTTCGCCTCCGCCGAAGCAATGGGCAACGCGATCCAGGGCGGCGACATCGACCTCGCCTCGGCCGTCGGCGCCGTCGCCGGCCGCACCGCGGAGGCGAACGACCGGCTCACCGTGATCCGCCGCCCCAACGACTCCGTGATGCCGATCATCATGCGCACGGCCTCGGGGCCCTTCGCCGACCCGAGGGTCCGCGAGGCCATGCGGCTGATCGTGGACCGGCCCCGGATGGTGGAGTCGATTCTCTCCGGGTACGGCGCGGTCGGCAACGACATCCTCGGCACCGGCGACCAATTCCACGATGCGTCGCTGCCCCAGCGGGAACGCGACCTGGAGCGCGCCAAGCGGCTGCTGGCCGAAGCGAACTTCGACACCGCCCGGACGTACGACTTCTTCACCATCGACGAGGCGACCGGGCAGGTCGACTCCGCGAAGCTCTTCGCCCGCCAGGCCGCGGAAGCCGGCGTCAAGATCGAGGTGAAGGTGCAGGATTCGACGACCTTCTACGACTCCACCTGGTGCAAGGCCGACTTGTACATCATGACCTGGGGCACCAACGACTCCGTGGCCTTCTTCGCGGACAAGGTGCTGAAGAAGGACGCGAAGAACAACGAGACCGGATGGGACGACCCGGCGTTCGAGGCCGCGTACTCCGAGCTGCTCGCCGCCCGGGACGAATCCGCCCAACGCGCGGCGTCGAAGAAGATGCAGCGGGCCGAATACGACGGCAGCGGCTACGTGGTGTGGGGGATCGTCGACGGCATCGACGTCGCCGCGAAAACCGTCCGCGGGCTGCCGACCGCCCCCGGATTCGGCCGCATGCAGCTGGAGAAAGCGTGGCTCGCGTCGTAGTGCGGCGGACCCGATCCGGACGCGCGGCCACGCGGGAATCCCCGGCGCGGCGGCTCGGGCGGCGCTTCCTGGGCCGCCTGGCCCTGCTGGCGGGAGTGCTGGCGCTGGTGTTCGCCGCCGTCGACATGCTGCCCGGATCGGCGGCCAAGGGGGTACTCGGGGCGAACGCGACGGATGACGCCGTCCACGCGAAGAACCTGGAGCTCGGGCTCGACCGGGCGTGGCCGATCAGGTTCCTGCGGTGGCTCGGCGGACTGTTGTCCGGCGACATGGGCACCTCCATCCGGGGCCGGCGGGTCGGCGAACTCGTCGCCGCCGCGCTGCCGGAGACGATGATCCTCGTCGGCGCGGCCGTGCTCGTCGCGGTGCCGTGCTCGGTGGCGCTGGGCGCATGGTGGGCGACGTCGGCGGGGCGCCGTGCGCGGCGATCGGCGGACGCGCTCACGACCACCGCGATCGCCGTGCCCGAGTTCGTCATCGCGACCATGCTGGTGGTCCTCTTCGCCTTGCTTCTCGACGCCTTGCCCGCCGCGACGATCGTGACCGCCGATGGTTCGATCGCCGCGCCCGACATGAGGGTGTTGCCGGCCCTTGCGCTGGTCATTCCCCAAATCGGCTGGAATGGCCGGGTGGTGCACGCCGCCGTCGCCGATCACGTGGGCGATCCGCATGTCACGCAGGCCATTCTCGACGGCGTGCCGCCCCGGCGGGTGTTGCTCCATCACGTTTTGCCGATGGCGCTGCCGACGATCGCCGCGTCGGCGGCCACCTCCACCGGGATGCTCGTCGGCGGCGCCGTCGTCGTGGAGACCGCGTTCAACCACCCCGGCATCGGCAACCTCCTGTCCTCGGCGGTGGCGGCGAAGGATTCCGTCACCGCCGCCGCGATCGTCGCCGTCGTCGGCATCCTCATCGCCTGCGTCCTCACCGCCTCCGATGCGGTGCGGGTCGCCGTCACGGGGCGCGCCGCATGAGCGCCGGGGTCATTCGAAGGTGCGTGCCGGCGCTGGCCGTCGCGCTTTTCGTCATCGGCGGATTCCTCCGCGGAAGGTTCTCGGACGGTTTCGACGCCGGTGCCGCGACGGCCGTCCCCTTCCTCGGCCCGTCGGCGGAGCACCTGCTCGGCACCGACAAACTCGGGCGCGACGTCCTCGACCGGCTGCTCGTCGGGGGAGCGGGGCTGCTGGCGGTGGCGCTCGTCCTCGCCGCGGCCGTCACCGCGCTGGGCGCGGTGCTCGGCGCGTTGGCCGCGCTCCGGCCGGCCGCCGACGCCGGCCTGCGGTGGCTCACCGATGGGGCGGTGCTGATTCCCGCGGTGCTCGCGATGCTGGTGCTCGGCGCGGCCCTCCCCGACGCCGGGTTCACCGCCATCGGAATCGCCGGGGTGGTGCTCGGCACCCCGTACGCGGCCAAGGTGTTCCAATCCGCGGCGGCGGTCGCCGTGATGAACGGGCACGTCGAAGCGGCCGAGGGGATCGGCGAATCCCTGCCCCGCCTGATCTTCGCGGAGGTGCTGCCGATGCTGCGGCAGACGATCATCGCGGTCTTCGGGCTGCGCCTGGTCGAGGCCACGTATCTGGTGTCCACCGCGGCTTTCCTGCACATTCCCACGGGGCTGGCGGAAACGAATTGGGCGCAGTCGGTGCGCGACAACGGCGCGGGCCTGCTGCTGAATCCGTGGGCGGCCCTCGCCCCGGCTCTGGCCATCGCCGCCGCCTCCATCGCGGTGCTGGCGGCCACCCGCGGGCAACCCGGGTCCGGACGGGCGGAGGTGGGCGGATGACCTCCGTCAATGCCTCGCTGCCGAAGACCGCGCGGCTGACCCGCCGGCTCACGGTCGCGGACTTCTCCGTCACGGCGGGCGGCCGGACGCTGCTGCCGCCGGTGAACCTCGACGTGGGCGCGGGCTCCGTCGTCGCGGTCACCGGCGCTTCGGGGTCCGGGAAGTCGACGTTGTTGCGCGCGATCCTGGGCGAGCTGCCGGACGGGGCCTCGGCCGCGGGGTCCATCGCCGTCGATGGCAGGGACCCCCTGGCGCTCGCCGAGCGGGAATTGCGCGACTTCCGCGGGACCGCGGTCGCGTACGTGGATCAGGATCCCGCGACCGCCCTCAACCCGACGCATTCGGTGAATCGGATACTCCGGGAAGTGTCCGCGGGGCGGCATTCGGCGCGCGAACTGGCGGATCTGGTCGGACTGGATCACCGTCTTCTGCGCCGCCGCATCGGGCAGTTGTCCGGGGGCCAGCAGCGCCGCGTCGCCCTGGCCCGCGCGCTGTCCAAGGATGCCGGACTGATCCTGGCCGATGAACCGCTCGCCGGGCTCGACCCGCGCGCCCGCGTGCGGATCGTGGACATGCTGCGCCGCATCGCGGACGAGCACGGCCATGCCATCGTGGTCACCGGCCATCTGATCGACTCCGACCCGCAGGTGCGCGCGCGACTCGACGACGTCGCGTGCATCGCCCGCCCGTTGGCGCCCGCATCCGGCGGTTCCGGGCGATCGGGCTTGACGACGGAACCGCGGGACCGGCACACGGCCGACTCGCCGGAGGGTTCTCCGGATCATCCCGGTGGTGGGGCGCAGGTCCTCGACGCGATGCTCCGGACGGTCGCGGCTCCGGATGGGCGGATCATCGCGGATGCCGTCGGCGTGACCGCCGCGGCCGGCGAAGTCCTCGGGATTTGCGGGGACTCCGGCTGCGGAAAGACGACCGTCGCCCGCGCGCTCGCGGGATGGGACCGCTGCGACGGGACGATTCGGGTGGATGGCAGGGAGCTGCCCTCGAGCCGGCGCAGGCCGCGGAAGGACCGCCACCTGGTTCAGCTGGTGCCCCAGGACACCCGGGGCACGCTCGATCCCCGGCGCAGCGTGGAGTGGATCCTCGGGCGCCCGCTCGAGCTGAGAAGCGGAAAGCGCGCCGGGCGGGAGCGGATCGTCGATCTCCTCCGCGCCGTGGGCCTCGATGATGCGGTCCTCGCCGCTACCCCTCCGCGGCTATCGGGAGGCCAGCGGCAGCGCGTCGCCATCGCGCGCGCACTCGCCGCCGGGCCGCGGGTGCTCGTCTGCGACGAGGCCACGTCGGCGCTCGACGCGGCGAATTCGGAGCGAATCGGCCGTCTGCTCCGGGACCTGGCCCGCGACCGCGGGATCGCGGTGCTGGTCATCAGCCACGACCACGGCTTCCTGGCCCGCTGGTGCGATCGGGTCGTGGACGCGGGGGCCGAGTGGAAGCCCCGCGAACGCGGCGTTTAGCGGTACTCGATCGCCGAGATGCCGGACAGCGCGATGTCGCGGCCCTCGAGGGTCACGGTCACGCCGCGCTCGGTGACGGCGACGTCCTTCACCGTGAAGCCGTGGCCGATCTGCTGCGCGGGGCCCGCCACGGCGGCCTCCGCGAAGCGGGAGATCATCCCGGAGACGTCGACGCCCAGGACGGAGCCGCCCTCGACCTCCGCGGTGACGCCGCCGTCGCGGACGACGGGGCGGATGTCGACGGTGGCGATGCCCCCGGAGAACTCGGCGGTGAGCACGCCGCGGTCCGGGTGCGGGGTCAGGTTGGTCAGGCGGACGGCCGAGGACACGATGTCCTCGAGGATGTTCCCCGAACCGCCGGCGGCGTCGGAGACGCGAATGTTCGCCTCGGCGATCATCAGGTCCGGCGGCAGATCGGACACGACGTCCACCTTCGCCGCCACCGGATCGCTCGTGTTCGACACGTCGACGTCGGTCAGCGTCACGGTCGCCGCCGGCGACCCCTTGATGGACGGGGTGCCCTTGTCGCCGCGCGGATCGTCGATCTTCAGCGTCGACGGGGTCTTCAGGTCCATGCCGCCGAGCTTCTTGGTCAGCAGGGCCATCAGCACCGGGTTCGAGCCGAAGGACGTCTCCACGTCCTCCGTCACCTCCACGCCGCGGGCCCGCTCATGCTCGCGGAAACCGTCGGAGATCTCCTTGCCCAGGAACATGCGCACGGCGATTTCACCGGCCACCAACACCAGGGCGATCACGAGCACGACGCCCACGATCGTCCCCACCGGGTTGCCGCGTTTCTTGGACTGATTCGTTCTGGCGTTCCTCTTGGCGTTCACGAGTCACAGCATGGCGGAAACTCGCCGCCGGGGCCAACGGGTGCCCCGGACATGGAAAAACCCGCGCGCCGGGCGGGCACGCGGGCAGGGGCCGTCGCAAAGCGACGCGGAGCCGGGGCCGATCGGCCCCGGCCGGGAACGGGGGAACTAGGCGTTCTTGGCCAGGTACTCCTGCAGGATGCCGGCTTCCTTCTGGAAGAGGCCGTCGACCGCGCCGGCGACCTTCGGCTCCAGGACGGCGCCCATCATCGGCACGTTCACGGTGACGTCCGCGCCGGTGACGATGGCCGAGCCGTCGCCCGCCGGGGTCAGCTTCTGGGTGCCGGAGAAGGTCACCGGCATGCCCGTGACGTCGGCGTCGACGGTGGCGTCGGCGGAATCGCCGGCCAGCGGGCCCCAGGAGATCTTGCGCACGACGATCAGGTCGTTCTTGATCAGGGTCTTCACGGCGTCCGGCAGGGCGTCCGTGGCCAGGGTCTGCTTGAGCTCGACGTTGATGCGGTCGCCCTCGTTGTCGAAGGAGACGACCTCGCCCGCGGGCGTGGAAAGGTTCTCGGCCAGGTACGTCCAGTAGGCGACGTCCGACAGGGCCTCGTGGACCTTGGCGGGGGCGTAATTGACGTTGGCGGTGATCTCGGTGTGGGAAGCCATGCCCCCGATACTAACGTGGTGGACGTGCACGAATCAGCCTTGACGCGAATCTCCGGTGTTTCCGGGGCCGAAATCGACCACGACGTGGCTTTCCGCGATCTGACCACCCTGCGGATCGGCGGGAAACCCGCCGCCGCGGTGCGCTGCGCGACCGTCGACGCCGTCGTGGACGTCGTCCGGGAGCTCGACTCCGCGGGCGTGCCGCTGCTGATCGTCGGCGGCGGCTCGAACCTCGTCGTCGCCGACGACCCCGGCGACGTGGTGGCGGTGATCATCGAGGCCGACGCCGTCGTGCTGGGCACGTCCGGCCACGGCCTCGACGTCGACGGCGCGACCGTCGAGGCGGAGGCCGGCGCGGTGTGGGACGACGTCGTGGAGATGTCCGTCGCCGCGGGTTTCGGCGGCCTGGAGTGCCTGTCCGGCATCCCCGGCTCCGCGGGCGCGACGCCGGTGCAGAACGTCGGCGCGTACGGGGCGGAGGTGTCCTCGACCCTGGAGGCCGTGCGCCTGTACGACCGCCGCACCGGCGTCGACGAATGGGTCTCGCCCGACTCGCTCGAGCTGGCGTACAGGTACTCGAACCTGAAGTTCACCGCCCGCGCGGTCGTGCTGGCGGTGCGCTTCCGCCTGACCGTTGACGGCCTGTCCGCGCCGCTGCGCTACGGCGAGCTGGCCAAGCGCCTGGGCGTCGGCCCGGAGGAGGGCGCGTCGGGCCAGGCGCGCCGGCCGGTGGCCGACGTCCGCGAGGCGGTGCTGGCCCTGCGCCGCGGCAAGGGCATGGTGCTTGACGACGCCGACCACGACACCTGGTCGGCCGGGTCGTTTTTCACCAACCCCATCGTCGGCGAGGCCGAAGTCGAGGTCGTGCGCGGGCGCGTCGCGGAGAAGTGCGGTGCCGGGGTCGCCGAGTCGATGCCGTCCTACCCGGGCGGCAAGCTGTCGGCGGCGTGGCTCATCGAGCGCGCGGGCTTCCCGAAGGGACATCCGGGCGACGGAGCCCCGGCCCGCTTGTCGACGAAGCACACCCTGGCGCTGACCAACCGGGGAGACGCCACCGCGGCCGACCTCATCGCCCTGGCCCGGGAGATCCGCGACGGCGTCCGCGACGCATTCGGCGTGACGCTGGTGCCCGAGCCGGTGTGGATCGGCGCAGAGCTGGACTAGGGGTTCGCCCGGCAGGCGGCGTCCGCGACCTGCCGGGCCACGACCCGGGGCGTGAGGATCAGCGCTTTCGCGGCGCCAGCGAGTCGACCGTCTGGCCGGAGTCCTCGAGCTGCTTCAGAAGAACGTCGCGCACGTCGCGGCGTCGGACCTTGCCCATCTGGTCGCGCGGCATTTCATCCAGGTGGAAGAACGCCCGCGGCACCTTGTAGCCGGTCAGGTTCTCGCGGGCGTGGGCGCGGTAGGCCTGGACATCCAGGTTCGCGTAGTCGCCCAGGGCCACGGCGGCAACGACGAGCTCGGAGCCGTCCTCCTTGGGCAGGCCCACGACCGTCGCGTCGACGATGTCGGGGTGCTCCAGCAGGACCTCCTCAACTTCGGCGGGGTAGACGTTGAAGCCGCCGGTGATGATGACCTCCTTGATGCGCGCCACCAGGCGCAGGAAGCCGTCGGCCTCCATCACGCCGACGTCGCCGGTGCGGTACCAGCGGCCGCCCGCCGCGCCGTCGGGCCCGTCGGTGAAGGACGCCTCGGTCTCCTCGGGCCGGTTGAGGTAGCCGGCGAAGATCTGCGGGCCGCGGACGATGACCTCGCCCTCCGAGCCGTCCGGGACGTATTCGGTGGGGTTCTCGGGGTCGACGACGGCGACGTCGGTGTCCGGGAACGGGATGCCCACGTAGCCGGGGCGGCGGTTGCCGTCCATCGGATTGCCGACGATGATCGGCGACGTTTCGGTCAGGCCGTACCCCTCCACCAGGCGGCCGCCGGTGAGGCGCTCCCACTTCTCGACGGTCGACACCGGCAGCGTCGCGGCGCCGCAGAACGAGTACTTCACGCCGGTGATGTCGATGTTCTTCTCTTCGGCGGTGGCGATGATCTTCTCGTAGAGCGTCGGCACGCCGGGCACCCACGTCGGCCGGTGGTTCTTCATCACCTTCATGATCAGATCCATCTCGGGCGCCGGGACCAGGACGAGTTCGGCGCCGATGAGCATGGCCAGGTTGTTGACGATGGTCAGGCCGTAGGCGTGGAAGAGGGGGAGCACGCCGAGGACGGTTTCCTTCTCCTCGCCGAGCCCGGGCACCCATGCTTCGCCCATGAGGATGTTGGCCACCAGCCCGCGGTGCTTGAGCTGCGCGCCCTTCGGAGTGCCGGTGGTGCCGGAGGTGTACATGATCACGGCGACGTCGTCGACGCCGATGTCGGTGGGGGAGACGATGTCGCGCCCGTCGCCGCCGACGCCGTCGCCGAGCACGGCGTCGAATCCCATCACCTGCGGCGCGGGGGAGTGGAGCTTGTCGCGGGAGGCCTTGAGGGCGGGCAGCGGCAGCTTCAGGGCGGTGCGCATGAGCCAGGGCAGGTCGCGGCGCATGTCCACGCCGATGATCGTCTCCAGCGGGGTTTCGCGGCGCAGTTCCTCGAGCACGGGGACGGTCTTGTCCCAGCAGATGGCCACGCGGGCGCCGTGGTCCTTGAAGGGGTGGCGCAGTTCGTGGGCGGTGTAGAGGGGGTTGTGCTCGATGACGATCGCGCCCAGGCGCAGCACCGCCCAGTAGGCGATGACGTGCTGGGGGCAGTTGGGCAGCACCAGCGCGACGTGGTCGCCGCGGCGCACGCCGAGGGCCCGCAGGCCGGCGGCGGCGCGGCGCACCTGCTCGTCGAACTCGGCGTACGTCCAGCCCCGGCCGAAGAACCGGAGCGCGGTGCGGTCCGGGTGGCGGTCGATGGTCCGGTCGTAGACGTCGATGAGGGTGGTGTCCCCGTAATCGAGATGGGGCGTGGTCCATTCCGGGTAATGCTCGAGCCAGGTCCTGTTGGCCGATGCGCTCATGAGGTGCCTCCTTCGTAACCTACGAGAGCGTAACTTATCATCATTTCCATATTTCCGGGAAGGGGCCCCGCGGTCGCTCCCCACGCCCCCAAGTCTCCGCCAAACGCCGTTTTCCCGCCGTGACCGTGGGCACCCGCCGCGCGGACGCGCGCGCGGGAAAAGCGCTCCGGCCGGGCGGTGAGACGGTGAAGGGCGTTTGCGGACCCCGCTTGACGACGGGCATTGTGGAGCCATGAACGGCCATAACGAGGCGCACGCCGGGCATCGCCCCGAGCGGGTCGCGGTCATCTCCATGCACACCTCGCCGCTGGAGCAGCCGGGCACCGGCGACGCCGGCGGCATGAACGTCTACGTGCTGCGCACCTGCCGGGAGCTCGCCTCGCGCGGCGTCGCGGTCGACGTCTTCACCCGCGCCACGCGCCCCAGCCAGGGCGAAATCGTGGAGGTCGCGCCGAACCTGCGCGTCATCAACGTCGTCGCCGGCCCGTACGAGGGCCTGTCCAAGTCGGAGCTGCCGACGCAGCTGGCCGCGTTCACCGGCGGGGTGATCGCCTTCGCCCGCTGCCACGGCCTGCGCTACTGCGTCGTCCATTCCCATTACTGGCTGTCGGGCCAGGTCGGGTGGCTGCTGCGGGATCTGTGGCGCGTGCCTCTGGTGCACACCGCGCACACCCTGGCGGCGGTGAAGAACCTCCACCTCGCCGAGGGCGATTCCCCCGAGCCGGAGTCCCGCCGCATCTGCGAGCAGCAGATCGCGGACAACGCCGACGTCATGGTGGTCAACACCGACGAGGAGAAGGACAATCTCACCCGGCATTACGACGCCGACGCCTCCCGCATCGAGGTCATCCCGCCGGGCGTGGACGTGCACCGCTACAGCCCCGGCAGCGACCGCGCGACCGAGCGCTGCCGCCGCGAGCTGGGCATTCCGCTGCAGGCGAAGGTGGTGCTCTTCGTCGGCAGGCTGCAGAGGCTCAAGGGCCCCCAGGTGCTGCTGCGCGCCGTCGCGGAACTGGTGTCGCGCCGGCCGCGCCGCAACCTCAAGGTCATCATCTGCGGAGGCCCGTCGGGCACGGGCCTGGACCGCCCCGACGAATTCCTCGAGCTCGCCGACGAACTTGAGCTCGGCGACGTCGTCCGCTTCCTGCTGCCGCGGCCGCCCGAGGAACTGGTCAGCCTGTACCGCGCGGCGGACGTCGTCGCGGTGCCCAGCTACAACGAGTCCTTCGGCCTGGTGGCCATGGAGGCGCAGGCGACGGGCACCCCGGTCGTCGCCGCACGTGTGGGCGGCCTGCCCATCGCGGTCTCGGACGGGGAGACCGGCGTCCTCGTGGACGGCCACGGCCCCGAGCGCTGGGCCGATGCGCTGGAGGAACTGCTCGACGACGATGACCGCCGCATCGCCATGGCGTCGGCCGCGCCCGCCCATGCGGCGTGCTTCGCGTGGGAACGGACCGTCGACAAGCTGCTTTCCGTTTACGATCGGGCCTTGTCCGGGCTCGACGACGACGATTGCGGCCCGCGCGAAGCCGAAGGGAGCCGATGAAATGGACGATGCCGGGCAGAATGGGCCGACGACCGGAGGAAACGGGGCGGAGGCGGCCGCGCCGGGCGGGGGACTGGCGGCGCTGACTGCCCAGCTCGACCGCATGGGCGTCGAGCACAAGACCGCCGAGGGGTCGGCGATCGTGGTGCTGCCGGGCACCCGCAAGCTCAAGACGGTGTGCCTGCTCACGCCCGCGCCGGACTCCCTGCGCATCGAGGCGTTCGTGTGCCGCAACCCCGAGGAGAACCACGCCGGCGTCCACGAATGGCTGCTGCAGCGCAATCGCCGCCTGTTCGGCATCGCGTACACGGTCGACGCCCAGGGCGACATTTATCTGGTGGGGCAGCTTCCCCCCTCGCTTGCCGACGACGACCTCGACCGCGTGCTCGGCCAGGTGCTCGAGGCGTCCGACGGGGACTTCAACAAGATCCTCGAACGCGGCTTCTCCACGTCGATCAAGCGGGAATGGGAATGGCGCGTCGACCGCGGCGAGTCGCTGGCCAATCTGGAGCAATTCCGCCACCTGACCGGCGGGTCCTGAGCGGCCGCCCCGCCCCGCGCCCGCGGCGTCGGCGGGCGTTCCCGCAAAGGGGGGAGCACGAGCGCCCGCCCTTTTTTTCGGGCATGATCGATGGCATGAGCAACGGAAAACTTGTCCTCGTCCGCCATGGCCAGAGTGAGTGGAACGCGTCGAACCAGTTCACCGGCTGGTATGACGTCGCCCTGACCGACAAGGGCCGCGCGGAAGCCGTTCGCGCGGGCGAGATGATGGTCGAGGCCGGCCTGGAGCCGACCATCCTGTACACGTCGCTGCTGCGCCGCGCCATCAACACCGCCCACATTGCCCTCGACGTGGCGGACCGCCTGTGGATCCCGGTCGTGCGCGACTGGCGCCTCAACGAGCGCCACTACGGCGCCCTGCAGGGCCTGAACAAGGCCGAGACCAAGGAGAAGTACGGTGACGAGCAGTTCATGACGTGGCGCCGCTCCTACGACACCCCGCCGCCGGAGCTCGCCGACGATTCGCCGTACTCGCAGGCCAACGACCCGCGCTACGCGCACGTGGAGAACCCGCCGAAGACGGAGTGCCTCAAGGACGTCCGCGAGCGCATGATCCCGTACTTCGAGGCCGAGATCCTGCCGCGCCTGAAGAACGGCGAGACCGTCATGCTCGCCGCGCACGGCAACACCCTGCGCGCCATGCTCATGTACCTGGACGGCATCACCCCGGAGGACATCGCCGAGGTCAACGTCCCGACCGGCATCCCGCTGGTCTACGAGATCGACGCCGACGGCAAGGTCCTGAACCCGGGCGGCACCTACTTGGACCCGGAGGCCGCCGCGGCCGGCGCCGCCGCCGTGGCCAACCAGGGCAACAAGTAAAACCGGGCGCCGAGTAAAACCGGGCGCCGATTAAAACCAGGGCAACGAGCAGCGAATAGACGGCTGCGAGAGGAACGTGCTTTCCGGGCGCACGCCCCGGGAGGCCCCGGGCCGCGTCCGCTTCGGCGGGCGCGGCCCTTTTCCGTGCCGGGGGAACGGCTTCGACCGGCGTCCCGGCGGGACCGGCGGGGCCGGCACGGCTCCGGGCCGGACGCGGGGCGGGGCTCGCGAAGGGGTGCCGGGGTCGGTCGGCGGGCTCGGCCGAGGGGCGATAGGGTTGGTGCCGTGACATCTACCATCCTCGCGGCTCTAGTGGGCGCGGCCGTCATGGCCGCGGTACTCATCGGCGGTGGTGCCGTGGCAGGTGTGGTCAAGTCGGTGTCCCGCAAGCGTTCCGGGGCGGAGGAGCGCGTCACCACCATCGCGCAGGTCCTGCACCTGGCCATCCAGGGCTCGCCCACCGGCGTGGTGGTCGTCGACATTTCGCGCGACGTGCTGCTGTCCAACCCCCAGGCCCACCAGCTGGGCCTGATGCACGAGCGCGTGCTGCACGATCTCGGCTGGGAGGCCGCGCTCCGCGTGTTCGACACCCAGGAGGAGCAGGAGCTCAACCTGGTCATCCCCGCCCGCCGCGCCGGCGCGCCCGACAAGTCCGTCCGGTGTCTGGTCAGCCCCCTGACCATGTCCGACGACAGGTTCGTGGTGCTCTACGCCACCGACGAGTCGGAGCTGGTCCGCATGGAGGCCGCGCGCCGCGACTTCGTGGCCAACGTGTCGCACGAGCTGAAGACGCCCGTCGGCGCCATGAGCCTGCTGGTGGAGGCGCTGGCCGAGGCGAAGGGCGACCCGGAGGCGGTCGAGCATTTCAGCGAGAGCCTGACGCGCGAGGCCAAGCGGTTGTCGATGATGATCACCGAGCTGATCTCCCTGTCCAAGCTGCAGGGCGCCGAGGCGCTGCCGGACATGGAGCCGCTGCCGGTGGACGAGATCATCGACGCGGCGGTGCGCCGGACCAAGATCCTGGCGGATCAGGCGGGCATCACCGTCGGCACCGACTGCGAGGACGGGCTGATGGTCATGGGCGACCGGTCGCTCCTGATCACCGCGGTGTCGAACCTGATCACCAACGCCGTGAATTACTCGCCCGAGCAGACGCCGGTGAGCGTGTCGGTGAAGCTGACCGACGGCGACACCGTCGCCATCCGCGTCACCGACCGTGGCATCGGCATTTCGCTGGCGGACCAGGAGCGCATCTTCGAGCGGTTCTTCCGCGTCGACAAGGCCCGCTCGCGGTCGACGGGGGGAACCGGGTTGGGGCTGGCGATCGTCAAACACGTCGTCGCGAACCACAAGGGTGCCATTAAGATCTGGAGCAGGCCCGGCACGGGGTCGACCTTCACACTCGAACTGCCGGCCCTGAAAAAGGAAGGATGATCCACCCGTGACCTCCGTTCTGATCGTCGAAGACGAAGCCGCCCTCGCCGAACCCCTGGCGTTCCTGTTGAGGAAGGAGGGCTTCGAGGTCCGGCTCGCGGGCGACGGCCCGACGGCGCTGGCCGAGTTCGAGGCGAACCCCATCGACATCGTCCTCCTGGACCTCATGCTGCCCGGCATGAGCGGCACGGAGGTGTGCAAGAACATCCGCCTGCGCTCCAACGTCCCGGTGATCATGGTGACCGCGCGCGACAGCGAGATCGACAAGGTCGTGGGCCTGGAGATCGGCGCCGACGACTACGTGACCAAGCCCTACAGTTCCCGCGAGCTCATCGCCCGCATCCGCGCGGTGCTGCGCCGCGGCGGCGAGCCGGAGTTCGACGACGAGGAGCTGGAGGAGGACGTCCTGCGCGGCGGGCGCGTGGTCATGGACGTCGAGCGGCACGTCGTCACCGTCGACGAAGAGCCGGTGTCCATGCCGCTGAAGGAATTCGACCTGCTGGAGTACCTGCTGCGCAACAGCGGCCGGGTGCTCACCCGCGGCCAGCTCATCGACCGCGTGTGGGGCGCCGATTACGTCGGCGACACCAAGACCCTCGACGTGCACATCAAGCGCCTGCGCTCGAAGATCGAGGTCAACCCGTCGCGCCCCCGCCATCTGGTCACGGTGCGCGGGCTGGGCTACAAGTTCGAGGAGTAGGCCGGACCCCGCCCCCGGCGTCGTCGTGAAGCGGGGTCAGACCTCGCCCGCGGCCAGCCCCTCGCGTGCCGCCCGCGTCGCGGGGTGGATGGCCAGCAGCGGATATCCGGAGGGGCCGAAGGCGCCCGCGAGCCCGGCGGATTCCCGGGCGCGGCAGTGGTCGGCGAGGATCTCGTAGCAGGCCTCGCCGATCAGCTCGACGAGCTCCGACCTGTGCGACTTCCAGATCGCGTCGGCGTGCCCGTGGGCGCCCGGGTCGCCGGTGCAGTACCAGTCGAAGTCCTCGCCGCCGTCGCCCCAGCCGCGGCGGTCGTATTCGGTGATGGTGGTGCGCAGGATCTCGTGGCCGTCGGGGCGGTCCTCGTAGGCCTCCAGGCGGCGGAGGGGGAGCTGCCAGCACACGTCCGGCTTGGCCTTCACGTGGTCGACGCCGTGGGCGGCGGCCCACTGGTGCAGGGCGCAGCCGGCGCCGCCGGGCCAGCCGGCGCGGTTGGCGAAGATGCAGGCGCCGTCGACGACGGGCGTCTTAAGCGCGGGCTCGGGGTTGCCCTCCTCGTCGTCAAGCTCGTCCCACTCCAGCCAGGGCTCCAGCGGCTCGCCCGTGCCGGAGTCGATTTCGCGGAACCAGGCGGTGACGGCCTTCGGCCGGTTCTGCCACCATCCGCTTTCCGACGGCCCGTCCCCGGCGTCGGCCTCCATCGCCCGGACGGTTTTCGTGAGGCGGTCGCGGTCGTCCTCGTCGCAGAGGAACGCGCCGTGGCCGCAGCAGCCGACGTCCGGGTTTCCGGAGTCGATGCCGCGGCAGGCGTCGGTGCCGAACACGCACGAGTACGTGGACAGGAGCCACGTGAGATCGCAGGTGATCGTGTGGTCGGGGTCGTCCGGATCGGTGAATTCGAACCATTCGCGGGGGAAGTCGGGGGCGACCTCCGCCGGCGAAGGCGCGGTTCCGCGTCCGGCGCGGGGGTGGAGCTGATTCACACCGGAACACGGTAGACCGTCTACCCTGAGACACGTGCGATTAGGTGTATTGGACGTTGGCAGCAATACCGTTCATTTGGTGATGGTCGATGCCCGCCGAGGCGGGCACCCCACGCCGATGAGCGATACCAAGTCGACGATGAAGCTGGTCGAGTACCTGGACGACGACAACGATCTGTCGAGGAAGGGCATCGACAAGCTCACGGGCTACGTCGCCGAGGCCAAGGGCCTCGTCGACCAGATGCGGTGCGAGGAAATGATCAGCTTCGCCACCTCGGCCGTCCGCGACGCCCGCAATTCCGACGAAGTCCTGGATCACGTGGAGAAGGAGACCGGCATCCGGCTGGAGATCCTCTCCGGCGAGGACGAGGCGCGATTGACCTTCCTGGCGGTGCGCCGCTGGTACGGCTGGTCCGCCGGGCGCATCGTCAACCTCGACATCGGCGGCGGCTCGCTGGAGCTGACCTCCGGCACCGACGAGGACCCGGATGCGGCGTACTCGCTGCTGCTGGGTGCGGGCCGGCTGACCCACGAATGGTTCGACACCGACCCGCCGGAGCGCAAGAAGATCGACCTGCTGCGCGATTACATCGACGCCGAGCTCGTCGAGCCGGCCCGACATCTGCGCACCCTGGGCGACCCGGACTTGGCCGTGGCGACGTCGAAGACGTTCCGCACCCTGGCTCGCCTCACCGGTGCCGCGCCGAGTTCCGCCGGGCCGCGCGTCAAACGCACGCTCACCGCCCCCGGCCTGCGCCAACTGATCGCCTTCATCTCCCGCATGACCGCCGCCGACCGTGCCGAACTGGAGGGCGTGAGCTCGAATCGCTCGCACCAGATCGTCGCCGGTGCGCTCGTTGCCGAGGCAAGTATGCGAGCATTGGGGATTGAGCAGGTGGAGATTTGCCCGTGGGCGCTGCGAGAGGGCGTGATCCTGCGCCGACTCGACAGCAATCTGTACGGAAAGGGATGAGATGAGCGAGGAAAAGCTCACCGTTGCCGAGTTGCTGGCGCGCCGTGAAAAGGAACGGGGCGACTCCGCCGCGTCCGAGGATCGCCCGCGCCGCCGGCGCCGCAGCCTGGAGGAAGGCGGCGTCTCCGTCGCCGAACTGACGGGCGGGATCCCGCGCGTCAAGGCCGCCGGGCCGCGGCGCGGCGCCCATGCCGTGGTCGAGGACGAGGATCGCGACGACCGGCACGCGGCCCGACCCGCCGAAGCGGCGGAGTCCGCCGAGGCCACCGAGGCCGCCGAGGTTTCGGCGACCGAGGAGGCTGCGGCCGCGGAGGAGCGCGTCGCCGAGCGGGCGCCGCAGCCCGTGGAAGAGCCCGCCGCCGAAGCGCCCGTCGCCGAGGAACCTGTTGCGGACGAACCCGCCGCCGAGGTCGCGGACGAGCCCGTGGCCGAGGAGCCCGAGTACGAGTACGTTCACGAGCCGGTTGCCGAGCGGGCCACCGAACGCGCTCCGGAGCCGCCGGCCGAGGAGCCGGTTGTCGAGGCCCCGGTTGATGAAGTGCCGGTTGATGAGGCGCCGGCCGAGGAGCCGGTCGCCGAGGTTCCCGCGGAGGAGCCGGTCGTCGCAAAGCCCGCCCCGGAACGCGTCGCCGAGCCCGAGCCCGCCGAGACCCGCGATCCGTTCGCGGTCCCGCAGGCCGTCCCCGTCGACCCGCGCCCGGTGATGGCCAACGACGAGACCGGCGAGATCACCTTCACGTTCACCAAATTCCACGATGCCCGCACGGCCAGCCGGCCCGTCGCCGACATCGGCCCGGTGGCCCGCGAGGTTCTCCAGGGCTCGATGGCCTACGACGACCGTCCGACGAACATCCTCCCGGTGATCGACGACGGCGAGGGCTACCGCGACGACCGCGGGGACGAGCCGTCGCCGGCCTCCGCCAAGACGTCGGAGTTCACCCGGGTCGACGGCGAGTCCGACGATCGCGCCTTCGACGGTTCCGCCATCGCGGGCACCGGCGCCGCGGGCGGTGCCGCCGCCATGGCCGACCACGTCGACGACGTGCCCGCGGCCTACCGCGAACGCGAGCGGGAGCATGCGGAGCACCAGGTCGGGGCCGACGCCTTCGACGGCCCCGATCACGAGGACGCCGAGGCCACCCGCGCCTTCGACGGGTCGTCGCTGACCGACGAGCGCTACGACGACGCACGGTACGACGATGCGCCCTACGACGACGAGCGCTACGACGATCGCCATGACGATGCGCGCTACGACGACGAGCGATACGACGACCGCCGTGACGACGCCCGGTACGCGGACGAGGACTTCGGCGAGGACCGGCGCCGCGATGCCGCGGACTTCGACGGTGACCCGGCGACCGCCGAGGCTCCGGCCGTGCCGGAGTCGGGTGCGACGAAGAAGTCCCGCGACGACTACGCCGAGGACAACTCGCTGAGCATCGGCCTGCTGATCGCCCAGACCGTCGTCGGCCTGCTCATCGGCGGCCTCGTCTTCGCGCTCTTCACGTTCCTGTGGGTGAGCCTCCCGGTGCCGGTCGTCGCCGTCATCGCGGTGGTCTTCGCGCTGGGGCTCGTCGTCGCCGTCAACCTCGTCCGCCGCGAACGAGACCGACTGACCCCGATCCTCGCAGGCATCGTCGGCCTGGTCGTTTCCTTCGCGCCGTACGTGATCACTTTGCTGTGATCGCCCGCCGGGGGCGGCGTCGCCCCCGGTGCCCCGCAAGCGCCCCTCCCCGGTTAGCCAAGGAGGGGCGCTTTTGGCACACTGGCCTCCCATGACACGAATTGCGGTTATCGGCGGAGGAAAGATCGGCGGCGCCCTCATCGGCGGCCTCATCGACGGCGGAGTGGACCCCAAGTGCATCTACCTGGTGCAGCGGTCGCCCGAGCGTCGCAAGGCGCTGCGGGACATGTACGGCATCGTCGACGCCGATGACGCCGAGCAGGCCGTGGACGGCGCCGACGTCGTGTTCCTGTGCGTGAAGCCGCACGGCATCGTGCCGCTGCTGGAGGAGATCTCCGGGGTCATCGACGAGGGCGAGGGCGACACCGTCGTGGCGTCCATGGCCGCGGGCATCACCCTCGACGAGCTGGAGTCCGTCTGCGCCGTCGGGACGCCCGTCCTGCGCGTCATGCCCAACACCCCGATGCTCGTGGGCCGGGGCGTCAACGCCATCGCCCCGGGCCGCTTCGCCAACGACGACCACGTCGATCAGGTCCGCTCGCTGCTGGAGAAGGTCGGCCACGTCGAGGTCGTCGAGGAGAAGCAGATGGACGCCGTCACCGCGGTGTCCGGCTCCGGCCCCGCGTACTTCTTCCAGTTCGTCGAGGCCATGGTCGACTCGGGCGTGACGCTGGGCCTCAAGCGCGATCAGGCGCAGCGCCTGGCCACCGCCACCGCCCTGGGCGCCGCGGAGATGATGATGGCGGAGGGCGCCGACCCGGTGAACCTGCGCGCCGACGTCTCCTCGCCCGGCGGCACCACCGCCGCCGCGACGAGCACCTTCGAGGAGGAGGGCCTGCGCCGCGCGGTCATCCGCGCCATGCGCGCCTGCCACGACAAGTCCGCGTCGATGGGCCGCCCGGCCGGCAAGTCTTCCGGCAAATCCTCCGGCAAGTGAGCGGACCCGACCCGTCGTCAAGCGGGACCGGGTAGGAGATCTGCGGCCTCGCGCCGCACGCACCGCCCCCGACCGCCCCACCCCGGCGAAAAACGCCGGACCGAGCCCTCCCGCCCCCGCGGGAGGGTTTTCGCAGTTGAAGGGTGGCGCGGGGCGGTTTCCACCTGCCCGGGTGTTCCGACAACAACAGTAACGGTCGCCCCATTCGCGCCCTTGTATCGCATTGGCACCACCGATAACGGTAGGGTTTAAGAAGCAACCGCGTGTTCACAGTCTCTGCAGGAGGGGAAGCCTGCAGCGCGCGGAGTGCGCTGAAGGGAATGCGATTATGACGAATGCCGAGAACGGGACGTTTCTGACGGTGGCCGAGGTCGCCGAGATCATGCGGGTGTCCAAGATGACCGTGTACCGCCTGGTCCACGCCGGCGAGCTGCCTGCCGTGCGCGTCGGACGCTCCTTCCGCGTCCACGAGAGCGCGGTGAAGACGTACCTCGACTCGTCCTTCTACGACGCCGGGTAGGCCATCCGACGGGTCGTCCGCCGCGTTTCGCGCAGGGTGGCGGGTGAGGGGCGTTTGACCCCGGCACCCGGCTCCCCGCTATGATTGACCCGATTGGCGCCCGATGCGCCCCATGATTCGCCCCCGCACCCCGCGGAGGTAGCGCCCGGGGCATTGCGTCGGACGCGATAACCAGCACAGAAGTCAACGAATAGCGAGGTCGAGCCGATGGGTTCCGTCATCAAGAAGCGCCGCAAGCGCATGTCGAAGAAGAAGCACCGCAAGATGCTCCGACGCACCCGAGTCCAGCGCCGGAAGCTCGGCAAGTAGGTCCCGCGGCGGGTTTCCCGCCCCGAGGGCCCGCGACGCCCGCCCCACCACGCGTGGGGCGGGCGTTTCGGCGTTCCGGGGAGGGCTCCCGGTATCGTCGGGGGCATGATTCCGGAACCGGACCTCGAGTTCGTCGAGGACACGTGGTTCCCCGCCCTGACCCCGCTGCACGACCATTGGTTCCGCGTGGAATTGCACGGCGGGGAGCGCATCCCCGCCGACGGCCCCACGATGATCGTGGCCAACCATTCGGGCAACCTGCCCGTCGACGCGCTGATGGCCCAGCTGTCGCTGCACCGCGCGTCGGGGCGGCTGATGCGACTGTTGGCCGGTGACGTGGCGTTTTCCCTGCCCATCGTGTCCGAGCTGGCCACGATGGTGGGCGCGGTGCGCGCCAGCCGCGACGCCGCCGGCGACCTGCTGCGCGCCGGAGAGATGGTCGGCGTGTTCCCCGAGGGCTACCGCGGCCTGGGCAAGCCGTACACCGAGCGGTACCAGCTGCAGGCGTTCGGCCGCGGCGGATTCGCGGCGACGGCGCTGCGCCACGGGGCGACGATCGTGCCCGTGGCCATCACCGGCGCGGAGGAGATCTACCCGCAGCTGGGCGCGGTGTTCCGCGGGTCGGCGCTGCTGGGCGCCGAGGGCATGAAGACGTCCAACATCGGCCGCGCCGAGGGCGCCGCGCCCGTGGACGAGGCCCTGGAGTCCCTGGTCCTGGGCGTGGCCGACGTGCTCGCGGAGGGCGCGTCGACGCCGCTGAAGGACCTGCCGGCCTGGCTGGTCGGCGCGGAGGGCGCCGCCGAACGGAAGGTGTTGCTGGAGCTGGTGCGCGACGTGGTGCTGTCCGTCGCCCGCGGCCTGGGCATCCCCTACATCCCGACGACGCCGTTCTTCCCGTGGCTCGGCGTGGCGGGCGCGGTGCCGTTGCCGTCGAAGTGGCGGATCGACGTCCTCGACCCCATCGATCCCCGCGACTGGGCCGAGGGCTACCGCGGCGGGTTCATGGAGGACCCCGCGCCGGGGGCCGGCGGCGGCGTGCCCGGCCCCGTTGCGCTTCACGACGACCCGGTGTCGGTGCTGGGGCTGTCCGGCGAGGTCAAGGGGCGCATCCAGTCCACGCTGCTGAAGAACCTGCGGGACCGCAGGAGCGCCTTTTACTGAGGGGGCGGGCGCGGACTGCCGCTGATCCGGGCGCCGGCCGATTGCCGTGCCGCCGCCCGCCTACCGAGTGGCCGTCGCCTACCGGCCGCGCGACCGCAGACCGTTCCAGGCCAGGTACCCGCCGGCCGCCGTCGCGCCGACGCCGGAGGCGAGCCCACCCCACCGGGCGGCGGTGAACATGGTGTGGCGCAGCTTCCGGTAATCGCGGATCGACCAGCCGCGCTCCTCCGCGATGCGGCGCAGCCGCCGGTCGGGGTTGACGGCGACGGCCGACCCCACCATCGACAACATGGGCACGTCGTTGGCGGAGTCCGAGTATGCGGTACAGCGGGACAGGTCGAGGCCCGAGGACGCGGACAGCGCCGCGACGGCGTGTTTCTTGCCCGGGCCGTGGAGGATGTCGCCGACCAGGCGGCCGGTGAACGCGCCGCCCTCGACCTCGGCGACGGTGCCCAGGGCGCCGGTGAGCCCCAGCCGCTTCGCGATGACCTGCGCCAGCTGCACCGGCGCGGCGGTCACCAGCCAGACCTCCTGACCCGCCTGCAGGTGCAGGTTCGCCAGCTCGCGGGTGCCCGCGTAGACGCGGTCGCCGATGATCTCGTCGAAGATCTCCTCGGCCATGGCCACGGTCTCGTCGACGTCGTGGCCCTTGATGAAGGCCAGCGCCTGCTCGCGCGTGTCCGCGATGTCGACGGCGTCCTCGGAACCGGACACCCGGAACTTGATCTGCTTCCACAGCATCCCGGCCAGTTCGCGGTAGTCGAAGAAGCCGCGGCGGGCCAGGCCCGCGCCGAAAAGGAAGATCGACGCACCCTGGACCAGCGTGTTGTCGACGTCGAAGAAGGCCGCGGCGCCATTGTCCTGGGGGATGTCCGGATGCGGGTCCGAGAGCCGTTCCCGCCCGCCCGCGGATTCCGCGGCGCCGTGGACGGATCGGTAGCCGACCAGCAGTTCGTCGGAGCCGATGCCGTAGACCTCGCTCATCGCGGTCAGCGCCGCGGCCTCGCCGGCGGCCCGCTGCGATTCCGGGTCGAGGGGTTGCAGCGCCACGGTTTCGAGGAAGTGGCGCACGTTGCCGTGTGACGGCAGCAGTTCCGACAGGATGTCGCCCGGGAGCAGGGACGGCAGGTCGGATCCTGGACTTGGCACTGGGGGTTCCTAAACTTTTGCGGGGTGGCCGCGATTGTTGCGGGTTTGGCCGCCGGTGGGCGGCCCACGGGCCGGACGCCGGTGGGGTTCATCGTATGCTTCCACCGATCACTCCGCCGGGGAGGCCCCGGCGGCGGGCGGCGGGGCCCGGCCGGCCGCCCGCGCACGCAACGAAAGGGGCGCCGACATGTCCGTCGTCACTCTCATGACCCGCGCCACCTGTGGCTCCTGCGCCCGGGTCGAAGCCCAGATCCGCCCGATCGCCGAACGCTTCGGCGCGGAGGTGGAGATCGTCGACGTCGATGCCGGCGACGGGGCCGATGCCGTCGAGTTCGGCGACCGCGTGCCGGTGGTGCTCGTCGACGGCGAGGAAATCGCCTGCTGGGAGATCGACGACGAGGATCTGATCGACGCGCTGCGGTGAAACTCCCGCGATGGGGGTGGGGGCATCGGGGCCCGTGCCCCCGAAACGGCGGTGAATAGGAATCGCGCATCGGGCCCATCGGGGCGCGATGGGGGATGGGCGCGTTTGTGGAATATCCCCGCCACGGTCTACCGTTGGTGAAAATGAGCCCACGGCATGGGCGGGCGCACAACGCCTGTCATGAGCCTAGGGCACGGTGGATCTGGCATCCGCACCGGGGTCGGCGCTTGGCGCCGTCGCCCCGGTTCGCGCCGTTTTCACCTCGATCCAGATCCGCGAAGCGAAGGCGCCGAACCCCGTGTGCGCCACGCGGAAGTCGAGATCCGGCCGCCGATGCGGACGCCGGATGGAGGAGGAACGGATAGCGGTGGTTATGCCGTGAGTGTGCTGCTCGTGGGAATGTCGCACCGATCCGCGCCGGTGTCGTTGCTGGAGCGGGTGTCCGTGGCCGACGCGGACCAGCCCAAGACGCTCGCCCGCCTTCTCTCGGAGGACGCGGTGTCCGAGGCCATGCTGGTCTCCACCTGCAACCGGGTCGAGTACTACGTCGCGGCCCGGGGATTCCACGCCGGCCTGTCGGCCGTCGTGCGCGAGATCGTGGACCGCTCCGGGGTCGACGTCGACGACCTGACGCCGCACCTGTACGTCCGCTACGCCGAGGGCGCCGCGGAGCACATGCTGTCGGTGGCCTCCGGGCTGGATTCGATGGTGCTCGGCGAGCAGCAGATCATCGGCCAGCTCCGCGCCGCCTACCAGGACGCCGACGAATGCGGCGCGGTGGGCCGCACCCTCCACGACCTCGCGCAGCGCGCGCTGCACACCGGCAAGCGCGTGCATTCGGAGACCGGCATCGACGAAGCCGGCGCCTCCATGGTCTCCGTCGCGGTCGACGAGGCCATCCGCGCCATCAACCCCGACTACCAGCCCGGCGACGCCGACGGGCTGGCCGGCCGCCACGCGCTGATCCTCGGCGCGGGAGCCATGAGCTCCCTGGCCGCCACGCACCTGGGCCGGGCGGGCGTCTCGCACATCACCGTCGCCAACCGCACGGTCGACCGCGCCGAGACCCTCGCCGACCATTCCATCGAGGCCGGCATCCCGGCCCGCGGCATCCCCCTCGAGGACTACCGCGACGTGCTGTCCGACGTCGACATCCTGGTCACCGCCACCGGCGCCATGAGCCCCGTGGTCCTCGCCGACGACGTGCGCGACGTCGGCCCGCTGGCCATCGCCGACCTGTCCATGCCGCGCGACGTCGAGGAGGGCGTCGGCGAGCTGCAGGGCATCGCGCTGTTCGACATCGAGCACCTGCAGATGACCTCCACCCGCGAGCTGGGCCGCGACGACGAGGACGCCGCCCGCGCCATCGTCGACGAGGAACTGGAGGGCTACCTGCAGGCGCAGCGCGCCCTCGAGGTCGCGCCGACGGTGAAGGCCCTGCGCGAGAAGGCCGCCGAGGTCGTCTCCGCCGAACTGCTGCGCCTGGAGGCCAAGACCCCGGGACTGTCCGACCGCGAGCGCCAGGAGGTCGGACGGACCGTGCGCCGGGTCGTCGACAAGCTGCTGCACGTGCCGACGATCCAGGTGAAGAAGCTGTCCGGCGAACCCGGCGGCACGTCCTACGCCCAGGCCCTGCAGCGCCTGTTCGACCTTCCGCTGTCCACGCCCCAGGCGCTGTACGCGGACACCGACATCCCCGCCGACCTGATGGTCGGCAACCGCATGGGCCGCATGGGCGGCACCGCGGACATCGACGGCATCATGCGACCCGGAACCGGAGGAAACCGTGGCTGACAACGACATCCAGGGCACCGACACCCAGGGCGCCGATTCGACCGACGGCGTGGCCGGGGACGACCGGCCCGTCATCCGCATCGGCACCCGCGGTTCCGAGCTAGCCACCACGCAGGCCGGCCACGTGCGCGACGCGCTGATCCGCATGGGCCACGACGCCGAGCTGGTGATCGTGAAGACCGAGGGCGACGCCAACCGGCACGACCCGGTGGAGAAGATCGGCATCGGCGTGTTCACCCAGGCCCTGCGCCACGCGCTGCGCGAGGACGTCTGCGACATCGCCGTGCACTCCTTCAAGGACCTGCCGACCGCGCCGGAGGAGGACCTGATCATCGCCGCCGTGCCGGAGCGAGTCGACCCGCGCGAGGTGCTCGTCTCCCGCGGCAACGTGCCGCTGGCCGAGCTGCCGGAGGGCGCCAAGGTGGGCACCTCCGCGCCGCGCCGCGTCTCCCAGCTGCGCTCCGTGCGGCCCGACCTGGACATCCGACCGCTGCGCGGCAACATCGAGACCCGCATGGGCCGCGTCGACGACGACCTCGACGCGGTGGTGCTGGCCCGCGCCGGCCTGGACCGCACCGGCCGGCTCGACCGCGCCGCCGAGTCGCTCGACGTCGACGTGCTCATGCCCGCGCCCGCCCAGGGAGCCCTGGCCGTCGAATGCCGCGCCGCGGACAAGCGCCTGGCGCTGATCCTCGGCCGCCTGGACGACGCCGAGTCGCACGCCCGCGCCCGCGCCGAGCGGATGATCCTGTCCGAGCTGCAGGCCGGCTGCACCGCCCCCGTCGCCGCGCACGCGGTGATCACCGAGGACGGGCAGCTGGAGCTGACCGCCGGCGTATTCGCCCTCGACGGCTCCCGCCGGCTGATCGAATCCGGCGTCGGCGCCCCGGAGGACGCCGAGGAGATCGGCCGCTCCGTCGCCGCGCACCTGCTGGAGCAGGGGGCCCACGACGTCATGGGGGACACCCTGCGTTGACCCCCGGGGCGCCGGGCGCGAACCCGCGCCGCCCCGCGGGCCCGGCCCGCCCCACCCGAACCCGCACAACCCGCCACGAACAACCGAGAAGAAAAGCAACGCCACCACGATGAGCACCCCCCGCACGACGCCCGCCGGACGCATCCTGTTCGTCGGCGCAGGCCCGGGCAACCCGGATCTGCTGACGCTGCGCGCCCGCGAAGTCCTCGCCGGCACTTCCGTCGCCTACGTCGACCCGGACGTGATGCCGGGCGTACGCGAACTCGTCGCCGCTGATCTCCCGGTGCCCGAGGACGTCCTCCGCGAGGCCGAGGAAGCCTACGAGCGCCTGTGCGCCGATGCGAAGGCGTCGGGCTCGCGCCGCAAGCCGCCGCGCCCCGCGCCGCCGACGGCCGCCGACATCCGCGAGCCCGTGGGCGACCCCACGGAGATGAGCCGCGCGCTCGTCGCCGAGGCCCGCCGGGGCCACGACGTCGTCCGCCTGGTCGCGGGCAACCCCCTGACCAGCGACGCCATCCTGGCGGAGATCAACGCCGTGTCGCGCAACAACATCGAGTTCCAGATCGTGCCCGGCATGTCGGTGCCGTCGACGGTCCCCGCCTTCGCGGGCATCGCGCTGGGCTCGACGTACACCGAAACCGACCTCGGCCGCGCCGACGTGGACTGGGACGAGCTGGCCGCCGCGCCGCAGCCGCTGGTGCTGCAGGCGGTGGAGGACGACCTGTCGGCCATCGCCGGCGAGCTGTCGGCCCGCGGTCTGCCGGATTCGATGCCGACGTCCGTCACCGTCCACGGCACCACGCGCCTGCAGCGCACCTACGACGTCACCCTGGGCACGCTGGCGCAGCTGTCGGGCGATCTGTCGGGTCCCCTGGTGGTCACGCTGGGCAAGGGCGTCGACAAGCGCTCCAAGTACAGCTGGTGGGAGAACCGTGCGCTGTACGGCTGGAACGTGCTGGTGCCGCGCGCGAAGGGCCAGGCCGGCCCGATGCGCACGCGCCTGGCCGCCCACGGCGCGATCCCGATCGAGGTGCCCACCATCTCCATCGAGCCGCCGCGCAGCCCCGCCCAGATGGAGCGCGCGGTCAAGGGCCTGGTCGACGGTCGCTACCAGTGGGTGGTGTTCACGTCCGTCAACGCGGTCAACGCGGTGTGGGACAAGTTCGTCGAGTTCGGCCTGGACGCGCGGTCGTTCGCGGGCGTGCGCATCGCCGCAGTCGGGCACAAGACCGCGGAGGCGATCCGCGAGCTGGGCATCACCCCGGAGCTGCTTCCCGACGAGGCCCGCCAGAACGCCGCCGGCGTCGTGGAGGTGTTCCCCGAGTTCATCGAGGGCATGGACCCGGTCAACCGGGTGCTGCTGCCGCGGGCGGACATCGGCACGGACGTCCTGGTCGACGGCCTGATGGACCTGGGCTGGGAGGTCGACGACGTCACCGCCTACCGCACGGTGCGCGCCGCCCCGCCGAGCGCCGAGATCCGCGACATGATCAAGACCGGCGGTTTCGACGCCGTGTGCTTCACGTCCGGTTCGACGGTGAAGAACCTGGTCGGCATCGCCGGCAAGCCGCACGCGCGCACGATCATCGCCTGCATCGGCCCGATGGCCGCGGCGACCGCCCGCGAGTACGGCCTGCGCGTCGACGTCATGCCCGAGCGCGCCGGCATCACCGACCTGGTGGATGCCCTGGCCGAGCACGTCGCGCACCTGCGCGCCGCCGGCCAGCTGCCGCCGCCGCGCAAGAAGCGCCGCAAGCGCGCCTCCGAGGGCAAGGCCGCGCGGGCCGCGGCGGAGTCGCTTGCCGACGGCCCGGCGAACAACTCCGAGACGGCCGGGGAGTAGGCGGGGCCGGGCCGGGGAGGGGCGCCTCCGGCGCGGGCGAGGCGCGCATCGCGTGCCCCCGCGACGGAGCCCGACCCCGGTGCCCGTTTCCCGGCGGGCGACCGTACCCTGGGGGCATGACGGAATCCCGCACCCCCTCAGCCGACGTCCCAGCCCCGATCCGCAGGCCGCGCCGCCTGCGCTCTTCCCCCGTGATGCGGCGGATGACGGCGGAGACGTCGCTGACTGTCGATGATCTGATCCTGCCCATGTTCGTGGCCGACGGCCTGGACGAGCCCCGCCCGATCTCGTCGCTGCCCGGCGTTTCGCAGCACACGGAGGACTCGCTGGTCCGCGCGGTCGAGGAGGCCGCGGAGCTGGGGATCCCCAGCGTCGACCTGTTCGGCGTGCCGCTGGATTCGGACAAGGACGGCGAGGGCGCGTGCTCGTGGCGGGAGGACGGCGTGCTCAACCGGGCGCTGGCCCGCCTGCGCCGCGAGTTCGGCGACGACGTGCTGATCATGGCCGACACCTGCCTGGACGAGTTCACCGATCACGGGCACTGCGGCGTGCTGCGCCGCGACCGGTGGGGCCGCACGATCGTCGACAACGACGCGACGCTGGCCAACTACGCCCGCATGGCCGTGGCGCAGGCCGACGCCGGCGCCCACATCGTGTCGCCGTCCGGGATGATGGACGGCCAGATCGAGGCCATCCGCGCCGCGCTGGACGCCGCGGGCCACGTGGACGTGGCCATCATGGCGTACTCGGCGAAGTACGCGTCGGCGTTCTACGGCCCGTTCCGCGAGGCCGTCGGCAGCTCGCTGGAGGGTGACCGCCGCACGTACCAGCAGGACCCGGCCAACCGCCGCGAGAGCCTGCTGGAGGTCGAGCTCGACATCGCCGAGGGCGCCGACTTCGTCATGGTCAAGCCCGCGATGGCGTACCTGGACATCGTCCGCGAGGTCGCCGACATGTCGCCGGTGCCGGTCGCCGCGTACCAGGTGTCGGGCGAGTACGCGATGATCCACGCGGCCGCCAACAACGGCTGGATCGACCTGGAGGGGGCGATGATGGAGTCCGTGCTGGGCATCCACCGCGCCGGCGCGGAGCAGGTGCTGACGTACTTCGCGGTCGACGTCGCCAGGAAGCTCCGCGGGCGATGACGGACCGGCCCGAACCCCCGCAGCAGATCCTCGGCGCGTGGCAGGCGTGGCTGGTGACGTGCGTCCTGCAGGTCGCCGGCGCGCTGACCACCCTGGCGATCATCTTGCTCGACCCCGGCGCGCTGCTGGAGGTGCCGGGTCTCGGGGGCCGGGCCGTCGGCGATTCGCTTCCGGAGCTGTCCGCGGACGACACGATCATGGTGGGGCGGCATATGGCGGTGTACAACATGTTGTTCACCGTCGCCTGCGCGGGGGTCTTCGCCTTCCTGGCGTACCGCATGCGCGCGGGCGCGAAGTGGGCGCGGTTCATTCTGGTGGCGGGGTCGGCGTTGCTGTTCGCCCGGATGCTCGTCGTGTTCATCGGCGGCCCGGTGGGGCCGTGGGCGATGGCCCCGGTTCCCCTGTGGCTCGCCGACGGGGCGCTGGCCATCGCGTCGGCGACCGCGGCGGGCGCGGCGGTGATATTGGCGTCCGGCCGCTGCGCCATGGAGTATTTTGGCCTCGGAGGAGACGATTCCGGCGGTGGGCCGGGATCTGCGCCGGGCCGGGGAGCGCGGCGCGGTGGCGGAAAGGATGGCGGGGATGGCCGCTGACGTACGGGCCGGCCGTCCGGCGTGGTTGCTCACGCTGGTCGGCGGGGCGATCGCGCAGGCCGTGGTGGGCATGCTGCTGCTCGCCGGCGACCGCACGGGCATCCGCCCGGAGGTGGCGCGCGACGTCGTCATCGTCGGGGTGCTGGGCATCGCCGTGGCGGCCCTCGTCGCCGTGCTCGCCCCGTCCGCGGGATCGTCGAAGGTGGTCCGCAGGGTGCTCATCGGCGCCGTCGCGCTGATCACGTTCGCCTCGCTGGCGGGCATCGTGGCCCTGGCCGTGACGCCGTGGACCGCCGTGCCCGCGGGCGTCATGATCATCGGCCTGGTCCTGCTGTTCGGCGGCATCAAGTCGGCGGAAGGGGGCGCCGGGCGATGAGCTCGTCTTCCCGACCGCGGAACTGCACCGCCGCGCCCGGAGAGCCGTCCGCGAGCGCCCCGGACGCGAAACGCGGGCCCAGCCCGGCGTCGGCGGCTCCGGCCGATGCCGGCGTGCGCGCCGATTCCCGGTCCGCCGCGACCCCGGAGCAGGACAGGGCGCGCGACCTGCGCGAGACCGATGAACGGGTCACCCGCGCCATCGACGAGGCCAAGGCCGCCGCCGCGTGGCTGCATTCCTCGCGGCGCCGCGACGACGACGAGAGCCTGCACCAGCGCCTGGCGCGGCGCACCGGCGCCGGGCTGACGTCCTACGGCCTGGTCCTGGAGGGCCTGGATTCGGCGTTGGCGGCGGATGAGGCGGAGCGCATTCTCGACGGGTTCCCCGGGGTCCGGGCCACCGTCGTCTATTCGCCGGGCCGCGCGTGGATCACCGCCCCCGACGACGTCGCACCCGACGTGCTCATCGCCGCGCTGGCGGAGCACGGCATCGGCGCGTACCTGACCCGCAATTCACTGCGCCGCCGGGCGACCCGGCTGGACGCCGCGCCGCGCCGTCGCCCGGCCGTGCCCGCCGCCGCGCAGCAGATGTCGGAGGCGCGGATCCGCCGTCGTGAAGCGGCATTGCGCGCGGAAGGCTCCAACGAGGTGCTCTTCACCGCCCGGGCCCTGGTGACCCGGACGCGGTTCATCGTGTCGCTGCTGCTGAGCATCCCGGTGCTGGTGCTGTCGCTGTACGTCCCGTGGCAGTTCCCCGGCTGGCAGTGGATGTGCCTGGGGCTGACCACGATCGTGGCGCTGTGGGGCGGCTGGCCGTTCCACCGGGCGATGGCGGCGTCGATGCGCAGGCGCATGTCGGCGCTCGACGGCGCCAGCGCCGTCGCCATTTTGGCCGGGTGGGTCTGGTCCGCGGGCGAGATCTTCCTCGGCGAGGCCGGGAAGATCGGCTTCACGACGTCGCCGACGTGGTTCGCCTTCAACTACGAGCGGGGGGCTCCGGCGGAGCTCTTCCTCGACGTGGCCTGCGGCGTGACCGTGCTGCTGCTGGCGGGGCGGTTGGCCACCCGGTACAACCGCGTGCGCACGGGCGCGGCCATGAACGTGCTGCGCATTCCCGCGGACCGCAACGTCACCGTGGTGCGCAAGGCGGGCAAGG
Source organism: Corynebacterium hansenii (assembly GCF_030408795.1). Lineage (NCBI taxonomy): Bacteria > Bacillati > Actinomycetota > Actinomycetes > Mycobacteriales > Corynebacteriaceae > Corynebacterium > Corynebacterium hansenii. Next base: position 346,364 of record NZ_CP047211.1, read on the forward strand.
CCGCGAAGCCCGAGAAGCGGCGCGTGCCCGTGGCCGAATTGAACATCGGCGAGGACGTGCTGGTGCCCCCGGGGCAGGTCATCCCCGTCGACGGCGTCGTCGTCGGCGGCGCCTCGCGCGTCGACTCCCGCGTGGTCGGCGGCGGCAGCGAGCCGAAGGACGTCAAAGTCAACTCCCGCGTGTGGGCCGGGTCGATGAACCTGGACCAGAAGCTGAAGGTCCGCGTCTCGCGCACCGGTTCCAAGACCCGCGCGGCGGCCATCCAGAAGTGGCTGCAGACCGCCATCCACGAAGAGGACGTCGCCCACCAGACGGCCGTGCGCTCGGCGTCGGTCCTGGTGCCGTGGACGATGCTGCTGGCCCTGGTGGCCTTCGGCATCTGGTGGCTGGTCTCCGGCGGCGCGGGCGGCGCGTTCGCGGTGGCGCTGGCGATCCTCATCGGCATCGCTCCCGTGGCCCTGGCCATGTCGACCTCGACGGCGCTGCGCATCGGCATCCTCTACGCCGCCGAACGGGGCCTGCTCATCCACGATGCGGAGGCGTTCCGCTCGCTGGCCGCCGCGGATTCGGTGATGTTCAACCGCGTCGGCACGCTGACGGCGGGGGAGATGCACGTGCTGCAGGTGCAGGCGGCGAAGGGCGAGAACCCCGAGCTGATCCTGCGCGTGGCGGGCGCGCTGATGATGGAGAGCGACCACCCGGTTTCGGCCGCCATCGTGCGCGCGTGCCGCGTCTCGCGCGACGCCGGATCCGGCGGCGGGGACGTCCCGCACTGGATCGACGTGCACCACGTCGAAGTCGACGCGGATGGCGCGTTCATCGGACAGGCGGAATTGCCGGTGTCCACCTCCGACGGCGACGTCGAAATGCGGTTCGTCGAGGCCAGCCTCTGGCGCCCCCGCGACATGTCCGCCCTCGACGAGCGGATGGCCGTCGCCGCCCTCGGCGGCGGCACGCCCCTGGTGATCAGCTGGCGCGGCAAGGTCCGCGGCGTCATCACCGTCGGCGAGGACATCAAGCCCGATGCCGTCGAGGCGATCGACGAGCTGGAGGACATGGGCGTCGACACCATCATGATCACCCGCGACACGTACCCCGTGGCCCGGCGTTTCGCCGACCGCCTGGGCATCTCGCGGGTGTACGCCGGCATCGTCCCCGGCCGCAAGGCGGCCGCCGTGCGCGGCGTCCACGCCGGCGGTGAGACGGTGGTCATGGTCGGCGGCTCCGACGTCGCCGAATGCCTGCGCGTCGCCGACGTCGGGGTGCTCATGGACGCCGACGCCGGCGTGGAGGACCTCGAGATCGAGGAGTCGGACGTGGTGTCGCTGCGTTCGGCGGTCCGGTCCGTCCCGGAGGCGATCTCGCTGGCGCGCGTGGTCACCCGCACGATGTCCGCCAACATCATCTCCGCCTGGACGTACAACATCGCGGTGCTGGCGCTGTCCGTCGCCGGCGTGCTGCATCCGCTCGTGGCCTCGGTGCTGATGGTCGTGTCCGGCCTGTGGATCGAATGGCGTTCGCGCCGCCTCGGCCGGATCATGGGCCGCAGCGGCCATCCGCCCCGCCCGGGCCAGTCGCGCCGCCGCGCGCTGCGGGCCGCGGACCACGGCTGAGGTCGCCGGAGGGGGAGACGGCCCCGCTCCCTCAACTCCGCCCGCTCCCTTCATCGCGCTCCCACCCCCGACACGGGGCGGGGGCGGGTGCCCGCGCCGCCGCGGCGTTTCCCTACGATGGGCGGCGTGAACACACCCCAGCGGACCTCAAATCAGCAGACCGAAAACTCCGCGCGCCTCTTCGACGGCGCCCGCGCGGTGACGCCGGGCGGAGTCAATTCCCCGGTGCGCGCGTTCGGCTCGGTCGGGGGCACGCCCCGCTTCATCGAGTCGGCCAAGGGCTCGCGCCTCGTCGACGCCGACGGCAACGAGTACGTCGACCTCGTGTGCTCCTGGGGCCCGATGCTGATGGGCCACGCCCACCCGGCCGTCGTCGAGGCCGTCCGCGAGGCGGCGGGCCGCGGCCTGTCCTTCGGCGCGCCCACGGCGGGCGAGACGGAGCTCGCGCAGGAGATCATCGACCGCACGTCGGTCGAGGAGGTCCGCCTGGTCAACTCCGGCACCGAGGCCACCATGTCGGCGGTGCGCCTGGCCCGCGGCTTCACCGGCCGCGGCAAGGTCGTGAAGTTCGACGGCTGCTACCACGGCCACGTCGATGCGCTGCTGGCCTCGGCCGGCTCGGGCGTCGCCACCTTCGGCCTGCCGGATTCGCCGGGCGTCACCGGCGCGGCGGCGGCCGACACCATCGTCGTGCCCTACAACGACCTGGAGGCGGTGCGACGCGCGTTCGCCGACAATCCGGGCGAGATCGCCTGCGTGATCACCGAGGCCGCCGCGGGCAACATGGGCACCGTCGCCCCGGACGAGGGCTTCAACGCGGAGCTCAAGCGCATCGCCAACGACGATGGCGCGCTGCTGATCCTCGACGAGGTCATGACCGGCTTCCGCACCTCGGCCAAGGGCTGGTACGGCGTCGACGGCGTGGCCGGCGACCTGACCACCTTCGGCAAGGTCGTCTCCGGCGGCCTGCCCGCCGCCGCGTTCGGCGGCCGCCGCGACATCATGGAGCACCTCGCCCCGCAGGGCCCCGTCTACCAGGCCGGCACGCTGTCCGGGAACCCCGTGTCGGTGGCGGCGGGCCTCGCCAGCCTCCGTGCGGCCGACGACGCGGTGTACGCCGCCGTCGCCGCCAACGCCGACCGCATGTCCGCCATCCTGTCCGACGCGCTGACCGCGGAGGGCGTCGCCCACCACATCCAGCGCGCCGCCACGTTCTTCTCCCCGCGCTTCGCGGAGGGCGAGGGCCGCAACTTCGCCGACATGAAGGCCGCGGAGACGTTCCGCTACCCGGCGTTCTTCCACGCCCTGCTGGAAAACGGCGTCTACGCCCCGCCGAGCTGCTTCGAGACGTGGTTCGTGTCCTCCGCCCTCACCGACGCGGACTTCGAGGTCATCGAGTCGGCGGCCCGCGCCGCCGCGAAGGCCGCGGCCGCCGCGACCCCGGAGACCGGCAAGTGACCGGGGGCGGAAACGGGCGCACGCCCGTCCACGCGCCTCGGACCATCGTCCACCTGATCCGCCACGGCGAGGTGCACAACCCGTCGAAGATCCTCTACGGGCGGCTGCCGGGCTACCGGCTGTCGGACCGCGGCCGCGCGATGGCGGTGGCCACCGCCGAGGCGTTCGCCGGGCACGACGTCGCCTACGTCGCGTGCTCGCCGCTGCAGCGCACCCGCGAGACCTGCGAGCCGGTCACCCGCGTCACGGGGCTGGAGCCGGTCATCGACCCCGACGTGCTGGAGGCGGGCAACTCCTTCGAGGGCCTGCACGTGCGCGGCTGGGATTCCGACCTGTGGAACCCGCGCTACTGGCCGCGCCTGCGCCGGCCGGACGTGCCCAGCTGGGGCGAGCCGTACGACGAGATCGCCGACCGCATGTTCAGGGCCATCGACCGCGCCCGCGAGGCCGCGGAGGGGCGGGAGGCGATCATCGTCACCCACCAGCTGTGCGTCGTCGCGGCCGCCCGCCGCGCCCGCGGGCAGCGCCTGGCCCACAACCCGGCGAACCGCCAGTGCGACCTGTCGTCGGTGACGTCGCTGGTCTACCTGGGCGACACCATCGTCGACGTGCGCTATTCCGAGCCCGCCGCGCACCTCTGACGTCCCGATCGGGCCCCACCCGTGATTCGGCGTCGGGGCCCCTCGTTCGTTAGATTGCAGTGGACCCGGAACTTCAAAAGCCGGAACTTCAAAAACCGGAACTTCAAAAGCCCGAGCTCCACATGCCCGGGCTTCGAACGCCCGAACCCCAAATGCCCGATCTTGAAATGGACGGCCCCCAATTGCGCCCCCTTTTCCGCACCATCGCCGCCGTGGCGGGCATCGCCCTGACCGCGTCGCTGGCCGCATGCGGCGACGAGACCGTCGGCCATGACGCGGTCGCCATCGGCGGCACCTTCGAGTTCGTCTCGCCCGGCGGGCAGACGGTGATCGAGTACGCCCCGGAGGACCGCAAGCCGGTCGCCGACGTCTACGGCGATTCCCTGATGGAGGACGGCAAGCAGATCCGCCTGTCGGATTTCAAGGGCCAGATGGTGGTCCTCAACGCGTGGGGCCAGTGGTGCGCCCCGTGCCGCTCGGAGTCGGATGACCTGCAGGTCGTCCACGAGAAGATGCGCGAGGCGAATGTCGGCACGGTGCTGGGCATCAACGTCCGCGATCACGTGAAGTCCGCCCCGCGCGATTTCGTGAAGGACAACGGCCTGGCCTACCCGTCGATCTACGATCCACCGTTCGTCAACGCGGGCTCGCTGGGCGGCATCCCGGCGTCGGTGATCCCGACGACGATCGTCCTGGACCGCGAGCACCGCCCGGCGGTCGTCTTCCTGAAGGAGATCAACGAGTCGGAGCTGTGGGCCGCGGTGCAGAAGGTCGCCGACGAGGGTGGGGCGGCCTAGATGCTCCTCGCCTCCGGCATCGGCGACGCTTTCGCGGACGCCGCGGCCCAGGGCCCGATCTTCCTGGCCCTGTTGGCGGCGGCCGCCGCGGGTCTGGTGTCCTTCGCCAGCCCGTGCGTGATCCCGCTCGTGCCCGGTTACGTCTCCTACCTGACGGGCATCTCCGGCGCGGCGGGGGAGGGAGCCCCCGGTTCGGGCACGGCGGCGCTTGACGACGGCGACCGCGCCCCCGGTTCGTCCGCCGCGTCGCGGAAGCGGGTGCGCGCCCGCGTGGGCCTGGCGGCGCTGCTGTTCGTCGCGGGTTTCACGGTGATCTTCGTGTTGGGTTCGGCCTCGGTGTTCGGGCTGGTTTCCTCGCTTCGCCTGGGGGCGCGGACGCTGACCATCGTCGGCGGCGTGGTCACCATCGCCATGGGCCTGGTCTTCATGGGCATGGTGCCCGCCCTGCAGCGCGATACCCGAATGGCGCCGAAGCGGTGGACCACGTGGCTGGGCGCCCCGATGCTCGGCGCGGTGTTCGCGCTGGGGTGGACGCCGTGCCTGGGGCCGACGCTGACGGCCATCATCTCGGTCTCGGCGGGCACCGAGGGGCTGACGGCCGCACGCGGAGTGGCGCTGATCGTGGCGTACTGCATGGGTCTGGGCCTGCCGTTCATCCTGGTGGCGCTGGGTTCGGCCAGCGCCATGAAGGGCGTGGATTGGCTGCGCCGCAATTCCCGGAAGATCCAGATCGCCGGCGGCGTGATGCTGGTGCTGGTGGGCATCGCGTTGGTGTCCGGGCTCTGGGATATGTTCGTCAATTGGATTCAGGTGGCGTTCATCACCGACACGGTGACGCCGATTTAAGGAGATGGCAGGGCAGATGGCGACAACCACGCAGGCACCGCGGGGCACCGCCGGCGCGAAGGCGATGCGCCCGGTGCGGGCGGCGTGGCGCTGGCTGACCAGCATGCGCACGGCGCTGATCCTGCTGTTCCTGCTCGCGTTCGCGGCGATCCCGGGCGCCCTGCTGCCGCAGCGCCAGCTGTCGCAGGACAAGGTCGACGAGTACCTGGCCAACAACGGCAAGATGGCGGAGATCTTCGACAAGCTCCAGCTTTTCGACGTTTTTTCGTCCTTCTGGTTCACCGCCATCTACGTGCTGCTGTTCGCGTCGCTGGTGGGCTGCATCATCCCGCGCACGTGGGAGCACTGGAAGGCCATGCGCACGCCGCCGGCGCGGGCGCCGAAGAATTTGGGCAGGCTGCCCATGAACGACGCCGGCGTCGTCGAAAAGCCCCTCGACGAGGTGAAGGCGGACGTTTCCTCCCGGCTGAAGCGGTGGCACCTGACCGAGACCCCGGCCGAGGAGGACCGTGCGGGCGCGGTGTCGTTCTCCGCCGAGCGCGGGTACCTGCGCGAGTTCGGCAACCTCGTGTTCCACCTGGGGCTGGTGGCGCTGCTGATCACCATCGCCGCGGGCAAGCTGCTGTACTACGAGGGCCAGGTGATCCTGGTCACGGGCACCGGCACCGAGATCCAGGACGAGGCGGTCGAGGGCGCGGTGGGCAACCCGTTCTGCAACACGGCCCCGGCCAACTTCGATTCGCTGCGCCCGGGCCTGCTTTTCGACGGCACCGGCCTCAACCCGTTCTGCGTGCAGGTGCGCGATTTCAAGGCCGATTACCTGCCCAACGGCCAGGCGAAGATGTTCACGTCGAACATCCGCTGGGCCGACGAGGACCAGATGCGCGACCCGGTGGACTCGTGGAACGAGCAGACGCTGCGCGTGAACCATCCGCTGCGCGTCAACGGCGACCGCGTGTACCTGCAGGGCCACGGTTTCGCGCCGGCGGTGCGGGTGACGTGGCCCAACGGCGAGTCGCGCACGTCCGTGGTGCAGTTCCGCCCGGATGACCCGATGTTCTTCCTGTCGTCGGGCGCGATGCGCTTCGACCCGCCGGCGGGCATGTACCCGGACCTGTTCGAGCGCCGCCAGAACCAGATCGCCATCGAGGGCCTGTTCGCCCCGACGGCGGAGTTCACCGGCGAGACCGGCCAGCTGCTGACGTCGTCGTACCCCGCCCTGAACGACCCCGCCATCGCCGTGGACGTCTACCGCGGCGACGCGGGCCTGGACACCGGGCGCAGCCAGCAGCTGTTCTCCCTGGACCGCGACCTGATGCATTCGGGGCAGCTGCAGAAGATCGCCCGCGTCAACCTGAAGGCGGGCGAGGACACCGTCCTCGACGACGGCACGCGGGTGGAGTTCCTCGGCGCCAAGGAGTTCGTGAACCTGCAGGTCGCCCATGACCCGACGCAGGCGTGGGTGCTGTGGTCGGCGATCGCGATGCTCGGCGGCCTGGTCGTGTCGCTGGCGGTGAAGCGCCGTCGCCTGTGGGTGCGCCTGCACCCGGTGTCGGAGGGCGTCACCCGCGTGGAGTTCGGTGGCCTGGCCCGCACGGACCGCGCCGGCTGGGGCGACGAGTTCGACGCCTTCGTGCGCGGCGTGTTGGGCCGCCCCGAGCCCGACGACGAGTGACGGGTTGTCGCGCGACGTTTTGACGACGCTCCGTCGTTAAGTCAGGTGCCCCCGGCCTGCATGTATGCCCCCGGGGGTTGGGTTTTGGGGGGCTGCGCGACTACGGTCATACCCGATCGCAGGAACCCCGGAAAGACAGGAAACGGCCCCGATGCCCGTCAATCAGACCCTGGCGCAATACTCCGACTGGTCGTACTTCACGGCCTTCGCCTTGTACGCGCTGGCGCTGCTGCTGTTCGTCGCCTACTACGCCCGTCGCCTGTCGGCCCTCGAGGCCCGGGCCGAGGCCCGAGCCCAGGTCGGCGAGAAGGTTCTCGTCGGCAACGCTCCGGCGAACCCCTACGGCGGCGACGATGCCGCGTCCGATTCTTCCGGGCCGAACCGGGACACCTACGAGGCCAACGAGCGCGACTCCGCGGACATCGCCGCGAAGTTCCGCAAGGCCGGGTCCGTCGGTTCGATGGCCGAGATGGTCGTCTACGTCGGCGTCGCCGTTCACCTGGCGTCGGTGGTCCTGCGCGGCCTGTCCGCCGAGCGTTTCCCGTGGGGCAACCTGTACGAGTACATCTCGGTGTTCAGCCTCTTCGCCATGGTCATCGCGTCGATTCTGCTGCGCCGCAACGAGACCCGGATCTTCTGGCCCTGGCTGCTCACCCCGGTCGCGGCGCTGATGTTCTACGGCGGAACGTCGCTGTACGCGGAGTCCGCGCCGGTCGTCCCGGCCCTGCAGTCGATCTGGTTCCCCATCCACGTCTCCACCGTGTCCATCGGCGGCGGCATTTTCCTGGTGTCCGGCATCGCGTCGCTGCTGTACCTGCTCCGCATCGCGCAGCCGAAGGGCAAGGAGAAGGGCGTCTTCGGCAAGCTGGCCATGCCGCTGCCGTCGGCGAAGACCCTCGACACCATCGCGTACCGCACCGCGATCTGGGCGTTCCCGCTGTTCGGCCTGGGCGTCGTGTTCGGCGCCATCTGGGCCGAGGTCGCCTGGGGCCGGTTCTGGGGTTGGGACCCGAAGGAGACCGTGTCCTTCATCACGTGGATCGTCTACGCCGCGTACCTGCATGCCCGCGCGACGACGGGCTGGCGCAACGCGGTCGCCGCGTGGATCAACATCATCGGCTTCGCGACGATGGTGTTCAACCTGTTCTTCATCAACATGGTCGTCTCCGGCCTGCACTCCTACGCCGGGCTGAACTGATGCGGCCGACGTCGAAGAGCTCCCTGACGCTGGGGGCGTTCCTGCTGCTGATCGGCCTGTTCTTCACCCTCTTCGCGCCCGGCGGGCTCGGCGAGGTGACCATGGTCGCCGGCGTCGCCATGATCCTGGCGGCCTTCGCCCCGCCCGGCGTGATCCGGAGGTTCGGCACGAAGCGCGCGCTGCTGGCCGGGCTGGGCCTCATCGCCGTCGGCGCGGTGCTCACCGTGGTCGATTGGGCCGACGATTCCTTCGGCTGGGCGGAGATCCTCGGCGGAGGGTTCTTCCTGGCCGGCGTGCTGGTGATGGCGATCTACGCCGGCGCCCCGAAGGGCTCCGCGGGAGAACCCGCACCCGACCATGATCAGGTGGTCCGGCACTGACGGTCGCTCCGCCGCACCTCCGTACCGCCGCTGACGGATTTCCGTCCGCGGCGGTTTTCGTCTTCCCGGAGCAATCCGGGCCGCGGGGTACGGTGGGCGCATGCGCATCCTCGTCACCGGCGGGGCCGGTTTCATCGGCTCGAACTTCGTGCACCGGACCCTGGAGACCCGGCCGGACGTCGACGTCACCGTGCTCGACTCCTTCACCTACGCCGCCAATCGCGACAGCCTGCGCGAGGCCCCCGCGGACGGATCGTCCGCGGCATCGGACGCGCCGTTCGTCTGCGAGGTCGTGTCCGGTGACGTGCGCGATGCGGAACTGATGGATCGGCTCGTCGCCAAGCACGATGCCGTGGTCCACTTCGCCGCGGAGAGCCACAACGACAATTCGCTGCGTGACGCCGACCCGTTCGTCACCACCAACGTCATGGGCACGGTGAACGTGGCAAAGGCATGCGCGAAGCACGACGTGCGGCTGCACCACATTTCCACCGACGAGGTCTTCGGCGACCTGGCCCTCGACGACCCCGCGCGCTTCACCACGGATACGCCGTACAACCCGTCGAGCCCGTACTCGGCGTCGAAGGCGTCGGCCGACCACTTCGTCCGCGCGTGGGTGCGCAGTTTCGGGCTGGCGGCGACCATCAGCAATTGCTCCAACAACTACGGGCCGCGCCAGCACCCGGAAAAGCTCATCCCGCGCCAGATCTGCGGGCTGCTGCGGGGCAGGTCGCCGCGCGTGTACGGCACCGGCGACAACGTGCGCGACTGGATCCACGTCGACGACCACAACGACGCCGTGTGGACCATCCTCGACCGCGGAACCATCGGCGAGACGTACCTGATCGGCGCCGACGGCGAACGCTCCAACATCGACGTCGTCGGCGACATCCTGGAGGCGTTCGGACGCGACCGCGGCGACTTCGTCCACGTCACCGACCGGCCCGGCCACGACCGCCGCTACGCCATCGACCCGTCGTCCATGACCGCCCTCGGCTGGGAGCCCGCGCACCGCGATTTCGTGGCGGGGCTGGCGGAGACCATTGAGTGGTACCGGGACAACGAGGAGTGGTGGAGCGATGCGTACGAGGCCGCCGAGGAGGGGTACGCGCGCGTCGAAAAGCGGATCGATCTCTAGCGTTCGCCGCAGGCACGGCGCGGTCCCGGCCGTGACGCGGCGCCCGGATCCGGCGGGCGACCTAAACTCGGACGCATGACTCAGGGCAACGATTCGAGCACCGACGCAGAGCAGACCTCCCGGGCCACCTTCCAGCCGACCTCCATCCCGGGGGTGCACGTCTTCGAGCCGATCATCCACGGCGACGCGCGCGGGTCGTTCCACGAGTGGTTCAAGGCCGAGGCGTTCATCGACGCCACCGGATACCCCTTCATCCCCGAGCAGGCGAACATGAGCGTCTCCGCTGCCGGCGTGGTCCGCGGCCTGCACTTCGCCGACGTCCCGCCGGGGCAGGCGAAGCTGGTCACGTGCGCGGCGGGCCGGGTGCTGGACATCATCGTCGACATTCGCCGCGGGTCGCCGGCGTTCGGCCGGGTGCTGACCGTCGAGCTCGAGCCGGCGACGCGGCGCGTGGTGCACTTGCCGGTCGGCGTCGCGCACGGTTTCGTTTCGCTTGCCGACGGCTCGGTGCTCACCTACCTGACCTCCACCGGCTATGACCCCGACATCGAGAGGGCCGTGTCCATCCGCGACCCCGAGCTCGGCATCGACGTCGAGGCGATCCTGGCGGGCGTCGGCAAGCCGATCCTGTCCGAACGCGACGCCGCCGCACCCACCATCGCCGAGTTCGAGCGCGCCGGCGGGGCCCTGCCCGACTGGGACGACTGCCGCGCCCTGGAAAACGAACTGCGCGACGAATGGGCCATGGCCAACGAGGACGCCGGGGAGGCGTGAGCGCACCATGAAGGGCATCATTCTGGCGGGCGGCACCGGATCGCGGCTGTGGCCGATCACGCGGGCCGTGAGCAAACAGCTCGTGCCCGTCTACGACAAACCGATGATCTACTACCCGCTGTGCACGCTGATGCTGGCGGGGGTGCGGGACATTCTGATCATCACGACGCCCGAGGATGCGCCGCAGTTCTCGCGCCTGCTTGGCGACGGGTCCGACTTCGGCGTGAACCTGACGTACGCCGAGCAGGATGAGCCGCGGGGGCTGGCCGAGGCGTTCATCATCGGCGCCGACCACATCGGCGATGATGCCGTCGCGCTGGTGCTGGGCGACAACATCTTCTACGGCGCGGGGCTGGGCACGCAGCTGCGGCGGTTCCGCCAGCCCGAGGGCGGGGCGATCTTCGCCTACTGGGTCGCCGACCCCACCGCGTACGGCGTCGTTGATTTCGACGAGTCGGGCATGGCCACCGGCCTGCAGGAGAAGCCCGAGAACCCACGGTCGAACTTCGCCGTGCCGGGCCTGTACTTCTACGACTCCGACGTCGTGGAGATCGCACGGGGGCTGGAGCCGTCGGCGCGCGGCGAGCTGGAAATCACCGACATCAACCGCGCCTACCTGGAGCAGGGGCGGCTGAAGGTCGAGATTCTGCCGCGGGGGACGGCGTGGCTGGATACGGGGACGGTCGACATGCTGATGGCGGCGGGGGACTTCGTGCGGACCATCGAGCAGCGGCAGGGCCTGAAGATCGGCTGCCCCGAGGAAGTCGCGTGGCGCATGGGCTGGCTGTCCGACGACGACCTCGAGCGGCGCGGGCGGGCGCTGGCGAAGTCGGGCTACGGCGAGTACCTGTTGCAGCTGCTGAAGCGCGGCAAGAACGTGTAGCGCAGGGCGCGGGTCGGGGACGTTCCGGTGAGACGGGCGTGCGCGGCGGGGAGGGCGTGAATGTGCGGGCGGGTGGGGCTTGAATGTGCCGGCCGGCCGTGCATTCGCGAGTAAACGTGCCGGCGTGAATGCGCAGGTCGTGGCCGGCGCCCTGACCTGCGCTAACCCCATCCGTCACAAGTGCTGGCGTTTGCGTTCATTTTGAAACACGGCGGCGGCATTTGACCTGGTCATTTGCGGCCGCGGTGTTTCAATTTGAACGCGATCCGCTGGCGTTGGGGCTGGTGTGACTGAGCGTGGCCGCCGGCGTTCCCGAGGCCGGGTGGGTGACCGTCTTAGTCCGGATTCTGCGGGTTCTCGGGATTCTCCGGTGTCGCGCGGGCGTCCGTCTTAGTCGGGATTGCGCGGGTCTTTGTGGTTACCTGCGCCGTCCACGCCGTCGTCGTCACGCGAACCGCCGGGCCCGCCGCCACCGGGATTGCCGGGACTGCCGGGCCCGCCGCCACCGGGATTGCCGGAACCGCCGGCACCGCCCTCGCGACCTCGGCGTTCCTCGGCCTGCCGCCGCAGACGCTCGGCCTCGGCGGCGCGCTCGCGGGCACGCTGCTCGTCGAAACGCTGCTTTTCCAGGCGCCAGAGGAAGTCCTCGTCGTCATCCGGGCCCTTGATGCGCGGCTGCCCCATGTCGCGGGTGCCACGGCCGATGCCGCGACCGCCCGCACCGAGCCCGCCGCCGAGCGCACCCGGCCCCGCCATGCCGCTGCGGCCCGCGCCCCTGCCCCACGTCCCGGGGCCGAACGCGCGCCACACCAGCACGATCACCACGATGATGAGGATCAGAATCAACAAACGGCCCACCTGGCACCTCCTACGTCAATCCAGGATACGTAGAGTGTCCAGTGTGAGTGACAATGCTAAGCAGACCCCCGGCGACTCCGACGCCGTTGCGTCCGACCGCGGGCAGGTCCCCGACGAAAACGCCCACCGCGCGCAGCGCAACGAGGCCTTCAAGGACGTCCTCTGGTACGGCCTGGCGCGGCTCATGCTTTTCCTGGCCGTGTTCCTGGTTCTCATCGTCGTGATCGTGCTGTTCGAGATTCAGGTTCCGCTGGCCATCCTCGCCGTCCTGGCGCTGATCGTGGCCATGCCGGCGTCGGTGTTCCTGTTCCCGAAGCTGCGCGTCCGCGCCAACGAGGGCGTCGCCGTGTGGGACAAGAACCGCCGCGAGCACAAGGCGTACGTGCGCGAACAGCTCGCCGAGCGCGAGTCGGAGTAGCGGCGCCGCCGGAAATGCGAGGGGGCGGGCGGTACGCTGCTGCCCCCTTTTCTGGTGCCCGGATCGTCGGGGGGGTGAGGCGGGGACGGTCGGATGCGGGCCGGTCGGTTTTCGGGGTGCGGGGGCGGCGTGACCGGCCATTATCGCTTTTGCTTGGCGACGCCGCGTCCCCCGTGGCGCTCGACGGCGACGCCCGCAACGGGCGACCACTGAATAGGTCATGGGGCGAAACAATCCCTGGTTCGCGGAGGGCGGGGGCCCTAGCGTGCGAGTCGGGGCCGGTCGACGAGGGCCGGCTTTCGACCACCGTTCGCCGCTGAACTCGTCGGCGGCGGCTGAGCCAGGAGTTTGGATCCATGAAACGCAGGTTTTTTCCCGCACTCGCGGCAGCGACCGTCACGGTATTCGCCGCGTCCATGGTCGCGGCGCCCGTCGCCAAGGCTGAGTACAACTGGCAGGACGTCATCGAACAGCAGGTGACGGAACAGGTTTCCGCGGCCCATGTCAGGGTCATGGCGGATGGGAACGATTCCTGTTCGGCCACCGTCGTGGCCGATCAATGGGTGCTCACCGCGGCGGTGTGCGTCGAGGGCGCGCAGAGCGGCACCGTGGTGACCGGGGAGGGGGCGGAGATGAAGAGGATCGGGATCCGATCCGTGGCCGTGGCCCCGGCTTCCGCGGGCGGAAAGGTGGCGCTGGTGGAGCTGGACGAGCCTTCCGGCGTGGCTCCGCTCCCCGTCGATCCGAGTGAACCGACCACGTCTGACATGTACGCGCTGGATCCCGATGCGGATGTGTCGGAGATCTACAACAGGGTTTCCGCGGGATGGACTCTGAGTGAGACGGAGGAAGGGAAGCAGCGCGCGTGGGGGGCCGGCTTCCTCATGACGCCGAATTCCGGGCCGACGTACCACCCCGAAATCAGCGTGTACTCCATCAACCGCGCGATCATGCCGGCGGATATCGGGGGACTGGTGGCGTCGGAGGGGAAGCTCATCGGAGTGATGGTGAAGAGGCTCACCCGTCCGGGGTACGACATCACGCCGGTGGCGGAGGTCTCCACCCCCAATAAGTTCCACGCGTGGATGCAGTCCACCTTGAACCCCGGCGCCCCCATCGGCCCCGGAAAGCCCGGCAGCCTGGACATCTTCGGCAGCCTCGGGGACATCGAGCTGCCGTCCGGTTCCGCGGATATCGCTCTGCCGGGTATGCCGAAGCTGCCCGGCGCCGAGGCGGCCTCAACGGATTAGCTTCGCCGCAGCGGCGGCGTGGTCTCCGCTGACCGGGCGCTCTGCCACCCGCCGCCCCGCTATCCCAGCGCGAGCGCCAGGGCCGTGACCACGGCCCACAGCAGCATGGCCCGGCCGGCCATCCCCAGCACGGGGATGAGCGCCGGGCCCTTCGCGTTTCCGGTCACCGGCCGCGAGGCGACGAAGATCAGCGGCGCCGCGAGCAGTCCGGCCAGCGCCCACGGGGTGGCGAACGCCAGCGCCACCGATGCGATCAGCGGGGCGCACGCCAGCGCGACCCACGCCTTGCGCGTGCCGGCGTCGCCGAGCCGCACGGCCAGCGTGACCTTGCCGGCTTCGGTGTCGGAGGGGATGTCGCGCAGGTTGTTGGCCAGATTCACGGAAGCGGAGATCGCGCCGACGGCCACCGCCGCCGCCACGCCGGGCCAGCTGGTCCGCCCGGCCTGGGTGAACTCGGTCCCGAGCACCGCGACGAGCCCGAAGAACATGAACACCGCCACCTCGCCCAGGCCGCGGTACCCGTAGGGGTTGTCGCCGCCGGTGTAGAACCACGCGCCGGCGATGCACGCCACGCCGACGAGCACCAGCCACCATGCGCTGAGCACGGCGAGCACCAGGCCGGCGACGCCCGCGATACCGAACGCGGCGAACGCGGCGGCTTTGACCAGTTTCGGCGGCACCAGGCCGGATCCGGTCAGGCGCAGGGGGCCGGAGCGGTCGTCGTCGGTGCCGCGTACGCCGTCGGAGTAGTCGTTGGCGTAGTTGACGCCGACGATCAGCGCCCACGCCACGATGAGCGCCAGCGCGGCGCGGCCCCACAGCACGTCGGAGTGGTGGGCGGCCGCGCCGACGCCGGCGACGACGGGGGCGAAGGCGTTGGCCCACGTGTGGGGGCGGGCGCCTTCGAGCCAGTCGGCGAAGGTCGCGGGCCGGTCTGCGGGGCGGGGGGTGGTGCGGGCGGTCATTCGGACATCATCCCCCATCGCGTGGCGAGCGTCCCGGCCAGGCCCGCCCGGTCCAGCTTTCCGCTGGGCAGGGTGGGCATGTGCTTGACGACGAACACCGCCCTCGGCAATTGGTGTTTCCCGAGGAGAGGGGCGAGGCGGCGGCGGAATTCGTCGGAGACGGCGCGGTCGTGGGTTGGACCGGTGGCGTCAACGTCCGTGGGGTTCACGGGTGGGGTGCCGTCGGCTGAGGGGGTCGCGTTCGGCTCAGCGCGGTCCGGGGCGAGGGTCACGGCGGCGACGGCGGCGCGGCCGAGCTCCGGATCGGGGACTCCGACGACGGCGGCGTCGGCCACGCCGTCCAGCGAGGTCAACGCGTCCTCGATGGGCCCGGGCAGGAATTTCAAGCCGCCGGAGATGATGACGTCGTCCATGCGGCCGAGAACCGTCACCACGACATGGTCGCCGCGGTCGTCGATGCGGCCGGCGTCCGAGGTGCGGAACACCCCGCACCCGGCTCCACCGCCGACTCCGCCATTGCGGTCGCGCGGAACCCGGCACGGGCTCGGCTTCAGATCCGGCGAATCGACGTTGCGGTAGCCGCGCGCCACCATCGGCCCCTCGATGACGATGCGCCCCTCGTGCGCATCCGATCCCGGGCCGGCGTCCCCGTCCGCCTCCACGGTCACCCGGGCGCCGTCGAGCGGGACGCCGTCATAGGCGATGCCGCCGGAAGTTTCGGACGACCCGTAGCTGGTCACCGCGGTGATGCCCGCCGCGCGCGCCCGGGCGAGCAACTCCGGCGCGGTGGCCTGGCCCCCGACGAGCACGCCGTCGAGCGACGCCAGCGCCGCGGTCACGTCGGCGTCATCGAGGATCCGGCGCAGCTGCAGCGGAACGACGGACGTGTACCGGCGTCGCCCGGTCATCGCCCCGATCGCCTCGGCCAAAGCGGCTGGGCGGAAGCCGTCGTCAAGCTCCATGGCGACGGGAACCTCACCCGCCCGCAACGTCCGCAGCAGCACCTGCAGGCCCGCGATGTGGACCGGGGGAGTGGCCAAGAGCCACTGCCCCGGGCCACCGAGGCGCGCATGCGTGGCGTCGATCGACGCGCGCAGGTTCGCGGCCGTCAACATTGCCCCCTTGGGGGTGCCCGTCGAACCCGAGGTGCAGGCGACGATCGCGACGTCCGCGGCGATCGGCTCGCCCGCCCGCTGGGTGCGCTCCAGCAACTCGGCGCGCACCGGATCATCGGCCGGCACGGGTAGCACATTTGCGTTTCCGTCCAGGGCTTTTGCCAGTGCGGGCACCGCCTCCAAGGCGCGGACGCCCGGCCACATGGGCAAGGGAACCAACGGGTGCGTAACGGGGTCTGGGGCATTCACGATTGTCAGGGTAGGTGCACGCCGCGCACGCGGGGAGCGCCGCCTCCGGGTGCGCAACCCGGTGAATTTGGTTCCCCATCTTTCGGTTTCGGGGAGGGACCAATATGATCAGTGCAGTTTCGACGAATTCGTCCGCCGTGTCGGCAACCTTCGGTCGAGGCCGGATCTTCAGGAAGATGCGCCCCGAAGGCTGCGGTAATGCCGCGCGCGGACGACGTCGGGCCGCGGCCCTCCGGGTCGCATCACAAGGCAACCAAGTGAAGGAACCCCGCATGCTCCGTCGCGTCACCACGTCCGTCGTCGCGGCCGCCGCCCTCATCGGCGTCGCCGCCGCACCCGCCAACGCCCTCGTCTTCGGCAGCTTCGATGGCCCGCCCGCCGAGCGCGACGCCGTCGTCCGCATCCACATGCTCAACAAGGACGGCATCGCCGAGTGCACGGGCACCGCCGTCACCAAGCAGTGGGTGCTCACCGCCCAGCACTGCATCGAGGGCCTCGCCCGCGATGCGCAGGGCCGCATCTCCGGCACGGTGACCACCAAGGAAGGCCGACTGGGCAACGAGGAGAACACCTTCCAGGTCAACGAGGCCCACAGCGCCCTGGAGACCAACCCGGCGCTCGGCGACGTCGCCCTGCTGCACGTGACCCGCGATCTCAACGTCGAGCCCGTGGGCATCGACTTCAACAACGTTTCGAACCAGCAGGGTTCCGCCTACGGCTGGTCCACCCTGGGCATGGGCGCGACCGGCCGACTGCCGCGCACGGACATCGACATCAAGACCAAGGAACAGCACCCGCTGTACAAGTCCAGCGAGGCGTACGTCACCACGTCGAAGCGCCCCGCCCAGCTGCAGCAGGGCGACTCCGGCGGACCGTTGTTCGTCAACGGCAAGGTCGCGGGCGTCCTGTCGGTGGGCATCGGCTCCATCACCAACCCGGTGAACATCTCCGGCACCTACATGCACGCCTCCATGGACGTCCCGGGCCTGCAGGAATGGATCAACAACCTCCTGGGCACCGACCCGGGCACCGAGCCGGGTGACGATCCGGAGGTCCCGGGCGGCGGCTCCATCATCCCGCTGCTGCCGGTCATCCCGGGCACGGCGGAGATCATCAACATCGTCGGCGCCGGCTCCCTGTAAGGAGCCACGCGGTAGCGCGCGAAGGCGCGCCCGCGCCGGCGGCGCGCCGCGAGCGCACCGCCGAACGGCGAACCCGCCGCGGACCACAGCACGTGGTCCGCGGCGGGTTTTTCATGTCCGGGTCGGCAGCGGCGCCGTGGGCGGCGACGGAGCGCCGTGAGCGAAGACGCAGCGCCGCCCCGTCGGCGGAAAGCAGCCCCTCAGTAGTAGAAGGGGAAGTCGTCCCAGTCGGGGTCGCGCTTTTCCAGGAAGGCGTTCTTGCCCTCGACGGCTTCGTCGGTCATGTACGCCAGTCGGGTGGCCTCGCCGGCGAACACCTGCTGGCCCATCAGGCCGTCGTCGGTGAGGTTGAAGGCGAACTTCAGCATGCGCTGCGCCGTCGGCGACTTGCCGTTGATGGCACGCCCCCACTCCACGGCGACGTCCTCCAGGTCGGCGTGGTCGACGACCTCGTTGACGGCGCCCATGCGCTGCATGGTCTCGGCGTCGTAGGGGCGGCCGAGGAAGAAGATCTCGCGCGCGAACTTCTGGCCGACCTGCTTGGCCAGGTACGCGGAGCCGTAGCCGGCGTCGAAGGAGCCGACGTCGGCGTCGGTCTGCTTGAAGCGGGCGTGCTCGCGTGACGCCAGCGTCAGGTCCGCGACGACGTGCAGGGAATGCCCGCCGCCGGCCGCCCAGCCGTTGACCACGGCGATGACCACCTTCGGCATGGTGCGGATCAGCCGCTGCACCTCCAGGATGTGCAGGCGCCCGCCCTCGACCTTCGCGCGGGCCTCGTCCACGGAGTCGGCGGTGGCGGCCTCGACGTCGGAGTCGTGCGACGTGGCGTACTGGTACCCGGACCGGCCGCGGATGCGCTGGTCGCCGCCGGAGCAGAACGCCCAACCGCCGTCCTTGGGCGACGGCCCGTTGCCGGTCAGCAGCACCACGCCCACGTCCGGGGTGCGGCGCGCGTGGTCGAGCGCCCGGTACAGCTCGTCGACGGTGTGGGGGCGGAAGGCGTTGCGCACCTCCGGCCGGTCGAAGGCGATGCGGACGATGCCGTTGGCCCGGCCCTCGCCGGCGTGGCGGTGGTAGGTGATGTCCGTCAGGTCCTCGAACCCGGGCACCGCCTTCCACTGGTCGGGGCGGAACGGATTGGCGGTGGCGCCGGCGTCGCGGCCGGCGGGAGCGTTCTGGTCGGTCATGGCCCAAGGTTATCGGGTCGCCGTGGCACGATGGCCCCATGTCCCGGACCGATCGCCCCGATCTCACCGCACCGCCAGATCTCCCCGCTCTGCCAAACCTCCCCGACCTCCCGGCCCTCACCGATCTCCTCGACCGCGCCCGCGTGGTCGCGCTGCCGCTGCGCACGCGCTTCCGCGGCGTGGACGTCCGGGAGGTCATGCTTTTCGACGCCCCCGGCGGCTGGGTGGAGTGGTCCCCGTTCCCGGAATACGGCGCGGAGGAGGCGTCGCGGTGGCTGCGGTGCACGCTGGAGATGGGGTGGGGCGCACCGCCGGCCCCGCTGGTGGATTCGGTGGAGGTCAACGCGACCATTCCGGCGGTGGATGTCGCGGCGGATGGGGAGGCCGTCGCCAAGCTGCTGGAGCGGTACCCGGGCTGCACGACCGTGAAGGTGAAGGTGGCCGAGCCGGGGCAGGCGCTCGCCGATGACGTCGCCCGCGTGGAGGCCGTCCGGGCCTGGTTCGCGGCCCGGCACGAGTACCCGCGCGTGCGCGTCGACGCCAACGGGGGGTGGACGCCCGCGGAGGCCGTCGACGCCATCGCGGCGCTGACCCGCGGCGGCCCGCTGGATTACGTGGAGCAGCCGTGCCGCACCGTCGACGAGCTCGCCGAGGTCCGCCGCACCCTCCAGCGGACGGGGATTTTCGCGCGCGTCGCGGCCGACGAGCTGATCCGCAAGGCCGACGACCCGCTGGCCGTGGTCCGCGCCGGCGCGTGCGACGTCGCCGTGGTCAAGGCGGCGCCGCTGGGCGGGGTCGGCGCCGTGGTGCGGGTGGCGGAGGAGATCGGCCGCTTCGGCGTGCCCGTCACCGTGTCCTCGGCGCTGGAGTCCGCGGTGGGCATGGGCGCGGGCCTGCGGGCGGTCGCCGCGCTGCCGCCGATTCACGACGACGACGGCACCCCCGTCCACCCCAACGCCGCCGGCCTGGCGACGGGATCCCTGTTCGCGGTGGACGTCGCCGAGCGGCCCATCGTCGACGGCCGCATCGCCGTGGGTCCCGTGACGCCCGACGCCGCGGTGATGGAGGAGTGCGCCGCGCCGGGCGGCCGCCGCGACTGGTGGTTCCGCCGGCTGGAATCGGCGCTGGGCGTGCTCGGCTGAGCCACCCCTCGGCCGCCGAGCGCGCTCCACTACCCTTGGCAGCGTGATGGACGGCAATGGAAATGACGGCAATCCGGCCCCTTCGGAGGTCGTGGCGGGGCTCATCGTCGATGAGCTGATCCGCTGCGGCACCCGCGAGGCGGTCGTGTGCCCGGGTTCGCGGTCGGCGCCGCTGGCCCGCGCGCTGCTGTCCGCCGAGCGCGCCGGGCGCCTGCGCCTGCACGTCCGCGCCGACGAACGCTCGGCCGGTTTCCTCGCGCTGGGCCTGGCCGCGGCGACGGGCACGGTGACGCCGGTGGCGGTGACGTCGGGCACCGCCGTGGCCAATCTGCTGCCCGCGATGGTGGAGGCCACGTATTCGCGGGTGCCGCTGATGGCGCTGACCGCGGATCGCCCGGCGTCGTACCGGGGCACGGGCGCGAACCAGACCATCGTGCAGGACCGGCTTTTCGACGACGCCAGCGTCTCCGAGGTCGACGTCGACGGCACGGCTCCGCTGCCCGAATCCGGCGCGGCGGCGCTGCGGGCGCGGGTCGACCGCATGGTCGCCGCTGCGCTGGCCCCCGGGCGCGGCGGGGCCGTCCACCTGAACGTCCGGCTGGTCGAGCCGCTGGTGCCCGACGAGGAACGCCTGCCGGAGCTGCCCGCCGGCCGCGCCGACGGGCCGTGGACGCGGGTGCGCCACATGGCTGGGCCGAAGCCGGGGCTCGCGAGCGTCGTCAAGCTCGATCTGGGGAAGAAGACGCTGGTCATCGTGGGCTCCGGCGCGCCCGACCTGCCGGAGCTGGCGGCGGTGCCGACCATCGCCGAACCGAATGCGCCGGCGCCGGAAACGCCCGTGCATCCGCTGGCGGCGGCGACGTTCGGCCGCGATGACTGCCGCCCGGAGCAGATCGTGGTGCTCGGCCGCCCGACGCTGCACCGCGGCGTGGCGCGGCTGCTGGCGGACCCGCGCATCGACGTCACGGTCATCGCAGACGGCGACGATTACCCGGACGTCACCGCCAACGCGCGGTGCGTCGCGGCGGGCGTCGAAGCGGTCGGCGAATGCCCCGAAGCGTGGCTGGAGATCTGCGGCGCGGCATCCGATCTGGCGGTGTCGGCGGTGCGCGACGTGCTGGCGGAGCCGGTGGAATCGCTGTCGGGGCTGCATGTCGCGGCGGCCGTCGCCGACAGCCTGCGCACCGGCGAGCAGCTGGTGCTGGGCGCGTCGAACCCGGTGCGCGACGCGTCGTGGGCGGGGCTGCCGTTCCCGGGCGTCGACGTGCACGCCGGGCGCGGGGCGGCGGGCATCGACGGGACGGTGGCCACGGCCATCGGCGTCGCGCTCGCCCGGGACCGCGCGCACGCCGACGAGATCCGCCCGCCGCGCACGATCGCCCTGATGGGCGACCTGACGTTCCTCCACGACGCCGGCGCGCTGAGCATCGGCCCCGGCGAACCGCGGCCCGAGTCGCTGACCATCGTCGTGGCCAACGACTCCGGCGGCGGCATCTTCGAGACCCTCGAAGCCGGCGCGCCGGCGCTGCGGGGAAGCTTCGAGAGGGTCTTCGGCACGCCGCATTCGGTGGACCTCGCCGCGCTGTGCGCCGCCTACGGGGTGGAGCACGAGGAGGTCCGCGACCTGCCCGACCTGCTCGCGGTCCTGCACCCGGACACCGACGTCGACGGCATCCGGGTGGTCGAGGTGGCCACGTCGAGGGCGGGCCGCAGGGAGCTTCACGACGCCCTGGCGCGGAAGGCGGCTCTGTCCTAGATGTCCGGGCAGACGGGGAGCGGAGAGATGGGCGCCGGCGGCGCGGCGGGAATCGGCGGCGCGGCGGGGATCGGTGGTGCGCGCGGGAGGGGCCGGGGCAGCGGCCGCCGCGGGCCCGCGGGGTGGCCGCGCCGGCTGCGCCAGCTGATCCTGTTCCTGCTCATCTGCCTCTTCGTCGTCTGCGCGGGCCTGGTCTTCGGCGCGTGGTCGAATGACCGGGCGATCGAGTCCGACACCGGGCGGGCGGTGGCGTCGGTGCGGCACGTCGGCACGCTGCGCACCGCCGTGGACTTCGTCGACGAGACCGGCGAGTTCAGGTCGCCGCCGAACGGCCTGCTCTACCCGGTCGGGCTGGAGAAGGGGCAGCGGGTCCGCGTGGAATACGACCGCGGCGACCCGGAGCGGGTGCGAGTGGAGGGGAGGCGGTGGACGCTGTCGATCATCCCGGCGCTGAGCGTCTTCGTCGTCGGGCTGATCATCGCCGCCCCGCTGTGGTGGCTGAGCATCCGGGCCACCCGGCGTTCACTTGATGCTCCCGCAACCGTTACCCGATCGACACCGCGAGGTGAGGTGGGCATGTGATGGTGGAGCGCATGCGAGTTGCGATTGTTGCGGAGAGCTTCCTGCCGAACATCAACGGCGTGACCAACTCCGTCCTCCGGGTGCTCGAGTACCTGGACGACCATGGCCACGAAGCGCTGGTGATCGCCCCCGGCGCGAGGCCGTTCCAGGAGGAGCACGAGTCCTACCGGGGATTCCGCATCGAACGGGTGCCCACGGTCATGGTGCCGATGGTGGATTCGCTGCCCATCGGCGTCCCGGAGGCGCGCATGGCCGCGATCCTGGCCAAGTACAAGCCCGACGTCGTGCACCTCGCCTCGCCCTTCGTCCTCGGCGCCGCCGGGGCGTTCACCGCCAAGACCCTGCGCATCCCCGCGGTGGCCGTGTACCAGACCGATGTCGCGGGCTTCGCCAAGAACTACAAGTTGGCGGGGCTGTCGACGGCGGCCTGGGGCTGGACGCGGATCATCCACAACTCCTGCGCCCGCACCCTGGCGCCCTCGTCGCCGACCATCGAGGATCTGGGCCGCCACCGCATCCGCAACGTGCACAAGTGGGGCCGCGGCGTCGACGCCGTCCGCTTCCACCCGGCGAAGCGCTCGGAGGCCCTGCGCAGGATGTGGAGCCCGGAGGGCAAGCCCATCGTCGGTTACGTCGGCCGCCTGGCGGCGGAGAAGTCCGTGGGCCGCCTGGCCGCGCTGGCCAAGCGCGACGACATCCAGCTGGTCATCGTCGGCGACGGCCCCGAGCGCGCCGACCTGCAGAAGAAGATGCCCGACGCCGTGTTCACCGGGCAGCTCACCGGCGAGGATCTTCCGCAGGCCTTCGCCAGCCTGGACCTGTTCGTCCACACCGGCGACTTCGAGACGTTCTGCCAGGCGGTGCAGGAGGCCCACGCCTCGGGCGTGCCGGCCATCGCCCCGAACGCCGGCGGCCCCCGCGACCTGATCACGCCCGGCGTCAACGGCGATCTGCTGCCTCCCGGGTCGTTCGTCCGGGATCTGGGCAAGGCCGTCGACAAGCTCATTTTCCCGGACGACCCAGCCGCCGCGGAGCGGATGCGCCGCGTGTGCCGCGACACCGTCAGCGAGCGCACCTGGTCGGCCCTGTGCGAGCAGCTGATGGGCCACTACGCCGCCGTCAGCGGCGCGCATCCGGGTTCCCTGCGCCGCACCACCGCCGCGTAGCGCCGGCGGGGTTCGGTGGTGCTCCCGTCGCGGGTGGCGGGGGCCGTCGCGTAGCCTGGCGGGGTGGCTAGGGCAGATCTGGGCAAGGACCCCCGCGACGTCGCGTCGATGTTCGACGGCGTCGGCAAGAACTACGACATCACCAACACGGTGCTCAGCGGCGGCATCGACGCGCATTGGCGCCGCGAAACCGCGCGCCGCCTGGATCTGGCGCCCGGTGAGCTCGTGCTCGACCTCGCCGCCGGCACCGCCGTGTCCACCGTGTCCCTGGCGTCGTCCGGGGCGACGGTCATCGCCTGCGACTTCTCGCGCGGCATGCTCAAGGCCGGTGCCCACCGCGACGTGCCCAAGGTGTGCGGCGACGGCATGAACCTGCCGTTCCCCGACGGGACCTTCGACGCGGTGACCATCAGCTTCGGCCTGCGCAACATCCACGACTTCCGCGCCGGGCTGCGCGAAATGGCCCGCGTCACCCGCCCGGGCGGCCGCCTGACGGTGTGCGAGTTCTCCACCCCGACCGTCCCGGTGTTCCGGACGGTGTACAAGGAGTACCTCATGCGGGCGCTGCCGGCGGTGGCCAAGGCGGTGTCGTCCAACCCGGACGCCTACGTCTACCTCGCCGAATCCATCCGCGCCTGGCCCGGGCAGGACGAACTGGCCCGCGAGATCAACCGCAACGGCTGGACCGACTGCGGCTGGCGGAACATGACCTTCGGCATCGCCGCCCTGCACTCGGCCGTCAAGGCGGGGTAGGGGGCGCGCCCAGCATTGCGCGTCCGAAAGCGGGGCGCCCGATAGTGGGGCGCGCTACGTCAGCGACCGGATGAGCGTGCGCTTCAGCGCCAGGTAATCGGGGTCGAGCTCGACGTCTTCGGCGCGCCGGGGGCGGGCGAAGGGGACCTCGACGTCGTGGATGATGCGCGCCGGCGAGCCGCCGCCGAGGACGATGATGCGGTCGGACAGCAGCAGGGCCTCGTCGACGTCGTGGGTGACCATCAGCACGGTGCGGCGGTCGTTTTCCCACACCTCCAGCAATTGCCGCTGCAGCGACAACCGGGTGAGGGCGTCGAGTGCGCCGAACGGTTCGTCGAGAAGCAGCACGCTGGGGTGGATGGCGAACGCCCGCGCGATGCCGACGCGCTGCCGCATGCCGCCGGACAATTCGCCGGGTTTGCGATCGATGGCGTGGTCGAGGTGGACCATCGACAGGTGATGGCGGGCGATGTCGTCGCGTTCGGCGTCCGTCAGCTCGGGGCGGGCGCTGCGCAGGGCGAATTTCACGTTGCCCAGGGCGGTCATCCACGGCAGCAGGACGTGCTGCTGGAACACCATGCCGCGGTCGGGGCCGGGTGCGGTGACTTCCCGGCCGTCCAGCTCGACGGACCCCGCGGTCGGGCGGGACAGTCCTGCGGCCATGGTCAGCAGCGTCGACTTGCCGCAGCCCGACGGCCCGAGCACCGACACGAATTGCCCGTGCGCCAGGTCCAGGTCGATGCCGTCGAGCACCACCGTGTCGGCGGTGCGGCGGCGGGCGGCCGGGTAGCTCTTGGCCACGCCGCGGAAGCTGAGGTGGCGGGGGCGTCCGTCCGCCGGGTCGGGCGATTGCGTGGCGACGGCCCCGCCGCCGCGCCGGGTTGCCTCGATTTGATCAGGCACTGGGGACCACCTTCTGGATGTTGGAGACGATCTGGTCGAGGACGAACCCCGCCGCGCCGATGACGACGATGGCCACGACGATGGCGGCGATGTCCAGGCGGTTCCACATGTTCCACACGAAGTAGCCCATGCCGCGGCCGCCGACGAGCATCTCCGCGGCGATGATGACCAGCCACGCGGTCGACAGCGACAGCCGCATGCCGGTGACGATCGACGGCAGGGTGGCGGGCAGCAGGATGTGGCGGAACGTGTCGCGGCGGTTGGTGCCCAGGGTGCGCGCCAGGTCGCGGTACAGCGGGTCGATGCCCATGACGCCGGCGATGGTCTGCAGCAGCATCGGCCACAGGGCGGACATGATGATCACGAACAGCGCGGTGTTCTCCGAATCCCGCAGCAGCGCCAGGCCGATGGGCAGCCATGCCAGCGGCGACACGGGGCGCAGCACCTGCACGAGGGGTTCCAGGCCCCACCGCAGCGGGGTGATCATCCCGAGCACGAAGCCGATGGGGATGGCGACGGCCGCGGCGATGGCGAAGCCCAGCAGCACGCGCCGCAGGCTGGCCGCGAGGTGCCAGAAGATGCCGACGCTCGACGGCCCGTCCCGGTAAAACGGGTCCGACAGGATCTCGGTGCCGCGCGCCCACACGTCGGCGGGCCCCGGGGCGAGGCCGGTCAGCAGGCCCGCGGCGATCGCCGCCTGCCACAGCCCGACGATCACGGCCATGCACGCCAGGAACACCGCCGCGCCCCGCAGGATGGGGGAGCGGGCGGCATCGGCGAGCGCGGTGCGGGCCGACGGCAGGTTGCGTGACGACGCCTCGGCCGCACCGGAAGCGCCCCCGCCGCCGGCAGCGGCGGCGGAGCCGGCACCCTGTGCGCCGCTCGCGGGGGAGGCCGGGCCGTCGTCAAGCACGGTGCCGTCAAGCACGGTGCCGCCACGCGAACTGCCGGCACCCTGCTCGCCGGCACGCGAAGAACTGCCGGATGGGGAGGTGCGGCGGTCGGTGACGGTGATGGCGTCGCTCATCGGGGGATCTCCTTGTCGGTCCAGGCCCACGGGTCCGCGGCGTCGAAGCGGCGGCCGTTGACCTCGAAGGTTTCGGGGGCGGGGCGGGGAGCGGGTGCGGCGGGGCCGAGCCGGGCGAGCGCGTCGGCGGCGCCCGCGACGTCGAAGACGTCCTCGACGGCGCGGCGCAGGCCGGCGGTGTCGCCCCGGTCGGCGATGTCGCCGAGGCCCCACCGGGACAGTTGCGTGCCCATCCACATCCCGGCGGGCACCTCCGGCAGGGGCCGGAAGCTGACGCGCTTGGCGGCGACGGTCGGGTCGACGGGCTCGCGGCCCGAGCCTGCGGCGGCGGACCCGGCGAGCACCGACGCGAGCAGCTCCGGCTTCTGGTTCAGGTATTTCTCCGGCGCGAGGGTCTCGGCGACCCCGACGCGATGGTGCGGATGGTCGCACCACAGCGCCGACTCGGCGACCGCCGCGGTCAGCGCCCGGTACGCGCCGGGGTTGTCTGCCGCCCAGTCGGCGTTTGCGGCCAGGCAGCAGCATGGGTGCCCGTCCCACATGTCGCCGGTCAGCCGGTGCAGGTGGCCGTGGCCCGCGGCGATGGACCGCTGGTTGAACGGTCCGGGGCCGAGGAAACCGTCGATGTTTCCGGTGGCCAGATTGGCCACCATGTCGGCGGGGCGCATCAGCCGCAGCTGCACGTCCCGGTCGGGGTCGACGCCGCCGGAGCTGAGGTAGTCCCGCAGCAGCAGGTTGTGGATGGAGAAGTCGAAGGGGACGCCGA
Organism: Corynebacterium hansenii; assembly: GCF_030408795.1. Lineage (NCBI taxonomy): Bacteria > Bacillati > Actinomycetota > Actinomycetes > Mycobacteriales > Corynebacteriaceae > Corynebacterium > Corynebacterium hansenii. The sequence goes on from NZ_CP047211.1 coordinate 373,046, forward strand.
GCGTGAAGCCCTCCATGTCCCGCGGCTTCGCGACGCCCATGTGCCGGTTGGCCAGCGTGAGACCCTGGCCGTTGACGTTGGCGATGGCGGCGAGCTTCGTCGGCGTCGCCCGCGTGGCCAGGCCGTGGTGGATGGCCAGCGGCATCGGCGCGAGCATGTGCGCGACGTGGAGCTCGCCCGAGGCGTAGGCGCTCCACGCCTCCGCCCAGCCGGCGAACTTTTTCAGGGTGACGCGGAGGCCGTGCTTTGCGAAGATCCCGCGCGCCTCCGCGGCGACGATCGGCGAGGAGCACGTGATGGGCAGGAAGCCGATGGTCACGTCGGTCGGCGGCCCGTCGTGGGCGGCGGAACCGGTGCCGGTGGGTGAGGAGCCGGGGGAGCCGGAGGAGGCGGGGCGGGCGCCGGAATGCGAGCACGCCGCCAGCGCGCCGCCCAGCAGCGCACCGGCCCCGAGACCCAGCGCCCGGCGGCGGCTGAAGGCGACCATCAACGGCCCCCGGCGGCGGCGAGCGCCCAGTCGTGCATCTGGCCGGAGTGGTACAGCAACGGCTTGTTGCCGGAACGGTGCACCTCGTTGACGCGGGCCAGCAGGATCAGATGGTCACCGCCGTCGTAGATGCGGTGGATGTGGGTGCTCAGCCACGCCGCGACGCCGTCGATGAGGGGGAGGCCGTTGGGGCCCTCCCCGTGCGCGACGCCGGCGAACCGGTCATCGCTGCGGCCGGCGAAACGGAAGGCCACCTGCGCCTGGTCGTTGGCCAGGACGTTGACGCCCATCGCCGTGCCCACGCGGAACGCCGGCAGCGACCGGGCGCGCTTGTCCACGCACACCAGGATCAGCGGCGGCTCGATGGACACCGAGGTGAACGAGCTGACCGTCATGCCCACCTTCGACCCGTCGGGGCCCGTCGCCGTGATCACGGTGACTCCCGAGGGGAAGGCGCCGGCGGTGTCGCGCAGCGCGCGGCCGTCGACCTGGTCGCCGCGCATCCAGTCGCCGGTCAGGCCGTCGTCCTGGATGTGCGGGCGTGCGGGGGCGTCGGTGAGCGTCATGGTGTCGTGTCCTCCGGTGCTCGGGTGTTGGGTCGTGCGTGTGCGGGGCGCGTCAGCGCTCGCACTGGGAGAGTTCCCAGCGCAGTTGGCCCTCCGACGGCGACTGCACCGGGATGAAGGCGGCCTCGCGGAAGCGCCGCGAGGAATCCGACCGGTGCGCGTAGCCGCGGCCGCCGGCGCAGCGCAGCTCGAGGGCCGCGGCGGAGGAGGCCACCTCGGCGGCGGCCAGGCGCATGGACAGCAGCTCGGAACGCTCGAAGCGCACGCCCGGGCCGGTCTTCTCCGCCACCGACTCGACCATGGAGCGGACCAGCGCCAGGGAGCCGCGGGCACGGTCGATCTCCGGGGCGAAGACGGCGTTGGTGCCCAGCGACCCCTGGTCGGCGGCGGCCAGCGAGGCCTCGGCCAGGCCGCAGCACATCGCGGATTGCAGCGCCAGGAAGGTCGGGCGGCAGGCGGTGAGGAACTCCTCGAAGTCGGTGGTGAGCACCTGGTCGGCGGAGATCCGCGCGCCCTCGATCTTCACGAACGACGACGCCGTGGAATCCAGCGCCATCAGGCTGAATTGGTTGCCCGCCGTGATGCCCGGCGTGGACAGCGGCAGCGCGACCAGCAGGCGGTCGCCGTTGGTCGCCCGCGCGGCGGTGACCATGATCGAGTCGTCGTACAGGTTCGACGCCCACTTCAACGCGCCGTCCAGGACGTACCCGGAGCCGTCGTCGGTCGGGGTGGCGGTCAGGTCGAGGCTGCCGCAGCCGGCGGCCTCGCGGAACGCCGACGCCATGCCGGTGATGCCGGGGGTGGAACCGTCCAGCAGGCCCGGCAGCACCGAGTTGGCGTAGGGGGTGTCCGCCAGCGCCAGGTACTCGATGGTCATGCGGTGGGCCCACAGGCCGAAGGCCGAGGACATGCACCGCGACGCCAGGGCGCGCACCGCCGCGACCATGTCGGGCAGGTGGCCGTCGGAGTTCTGCGGGGCGCCCAGGCCCAGCAGCCCTTCGGCGCCGAGCGGGGGCAGGATGAAGCGGGCCCGACCCTCGCCGTCGTCGAGCGCGTTGGCCCGTTCGGCGACCTGGTCGAGGATGGCCGCGGGGATGGTGGTCTGGGCGGTGGTGGCGGTGGTCATCGGTTTCGGGTTCCTTCGGTTCGTTCCGGCGGTCTGCTCCGGGCGGGCGCGGGGCGGCCCTACTTTTCGACGGTCGTGGAGTGGTGCACCCGGACCGGGTTGGTCATCGTGGCGACGACCGGCGACCAGCGGATGGCCGTGTCGGCGATGGCCTTCAGGGTTTCCTCGTCGGCGCCCTCGGCGGCCAGGGTGATGTCGATGCGGATGTCGGTGAAGCCCAGGACCTTCTCCGGGTCGGTGTCGCCGACGCCCCAGACGGCGGAGATGTCGATGTCGCCGTCGAGGACCAGCTCGATCTTGTCCAGGGCGATGCCCCGCTGGGTGGCGTTGGCCTGCAGGCCGACGGAGATGCAGGAGCCCAGTGCGGCGAGGACGACCTCGGAGGGGTTGGCCGCGACGTTGTCGCCCAGCAGACCGCAGGGCTCGGAGACGACGACGTCGGCGGTGTCGCGCACCGAGGTGACGTTGCGGAAGCCGGCCTCGCAGCGGGTGACGGCGTGCAGGACCTTGCGGCCCTTGGACGGATCGGTCTTGTTGGTCTCGGCGAGATTGGCGAGGCCCTTGGCGTCGATGCCCTGGAGCTTGGCGGAAACGGTGGTCATTGTGCGGTCCCTTCGGCGGTGAAACGGGGTTTTTCGGTGTCTGCCGACGGCACCGCGGTTCCGGCGCCGTCACGCCGCACATATCACCACCCGGTAGACAAAGTTGTCTATTGACCGCCGGTGGCGTTGATCCGTCCCCAACCGCGTCGCCGCAGGTGGCGGGTCGCGCCGGAATTGAATTCACGGTGAATCGAAGTCCGGGCGCGCCGCGCCGGCCGTCCCGGATGATTCACGGTGAATCGAAGTGGGTTCACCGTGAATGGAAGTGATCGCCCCCGCTCAGCTCCGGGGCGGCATTGCCGCACTCAGCTCCAGGGCCGGCGCGAATCCAGCGCCAGCGACGCCTTGCCCGCCGCGCGCCAGACGCGGGCGGTGAGGTCGCGGTCCCCGGGCGTGACCAGGTTGCCCATCAGACGCGCGGCCGCACCCATCACGGCGTCGCCCCACGGGGCGCCGAGGGTCAGCGGACCGGCGGTGGGCAGCAGCCACGGCACGGTCAGGCCGGCGGCCAGGCGGCGGGCCAGGGAGTACGCCTCGCCGTAGTGCTCGCGCAGCATCGCCGGCCACGAATGCGCCAGCCCGTCGGGGTCGCCGACGACGTCGCACATCAGCCCCACGGCCAGGCGCGCGGACTCCATGCCGTAGTCGATGCCCTCGCCGTTGAGGGGGTTGACCAGCGCCGCGGCGTCGCCGAGCAGCGCCCAGTTCGGCCCGGCGACGTGGCTGACCGCGCCGCCCATCGGCAGCAGCGCGGAGGTCACCGCCTCCGGTTCGCCCAGGCCCCACTCGTCGCGGACCTGCCCGGCGTAACGGTGCAGCAGCTTCTTCACGTTCACCTTCGCCGGCCGCGCCGACGTCGCCAGCGCGCCGCAGCCCAGGTTCACCCGGCCGCCGCCGAGCGGGAAGATCCACCCGTAACCGGGCTGCGCGACGCCGTCGTCGTCCCGCAGTTCCAGGTCCGAGTGGATCCACTCCTCTTCGCGCACCGTGGAGCAGTACGACCGGGCGGCGACGCCGAACACGGAGTCCCGGTGCCACGTCCGGCCGAGTTGCTTGCCGACGGGGCTGCGCACGCCGTCGGCGACGAGGAGCCACCGAGCGGCCACGCGCCGGGCCGAGCCGTCGTGAAGCCGCAGGTTCACCGCGGCCACGCTCTGGCCCGGCCCCCGCTCCACCGAAGTGACCGGGCAGCCGTCCAGGAGCGTCGCGCCGCAGCTCACCGCATGGTCGACGAGCATCGCGTCGAAGATGGTGCGCGGCACCGCGGAGCCGGCGGCCGGGAATTCGCCCTCCGGCCACGGTGCGGTGACGGAACCGCCGAACCCGTGGAGCTTCAGGCCGCGATTGCGGGTGCGCGACAGCACGCGGTCATCCAGGCCCAAACGCCCGAGCTCCGCGATGGCGCGCGGGGTCAGCCCGTCGCCGCAGGTCTTGTCGCGGGGGAAGCGCTGCGCGTCGACGAGCAGCACGTCCAATCCCCGGTTCGCCGCATGCGCCGCGGCGGCGGCGCCCGTCGGGCCCGCCCCGACCACCACGACATCGGCGCTGGAGGGGACGTGCTGCGGCATCGGCGACTGCGTGGTCATGGTGTCCCAGGCTATACGGCGGACCTCGCGAAACCGCCAGGGGGAGAGCCTCCGGCGGGGGTCGGATGATTGGACATGGCGAGCGGTGGATTACTGTATGTTCGGCATATCCACGGGTTCGTCGCGGGCGATGCTCCGAGCATGGGGCGGAGCCCGGGTGCTGCGGCGCAGGCCCACGAACCGATGAACCGACGACGATCCGAATCGAGGCGGGACCCGAATGCGTAACGGCGCACCCAGCGTTTCCGACGCACCGAGCATCCAGCGGACCGGCGGCGAAAGAGTCGCCAGCGTCGACCTCGGCGACGCCGAGCTGGAGCGCGTGGTCACCGAGGGCATGCGCGCCAGCGAGGAACTGCTCCTCGGCGAGCTCAACCGCGGCGAGGACTTCCTGGTGGAGCACGTCCGCCACCTCGCCGACGCCGGCGGGAAGCGGTTCCGCCCCATGTTCGCCATGCTCTCCGCGCAGTTCGGGCCGCGCCCCCGCGCCGACGAGGTGATCACCGCCGCCACCGTCATCGAGCTGACCCACCTGGCGACGCTGTACCACGACGACGTCATGGACGAGGCCGACATGCGCCGCGGCGTCGAGTCCGCCAACTCCCGCTGGTCGAACTCGCTGGCCATCCTCTCCGGCGACTACCTCTTCGCCACCGCCTCCAGCCTGCTGGCCCGCCTGGGCGCCGACACCGTCGCGCACTTCGCCAAGACCTTCGGCGAACTGGTCACCGGCCAGATGCGCGAATCCATCGGCTGCCCCGACGGCGCCGACGAGGTCGAGCATTACCTGCAGGTGATCCGCGAGAAGACCGGCGTTCTCATCGGGTCCGCCGGGTACCTCGGGGCGCTGCACGCCGGCGCCGACGACAAGACCGTCGCCGCTCTGGCCCGCTACGGCGGCCTGGTGGGGCTGGTCTTCCAGATCGTCGACGACATCATCGACATCGCCTCCGACTCCGCGCAGTCCGGAAAGACGCCGGGCACCGACCTCCGGGAGGGCGTGTTCACCCTGCCGGTGCTCTACGCGCTGCGCGAGGAGGGGCCCGTGGGCGATCGCCTGCGCGAGATCCTCGTCGGCCCCATCACCGACGACGATCTGCTGGCCGAGGCCCTCGACCTCCTCGAGCGCTCCACCGGCCCGCAGCGCGCCCTGGCGCTCGTGCGCGACCTGATGGACGAGGCCGACGGCGTCATCGCCGACCTGCCGGACATCCCAGCCAAGGCCGCCCTGCGCCGCGTCGCCGAGTACACCGTCGAGCGCGTCGGGTAGGACCGCAGTCGGGCGTCGGTTCGGCGCCCTTCCCGGTTGCCCGCCCCTCCACCCCGATTTCGCTCCTGCCAGCGGATTTGGCGCCGGAGAGAGTTCTGGGTAGCATTCCTTTCGCACCCACGGGGTGCACGCCAGATTGCCCGAGCGGCCAAAGGGAGCGGATTGTAAATCCGTCGGCTTCGCCTACGTTGGTTCGAATCCATCATCTGGCACCAGCTTCGACCGGGGCCCGGATCACACCAGTGATCCGGGCCCCGGTCTTTTGCGTGCGGGTTCTTTTGCGTGCATGCCCCTCGGCCGTGCCCGGGCCGTGTCCTCGGCAGGGGAGCGGGCGGGGGAGCGGGGGGCCTTCCGCGCGCGCATGGCGCCCCCTCCGGGGGCTGCTTTGCGACGCCGGGGACGGGCACCGTCGCAAAGCGGCCCGAAGCGCCCCCGAAACGGCGCGGAAAACTGCCTGGAATTGCGCCGTGGCCTGCGGATTTGTGTACGTCGGCGATGTCGGGTTAGTCTTTCTCTCGGCTTCGCAGGGAGCGCCCGAGGGTCCACAAGACCGCAAGCGCGAACTTTGATGCCATGCCCCCTTAGCTCAGTCGGCAGAGCGTTTCCATGGTAAGGAAAAGGTCGACAGTTCGATTCTGTCAGGGGGCTCCATTCTTTTGTCCGGCAGTTGCATTCCCCGGGAATGGCGCCGCGGAAGAATTTGGGGCGATGTAGCTCAGATGGTGAGAGCGCACGACTCATAATCGTGAGGTCGGGGGTTCGATCCCCCCCATCGCTACTGGTGACCACGTTCACCATCCCCGGCTAGCCCGCGTGCTAGGGTGGGAAACCGTCGCCCGGACTTCGGGCGACGAAGGGGCGTAGCTCAATTGGCAGAGCAGCGGTCTCCAAAACCGCAGGTTGCAGGTTCAAGTCCTGTCGCCCCTGCAATACCCCTTAAGCCGGAAACCCCTTCTAGGAGAGACGTGGCAGAGGAAAAGAGCACCACCGCAGCGGCGCGCCCCACCGGCAAGCGCCAGGTTTCGGGTGCCCCCGCCACCACGGCGCGCGACAGCCGCCCCGTCAAGCGCAACGACGACGAAAAGCTGGGCACCCGCAACCCCCTGACCTTCATCAAGCAGGTCATCTCCGAGCTGCGCAAGGTCATCTGGCCCACCGGCCGGCAGATGGTGGTCTACACCATCGTCGTGCTGCTGTTCCTCGTCTTCATGGTCACGCTGGTCTGGGGCGTCGACGCTCTCGCCGGCCTGGGCGTTCAGTCGATTTTCACGCGGTAGGGTATACTCGCCGCAACGATGTTTCATCCCGCCACCGCACCAAGCGGTAGGCGGGATTATCTTTTGCAGTTCCCGCCGCGGAGCCCGGCTTCCCCGGCCGGCGGCGGGACATACGGACACGGCGCACACGCTGCGCACTGACAGGAAGGGTCGCACCGAATGAACGACGGTCAGAACATCTTCTCCGACGCCGAGGGGTCGACCGGGCCCATCGGCGACGCGATCATCGACGCCGCCAAGGAAGCCGCGGAGACCGACGTCGACGCCGGCGCCACCGCCGCCGCGGAAGGCGCGGGGCAGGACGCGGCCGAGGGCCTCGAGGGTGCGGGCGCCACGGACGACGCCGCCGAGGCCGTCGCCGAAGGCGCCGAGGGCCAGGGCATCGAGAACGAGGCGGACCAGGCGGGTCAGTCCGGCCAGGCCGAGTCCGGCGAGGGTTCCGAGGCCGAGTCCGCCGAGGCCGAGGAGGTCGACCCCGAGGCCGAGTACCGCAAGCGCCTGCGCGAGTTCCAGCGCGAGCTCAAGCGCCGCAAGGGCGACTGGTACATCATCCAGTGCTACTCGGGCTACGAGAACAAGGTGAAGACCAACCTGGAGATGCGCGCCCAGACCCTCGGCGTCGAAGAGCAGATCCACGAGGTCATCGTCCCGATCGAGGAGGTGCAGGAGCGCAAGGACGGCAAGCTCAAGACCGTCAAGCGCAAGCTGCTCCCCGGCTACGTGCTGGTCCGCCTGTCCCTGGACGACCCGTCCTGGTCCGTCGTCCGCGACACCCCGGGCGTGACCTCCTTCGTCGGCTCCGAGGGGCACCCGACCCAGGTGAAGATCCGCGAGGTCGCCAAGTTCCTCATGCCCAAGGAGACCGTCACCGCCGACGCCGCCGAGGGCGACCGCCAGGGCGACGCCGAGCTGTCCGTCGCCTCCGCCCCGAAGGTCGAGGACGAGAAGGTCGCCATCGACTACGAGGTCGGCGAGTCCGTCACCATCCTGTCCGGCCCGTTCGCGTCCGTCGCGGCGACGATCTCCGAGATCGACGCCGCCACCGGCCGCATCAAGGCCCTGGTGTCCATCTTCGGTCGCGAGACCCCGGTCGAGCTCGGCCTGGACGAGGTCGAGAAGCTCACCTAGCGCGGACTGGGCCGCCGCCCCGCCGTCGCACCCGACGGCGATTTTGGCGACGGGCCCGCTGCAGGTAACGTCATTCGTCGCGCGCCAACCGGCGCGCGACGAATTTTTTCATCCCCGGTGGCTGGGCCGTGCGCGGCCGGCATCCGGACGGGTGCCGCCGCAGCCCCGGCATCATCGCGGCGGCGACCCCGGTAACAAGGAAGAAGGTCCCCGATGCCCCCCAAGAAGAAGAAGATCCAGGCCGTCATCAAGCTGCAGATCCAGGCCGGCCAGGCCAACCCGGCGCCGCCGGTGGGCCCGGCCCTCGGCGCCCACGGCGTCAACATCATGGAGTTCTGCAAGGCGTACAACGCCGCCACGGAGAACCAGCGCGGCAACGTCATCCCGGTCGAGATCAACGTCTACGAGGACCGCTCGTTCGACTTCACCCTGAAGACCCCGCCGGCCGCGAAGCTGCTGCTGAAGGCCGCCGGTCTGCAGAAGGGCTCCGGCGTCCCGCACACCGACAAGGTCGGCACCGTGACCATGGACCAGTGCCGCGAGATCGCCGAGCAGAAGAAGCCGGACCTCAACGCCAACGACATCGAGGCCGGCGCGAAGATCATCGCCGGCACCGCCCGCTCCATGGGCATCGTCGTCGAGGGCAAGTAATTCCCCGCCGCCCCGCACCCCGGGGCGGCACCCCATGACCGTGGCAGGGCCCGCTTCGGCCCGCACCACCACTCCAACGAGAAGATTGGAACCACAATGAGCAAGCAGTCCAAGGCCTACAAGGCCGCCGCCGAGAAGATCGACGAGGGCCGCATCTACGCCCCGATCGAGGCCACCAAGCTGGTCAAGGAGACCTCCTCGCAGAAGTACGACGCCTCCGTGGACGTCGCCATCCGCCTGGGCGTCGACCCGCGCAAGGCCGACCAGCTGGTCCGCGGCACCGTCTCCCTGCCCAACGGCACGGGCAAGACCGTCCGCGTCGCCGTCTTCGCCGCCGGCGAGAACGCCACCAAGGCCGAGGAGGCCGGCGCCGACTTCGTGGGCACCGACGAGCTGATCGAGAAGATCCAGGGCGGCTGGACCGACTTCGACGTCGCCATCGCCACCCCGGACCAGATGGCCAAGGTCGGCCGCGTCGCGCGCGTCCTGGGCCCCCGCGGCCTGATGCCGAACCCGAAGACCGGCACCGTCACCACCGACGTGGCCAAGGCCATCACCGAGGTCAAGGGCGGCAAGATCTCCTTCCGCGTGGACAAGGCGTCCAACCTGCACGCGCTGATCGGCAGGGCCTCCTTCTCCGCCGAGCAGCTGGCCGAGAACTACGGCGCGCTGATCGACGAGCTGCTGCGCCTGAAGCCGTCCGCGGCCAAGGGCAAGTACCTGAAGAAGATCACCCTGTCCTCCACCAACGGCCCGGGCATCCCGGTCGACACCACCGTGGTGAAGAACTACACGGGCGCCGAGGAGGCGTAACCCCTCCCCGAAACCCCGCGGGGACACCCGCTTTCGACCCGGCCCGCGCGTTTTCGCGCGGGCCGGGTTTTTCGTCATTCCCGCCCCGCCGGTCGGCCCCGCCGTTATCGTCGTCCGCATGTACTTCAGTTCCGGCCATCCCGGGGGCGACCCCCGAGGGGATCGACGGGATCGCGGGGACCACGAGGCTTCCGCGCTCCGCGCGATCCTCCGCTTGGCGGAGCTCGACGACGGAACCGGCTACGTCCTCGGCGAGCTCGAGGCGACCTTGGCCGGGTTCGACGACGACGTCCGCGACCTGCCGACCGTGCGGGTCGCGGCGTTGCCGTTTCTGGCGGAGTTGCATCTTGGCCTGGGCGACGATGCCCGGGTGGCGGAGCTCCTGGAGGAGGCGGTCGAACGTGCGCGCGGCGGAGATGATGCCGCGCGCGTGGTGTCTCTGCGGATGCTGCGGGCGCTGTGCCGGATGGATGCGATCGAAATGAGAAGCGTCGTCAAGCGTCTCCTGGATCGCGCGGAAGGCGCGGACCCGGTGCTCGTCACCGCGCTGGAGCTGAGCCTGGGCGTGCTCGATGCCGTGGCGCCGGGCGCGCACCCGCTGGCGCTGCCCCGGCTGCCCGGGCGCTTCGCCGACGCCGTCTTCCTGGCGGGAGACCCCGAGCTGCTGTGCTTTTTCGCCGACGTCGAGGTCGCCATCGACGGCCGCGAGAACGACGACCTGCGCATCGCCGAGGAACTGGACCGGGAGATCTGCGCCGAAGCCGCCGCGGCGGAGGCGGCCTCGGAGGAGGAGGAAGCCGCCGGCGAATCCGGCGGCGCGGGCGGAGCGGAACCCGGGTGCGGGGGACCGGGGCAGGCCACCCGGCCCGACGATTTTGGCGATTCCGCACCCGGCGTGTAACGTACCGCCATGAAGTTTGACCGGCTCCCCAGAGGAAGCCGGAGACTCAAGTTTCACCGAAGACCGCCGGTTTCCTGGCCCACCAGGATGAAGGTTCAGCGCAAACGCTGACGGCCCGCGCAGGATGACTTGGAGTCGTGAAGCCCGCGTCGGCCCCGTGCCGCCGCCTTCTTCGCGCCCCGGCCGTTTTGCGCCCGGGGCGTTCGTCGTTTCCGCCGTCCGTTCCGGCGTCTAACCCACGACATATCAGGAAGGAGGCGAGAGTACCCATGGCAGCAAACGCCGTTAAGCAGGCCGCCGTCGAGTCCATCAAGAAGGACGTCGACGAGTCGACCGCCATCGTTCTCACCGAGTACCGTGGCATGTCCGTCGCGGAGATCACCGAGCTGCGTCGCGCCCTCGGCGCCGACGTGAAGTACTCCGTCGCCAAGAACACCATGATCAAGCTCGCCGCCGCCGAGGCGGGCGTCGAGGGTCTTGACGAGCACCTCACCGGACCGACCGCCGTCGCCTTCATCAAGGGCGAGGCCGTCGATGCGGCCAAGGCGATCAAGAAGTTCGCCGAGGAGAACAAGAACCTCGTGATCAAGGGCGGCTACATGGATGGCGCGGCTATGGACGCCACGCAGTTCCAGGCCCTCGCGGACATGGACAACCGCGAGACCACGCTGGCCAAGCTGGCCGGTGCCTTCAATGGCGTTCTGGCGAACGTCGCCGGCCTGCTCGATGCCCCCACCTCCTCGGTCGCCCGCCTCGCCGCGGCGCTCGAGGAGAAGAAGCAGTAGAGCACCGGCTCCACACACCCCGTACCGCGGGCCGCGCGCCGGCCCGCACCCCGCGGTTCACGCCGCACATGACTTCACAGGAGAAACATCATGGCCAAGTACACCACCGAGGAGCTGCTCGAGGCGTTCAAGGAGATGACCCTCGTTGAGCTGACCGAGTTCAAGAAGGCGTTCGAGGACGAGTTCGACGTCACCGCCGCCGCCCCGGTCGCCGTCGCCGCCGCCGGCGCCGACGCCGGTGCCGCCGGTGCCGCCGAGGAGAAGGACGAGTTCGACGTCGTGCTCGAGGACGCCGGCGCCAAGAAGATCGGCGTCATCAAGGCCGTTCGCGAGCTCGTCTCCGGCCTGGGCCTGAAGGAGGCCAAGGAGCTCGTCGAGGGTGCCCCGAAGGCCATCCTCGAGGGCGCCAACAAGGACGACGCCGAGGCCGCCAAGGCCAAGCTCGAGGAGGCCGGCGCCAAGGTTTCCCTGAAGTAAGGGACCTGCGCCGCGGCATCCCCGCGCCAGCTTTTTCACCGGGCCCCGCCCGCATGCCATCCGCATGCCGGCGGGGCCCGGTTCATTTGCATCGGCCATAAATGCGGTGGGGAAGTGGCGGCTGAGTAGGATGGTGCGCATGCTTCCCCGTTCGCGCATCATCGCCGTCCTGATCATCGGGCTCGGCGCGGCGATGATCGCCGCCGGCGCTTTCCTGCCCCGGCTGGTGTCCGATGACCCGAAGATCCCGCTGGACCTGCCCGATACGACGTACGCGCTGCGGGCGGAAAACGGCGTGTCCACGAAATTGCTTCCCGACGGATCGAGGGAAGACGCCTTCGGCCCGATCCGGCGGCAGTTCCACGGGCAGCTGATCCCGCCGGCGGACGAGAAGAAGGTGTCCGTGCGACTGGGCACGTCGACGACGCGCGAGCTGCCCCCGGAGGTCATGGGCACCGACCCGATCCTGGAGCTCGTCGACGCCGCCGTGTGGACGTTCACGGTCGATCGCCTCAGCGGCCAGTTCCTCGCCCCCGCGATGCTCACCGACCAGATGGCCGGCGTGCCGCTCCAGGTGCCCGTCGACGGCTACTGGGTGAAGTTCCCCGCCGGCGCGGGGAAGGAAACCTACCCCGTGTTCGACGACTTCCTGCGCCGCACCGTGCCCGCCGAGTTCGCGGGCACCGAGGAGATCGGCGGCAACGAGGTCCTGCGCTACCGGCAGACGATCGCGCCGACGAACCTGGCCACCCTGTACCGGTCGAACCTGTCGCAGATCAACGTCGACGACAAGACGGGCTTCCTCATGTACCAGGGCACCCGCGAATGGCTGGTCGAGCCCGAGAGCGGCATGGTCGTCGACATCAACGAGGACCTGGATCTGCGGTGGGAGACCCGCGAGGGGGAGCGGCTGCGCACGCTGCTGCGCTTCACCGGCGGCATCGACGATCAGGCGTCGGCGAAGCTGCTGCAGCAGGCACTCGAAGTCGCGGACACGGCGCCGGTGCGGGCGTGGTCGATTGCGCTTCTGACGATCGGTGCTATCTTGGCGTTCGGCGGAGTCGTCGGCGCCCTGCGCCCCGAAGGCCACGACCGCTCAGGCGGCCGGGAACGGCCCCGCGGCCCACAACGCGAGAACGCCCGTGCACGAAAGCGGGGCACGAGCGCCGGCAATCCAGCGCGCCGGCCCTGACCCCGACCGGCCCGGCACTCCCGCAACATCCTTCCCGGCAACCCGGGGTGCATGCCCCGTACACCCGCCGGACACGCGCGCGCAATATCCGGTGGACTTGCGGCCGACGATGGTATAGGCTGAGTCGTTGCGCTGGAATTAGGTGTGTCGTAGTGTCCCCACTTGACGCGCCATCCGGGACTTCGGGGGCGTCGCAAAGCCTGTGAACTGGTACTTTGCATCCTTCCCCGATTCTCGGACGGCATCGTCGTCGAGGCTCTGCCCGCTACCGTGTGATTCCTGCAAACCAAACGCTTAAAACCAAGCGGAAGGGCGCGCCACCGGTTGCCGGCGCCCCACCCGCGTGAGGTGCTGGAAGGACCCATCTTGGCAGTCTCCCGCCAGACCAAGGCAGTGGCCGGTATCCCCGGAGCTTCGAAGAGGTACTCTTTCGCGAAGATCAGCGAGCCGATTCCGGTTCCGGGTCTTCTCGATCTGCAGCGTGAGTCGTTCGCATGGCTCATCGGCACGCCCGAGTGGCGCGCCCGCCGCCAGGAGGAACTCGGCGAAGGGGCTCAGGTCACCAGTGGACTCGAGGACATCCTTGACGAGCTGTCCCCGATCGAGGACTACTCGCAGAAGATGTCCCTCACCCTGTCCGACCCCTGGTTCGACTCCGTGAAGAACACGGTGGACGAATGCAAGGACAAGGACATCAACTACTCGGCGCCGCTGTACGTCACGGCCGAGTTCACCAACCGCGAGACCGGCGAGATCAAGTCGCAGACGGTCTTCATCGGCGATTTCCCGATGATGTCCGACAAGGGCACGTTCATCGTCAACGGCACCGAGCGCGTCGTCGTGTCGCAGCTCGTGCGTTCCCCGGGCGTCTACTTCGACGAGACCATCGACAAGTCGACCGAGCGCCCCCTGCACTCCGTGAAGATCATCCCGTCGCGCGGCGCGTGGCTGGAATTCGACGTCGACAAGCGGGACACCGTCGGCGTCCGCATCGACCGCAAGCGCCGCCAGCCCGTCACCGTGCTGCTGAAGGCGTTCGGCTGGACCACGGAGGAGATCAAGGAGCGCTTCGGCTTCTCCGAGATCATGATGTCCACCCTCGAGAAGGACGGCGTCGCCAACACCGACGAGGCCCTGCTCGAGATCTACCGCAAGCAGCGCCCCGGCGAGCCGCCGACGCGCGAGTCCGCGCTGGCCCTGCTCGAGAACAACTTCTTCAAGCCCAAGCGCTACGACCTGGCCAAGGTCGGCCGCTACAAGGTCAACCGCAAGCTGGGTCTCGGCGGCGACGGCGTCGGCGAGATGGTCCTCACCGAGCAGGACATCGCCACCACCATCGAGTACCTCGTGCGCCTGCACGACGGCGAGAAGACCATGACCTCCCCCGACGGCCGCGAGGTCCCGGTCGAGGTCGACGACATCGACCACTTCGGCAACCGTCGCCTGCGCACCGTGGGCGAGCTCATCCAGAACCAGGTCCGCGTCGGCCTCTCGCGCATGGAGCGCGTCGTCCGCGAGCGCATGACCACCCAGGACGTCGAGTCGATCCAGCCGACCACCCTGATCAACGTCCGCCCGGTCTCCGCCGCCATCCGCGAGTTCTTCGGCACCTCGCAGCTGTCGCAGTTCATGGACCAGAACAACTCGCTGTCGGGCCTGACCCACAAGCGCCGCCTGTCGGCCCTGGGCCCCGGCGGCCTGTCCCGCGAGCGCGCCGGCCTCGAGGTCCGCGACGTCCACCCGTCGCACTACGGCCGCATGTGCCCGATCGAGACCCCCGAAGGCCCGAACATCGGCCTGATCGGTTCGCTGTCGGTCTACGCCCGCGTGAACCCGTTCGGCTTCATCGAGACCCCGTACCGCCGCGTCGTCGACGGCAAGCTGACCACCGACGTCGACTACCTGACCGCCGACGAGGAGGACCGCTACGTCGTCGCGCAGGCGAACACGCCGGTCGACGCCGACGGCCAGTTCGTCAACGACACGCTGCCCGTCCGCAAGAAGGGCGGCGACGTCGAGGTCGTCCGCGCCACCGAGGTCGACTACATGGACGTCTCGCCGCGCCAGATGGTGTCGGTCGCGACCGCCATGATCCCGTTCCTCGAGCACGATGACGCCAACCGTGCCCTGATGGGCGCGAACATGCAGCGCCAGGCCGTGCCGCTGCTGCGCGCCGAGGCCCCCTTCGTGGGCACCGGCATGGAGCAGCGCGCCGCCTACGACGCCGGCGACCTGATCATCGCCCCGTGCGACGGCGTGGTCGAGACCGTCTCCGCCGACTTCATCACCGTCATGGACGACGAGGGCCAGCGCCACACGTTCATCCTGCGCAAGTTCGAGCGCACGAACCAGGGCACCAGCTACAACCAGAAGCCGCTCGTCGACGAGGGCGACCGCGTCGAGGCCGGCCAGGTCATCGCCGACGGCCCGGGCACCGACAACGGCGAGATGGCGCTGGGCAAGAACCTGCTCGTCGCGTTCATGCCGTGGGAGGGCCACAACTACGAGGACGCGATCATCCTCAACCAGCGCATGGTGGAGGAGGACATCCTCACCTCGATCCACATCGAGGAGCACGAGATCGACGCCCGCGACACCAAGCTGGGCCCCGAGGAGATCACCCGCGAGATCCCGAACGTCGGCGAGGACATGCTGAAGGACCTCGACGACCGCGGCATCGTGCGCATCGGCGCCGACGTCCGCGACGGCGACATCCTCGTCGGCAAGGTCACGCCGAAGGGCGAGACCGAGCTGACCCCGGAGGAGCGCCTGCTGCGCGCCATCTTCGGCGAGAAGGCCCGCGAGGTGCGCGACACCTCGATGCGCGTGCCGCACGGCGAGTCCGGCAAGGTCATCGGCGTCCGCGTGTTCTCGCGCGAGGACGACGACGATCTGGCCCCGGGCGTCAACGAGATGATCCGGGTCTACGTCGCGCAGAAGCGCAAGATCCAGGACGGCGACAAGATGGCCGGCCGCCACGGCAACAAGGGCGTCATCGGCAAGATCCTGCCGCAGGAGGACATGCCCTTCCTGCCGGACGGCACCCCGGTCGACATCCTGCTGAACACGCACGGCGTGCCGCGCCGAATGAACATCGGCCAGGTCCTGGAGGTCCACCTCGGCTGGCTGGCGAAGGCCGGCTGGACCATCGAGGGCGACCCGGACTGGGCGAAGCGCCTGCCGAAGGAGCTTTACGACGTCCCGGCCGACTCGCTGGTGGCCACCCCGGTGTTCGACGGCGCGGAGAACGAGGAGCTCGCCGGCCTGCTGGCGTCCTCCCGCCCCGACCGCGACGGCGACGTCCTGGTCAACGCCGACGGCAAGGCGCAGCTGATGGACGGCCGCTCCGGTGAGCCGTTCCCGTTCCCGGTGTCGGTGGGCTACATGTACATGCTCAAGCTGCACCACCTGGTGGACGAGAAGATCCACGCGCGTTCCACGGGCCCGTACTCGATGATCACGCAGCAGCCGCTGGGCGGCAAGGCCCAGTTCGGCGGCCAGCGCTTCGGCGAGATGGAGGTGTGGGCCATGCAGGCGTATGGCGCCGCCTACACCCTGCAGGAGCTGCTGACCATCAAGTCCGACGACGTCGTCGGCCGCGTGAAGGTCTACGAGGCCATCGTGAAGGGCGACAACATCCCGGATCCGGGTATCCCGGAGTCGTTCAAGGTGCTCCTGAAGGAGCTCCAGTCGCTGTGCCTCAACGTCGAGGTGCTGTCCGCCGACGGCGTCCCGGTGGAGCTGAGCTCCACCGACGACGACGAGCTGGACCACGCCACGGCCTCTCTGGGCATCAACCTGTCGCGCGACGAGCGCTCCGACGCCGACACCGCCTAACCGCGGTGCCGGCGCGGGCGCCATGCTCACGCGAAACAACCCAATTCAAGTACGCACATTCACAGCACGCACGAAAACCCCGTGAACACTGCCGGGGGAAAGGGACAACAGGTGCTCGACGTCAACAACTTTGACGAGCTCCGGATCGGGCTCGCCACCGCCGACGACATCCGCCGCTGGTCGCGGGGAGAGGTCAAGAAGCCCGAGACCATCAACTACCGCACGCTCAAGCCGGAGAAGGACGGCCTCTTCTGCGAGCGCATCTTCGGCCCGACCCGCGACTGGGAGTGCGCCTGCGGCAAGTACAAGCGCGTCCGCTTCAAGGGCATCATCTGCGAGCGCTGCGGCGTCGAGGTGACCAAGTCGAAGGTCCGCCGCGAGCGCATGGGCCACATCGAGCTGGCCGCGCCGGTCACGCACATCTGGTACTTCAAGGGCGTCCCGTCGCGCCTGGGCTACCTGCTCGACCTGGCGCCGAAGGATCTCGAGAAGATCATCTACTTCGCGGCGAACATCATCACCTCCGTCGACGAGGAGGCCCGCCACAACGACCAGACCACCCTCGAGGCGGACATGCTGGTCGACAAGAAGATGGTCGAGGACGACCGCGACCAGGAGCTGGCCGAGCGCGCCAAGACCCTGGAGGACGACCTCGCCGAGCTCGAGGCCGCCGGCGCGAAGGCCGACGCCCGCAAGAAGGTCCAGAACGCCGCCGAGCGCGAGATGAAGCACATCCGCGAGCGCGCCCAGCGCGAGCTGGACCGCCTCGACGAGATCTGGAACACCTTCCTGAAGCTCGAGCCGAAGCAGATGGTCATCGACGAGAGCATCTACAACGAGCTCGTCGACCGCTACGAGGATTACTTCACCGGCGGCATGGGCGCCGAGGCGATCCAGACGCTGATCCGCAACTTCGACCTCGCCGCCGAGGCGGAGTCGCTGCGCGAGGTCATCCGCGACGGCAAGGGCCAGAAGAAGCTGCGGGCCCTCAAGCGCCTGAAGGTCGTCGCCGCGTTCCTGCAGTCGGGCAACGACCCGGCCGCCATGGTCCTCGATTGCGTCCCGGTGATCCCGCCGGAGCTGCGCCCGATGGTGCAGCTCGACGGCGGCCGCTTCGCGACCTCCGACCTCAACGACCTGTACCGCCGCGTCATCAACCGCAACAACCGCCTCAAGCGCATGATCGACCTCGGCGCGCCCGAGATCATCGTGAACAACGAGAAGCGCATGCTGCAGGAGTCGGTCGACGCGCTGTTCGACAACGGCCGCCGCGGCCGCCCGGTCACCGGACCGGGCAACCGCCCGCTGAAGTCGCTGTCCGACCTGCTCAAGGGCAAGCAGGGCCGCTTCCGCCAGAACCTGCTGGGCAAGCGAGTCGACTACTCGGGCCGTTCGGTCATCATCGTCGGCCCGCAGCTCAAGCTGCACCAGTGCGGCCTGCCCAAGCTGATGGCCCTCGAGCTGTTCAAGCCCTTCGTCATGAAGGAGCTCGTGGCCAAGAGCTACGCGCAGAACATCAAGTCGGCCAAGCGCATGGTCGAGCGCCAGCGCCCGGAGGTCTGGGACGTCCTCGAGGACGTCATCACCGGCCACCCGGTGCTGCTCAACCGTGCCCCCACCCTGCACCGCCTGGGCATCCAGGCCTTCGAGCCCGTGCTCGTCGAGGGCAAGGCCATCCAGCTGCACCCGCTGGCCTGTGAGGCGTTCAACGCCGACTTCGACGGCGACCAGATGGCCGTGCACCTGCCGCTGTCGGCGGAGGCGCAGGCCGAGGCCCGCATCCTCATGCTGTCCTCGAACAACATCCTGTCGCCGGCGTCCGGCAAGCCGCTGGCCATGCCGCGACTGGACATGGTCACCGGCCTGTACTTCCTGACGCTGGAGAAGCCCGAGCTGCCCGGCGCCCACGCCGAGGCCGCCGAGGACCAGCCGGAGAAGGGCATCTACGCCTCCCCGGCCGAGGCCATCATGGCCTACGACCGCGGCGCCATCGGCCTGCAGACGCCCATCAAGGTGCGCATCTCGCACCTGCGCCCGCCGGCCGACATCGAGGCCGAGCACTTCCCCGACGGCTGGGAGAAGGGCCAGATCTGGACCGCCAACACGACCCTTGGCCGCGTCACGTTCAACGAGCTGCTGCCGTGGAACTACCCGTACGTCGAGGGCGTCATGGCCAAGAAGCCGCAGGCGGCGATCATCAACGACCTCGCGTCGAAGTACCCGATGATCACCGTCGCGCAGACCGTCGACAAGCTCAAGGACGCCGGCTTCTACTGGGCGACGCGCTCCGGCGTCACCATCGCCATGTCCGACGTGCTCGTTCTGCCGAACAAGAAGGAGATCCTCGACTCCTACGAGCAGAAGGCCGACACGATCGAGAAGAAGTTCCGCCGCGGCAAGCTGTCCACGGCGGAGCGCCACGAGTCGCTGGTCAACCTGTGGAAGGCCGCGACCGCGGAGGTCGGCGAGAAGGTCGAGTCCCTGTACCCGGACGACAACCCGATCCCGATGATCGTGAAGTCCGGCGCCGCCGGCAACATGGGCCAGATCCACTCGCTGGCCGGCATGAAGGGCATGGTCACCAACCCGCGCGGCGAGTACATCACGCGCCCGATCAAGACCTCGTTCCGCGAGGGCCTGTCGGTGCTGGAGTACTTCAACAACTCGCACGGTTCCCGCAAGGGCCTGGCCGACACCGCCCTGCGCACCGCCGACTCGGGTTACCTGACCCGCCGTCTGGTGGACGTCGCGCAGGACGTCATCGTCCGCGAGGAGGACTGCGGCACCACCGCCGGCGTCGAGGTGGAGATCGGCGAGCCCGTGCTCGACGCCACCGGCAAGCCGACCGGCGAGCTGCGCCGCGCGCAGTACGTCGAGACCTCGGCGATCGCCCGCTACCTGGCGGCCCCGGTCGTCGACGCCGACGGCAACGAGATCCTGCCGGTGGGCACCGACCTGCGCGACGAGGAGATCACCGATCTGCTGTCCCGCGGCATCTCCACCGTCAAGGTCCGCTCGGTCCTGACCTGCAACACGCCCACCGGCGTCTGCGCCACCTGCTACGGCCGCTCCATGGCCACCGGCAAGATGGTCGACATCGGCGAGGCCGTGGGCATCGTCGCCGCGCAGTCCATCGGCGAGCCGGGCACGCAGCTGACCATGCGCACGTTCCACCAGGGCGGCGTCGGCGGCGACATCACCGGCGGTCTGCCCCGAGTCCAGGAGCTGTTCGAGGCCCGCGTGCCCAAGAACCGCGCCCCGCTGGCCACCGCCACCGGTCGCGTGCGCCTGGAGGAGGACGACCACTTCTTCACGCTGACCATCGTCCCCGACGACGGTTCCGACGAGGTCGTCTTCGACAAGCTGTCGAAGCGCCAGGGCCTCGCCGAGATCACCGTCGACGGCCGCCGCCGCGCGATCCGCGACGGCGACACCGTCGAGATGGGCCAGCAGCTGATGAAGGGCGCCGCCGACCCGCACGAGGTGCTCCGCATCCGCGGCCGCCGCGGCGTGCAGCGCCACCTGATCGAGGAAGTCCAGTCGGTCTACCGCGATCAGGGCGTGGCCATCCACGACAAGCACATCGAGGTCATCGTCCGCCAGATGCTGCGCCGCGTCACCGTCATCGACTCCGGCTCGACCGAGTTCCTGCCGGGCTCGCTGGTGGAGCACGCCGAGGCCGTGGCCGCGTCGCGCCAGGCCGTCGCCGAGGGCGGCAAGGCCATCCAGATGCGCCTGGAGATCATGGGCATCACCAAGGCCTCTCTGGCGACGGATTCGTGGCTGTCGGCCGCCTCCTTCCAGGAGACGACCCGCGTGCTCACGGACGCCGCGATCAACAAGCGCTCCGACAAGCTGATCGGCCTGAAGGAGAACGTGATCATCGGCAAGCTGATCCCGGCCGGCACGGGCATCTCGCGCTACCGCAACATCGCGGTCGAGCCGACGGAGGAGGCCGCCCGCCAGGCCGCCGCCCCGTTCGCCTCGCTGGGCGAGGGCTTCTACGGCCCGGAGGACACCTACGCCGAGCCGACCGGCCGCGCGGTCCCGCTGGACGACATCCCGTACGACCAGTAAGGCGATCCCGCTTCACGACGACCACCGCCCCTCCCCATGGCGCACAGCCGGGGGAGGGGCGGTTTTCGTCGTCAAGCGGACGCGGGCGTCACTCGAGCTCGAGCGGACCGTTGCGGGGGACGCGGTGCACGTCGACGCCGCCCATGAGGGCCAGGCCGGTCACGCGGACGCGGGGTGCGTCGGGCGGTAGGTCGTGGCCGGCGATGACGACGTCGCGGGACGTCGAGGATCCGAAGCCGCCCATCAGGCCGGTGCCCTGGACAGTCAGGCGCACGTCCTCGGGGACGTAGATGTCGATGCCGCCCATGATGGCGACGGCGATGATCTCGGTCTCGTCGGATTCCAGGCGCGCGTGGCGCAGGTCGATGTCGATGCCGCCCATCACGGCCACGGAGTAGTGCGTGGGCGGGCAGATCCAGTCGCCGTTGCGGTCGGCGCCGAACATGACGGCCGCGCTGATGGCGGAGCCGCCCTTTTCGCCGGTCACGTGGGCCTTGGCGACCGCGGCGAGATCGCGGGATGACGGGGCCCCAGCGACGTCGCCGGTGTGGCGCTGCGCGGGGGCCCCGGGGGCGCGGTAGGGCTCGACGGCGCCCGCGGGACGGCCGTCGATCACCGTCCAGGGATCGGGGATGAGGTCGGCGAGCGGGCCCGCGAGATCCTCGCGGGTGCGGGCGGCCCACGCGCGGTTGGTGCGCTCGTCGAATTCGGTCAGGTCGATCTGGCCGCGGCCGAGGGCGTCGGAAAGCTCATCCGCGACTCGGCGGCGTTCGTCGTCGGTGGCCCGCAGATTCCGCGGGCCACCGCCGTCGGGCGTCCCGTCGGGGCCGTGGCCGGGGTTGGCGTCCATGCCCCAAGCTTAGGCGCGCCGGGGAGTGGGGGGAGGGGAAGCCGGGGCCGGGCGGAGGGGTTGTCCCGCGTCGGAGGGGTGATCACCCGCATGGGTCGAGTGGCGCCGACGGTGCGGTCGGGCGGCTGATTTGAGTGGCGCCGCGAGGAGGGGTTGTCCCGCGTCGGCGGTGAGGCCGCGCAGCTGGGCTGAGCTGCGTCGGCGGTTGCGTCGGGCGGCGGGGTTGGGCCGCCCGGACGGTGCGGTCAGGCGGCGCGCAGTGCGGGCTGACCGGAGAACTCGGCGCGCAGGACGCGTCCGAACTCGAGCCAGGAGCTCTTCGTCCGCGACCAATCGTCGGGGAGCACCTGGAGCTGGGCGACGAAAAGCGCGTGGCGCTGGTCGTCGTTGAGGCCGGTCGGCGCAGCGCCAGACGGCTCGGAATGGTTGTTGATCTCATCGAACATGGCGTTCACCTACTTGGCTCAGTCGGGCATGCGGGAAGTGCATGCGTTGTAATTTGCGCCCGGTTATCCGGGTTAGGCGACGAAGTTACACGTGTTTCGAGGTGAACGCAAAGTTAACGAAAAGTGAACGCCCACCCCCGGGGTGCGTGTGGCGGTCGGGAAGGGGGAGGTGGCCGTCCCATCCCCGCCGCCAACCCACCCCGAATGCGCAGACCCACCCGCTGCAACAGGTGGGTCTGCGCATTCGGGGTGGGTTAGCCGGCTTGGGACGTTGCGCGGGGTGGGTTTGCCGGTGGGAGCGCTGCGGCGGACATGGAAAAGCCCCGGCGGGTGGCTTTCGCAACCTGCCGGGGCACAGCGGCCTTCGCAGCTACCGGGGCCGGGCGGTTAGTCCTCGGCCTTGGCGGCGGCGCGGGACTCCCGCTCCTCGCGGATGACGTCGCGGAGGATCCGGATGATGCTGCGCCAGCTGCCCTCGAACGTGGAGATGTCGTCGGGAAGCGCCTGGATCTGCTCGTGGCGGCTTTCCGCGCGCCGTTCGGCGAGCTCTTCGCGGATGGCGTGGATGTTGCGTTCCGCGTCGGCGAGCATCTTCTCGAGGTCGTCGATCGACGCGGCATCGAGGTTGCGGGGCTCCTGGGCGCTGATGGGCTCGTTGGTCATTGGGTTGCTCCTGATGCGTTGTCGGCGGAACTAGGTGAATAGGACCTTGATGAGGATGGCCAGGGCCGGGACGATGATGAAGACCGTCAGCACCCACGCCACCGCGAGGATCTTGCGCTCGGTGGCGACGCGGGCCAGGGTCTCCGCCCCGATGAGGGGCAGGCTGCGGAGGAAGGGCAGCCCGTAGATGATCAGGATGCCGAAGACGTTGAACAGGGTGTGGACCAGCGCGATGGTCAGCGCCAGCTTCGCGCCGTCGCCGGTGACGGCCATCGCCGCGATGAGCGCGGTGATGGTCGTGCCGACGTTCGCGCCCAGGGTCAGCGGGTAGATCTGGCGGGTGGTCAGGGCGCCGGAGCCGGCGAACGGGACCATGACCGAGGTGGTCACGGACGAGGACTGGACGGCGACCGTCACCAGGAGGCCGGCGCCCATCGCGGTCAGCGGGTGGCCGCCGACGGACTTCTCCAGGATGGCCTTGGCGCGGCCGACCATGAGCACCTGGAGGATCTTGCCCAGCCAGGAGACCGCGAAGAAGATCATGGCGACGCCGAGCAGGATGGTGACGACGCCGTCGATGAACTCGGAGCCCGGCAGCAGACCGGTGAGGCCGTCCATGCCGATGAGGTCGACCACGGGGTCGGTGAGGGTGCCGACGAAGTCCGCCTGGCCCGGGTCGGGCAGGACGGTGCCGAAGATGCGGTCGGAGACCCACTCGGCGCTGCGCTGGATCGGGTGGAAGAAGATCTCCAGCGGCAGCAGGATGATGACGGCGAAGAGGTTGAAGAAGTCGTGGACCGTCGAGGCCGCGAAGGCCCGGCGGAACTCGTCCTTGTGGCCGGCGTGGCCGAACGACGCGAGGGTGTTGGTCACCGACGTGCCGATGTTCGCGCCCATGATCATGGGCACGGCCACCTCGATGGGCAGCGCGCCCGCGCCGACCGCGGTGACCACCAGCGTCGTGGTGGTGGAGGAGGACTGGATGATCGCCGTCGCCAGCACGCCGACGAACAGTGCGATGAACGGGTTGGTGGCGAAGTCGAAGAGGCTCGCGGCGGCATCCTTGCCCAGGCCCTTGAATCCGTCGCCGATCACGCCGATGGCGACGATGAGCATGTACAGGGTGCCGATGGCCAGCAGGGTCAGCGCCCAGTTGGGCAGGCGGCGCAGGCCGTGGGGAACCTCGCTGGCCGCGACGTCGGCGACGGGCGCCTCGGTGGCGGTCGCGGTGGCTCCCGCGGGTTCGGGGGTGTTGTCCGGGGCGGGGTTTCCGTCGCCCGGACGGCGGGAATTCGTCATCGTGTCTCGATTCCTGGTTTCACGGGTGATCCCCGGCCTTCGGAAAGGTCGCGTGGGGCGCAGAAGCGCGCTCGGGGCATACGTCTAATGCAGTGTCTCTCCAAGAGGTGTCCCGTTGAAAGAAAAAAGGTGAACGGAAGGTGAACTAAAGGCGCGTTTCAGAGTGATGTGCACCGCATGAATGAGCCGGCGGCGATGGAGATCACCCGAATCCCCATCGCCGCCGGCTCGTCGGCCTCTCTCGGCGCTCGCTCACGGGCACCCGGTGTCCGCGAGCCTCCTGCTCCGCCGCCGGTGCCGCCTCCTCAGACTTCGGTGCCGCCTACTCCGCCGTCAGCGGCAGGTACACGCGGCCGCCGGCCGCCTCGAACTCCTCGGACTTCTCCGCCATGCCGGCCTCGATGGCCTCGACGGTCTCCAGGCCGTGCTCGCGGGCGTAGTCGCGCACGTCCTGCGAAATGCGCATGGAGCAGAACTTCGGCCCGCACATCGAGCAGAAGTGCGCGGTCTTCGCCGGTTCCGCCGGCAGCGTCTCGTCGTGGTACTCCAGCGCGGTGTCGGGGTCGAGGGCCAGCGCGAACTGGTCGTGCCAGCGGAACTCGAAGCGCGCCTTGGACAGCGCGTCATCGCGCTCCTGGGCCCGGGGCAGGCCCTTGGCCAGGTCCGCCGAGTGCGCGGCGATCTTGTAGGTGATCACGCCGACCTTCACGTCGTCGCGGTTCGGCAGCCCCAGGTGCTCCTTGGGGGTGACGTAGCACAGCATCGCGGTGCCCGCCTGCGCGATCATCGCCGCGCCGATGGCGGAGGTGATGTGGTCGTATCCCGGCGCGATGTCCGTCGCCAGCGGACCCAGGGTGTAGAACGGGGCCTCCTCGCACAGCTCCTCTTCCAGGCGCACGTTCTCGGCGATCTTGTGCATGGGCACGTGCCCCGGGCCCTCGATCATGACCTGCACGCCGCGGGACTTCGCGATCTTGGTCAGCTCGCCGAGGGTCCGCAGCTCCGCGAACTGGGCTTCGTCGTTGGCGTCGGCGATCGAGCCGGGGCGCAGGCCGTCGCCGAGAGAGAAGGTGATGTCGTACTCGGCGAAGATGTCGCAGAGCTCGGCGAAGTTCTCGTACAGGAAGGACTCGCGGTGGTGCGCCAGGCACCAGGCCGCCATGATCGACCCGCCGCGCGAGACGATGCCGGTGACGCGGTTTGCGGCGAGCGGCACGTAGCGCAGCAGCACGCCGGCGTGGACGGTCATGTAATCGACGCCCTGCTCGGCCTGCTCGATGACGGTGTCGCGGTAGATCTCCCAGGTCAGCTTGGCCGGGTCGCCGTTGACCTTCTCCAGCGCCTGGTAGATGGGCACGGTGCCGACGGGCACGGGGGAGTTGCGCAGGATCCATTCGCGGGTTTCGTGGATGTCGGCGCCGGTGGACAGGTCCATGATCGTGTCGGCGCCCCAGCGGGTGGCCCACACCATCTTCTCCACCTCCTCGGCGATCGACGAGGTGACCACGGAGTTGCCGATGTTCGCGTTGACCTTCACGGCGAACTTCTTGCCGATGATCATCGGCTCCAGCTCCGGGTGGTTCTTGTTCGCGCAGATCACCGCGCGGCCCGCGGCGACCTCCGAGCGGACCAGCTCGGCGTCGACGTCCTCGCGGGCGGCGACGAAGGCCATCTCCGGGGTGACGATCCCCGCGCGGGCCCAGGCCAGCTGCGTCGAAGCCTTGAGTTCCGGGCTTTGCGACGACGCCGGCGCCGGTGCAGGGGTCGGCCAGCTGTCCCTGGTCTTGGGCAGACCGCCGTGCAGATCGGGGTCGGCGTCGGTTTCGGTGTACGGGCCGGAGGTGTCGTACGCGTCGAAGTGCGTGCCATCGGTGAGGTTGATGCGGCGGGCCGGGATGCGGAGGACGACATCCTCCGAATCAAACGGCGAACCGTCGAACACGACGTCGTCGTAAAGCTTCTCGGAGCGGTAGATCGGGCCGGTGGTGACCTGGTCACGGGCCTCGTCCATGGGGTTGGCGGCATGCTTCGCCATAGCGGTCCTTTCCTACGCCGGCATTACCCGGACAGGTTCGAACGGTCGGCATCCGCATTCCCGATGCCCTCTCAGCGCCGGTTCGGTGGGCGCTCCCGTGGGAGTTATTCGGTTGTGGAAAACGAGCGTACCGGAACCCATTCGGGGGCGGTGCGACGCCCCATCGGGGGTGGGCGGGGCGCCCGAAAGCGGAGAAATGCACGTCGGCGGCAAATGCGGTGTCGTTTTCGGGGGAGACGCGTCGTCTATGATGTTTTGGAACCGCAATCGAATTGCCCGGGCGCGCGGGGCGCGACCCACGAGGAGGACACGCCGATGCCGCACAACCGGCCGCGGGACCGCGACCTGGCGAAGCAGCTCGTGCGCGAACTGCGCAGGGACGCGGACCTCCCGGTCGTGTTCCTGGGCATCGGCGGGCAGGCGGGGGTGACCATCGGGGAGGGCATCGGCCTGCGCTCGGACGGCGTCCGCGGCGTCAACGTCATCCCGGGAGAGGGGCTCGGCGGGCGCGTTCTCCGGGACCGGCGCCCCGCGGTCGTCGCGGACTACGAGGCCGCGCGCACCATCACCGACAGTTATCTGACGCAGGTGCAGAACGAGGGGCTCGGCCCCGTCATGGCGGTGCCCATACTCTCCAGCATCGGGGAGACCAGGATGGTGCTGTACGGCGCGCACCGGGAGAAATTCGAGTTCGGGGACCGGATCCGGTCGGTGGCGATGCGCCTGGCGACGAAGGCCGCCACCGAGCTGCGCATCCGCGATGAAGTGGACCGGCGGATCGGCATGGCGCAACGCAGCACCGCGGAACTCCGCGAGGCGGGGGAGGGGCCCGGATCGTCCGACTTGGAACGGCTGCGGGAATTGCACGCGGATCTGCGCGCCATCGCCGCCACGACCGCGGACGAGGAGGCCCGGGACAAGCTGCTCGCGGCGTCCGGCGGCATCGCGGCGATCCTGTTCCCGGGCGCCGGGGGAGATGCGGTGCGCGCGGCCGACGCCGGGGGAGCGGGAGCCGCAGCCGGAGGGGGCGCTGGCGCGCAGGCGGATGCGCCGGCGTTGACGGCCCGCGAACTCGACGTGCTGTCGCAGGTCGCGTTGGGGTGCACCAATGCGGAGGCGGCGGCGCGGCTGTCGCTGAGCGTGGAGACCGTCAAGGCCTATCTGCGCAACGCCAGCGCCAAGCTCGGCGCGAAGGGTCGGCATGCGGCGGTGAGCCGCGCGCGGATCCTCGGTCTCATTCCCTGAGATCGAGCGTGCGCGGGGCGGGAAAAAGGGGACCGCGGGTAGGGGTGAAGGGGCGCTGAAACGGGCGGAAGTCGCGCCGCAAACCCCCGTTTCGCGAAGTTTTCCGCGACGTTCGGGGTGGACCGTCAGGCCGGGCGAACGGTGTTCGTCATCGTATATGTGCTGGCTGGGGCGGTGCGAGAGGTGCTACAAGTTCTAAATCGCTAACCAAACCGCTAGTCGCAATTAACGTCTAACTCCATAACACCCTCTTTCGGGTATGTGAGAGCTGGATCACGCCTGGATATGTTCTGCGTCACATTGTTGAACGGGCGGTCCCGGTGGCCGCCCCCAAGGCAGGAGACGCCAATGGCCAATTCCCTCACGGCGGACAACTCGTCCGCCATCGGAGCCGCCACGGTGGCGCCGGCCCCCGCCGCGGAGCCCGTGAAGGGCCCCTCGCTGCGCAGGGTCGCCACCGCGAGCCTCGTGGGCACCACCATCGAGTTCTACGACTTCTTCATCTACGGCACCGCCGCCGCCCTGGTGTTCCCCACGGTGTTCTTCCCGAACATGACCCCGATGCTGTCGACGGTCGCCTCCTTCGCCACCTTCGGCGTCGCGTTCCTCGCCCGGCCCCTCGGCTCCGTGGTGTTCGGCCACTTCGGCGACATCCTCGGCCGCAAGCGCACCCTGGTCTGGACCCTGCTGATGATGGGTCTGGCGACCCTGTTCATCGGCCTGCTGCCGGGCTACGAGTCGGGCGTCTTCGGCTTCTTCGAATCCGGCATCGGCGTCTGGGGCCCGGTGCTCCTGGTGGCCATGCGCTTCCTGCAGGGCATGGCCGTGGGCGGTGAATGGGCCGGCGCGACATTGCTGACGGCGGAATACGCGCCGCCGGGCAAGCGCGGCGCCTACGCAATGTTCCCGCAGCTCGGTGCGGCCATCGCCTTCTTCCTCTCCTCCGGCACCTTCGTGGTCGTCTTCCTCGCCATCGGCGAAACCTCCAACGCCTTCCTTGAGTGGGCCTGGCGCATCCCGTTCCTGCTGTCGATCGTGATGGTCTTCGTCGGCCTGTACGTCCGCCTGGCCATCCAGGAGACCCCGTCCTTCAAGAAGGAGCAGGAGCGCCGCGCGCAGGACAAGGCCAACGGCGTCCGCCGCACCCTGCCCTTCATGGACACCATCCGGTACCAGTGGCGCGAGGCCATGACCGGCGGCATCGCGCTCGCCTCGCTGTTCTCGCTGTTCTACATGGGCACCTCGTACCTGACCTCCTACGGCACGAAGGCGCTCGGGCTGGAGCGCATCGAGATCCTCGCCGTCGGCATGGTCGCCGCGGTCATCTTCGGCGCCGCCATCGCGGGTTTCGCCGCGCTCTCCGACCGCATCGGCCGCACCAGGGTCATCCTGACGTCGACCATCCTCGCGGTCCTGTGGACGCCGGCGCTGTTCTGGGTCCTCGACTTCGGCACCATCTGGCACTTCGCCCTCGGCCTGATCGTCACCATGGTGATCTTCGGCATCTCCTACGGCCCGGCCGGCGCGATGCTCCCCGAGATGTTCCGCGTCGACCTGCGTTACACCGGCGCCGGCCTGGCGTACAACATCGCGGCCATCCTCGGCGGCGCCATCCCGCCGCTGATCGCCGCCCCGCTCGCCGAGGCCTACGGCGGCCTGGCCGTCGGCCTCTTCCTCGCCGCGATCTCGCTGACCTCCACCATCGCGGTCACGCGGATCCGCTCCAACCACGAGGACGACATCGACGAGCACAACCAGCTCGTCCGCGAATCCGACGCCCTGGCCAAGCCGTAACCCGACCGGGCGCGCGCCCCTCGCCCTTCGATCGGGAGAGAGCGGGCCGGCCAAGTCTCCGGACCGGCCCGCGGGGTCGTGCGGGGGCCGTCGCAAAGCGAAACCCGCTTTGCGACGGCCCCCCTTCCGTTTCGCCACCTGGGATTTTTGGTGATCGTCGCAGGTTGCACTACTGTCAATGGACAGTCCCAAGAGGTAATTGGGAGTCGACGACATCACCCGGTAGGCCAGCGAGAGCGGCTGACTGGGTTTCGCACGTTTAAAAACCGATCCTCCGCCGCAGGCCGGACGGAAGCCGCGGCGCGATCGGAACGAAACAGAAAGAGGCTTCATGCCCACTATCCAGCAGCTGGTCCGCAAGGGCCGCCACGACAAGAAGTCGGCCACGTCCACGGCCGCCCTGAAGGGCTCGCCGCAGCGCCGTGGCGTGTGCACCCGCGTGTACACCACCACCCCGAAGAAGCCGAACTCGGCGCTCCGCAAGGTCGCCCGCGTCCGCCTCACCTCCGGCATCGAGGTCTCCGCCTACATCCCGGGCGAGGGCCACAACCTGCAGGAGCACTCCATGGTGCTCGTCCGCGGCGGCCGAGTGAAGGACCTCCCCGGCGTCCGCTACAAGATCGTCCGCGGCTCCCTCGACACCCAGGGCGTCAAGGACCGCAAGCAGGCCCGTTCCCGCTACGGCGCGAAGAAGGAGAAGTAAACATGCCTCGTAAGGGCCCCGCCCCCAAGCGTCCCGTCGTCAACGACCCGGTGTACGGCTCGCCGCTGGTCACCCAGCTCATCAACAAGGTGCTGCTGGACGGCAAGAAGTCGACCGCCGAGCGCATCGTCTACGGTGCCCTCGAGGTCTGCCGCGAGAAGACCGGCACCGACCCCGTGCTGACCCTCAAGCGCGCGATCGAGAACGTCAAGCCCGCCCTCGAGGTCCGCTCCCGCCGAGTCGGCGGCGCGACCTACCAGGTCCCGGTCGAGGTCCGCCCCGGCCGCGGCAACACCCTGGCCCTGCGCTGGCTGCTCATGTTCTCCCGCCAGCGCCGCGAGAACACCATGATGGAGCGTCTCGCCAACGAGATCCTCGACGCCTCCAACGGCCTCGGCGCGTCCGTCAAGCGCCGCGAGGACACCCACAAGATGGCCGAGGCCAACCGCGCCTTCGCCCACTACCGCTGGTAGTGGCCGCGACCGCCGGATGAGGCCCCCGGGGCCGGTCCGGCGCCGGCGCCTCCGGGGGCCTTCGGGCTCCCCGGCGGAAATCACGGCAAGCCATCGTGCCCAATCGGTGGCAAAATAGATCGAGCAACCCGACCGCTGGCGGTCGAGGCGAAGACGACGACCAACGTCCTGAGCCCCCGCCGCACGATTTGAAACGAGTGGGGAATCAAGTGGCAGAAGGCGCACTTCCCGTCAAGAAGGATCTGAACAAGGTCCGCAACATCGGCATCATGGCGCACATCGATGCCGGCAAGACCACCACGACCGAGCGCATCCTGTACTACACGGGCATCAACCGCAAGGTCGGCGAGACGCACGATGGCGCCTCGACCACGGACTGGATGGAGCAGGAGAAGGAGCGCGGCATCACCATCACGTCCGCCGCGGTCACCTGCTTCTGGAACGACAACCAGATCAACATCATCGACACCCCGGGCCACGTCGACTTCACCGTCGAGGTCGAGCGCTCCCTGCGCGTGCTCGACGGCGCCGTCGCCGTCTTCGACGGCAAGGAGGGCGTCGAGCCCCAGTCCGAGCAGGTCTGGCGTCAGGCCCAGAAGTACGACGTCCCCCGCATCTGCTTCGTCAACAAGATGGACAAGCTGGGCGCGGACTTCGAGTACACCGTCGGCACCATCGTCGACCGCCTCGGCGCCAAGCCGCTGGTGATGCAGCTGCCGATCGGCGCCGAGGACGACTTCGACGGCGTCGTCGACCTCCTGCAGATGAAGGCCCTGACCTGGCGCGGCAAGACCGAGATCGGCACCGAGGCCACCGTCGAGGAGATCCCGGCGGACCTGGTCGACAAGGCCAACGAGTACCGCGAGAAGCTGCTCGAGTCCGTCGCCGAGTCCGACGAAGAGCTCATGGAGAAGTACTTCGGCGGCGAAGAGCTGACCATGGACGAGATCAAGGGCGCCATCCGCAAGATGGTCGTCAACTCCGAGATCTACCCGGTCTACTGCGGCACCGCCTACAAGAACAAGGGCATCCAGCCGCTGCTCGACGCGGTCGTCGACTTCCTGCCGACCCCGCTCGACGTGGGCGAGGTCCACGGCCACCAGGTCGGCGACGAGTCCGTCGACATGGTCCGCAAGCCCTCCGCCGCGGAGCCGTTCTCCGCGCTGGCGTTCAAGATCGCCGCGCACCCGTTCTTCGGCAAGCTGACCTTCGTGCGCGTCTACTCCGGCCGCGTGGAGCCGGGCGCCCAGGTGCTCAACTCCACCAAGGAGAAGAAGGAGCGCGTCGGCAAGCTCTTCCAGATGCACGCCAACAAGGAGAACCCGGTCGACGAGGCCGTGGCCGGCAACATCTACGCGTTCATCGGCCTGAAGGACACCACCACCGGTGACACCCTCTGCGCCCAGGACGCCCCGATCGTGCTCGAGTCCATGAGCTTCCCGGACCCGGTCATCTCCGTGGCCATCGAGCCGAAGTCCAAGGCCGACCAGGAGAAGCTGGGCACCGCGATCCAGCGCCTGGCCGAAGAGGACCCGACCTTCACCGTCCGCCTGGACGACGAGACCGGCCAGACCGTCATCGGCGGCATGGGCGAGCTCCACCTCGACGTCCTGGTCGACCGCATGAAGCGCGAGTTCAAGGTCGAGGCCAACGTCGGCGCCCCGCAGGTCGCGTACCGCGAGACCATCCGCAAGGCGGTCGAGAAGTACGACTACACCCACAAGAAGCAGACCGGCGGTTCCGGCCAGTTCGCGAAGGTCATCGTCTCGCTCGAGCCCTACGCCCCGGCGCAGGACGAGCTCGAAGAGGGCGAGTCGGCGATCTACAAGTTCGAGAACGCCGTCACCGGCGGCCGCGTGCCGAAGGAGTACATCCCCTCGGTCGACGCCGGCATCCAGGACGCCATGCAGTACGGCACCCTGGCGGGCTTCCCGCTGGTGAACATCAAGGCCACCCTGGAGGACGGCCAGTACCACGAGGTCGACTCCTCCGAAATGGCCTTCAAGATCGCCGGCTCCATGGCCCTGAAGGAGGCCGTGCAGAAGGCGAAGCCGGTCCTGCTCGAGCCGATGATGGCCGTCGAGGTCATCACCCCCGAGGAGTACATGGGCGAGGTCATCGGCGACATCAACTCCCGCCGCGGCCAGGTCAACTCCATGGAGGACCGCACGGGCGTCAAGGCCGTCAAGGCCCTGGTCCCGCTGTCCGAGATGTTCGGCTACGTCGGCGACCTGCGTTCCAAGACGCAGGGCCGCGCCAACTACACGATGATCTTCGATTCCTACGCCGAGGTCCCGTCCTCCGTCGCGCAGGAGATCATCGCCGAGCGCACCGGCAACTGAGTCGGTCAATCGGGGCCCCGCCCGGATGATTCCGGGGCGGGTTCCCGGCCCGCCGCCGTTCCCGCGCCAAGCGCGCGAACGGGGGCGGCGCCGAAAAGCCCCCGCGATCCGCAGTGCCGCGGATCCGGGAGGGTAGCGGCCCGCACTTTTCACCGCTGACCCGGACTTCGTTTCCGGTGCCGGAGGTGGTGCGCGGTGCCGGCCGTTACCCCGCAATCGATCCTGGGGACCCGAGTTTGATATGGGCCCGGCCGTCCCACTAGGATTGTGTAACTGGCACAGTGAAAATGCACTGTCCGCCCCCTTCTTTACGCCCGGAAATGCCGTCTTTCGTCGGTGTTCGCAGCGGCGTGGGGGTGGGCGACCACAACCTGTGGCTACGAAAGTCGTGGCCACCATGACGTCCAGGAGGACTAACAGTGGCGAAGGCGAAGTTCGAGCGTACGAAGCCGCACGTCAACATCGGCACCATCGGTCACGTCGACCATGGCAAGACCACCACCACGGCTGCCATCACCAAGGTGCTGGCCGATCAGTACCCGGACCTGAACGAGTCCTTCGCCTACGACGCCATCGACAAGGCGCCGGAGGAGAAGGAGCGCGGCATCACCATCAACGTGTCCCACGTTGAGTACCAGACGGAGAAGCGCCACTACGCGCACGTCGATGCCCCGGGTCACGCGGACTACATCAAGAACATGATCACCGGTGCCGCCCAGATGGACGGCGCGATCCTGGTCGTGGCCGCCACCGACGGCCCGATGCCGCAGACCCGTGAGCACGTCCTCCTGGCCCGCCAGGTCGGCGTCCCCTACATCCTCGTCGCCCTGAACAAGTGCGACATGGTCGACGATGAGGAGATCATCGAGCTCGTGGAGATGGAGGTGCGCGAGCTCCTCGCCGAGCAGGACTACGACGAGGAGGCGCCGATCATCCACATCTCCGCCCTGGGCGCCCTGAACGGCGAGCAGAAGTGGGTCGACTCCATCGTCGAGCTCATGCAGGCCGTCGACGAGAACGTGCCGGACCCGGTCCGCGAGACCGACAAGCCGTTCCTGATGCCGGTCGAGGACATCTTCACCATCACCGGCCGCGGCACCGTCGCCACCGGTCGCGTCGAGCGCGGCACCCTGAACGTGAACGACGAGGTCGAGATCCTGGGCATCAAGGAGCAGTCCCAGAAGACCACCGTCACGGGCATCGAGATGTTCCGCAAGCTGCTGGACTCCACCGAGGCCGGCGACAACTGTGGCCTGCTGCTCCGCGGCATCAAGCGCGAGGACATCGAGCGCGGCCAGATCATCGCGAAGCCGGGCGCCTACACCCCGCACACCGAGTTCGAGGGCTCCGTCTACATCCTGTCCAAGGACGAGGGCGGCCGCCACACCCCGTTCTTCGACAACTACCGCCCGCAGTTCTACTTCCGCACCACCGACGTCACCGGCGTCGTGAAGCTGCCGGAGGGCACCGAGATGGTCATGCCGGGCGACAACGTCGACATGTCCGTCACCCTGATCCAGCCGGTCGCGATGGACGAGGGCCTGCGCTTCGCCATCCGCGAGGGTGGCCGCACCGTCGGCGCCGGCCGCGTCACCAAGATCATCAAGTAATTCTTGATGCTCCAGCGGGTTGATCCCGCCGGTTGAACCGGCGGATCGCCTGCGGCCAGCAAAAGGGCCCCGCCCCCGAGTGAATCGGGGGCGGGGCCCTTTTTCGTGTGCCGGTTGGTTCGGCTCCGGCTTGCCTTGTACCGGCGTGCTTGGCGCAGGCGTGCCTGGCGCCGGCTCGCCTTGTACCGGTTTGCGTTGCGCCGCGCGTCGTCGCGCCGAATGGCTTTGCGACGGCCCGGCGCCCGCCGGATCAGCCGTTAGGAGGGCGGCCGATGTGGAGCAGGAACCGCGTTCCGCAGTCGACGTCTCCGAGGGCGGCGTCGATGTCGTCGGCGGTTTCGTCGCAAAGCCTCGTGATCGAAGCGATGTCGGCGTCGTGCGCGAGGTCGAGGTTGATCGTGATCGCCTCGCTGCCCCGATCCACTTCGGCGCGGCCGCGGGCGCGGCGGATGCCGTCGTGGGATTGGAGCCGTTTGGCGACGGCGTCGGCGACATCGGCGAGGTGGAACCGGATCTCGCCCGTGTCGTCGGAGTTCTCGTCGATCTTGGTCCGGGTGAGGCGGCGGTCGATGTTCGCCGCGAACAGCGCCAGCGCCAGGACGACGCCGAGGATCGCCGCCACCGCGAGCGCCCACGTGAACCAATCCTGATCGACGTGGCCGGGCAGGCGGGACGGGCGGAAGCCGTCGGTCCACGCCGCGAACGGCATGAACTCGTATTTCGCCGCGATGCCGAGCAGGCCGGCGGCGATGAGCAGCGCCCCGAGCAGGCCCGCGACGAGGCGGTCGAGTACGGCGGTTGATCGTCTCATCGCTTCTTTCCTCCCTCCGGGGTTTTGCGGGTGGCGCGGATCTTCACGGTAGGGACCTCGCCGAGTGCGGCGGCGAGCTCGCCGTCGACGGCGGCGCGGACCTTATCCATGAGCGCGTCGTCGTCGGCGGCGCCCCCGGCGTCGATGGTGACGCTGACCGCGCGTTCGGTGGCGATGGCGGTCGCATCGAACACGCCCGGGCACCGGCGGGCGGCGCGGGCGGCGAGGCGGCCGACGTCGACCGGGCGCAGCCACTGGTCCGCGCGGCCGGACGCCCGGACGTGAGTGCGGCGGCGGGGCCGGACCGCGACGTAGAGCAGAACCAGCCCCACCAGCGTCGCCAGGACGGACGCGGGGAGCAGGACGTTGTCCCATCCGTGCGCGTCGAGCCAATCGACGAAACCGGCGATGAGCTCGGGCCGTTCGATGGCGCCCATCCGCGCGAGCCAGTCATGGCCGGCCATGACGCCGATCGCGGCCAGCACCAGCGCGACCAGGTACGCCACCGGCCTCGCGGCCGGCGCGCGCAGCGGGATCGGTGCACTGCGGAAACCGTTGTCTTCGGTCATCGCACATCACGTCCCGAACGCGGGGCCTTGATCGGCCGGAGTTCCTTCGGCGGGGGCACCGTGACCGGGCGCGCCGGAAGCGGTGCCGCCGAGGGGCTGACCAGGGAAGGCCGGCGGGGGTGGGCGGCGACGTCGCCGGCCGCGACCCGGGCCCAGGGGCGATCGCCGTCGGCGCCGACGACGGTGGCGACGCGGACGTCGCACCTGACCACCGGCATCCCGGTCGCGTCGGCGACCCAGGCGATGATGGTGTCGCGCACCGCATGCGCGATGTCCCGAACCGGGGAGGGCCAGGACACGGCGATGTCGGTTTCCACCGACACCGCCCGACCGTGCGGGGCGATCTGAGCGTCGACGCGCGGGTACCCGCGGCCGGCCATGCGGTTAATCGCTCCGCCGGCGGCGACCGTGCCGGGCACGGAATCTATCGCGGCGACGATGATCTTTTCCACGGCTTTCCCGTCGATGACGTTTTCGCCCCGTGTGGAGGTGGCCGGCGCGGGGGAGGCCGGCGTGGCGGCTGCCGGCGCCGCGCGGCCGTCGCC
This sequence comes from Corynebacterium hansenii, assembly GCF_030408795.1. Classification (NCBI taxonomy): domain Bacteria; kingdom Bacillati; phylum Actinomycetota; class Actinomycetes; order Mycobacteriales; family Corynebacteriaceae; genus Corynebacterium; species Corynebacterium hansenii. The sequence goes on from NZ_CP047211.1 coordinate 409,206, forward strand.
CGGCGGGCTCGCTTCTCTGTCGTCCATGTCAGCGGCGCCCCCGTCGGCCGCCCGTGGCGGAACCGAAAAGGTCGAACAGGTCGATGAGCCCGTCGCGGTGCGCGCCGATGGCGCCGCCGGCGATGGCGAAGACGATCCCGCCGAGGAACCCGACCAGGCCGCCGACGGCCGTGGCGATGGCCAAGAGCAGCCCCGCGTAGACTCCGAATTTCAGGTTGTCCATGACTTCTCCGTTTCTCCGATCATTTCCGGGCGACTCGCGTGCGGGCGCCTCATGTCCGTGCGACGTCGGCGATGATCACGTCGACCGGAGCCCGCAGGTCGCACGCCGCGGAGGCGGCCGACTTCGCGAGCTCCGACGTTTCGGCCAGCGGCACGGGGGAACGGGGATCGAACGACACCCGCAGGTGCAGTTCGAGCCGGTCTCCCGTCCACCTCATCCCCGGGACGCGCAGCCCCGGGTACAGCAGGGCCACCTCGCCGTGGCGGCCCGGGTGGAATCCGTCGACGGAGGGCACGGCGAGTACCGCCGCGGAAATGGCCTCCGCCTCAGAGGACGCGGGTCGGCTTGGGGCCGTCATGGTCCTCGTCCCCGTCCTCGTCCTGCGGCAGGTGCACGTCATGCACCGTGACGTTGACCTCGGTCACCTCGAGGCCGGTCATCCGCTCCACGGACACGATGACGTTCTCGCGGATGGCGTCGGCGAGCTCGTGGATGGCGACGCCGAACTCGGCCACGATCGCCACGTCGACGGCCGCCTGGTACTGTCCGACCTCGACCGCGACGCCCTGCTGGACGTCGACGCCGGCTCCGGGGATGCGCTCGCGGACGGCGCCGACGAAGCGCGCGCCGCCACCGCCCAGCGCGTGGACGCCGGTGACCTCGCGGGCGGCGATGCCGGCGATCTTGTTCACCACCACGTCCTCGATGATCGTCCGGCCGCGCCCGTCGCGTTCCTCGGTCGCGGGCGCGCCCGCGGTCGCCGGGGCGTCGCCGGGCTTCTGCTTTGCGACGGCACCCTTGTTCTCCACCTGCGCACCGGAGCCTTCGCCGGCGCGAACGATGTCCTTTTCGGCCATGTCCAATCCCCTTCCAAAGTTATCGCGGCATCCTTAACCGACGGTTCCATTGTGCACCGAAAACGCGGCGCGCCGGAGGTTGAAGCGATGTTGATCACATTTTGGGGAGAGATTTGGGGGACGCGCCCGGGCCGTGCTTTAATACACGGGTTGCTTTAACACGGCGTCGTCGACGCGAACCCGCCAGGCCCCAGGGAACCGGCGCAGTCGCGGAGCATGCCGATGGTGAAGTGAGCATGGCCACGAGAGCCGAAGCCGGGAGACCGGCCGACGCGACGTGCCCTGCGGTCGAAAGAAGGGCGACACGCCCGACCGCGGGGACCGGTGCTGGCATGGCAAATACACAGCGGCAGTAGGCGAAAGGCACCCACGCTTGAAACGGGGGAGCCTCTCCTGAACTGGGATATCGGTCGAAAACCGTGCGCGTGCGCGCGGGGATCGCCGTCCTCTCGGATTGCATCGGCGCTGTGCTGCGCCATGCCCGACGACGGTGTCCACACGACGAAATCGATAACCCAGCATCGACATTCTGGCGCTGGCCATGACCGGCTAGGCACACCGGCGCACAGAAGACAATGACAGGGTCGACGCCCCTCGAGGGCGCGCCGACCGAGGAGAGGACAAGCGTGGCGGGACAAAAGATCCGCATCAGGCTGAAGGCCTACGACCACGAGGCGATTGACGCGTCCGCGCGTCGCATCGTCGAGACGGTGACCCGTACGGGCGCCCGAGTCGTCGGCCCCGTGCCGTTGCCCACCGAAAAGAACGTGTACTGCGTCATCCGCTCGCCGCACAAGTACAAGGACTCGCGCGAGCACTTCGAGATGCGCACCCACAAGCGCCTGATCGACATTCTCGACCCGACCCCGAAGACCGTCGACGCCCTCATGCGCATCGACCTTCCGGCGTCCGTCGACGTCAACATTCAGTGAGCCTGGACTACGGCAGCGGAGACTAGATAATGAGTGAAAACGAGATCAAGGGCATCCTGGGCACCAAGCTCGGCATGACCCAGGTCTTCGACGAGGAGAACCGGGTGGTCCCGGTGACCGTCGTCGAGGCCGGGCCGTGCGTCGTGACCCAGGTGCGCACGAAGGACGTGGACGGCTACGACGCCGTCCAGATCGCCTACGGCGAGATTGACCCCCGTAAGGCCAACAAGCCCCAGACCGGCCACTTCAAGAAGGCCGGCGTGACCCCGCGTCGCCACACCGTGGAGATCCGCACCGCGGACGCCTCCTCGTACGAGGTCGGCCAGGAGGTCGGCGTGGACGTCTTCGGCGACATCGAGTACGTCGACGTCACCGGCACCTCCAAGGGCAAGGGCTTCGCCGGCGCCATGAAGCGCCACGGCTTCGCCGGCCAGGGCGCCTCCCACGGCAACCAGGCCGCGCACCGCCGCGTCGGCGGCATCGGCGCCTGCGCCACGCCCGCCCGCGTGTTCAAGGGCAAGCGCATGGCCGGCCGCATGGGCAACGACCGGGTCACGACCCAGAACCTGAAGATCCAGAAGATCGACGCCGACGCCAACCTGCTCCTGATCAAGGGCGCGGTTCCGGGCGTTCGCGGCGGCCTCCTGGTTGTCAAGACCGCTGTGAAGGGTGGTGCTCACGCATGACGAACCTCAAGCTTGACGTCCACACCGCCGACGGTGGCGTGAACGGCTCCGTGGAACTCCCGGCCGAGATCTTCGACGCCGAGGTGTCGACCGCCCTGATGCACCAGGTCGTCGTCGCCCAGCGCGCCGCGGCTCGCCAGGGCACCCACAAGACCAAGACCCGCGCCGAGGTGCGTGGCGGCGGCCGCAAGCCGTGGCGCCAGAAGGGCACCGGCCGCGCCCGCCAGGGTTCGATCCGTGCCCCGCACTGGACCGGCGGCGGCGTCGTCCACGGCCCCACGCCGCGCGACTACTCGCAGCGCACCCCCAAGAAGATGAAGGCCGCCGCCCTGCGCGGCGCCCTGACCGACCGAGTCCGCCACGACCGCATCCACGTGGTCGAGGAGCTCGTCGCCGGCCAGACCCCGTCGACCAAGTCGGCGCGCACCTTCATCGAGCGCCTGACCGATCGCAAGTCCGTGCTGGTCGTCCTCCCGCGCGAGGACGTCACCGGTTGGAAGTCCGTCAACAACCTGGCGAACGTCCACACGCTGACGCAGGACCAGCTGAACACCTACGACGTGCTGAAGGCCGATGACGTCGTGTTCGCCGTGCAGGCGCTCAACGAGTTCATCGCCCGCAACGCCGGTGCGGAGGAGGAGAAGTAATGGCCACCATCGCGGATCCCCGTGACATCATCATCGCCCCGGTCGTGTCGGAGAAGTCCTACGGACTGATGGAGCAGAACGTCTACACGTTCCTGGTCCGCACCGACGCCAACAAGACCCAGATCAAGATCGCGGTCCAGGAGATCTTCGGCGTGAAGGTCGCCAGCGTCAACACCGCCAACCGTGAGGGCAAGCGCAAGCGCTCCCGCACCGGTTACGGTCAGCGCAAGGCCACCAAGCGCGCGTACGTGACTCTCGCGGCCGGCAGCGATCCCATCGACATCTTCGGCGGTTCGGCCGCCTAAGGCTGGTCGACGAGGAAGTTAAGGAAGAGCAAAAGTATGGCTATTCGCAAGTACAAGCCGACTACGCCGGGTCGCCGCCAGAGCTCCGTCTCCGAGTTCAGCGAGGTCACTCGCTCGACTCCCGAGAAGTCTCTGCTGCGCCCGCTGTCGAAGACCGGTGGCCGCAACGTGCACGGCCACATCACCACCCGTCACAAGGGCGGTGGCCACAAGCGCCAGTACCGCGTCATCGATTTCCGCCGCAACGACAAGGACGGCGTGCCGGCCAAGGTCGCTCACATCGAGTACGACCCGAACCGCACCGCCAACATCGCGCTGCTGCACTACTTCGATGGCGAGAAGCGCTACATCATCGCCCCGAAGGGCCTGAAGCAGGGCACCGTCGTCGAGTCCGGCGCCAACGCCGACATCAAGGTCGGCAACAACCTGCCGCTGCGCAACATCCCGACGGGTACCACCATCCACTGCGTCGAGCTCAAGCCGGGCGCCGGCGCCCAGCTGGCCCGCTCGGCCGGCGCCTCCATCCAGCTGCTGGGCAAGGAAGGCAAGTACGCCGTCCTGCGCATGCCGTCTTCGGAGATCCGCCGCGTCGACGCGCGCTGCCGCGCCACCGTGGGTGAGGTCGGCAACGCCGATCAGATCAACATCCGCTGGGGCAAGGCCGGCCGCATGCGCTGGAAGGGCTGGCGCCCGACCGTGCGCGGTGTCGTGATGAACCCGGTCGACCACCCGCACGGTGGTGGCGAGGGCAAGACCTCGGGTGGCCGCCACCCGGTGTCGCCGTGGGGCCAGAAGGAAGGCCGCACCCGCAAGCCCAACCGCCCGAGCGACCAGCTGATCGTCCGCCGTCGCCGCACCAACAAGAACAAGAAGCGCTAAGGAGGGAACAGAGAATGCCACGCAGCCTTAAGAAGGGCCCGTTCGTCGATGAGCACCTCCTTGCGAAGGTGGACGCTCAGAACGAGAAGGGCACCAAGCAGGTCATCAAGACCTGGTCCCGCCGCTCCACGATTCTCCCCGATTTCATCGGCCACACCTTCGCCGTCCACGACGGCCGCAAGCATGTGCCGGTTTTCGTGGACGACTCGATGGTCGGCCACAAGCTGGGCGAGTTCGCCCCCACCAAGACCTTCAAGGGTCACGTCAAGGACGACAAGAAGGGACGTCGATAAGCCATGAGCAACGACATCACCTCCGCCCGCGCCACCGCGCGGTTCGTCCGGGTCACCCCGATGAAGGCCCGTCGCGTGCTGGACACGGTCCGCGGCAAGTCGGTCTCCGAGGCGCTCTCCATGCTGGAGTACGCCCCGCAGTCCGCGTCCCAGCCGATCTCGAAGCTGGTCGCCTCCGCGGCGGCCAACGCCGAGAACAACTTCGGCCTGGATCCCCGCACCCTCGTCATCGCCCAGGCCTGGGCCGATGAGGGACCGACCATGAAGCGCTTCCGCCCCCGTGCGCAGGGCCGTGCTTTCCACGTCCGCAAGCGCACGAGCCACATCACCGTGGTCGTCGAGAGCCAGAAGGGAAGTGCTCAGTAGTGGGACAGAAGATCCACCCCCACGGCCTCCGGCTGGGAATCTCCAGCGACTGGAAGTCCCGCTGGTACGCCGACAAGCAGTACGCCGACTACCTCGCCGAGGACATCAAGATCCGCGATCTGCTGTCCACCGGCCTGGAGCGCGCCGGCATCTCCGACGTCGTCATCGAGCGCACCCGTGACCGCGTTCGCGTCGACATCCACACCGCCCGACCGGGCATCGTCATCGGTCGCCGCGGCTCGGAGGCCGACCGCATCCGCGGTGAGCTGGAGAAGCTCACCGGCAAGCAGGTCCAGCTGAACATCCTCGAGGTCAAGAACATCGACGCGGATGCCAAGCTGGTCGCCCAGTCCATCGCCGAGCAGCTGACCAACCGCGTGGCGTTCCGCCGCGCGATGCGCAAGGCCATCCAGTCCTCCATGCGCCAGCCGCAGGTGAAGGGCATCAAGGTCGTGTGCTCCGGTCGCCTGGGCGGTGCCGAGATGGGCCGCACGGAGCGCTACCACGAGGGTCGCGTCCCGCTGCACACCCTGCGCGCGGAGATCGACTACGGCACCCACGAGGCCCACACCACCTTCGGCCGCATCGGCGTCAAGGTGTGGATCTACAAGGGTGACGTCATCGGTGGCCGCCGCGAGTCCGAGATGAACGCCGGTCGCGACGGTCAGCGCCGCGACCGCCGTGAGCGCCCGCGTCGTGGTGGCCAGCGCCGCCAGCGGGCCTCCGAGAAGAAGGAGGGCTAAATGCTCATCCCGAAGCGCGTCAAGTACCGCCGCCAGCACCGCCCGCACCGCTCCGGCGTCGCCAAGGGCGGCACCCAGGTGACGTTCGGCGATTACGGCCTGCAGGCCCTCGAGCCGGCGTACATCACGAACCGCCAGATCGAGGCCGCCCGTATCGCCATCAACCGCCACGTCAAGCGCGGCGGCAAGGTGTGGATCCAGATCTTCCCGGACCGTCCGCTGACCCAGAAGCCGCTCGGCGTGCGCATGGGTTCCGGTAAGGGCCCCGTGGAGAAGTGGGTCGCCAACGTCAAGCCGGGCCGCATCATGTTCGAGATGTCCTACCCGGACGAGAAGACCGCGATGGAGGCGCTCAAGCGCGCCGGCGCGAAGCTTCCCTGCAAGACCCGAGTCGTCCGGAAGGAGGATCAGTACTGATGTCTAACGGCATTCCCGCCCACGAGCTCCGCTCGCTGGATAACGATGGCCTGGTCGCCAAGCTCAAGGAGTCCAAGGAGGAGCTGTTCAACCTCCGGTTCCAGATGGCCACCGGTCAGCTGACCAACAACCGTCGACTGAGCGCCGTCCGCAAGGACATCGCCCGCATCTACACCGTGATGCGCGAGCGTGAGCTCGGCCTGTCCGCCGCCCCCACCGATGGTGATGCGGCATGAGCGAGGAAAACATGAACCAGACCGAGTCCGGCGCCCGCAAGGTCCGCTCCGGTTACGTCGTGTCCGACAAGATGCAGAAGACCATCGTCGTCGAGCTCGAGGACCGCAAGCAGCACGCCCTGTACGGCAAGATCATGCGCACCAACTCCAAGGTGAAGGCCCACGATGAGAACGAGGAAGCCGGCGTCGGCGACCACGTCCGCATCGAGGAGTGCCGTCCGCTCTCGAAGGACAAGCACTTCCGCCTGATCGAGATCATCGAGAAGGCCCGCTAAGCGGTTTTCCGCGAAGGCCCCTTCGCTTTGCGACGCCCCCGTCGCCCCGGTTTTCCGGGGAGGCGGGGGTTTCGTCGTGCCGGCGTCGGACCCGGGTGGGCGGCCGTTCGTCGGAGCGGTTGCGGATTATGATGGCGGCGTGACCCGGGACACAGGTGCCGCACCTCGCGATGGCAAGCCGATGACGGATGCGCAAAAGAACAAAAAGACTTCGCGGCTCATCATGGGTTGTTCGGGGATGGTGATGATAGCGGTCGGTCTGGTGATGATCGGGTCAATGCTGTTCTTTGCCATCGCCCTCGGCGGATTCGGCTTCGGGGATTGGGGGATGACGCTGCGAAAACTGGAACGGCAGGCGTCGGCCGAAATGCCGGGCGTCGATGTCCACTTTCGCGAGCACATCGCGAGGTGGCGAGACATCAACATGCAAGCTTCGGCCGACGTCGGGTCGGTCGACGAGGTGATGAGGATCCATCGGGGCGCCGTCGCCCTGGGCGAGACGGCCGGCGATGCCCTTTGGGGGTTCGGGTCGGAGATCACGGTCCGCATGGCACGACCCGAGGGGGAACTTGTCGTGGAATTCAGCGAGCGCACCGACCCCGGCGAGCTCAGGGGGATTCTCGAGGACGAACGTTCGTTGGTTTTCGATCGAATCAGGTTGGGTCGGTCCTCGTTGCCGGTGCTCCTCGTCGGTCGGTCGTGCGGTCGGGCGGACATCCGGTGCTTCACCGATCACGCGACCGCCGCCGCCGGCATCGAAGAGGCCGGGTATCGGACCCCCATCTCACGGGAGGTCACTGGGCGCGGGCAGATCAGCATCGAAATTCCGGTGCACGACGCGGCGATGTCGAAGAACGAGGCCAGGACCCGTGAACGGAATCCGGTGCGAAGCTTTGAGCGAGGTTCCACGACGATCCTCGTCGAAATCGTTGGGCCGAAGGATCGGGCGGCCGCAGCGGACGTGATTCGGTGGTCGGTTCCCGCCGTCGGGCGGATGGCCGCCATCGGGTTCGACGATGACGACGGCCATCATGAGCAATTGCGGGTCAGGCCGCGCGTAGGGGACAGTCCCCGTGGTACGAGCATCGAACTTGACGCAGAAAATGTCGGGGAAGTGTGGCGCGGCGCAGACCCTTCCATCGATCCCGGGGTGGCGAAGCGTCGGGAGGAGCGCAACGAACCGGCAGTCGCCCGTGCCATCGACCGCGTCGAGGCGATGCTGCGGGAGCTGGCCGCGGCCGGTCCCGATGCACCATCGGCCGACAAGGGAATTCCCGTCACCATAGACGGGATCCGCAAAACCGGTTCGATGAGAGTCGTCGTCGGAGGCTGCTCGGAGGAACCGGCGGATTCCGATGAGGAAGCGAGGCTTCGGGATGAATTCGAAGTGTGCCGATGAATCTGCGGGGAACGCGGGGCGTCGTCACGCATTCGCGCGCGACGCCGGCGGCAACGGGAATCGGCGAAGCACGGCAATGCCGGCCGAGGGCGAAAAGCCCTGGTGGAGCTTCATGGTTCGTTTGGCGATGGTGCTCGTCTCCGTCGGGCTGTTGGTCATCGGGGGAGTGCATTTCCTGAACGCGATGTTCGCGAATGGGGACGGGGGAAAGACGCTGGCAAAACTGGAACGGCAAGCGTCGGCCGAATTGCCGGGCGTCGACGTCCGCTTTCGCGAATCCACCGAGAAACCGCGGATCATCAAGCTGGAGGCTGCGGCCAATGTGGGGTCGGTCGACGAGGTGATGAGCATCCATCGGGGCGCCGTCGCCCTGGCCGCGACGGCCGGCGACGCCGATTGGAAGTTCGGGTCGGAGATCACGGTGCACATGGCACGACCCGGGGATCAGCTTGGCCTGACATTCGGCGACCGCACCGACCCCGGCGAGCTCAAGGGGATTCTCGAGGACGAACGTGCGTGGGTTTTCGATCAAATTGCGCTGGGCGAGCGCCCGCACCCGGTGCGCTTCACGGGGCCATCATGCAGGCGGGCGGACATGCGGTGCTTCACGGATCGCGCGACCGCCGCGGCCGGCATCGAGGAGGCCGGGTACCGGACCCCCATCTCACGGGAGACCATCACGGGCGGGCACATCGCCATCGAAATTCCGGTCCACGATGCGCCGCTGTTGGAACGCGAGGCCGAGGTGCGTGGAGACCCGGCTTTCGGAGCCGACCTGCGACGTAACACGACGGTCGTCGTCGAAGTAAGCGGGCAGCGGGATCGGGCGGCTGCAGCGGACGCGGTTCGGTGGTCCGTTCCCGTGGTCGGCAAGATGACCGCCATCGGGTTCGAAGATGACGGTCGCCAACGTCCATTGCGCGTCAAACCGGACCTGAGTACGGGTTACGACGGCACCGTCGTCATCGAGCTCCGCGCCGAAAACACGGGGACCTCGCCTGATGATCACGATCGGGTCGCCGATCGCGTCGAGGCGATGCTGCGGGAGCTGGTGGCCGCAGGTTCCGACGCACCATCGGCCGGCAAGGGAATTCACGTCACGATCCGCGAAGAATATGGATCCGGCCCCACCAGAGTCGTCGTCGGAGGCTGCTCGGACGAACCGGCAGTATCCGATCAGGAGGCGAGGCTGCGGGCGGAATTCGAGAAATGCTGACCGGAATGGGCGACGGTGGGCGTCGGAAAGCGAACCCGCATGAAGGAGGCCGAAGATGACCGTCGATGGTCGGGGACCCGAGCACGCCGCGGGGCAAATGCCGGGCGGACGCGCCGCGAAGGGCGGCGGAACGTCCGCGGGGCGGGTTGCCTGGGGCTGTCTGATCGCGGTCTTCGTCGTGGTGGCACTGGTCATGGCCGCGTTTGCGATCGTGGTGTCCAGCCTGTCGGCGCACGGCGACGGCGGACGCACGCTGCGGAAGCTCGAGGAGCATGCCGCCCGGGAACTGCCGGGCACGAACGTCGAGCTGAGGGAGAGCGTGGGCAAGACCCGCGACATTTCGTTGCGCATCGGCGCCGACGCCGGATCCGTGGACGAGGTCATGGAGATCCACCGCGTCGCCCGTGAGCTGGCGTCGATGGCGGGGGACGCCGAGTGGGGATTCAGGTCGGAAATCTTGGTCCACGTGCGGAAACCCGATTCCGGGCGTGAGCTGGACGTGGCATTCGAAACGTTGACCGACGGTCGCGAACTGCGCGGGCTGCTCGACGACGACCGTGCGTGGACGTTCGAAAAGGCGCGCATCGCCGGAACGCGCCAGTCGATCGAGCTCGATGCCCCCGGCTGCGACCGAGCCGACCGGGTGTGTTTCGAGGCCGCCGCGGACGCTGCCGCGGGGATCGAGGAAGCCCCGTACCGGGCGCGGTCCGGCGAATCGGCGCGGGGCATGGGGCACGTGGACTTGTCGATCCCGGTCCGCGACGCACCCCTGGACGATGGCCGCGAGGAGCGTCCGGAACGGGGGACGCCCGAGGCGAATGCGATGGGGGTGCTCGCGGTGATCGGGGGTCCCGACGATCGGGCGGCCGCCGCCGACTTGATGCGGTGGGCGGGCCGGGCGCTCGGCGGCGCCGCGGCAATCGGCCTGGACGACGACGGGCGGTCGCGGCCCCTGCGGGTCACGCCGAGCATCCGCGCCGGATACCAGGGCGTGCCGTACGTGTGGCTCGACGTGACCAACGTCGGCGACGGGGACCCGGGCGAGGAGGACGCGGCCGTCGCGGCGGCCGCCGAACGCGTGCGGTTGGTGCTGCGCGAATTGGAGGCGACCCGGGCAACCGGCGGCATGGCGGGGACGGAGGTTCCGGTGAGGGTGCGTTACCTCGACCACGGCGGCGACGCCGAGCTGACGCTCGGCGGCTGCACGGGAGAGATGGCCACCCCCGAGGAGGCGGAACTGCGGGCGGAGTTCGAGAAATGCTGAGGCGGCGCGCGCCAACCGCACCCGCACGGGCGAGTGAGCAATACTGGGCGGCATGAACATGCACCGCACCTGGACCGAGATCGTCGCCGCCGACCCCGGCCACTCCCGCAGGTACGCGGAGCGGTGGGCCAACTTCGCGGCGCAGGGACGCGACATCGACGGGGAGGCCCGCCTGATCGACGCGATGGCCCCGCGCGGCGGGCGCATCCTGGACGCCGGCTGCGGTCAGGGCCGCCTCGGCGGTTACCTTGCGCAGCGCGGCCACCGGGTGGTCGGCGTCGACATCGACCCGTACCTGATTTCCGAGGCGCGGAAGGTCCAGCCCGGCGGCACGTGGAAGGTCGGTGACCTGGCCAACCTGGCCGAGGTGCTCGCGGCGGCCGATTCCGACCCCGAAAACGAGGAGGCGGGCGCGCACCCCACCGGCGACTTCGACATCGTGGTGGCCGCGGGCAACGTCCTGACCTTCATCGACCCCGCCGACCGCGGCGCCGTGCTCGCGGGCTTCCGCGACGCGCTCGCCGCCGACGGCCGCGCGGTCATGGGCTTCGGCGCCGGCCGCGGCTGGTCCCACGACGACTTCGAGGCCGACGCCTTCGAGGCCGGCCTGCGCATCACGCATCGCTTTTCGACGTGGGATCTGCTGCCCTTCGACGACCGCGCGAACTTCATCGTCGCCGTCGCCGAACGGGCCTGAGGCGGGCTGGCGGTCACGCCCCGGAAGTCGGGAACGCCGCGCACCGGGGATCACCGCTCATTACGCAGCGCCCCCTTCACGCAAACCCACCCCGAATGCGCCAACCCACCCGCTGCAACGGGTGGGTTGGCGCATTCGGGGTGGGTTAGCTGCCGGGTCCGGCGAGGTGGCCGCTATACGGCGGGCTGCTCGGCGGTGACTTCTTCGGCCGCGGGCTGCTCCGCGGGGGCTTCCTCCGCGGGCTGCTCGGCGGGGGCCTCTTCCGCGGCGGGCTGCTCGGCGGCGGCTTCCACGGCGGATTCCTCCGCGGCCGCGGGCTCCCCTTCGGTCGGGCCCCCTTCGGTCGGCTCGTCGTCAGCCGAAGCGCCGTCCTCGACCGCGAAGTCCCGGACGGTGTCGATCAGCTCGCGCAGACGGACCGAGTGCTCCACGTCGCCGATGTCGCGGCACCGCTCGCGCAGGGCCTCCAGTTCGGAGATGGCGGCGCCGGCGCTGACCACCGCTGCGGCCATCGACGCCGCGAGCGAGCTGATCTCGCCGGTCAACCCCATCGAGGGCACGCCCTTGCTCCACGCCACCGCGACCTGCTGGGGGATGCGCATGATCTCGACCACCCGGTCGATGTGCTCGGCGACGTCGGCGGCGCGCTCGCGGTGCAGGCGCGTCTGATCGTCCATGGCCGACACCTCCTCGTGGAGGACGCCGCACAGCGGGCGGATGGCCTTGGCCGCGTGGTGCGATTCGGCGCCGCCGGCGGCGACCTCCGCCACGAAGGACGCCAGCTCGGTGGTCTGCAGGCGGGCCAGCGCGACCTGGAAGCGCGTCTCGGCGCCCAGGGCGGTGAAGTCCTCCAGGGAATCGAGCAGCGAGCCCGTGTACCGGGCGGCGATGCCGCGCATCTGCGACCACACGCGCACCGGCATCATGTCGGCGACGTGGGTCGGGTCGTCCTTGAGGGTGTCCTCCAGCCGATCGGTGATGGTGGCGGCGGTGTCCATGTCGTGCCGGATCTTGCGGCCGCAGCGCTTGAGCGAGCGCGCCAGGTCGACGATGTCGTCCTGCGCGGCCATCGACGCATCGAGTTCGCCGAAGATCTCGCGGACCGCCGCGTCGACCTCCGCGAGGCGGCCATCGCACTCCGGCACGTCGGGAAGCCCGGCGCCCGCGGCCTCGCGCGCCGCGACCTCGGCGGGCAGGACCTCGCGCTGGAACTCCGCGTAGTCGGCGAAACCGGCCTCGTTCAGCATCTCGGCGAGGGCCTCCGCGCCGACGGCGGCGACGTCGCGGCCGCCCGCGCCCTCTTCCGCCGCGCTGCTCTCGCGCTCGCGGATCTGCCGGTAGAGCGAATCGGCCATCTCGGCGACGTCCTCGCACATCGGGCGGGTGCGCACCGAGAGATAGCCCGAGCCGGGCATCGGCGTCACCGTGGCGAACACGGTGTAGGCGCTGCCGTCGGACGCGAGATTGCGCACGTACCCGGCGAACGGGGTCTTGGCCTGCAGGCGATCCCACATGACCCGGAAGGTGCCCCGCGGCATGTCCGGGTGGCGGATGACGTTGTGGGGCGCGCCGATCAGTTCCTCGCGCGGATGGCGCGACAAGTCGATGAAGACGTCGTTGGCGGCGGTGATCACGCCGCGGTCGTCCGTCGTGGAGAAGAAGATCTGGTCGACGCCGACCTCATGAACGGCGCCGGTGGGGGAGGCTTGATGCACGTGCGATCCTCGCTGGTCGGGTATGGGCCGGACGACGGGGAAATGAGGCCGGCTGTGAGACGTACTGTGGGACGTATAGGTCGAGATTGTAAACCCCGGGAAAGTGGGCCGCGAAATTCCCGGACACCCGGTCCCGCCCCGCCGATTCCCCCCCGGGGCCGGTCGCCGGGTTGAGGCGGGATTTGGCCTCAACCGGCGCGCATGCCATAATTTTCGGGTTGCGGGTGGCCGAAGGAGCCGATCCGCCGGGCACTGGCGCGCATGGCGCGGCCTCCGCCCCGGCACGGCCCGGACCACCCCGCAGCCGAATCAGACCGCGTGCGCCCGGGACGGAAATCCGGCGCACACAGCAATCCAGGTCAAGGAGAACCGTAGTGATTCAGCAGGAATCGCGTCTGCGGGTCGCCGACAACACCGGTGCCAGGGAAATCCTGTGCATCCGCGTGCTCGGCGGCTCCACCCGACGCTTCGCCGGCATCGGCGATGTCATCGTGGCCACCGTCAAGGAGGCCGCCCCGGGCGGCAACGTCAAGGCCGGCGAGATCGTCCGCGCCGTCGTCGTCCGCGCGAAGAAGGAGACCCGTCGCCCGGACGGCTCCTACATTTCGTTCGACGAGAACGCCGCCGTCCTGATCAAGGCCGACAACGAGCCGCGCGGCACCCGCATCTTCGGCCCGGTCGCGCGTGAGCTTCGCGACAAGAAGTTCATGAAGATCGTGTCGCTCGCACCGGAGGTGATTTAAGTGAAGATCCGCAAGGGCGATACCGTCCTGGTCATCTCGGGTCCGGACAAGGGCGCGCAGGGCGAGGTCATCGAGGCCTACCCGACGCGCGACAAGGTCCTGGTCTCGGGCGTCAACAAGATCAAGAAGCACGTCGCGAACTCCGCTCCGGAGCGTGGCGCCTCGTCCGGTGGCATCGTCACCCAGGAGGCCCCGATCCACGTGTCGAACGTCATGCTCGTCGATGAAGAGGGCACCCCGACCCGCGTCGGCTACCGCTTCGATGAGGACGGCAACAAGGTTCGCATCTCCCGTCGCACCGGGAAGGACATCTAAGCATGAGCGAGAACTACACCCCCCGCCTCAAGGAGCGCTACCGCTCCGAGATCCGCGAGAACCTGCAGAAGGAATTCTCCTTCGACAACGTCATGCAGATTCCGGGCGTCACCAAGGTCGTCGTGAACATGGGCGTCGGCGAGGCCGCCCGCGACTCGAAGCAGATCAACGGCGCGCTGAACGACCTGACCCTGATCACGGGCCAGAAGCCGGAGCTGCGCCGCGCCAAGAAGTCGATCGCCAACTTCAAGCTGCGCGAGGGCATGCCCATCGGCGCCCGCGTCACGCTGCGCGGCGACCGCATGTGGGAGTTCCTGGACCGTCTGCTGACGGTGGCGCTGCCGCGAATCCGCGACTTCCGCGGCCTGTCGGACAAGCAGTTCGACGGCCACGGCAACTACACCTTCGGTCTCTCGGAGCAGTCCATGTTCTACGAGATCGACATCGACAAGATGGACCGCCCCCGCGGCATGGACATCACCGTCGTGACCACCGCCACGAACAATGACGAGGGTCGCGCCCTGCTGCGCGAGCTCGGCTTCCCGTTCAAGACCGCCCAGCACAAGGATTAATCCGGTTTCGGCCGTCTTTCCGGCCGATTCGTGCCGTGCAGTGGCGCGGTGACCCCCGCTTCCCCTCCGGGAAGCGGGGGTTTCGCCGTTAACCGGGCGTTCCGGTGCCCCGGATGGGGCGCTTCCGGGGGCCTTCCCGGGGCTTGCTTTGCGACGGTTCGGCGGGGGAAACCGCACCGCAGAGCCGTTAGCCGGCCCGCGAACGGGTGAATTGCATCGATGATGCATCCCCGAATTCGGGTGTGCCTTTAGGTAGTGAGTGAGATCACATTTGAGTGTCGATCTTGGCGCGAAATCGGCCGTTGGGCGACCCATGGCCGGGAAATGGGCGCCGATCGGCCCCTCCGGGAATCCCGTCAACCTGCGGTTTGTAACAAACCGGTCACGAACGTCGGGAGACACGGTAACGTGAGGGTCCCTGGGTACCCGATGAATTTGCGGTAAGAACCGCAGGCCCACGACTTGACACCGCCACAGAGAAACGGCACGGTTTCCACTCATGAAGAAGTCTTTCACCACCAAGGTCCGCTCCGCGGCCATCGCCGCCGTCACGGTTCTGGGCCTCGGCCTGGGTGCCGCCGGCGCCGCCGCCCAGCCCGCCCTTCCCCCGATGCCCGCCACCCCGGGTCTGCCGAACGTCAACTCCGCTCCGGGCACCGGCGCGAAGCAGGTCGTCACCTTCGGCGACTCCTTCACCGCCAACGCCGGCAAGTCCGGCCCGCGCGGCCTCGAGCCGGGCCAGACCCCGATCGTGGCCAACTGCGCCACCGACATGGAGAACTGGCCGAAGATCGCCGCCAAGGAGGCCGGCAAGTCCCTCGGCGACTGGTCCTGCAACGGCATGGGCGGCGCCCCGGTCATCCAGCTGGTCGGCTACGTCGAGGCCGCCATCATGCACGGCGACATCGGGCCGGGCACCCAGGACGTCGTCTTCATGTACGGCGGCATGGACGCCCTCATGTGGGCCGACGTCGCCGGCGTCATGCAGAGCCAGGGCCAGCTGAACGCCACCGCGTACCAGCAGGAGCTGACCCACGTCGCCAACCGCATCCGCGAGGTTGCGCCGGGCGTCCGCATCCACCTGGCCTCCTACCCGGAGTACGCCACCAACGACCAGCTGTGCCTGGTCAACGTTCCGGGCCAGACCTTCCCGATCCCGGCCCCGGGCGCGACTCAGGTCCAGGAGTCCTTCCGCAACACCATCGCCATGGCCGCCCGCAACATCGGCGCCAACTTCATCGACGTCTACCAGCAGACGATCGGCCACGGCACCTGCAACCCGGTCGACCACGAGCGTTGGGTCGCCGGCTTCCAGGACCCGAACATGGGCCCGATGACGAACCACCCGACCATCGACGGCCAGTACGCGATGGCCCGCTTCATCGCCCCGCACATCCGCTAAGTTCCGACTTCTTCGCGATCTCCCCGTCCGGGGCGCCCACATGGGCGCCCGGGCGGGGTTTCCGCGTTTCGCGGGGCGAAAGGCGATTTGGGTGCGGGGCCCGCGGGCTGGTAGGTTCGAACGGTCCGCTCCATGGACGCGCATTCCGCCATGCCATCGGCACGGCGCCGCGCTCCCGAGCAGGATTGCCAAGCACACACTTTGCTGAAGGCCCCCCGCCCCGACTGCAGCGTCCCGGGCGTATCGGGTGGCGAGCCAACCGGGCTACTGAACCCGGCTGGCGCCAGTTGCCCCGAAAATCGCGTGGATCACGTGATGGGGTGGGAAGGAACCGCAGCGAGAAAGGAATGCGGTCACTCACCATGACCATGACTGATCCCATCGCCGACATGCTGTCGCGCGTGCGCAACGCGAACAACGCGTACCACGACACCGTCTCGATGCCCTCGTCCAAGCTCAAGGCGAACATCGCCGGAATCCTCAAGCAGGAGGGCTACATCGAGGACTTCACCGTCGAGGACGCCAAGGTCGGCAAGACCCTGACCCTGAACCTCAAGTACGGCCCCTCCCGTGAGCGTTCGATCGCCGGCGTCCGCCGCGTGTCGAAGCCGGGTCTGCGCGTGTACGCGAAGTCCACCAACCTGCCGAAGGTCCTCGGCGGCCTGGGCGTGGCCATCATCTCCACGTCCCAGGGCCTGCTGACCGACCGTCAGGCCACCGAGAAGAAGGTGGGCGGGGAAGTCCTCGCCTACGTCTGGTAAGGGGGATATCGAACAATGTCGCGCATCGGCAAGAACCCCATCGCCGTCCCGAACGGCGTCACCGCCACGATCGAGGGCCAGGACGTCACCGTCAAGGGCCCGAAGGGCGAGCTGTCCGTCACCATCCCGGCGCCGATCACCGTCGCCCAGGAAGATGGCCAGATCGTCGTCGCCCGCCCGGACGACAACCGCAAGAACCGCTCCCTCCACGGTCTGTCCCGCTCGCTGATCGACAACATGGTCGTCGGCGTCACGCAGGGCTACACCATCAAGATGGAGATCTTCGGCGTGGGCTACCGCGTCCAGAAGAAGGGCAAGGACCTCGAGTTCGCCCTGGGCTACTCCCACCCGGTCCTCATCGAGGCCCCCGAGGGCATCACCTTCGACGTGGACGGCAACACCAAGCTGTCCATCGCGGGCATCGACAAGCAGCAGGTCGGACAGATCGCCGCCAACATCCGTCGTCTGCGGAAGGACGACCCCTACAAGGGCAAGGGCATCCGCTACGAGGGCGAGCAGATCCGTCGCAAGGTCGGAAAGACGGGTAAGTAATGAGCAACAACAACGAAAAGCGCCTCCCGGTCGGCAAGGACATCTCGACGCGTCGCCGCGTCGCCCGCGCTCGCCGCCACGCGCGCCTGCGCAAGAACATCCGCGGCACCGCCGAGACCCCGCGTCTCGTGGTCCACCGCTCCTCGCGCCACATGACCGCCCAGATCATCGACGACTCCATCGGCCGCACCCTGGCCTCGGCGTCGACCCTGGACGCGGACATCCGCGCCATCGAGGGCGACAAGAAGGCCCGCAGCGCCAAGGTCGGCGAGGTCCTCGCCGCCCGCGCCAAGGACGCCGGCATCGACTCGGTCGTCTTCGACCGCGGCGGATACCAGTACCACGGCCGCGTGGCCGCGCTGGCCGAAGCCGCCCGCGAAGGTGGCCTGAAGTTCTAATGATGCAGACCAATCAGTTCTACGGAAGGAACGCGTGATGCCGGGACGTGAACGGCGTGACGGCGGACGTGGCTCCGCCGACAACCAGAACAACAACAACCGCCGCGACGATCGTCGCGACGGCGGCCGCGGCGGCCGCGACAACCGTCGCCAGCAGGACGAGCGCAACCAGTACCTGGAGCGCGTCGTCACCATCAACCGCGTGTCCAAGGTCGTGAAGGGCGGTCGTCGCTTCAGCTTCACCGCTCTCGTGATCGTCGGCGACGGCGAGGGCAACGTGGGCGTCGGCTACGGCAAGGCGAAGGAGGTGCCGGCAGCGATCCAGAAGGGCGCCGAGGAGGCCCGCAAGAACTTCTTCCGCGTCCCGATGATCGCCGGCACCATCACCCACCCGGTTCAGGGCGAGGCCGCCGCCGGCGTCGTCATGCTCCGCCCGGCCGCCCCGGGTACCGGCGTCATCGCCGGTGGCGCGGTTCGCCCGGTGCTCGAGTGCGCCGGCATCCAGGATGTGCTGTCGAAGTCCCTGGGCTCCGACAACGCCATCAACGTCGTCCACGCCACCGTGGACGCCCTCAAGCAGCTGGTGCGCCCCGAAGAGGTCGCCGCTCGCCGCGGCAAGACCCTCGAAGAGGTCGCCCCGGCCGGTATGCTGCGCGCCCGCGCGGGACAGGGAGCGTGATTGACATGGCTCTGAAGATCACCCAGCTCCGCGGCACCGCGGGCACCAAGCAGAACCAGAAGGACTCGCTGCGCACCCTCGGCCTCAAGCGCCGGCACCAGTCCGTGGTCCGTCCGGATACCCCGGAGGTCCGCGGCCTGATCAACGCCGTGCGTCACATGGTCGAGGTCGAAGAAGTGGCGGGGGAGTAGGTAAATCATGACTGATCCCATCAAGCTCCACGACCTGGCTCCGGCCCCGGGCGCCAAGAAGGACAAGACCCGCGTCGGTCGCGGCGAGGCGTCCAAGGGCAAGACCGCCGGTCGCGGCACCAAGGGCACCAAGGCCCGCAAGCAGGTTTCGGCGGCGTTCGAGGGCGGCCAGATGCCGCTGCACATGCGCCTGCCGAAGCTGAAGGGCTTCAAGAACCCGGCGAAGGTGACCTTCCAGGTCGTCAACGTCTCGGATCTGGCCCGTCTCTTCCCGGAGGGCGGCGACGTCACCGTCGCCGACCTGGTCGCCAAGGGCGCCGTGCGCGCCAAGCAGCCGGTGAAGATCCTGGGCAACGGTGACATCGACGTCAAGGTCAACGTCACCGCCGACAAGTTCTCGGGCTCCGCGAAGTCCAAGATCGAGGCCGCGGGCGGCACCGTCACCGAGGCGTAAAACGCTTCGGGGGCGCGATCCGCATCGCGCGACCCCACGAGGACCGCGGGTCCGGCTTCGGCCGGCCCGCGGTTTTCGCGTCGGCGCCCCTTCCCCGTTCCCCGGGGAAGGGGCGTTTCGGCGTTCCAGGGGGAGCCCCGGCGCCGTTATCTTGCCGTGATGAGACCGGAAACCAACGGCGCTGCTAGACTCACAGAGTCCAATTACGTCCACTATCAGTTCGCCCGCGACCGAGGGCGCCCCGCCACAACCGGGGCCGCCCACGAACCACGGCCCAACTGCCCGAACGCCTCGAAGCGGCGGGCACGGGACGTCGTCAAGCGGGTTCAGGAGGATGCACGTGCCTTCCGGTTTCCTGGCGGCCCTGCGCGACCCCGATCTGCGGAAGAAGATCCTGTTCACCCTGGGCATGATCGTTCTGTACCGCGTCGGCGCGCAGATCCCCACCCCGGGCGTCGACTACCAGACGGTGGCGGCACGCCTTGAGCAGATCACGCAGGACCAGTCCAGCGTCTACTCGCTCATCAACTTGTTCTCGGGCGGCGCACTGCTGCAGATGTCGATCTTCGGCATCGGCATCATGCCGTACATCACCGCGTCGATCATCGTGCAGCTGCTGACGGTGGTGATCCCGCACTTCGAGCAGCTGAAGAAGGAAGGCCAATCCGGCCAGGCCAAGATGACGCAGTACACGCGCTATCTGACGGTCGCCCTCGCCCTGCTGCAGTCCGCCGGCATCGTCGCCATGGCCGACCGCGGCGCGCTGCTCGGCGGCAACCAGTCGCTGCTGATCCAGGGCGCCGGCCTGTTCGACATGGTCGTCATGGTCCTGGTGCTCACCTCGGGCGCCGTGCTGGTGATGTGGATCGGCGAGCTGATCACCGACCGCGGCGTCGGCAACGGCATGTCGCTGCTGATCTTCGCCGGCATCGCCGCGCAGATGCCCGCCGAGGGCGCCGGCATCCTGCAGTCCGCCGGCGGCCTGGTGTTCGCCACCGTGATCGCCGCCGTCCTGGTGCTCATCATCGGCGTCATCTTCATCGAGCAGGGCCAGCGCCGCATCCCGGTGCAGTACGCCAAGCGCATGGTCGGCCGCCGCCAGTACGGCGGTTCGTCCACCTACCTGCCGCTGAAGGTCAACCAGGCCGGCGTCATCCCGGTCATCTTCGCGTCGTCGCTGATCTACGTGCCGGTGCTGATCACCCAGATCGTGCAGTCCGGCCAGAAGAACCCGTCGCAGGACAACTGGTGGCAGCGCAACGTCATCCAGTACCTGCTGTCGCCGTCCAGCTGGCAGTACATCGTGCTGTTCTTCGCCCTGATCGTGTTCTTCTCGTACTTCTACACCTCGGTGCAGTACGACCCGAACGACCAGGCCGACAACATGAAGAAGTACGGCGGCTTCATCCCGGGCTTCCGCCCCGGACGCCCCACCGCCGAGTACCTGGGCTACGTGATCACCCGCCTGCTGGCCGTCGGCTCGCTGTACCTGGCGCTCATCGCGGTGCTGCCGAATTTCATGCTCGATCTGGGCATCGGAAGCAACCAGGGCGGCATGAGCGGCGGTATGTTCGGTGGTACGGCTCTGCTGATTCTCGTGTCCGTCGCGCTGACGACGGTGAAGCAGATCGAGAGCCAGCTCATGCAACGAAACTATGAAGGGTTCCTGAAGTAATGCGACTCGTTCTCCTTGGTCCCCCCGGTGCCGGCAAGGGCACCCAGGCCGCCATTCTCTCCGAGAAGCTCGGCGTCCCCCACATCTCGACCGGTGATCTGTTCCGGGCGAACATCGGCGAGGGCACCCCGCTGGGCCTCGAGGCGAAGTCCTACATGGACGCCGGGAACCTGGTCCCCGACGACGTGACGGTCCGCATGGTGGAGTCCCGCCTGGAGGAGGACGACGCCAAGGCCGGTTTCCTCCTCGACGGTTTCCCCCGCACGGTCCCGCAGGCCGATGAGCTCGAGCGCATCCTGAAGGGCCTTGGCCTGGAGCTGGACGGCGTCGTGCAGTTCGACGTGTCCGAGGACGTCGTGGTGGAGCGCATGCTCGCCCGCGGCCGCGCCGACGACACCGAGGACGTCATCCGAAACCGCATGCACGTCTACGAGCGCGAGACCGCGCCGCTGCTGGACCACTACGCGGACAAGGTCGTCAAGATCAAGGCCGAGGGCACGGTCGAGGAGATCAACGCCGCCGCCATGGCGGAGCTGGACAAGCTCCAGAAGTAACCCCGCGCTTTCCCCGCGGGCCCGGTTCCCGGGTCCGCTTCACGACGGGCCGGCGTCACCGCATCATCCGCATGTCCGCGGGTGCCGCGGTGGCCCCGGCCCGTCTTCTCGTGCGCCGGGAGTAGTGTTGCCCACCGTGATCAGATTCCGACGCAATCGCCCGTCCATCCCCGCCAAGACCCCCGCGGAACTCGACGCCATGCAGGCGGCCGGCGAAATCGTCGGCCGCGCGCTGGCGGCGGTGCGGGACGCCGCGATGCCGGGCGCCACGACGCAGGACCTCAACGACGTCGCCCATGAGGTCATCACCTCCGCCGGCGCCGTGCCGTCGTTCCTGGGGTACGAGGGTTTCCCCGCCTCGGTGTGCGCGTCGGTCAACGAGGTCATCGTCCACGGCATCCCCTCGCGCGAGCGGGTGCTCGCGGAAGGCGACCTCGTGTCCATCGATTGCGGCGCGATCCTGGACGGCTGGCACGGCGATTCGGCTCTCACGTTCGGCGTCGGCAAGCTGCGCGAGGACTGGGAGAAGCTCAACGTGGCCACCTCCGAGGTGCTCGAAGCCGGGATCGCGGCGATGGTGCCCGGCGCCCGCCTGACCGACGTCTCGCATGCGCTGGAGCAGGCGACGCGGGCGGCGGAGGTGCGGCACGGCATCGAGCTCGGCATCGTCGACGGGTACGGCGGCCACGGCATCGGCCGCGAGATGCACATGGAGCCCTTCCTGGCCAACGAGGGCAAACCCGGCAAGGGCCCGCTGATCCAGGAGGGCTCCGTGCTGGCCATCGAGCCGATGCTCATCCTCGGCGGGGAGTGGGGCTCGGATGAGCTCGACGACGGGTGGACGGTGGTGACAGCCGACGGGCAGCCGGCGTCGCACTGGGAGCACACGGTGGCCGCGACGGCCGACGGGCCGCGCATTCTGACGCCGCGGCCGTGAGCCGGGGGAGAGGGGACGCGGGATGAACGGCAATCCGTGGTGGCTGGCCATCGCCGTCGACGCGCGCGGCGGGGTCGCCGGCGCGACGTGCATCGAGGAGTCGGACCCCTGGCGCGTGGCCGGGGAGTCGGTCGGCGAGATCGTGGCGGAGGCGCTGCGCAAGCACGGCGGCATGAAGCCCGTCGCCGCGACGCTCGTGCACCCGCGGTGGATGGGCGCGGACACGCTCGGGGAGGCGCTGCGGGACATCGACCGGGCCGGCGTTCCCGAACGGCTGGTTCGCGCCACCGCCGATGCCGAGGTGCTCATGGCGTCGAAGACGTCGACCGTTTCCGACATGGTGCGCGATGGGCTGGATCCCGGGGCCCGGGGGCGGCTGGTCATCGTCGATGCCTCATCCGGGCGCGTCTACGGGGTGGACGGTGCCGCATCGCCGGTCGGTGAGGGCTCCGACGTGGCAGCCAATGACGTCGCCGACGCCGCCGATGTCGCCGCCGAAGTATCTGCGCGGCTGCGGGAGCACGGCGGAGCCGGCGCCGACGTGGCGCTCGTCGGCCTGCCCCGCGACACCCGGGCCATGGGCGAAGCGCTGGCCTCCGTGGTCGCCGAGCCGACGCGATATTCGCTGCTCGACCTCGCCCGCGGCGCGCTCGCGCCCGAGTCGATCCGCACCGAGCGCCACCGTGCCGCACCGAACTCGCGGTCCGCGATGGTGCGGGGGAAACGGCCCGGCCGAACCGGCGTCCTCGGCGGCCTTCGGAAGCTCTTCGGCCGCGGGTGAATCCCGGGCGGACCGGGGTGCGGGAAAACGCGTTGCCTGAAGTATTCTCAGGATCATGCTCCGCACCCGGGTGCGGCCGTTCGGCCTCCGCGCCGAGGCCCCGCCACAGGACGGGTGCGGCCCCCGACTCCGATTGATCGAGGTTCGATGAATTCCTCCCGCATACTCAATTCGCTGCTGTTCAAGATCATCGTGGCGATCCTGCTCGGCATCGTCTGCAGCTTCTTCTTCCCGGACTGGTTGGCGAGGGTGTTCGTCACCTTCAACTCGCTGTTCAGCGGATTCCTCGGGTTCTTCGTGCCGGTGCTCATCTTCGCCCTGATCACCCCGGCGATCTCGTCGCTCGGGCGCGGCGCCGGCAAGTGGCTCGGCGTCACCGTCGGCCTGGCGTACGCCTCGACGGTCATCTCCGGCCTGATCGCCTACGGGGTTTCCGTGGCCACCTACTCGTGGCTGCTGGCGGACCAGCAGCTGTTCGAAGCCGCGGACATCGACGAGGGCGGGCTGTCGCCGTACTTCACCATCGAGATGGATCCGCCGTTCGCCGTCATGTCGGCGCTGCTGCTGGCGTTCACGGTCGGCATCGCCATGACCGCCGTGAAGTCGGACACCCTGCAGCAGGCGGCCGAGGAGCTGCGGTCGGTGATCATGAAGGTCATCGAGAAGTTCGTCATCCCGCTGCTGCCGCCGTTCATCTTCGGCATGTTCCTGTCGATGGGCATGAACGGCAACCTCACCGACACCCTGTCGGCGTTCCTGAAGGTGCTCATCCTGGCGACCGTGATGACCTGGATCGTGCTGCTGATCCAGTACCTGCTCGCCGGCGCCTACGCGGGCGTCAACCCGTTCCGCGCGCTGAAGAACATGCTGCCGGCGTACTTCACCGCGCTGGGCACGTCGTCGTCGGCGGCGACCATCCCGGTCACCCTGAAGTCGACGCGCAACAACGGCGTCAGCGAGTCCGTCGCCGGATTCGTCGTCCCGCTGGGCGCGACCGTGCACCTGTCGGGCTCGATGATGAAGATCGGCCTGTTCGCATTCGCCGTCATGTACCTCACCGACGCCCAGCTGACGTTCGGCATGGCGCTCGGGTTCGTGCTGATGCTGGGCATCATGATGGTCGCCGCGCCGGGCGTGCCGGGCGGCGCGATCATGGCGGCGGTCGGCCTGCTGCAAACGCAGCTCGGCTTCGACGAGTCGCAGATCGCCCTGATGATCGCCGCGTACATCGCCATCGACTCGTTCGGCACCGCCTGCAACGTCACCGGCGACGGCGCGATCGCGCTGACCGTCAACAAGATGGCGCGGGGCGACCTGGGCGGCGAGAAGTTCAACGCGTCGGTGCCGGGTGCGGGGGATCCCGCGGCCGCCGCCGAAGACGGCGCCGCGCGTTAGGGCCGGATCGATGACGTCGCCGTCGTCGCCCACCTGGCGCCTCAGCATTTCCGTGGCGGGGGAGCCCGCCGGTGCAGTGGTGCACGGCAACCGCGTCCACGCCCTCGGGCCCGGCCCGCTGCCGGATCTCATCGCGGCCGCGACCGAATTCGCGCCCCGCGCGGAACCCGCGGAGCTGGTGCTCGTCCACCCGGTGACCATGGGCGTCGACGAGGTCGGCGATTGGCTCGGCCGGCTGCAGGCCATGGGCGTGCGGGCGGCGTCGGTCCGCACGGTGCCGGACACCGAAGTGCTGGCCGACGTGAAGTACGGGATGAACGATGGCCGCGACATCGTCGTCGGCGATGCGGGAACGGGGTTGGCGTACAGCCGCCTGGGCATGCGTTCGGCCGACGGCGAGCCGCTGGCGGACGCCGTGGCGACGATGATCTCCGACGCCGGTTCCCTGTCGACGTGGGCCGTGCTGATCGGATCGGAAGAGGCGATCGCCGAGGCTCGGGACCGATTCCGTGGCACCCACGTGCGGCCCTTCGAATGCCGTTCGGCCGCCCTGGCGGCGGGGGCGCTGGATCCTGGACTGTTCCACCGGCTGGCAGATGCCGGGAACGGCGACGACGAAGACGACGAATACTGCCACTGCGATTGCGACGATTGCGATTGCGACGACGGTGATTGCCATGACGATGCGGTGGCCGGGCACGGTGCCGCATCGTGGAAACCCTCGCGAGCGGCCGTGATCCTCCCCCTTGCCGTGGGCGCGATCCTCGCGCTCGCCTCAATCGGAGGGAGCGTGCTGGGATTGTTCGGCGAGGACGGGAAACTCGGGGGCAGCGTGATCACCGGGGAGTTTTCCTTCGAAGTGCGACGTGGCGAGAATCCCGCCGAAGCCGCCGCGGAGGCCGCCGCAGCAGGCCGTGATTCGGAGGAGAAGCCGTTCCGGCCGGCGCCCCCGCCGGTGCCCGACGGGGTGCCGGTGCCGGAGGCCGTGGCCCGCGTCTTCGATCTTTTCGACCCCGCGCCGTTGTTCGCGGCCCATTCCAACTGCGACCGCAACGGCGGCCCCGGGTACGAGAACCTGAACTACTACTGCCTCGACTATGGCGCGGCGACGAACCGGTTCGCCGAGGCGAATGGCCTGCCGGAACTGGCCTATCCCGGGGACGTCGTCCAGGTCCACTTCTCCACGACGGGCCCGCCGGATCGCCGCCTGTTCGAACCGCCGCGGTGCGGCGAAACGTTCAAGCGGGTCTACGAAACGCCCGGGGACACGTTCGCCTTCATCGAGGAACCCTGCGACGCGAACAACCGGCCATACGAGGGGGAGTGGCCCGCCGACGGGCGAGCGGACGTGTACATCGTCGACATGAGGAACGTGTACCGGAGCCAAGCGGGTGCCCAATATCCCCTGATCCGCATCCACGGGCTCAAGGACCGGGCCGCCGGAGAAGCACTGCTGCGGCACTACGGTCTAATCAAGTGAGCGGCCTAATCAAGTGAGCGGTCCGATCAAGTGAGCGGCTCAGCCGGCTGAGCGGCTCGATCATCCGAGCGGCTCGAGCACCCGAGCGGTCCGATTGGGTTCAGCGGCCCGGCTCCCGGACCGCCCGCCCCGGAGGCCCCGCAACCGCAGACCGCAACCGCAGACCGCAGCCGCAGACCGCGAGCGCGGGACGCTCCAGGTGCGGCGCGGGTCACGCCAGCGGGCATTTGGCGTTTGCGCAGCTCGGGGGTAAACTGGGCCGCTGGCGAGGGACACGTGTACCCGAGCCGCTCCGCGGCATTGCCGTGGAACGTAGCAGAGACATCAGCCAACGGGCCCGGATCGGGTCCGAGAAACGTGGAGGACATGGCTAAGGAAGGCGCAATCGAGGTTGAGGGCCGCGTCGTCGAGCCCTTGCCGAACGCGATGTTCCGAGTGGAGCTGGACAACGGGCACAGGGTGCTCGCCCACATCAGTGGGAAGATGCGCCAGCACTACATCCGCATTCTCCCGGAGGACCGGGTCGTCGTGGAGCTTTCCCCGTACGACCTGGAACGCGGCCGAATCGTCTACCGCTACAAGTAAGACACCACAACTCCACCGTCCTAGCGGAACGGGCGCCCGTCATCGGCGGGCGCGGGGGAGGAATCACCAGACCCGGCTCGGCGCCGGGTCCGCGCCCTTTTCCGACGTTCCGTCAGTTCACCTCCGGCAACGGTGGCCGGAGCCCCGCGCTTTTCACCCCGCCCACCCGGCGTCCGACCGGGCCACGGCGGGATCTCGGGCGGGGACGGCAGTGGAGCAAACCACCGCACCAACCGGAAGGAAAATGCCTAATGGCACGCCTTGCTGGAGTTGACCTGCCGCGCAACAAGCGCATGCAGGTCGCTCTCACCTACATCTACGGCATCGGGCCCGCCCGTGCCTCCGAGCTGCTGGAGAAGACCGGCATCTCCCCGGATCTGCGCACCGACGATCTGTCGGACGAGCAGGTCTCGTCCCTGCGCGACGTCATCGAGGCCACCTGGAAGGTGGAGGGCGACCTCCGCCGCGAGGTGCAGGCCGACATCCGCCGCAAGATCGAGATCGGCTGCTACCAGGGCCTGCGCCACCGTCGTGGCCTGCCCGTCCGTGGCCAGCGCACCAAGACCAACGCTCGTACCCGCAAGGGTCCGAAGAAGACGATCGCCGGGAAGAAGAAGTAAACATGGCAGCTCCGAAGTCCGCCCGCGGCCGCCGTACCGGCCGTCGCGTCGCGAAGAAGAACGTGGCCCAGGGCCACGCCTACATCAAGTCCACCTTCAACAACACCATCGTGTCCATCACGGACCCGAAGGGTGCCGTCATCTCGTGGGCCTCCTCGGGCCACGTCGGGTTCAAGGGCTCCCGCAAGTCCACCCCGTTCGCCGCTCAGATGGCCGCCGAGAACGCTGCGCGCAAGGCGCAGGAGCACGGCATGAAGAAGGTCGACGTGTTCGTCAAGGGCCCGGGTTCGGGCCGCGAAACCGCCATCCGTTCCCTCCAGGCCGCCGGCCTCGAGGTCAGCTCGATCTCCGACGTGACGCCGCAGCCGCACAACGGCTGCCGTCCGCCGAAGCGTCGCCGCGTCTAAGAGAAGGGAAAGAGGAGAACAAAATGGCCCGTTATACCGGACCCGCAACCCGCAAGTCCCGTCGTCTCCGCGTCGACCTCGTCGGCGGCGACATGTCCTTCGAGCGCCGCCCCTACCCGCCCGGGCAGGCCGGCCGCGCCCGCATCAAGGAGTCGGAGTACCTGCTCCAGCTGCAGGAGAAGCAGAAGGCCCGCTTCACCTACGGCGTCATGGAGAAGCAGTTCCGCCGTTACTACGCCGAGGCGAACCGTCGCGCCGGCAAGACCGGCGACAACCTCGTCATCCTGCTCGAGTCGCGTCTCGACAACGTCATCTACCGCGCCGGCCTCGCGCGCACCCGCCGCCAGGCCCGTCAGCTGGTGTCGCACGGCCACTTCACCGTCAACGGCAAGAAGATCAACGTGCCGTCGTTCCAGGTGACGCAGTACGACATCATCGACGTGCGCCCGAAGTCGCGCAAGATGCTGTGGTTCGAGGAGGCCCAGGAGGGCCTGGTCGACGCCGTCGTCCCGGCCTGGCTGCAGGTCGTCCCCGAGACCCTGCGCATCCTCGTGCACCAGCTGCCCGAGCGCGCCCAGATCGACACCCCGCTGCAGGAGCAGCTCATCGTCGAGTTCTACTCGAAGTAAGGCTCGGCGCGGCGCCCTTCCGGGCGTCCGCGCGGAACCCCTTCGACCCGGCTTTGCGACGGCCGCGTCAACCGCGGTTCGGCCGTAGAGTCGGGGCAACTTCGCATCCCCATTCCCCAAGGCGTCAAATAGCGGTCGCCACCAGGAGGATCACAGATCATGCTCATTTCCCAGCGTCCCACGCTCACCGAGGATTTCATCGATTCCTCGCGCTCCCGGTTCGTCATCGAGCCGCTGGAGCCGGGTTTCGGCTACACCCTCGGCAATTCGCTTCGCCGTACGCTGCTGTCGTCCATTCCGGGCGCGGCGGTGACGAGCATCCGCATCGACGGCGTGCTGCATGAGTTCACCACCATCCCGGGCGTGAAGGAGGATGTCTCCGACATCATCCTGAACATCAAGGGCCTGGTGCTGAGCTCCGACTTCGACGAGCCGGCGACCGTGTACCTGCGCCGCGAGGGCGGCGGAGCCGTCACGGCCGGCGACATCGAGTGCCCGGCGGGCGTGGAGATCCACAACCCGGATCACCACATCGCCACGCTCAACGAGTCGGGGCGCCTGGACATCGAGATGGTCGTCGAGCGCGGTCGCGGCTACGTTCCCGCCCAGCCGAATTCCGGCGGCGAGATCGGCCGCATCCCGGTCGACCAGATCTACTCCCCGGTGCTGAAGGTCAGCTACAAGGTCGAGGCGACCCGCGTCGAGCAGCGCACCGACTTCGACAAGCTGGTCATCGACGTGGAGACGAAGAACTCCATCTCCGCCCGCGACGCGATGGCGTCGGCCGGCAAGACCCTGGTGGAGCTCTTCGGCCTGGCCCGCGAGCTCAACGAGGCCGCCGAGGGCATCGAGATCGGCCCGTCCCCGCAGCAGAACGAGGACATCGCCGCCTACTCCATGCCCATCGAGGACCTGGACTTCTCCATGCGCTCCTACAACTGCCTGAAGCGCGAGGAGATCCACACGGTCGGCGAGCTCGCCGCCCGCACGGAGTCGGACCTGCTGGACATCCGGAACTTCGGCGACAAGTCCATCAACGAGGTCAAGGTCAAGCTTTCGGAGCTGGGCCTGTCCCTGAAGGACTCGCCGAACGATTTCGACCCGTCCACCGTTGAGGGCTACGACGCCGAGACCGGCGAATGGACCGAGGACGCGGAGGTCGGCTACGACGAGTAGCCGCTACAGCGCACGCGACTTAAAAACACGAGGAGAATCCCATGCCCAAGCCCAAGAAGGGCGCCCGTCTCGGCGGCTCCGCTTCCCACCAGAAGAAGATTCTGGCGAACCTGGCGAAGCAGCTGTTCGAGCACGGCCAGATCAAGACCACCGACACCAAGGCCAAGCTGCTGCGCCCCTACGCGGAGAAGCTGATCACGAAGGCCAAGGGCGGCACCCTGGCGGATCGCCGCAACGCCGCGAAGCTGCTGAACGACAACTACGTCGTCCAGGTGCTTTTCGACGAGCTGGCGCCGAAGTTCGCCAACCGCGAGGGCGGCTACACCCGCATCATCAAGCTGGGTAACCGCAAGGGCGACAACGCGCCGATCTCGCTGATCCAGCTGGTCACCGAGGAGACCGCTTCCGCCGAGGCGACCCGCGCCACCCGCGCCGCCGCGTCGAAGCAGGCCGAGGAGGCCAAGGCGGAGGACGCCGACGCCAAGGCCGCCGAGGAGGCTCCGGAGGTCGAGGCCGAGGAGTCGACCGACGCCGAGGCAGAGGCCGAGGCCAAGGACGCCGACGCCGACGCCGACGCCGAGGCTGAGGCCGACGCCGACGCCGAGAAGGCCGACGAGAAGTAAACCCCCGCGGTCGCTTTTCGCTCGAGCGCCCCGCCACCCGTCGTTTCGGGTGGCGGGGCGCTTTTGCGTTTTCCCCGGAAGACGGGGGATCATTGCCTTCCGTGAACGACCTTGACGTGAATGCCCCGCGCGAAGGGGACGCGAATGCCCCGAGTGGCGCCGGTGCGAGCGACGCCGGTGCCGGCGCCCCGAGTGGTGCCGGTGCCGGCGATTCGGCGGACCTCGTGCGGCTGCGCCTGGACATCGCCTACGACGGCACCGATTTCCACGGGTGGGCCGCGCAGGGCGGGCCGGGCGGGGCGTCGCTGCGCACGGTCCAGGGCGTGATCGAGGACGCCCTGGCCAAGATCCTGCGCCAGGAGGCGCGCCTGACGGTCGCCGGCCGCACGGACGCGGGGGTGCATGCGCTGGCGCAGGTCGCCCACGTCGACGTCACCCGCCAGTCGCTGGACACGAGGTCCATCGCCGGCGATCCGGCGCGGCTGGTGCGGCGGCTGGCGCGCCTGTTGCCCGACGACGTCTCCATCCGGGCCTGCTCCTTCGCCCCGGAGGGCTTCGACGCCAGGTTCTCGGCTTTGCGACGCCACTACGTCTACCGCATCACCACCTCCGACGCGGGCCCGCTGCCCACGCGTGCGCGCGATACGGCGACGTGGACGCGAAAGGTCGATCTGGACGTGCTGCGCGAGTCCGCGGAGATGCTCGTCGGCCTGAACGATTTCGCCGCGTTCTGCCGCCACCGCGAAAACGCGACCACCATCCGCGACCTGCAGCTGTTCGAGTGGCACGACATTTCCACGGCCGCGGAGCCGGAGCTGTACGAGGCCCGGGTCACCGCCGACGCTTTCTGCTGGTCGATGGTGCGGTCGCTGGTGGGCGCCTGCCTGGCGACGGCGGAGGGCCGCCGCCCCCGCGGCTTCACCGGCGGGCTGCTCGACGAGCGCGAACGCTCGCCGCTCGTGCCCGTGGCGCCCGCCAAGGGCCTGGCGCTGGCGGGGGTGGATTACCCGGATGACGGCGAATTGGCCGCCCGCGCCGCCAAGACCCGGGACATCCGCGTCCTGCCCGGCGAGGAGCACCGCGCCGTCGGCAAGGGCTGCCCCGACACCAACCCGTGGTTCGACGGAATGCCCGACCGCTAGACTGACGCCGGTCGGAACCATTCGTTCCACTCTCACCGACCCATCGAATCGACCTGGGTCCCTAGTTTCCCCGGAGGCGCTTCACCGTGATCTGGCCCGCCATCGTGTTGGTCCTGCTGCTCGTCGTCCCCGGAGCCATCCTGGCCGTAGCGTCGGGCCTCCGGCTCGGCTGGGCGCTCGCGCTCGGCCCGGCGCTCACCTTCGCGGTCACGGGCCTCGCCGGGTGGTTGTTCGGCGCGGTCGGCATCGGCTACTCGACGCTCACCGTCGCCCTGGCGTGGCTCGTCATGGTCGCCGTCGCGCTGGTGTGGCGCCGCTTCGCGCCCAAGCGGGAGGATGCGGCGGGGCGGGCGTCGTCAAGCGAGGAGCCCCGCGGCCGCGCACGGGCCCTCATGGCGTTGCCCGCCGTGGCGGGATTGGCGGTCGCGGTGGTGACCCTGGGGTGGGCCGCGCTGTCCCGGCTCGCCCGCGCCACCGAGGGCATCGAGGCCATCCAGCAGTCGTGGGACGTGCACTGGCACGCCTCGGTGATCAAGTACGCGCTGGACACCGGGATGGTGTCGTCGACGCGGATGGGCGAGATCCAGAACCTGGAGACCTCCGGCGACATGTACTACCCGGCGGCCTGGCACGCGTTCGGCGCGACGGTCGTCGAGGTCACGGGCCTGAGCGTGCCGGCCACCGTCAACATCCTCGGCCTGGTCGCCCCCGCCCTGCTGCTGCCGCTGGGCGCGGCCGCGCTGGGCTGGCGGATGATCGACCGCGGCGGCTGGACCGCCTCCATCGCGGCGGGCCTGGCCGCGGTGCTGACCACCGCCGTGCCCGTGATGGCGCCCATCGGCGTCTACGTCGGCGCATGGCCCTACCTGCTGGGCATCGCCCTCACCGGCGTCACCTTCGCCGTGCTGTCGTCGGTGCCGCACGCGCCGATCCGCATGTTCGCCGGCGCGCTGGCGCTGATCGGCATCGGCCAGCTCCACCCCTCCGCCGTGCCGTCGACCGTGCTGCTGCTCGCCGCCTGGTGGCTGTTCGGCCGGCTCTGGCGGCCCGTGCGCCCGGAGCTGGGGGCCGCGAAGTCCCGGCTGCGCGACATCGGGCTGATGGCCCTGCCCGGCGTCGTCTCCGCCGCGTTCCTGCTGCCGCAGTGGCTCTCCGGCGAGCAGCAGGCCCAGGAAATCCGCGCCGAGAGCGCCACGGTCGACGTCAACCGCTTCGAATCCTGGTACCGCGCCGCGACGATGCTCACCCGCCACGCGGAGGACTACGGGTCGGTCAAGCCGGTGATCATCGTCGGCGTCATCGGCCTGGCGGTCCTGGCGCTGCTGCTGCGGCGCTACTGGCCGGCGGTCGCGTGGGCGGTGTCGGTGCTGTACACCACGCACGCCATCAACACCTTCGACGGGGTCTTCGGCAAATTGCTCGGCGTCTACACCGGCCTGCACTACTCCACGCCGCACCGCCTGGTCCTGCAGACCGCGCTGTTGATCACGGCGGCCGGCGGCGCGGGCGTGGCCCTGCTCATCGCCGCTGCGGCGGCGTACGCGGCGCGTCGCAAAGCCCGGAGCGCGGCCACCGCGAGCGACGCACCGGCGAGCGATGCAACGGCGTGTGACGCACCGGCGGGCACAGGTAACGCGAGCACCGCCCCCGCAGGCGAGGATGCCGCTCCCGTGCCCTTCGCCGACCGGCTCGCGCGCCCCAACCCGGCACCCGCCCCGGTCGCGGGCATGCTCGTCGCGGCGTTGCTGGTGGCCGGGTTCGTCCCGTGGGCGGTGCACCGCATGGCGCCGGTCAACGACCACTCGTACCTGGACATCCGCGACCACCGGTTGGTCAGCGAGCGCGACCTGCGCGCCTTCGACTGGCTGGCGCAACAGCCCGAGGCCCACGAGCACCGGGTGTTCACCAACCCCAACGAGGGCTCGGCGTGGATGTACATGCGCAACGACATCCCCACCGTGTTCCGCCACTTCGTGTGGCCGGACGCCGACAAGCACTCGGCGACGTCGATGATCTACTGGCACACCGACAAGATCGGCTGGGGCGAACCGTGGAACCCGACGGCCGCCAACCAGGTGGACCTGGCGCTGAAGAAGCTCGACGTCGGCTTCATCTACGTTTCGCCGCCGTACTTCTGGGCGGACCAGCGCATCAACATGCGCATGCAGGAGGGCGCCTGGTGGTCGCGCGGCCTGACGCCGGTGTACCGCGACGAGGAAGTCACCATCTACGCCGTCAACGCCGTGATCGACCCCGAGCGCATCGAAGAGATGCGCAAGGGCTCGCCGATGGAGATGCCGCCGATGACCACCCGCGGCCAGGCGGGCGCGGCCAAGCCGGGCGACGCCGACTACGACGCCCCGCACGCCTGGGTGCCGGACTTCTCTACCGGTTACCGCGGGGAGGGCTCGGTGTTCCCGGAGGGGCAGGAGCCGCTGACGGTGCGCCCCAAGTAGGCGCACGATCCCCCTCCGGCCCGCGCCCCGCGCGCCCTGGGCCGTTTCGCCCGCCGCACCGGTGACATCGATCACGGGCGGCGGGCATCTGCGCGATTGGGTGGGTTCGACCGGCCCGAGCACGTAGGGTGAGGGACCATGCGCAAGTTCACCACGTTCGCCGCCCTCGCCGCCTCGACCCTTCTGCTGGCCGGGTGCTCGGGCGGCGGGGTCGATTCCGAGTCCGAGACGATCGCCGACACCTCGTCGAATACGCCGACCAGCGCGGCGCCGCTCAACGACGGCGGCGCCAATCAGGGGCAGTCCGGCCAGAAGGTCACGGACGTCCCGGACTCGCGCTTCATGCCGCCGGGGGCCACGGGCTCGCGCATCTTCCGCCTCGCCGATGGTGCGACGGAGTGCTTCGCCAATTCGCTCGGCCCGGATTCCTTCCTGACGTGCCGCACGAACTTCGCCAATCCGCCGATGGTGCAGTCCTACGGCGGCGAGCAGGTCCCGGCCAACGCGGTGACGTGGTCGCCGGGCGCGGCGCCCGTGTACGCCCACATGAACTTCCCGGACACCGGCCATCAGCCGGCGACCCTGAACGCCTACGAGCGCGTCAAGATGTTCGGTTTCACCTGCACGGCCTATGGCCCCGCGACGGTCGAGTGCGGCGGCCCGGGCGGCAGCGCATCGCTCGACGCCGGCAACGTCACGGGCGCGACCGTCCCGGCGCCGACCGAGGCCCCCGCGCCGCCGTCGGAGGGGCTGCCCGCCCCGTCGCTGCCGAACATCGAGGTCCCCGACATGGGCGACATCATCGGCCCCAAGCCGGGCCAGTAGCGCCCCCGCTTCACGACGACGCCCGTCAGACCTTCGCCGACATGATCGGCAGGGGCCTGACGGGCGTTTTCGCGTCCCCGATGCGCAGGTGCCAGGCGTGGGCGCCGATGATCAGGCGCGGGACGTCCGCGCGGGCGGGGCCGGATGGTTCGGGCGGCGGGGCGTCGTGAAGCATGATCGCCGCGGTGCGCGGGGACCCGTCCGCCGTGGCACCGCGATCGAGGACGAGCAGGTCGACGGTCGGGTCGCCGGCGGCGGTGACGGGCACGGCCCCGTGGTCGAGGAGAATGCCGAAAGCGCGGGGGCGGTGCGTGCGGATGCCGATGCGGGCGCCGGTGATGAGCGTGGGCACGAGGAGTTCGGCTAGGCGGGCGGGGTCGGCGACGACGTCGAGGCGCTCGAGGGACGGCAGCGACATCACCAGCGGGCCGCCGTCGCGGGAGGTGCCCACCAGCTGCGCCGGAGCGTGCGGCACGTCGAAGTCGTGCGCCGGGGTGAACCACAGGTGCGGGCGGCGGACGTGGCCCCGGCCCGGGGCGCGGGCGAGGAGACGCTCGGGCTCGGTGGCGGCGTCGAGGTCGAATTCGCCGGGGGAGAGGGGCCGGGCGCGCAGACCGAGCAGTCCCAACCGGTGGATGAAGAAGTCCAGGCGCGCGCGATCGTGCTCCGCGGGGCCGCCGACGAGCACCGACGCCCACTCGGGTTCGGCTACCCCGAGCTGATCGGCGAAACCCCGGTAGCGGTGGGCGGCTTCGCCCGTGGCGCGGACCGGGCGGCGGTGCACCGAGACCACGTCGACGGGCACCGGGCACTCGGCGACGGCATCGACCAGGGCCGGCATCGGCAGCACGTCACGGTCGGCGGAGACGATTCGGGCGCCCGCCGTGGGAACCGGATTCGGTCCGCGCCATCGGTCGCGCAGCGCCCGGCCGCGCACCGGGACGTGTACCCCGGCGACGACGAGCGCCGACGCCCCCACCAGCAAAGGGGCCGCGTTGTCCGCGAGAAACCCCGGCATGCCAGACCAATCCAACTGCGCCACCCCCGGCAAATGATCGGCGCACCCCCGCGCCTCGGGCCACCCGTCCGGCGGCCGTCGACGGGCAGCCTAGCGGCGGCTGGCCTAGGCTGCCGTGCGAAGAACATGGGTGACGACGATTCGGGGGGAACGTCACATGCCTCGCACTCCGACCACGCCCGCGCAGATCAGCGGGCACAGGTTCCTGGTCCGCCGCGTGGAACACGCGCTGGTCAGGGCCGATGCCCGGATGCTCCACGATCCGCTGCGGACCCGGGGCCGGGCGGTGGCCGCGGGGGCGGCGCTGCTGGTGCTCGTGCTTGCGGGGACGGTGATCTTCGGGCTGATCCGGCCCCGCGATGGCACGGCCGACGCGGATCTGCTCCTGGTGCGCGACACGGGGGCGCTGCACGTGCGCATCGACGACCGCGTCCACCCGGTGGCGAACCTGGCGTCCGCGCGGCTGGTGCTGGGGCAGCCGGCCGAACCGGTCCGCGTCGGGGGAGGGGCGCTGGGCGACGTGCCCGCGGGGCACCCCATCGGCATCGCGGGGGCGCCGGCCATCGCCGCCTCCGACCCGCCCGGCGCGCCTGCCGCGGTGGGCGTGTGCGAAAACGCCGAGCCCGCCCTGCATGAGCCGGTCGCGGTCCGGTCCACCGTGGCCCGCACCGGGGGCCTGCCCGCCGACGACGGCGTGGCGGCCCTGCTCGGCGACGGGGAGCGGCTGTGGTTGGTCCACGGCGGGCGCCGGGCGCTGATCGACGCCGCCGATCCCGCGCTGGCGCGGTCGCTCGGGCTGGCCGGGGCGCCGGTTCGCCCCGCCGGGCCGGCCCTGTTGCGGGCGCTGCCCGAGGCGCCGCCGGTGACGGTCCCCGAGGTGCCCCGGGTGGGGGAGGCGACCGCATGGCCCGCGCCGTTCGACCTGGTCGGACGGGTCGTCGAGGTGGCGGACCGGCGCGTGGCGGTGCTTTCCGACGGCGCCGTCGAAGTCCCTCCGGTGCTCGCCGACGTCTTCGCGGCCCGGTTCGGTTCCGCCTCGGCGACGGAGCCGGAGCTGGCCGCGGTTCCCGTCGCCGCCGCACCCGACGCCGGTTCGCTGCCCGGCGAGATCACCGAATGGGCCCCGGCCGACGGCTGGTTGTGCGTCGACGCCGATGCACGGGACACGTCGGTCACCGTCGGCAAGCCACCCGCCGGAGTCGTGCCCTACCCGGGGGCCGACGGGCCGGGGCCCGCGATGGACGGGTTTTCCGGCGGCGCGCCCGGCACCGTCGCCGTGGACACCGGAGCGGGCGTGCACCTGGTCACCGTCGATGGCACGCGGCACCAGGTGGAGAACCGCCGCGCGCTGGCCGTGCTGGGCTACCACTCGGCGGTGCCCGTGCCGTGGCGGGTGCTGGCGTCGCTTCGCGAGGGGCCGGAGCTGACGCGCGCCGCCGCACTGGCCCCGGCGTGACGGGCGGTCGGCAGCGGGCGGTGTGGTGGGGCGCCCGGTGCCGGGGCGACGGGTACGACTCACCTTCGCGGCGATCGGTGCGGGTGACGGGCGCGCGAAAAGGTAAAATAAGTCAAACCTTGCCGGGTGATGTGAGGTAAGGCTACGGTTCGCCGTAATGGATCGCAGACGGAATTCTTCTCGGAAGGAACGCGCATGAATCAACCCACGGAGGGGGCGCCGCCGGATGATGTGGTGCTCGATGTCCGGGACCTCTGCAAGACCTACGGAAACGGCCCCCGGGCCAAACGGGTGCTGGACGGGGTGAGCTTCCGCGTTCGCCGCGGGCAAACGGTCGCCCTGCTCGGCGCCAACGGCGCCGGCAAGACCACGCTGGTGAACATCGCCACCACCCTGCTGATGCCGAGCTCCGGGACGGTTCTGGTGTGCGGGGCCGACGTCGTCGCCCGCGCCCGCG
Organism: Corynebacterium hansenii; assembly: GCF_030408795.1. Taxonomy (NCBI): domain Bacteria; kingdom Bacillati; phylum Actinomycetota; class Actinomycetes; order Mycobacteriales; family Corynebacteriaceae; genus Corynebacterium; species Corynebacterium hansenii. The sequence continues at coordinate 446,639 of NZ_CP047211.1, forward strand.
AGGTCCGCGAGCACATCTCGCTCACCGGGCAGTTCGCCGCGGTGGACGGGGAACTGACCGGGCGGGAGAACCTGATCTTCTTCGCCCGGATCAACGGCTTCGGCAGGGCGGGAGCCGCCGCCCGCGCGGATGAGCTGCTGAAGCGATTCCGGCTTGACGACGCCGGCGATCAGCGGGTTTCCGCGTATTCCGGGGGCATGCGGCGGCGGCTGGACATCGCGGCGTCGATGATCGTCGAAACCGAGCTGCTGTTCCTCGATGAACCCACCACCGGTCTCGACCCCCTGTCGCGCCGGGAGCTGTGGGCGATGGTCGACGAACTGCGCGGCCGCGGCGTGGCCATCCTGTTGACCACCCAATACCTCGACGAAGCCGAGCGGCTGGCCGACGACGTCGTCCTGCTGAGGGACGGGCGCACCGTGGCGCAGGGTTCCCCGTCGGAGCTTCGCCGGAAATTCGGCGCCCCGCGGTGTTGCCTCGGTTTCGACGATGAGGCATCGGCGCGGCGCGCGGCGTCGCACACCCTGCCGGAGAGCCTGGGCCGCCCGCGGGAGGACTTCACCGTCGATGCCCTGGAAGTCTCCTTCATCGCCCACGATGGGACGGAGGATCTGATCGGGGCGACCCGCGCGCTCGGGTCCACCGGGCCGGAGATCGTCTCCGCCGCGATCACCCCGCCCTCGCTGGACGACGTCTTCCTCGGCACCGCCTTCGCCGGCGGCGGAGCGGGCGGAGAGAACCGGCCGTGACCCACCCCGCAGGAACCCTGACCGGCCGGAGGCCCCCGGCCGCCCACGCCCTGGCCGGCGCCGTCACGCGCAACAACCTGCGGCTGTTCCGCAACTCCGCGTCACTGGTGTCGGCCCTGGTGATCCCCGGCATGATGATGCTCGCGTTCTGGGTCGTATTCGGGCACGCGGCCAAGGAATCCGGATTCGACTACGCGCTGTTCCTGATGGCCGGATCGATGTTCCAGGCCGTCATGTTCACCGCCGGCGGGTCCTGCATGGCCCTGGCCGTGGACGTGGAAAGCGGGCTGATCGGAAGGCTGCGCGCGATGCCGATCCCCGCTTTGGTGGCCGTCGGCGCGCGCATGATCACCGATCTGGTGCGCTCCCTGCTCTCCGTGCTGGCGGTCGTCGCCATCGGCCTGCTCTGCGGCGCGAAGCCCGCGGGCGTGATGGGGCTGCTGCTCGCATGCCTCCTGGCCTTGCTGATGGGGGAGGTTCTGGTGCTCGCGTTCTGCGGGCTGGCGCTGCGTTCGCGGCGGCATCCCGTGCAAATGGCGGGGCTGATCCAGGGCGTGGAAATGCCGCTGCTGATGCTCTCCAGCGCCTTCATCCCGTTGTCGGCCCTCCCCGAGTGGATCGAACCCGTCATCGCGCACATGCCGTTCACGGTGATGATCGAGACCAACCGCGCCTTCCTCATGGGGCGGGGCCCGGGCAGCGAAGGCTGGGAGGCCCTGGCGTGGCTGGTGCTGGGACTGGTCCTCGGCGGCTGGTGGGTCGCCGCGGCATTCAGGAGGCAGCGATGAGCACGAGGGAAGGATTGCACATCGGCTGGGCCGGCGCCGTCGGCGTCCACGCCGGGCGCCTGCTGAAGCGCTGGCGCCGATCCCCCGCATCGGTCTTCTCCACCGTGATGATGCCGATAGTCATGCTCGTGATCATGAAGATCATGTTCTCCGGGATGGTCGAGCAGTTCAGCGGCGTCCCGATGAACATGGCGTCGATCTCGGTGATGATCGCGGTGTCCCAGGCGTTCACGGTCGCCCTGATCGGAGCCGGCGGCATCGTGCAGGAACGCCATGACGGCCTGCCGGACAGGTTGGCGACGGTCCCGGGCCCCCGCTTCGCGGGCATGGCCGGGCGCATCCTCGCCTCGTCGGTGATCTCCTGGCTGTCGATGCTCTCGGCGGTCGCGGTTGGCCTGGTCCTCGGCGCCGATTTCGGTTCTCCGGCGGCGCTGGCGGGGACTCTCGCGATTCTGATGGCGGTGGCCCTGGCGTCCGGTTCCATCGGCGTGATGCTCGGCTTCATGGTCGACACCCCGCAGGGGGCGATGAGCTTCGTTCCCCTGGTCATGGTCGCGATGTTCCTCAATCCCGGAATGATGCCGCGGGAGCTGTACGCCGAACCTCTGCGGCCGATGGTCGACTTCTCCCCGGTGACTGCGGTGCTCGAGCTGATGAACGCGTTCATGGACGGTGACGTCACCGCCGCGGCGGTCATTCCGTTCGTCGCCTGGTTCGCCGCGCTCACGGCGCTGGGTCTTCTGATCCTCGCCCGCAAGACCACCTCCACCCGGCGCTGAAAAGTCACTGCCGTCCGCCCCGGTTCGCGGAACGGGCCGATCCCGCGGCCCACAGCGCGGAAGCGGCCAGTGAAACCACCGCGCCAAGGAAGAGGATCCGCACCCTCGACCCCGGAACCGGGTCGGGACGGGGCGGCGGGTGCGGGGGCGCGGCGCCCGCCGGGGCCCCGGGGCTTGCGGCGCCCGCCCAGTTGACGGCGGCGACCGGGTCGACCACGCCGATGCCGATGCCCGGCGTCGACGCCACGGGCGAGGACGTCGCGGCGATGATCTCCCGGACCTCGGCGGGCGACAGCGCCGGATGGCGCGACAGGATCAGCGCCGCCGTGCCCGACACCAGCGGCGCGGCGAAGCTCGTGCCGACGATCGGCGCCGCCCGGGAACCCGTCACCCGGAGGTCCGCCATCGTCTCGCCATCCGGCGCGGGCCCGGCGACGGGACCGCCGGGTGCCGCGACGTCGACCCACTCCGCGGTCACCGCGTAGCCGGCGGCAACGGCCTCTCCGTCGTTGCCCGCCGCCGGGGCCGCGCCCGAACCCGCACCGTTTGCGCCGGTCACCGCCGCACCCGAACCGGCATCGTCCGCACCGCGCACCGCCTCGGCGACGTCCGGGGCACCGGGCGGCACGGCCCCCGGCGGGGCGCACGAGGTCAGCGAGATGTTGATCACCCGCGCCCCCTGCGCCACCGCCGAATCGATCGCCGTGGCCAGCGACAGCAGGGTGCCCTCGTCTCCCGTGGTGTGGCGGATGCTCAGCACGGTCGCCCCCGGCGCGACGCCCGCAATGGAATCCGCGCCGGGCCGACCCGCCGCCAACCCCGCGACGAAGGTCCCGTGGGCGTCGCAATCGTGGAACGCGCCCTCCCCGCCGGTGACGTCGCCGCCGTCGACGACGCCTCCCAACCGCGGGTGATCCGCCACTCCGGTGTCGATGATCGCGATGGTGATGCCCGCGCCGTCGGCCAGGGGCCACGCATCCCGGAACCGCAGCGCCCGTTCGGCGCCGGTCGGTTCGGACAGGATCGCCGTCGATGACGCCGCGGCCTCCGTGCACCGGGTCTGGGCGGCCGGCTGAGGGGCGCCGACGATGGCCGTCGCAAAGCACAGGAGCCCCGCCGACCAGGCGGCGGCGCGCAGGCGCCGGCTCACCGGACCAGCCCCGCCGCCAGCTCGGGGATCCCCGCCACCACGGCCGCGAGCGGCAGGGACACGGCGATGGACACGGCCTCGACGAGCTCGAGCACGCGCCGCATGGTCGGGGTGACGCGCGCGGCGGGCACGGCGGCGACGGCCGTCGCCGCCAGGGGCGGGGCGATGAGGAGCAACGCGATCGGCCAGCGGCCCGCGTCCCATTGCGCCAGCGCGAGACCGATGAGCAGTGCGGCGCCGGCGCAGCCCAGGGCCGCCGACGGGATCAGCCGGGCATGGCCCCGGGACTGGATCAGGCACAGCACCGTCGCCGCCGCGAGCAGCCCCGTCGACCAGCCGTCCGGCGATCCCGCGGCGATCGGCGCGGCCGCCGCGACGAGGACCGCCGCCCACCCCGCGACCATGCCGTCGAGAAGCCGGCCCGCCCGCGAGGCGACGGCGTCGACGGGGTCATCGGGGTCGGGGTCGTCCGGGAAGGGCTCTCCCGCGGCGGGGATGCGCGGCACCCGCACCCCGGCCGCCGCGACGGCGAGACCCGGGGCCGCCGCCACGCCGATCACGGCCAGGGCGATGGTCAACGCGGCGGCGGGGAGGACCTCGCCGGACCAGGCCAGCGCCGCCGCGTACCCGGAGGCGCCGACGGCCATCGCGGCCCCGCCCGCACCGGCCGCGGTCAGCGCCGCGGAGACGTCACGCCGGGCGGGCCACGGCACCAGCAGCGCCGACGACGCGACCAGCGCACCCGGGACCAGGCCCGCGGCGAACCGCCAATCCGCGCCGACGTCGGCGGCGCGGATGCCGGTCAGCACCGCACCGGCCACCGACGCGAACACCAGAACCTGGCAGGCCAGGAACAGCGCCGTCGCGGCGGAACCGCCCCGGCGCAGCGCGATGCGCAGGCCCCCGCCCGCCGCCAGCGCGATCGCGCCCGCCACCCCGGCGGCGAGCACCGGATCCTGCGGCGACATCGCCAGCACCCCGGCCACGGTGGCGACGGTCGCCGCGGACGCCGCGGACAGGCCGACGGCGGCATCTGCGACCCCGACCCCGGGCGCGCCGTCGGCGAGCACGTCGGCGACGTCGATCACCATCGGCGGCGGCGCGGGCCCGGGATCGTCGACGATGACGATGCGGTCGCCGTCGCGCACCCCCGCCCCGGCCAGGCCGGACTCGGGATCGGCGATGGTCCCGTCGGGCAGCCGGGCCCGCCACGACGCCCCCGGCGCGGCGCCGGAGCCGAACATGTCGAGCATCTCGGGCAGCACGGCGGCCACCGGCGCCTCCGCCGGGACGAGCAGATCCGCCCTCCGCGCAGGTCCGTCCCCGGGCAGCAAATCGACCCGGATCCGCAGCATCGACGCCGTCGGCGACATGATTCCCCCAACCCGCGGTGGCCGTCCGCCCCCGCGTCTCCCGTGCGCCCGCTCCCCCGTTGGCCGGGCGCGCCCATCCAGGGTGGCCTATGCTCTGCGTCGCGTCCAGCCGAAGAGGCTGGGTCACTCGGGGGAGGGCTTCGACGATGGGGGATGCGCGCACGCGCTTGACGACGGCCGACGGCGGCACCGCCGCGGCCACGGCACGGGGTGCCGCGGGGACTGCGGTGGCGGGAGCGGCGGCGGGGATGCCGGGGGTGGCGGGGATGGCCGTGGCGATGGAGCCGCGGCCGGCGCCGGAACGCCCGCCGAGGGTGCCCGGGCCGCAGCCGAGGCCGGGGGACATCCGGCCCGATGCGCCGCCGGAGGCGCCGGAAGCGAAGCCGGTGCCGCTGATGCGGGCGCTGCTGCCCGTGGTCATGCTCGTCGCGGTGGTGGGCATGGTCGCGGTGATGGTGGTGTCGGGCTCGGGGCGCAACCCGATCACGTTCATGTTTCCGCTGCTCATGGTGGTCTCGACGTTGGGCATGATGGCCGGCGGTGCGTCGGGCGCGGCCGATGCGGGGCCCGCCCGGCGCGACTACCAGCGGCACCTGGCCAGCGTGCGCCGGGCGGTGGCGGTGGCGGTGGCGGTGGGCATGCAGCGGGCCAGCGTGGTCCACGTCCACCCCGACCCCGCCGATGCCTGGACCTTCGCGGGCACGTGGCGCATGTGGGAGCGCGACCCGGGCGACGATGATTTCGGCGCGGTGCGCATCGGCACCGGCCCCCACGGTCCGGCCACGCCGGTGACGCCGCCTGCGGTGGCCGCCCCGGAGAAGCTCGACCCGGTGTCGGCGGTGGCGCTGCGGCACGTGGTGAGGTCGGCGCGGTCGGTGCCGGATCTGCCCATCGCCGTCGACGTCCGGGCGTTCCCCCTGGTGGCGTTGGGCGGTGACGGGGATGCGGCCCTGGCGCTGGCGCGGGCGATGATCGCGCAGTTGGCGGTGGCCCATCACCCGGAGGACCTGGCCATCGCCGTCGTCGGCGTCGGCCCGGAGTGGGAGTGGGCGAAGTGGCTGCCCCACAACGCCCATCCGCGCCGGGCGGATGCGTCGGGGCCGGCGAGGCTGCGCGCATCGACGGTGCCGGAGCTCGCCGACGCCCTGGCCGGCGTCGATGTGCCGCTGCTCGTGATCGTCGCCGATGGCCGGGACCTGGATCGGGAACCCGGGCACCTGGACGCGCTGCTCGGGATGCGCCCCGCGGCGGATGGCATCGTGTCCGTCCTCGCCGTGCCGGTGGGCGGTGCGGGAGGTGATGGCGGTTCGGGCGGGACGGGCGGTGCCCACGTCGCGGGAGGTGCGGGCGGAGCGGGTGGCCGGACCATGGCCGCCGCCGTCGCGTCGGGTCTCGCGTTGACCGTCTCCGGGGGCCGGGTGCGCGCGACCACCGCCGCGGGTGAGGAGGACATCGCCGCCGCCGACGCGCTCGGCGCGGGCGCGGCGGAGGCGCTCGCCCGGAGGCTGTCGCCGCATGCCCCGAAGCGGGCCAATCGCGATGGCGCCGTGGAACGCGACCCCGTGCTGGCGGAGCTGGATCTGGCGCCGCCGCCGGCGGTGCTGCGCTTCCGCGAGCGCCTCGGTCCCGAGCGCCTGCGCATCCCGGTCGGGCTCGGCGCGGACGGGTCGGTGCTGCACCTGGACCTGAAGGAATCCGCCGAGGGCGGCGTCGGCCCGCACGGTCTGTGCATCGGCGCGACGGGGTCGGGCAAGTCGGAGTTCCTCAAGTCGGCGGTGCTCGCGCTGGCCGCCACGCATGGCCCGGACCAGCTCAACCTGGTGCTCGTGGACTTCAAGGGCGGTGCGACGTTCCTGGGACTGGAGGGTCTGCCGCACGTGTCGGCGGTGATCACCAACCTCGCCGACGAGCTCGTCCTCGTCGACCGCATGCAGGACGCCATCCGCGGCGAGATGACCCGCCGCCAGGAGCTGCTGCGTTCCTCGGGCAACTTCCCGGGCGTCGCCGAGTACGAGGCCGCGCGCCGGGCCGGCCGCACGGACCTGAAGCCGCTGCCGGCGCTGGTCATCGTGGTCGACGAGTTCTCGGAGCTGCTGGGCCACCGTCCGGAGTTCGCCGAGCTCTTCGTGGCCGTCGGCCGCCTGGGCCGTTCGCTGCACATGCATCTGCTGTTGGCCAGCCAGCGTCTGGAGGAGGGCCGCCTGCGCGGGCTGGACAGCCACCTGTCCTACCGGGTGGGCCTGAAGACCTTCTCCGCCGCCGAATCCCGCAGCGTCCTCGGCGTCCCCGACGCCCACCACCTGCCGGCCACGCCGGGCGCGGGTTTCCTCAAGACCGACGCGGGCGCGCCCGTCCGCTTCCACTCCGCCTACGTGTCCGGGCCGGTGCCCGCGGTCGCCGCGGCCGGGCGGCACGGCCCCGGGGCGGCTGCGGGTGCGCGGGTGTCGGCGTTCGCGGCCTCGGGCGGGCCGGCGGTCGACGGCGCCGGCGGCGTGACGACGCATCGGAGACGGCGCGGAACCGGGGGCCGTCGCACAGCATCCTGGATGCCACGGTCGCCGCGATGGCCGGGCACCCGCATGCCGCGCACCGGGTGTGGCTGCCGCCGCTGCCCGCCCGCACCGCTTTGGCCGACGCCGTCGATTCGTCGCTGCCGCCGCTGACGGCATCGGTGGGGCTCATCGACCGGCCGCTGGAGCAGCGCCAGGACCCGTACGTCGTGGATCTGTCGGGCCCCGGCGGGCATGCCGCGATCGTCGGCGCGCCGCGGTCGGGAAAATCTACGGCGGTGCGCACGCTCGTGGCCTCGCTGGCGCTGACGACGCCGCCGGAAAAGCTCCACGTCCACGTCATCGACTACGGCGCGGGTGGCCTGGCGGATCTCGCGGAACTGCCCCACGTGGCGTCGGTGACGCACCGCGGCGACGTCGACAAGCTCAACCGCGTGGTGTCGGCGATGTCGTCGGAGGTCGCCGAACGCGAGGAACGGCACCGCGAACGGGGCTGGCGCACCATCGCCGAGGCGCGGGCCGGCGGGGAACCGGATGTGCTGCTCGTCGTCGACGGGTGGCCGGCGCTGCGGCAGGAACACCAGAACCTCGGCGACCGTGTGCAGGCGATCCTGTCGGACGGCCTGGCCGTCGGCGTGCACGTGGCGCTGACCGCGCACCGGTGGACCGAGCTGCGGCCGGCGGTGCGCGACCTGCTGGGCACCCGCATCGAACTGCGGCAGGCCGAGGCCATCGACTCCGTCATCGACCGCAAGGCCGCGAAACTCGTGCCGGACGCGCCGGGCCGGGGGCTGTCGCCGGACGGATGCGGTGCGCTGATCGCGCTGTGCGGGCCCGACGACGTCGCCGAAGTGGCCCGATCGTGCGGCGCGCGGGGCGACGCCCGGGTCCCGCAGTTGAAGCTCCTGCCAGCGCGGGTCGGCTGGGACGCCGTCGAAGCGGCCGTGGCGTCGGGTGCCGTGGCCGCGGGCCTGGACGAGGACGCCCTGGCGCCCGTGACCTTCGACGCCGACCGTGACCGCCACCTGCTGATCTTCGGGTCCGCGGGCTCCGGGCGCACCACCGCGCTGCGCACCATGATCGCCGGGCTGCTGCGGACGCGGCCGACGCTGAAGCTCCTGGTGGTCGATTACCGCCGCGGACTGCTCGACGCCGTGCCCGCGGACCGCCTGGCGGGATACGCGGGATCGCCGGCGGTGGCCGAACCGATGGTCGCCGAACTGGCCGCGGCGCTGCGCGGGCGGCTGCCGGGCCCGGACGTCACCCCGGAGCGGCTGCGGGCGCGCGACTGGTGGACCGGGCCGGACATCGCGGTGGTGGTGGACGACTACGACCTCGTGTCGGGTTCGCGGGGGTCGCCGCTGACGCCGCTTGGGGGAGTTCATCCCGCACGCCGCGGACATCGGCCTGCACGTGGTGCTGGCCCGGCGCACCGGTGCCGCGACCCGGTCGCTGCATGACCCGGTGCTCGGGGCGGCGAAGGACCAGGGCGCGACGGGACTGGTGCTCGACGGCTCCCGCGACGACGGGCCGCTGATGGGCGTGGCCCTGCGGCAGCGCCCGCCCGGCCGCGGCACGTGGGTCGAACACGGCAAGCCGCCGCGCGTGATGCAGGTGGCGCTGCCGCCGGAGGAAAAGGTCGCGCTGCCGTCAAAGGAAAAGGTGGCGCCGCCGGAGGGGAACGGAGATGCCGATGAACGCTGAAGCCCATCCCGGCCCGCGGGTGCTCCACGCCTGGGGTCCGGCGGCGCGGGGACCGGAGGGGGATGCGGCGACGATCGACGGGTTCGACGCTGCCCCGGATGTCGTGATCACCCCGTCGTACTGGGGCGGCAGGCGCCGCGAGCTGTTCGCGGAGGAGCTGGTCCGGCGCGGTTTCGACCCCCGGATCGGGGATGTCGCCACCGAGCTGATGGGACTGGAGCGCCCCGCCGTGGGGCACAGTTTCCTCGTGGAGGTCGAGCCCGGCCGCATCTGCGTCTCGCGCCTCGACTTCGACTCCGGGCTCGCCGATTCGAGGTTGTCCTTCCGAGGCGGCGACGCGATCGAGATCATCCGCGACGTGGCCGCGGAGTTGCTCGGGGCCGCCGGGGATGCGGTGGGTGATGTGGGCGGCGGGCATGCCGTGGGAATCGGGGACGCCGCCGGCATCGATGACGTGCTCGACCGTTCGGATGCGGAGTTCATCGTCGCCGCGGACGACGACCGCCTTCTTTCGGACATGCGCCGGCGAGGTTGGCTGGCGTTCCCCGTGCCGGTTGAACTGCTGGGGGCGCGGAGGCACGGCTCCGATGGAGACTCCGGCGACGGGAGGGTGGTCGATGGCCCGCCCGCGGTCGAAGACGTTCCCGATGGCCTGGACATCGCCGCTCTGCGCCGCCGCGCCCGCGACCTTTCACGAGCGCCCCGACGGCCGCGCCACCGGCTCCTTCCCGTGCCGTCGCTGGCCGCAGCCGCTCTGGCCTGCGTCATCGCCGCGGTCGCGATCGTCCTCATCGTCGACGGTCCGGTCGGGGCGGCGTGGCGCGACGAAACGGTGGTGGCCGCCGCGGCGGAAGAACCCGACGGAGCCGCGCGCCCGGCGCCGGAAGCGGAGCCCGCGCCGACCGATCCCGCGGCGCCGAAGGCCGGCACGAAACCTCCGGTGCGGGAGCTGGCGGGCAAGGGCGTCCGCGTCGAAATGCCGGAGGGATGGCGCATCGACGCCGCCGCCGGGGCCGATGCACTGGTCCTCGTCGACGGCGGCACCATGCGCGTGCTCGTGTCGGCCGGCCGGTTGCCGGCGGGAACGGACGTCGACGCGCTGGCCGCCGGCCTCGCCGAACACGCGGAGGGAACACCGGGGATGGACGCGGTGCGCCGGGAGGTCCTCGAGGGCCTCGATGTCGTGGTCCACGAGGAACGTCCAGCCGACGGGTCCGTCGTCCTGTGGCAGCACCGGGTGGTCGACGGGTGGCAGATCTCCGTCGGCTGCCAATTCCGCGGCGCGACGATCCCGCAGGTCCGCCCGATCTGCGGCGAAGCAGTGCGCACCGCCGCAGTGGACGAGCGCCGGTGACGGGGGTGGCCCGGGGGAGGGGCGGAAAAAAGATGGAACCGATCGGCGCCGGGGCGCGTCCAATCATGTGGCGGCCGGGGAACGCACACCGGCCACCTGACCCGGTGCGGGGACCTCCGCACCGGAACCCGCGCCCGCGGCAGACGACGCGGGCGACACGATGGGCACGACACGAGAAATAGAGGGGGAATCACATGACCGACGGAATCTTCACCACCGAATCCGGCACGATGAAAACGACGGCGGGGGACGTCGACGGGGTCAACCAGGAAGTCTCCGGCGAGCTGAGCCGGCTCCGCGGCGTCGTCGACGGCCTGGCGGGGGAGTGGAAGGGCCAGGCCAAGCAGGCCTTCGACGACCTCATGATCCGGTGGGACGAGGCCGCGGCGAAGCTGTCCGGCGCGCTCACCGACATCGCCGAGAACATCCGCGCCAACGCCGGCTCCTTCGACGACGGCGAGGAAACCGGCGTGGCGGACCTCAACCGCGTCAGCGCCTCCGGCGGCGGGCTGCTGAACCTGTGACGCCGGCGCCCCACCGGGCACCGCACCGGCCGCCGAGCGGCCACCGAACACCACGACCAACCATCACGAGGGGGACCACATGACCGACACCATCCGCTACCAATTCGGCTCCATCGCCGCCGGCGCAGCCGACATCCGCGCCACCTCCGGGCACATCCAGACGCTGCTCGGCGACCTGAAGTCCCGCATCGCCCCGATGACCGCCACCTGGGAGGGCGATTCGGCGGTCGCGTACGAGGAAGCCCAGCGCAAGTGGGACGACTCCGCCACCGACCTCAACCAGATCCTGGACACCATCGCCCGCACCGTCGAAGAGGGCAACGACCGCATGTCCGACATCAACCGCCGCGCCGCCGCCAGCTGGGGCTGACCGGCCACCGCGCAGCCGTTTCACGAACCGCTGCGCGAACTGCTCGACGGACTGCTTTACGACGGCCGATGCCACCGCCCCGCACCCGGGGCGGATGCATCGGCCGCACCCGTTCACCGGCGCCGACGCGTTTTGGATTGCAGCGGCCGCACCGGTAAAGTAGGCCGCCTGTGTGCACCCCACTCCCGCACGCGCGACGAAACACGCCCCACGCCGGGCGTCGTCAAGCGAAAAAGCGGCGAGCACAACCTCCCCGGGTCTCCACCGGCCGCCGGGGGCAGGGCACGCGGCGCACACCGGCCGGCAGAATCACACGGACCCGTAAAGGAGTCATGTTGTCTACTTTCCACCCCAAGGACGGTGACATCGAGCGCAAGTGGTACGTCATCGACGCCACTGACGTCGTGCTCGGTCGCCTCGCCACCCACGCCGCCGACCTGCTGCGCGGCAAGGGCAAGGCCTACTTCGCCCCCAACGTCGACTGCGGCGACCACGTCATCGTGATCAACGCCGACAAGATCCACATCTCCTCCAACAAGCGGGACCGCGAGATGCGCTACCGCCACTCCGGCTTCCCGGGCGGCCTCAAGTCGATGACCCTGGGACGCTCCCTCGAGCTGCACCCCGAGCGCGTCGTCGCCGAGGCCATCGAGGGCATGATGCCGCACAACAAGCTGTCGCGTCAGTCCATCAAGAAGCTTCACGTCTACGCCGGCTCCGAGCACCCCTACGCCGGCCAGAAGCCCGAGAACTACGAGATCAAGGCGGTGGCGCAGTGACCAACCCCCAGGACACCAACGAGGCCCAGGTCGAGAACACCGAGGCCACCTACGACGACGTCCAGGCTGCGGCGGAAGCCGCCACCGAGGACTTCACCTCGACCATCGGCGAGGCCCTCGTCGATGAGACCGCCGAGGTCGAGGCCGACGACGCCGTCGTCGCCGAGCCCGCCGCCCTGGATCGCCCGATCCAGACCGTCGGTCGCCGCAAGCGCGCCATCGCCCGCGTCAACGTGACCGCCGGCACCGGCAAGATCACCTGCAACGGCCGCGACATCGAGGACTACTTCCCGAACAAGCTGCACCAGCAGGAGATCAAGGACCCGCTGGTCCTGCTCGAGCGCGAGAACCAGTTCGACATCGCCGCCAACATCAACGGCGGCGGCCCGTCCGGCCAGGCCGGCGCCCTGCGCCTGGCCATCGCCCGCGCCCTCAACGAGTACAACCCGGAGGAGCGCGGCCAGCTGAAGAAGGCCGGCTTCCTCACCCGCGACGCCCGCGCCGTCGAGCGCAAGAAGGCCGGTCTGCACAAGGCCCGCCGCGCGCCGCAGTACTCCAAGCGCTAAACCGAAGCTTCGGCTTCGGGTGCCGCCGCCGGTTCGCCGGTGGTGGTGCGGTGCCGCCGGTTCGCCGGTGGTGGTGCGGTGCCGCCGGTTCGCCGGTGGAGTGCTTCACCGAAACGCCCCATCCCGGGTTCGCCCGGGGTGGGGCGTTTTCGCGTTTTCGGGGGTTCGGCGATGCTCGGGTGCGCCCGTTCCCGCCAGCCGGCCTCGCAGATGCGCCAGTTACATGCAGATGCGCCAGTTGCAACGGGCGCATCTGCATGTAACTGGCGCATCTGGAGGAGTGGGGCGCCGGGGCGGGAGCGGGCGCCCGGAGCCGGGGTGTGGAAGGAGGGGTGGGGCGCCGGGGCGCGGGGCGTCGCCTACGCCCCACTGATTTCGCCAGGTGCTCGCCGGTGATCGTCCCGTGGCCGTCCCGTGCGGCGGCGACGAGGTCGGCCGGCGTGGACTCGTCGAGCAATGGAACAAGCTTTCTTCCGCGACGATGAAACCGGCGGTGGTGGCTCGAATCGCATCGACTCGCCGCACGCCATGGTGCCAATAGTGGTACCATAAACGGTGTGATCGAAACGCCGCAGGCCGTCGAAAAGCGGCTTCGGAGAATCAGGAGACGTCCGGATTCCGTCTCGTTCGACGACCTTCGGATCGTGTGCGACCACTTCTTCGAGCGCAGGCCGGGGAAAGGGTCGCACGTGGCCGTCTACAAAATGCCGTGGATCGGAGATCCCCGCATCAACCTGCAACGGGGCGAAGGCGGAAACGCCAAGCCGTACCAAGTCCGCCAGGCGTTGAAGGCGATCGACCGGTTGTTGGACGAAAAACAGTGAGGAGCGACATCATGCGCAGCGATCACTACACCTATCAGGTCGCCTGGTCACCGGAGGATCAGGAGTACGTGGGCACCGTCCTCGAGTTCCGCTCGTTGTCGTGGCTCGCCCCCAATCGCGATGCGGCGCTGAATGGGATCACGTCGCTGGTGGAGGACGTGATAGAGGACATGCTTGAAACCGGCGAGGAGATCCCGACCCCCTACGGCGAACGAACGTATTCGGGCAAACTCCAACTGCGGATGCCGGTGGAGGTTCACCGACGATTGGCTATGGAAGCCGCGAGAGAGGGAGTGTCGTTGAACCGCCTGATCAACAGTCGGTTGACATCCGCGTGAGGCGTCGGCGCAGCTGGTTCGCCGGTGGAGTGCTTCACCGAAACGCCCCATCCCTGGTTCGCTCGGGGTGGGGGCGTTTTCGCGTTTTCGGGGTTCGGCGAGGCTCGGGTGAGTCCTTTCCCGCCAGCCTGCCTCGCAGATGCGCCCGTTTCAGTCGCTTGATCTCGCAAATGCGCCAGTTACATGCAGATGCGCCAGTTGCAACGGGTGCATCTGCATGTAACTGGCGCATCTGGAGGGGTGGGGCGCCGGGGCGTGGAAGGAGGGGTGGGGCGCCGGGGCGGGAGGGGGCGCCGGAGCCGAGGGGAGGGGATGGAGGGCGCGGGGTGTGGCGCGCGGTGCGGCCTACACCCCCACGTATTTCGCCAGGTGCTCGCCGGTGATCGTCCCGCGGCCGTCCCGCGCGGCGGCGACGAGGTCGGCCGGCGTGCCCTCGAACACCACGCGCCCGCCGTCGTGGCCGGCCCCGGGCCCGAGGTCGATGATCCAGTCGGCGTGCGCCATCACGGCCTGGTGATGCTCGATCACGATCACCGACGATCCGCCGTCGACCAGCCGGTCCAGCAGCGCCAGCAGATTGTCCACGTCGGCGAGGTGCAGACCGCTGGTCGGCTCATCGAGGACGAACACCTCGCCGGCGGTCGCGGCCCCGGCTTTCACTGCGGCACTCGCATCACTCGTCGCCGCGTCCGCCTTCACCGCACCACCCTTCGCTGCGTCATTCTTCCCGCCGCCCGACCCCGCCTTCTTCCCGCCGCCGCGCGCACCCGCCTTCCCCGACTTCCGCCCCTTCAGATGCGTCGCCAGTTTCAGGCGCTGACGCTCGCCGCCGGACAGCGTGGGCAGGGTGCGGGAGAGGGTGAGGTAGCCGAGGCCCACGTCGGCCAGTGTGTCCAGGATCTTCATGGCGGCGGGGACCCGCGCTTCGCCGGCGGAGAAGAACTCCAGAGCATCGGCGACGGTCATGGCCAGCACCTCGGCGATGTCGCGGCCGCCGAGCTTGTGCTCGAGCACGGCATCCTGGAAGCCGCGGCCCTCGCAGTCCTCGCAGATGGTGGCGGCGCCGCCGCGGAAGGACACTTCGGGGTAGATCATCCCGGCGCCCTTGCAGGTGGGGCAGGCGCCATCGGAGTTGGCGCTGAACAGGCCGGGTTTGACGCCGTTGGCCTTCGCGAACGCCTTGCGCACCGGGTCGGCGAGCCCCGCGTAGGTTGCCACCGTGGAGCGCCGCGAGCCCTTGATGGGGGCCTGGTCCACGAAGATCACGCTGGCGTGCCCAGTGCCGCCGCCTTGCTTTGCGACGCCGCCGCCCTCCCCGCCCAGCGCCCCGTGGATCAGCGACGACTTCCCGGATCCGGCGACCCCGGTGACCACGGTGAGCACACCGAGGGGCACGTCGACGTCGACGTCGCGGAGGTTGTTCTGGTCCGCGCCGCGGATTTCCAGGGCACCGGCGGCGGGGCGCACATGTTCCTTGAGTTCGGCGCGGTGGTCGAAGTGGCGGCCGGTGAGGGTGCCGGAGGCGCGGAGGCCGTCGACGTCGCCCTCGAAGCGGATTTCGCCGCCCTCGGAACCGGCGCCCGGCCCGACGTCGACGATGTGGTCGGCGATGGCGATGGTCTCGGGCTTGTGCTCGACCACGAGCACGGTGTTGCCCTTGTCGCGGAGCTGCAGCAGCAGGTCGTTCATCCGGGCGATGTCGTGCGGGTGCAGGCCCACGGTGGGTTCGTCGAAGACGTAGGTGACGTCGGTGAGGGCGGAGCCGAGGTGGCGGACCATCTTCACCCGCTGCGCCTCGCCGCCGGACAGGCTGCCGGAGGCGCGGTCGAGCGACAGGTAGCCCAGGCCGATGTCGGAGAAGGATTCGAGGGTTTCCCGCAGCGTCGCCAGCAACGGGGCGATGGTCGCCGACTGCCCCGTCGCGGCGAAGCTGCGGACCCATTCGGCGAGGTCGGTGATCTGCATGGCGGAGAGTTCCGCGATGTTCCTGCCGTGGACGGTCACCGATCGGGCCGTGTCACTGAGCCGCGTCCCGCCGCAGGCCGGGCACGGGCGGAAGACGATGGCGCGTTCCACGAAGGCGCGGACGTGGGGCTGCATCGACTCGACGTCCTTGGTCAGCATCGTCTTGCGGATCTTCGTGATCACGCCCTCGTAGGTGACGTTGATGCCGTCGGCCTTGATCTTCGTGGCCTCGCGGTACAGCAGGTCGTGGAGCTCGGCATCGGTGAAGTCGCCGAGCGGCTTGTCCATGTCGAAGTACCCGGAACCGGCGAATATGCGCCCGTACCAGCCGTCCATCGAATAGCCGGGCACGGTGAGGGCGCCCTCGGAGAGCGATTTCGAAGCGTCGTAAAGCGCCGTCAGGTCGAAGTCGGAGACGGTGCCGAGGCCCTCGCACGCCGGGCACTGGCCGCCGAGGATGGAAAACTCCCGGCGTTCCTTCGTGCCGTCGGCCTTGGTCACCGCGCCCGCGCCCGAGATCGAGGCGACGTTGAAGGAAAAGGCGTTGGGCGGGCCGATTTTCGGCTCGCCGACGCGAGAGAAGAGGATGCGCAGCAGAGCGCCGGCGTCGGTCGCGGTGCCCACGGTCGAGCGGGCGTTGGAGCCCATCGGCTCCTGGTCGACGACGATCGCCGTGGTCAGGCCCGACAGCAGGTCGACGTCCGGGCGCGCCGGCGTGGGCATGAAACCCTGGACGAAAGACGGGTACGTCTCGTTGATCAGCCGCTGCGACTCCGCGGCGATGGTGTCGAAGACCAGCGAACTCTTGCCGGAGCCGGACACTCCCGTGAACACGGTCAGGCGCCGCTTCGGCAGGTCGACGTCGACGGCGCGGAGATTGTTCGCGCGGGCGCCGCGAACCGAGATGAGCCCGTGGGAGTCGGCGGGGTGGGCGGTGGAGGCGGCTGCGCGGGCGGTCGCGTTTGCCGGGTGGACGGTCGCTTCGGACATGGCGGCCTTCGGGGTCGGGGAGGGCGAGCCCCCATTGTCCTCCGGTCGGGGGTGGGCGGGCAACGGTCGGTGCGGGCCGCTGATGTGGGCGGGGGCGGGGGGTGGCACAATGTCGGGATACGGAAATCGGCCCCTTGACCGGGAGGTCGGCACCCGACGATCAGGAGATGCATCTGACATGGCCCGTCTCTTCGGCACCGACGGTGTCCGCGGACTCGCGAACAAGACCCTCACCGCGCCTTTGGCGATGAAGCTGGGGGCCGCGGCCGCCACCGTCCTGACCCGGGGGTCGAACCCTGCCAAGCGCCGCCCGACGGCGATCATCGGCCGCGATCCGCGCGTGTCGGGCGAGATGCTCGCCGCCGCGATGGCCGCGGGTATGGCGTCGAAGGGCGTCGACGTGCTGCGCGTCGGGGTGCTGCCGACTCCGGCGGTGGCGTACCTGACGGACGATTACGGCGCCGACATGGGCGTGATGATCTCCGCGTCGCACAACCCGATGCCCGACAACGGCATCAAGTTCTTCGCCGCCGGCGGCACGAAGCTCGACGACGCCGTGGAGAAGGAGATCGAGCGGGCGCTGCTGGACCTGGAGGAGGGCGGCCCGACGGGCACCGGCGTCGGCCGGGTCATCGAGGAGGCCCCGGACGGGCTGGACCGGTACCTGTTCCACCTGGCCAAGGCGGTGCCGGCGAAGCTCGACGGCATCCGCGTGGTGGTCGACTGCGCCAACGGCGCCGCGTCCGAGGCAGCGCCGCTGGCCTACGCCGCCGCGGGCGCGGATGTGGTGGCCATCCACAATTCGCCGAATTCCTACAACATCAACGACGGCTGCGGGTCGACGCACATCGACGTGCTGCAGAAGGCCGTCGTCGAGCATGGCGCGGATCTGGGCCTGGCCCACGACGGCGACGCCGACCGTTGCCTGGCCGTCGATTCGGAGGGCAACATCGTCGACGGCGACCAGATCATGGCCGTGCTGGCGCTGGCGATGAAGGAGCAGGGCCTGCTGCACCACAACACGCTGGTGGCGACGGTCATGTCGAACCTGGGCCTGAAGCTGGCGATGCAGGACAACGGCATCGAGCTGCGCACCACGAAGGTCGGCGACCGGTACGTGCTGGCGGACCTCAACGCGGGCGGGTATTCGCTGGGCGGGGAGCAGTCCGGCCACGTGGTCATCCCGGATTTCGCCACGACGGGCGATGGCACGCTGACGGGCCTGTACCTGATGGCGCGGATGGCGACGACCGGCAAGTCCCTGTCGGAGCTGGCCGCGGTGATGAAGGTGCTGCCGCAGACGCTGATCAACGTGCCGGTGGCGGACAAGGCCGCCATCGCGGATGCCCCGGCGGTCAAGGAGGCCATCGCGCGGGCGGAGGAGGCGCTGGGCGACACCGGCCGGGTGCTGCTGCGCCCGTCGGGCACCGAGGAACTGTTCCGCGTGATGGTGGAGGCCCCCGACGCCGAAACCGCCCGCCGCATCGCGGGCGAGCTGTCCGCGGTGGTCGCGGCGGTGTAGCTTCCGCGGCCGCGCCCCGGAATCCGGGTTCGCGGGCTGCTTTTCGCTTGACGACGTCCCATGTGCGCGTGGGGCGTCGTCAAGCTT
The DNA here is from genome assembly GCF_030408795.1 of Corynebacterium hansenii. Taxonomy (NCBI): domain Bacteria; kingdom Bacillati; phylum Actinomycetota; class Actinomycetes; order Mycobacteriales; family Corynebacteriaceae; genus Corynebacterium; species Corynebacterium hansenii. The sequence goes on from NZ_CP047211.1 coordinate 465,011, forward strand.
TTTTCATGCTCTTTTCCGTGGGCGCGGTGGGGGCGGCCACCCCCGGACCGGGGCGGCGGGGAATCGGATGGAACCGATGGGGGCCGGGGCGCGTCTAAACGGGGTGCCAGGCGGATGATGCGGATGGCGCGTGCCGCGTGGGGGAATCGAACGCAAGGGAATCGAACGCAGCGGAATCGAGCGAAGGGAAAACAGGAGTGGGGGACGTGAGAGTGGGCGCAGCGGAGATGGGGGAGCGTCGTGGTTGAGTTCGGCGATGGCATGCGGATGTCGGACGATCGGGTGGTGCGCGTCGCGTCGGAGGTGACGGGGCGGGCCGGCGACGGCGATGGCCGGTGGGTCGCGGTGCCGGGGTTCCGGCCGTTCGCGGCGGGCCTGGCCTTCTTCGATCGCGGCGCGCGGTTGGAGGCCGCGGTGGAGGCGATGCGCGGGCGCGGGCGCCGGGCGCACGGCGAGTTGGCGGAGTACGCGCCGGCGGTGGCCGCGCAGTTTGCGGCGCTGGAGGACGCCGATTCGGCGTCGCGCGACGCCGTGGGCCGGATCGATGTGAGCGGAGGGGATTCTGCGTGAACGGGGGATTCATCAGTTCGGGCGCGGCGGGGCTCGGTCCGGTGCTCGGCGCGGCGGATGCGTGCGCCGTGCCGTACGGGGCGCCGCCGCTGGCACCGGTCGCGGTGCCGGAGGTGACCGCGGCCGCGGCGGCCGTCGACGGGTTCGATTCCGGGGCGTTCGGGGCGGTGGCCGATGGCGTGAACGTGGGCTGCGCCGATGCCGCGGGCAACGGTGCCGTGGACTTCGCCGGTTTGGGCGGTGCGGCGGCCGATGCCATGGCCGGTGCGGTGGGCGGCGCCGATGCGGCGTGCCTGGGGCAGTGGACATCGGCGGCGGGCGCCGGGTTCGGCATGAGGTGCGCCGGCGATGCCGCGGCGACCGTGGCCGCGGCGGCGGATGCGTCGATGACGGGCGCGATCGGTGCGGCCGGCGGCGTGATCGCGGCGTGCGAGGGCGCTTCGGCGTTGCCCGGGGCCGGTCCCGGGGCGGCGCAGGTGGCGAGCCAGGTTTCGGCGTCGCTGGTCGACTGCGTCCACGGCATCATCGGGGCGCGGGACGTGTGCGTCGGCGAGCTGCTCGACTGCGCCATCGCGGACGTGGAGGCGTGCGTGGCGGAGTCCGATGCCGCGCCGGTTCCGGAGTGCCCCGAGGTCGTCGCCGACTGTGAACCGGTTGCGTCGCCGGTGCCGTTCGCGCCCGAATCTCCGGCGCCCGTGCCCGGGCCTTCGGTGCCTCCCGCGGGAATGACGCCCGTGTCCGACGGGGCGACGGGTTCGGCCGGCTCCGGTGGTGGTGCGGGGGTCGGCTCCGGCGGCGGTACGGCCGGCGGTGGCGGTGGTGGTTCGGCGGGTGGTTCCGCGGGCGGTGCTGCGGCGGGGCAGCCGATCGCGAACGTGGTCGGCGGAGTGGTCGGATCGATCGCGGCGCAGGTCACGGGTGCCCTGGTCGGTGGCATCGAGGCTGCAGTCAACGGCGGCGGAATGTTGGATCTGTGCATGCCGCCGCAGACGGGCGACTGCGTTCCCGCGCCCGCTCCGACCGAATGCGCGGAGCCCGCGCCTGCTCCAGTGGAATGCGCGGAGCCCGCGCCCGCACCCGCCGAATGCGCGGAACCCGCGCCTGCTCCGGTTGAATGCGAGGAGCCCGCGCCTGCTCCGGTTGCATGCGAGGAGCCGGAACCTCTGCCCGAACCCGAGCCCGCACCTGCACCTGCTCCGGAGCCGGAACCCGAGCCCGAGCCAGAGCCGGAGCCCTGGGAGCCGCCTCCTCCCGCAGGGAAGCTGGAGCACATGAATCTGGGTGACGGCGGGGTCAACAGCGCAGGTGGCGCGGGTGCGCCGGTCGACGCTGCGGGCGGGAACGACGGCGGTGCCGTTTCGACGGCGCCCGCTCCCGGAACCGAACCGGCGCCGAAGCCTGCGCCCGAACCGGCCCCGGAACCCGCCACACCGCCGGCACCGGAGGCCGCTGCCCCTGCCACGGATGAACCGGCGGCGGACTCCGCTTCTGGACTGGGCTCCGAACCGGGCTCTGAATCGGGAGCTGAACCGCGCGCCGGATCCGGAGCGGTGCATGCGCCGTCGGCGGGCGAGTGGTCATGATGGACCCGCTCGCGGGCATGGACCCGCTGCAGCGAGCACGTTACGACGCTGCGGTCCAGCGCTACCACGACACCGTCGCCGCGCACCGCGCGAGGCTCGAATCGGAACTGCGCAAAGCGAAGGACGCCATCGCCGAACTCAACCGCCGGCACGACCCGAAACGGCGGGCCGCGAACACCGGCGAGAGTGCGGGAGCCAATGGCGCCATTGCCGGGGATGCCATGGCCGAGGGTGCCTTTGCCGTGGACGTGGCCTCAGAGAACACCGCTGCAGGGAACACCATGGCGAGGGACACCGTAGCCGGGGAACGCGACCGGCGGACCCGCGACGGGAGTCGAATCGCCGGTGGCCCGGTGCGGTCGATCCTGAACAAGGGCGGCTGACCGGGATCGGGTGGGCGTCGCAAAGCAAAAGGCACGGGATCAACCGGAGCGGAGCAGGCGAAAAACAAGAACCGCCGCCCGGGAGGCCGGGCGGCGGGAAAAGTGGAATCCGAAAACGGAATCCGAAAACTAGGAGCGCGGCTGGCCGGGCAGCGGCATGTACTCGGTCTCCGGCAGCTGATCGCGCAGCCACTCCAAGCTGCGGTTGGTGATGCCCTTGATCTTCGTGTCCGGCTCCGCGAAGGCGGCATACTTCTTGTCGTCGCCCACGGTCGCGAGAATGAAGCCCGTCAGCGCCGAACGGGTGATCTCCTGCTGCTTCACGTTCGACTTGGAGAAGCCCAGCAGACGCTCGCCGAGCGACGTCTCGGAGAAATCCTCCTGCTCCGCGCGATCGACCTCGCGGAAGATGACGTCATCCGCCCAATTCACCGCCAGCCGCTTCGGGTTGCCGCGGTCGAGCCACTGATTCTCGCCGGGGCCGAGCACCAGGCCCGGGCACCGCACGTTCGTCGCGGCGGCCTCGGCCGACGGCGACGTATCCGCCGGGAACACGCAGGACACTGACCTGATGTTGTCGCGGCCCGCCGCGGCCAGCACCGCCGCGCCCGCGCCCATGCCGTGACCGGCCAACCCCAGCTTCGCCGGGGACACCGTCACCTCGCCCTCGCCCAACCGGACGCCGCCGAGGATCTGCAGGGCCGACTCCAGATCGTTGGCCAGCCCGCGGTGATCGGCCACGAAACCGATCTCGGTGTTCGGGGCGGCCACCGCGATTCCCCACGACGCCAGATGGCGCAGCGTCGCGTGGTAATGCTCCACCGGCGCGCGCCAGTCATGGCCGAACGCGATGCCGGGAACGCCCTTGCCCTTCGCCGGCGTGTAGACGACGCCGGGCAACCCGACGTAGGACAGATCGCCGACGAGGACGCGGTGCGGGCCGCGCTTCGACAGATTGGAGACGAGGGTCTTCAGATTCTCAGCCACGAAAACCAGCATATCGGCAATGCCGAAACCCATGTGTGCCAGCGACGGAAACGCGAGCGCGAATTTCCCCTTTTCTCGATGCGGGCAACGCGGCCCCGCCCGGTTATCCTGTACGGCATGTGCGGAATCGTTGGATACGTGGGACGGCAGCCGGCGCTCGACATCGCGGTCGAGGCGCTGCGGAGGATGGAGTACCGGGGCTACGACTCGGCGGGCATCGCCGTGCTCGACGGCGACGGCGGCGTCAACGTCGAGAAGAAGGCCGGCAAGCTGGCCAACCTGGAAAACGAGCTCGACGCCACCGGCCGCGACCGCTTCGTCGGCGCGACCTGCATCGGCCACACCCGCTGGGCCACCCACGGCCGCCCGACCGACTCGAACGCCCACCCGCACCTGTCCTACGACGGCAAGGTCGCGATCGTCCACAACGGCATCATCGAGAACTTCGCCCCGCTGCGCGCCGAGCTGGAGGACGCCGGCGTCGAGCTGAAGTCCGACACCGACTCCGAGGTCGCCTGCCACCTGCTGGCCCGCGCGTACAACGGCGAAGACGGCTCCGGCACCGCCGGCGACTTCGAGGCCTCCGCCCTGGCGGTGCTCAACCGTCTCGAGGGCGCGTTCACGCTGCTGTTCACCCACGCCGATCACGCCGACCGCATCATCGCGGCCCGCCGCTCCACCCCGCTGATCGTGGGCGTCGGCGGCGAAGGCATGTACCTGGGCTCCGACGTCGCGGCGTTCATCGCCCACACCAAGGAGGCCGTGGAGCTGGGCCAGGACAACGTCGTGGTCATCACCGCCGACGACTACCGCATCATGGGCTTCGACGGTTCGGAGCAGACCGGCCGCCCGTTCACCATCGACTGGGACCTCGCCGCCGCGGAGAAGGGCGGCTACGACTCCTTCATGATCAAGGAGATCCACGAGCAGCCCGGCGCCGTGCGCGACACGCTGGCCGGCCACCTGGTCGACGGCCGCATCGTCCTCGACGAGCAGCGCATGACCGACCAGGACCTGCGGGACATCGAGAAGGTCTTCGTCATCGCCTGCGGCACGGCGTACCACTCGGGCCTGCTGGCCAAGTACGCCATCGAGCATTGGGTGCGCATCCCGGTGGAGATCGAGGTCGCCTCGGAGTTCCGCTACCGCGACCCGGTGCTGGACCGCCAGACGCTGGTCGTCGCCATTTCGCAGTCCGGCGAGACCGCCGACACCCTGGAGGCCGTGCGCCACGCGAAGTCGCAGGGCGCCCGCGTGCTGGCGGTGTGCAACACCAATGGCGCGCAGATCCCGCGCGAGTCGGACGCGGTGCTGTACACCCATGCCGGCCCGGAGATCGGCGTGGCGGCCACGAAGTCCTTCCTGGCGCAGGTCGCGGCGAATTACATCGTGGGCCTGGCGCTGGCGCAGGCGCGCGGCACGAAGTACCCCGACGAGGTCACCCGCGAGTACCGCGAGCTGGAGTCCATCCCGGACAAGATCGCGCAGGTCGTGGAGATGCAGGAGCAGGTCTACGACATCGCCCGCGAGCTCGGCGCGATCCCGACCATGCTGTTCCTGGGCCGCCACGTCGGTTTCCCGGTGGCGCTGGAGGGCGCGCTGAAGCTCAAGGAGCTGGCGTACATCCACGCGGAGGGTTTCCCGGCGGGCGAGCTGAAGCACGGCCCGATCGCGCTGATCGAGGATGATCTGCCGGTCGTCGTGGTGGTGCCGTCGCCGAAGGGCCGCGCGGTGCTGCACTCGAAGATCGTGTCGAACATCCAGGAGATTCGTGCCCGCGGAGCGAAGACGATCGTCATCGCGGAGGAGGGCGACGAGAAGGTCCGCCCGTTCGCGAATTACCTCATCGAGATCCCGGAGTCGTCGACGCTGCTGCAGCCGCTGCTGTCGACCATTCCGCTGCAGTTCCTGGCGGCGGAGATCGCGCGCCAGTGCGGCAATGAGGACATCGACAAGCCGCGCAACCTGGCCAAGTCGGTGACGGTGGAGTAGTTCACCTGCGGCCTTGCGGGGGCCGGGTCGCGGATCGCTTTACGACGGTCCGTGTCCCGGCCCTTCGCCGTTTCGCGTCGTATGCGCCGTTTACGCCGTGCCGCCGGTGACGGTGGCGTCGGTGGCGGCGGCCGGGCCGGTTCCTGCGCCGCCGGTGCCCGTGCCGGCTGAATCCGAGCCGCCCGAGCCCGAGGCCGGTCCGGTGAGCGAGGTGGAGATGTCCCGGTCCTTGGTCGAGACGATCCGCGACTTCGGCGCCGAGCCGGTTTCCGGGAACGCCTGGGCCAGGGCGTCGGCGAACCGGGCGGAGCGTTCGGCGTTGCCGGTGGCGTTGTAGTGCACCAGGTCGCCTTCGAGGAACCACTCCGGCCGGGCGTCGGCGGCCCAGTCGTAGATGTGCAGGTTCGGGTTCTTCTTCTGCGCCTCGCGCAGGGCCCGGTTGAACGGGTCCATGTTGGCGACGTCCCACGGCCCGAAGTCGCGGCCGGTGGCGGCGGTCGCCCAGAGGATCCGCTCGCCTTCGAGCTGGTCGAGCATCGCCCGGATGCGGTCGGGGTGGGGGTAGCCGTGGCCGACGGCCTCGTTGGCGGCGTCGTTGACGCCGGTGGCGATGACCCAGCAGGTGCCCTCGGGCATGCCCTGCGCCCGCAACTCCGCCACGGAGGCCACGGCGCTGGGATACTCCTGCCACCCTTCGGCGGTCGCCCGGGCGCCGAAGACGGAGGTGATCACGTCCTCCGCGCCCACTTCGAGGTAGCGCAGCACGGCGTTGTCGGCGGGGTCGGGCAGCTGGGCCTCGGAGAACATGCCGATCGACGTCGAATCGCCCACGTGGACCACCGTCGTGCACGAGGTGGCGGCGGGGCCCCGCGCGCCCTTGTCCGCCTCCATCGCGGCGACGGAGTCGGCGTCTACGAGGGGGCGTTCGTCCACGGCCATGGACTGGTCGATCGAGGGCGAAGCGGGCGCGCCGGTCAGCGAGTGCGGCAGTCCCATCACGGCCACCGCCGCCAGCGTCACCGTGGCGCCGGCGAGGACGGGGCGGGGGAAGCCGGGCCCGGCCACCAGGTCGCGGCGGGCGCGGCGGTGGGCGGCCAGCCACGCCTTGACCGGCTCGACCACGCCGTTGCGGCGGATGGGGTCCTCCACCAGCGACCACGACACCGCGGCGAGGAAGAACGACAGCGCAATGATGATCGCCCCGCGCCACAGCTCGCCGCCCCCGGCGTCGGCCGGCAGGAACACCGTCACGGGCAGGTGCCACAGGTAGATGCCGTACGAGCGCTCGCCGACCCACCGCATCGGCGCGGTGGCCAAAATGCGTCCCACGAGCGTGCGTCCGTGGAGGATGCCGTGGATGACGGCCATCGTCGCCAAGCTGAGCACCGCCAGCCCGCCGCCGAAGAGGAAGGGGGAGTGGTCGGGCAGGGTCGCGATGAGCGCGATGATGACGGCGACGCCCGCCAGCGAGGCGACTTCGGCGGTGAACCTGCCGGGCATCGCGCGGCCCGTGCGGCGGACCAGGAAGATCGCCAGCGCCGCGCCGAGGAGCAGGCCGCCCGCGCGGGTGTCGGTGCCCTCGTAGATGCGGGTCGCGTCGACGGCGGCGTCGGCCAGGTGGCGCATCCACGCGAAGCTCGCGGCGGACAGGGCGACGGCGGCGCCGCCGATGATCCACCGCGCCTTCCGGTGCCTACCGAACAGCGCGAAGAGCAGGGCGAGCACCAGCGGCCAGGCGAGGTAGAACTGCTCCTCGATGGACAGCGACCACATGTGGTCCAACGGGCCCGGGCCGGCGAATTGGTCGAAGTAGGACTGCTCCTGCGCGATGACCCACCAGTTGTTCACGTAGAGCAGGGCGCTGAGCGCTTCGCCGGTCCGCTCGCCGACCAGCTCCGGCGTGCTCAGGGCCGTGACCAGCATGACCGCGATGACGGTGACCACCACCGCGGGCACCAGTCTGCGGAAGCGCCGCAGCCAGAAGGTGAGCAGTCCGAAGGAATCCCGGCGGTACTTCGACTTCAGCAGGTTGGCGGTGATCAGGTAGCCGGACAACGTGAAGAACACCGCCACTCCCAGCAGCCCGCCCGGCGCCCACGAGGCCCCGAGGTGGTAGAAGATGACCGCCATCACGGCGATGGTCCGCAGCCCGTCGAGCGCCGGGATGTACGTGGTGCGGGAATCTACGGGTTTGGGCATGGCGGAGCTTTCGGGGGTATTCGGGGCTGGCTGCGAGGGGGCACGGGGCGTGCCGGGGTGAGGGCGGGCGTCCATGCGGAGTCGCGCCCGGGCGAGGCCGGACGCGCACATGGAGTCGCGCCGGGATAATAGTGTTCTCCTCGGCCTATCGGGGCCAGCCGCCAGTTACGGGGTGTTTGCTCCGCCGCCGTCTCCCGGGCGTCAATTGCCCGCCGGGAGAGGGGTTTTGGCTGCAAAACACCGCCATTTCCCCAAAAGTAGAATCTGAGGAGCTTGTGAGAATGGGCTCTTTTTACCCCGAGAACGGGGGTGTCCTTCGCTCGCGGGCACGGTCGAGGACGCGGTCGAGGGCGCGGGGGCCCGGCCACTGCACTCTCCCCGGCCGCCGAGACGTCCTCTGCTAACCCACCCCGAATCGGCCAACCCACCTGTTACAGCGGGTGGGTTTGCGCATTCGGGGTGGGTTAACGAAGGGGAGGCTGCGCGGGGTGGGTTTGCGCATTCGGGGTGGGTTAACGTTCGGGACCGCTCCGCCGGGTGGGGTCAACGCGCGGGGGGCTCCACTGGGCGGGCGCGGGGTGGGTTTGCGAGCGGTGTCGGGTTGGCGCGTGTTCGCGGGAGCACCCCGTCACCCGCACCTCAGCACTCGGAGAGCACGCCGTCCTTGCCCTCGGCCCATTGCTTCAGCGCATCGCGGACCGCACCGGCGTAGGCGCCGGCACCCGAAGGAGTCGGGTGGATGTAGTCGTCGCGAAGCAGCGTCGGGTCCGCCGTGGCCGCCTGGCACCATCCGGCGCCGTAGACGTTGTCGTGCTCGCGCGCGAACTTTATGATCTGCTCCTTGGCCTCCGGCATGTACCAGCGGTCGCCGTAGGGCATGACCACGATGATCACGCGGTCCTCGCCGAGCTGGTCGACGATCTGCTCGAACTCGCCCTCGCGGGCCGCGCCGTTGGTGCCGAAGCCCAGGACCACGAACTGGTCGAGCGTGCCGGCGGCCTCCATGTTCGCGATGATCTCCGGCAGCGACCCGTAGTGGCGCGACACCGCGCCGTCGACGTAGATGCCGGGGAACTCGGCGTCCATCGCCTCGGAGCTGGCCAGCAGCACGGAATCGCCCAGGGCGGTGATGCGGTCGCCGGTGGGCATGGTCCGGTCGGGTTGCGCCGGGGCGGCGGCTTGGGCGGCTTCGCGGCTCTGGGCCAGGGACTCGAGGTCCTTTTCCAGCGAATCGCCCGGCCGCGCGCCGCCGGTGACGCCGGCGGGCAGACCCATCATCGCCACCGCCGCGAGCACCACCGTCGCACCGGCGAAGACGGTGCGGGGGATGCCCGGCCCGGGGACGCGGTCGCGGCGGGCGCGGCGGCGGGCGGCCCGCCACGCGCGCAGCGGCTCGACGACGCCGTTGCGTCGGATCGGATCCTCCACCAGCGCCCACGACATCGCCGCCAGCAGGAACGACAGCGCGATGACGGCCGCGCCGCGCGCCAGCGGCATGTCGTCGAGTTCCCTGGGCAGGTACACGGTCACCGGCAGGTGCCACAGGTAAATGCCGTAGGACCGTTCGCCGATCCACCGCATCGGCGCGACCGCCAGAACCCGCGACACCACCGTGCGCTGATCCAGGATGGAAAGGATGGCGGCCATCGTCGCCAAGCTGAGCACCGCCAGCCCGCCGCCGAAGAGGAACGGCGAGTCGTCGGGCATGACGGCGACGAGCACGACGATGACGGCGATGCCAGCCAGCCCCGCGGCCTCGCGGAACAGGCGCTTCGGCACGGCCCGCCCGCTGCGGCGCACCAGCAGGATCGCCAGCAGCGCGCCGATCAGCAGGCCGCCTGCGCGGGTGTCGGTGCCCTCGTAGACGCGGGTCGAGTCGGCGCCGGCGGAGGCCAGGTGCGCCATCCACGCGAAGCTCGCGGCGGCCAGCGCCAGCGTCGCGCCGCCGATGAGCCACCGCGCCTTCCGCCGCCGCCCGAACAGCGCGAACAGCAGGGCGAGCACCAGCGGCCACACCAGGTAGAACTGCTCCTCGATGGACAGCGACCACATGTGGTCCAAAGGCCCGGTCGACTCGAACTGGTCGAAGTAGGACTGCCCCTGCGCGATGACCCACCAGTTGTTCACGTAGAGCAGCGAGCTGATCGATTCGCCGACCCGCTCGCCGAGCTCCCCGGGCGTCGACAGCGCGGTGACCAGGAACACGGCGGCGACGGTGGCCACGACGGCGGGTACGAGCCTGCGGAATCTGCGCAGCCAGAAGGTGCTCAGCCGGAAGGAATCGTGGCGGTGCTTGGCCCGCAGCAGGTTCGCGGTGATCAGGTACCCGGACAGGGTGAAGAACACCGCGACGCCCAGCAGCCCGCCCGGCGCCCACGGCGCCCCGAGATGGTAGAACAGCACGGCCATCACGGCGATGGTCCGCAGGCCATCGAGCGCCGGGATGTACGTGGTGCGGGAATCTGCGGGCTTCGGCATTCGGGCGGGGCTTTCGTCGGGGTCGGGGCTGTCGGTGGCGACGGCGCGGGGCCGGCACACGAAGGCAACATAGCCGCCGACCCCGGTGCCGTGGTGCCGGGCTCCGCGGATCGCCCGACTATGAGGGTGCCTACCCGACCAGATCCCGCTTTCCGACGGCCACCGCCCCGAGCATCATGCCCAGCATCCCGATTGCGGCGAGCACCAGCGAGCCGGTCCAATCGACCGTGCCGTCGGCGGCGTGCGGGGCGTGGGCGAAGAGGGAGGCGTCCAGGAGCCAGTCGGGGAAGGAGAAGATCCCGCCGAAGAAGGAGGCCACGCCGGACCAGGCGACGGGCAGCCACGCCAGCCAGGCGACCTTCGGCAGCGTCGCGGCGAAGAAGATGGCGATGCCGGCGGCGGCGAACGCGGCCGGCCATTGCCCGGCGATGGACCACAGGGCACCGGAGCCGACGCCGGGGGAACCCGACGACGCTTCGGCCGCGGCGGCGCCGAGCGGGGCGGCGACGGCCAGGATCGCGGTCACGGCGGTCATCGCCACGGCCCAGGCCACCAGGTGGGGCGTCCGGCGCCGCACGCCGGCGGCGAGTTCGGGCGCCAACCGCCCGGCGATTTCGTCGCCGCGGACGGACAGCGTGGCCTGCACCGCCGCGCAGACGACGAGCACCCCGAGCAGGACCGCGGTCATTTCCGTGAATGCGTCCTCCATCGTCGCCCCGCCCGTCATCTGGCGGGCGAGGTCGGCGGTGCCCGGCGACGATTCCAGCAGCGACGTCATTTCGCCCGTCATGGACATGAAGAAGACGGTGAGCAGGATGATCGCGGTGGCCCAGCCCAGCAGGGCGGGCCGTTCCAGGCGCGCCCGCAGCCTCCATGGGCCGAGGCCGCGCCATTCGGCGTCGCGCCGCGCCCCGCGGCCGGCGGACCGCACGGGCCATGTCGCGCCGAGGTCGCGCCGGGCGGCGACGGCGATGGCGAGCCAGGCCAGGGCGAGCACCGCCGCGGCCATGGGGAGCAGCGCCCACGCACGGTCCCCGCTGTACGGCGCCACCACGTCGCGCCAGCCCAGGGGCGACGCCGGGCGCAGCCAGTCGAGTTCGCGGACGTCGGCGAAGGCGCGCACGGCGTACGCGACGCCCAGGAAGGCCAGGCCCAGGCCGCGGGCGCCGCGGGCGGTGGCGGCGACGTTCCCGGCGAGCAGCCCCACCGCACCGGCCGCCGACGTCGATGCGGCGACCACGGCACCGGTGAGCACGCAGCCGACGGCGGACATGCCCTCGATGGAGATCGAGCACGCCAGCAGCGCGAGCGCCGAACCGGCGCCCAGGGCGGCGCAGGCGCCGAAGACGACGATGGCGGCGGACAGGGCGTGGGTGCGCGTCGTCAAGCCGGAGGATCGCAGGACTTCCGCGATGCCGTCGTCCTCGGCGGCCCGCGTCAGGCGGACGGCCAGCAGGATCGCCATGACGGAGCCGAGGATGGACGCCCACATGCCCACCTCCCACTGGGCGAAGGCGCCGAAGGTGAACGGTTCGGGGACGATCCCGTACATCGCGCGCAGGGCGAGGTTGACGCGCATCGGCCCGGCCAGGAGCTCGAGTTCGCCCGGGTTGGGGTAGGTCGCGCGGTAGGCGGGCGGGGTGAGCGCCATGAGCGCGATCAGCGGTGCGAGCCACGCGATGAGGAAGCCGCGGCGGGTGCGCAGGTGCAGGCGCAGCAGGGTGGTCATCGCGCGTCACCGGCTTCGCGGGAACGGCGGGCGGCGCGGGCATGGCGGGTTCCGTGGGCAGCGCGGGTTTCGCTTGACGACGGCCCGGCGGGCGCATCGTCGGCCCCGCTGCCCGGCGCCGAGGTGCCGGAATAGTGGTCGAGGAAGATGTCCTCCAGGCCGGCGTCGGTGCAGGAGATGTCGGCCGCGCCGCGGGCCAGCAGGTCCGACAGCGCGGCGGGGACGTCGTCGCGGGGGAGCAGGCGGTCGACGCGCGAACCGTCGGGCAGCGTCGCCTGGAGCCGGGATCCGCGCAGGTGGGTGAGGTCCTTCAGCGAACCGGATTCGACCAGGCGGCCATCGCGGATGATGGTGATGTCGTCGGCCAGGTCCTGGACCTCCGACAGGATGTGGCTGGACAGCAGCACCGACGCGCCCTCCGCGACGCGCTCGCGCACGCAGGCCGCGAACTCGCGTTCCATCAGGGGGTCGAGGCCCGACGTCGGCTCGTCGAGGACCAGCACGTCGACGTCGGCGGCCAGCCCCGCGACGAGCATGACCTTCTGCCGGTTGCCCTTGGAGTAGTCGCGGATCCTCTTCGACGTGTCCAGCCGGAAACGCTCGATGAGCTCGGCGCGCCGGGCGGGGTCGTCGCCTGCCGATCCCCGGGATGTGCCCGCGCCGCCGGCCCGGAGTTTGGCCATCGTGGCCAGCGCCTCCCCGCCGGTCAGCTGCGGCCACAGGGCGACGTCGCCGGGCACGTAGGCCACCCTGGCGGTGGCCGACGCCGGATCGCGCACCGGATCGTGGCCCAGGACGCCGATCGTCCCGGCGTCGGGGCGCAGCATGCCCAGGATGGCGCGGATGGTCGTGGACTTGCCGGCGCCGTTGGGCCCCAGGAAGCCGTGGACGGTGCCGCGGCGCACCGTGAGGTCCAGGTCGTCGACGGCGGTGACCGACCCGAAGCGCTTGGTCAGGCCCCGCACGGTGATGGCGGGGGCGGGGGCGTCGTGAAGCGAAGCGGTCATTTTCTGCGGTCCTTTATCGGGTGGCCGATGAATCGGGGCGGGAGGAATCGGAGGGGTCGGAATCGGGGCCGGCCGGTGTGGCGCGGGCGGCCGCGAAACGTTTGGGGAGCTCCTCGAACGCCATGTCGACGTACATCCGCTGCGAAGGGGCGGGGAACGCCGCGACCACGAGCGCATGGGCGAAACGGTCGATGGCGAAGACCTCGAGCGCCATGGTCAGCGCCCGCGGGAGCGGGCCGAAGGTCTCGATCAGTGCGAACCCCTCCTCGACGAGCGCGGCGCATTCCTCCCGGGTTATCGGGCCTTCCGTCAGCCGGGCGAACTTCGAGAAATGATCGGCGATGTCGGACGGGTCGACGTGGTTGAACGGGCCGTCCACGTCGTCGCCGAGCAGACCGATGCGCACCGCGATTTCCGTCAGCCGGCGCTTTCTGCGCAGCAGCGTCAGCGCCCGGGCGTCGCCGCGCTCGATGATCGCCGCCTCTATGCGCGTGAACGTGGCATTCAGCGTCGGAGGCAGCGATGTCCACGCCCCCGAGCCATCGGCGGCGGTGCCCGCCCGCCGCAGTTCTTCCAGCCGCGCCCGGTGTTCCTCGAGCTCGGCGATGCGCTCGTCGATGGAGGCGATCGCGGCGTCGAGGCCGTCGGCGTCGGGCACGGGGGCGTCGCCGTCGAGGTGGGCGGGCATGTCGGACAGTGCGATGCCGGCGTCTGCGAGCGCTCGAATGCGCAGCAGGCGGGCGGCGTCGTCGACGCCGTAGTCCCGCCACGCGCCGACCCTCGGCGGCACGGGCATCAACCCGATCGCGTGGTAATGCCGGATGGTGCGCACGGAAACCCCGGCGACTCCGGCGAGCTCTGAAACCCTCATGGGGCGATCATCCACTGTTACGTTGCGTCGCAGTCAAGGGCGGTTTTCGCGGGGTTGGGTCGGGCGTCGCGGACGCGTCGCCGTGGCGGCCGGGATGTTTACGGATGCCCGTTCCGCGCATCGTTTCCGCGCGGCCGGGGCACGTTCGCGCGGCCCGACGTAGCCTCGGGTCATGGAAGCCGTTTTCACCGTCGACCAGATCCGCCGCGCCGAACAGCCCCTGCTGGGGGCGCAGGATGAACCAGATGAATTGATGCGGCACGCGGCCAAGGCCGTCGCCGACGCGGCGAAGGTGATGCTCGCCGCCCCGAAACCGTATTTCCTGGGTCGCCACGCCACGCGGGTGCTGCTGCTGGTCGGTTCCGGGGGCAATGGCGGTGACGCGCTGTACGCGGGGTCGCTGCTGGCCGCCGAGGGCGTCGGCGTCGACGCCGTGTTGCTTGGCGACGCTCCGAACGAGCGGGCGCTGGCCACGTTCCGCCGCCGCGGCGGGGTGGTCCTCGTCGACGGGTTGCCGGATTTCCCGGCGGGCCTGCGCGGCGACGGCAACCCGGAGCCTCTTGATCCCGCGCACCCGGAGTCGGTGCGGCCGTGGGGCCATTCCCTGGTCATCGATGGCATCGCCGGGTTGGGCGGGTCGGGGCCGCTGCGGGAGAAGGCCGCGCGGATCGTGCGGGTGGCCGCGAAGAACCACGCCCGTTTCCTGGCCATCGACGTGCCTTCGGGCATTTCGGCGGACACGGGTCTGGTGGAGCCGGGGGCGTCGATCGCCGATCCGGAGTGGGAGCCGGGCGACCCGGATGAGCCGTCGCCAAGCGTCATCGAGTTGCCGGGCCACGTCACGGCGGACGTCACCGTGACCTTCGGTGGCCTGCGCTTCGCCCATGCGCTGTCGGACCAGTGCGGCGAGGTCGTCGTCGCGGACATCGCGCTCGACGGAGACAGCCCCGAGCTGTACCTGCGGCCGAAGGAGAAGTGGCCCGCCGGTGCGGAGGCCGGCCGCAGCCTGCATGGCCAGCTGCACCGCAACCTGGCGCGCGATGCGGCGGAGGGGGCGACCCCGACGTGGACGTATTACAGGTCTTTGGCGGTGCCGCCGCGCAATGCGTTCACGTGGCCGACGGTGTACGACGGCGATCCGGGCGACGTCTGGACGTCCGTCGGCGACCATCCGCGCCCGCCCCGCCCGGGTTTCCCGCGGGATCTGGAGCCCGCCGCGGACGACGACAAGTATTCCGGCGGCGTCGTCGGCATCTGCGCCGGTGGCGAGCGGTACCCGGGCGCGGGCGTGCTGGCCACGACGGCCGCGGTGCGCGCGACGTCGGCGATGGTCCGCTACGTCGGGTCGGGGTCGGCGGAGGTGGTGCGCGCGCTGCCGGAGGTGGTCGCGCATCCCTCGCTTGACGACGCCGCCCGGGTCGACGCGTGGGTGGTCGGTTCGGGACGGGGGACCGATGATGCGGCGGCCGCGGAGCTGTCGGAGTTGCTGGGCCGCGATGAGCCGCTGCTCGTCGACGCGGACGCGATCACTCTTCTGGCGCAGCGCCCGGAGCTGCGGGACAGGCTCGTCGCCCGCGAAGCGGAGACGTTGCTGACCCCGCATGCGGGGGAGTTCCGCCGCCTTGCCGATGCGCTCGACCAGGAGATCCCCGACCCCGTCGGCCACCCGATCGACGCCGCTAAGGCACTGGCCATGGCGTTGCGTTGCGCGGTGCTGCTCAAGGGGCGGCGGACGATCGTCGCCATGCCGTCGGGCGGCGGCCATCACGCGGGCACGGTGCGGATCATCGACGCGGGCACGTCGTGGGCGGCGACGCCCGGCAGCGGCGACGTGCTGTCGGGGCTGATCGGGGCGTGGCTGGCGAAGGATGGCATGGCCGGCGTCGCCCCCGCCGTCACCGTCCACGCCCGCGCGGCGGAAATCGCGGCGCGCACGCCCGCCGGGTACGCCCCGACCTCGGCGTCGCTCATCGCCGAGGCGATCCGCGAAGCGACTGCGGCACTCGCCGCCGAAACGGAGTGGCCCTCGGTGGCAGAATGACCGCCATGGACGCCGCACACGGAGACACCTCACCGGAACACCGGGACCCGGAAACCGCCGATCCCACGTTCCCCGGCCTGCTCGCGCAGACCGTCGACCTGGCCGCGGTGCGGCACAACGTGGACACCATCAAGACCATCTCCGGCGCGCAGCGCCTCATGGCCGTGGTCAAGGCGGACGGCTACTCCCAGGGGGCGACCGACGTCGCCCGCGCCGCGCTGGACGGCGGTGCCGACCAGCTGGGCGTGGCCACCCTCCAGGAATCGCTGGACCTGCGCGAATCCCTGGAACTGCGCGGCACGTCCGCGACGATCCTGGCCTGGCTGTGGCACCCCGACGAGGCCCTCGAGCTGGAGGCGGCCGTCGCCTCCGGCATCCACCTGGGCATCCCCTCGGAGGACCACCTCGCCGCGGTCATCGCCGCCGGGCGCCGCGCGGGTGTCCGCCCGCGGGTCACCGCGATGGCCGACACCGGCCTCAACCGCTCCGGCATCTCCGTCGTCGACGGCACCTTCGGGCGCCTCTCCCCCGAGTTCGGCGAAGCCCACGCACGCGGCGACATCGACTGCACCGGAGTGTTCTCGCACCTCGCCTGCGCCGACGAACCCGAAAATCCCGCAAATGACATGCAGGCCGCCAGATTCCGCGAGGCGGCCGAACTGCTGGCGCGGGCGGGCGTCGCAAAGCAACTCAACCACCTGTCCAACTCGCCCGGTGCCCTGTCGCGGCCCGACCTGTCCTTCGACATGGTCCGGCCGGGCCTGTCCATCTACGGCCTCGAACCCATCGCCGACCGCACCCACGGGCTGCGACCCGTCATGCGCTGGGAAGCGCGGATCCCCGTGATCAAACACGTCCCCGCCGGCGAAGCCGTCAGCTACGGGCGCACCTGGACCACCGACCGCGACACCCGCACCGCCGTCATCCCCTGCGGCTACGCCGACGGCATGCCGCGATCGGCGTCCGGGAAATTCGAGGTCAGCATCAACGGCGTCCGCTACCCGCAGGTCGGGCGCGTGTGCATGGACCAATTCGTCGTCGACCTCGGCCCCGACGCCCCGGTGCGCCCCGGCGACGTCGCGGTCATCGTCGGCACCCGCGACGGCGAGCCCACCGCCGACGAACTCGCCGCAGCCGCGGGCACCATCAACTACGAAATTCTGACGGCGCCGCGCGGCCGCACGCGCAGGCGGCACGTGGGGGCCGTTGGCTAAGGTTGGCATATGGCTGGAAATGGCGGCGATCGCTCGAGCCGGGGCCTGGGCGGCATACCCGGGTGGGGGATCGTCGCGGGCGCCGGCGCGCTGGCCACCGCCGCCGGAGCCGGCCTCATCGGCTGGCGCGAACACTGGCTCGCCCGCAACGCCCCGCTGATCCCGCCGGAACTGCTGACCCTCGGCGACGCCACCTGGTCCGGCACCGTGACATCCGCCGACGGCATCGACCTGCGCGTCGTCGAACGCGGATTCCAGACCGCCCCCGTCACCATCGTGTTCACCCACGGCTACTGCCAGCGCAAGGACTGCTGGTGCCTGCTGTCCCACCGATTCCGCAAAAGCTTCGGCGACGACGCGCGCCTGCTGTTCTGGGACCAGCGCGGCCACGGCGACTCCGGCGACCCCGACGCCGAGGCCTGCACCATCGCCGACACCGCCTCCGACCTGGCGTGCATCATCCGCGAACGCATCCCCGCAGGGCGGATCTTCCTGGTCGGCCACTCCATGGGCGGCATGACCGTCATGTCCTTCGCACGCCGGTACCCGGAACTGATGGAACGGGTGTCGGGCGTGGCGCTGGTGGCGACGGCATCGGCGGGACTGTCCGAAGGCGGGATCCCGCAGATGATGCTCGGCCCCGTCGGGCAGACCCTGACCCGGACCGCGCGTTCGCTGCCGCAACTGGCCAACCAGGTCCGGCAACTGGCCACCATCGGCGAGATGCCGTTCATCCGCGGCGCGTCCTTCGGCGACCAGCGCACCCCGCACGCCATCGTGCAGCTCAACGAGAAGATGATCGACGACACCGACGCGACGACCATCCTCAACTTCTTCGGCGCCCTGCAGCTCCACGACGAATCCGAGGGCCTCGCCGCCCTGGCGGGCTTCCCCGGCGTCGTCATCGCCGGCGACCGCGACCGCATGATCCCCTTCGAGCGGTCGGTGGAGATCATCGAGGACTGGCCCGGTGCGCGACTCGTCCGCGCCCCCGGCGCCGGCCACATGGTCCAGCTGGAGCAGCCGGAGATCGTCGGCGACGCGATCGAAACCCTCGTGCGCGAGAACTGGCCGGTGTAGGGGCGAAGGGGGGCAAGGGGGCGTTGGCGGCCGGCTGCCAGCGTGGCTGCGCCGGTGGCACCGCCCCGCGGCATCCGCGGCCCGCATTACGATGTCCCCATGACTTCCCGCCCCAGCACTTTCCCGGAATCAGGCGAACGTGTCCTGCCGACCGCCGAGGACATGCGGGCCTTCGGCGAAGAACTCGGAGCTGCCCTGGCAGCCGGTGACCTGGTCATCCTCGACGGCCCCCTCGGGGCGGGCAAGACCACCCTGACGCAGGGCATCGCCGCGGGCATGAACGTCCGGGGCCGCGTGACCAGCCCGACGTTCACCATCGCCCGCCACCACCGCAACCCGGGCGGGGGTCCGGACCTGGTCCACGTCGACGCCTACCGCCTGTTCGGCGAGGAAGGGCCGGGCGGGGCCGACTCCGCGACCGGCGGGCTCGACGCCCTCGACGCGCTGGATTCCCTGGACCTGGACACCGACCTGGAGGAATGCGTCGTCGTCGCCGAGTGGGGCGCCGGCCTGGTCGAGCAATTGACGGACTCCCACCTGCTGGTGGGCATCGACCGCTCCGCCGCCGACGACTCCCGGCGGGTCACCTGGCGGCGGGTATCGTGACGGGCATGTTCGTTCTCGCCGTCGACACGTCCACGCAGCAGGTCACCGCCGGTCTCGTCCGCGTCGCGGAGTTGCCCGGGGCGCGGGGCGGCGCGGGGGCGTCGGCAAGCACGCGCCGCACGCCGATCATCGAGGAGCTCGCCGCCTCGGGCCACGTCGACGCACGCGCCCACAACGAGGTGCTCACGCCGCTGATCCGCCGCTGCCTGGATGAGGCGGGGCTCGAGGGCGGTGCGGCCCGGGCGGTCGCCGCGGTCGTCGTCGGCTGCGGGCCGGGGCCCTTCACGGGGCTGCGGGTGGGCATGGCCACCGCGGCCTCTTTCGCGGATGCGTGGGGCGTCCCCGCCCACGGCGCCTGCTCCCTCGACGCGCTGGCGCACCCCGGCGGGGAGCGTTTGCGTGGCGACGTCCTGGCCGTCACCGATGCCCGCCGCCGCGAGGTGTACGCCGCCGCCTACCGCGATGGCCAGCGCGTATGGGGACCGGCGGTGCTGCCCGCGGCCGCCTGCGCCGAGGCGGTGTTCGAGGCGGTCCACGACTTCGAGCCGGCACTGCTCGTCGGCGACGAAGCGAAGTGCGCCGACGTCCGCGCCGGACTTGAGGCTCTTGCGGAGGTCGATGGCGACGCGTCGGCACCGGACATCAGGGCCGCCTATCCGACGCCCGCCGG
This sequence comes from Corynebacterium hansenii, assembly GCF_030408795.1. Lineage (NCBI taxonomy): Bacteria > Bacillati > Actinomycetota > Actinomycetes > Mycobacteriales > Corynebacteriaceae > Corynebacterium > Corynebacterium hansenii. The sequence continues at coordinate 484,421 of NZ_CP047211.1, forward strand.
GCTCATCGCCGCCGCCATCGCGGAGCTCGAGCACGAGCACGACGAGGACGGACCCGATTCCGACGGCGACGGCGAACCGGATCACGTGCCCTTCCGCGCCACCGCCGCGCTGAAGGCCCCGGCCGGGCCTTTGGTGCCGCTGTACCTCCGCCGGCCCGACGCCGTGCCGCCGAAGCCGAAGCCGAAGTCGCCCGCCATCCCGGACGTGCCGTGACCGCCGTGGGGCCCGGGGCGAACCCGGAGGGGGAAAGCCCGGATGAGCAGAATCCGGATGAGCTGCTCGCCGCCGCGACGTTCGGGCGTCTGGCGGCGGGTGCCGCGCCCGGCTGCGCGGCGCTGGAGGCCGTGATCTTCGCCGGCGACGACCCGTGGCCCGAGTCGGCGTTCGCCTCCGAGCTGGCCAACCCGGGCAACCTGTACCTCGGCTGGGTCGTGCCGGGCGGTGGTGCGAGTGGCGGCGGGGGAAGCGGCGCGGGCGACCGGGTGCTGGCCTACGGCGGCATCACGCGGCTGGGGCCGGAGTCGGCGCCCGAGTACGAGATCCACACCATCGCCGTCGACGAGGCCCTGCGCGGCCGCGGCCTGGGCCGGGAGCTGCTGGGGCATCTGCTGGCGGCGGCCGATGCGGCGCCGGGCCCGGTGTTCCTGGAGGTCCGCACGGACAACGAACCGGCGATCTCCATGTATTCGTCGCACGGCTTCGAGACGATGGGCGTGCGCAAGCGCTACTACCGGCAGTCGGGCGCCGACGCGTACACGATGTGCCGCCCGGCGGCGGGCGGGTCGTAGAATCCGGGCATGACCTCCTCCGCGCCCGCCGCCGCCGACAGCAGCACGCACAGCCGCACGATCCTCGCCATCGAGAGTTCCTGTGACGAGACCGGTGCCGCCGTGATGCGGGTGACCTGGTCGGATGATCTGCCCGCCGAGCGCGAGGGTTCCGCCGACCGCCCGCGCATCGAGGTCCTTTCCGACGTCGTGGCTTCCTCGATGGAGCAGCACGCCCGCTTCGGCGGCGTGGTCCCGGAGATCGCCTCGCGCGCGCACCTTGAGGCCCTGCAGCCCGTGGTCGGGGAGGCTTTGCGACGCGCCGGGGACGAGCTCGGCCGCGAACCGTCGGAGGGGCGTTTCATCCCGGATTGCGTCGCCGCCACCGTCGGCCCGGGTCTGGCGGGCGCACTGCTGGTCGGTTCCGCGGGTGCGAAGGCGTACGCGGCGGCGTGGGGGGTGCCGTTCTACGGGGTCAACCATTTGGGCGGCCACGTGGCCATCGGCGCCCTCGTCGGCGCGGACCTGACCAACGCGGTGGCGCTGCTTGTGTCCGGCGGGCACACGCAGTTGCTGCACGTGCGCGGCGCGGGCCGCCCGATGACGGAGCTGGGGTCGACGCTCGACGACGCCGCCGGCGAGGCATACGACAAGGTGTCCCGGCTGTTGGGCCTGGGCTACCCCGGTGGTCCGGTCATCGACCGGTTGGCCAAGCAGGGTGATCCGGCGGCGGTGAAGTTCCCGCGGGGGATGATGCGCCCGCAAGATTCGCGCCACGACTTCTCCTTCTCGGGCCTGAAGACCGCCGTCGCCCGATACGTCGAGGCCGCCGAGCGGGAGGGCCGCGTCATCGACATGGCCGACACCTGCGCCTCGTTCCAGGAAGCGGTGTGTGACGTGCTGACGTTCAAGGCCGTCCGCGCCGCAAAGGACGTCGGCGCCACCACGCTGCTGCTCGGCGGGGGAGTGGCGGCCAATTCGAGGCTGCGCGAGCTCGCGGCGCAGCGGTGCGAGGAGGCCGGGCTGACCCTGCACGTGCCGCCGATGCGGCTGTGCACCGACAACGGGGTCATGATCGGCGCGATCGCAGCCCACCTCATCGCCGCCGGGGCCGAGCCCTCCGGCTACGGCTGCGCCACCGACCCGTCGATGCCGGTGGAAGAGCCGATCGCCGCAGCCGCGACCTGAGCGGGGTAGGTCGCCGCGCGCCGCACTGTGCCGCGCCGCACCGTACCGTGCTGCGACGTGCCGCGACGCGCCGTGCCGCGATGTGCCTGCTTAACCCACCCCGAATGCGCAGACCCACCCGTTATAAAGGGTGGGTCTGCGCATTCGGGGTGGGTTGGCGTGCGTGTGCGCTGCGCCAATCGGAAGGGTGGCAAGTACGGCGTCGTGATGTCCGGTAGCCGTAGGGCACGCGCGCGGATCGACCGGTCCTTCCCGTCGCCGTCCCATGGGCGGCGTTAGCTCCGGAATGCGGCCACTGGCCAGGTGAACGCCGGTATAACCCCAGGACGCAAAACTGAGTGGCTGCGCTTTCGCGCTACCGCGGCCCATGGGCCGGCCGTGACGGGGAGGGAAGGCCGACCGTGACAGGGAGGGCAAGGCGGGCTGCGACGGGGAGGGCAAAACCGGCTGCTACGGGGAGGGCATGTGCCGGCGGCGACGCCTACCGGTGGCCGGCGTTCCTCTCGTCGGGTTCGCGGCCCTCTTCTTTCGCGCGGACGATTTCCTCGTCGTAGCCCTTCTGCTTGCCTATGAAGAGCCGCGCGACGACGGCGAAACCGATGATGAAGACGGCGATGGCGATCATCGCGATGGCCATGACGGTCGAGGACATGTCTGCTCCTTGGCGGGCTGGACGGCCCTGCGGCGGGGGTGCCGCGGACTCCCTCCACGGTATCGGCGCCGACCGGTTCGCGCGGTGAATGGGCCGTGCACGGGCCGTCGCAAAGCCCTGCACCCACTAATGTTGAGTGCTGGCACTCGCGAAGGTAGAGTGCCAACCAGGTTGTTTGACACACAGTTGTTCACCCGCGACGACGGCTGTGCACGGCAGACCAACCGGCACAAGAACATCAACCAGGCGCCCGCGCCCCGCCCGATGCTCCGGGCCGCGCCGGGTGCCCCGCTCATGGAGGAATTCATCGTGGCGAACGTCAACATCAAGCCGCTCGAGGACCGCGTCCTGGTCCAGATCAACGAGGCCGAGACCACCACCGCTTCCGGCCTGGTCATCCCCGACTCCGCGAAGGAGAAGCCGCAGGAGGCCACCGTCATCGCCGTGGGCCCCGGCCGCTGGGCGGACGACGACGAGCGCATTCCGATGGACGTCAAGGAGGGTGACGTCGTCATCTTCTCCAAGTACGGCGGCACCGAGCTGAAGTACCAGGGCGAGGAGTTCCTGCTCCTGTCCCAGCGCGACATCCTCGCGGTCATCGAGAAGTAAGGCGACCCCCATATGGCCAAGCTCATTGCATTCAACGAAGAGGCCCGCGAAGGCCTCAAGCGGGGCGTGGACACGCTGGCCGACGCCGTCAAGGTGACGCTGGGCCCCAAGGGCCGCAACGTGGTGCTGGACAAGGCGTTCGGCGGCCCGCTGGTGACCAACGACGGCGTGACCATCGCCCGCGACATCGACGTCGAGGATCCGTTCGAGAACCTCGGCGCCCAGCTGGTCAAGTCCGTCGCCGTCAAGACCAACGACATCGCCGGCGACGGCACCACCACCGCGACGCTGCTCGCCCAGGCTCTCGTCCACGAGGGTCTGCGCAACGTCGCGGCCGGCGCCAACCCGGTCGCCCTCAACCGCGGCATCGCCGCCGCGGCCGACAAGACCGTCGAGCTGCTGAAGTCCAAGGCCACCGCCGTCACCGACTCCGCGTCCATCGCGCAGGTGGCCACCGTGTCCTCGCGCGACGAGGAGATCGGCGACCTGGTCGCCGGCGCCATGGACAAGGTCGGCAAGGATGGCGTCGTCTCCGTGGAGGAGTCGCAGACCATCGCCACCGAGCTGCTGGTGACCGAGGGCGTGTCCTTCAACAAGGGCTTCCTGTCGCCCTACTTCATCACCGACATCGACGCCCAGCAGGCGATCCTCGAGAACGCGCAGGTCCTGCTCGTCCGCGAGAAGATCTCGTCCCTGCCGGACTTCCTGCCGCTGCTGGAGAAGATCGCGGAGTCGGGCAAGCCGACCCTGATCATGGCGGAGGACATCGAGGGCGAGGCCCTGTCCGCGTTGGTCATCAACGCCATGCGCAAGACCCTGAAGGTCGCGGCCGTCAAGGCCCCGTACTTCGGCGACCGCCGCAAGGAGTTCATGGAGGACCTCGCCGTCGTCACCGGCGGCACCGTGGTCACCGCGGACACCGGCATGCAGCTGAAGGACACCGGCCTGGAGGTGCTGGGCAGCGCCCGCCGCATCACCATCACGAAGGACGAGACCGTCATCGTCGACGGCGCCGGCACCGCCGAGGCCGTCGAGGAGCGCCGCCAGCACCTGCGCAACGAAATCGAGCGCACCGATTCCACCTGGGATCGCGAGAAGCTGGAGGAGCGCCTGGCCAAGCTGTCCGGCGGCGTGGCCGTCATCCGCGTCGGCGCCGCCACCGAGACCGAGGTCAACGAGCGCAAGCTGCGCGTCGAGGACGCCATCAACGCCGCGCGCGCCGCGGTGCAGGAGGGCGTCATCGCCGGCGGCGGTTCGGTGCTGGTGCAGATCTCCCGCGAGCTGGAGTCCTTCGCGGGCGAGTTCGCCGGCGACGAGGCCGTGGGCGTCCGCGCCCTGGCCCGCGCCCTGACCAAGCCCGCGTACTGGATCGGCGTCAACGCCGGCGTCGACGGCGCCGTGGTGGTCCACCACATCGGCGAGCTGCCGAACGGCCAGGGCTACAACGCCGCGACCGGCGAGTACGGCGACCTCATCGCCGCCGGCGTCATCGACCCGGTGAAGGTCACCCACTCCGCGGTGGTCAACGCCGCGTCGGTGGCCCGCATGCTGCTGACCACGGAGGTTTCCGTGGTGGACAAGCCCGAGGAGGAGCAGCAGGGCCACGGTCACGGTCACGCGCACTAGTCGCGGGCCGGGTCCCCTGCTTCACGACGCCTCATCCGACCGCATGGTCGGGTGGGGCGTCGTCCTCGTTCGGTCGGGGCGCAAACGGCTCGGCAGCCGCGCCGGTGAGGTGATGGGGCGCGGCGGGGAGGGTGCGTGGCCGGGAGCGTCAGACGAGGACGGTGCGTCAGACGAGGACGGTCTCGCGGGACTTGTCGCGGCGGCGCGGGCGGCTGCGGAGAATCTCCGAGCGCTCGGCCTCGCTCATGCCGCCCCAGATGCCGTAGGGCTCGCCGACCGCCAGCGCGTGCGCGCGGCACTGCTCCAGCACCGGGCAGGACTGGCAGATGGACTTGGCGCGCATCTCGCGCATCGCCCGGGCGCGGCCGCGCTCGCCCTCGGGGTGGAAGAACACCGAGGAGTCCGCGCCGCGGCAGGAACCGTGCAGCTGCCAGTCCCACAGGTCCGCGTTCGGTCCGGGAAGATGGTCGATGTGCGTCATGGCCTGGAATCTCCTAGAAAAGACACTCGTGCTTGTGCGTCGAGCGCGCTCCGGCCCGCCGGAACCGCCCGGGCGCATCGGCTCCCCGGTCGGGTCGCCCACGGCGGCCAGTGTGGGCGCGCATTGTGAACCGTTGGTTAAGTGCGGGGAACCAACCGGCAGATTCGGGACGCAGTTTCGGAGAACTTCTTGCCCGCGCGGGATTTGAGGGCCGCCGGGTGTGGCGGGGATCACCGGCTCGCCGAATACGGCCAACGCCGGACAACCTGAGAAAGCGGTGAGGTAGAATCGACGCGCATTGGCGACGATCATTGACGTCGAGTATCCGGTGTGCGGGGTGCGCGCCCCGCGGCGGCCGCCGCGCCGTCGATCGTGATGACCGCCCAGGCCGGCGGCCGATGACCCCCGTCGGCAAACGGGGAGGGAAGGAACGGCATGGCCGACGATGACGTGGTCCGCGAATGGGTGCGGCGTGCCATCGACGGCGACGCCGACGCCTTCGACTCCCTGATGCGCCACATCCACCCGCCGATCGTCCGGTACTGCCGCGCGCGCATGGGCCAGGATGGCGCGGTGTCCGCGGACGACGTCGCCCAGGAGACCATGCTGGCCGTCGCCAAGTCCCTGGACCGCTACACCGACCGTGGCCGGCCCTTCATGGCCTACGTCTACGGGGTGGCGTCCCACAAGGTCGCGGACGCGCATCGGGCGGGCGCCAGGGACCTGTCCCACCCCTACGAAACGCTGCCGGATGCCCCCGTAGCGGGGGGCGGACCAGAGGAAGCGGCCCTTCTGGGCGACGCCGGTAACGAAGTGAGCGCATTGCTCGATTCATTGAGTGACAAGGCGCGGGACATCATCATCCTGCGGGTGTTCGAGGGGCTGCCGGCCGAAGAGGTCGCGCGGCTCGTGGGAAGCACCCCGGGCGCGGTGCGGGTCGCGCAGCACCGTGCATTGGCCAAGCTTCGTGCGGTGGTAGAGGAAAAGGCGGCGCGGGACCAGTCCGGGGAAATCCGGAGGGCCCGGTGACGATGGACGACAGGCAGGAAAAGGAGGCGGCGATGGGCGATCAGCGCGACCCCCGGCGCGCCCGGTGGGATGACGCGGCGGCGGGCGTCGAAAAGATGCCCACCCCGCAGGAGTTGGCGGCGGACGACCGCTTCCTCGACGCCCTCGCCTCCGGTCGCCGCGACGTGTGCGGCGCGGGCGTGTACGGCACCGACTCGTACCTCGCGTCGCTGATCACCGATGCCCGCGAGTCCATCGGGGCCGAGCTGCCGCCGCTGCCCGAGATCGACCCCTCGGTGGCCGTGCCGGACCGCGACGTCGTCGACGTCGAGGTCGTGGCCGCCGAAGAGGACGTCGAGTCGGAGCGGGAGTCGGCCGTGGCCCACGGATCCGGGAACGAGGCCCCGCTGGCGGGCGCCACCGAACCCCGGTCAGAGGCGGGCGGCGTCCTGCGCGGCCCCGCTACCTGGTGGAAGCCGTCGCGCCTGGGCAGCGCCCTGATCGGCGCGGCCGCGTCGCTGACGCTCGTCGCCGGCGGCCTGTCCGCGATCCACTCCGCCGCCCCCGGCAGCGCGCTGTGGCCCGCCCGCGTGGCCATGTTCGGCGAACGTTCCGTGGAAATGGACCTGGCGGCGACCCTGCAGGAGGCCGATGCGGCGGGCAGGGCGGGCGACGTCGAGCGCGCCCGCGAACTGCTCGAGCACGCGGAGCGCCTGATGGCGAAGGTCGGCGAGTCCAACCGGCCCGCTCTGGAGTCCCAGATGCGCGAGACCGTGGAGCGCGTCCGCACCGTCACCCGCGCGCCGGAGACGGTGACCAACGAGCGCACCACCACGCAGCGCGAAACTCAGACTCTGGAGCCGGGGACGACCACGCGCACCGAGACCCGCACGGAAACGGTGACGGAGACCGTGACGCGTCCCAACGAGCCGACGCAGCCGACGCAGCCGACGACCACTTCCAATCCGGCGAGCGAGCCGCTGTCCAACGAGCGCCCGACGAAGCCGACCACCGACCCCGAGGCCGTCCGTTCGGCCCTGACGTCGGTGCCGGAGACGGTCGCCCCGGCGGCCGCGGCGGCGATCCAGCGGTTCTAGGCGTACCCGAGCTTCCGGGCGCCCCCGGGGGACTTGCCCCGATGTACTAGGGCCGGCGGCGCCCGTCGACGAACCCGGCGCAGTAATCCCACGGTGCGTAGCGGGTGGGGTCCGGATCGTACTGCGGCTCATGCACGGGGGACTGCTTGCCGCTGAGCAGCAGTTTGTAGTGCGTCTCCAGGACGTCCCAGTTGTAGTAGTGCATTTCGCCGCAGTCGTCGCACATCATGGACACGCCCCACAGGCCTTCGGGGCCGAGGACGGCACGGAATTCGCGGACCGCCTCCAGATCTTCCGCGACCTCGATGCGCTCCTGGTCCGACAGCGGCTCGAAGGGCTCGTCCGGGTCGAGCAGGTGCGATGGGTCGTCGGGATCGCCCTCGAAGGGGTCGCGCGGCATGGACGACCAAAAATCACGATTCACACGGCCCACCGTAGCGGGGGCCGGGGGCAAGTTACTACCCGCCCGAGATTGGGATTACCCTGTACGGTGATCCGAACTTTCGGCGGCGCGACCAGGAGGACGACTATCCATGACGAACCCCACCGGAATCAGCTTGGGGGGCGATGACGCGGGCAAGATTCCGCTCGTCGGCCTGACCTTCGACGATGTCCTGCTCATCCCGGATGCTTCGGACGTGATTCCGTCGGCGGTGGACACGTCCACCCAGCTGACGCGCGAGATCCGGCTGAACGTGCCGATCATCTCGGCGGCGATGGACACCGTCACCGAGTCCCGCATGGCCATCGCGATGGCCCGCCAGGGCGGCATGGGCATCCTGCACCGCAACCTCTCGGTCGAGGATCAGGCGCAGCAGGTGGAGATCGTCAAGCGCTCCGAGGCCGGCATGGTCACCAACCCGGTCACCTGCTCGCCGGACGAGACCATCGGCGACGTCGACGCCAAGTGCGCCCGCTTCCGCATCTCCGGTCTGCCGGTGGTGGACGAGGCCGGCAAGCTCGTCGGCATCTGCACCAACCGCGACATGCGGTTCGAGACCGATCCGACGCGCCCGGTGCGCGAGGTCATGACGCCGATGCCGCTGGTCGTCGCGGAGCAGGGCGTGTCCGGCGACGCCGCCCTGAACCTGCTGCGCTCGCACAAGGTGGAGAAGCTGCCGATCGTCGACGGCGAGGGCAAGCTGACCGGCCTGATCACGGTGAAGGACTTCGTCAAGCAGGACCAGTACCCGAATTCGTCGAAGGACGGCAAGGGCCGTCTCCTGGTCGGCGCGGGCATCGGCACGGGAGAGGATTCCTGGGAGCGCGCCCAGGCGCTTGCCGACGCCGGCGTGGACGTCCTGGTCGTGGACACGGCTCACGCCCACAACACCGGCGTGCTGGACATGGTCTCGCGCGTGAAGAAGGAGTTCGGCGACCGCGTGCAGGTCATCGGCGGCAACCTGGCCACCCGGCAGGCCGCCCAGGCGATGATCGACGCCGGCGCGGACGCCATCAAGGTCGGCATCGGCCCGGGCTCCATCTGCACCACCCGCGTCGTGGCGGGCGTCGGTGCGCCGCAGATCACCGCCATCATGGAGGCGGCGGTCCCGGCGAAGAAGGCGGGCGTGCCCATCATCGCCGACGGCGGCATGCAGTTCTCCGGCGACATCGCCAAGGCGCTGGCCGCCGGCGCGTCGACCGTGATGCTGGGTTCGCTGCTGGCCGGCACCGCGGAGGCACCGGGCGAGACCGTCGTCGTCAACGGCAAGCAGTACAAGATGTACCGCGGCATGGGCTCCCTGGGCGCCATGCAGGGCCGCGGCCTGACCGGCGAGAAGCGCTCCTACTCGAAGGACCGTTACTTCCAGGCCGACGTGCTCAGCGAGGAGAAGCTGGTTCCGGAGGGCATCGAGGGCCGCGTGCCGTACCGTGGCCACCTGGACACCATCGTCCACCAGCTCGTCGGCGGCCTGCGCGCCGCGATGGGCTACACCGGCTCCGCCACGATCGAGCAGCTCAACGAAGCCAAGTTCGTGCAGATCACCGCCGCGGGCCTGCGCGAGTCGCACCCGCACGACATCCAGATGACCGTCGAGGCCCCGAACTACTACCAGCGCTAGCCAACCGCGCTACTAAGGAATCCATTACCCATGCGTGACATGGTCGAAATCGGCATCGGCCGCGAGGCCCGCCGCACCTATGACCTCGAGCAGATCTCCATCGTCCCGTCGCGGCGCACGCGTTCGTCGAAGGACGTGGACACCCGGTGGAAGATCGACGCCTACGAGTTCGGCTTCCCGCTGATGATGCACCCGACCGATTCCATTTCGGGCCCGGAGTCCGCGGCTGAGTTCGCGCGTCTCGGCGGCCTGGCGGTGCTCAACGCGGAGGGCATCTGGGCCCGGCACGAGGACGGCGACGCCGCCATCGGCGAGGTGCTCGACGCGGTGTCGGGGGCCGAATGGCAGCTGAATTCCGCGGGCAACGAGGTGCTGCAGAAGCTCCACGCCGCCCCCATCGACGAGGAGCTGCTGGTCCGCCGGATCGCGGAGCTGCGCGAGTCCGGTGCGGTCACCGCCGCGCGCGTGAGCCCGCAGCGAGCCCGCGAGCTGACGCCGGTGCTGGTGAAGGCCGGCATCGATCTGCTGATCATCCAGGGCACCCTGATCTCCGCCGAGCACGTGACCTCCGACGGTGAGCCGCTGAACCTGAAGGACTTCATCGGGTCGCTCGACGTGCCGGTCATCGTCGGCGGCGTGTGCGATTACCGCACGGCGCTGCACCTGATGCGCACGGGCGCCGCCGGCGTCATCGTCGGCCCGGGCACGACCACGTCGCCGGAGGCCCTGGGCCTCGACGTCCCGATGGCCACCGCCATCGCCGACGCCGCCGCGGCCCGCCGCGATTACCTGGACGAGACCGGCGGCCGCTACGTGCACGTCATCGCCGACGCCGCGTTCGACTCGGCCGGCGACATCGCGAAGGCGATCGCGTGCGGCGCCGACGCGGTGGCGCTGTCGCGGGTCCTGGCCACCACGACGGAGGCCCCGGGCAAGGGCTGGCACTGGCCGTCGGCGGCCGCGCACCCGAAGTACCCGCGCGGCTACGTCGAGTTCGCCGACGTCGACGCGGACACCGATCCCGCCGTGCCCATGGAGCAGCTGCTGTTCGGGCCGACGTCGGATCCGTTCGGCAAGCGCAACATCGTCGGGGGCCTGCGCCGGGTGATGGCCAAGTGCGGCTTCACCGACGTGAAGTCCTTCCAGCGCGTGGAGCTCACCGTCCGCTAGGACCCTTCCGGCCTTCGCTTGCGCCGAGGCCCGTTGCGGCGCCCGGGGTTTCCCCGGGCGCCGCTTCGTCGTCTGCGGCGCCTCCCCGCTCCGCCGCTCGCCCTGAGGCGCCTTCCCGCCCCCCTTCCTGCCCGGCCTCCCCGCGTCGCGGGGGCCTTCGCTTTGCGACGCCCCTCATTCGTTGGTTTCGCCCGCGAAAACCGGCATCGCGGTCCGGAAACGCTGCTAGCGTGACGTGCGTAACAAACGGGTTTCGCCGGGTGGAGTTCGCCCGGGCGCAGTCGATGCGCGCCCGCAGGAGGAAAGGTTGCGAATAATGGCACGGGATTACGATGTGCTCGTCGTCGGCTCCGGCTTCGGCGGCTCCGTGGCGGCGCTGCGGTTGACGGAAAAGGGCTACCGCGTCGGCGTGATCGAGGCGGGACGGCGGTTCGAGGACCACGAGTTCGCCAAGACCAGCTGGCGCCTGAACAAGTACCTGTGGGCGCCGAAGCTCGGCCTGTTCGGCGTGCAGCGCGTGCACCTGCTCAAGGACGTCATGATCCTCGCCGGCGCCGGCGTCGGCGGCGGTTCCCTGAACTACGCCAACACCCTGTACAAGCCGCCGTCCCCCTTCTTCCGCGATGCCCAGTGGGGCCACATCACCGACTGGGAGAAGGAGCTGACCCCGTACTACGAGCAGGCGCGGAAGATGCTCGGCGTGGTCACCAACCCGTCGATCACCCCGGCCGACCGGGTCATGCGCGAGGTCGCGGAGGACATGGGCGTCGGCGACACCTTCGTGCCCACCCCGGTGGGCGTGTTCTTCGGCGCCAAGACCGGCGGCGAGGGCGAGCCGGGCGAGACCGTGCCCGACCCGTACTTCGGCGGCGCCGGCCCCGATCGCACCGCGTGCACCGAGTGCGGCGAGTGCATGACGGGCTGCCGCCACAACGCCAAGAACACCCTGCTGAAGAACTACCTGCACCTGGCGGAGAAGGGCGGCGCGCACATCATCCCGCGCACCACCGTCCGCGAGCTGCACCCGCGCGCCGACGGCTCGTGGGACGTGGTCGTCGAGCGCACCGGCGCCTGGGTGAACAAGCGCCGCCGCACCTTCACCGCCGACCACGTCATCGTGGCGGCGGGCGCCTGGGGCAGCCAGAATCTGCTGCACCGCCAGAAGCAGGACGGCCACCTGCCCAACATCTCCGACCGCCTGGGCCACATGACCCGCACCAACTCCGAGGCCATCGTCGGCGCCATGCGCCCGACCATCGACCCGAACGCGGATTACTCGGAGGGCGTGGCCATCACGTCGTCGTTCTTTCCCGAGCCGCACACGCACATCGAGCCGGTGCGCTACGGCAAGGGCTCCAACGCCATCGCGCTGCTGCAGACGCTGATGACCGACGGCGGCCCCGGTGGCCCGCGCTGGTGGAAGCTGATCAAGGGCCTCGCCGAGGACCCGAAGGTGCTGCTGCAGCTGGTCAACCTGCGCAAGTGGTCGCAGCGCACGGTGATCTCGCTGGTCATGCAGAACTCCAACAACAGCCTGACCACGCACCTGCGCAACTGGGGCCCGCTGCGGCTGCTGTCGTCGCGCCAGGGCGAGGGAGAGCCGAACCCGTCGTGGATCCCCGCCGGCAACGAGGCCACCCGCCGCGTGGCCGACAAGATCGGCGGCGTCGCCGGCGGCACGTGGGGCGAGATCTTCGACATCCCGCTGACCGCCCACTTCATCGGCGGCGCGCCGATCTCCGATTCCCCGGAGCGCGGCGTCGTCGACCCCTACAACCGCGTGTGGGGCCATCCGACGCTGCACATCACCGACGGCACGGCGATGCCCGCCAACCCCGGCGTCAACCCGTCGCTGTCCATCACGGCCATCGCCGAGCGCGCCACCGCGCTGTGGCCGAACAAGGGCGAGGCCGACCCCCGCCCCTCCCAGGACGAGGCCTACCGCGACATCGCCCCCGTCGCGCCCGTCGCCCCGGTGGTGCCCGCCGATGCGCCCGCCGCACTGAATCTGGGCATGCCCGTCCGCAGGTGATGCGGGGGAGACGCGGGACGTCGCAAAGCGAGCGGGCGGGGCGGCCCGGAGCCGAAACCGGGCCGCCCCCGCCGGTGCGCTAAGATCGCGGTGTGTCCGATCAGGTAAATCACCCCGTACTCGTCGTCGACTTCGGCGCGCAGTATGCGCAGCTCATCGCGCGCCGCGTCCGCGAGGCCAACATCTACTCCGAGGTCGTGCCGCACACCGCCACGATCGAGGAAATCCGCGCCAAGAACCCGCGCGCGCTGGTGCTGTCCGGCGGCCCGTCCAGCGTCAACGAGGACGGCGCCCCCGCGCTGGATCCGGAGCTGCTGGAACTGGGCATCCCGGTGTTCGGCATCTGCTACGGCTTCCAGGCCATGGCCCGCGCGCTGGGCGGCACCGTCGCCGCCACCGGCGACCGCGAATACGGCCGCACCACGCTGAACGTCGCGGGCGGGGACGTGCTCCACGCCGGCACCCCGGAAAGCCACGAAGTGTGGATGAGCCACGGCGACGCCGTGTCCGAGGCCCCCGAGGGCTTCACCGTCACCGCGTCGACCAAGGGCGCGCCCGTCGCGGCCTTCGAGTGCCCCGAGCGGAAGATGGCCGGCGTGCAGTACCACCCGGAGGTCAACCACTCGCCGTACGGCCAGCAGGTGCTGCAGCGCTTCCTCACCGAAATCGCCGGCCTGGAGCAGAACTGGACCGCCGCGAACATCGCCGAGGAGCTCATCGACGCCGTGCGCGAGCAGGTCGGCGAAGGCCGGGCGATCTGCGGCCTGTCCGGCGGCGTCGACTCCGCCGTCGCCGCGGCGCTGGTGCAGCGCGCCATCGGCGACCGCCTCACCTGCGTGTTCGTCGACCACGGGCTGCTGCGCCAGGGTGAGCGCGAGCAGGTCGAAACCGACTTCGTCGCCGCCACCGGCGCGAAGCTGATCACCGTCGACGACCGCAAGGTCTTCCTCGACGCGCTGGCCGGCATCACGGACCCGGAAACCAAGCGCAAGACCATCGGCCGCGAGTTCATCCGCTCCTTCGAGCGCGCCGTGGCCCGTGCGCTGGAGGGCGCGCCGGAGGGCGAGACCGTGGACTACCTGGTCCAGGGCACCCTGTACCCGGACGTCGTCGAATCCGGCGGCGGCTCGGGCACCGCGAACATCAAGAGCCACCACAACGTCGGCGGCCTGCCGGACGACGTCGAGTTCACCCTCGTCGAGCCGCTGCGCCTGCTGTTCAAGGACGAGGTCCGCGCCGTCGGCCGCGAGCTCGGCCTGCCGGAGGCCATCGTCGGCCGCCAGCCGTTCCCCGGCCCGGGCCTGGGCATCCGCATCATCGGCGCCGTCGACGAGGAGCGCCTGGACACCCTGCGCCGCGCCGACGCCATCGCCCGCGAGGAGATGACCGCCGCCGGCCTCGACGACATCGTCTGGCAGTGCCCGGTGGTGCTGCTCGCCGACGTCCGCTCCGTGGGCGTGCAGGGCGACGGCCGCACCTACGGCCACCCGATCGTGCTGCGCCCCGTCACCTCCGAGGACGCCATGACGGCCGACTGGACCCGCGTGCCCTACGAGGTGCTCGAGCGCATCTCCACCCGCATCACCAACGAGGTCGCGGAGGTCAACCGCGTGGTCCTGGACATCACGTCCAAGCCGCCGGGAACCATCGAATGGGAGTAGGCGCCGCGCAGCGCGCGACCGCCTTCCCGCGAAGCCGAAAGCCGGCCCCCGTTTTCCGGGGCCGGCTTTCGCTTTCTTTGCCGGCGCTGCGGCGGGAGCCCGCCGCGCGGGGTTAGGGCGGGCTATGCTCGCGGGCATGAGCATCGTGAAGATCAACGCCATTTCCGTCCCCGAAGGCGCCGGCGAGGAGCTGGAGCGCCGGTTCGCCGCCCGCGCCGGTTCCATCGACGGCCAGCCCGGATTCGAAGGCTTCCAGCTGCTGCGCCCGACCGCCGGCGAGGACCGCTACTTCGTGGTCACGCATTGGGCCGACGAGGAGTCCTACGCGGCGTGGCGCGACGGCGATGCCCGCGCCGCCCACGCAGGGGGTCATGGCAAGCCGGTGGCGACCGGCGCCAACCTCCTGGAGTTCGACGTGGTCCTGGACGTGCCGGGCACGAAGTAAGGGGGCGGCCCGCCGCATCTCCGCCCACGAGTGCGCGGCCTCGGGGCCGTGGCGCACACTCGCGGGCCCACCGCCGCCTACGTGACCGGCGCGGTTGACGCGGTTCCGCGCATGCGCATACACTTTCGAACGTAGGACGTTTGTTCGATCGTCCGGGGAGTTCGATCGTCGGGGAGGTGGGCATGCCCGCGTTGCGCGCCGTGCCGGACCTGTCCGGCCTCAATCGCGAAGACACCGTCGCCGCGCTGCGGAAATCCATGGCGGGGCTGGGCGTCGCCGTGCCCGAATCGGTCGGCGGCGTCGACGAGGGGTACGGCCCCGCCGGGACCGCCGGTGACGGTGGCGGCCGCATTTCCGCTGCGCACAAGGGCAATTCCCCGGACTCGTCCCCGTCGGCGCCGACCCCCGACGGCCGCGTCCCGGTCCCCGCCGGGCTGGCGGGGCTTCTCGACGGCGGCCTGATCAAAGGCGCCGCCAGCTCCATCGACGCCGCGGGAGCGGTCGTGGCGGGAATCCTCGCCGAGGTGACGGCCGCCGGCGGGCACGTCGCCCTCGTCGGCCTGCCGGACTTCTCCCCGCTGGGCATCGTCGAACAAGGGGGCGACCTGGCCAGGGTCCTCGACGTCCCGGACCCCGGCGATTCACCGCTCGAAGTGGTGGCGCTGTTGGCCGATGGGGTTGACGTGGTCGTCGTCAAGCTGGACCGCACGCCCCCGCCCTCCGCCGCTCGTCCGGTGATGGCGCGGCTGCGGGGGTCGGGGTGCGCGCTGCTGCACGTCGGCGGGGAATGGCCGGGGTCGAAGGTGTCGGTGGCGTCGCGGGTGACGGCGATCCACGGGCTCGGCGCGGGGCACGGGCGCATCCGCGGCGTCGAGTTCCACGTGACGGCGCGCGGGGCGGGGCGGCCCGAACGCGGCGTGCGGTGGGCCATCGGCGAGTGCCCGGCGTCGGAGGCGGCTGCGGAGTGGGGCGGCGCCGATGGGGTGGGCGGCGGCGTGAGCGGCGGTATGGGCGCCCCCGACGCCTCGAACGTTGCCGCTTTCCCGCTGCGGAGGGCCGAGTGATGGGCGCCCGCATGACGGGCGGGGCGGACTGATGCGGATCCTGGGCCTGTGGCTGCCGGATTGGCCGATCCAGGCCGCGCGTTTTTCCGGGGCGACGGGGGATGCCGGGCCGGCGGCGCCGATCGCCGTCGTCGACGACACGACCGTCGCGGCCTGCTCCGATGCGGCGCGGCGGGCGGGCGTGCGCAGGGGGCAGGGGCGTCGGCACGCGCAGGCGGCGTGTCCCGATCTGGTGGTGGTGGACGCGGATCCGGCGCGTGATGCGGCGGAGTTCGAGCCGGTGCTCGCGCGCATCGGCGATGTCGCCGCGGGGGTGGAGGCGCTGCGCCCGGGCCTGGTGGTCCTCGGCGCCGATGGGCCCGCGAAGTATCACGGGGGCGAGGCGAGGGCGGTGGAGATGCTTCTCGACGCCGCCGCCCTCGCCGGTGCGGACTGCCTGGCGGGAATGGCCGATGACGTGATCACCGCGGTGCTGGCGGCGCGCCGCGGGGTGCAGGTGCCCGTGGGAGGCGGCCCGGCGTTTCTGCGCGGGGTGTCGCTGGCGGAGGTTGCGGCGGAGGCGGCGCTGGATTTCCCCGTGGAGTTGGGGCGGGCGTGGGCGGACCTGGGGTTGCGGACGCTGGGGGATGTGGCGGATCTGCCGGTGCGCGATGTCGCCGGGCGGTTCGGCGCGGAGGGGGCGCGCTGGCGGATGGTCGCAGCCGGGGAGCTGGAGCGGCGGGTGGCGCCGCGCACGCCGCCGCGGGATTTGGCGATCGTGCATCGGCCGGAGGAGGTTCTGTCCCGCGTCGATGCGGCGGCGTTCATCGCCCGTGCGTTGGCGGCGAAGCTGCACAACCGGCTGCGGGAGCATGGTTTGGCGTGCCACAGGTTGGCGGTGACCGCCGAGTTCACCGATGGGGCGGAGCTGCGCCGCGTGTGGCGGTGCGCCGGGCCCCTCGATGAGGCGGCGACCGCCGACCGGGTGCGCTGGCAGCTCGACGGTTGGCTGACGGGCCGCGCCATCGCGGCGGCGGAGGAATTCCCCGACGCCTTCCCAGACACTTTCCCCGATGATTCCGCCGAGGCCCGCGGCATCACGGCCTTGACGCTCGAGCCCCTGGAGGTCATCGTCGCGGGCGTCGAGCGCGATGCCCTGTGGGGCGGCGCGGATGCTGCGTCCGAGCGTGCCGGTCGCGCCGCCGCCCGCGTGCAGGGTTTGTTGGGGCCGGAGGCGGTGCGCCGCCCCGTCGACGTCGGCGGCCGCGGCCCGTCGGAGCGGGTGGCCATGGTTCCGGTGGGGGAGGAGTCCCCTCCCTGTTCCGGCCCGTGGCCCGGTGCGTTGCCCGCGCCGAATCCGGCGGTCACGCCGGCGGGTGCGCCGTCGGTGAGGCATCCGGCGTCGAAGGTTTCGCTTTGCGACGACTCCGGCAACCCCATCGCCGTCACCGGCCGGGGCGCCCTCACCGCGGTTCCGGCGGTGCTGAGCTGGGGCGGCAGGGATCATGCCGTCACCGCATGGGCGGGGCCATGGCCGGTTGATGAGCGGTGGTGGGCGCCCGATGGGGCGCGCCGCGCCGCCCGCATGCACGTCGCCGTCGACGGGGGCGAGCGGGGGCCGCAGGCGTTTCTGCTCATCGGTCACGCGGGCAGGTGGCGCATCGAAGGCAGGTACGGGTGATTGGGTAAGGCCCACCATGGGCAATGGAAATGGTTGGGGCCTTCCATGCGCCCGACACCCGTGTCTGTCAATCGTGCCCCGCCAAACACGCACTCCGACACGCGCGCCCGGTAACCGCCTTCCATCAAGCGCACACGTTGTTGCTCGCGCCTGACAACCAGCGCTCCGTCGAACGCGCACTGTGTCACGGTCGCGCGTAAACCGTGTCCGGCCGCACGCCGCCGCGCGCTCGAAATGACGGCGTCGGTGGCCCCGGCGGGCAGAGACGACGGGGGCCGATCAGAACCTGGCGTCACATCAGCCCCAAAGTTCGGGCCGTGCGTTCATTTTGAAACAGCCGGCCGGGAAAACACCAGGTGTTTTGCGCCGGCGGTGTTTCAGAATGAACGCGATCGGCCGATGTTGGGGCCAGTGTGACGAACCCGTGGGCCGGCGGGCGTGCACGGCGGTGAACCGGTGTGTCCGCCGAACAGCTGCGGCCGACGCGCGCATGCCTTCACCCCCGCCGAACACCACCCCGACACGACGAAACCCCGGCGCCGGACAAACCGGGCGCCGGGGCGTCGTAAAGCGAAAAAAGCCGCGCGCTACCGCGCCTCGATGTCGATGATCAGCCGCGTCGGGTTCTTCGCCTTGAACACCTTGAACGGGCGACGTTCGCCGTCGATGCCCGCCACGTACTGCGTGGTGCCCTCGAACGTGCCGAACCCTCGGACCTCCGAAATCGCCGACGTGCCCTTCGGCTTCACCGGACCATTCGGGTAATCGTCGACGTTGAAATCAAACGGGTACCCCGTGCCCCGCACGTCGATGGCCAACTTGTGAGCGCCGCTGATGCTGATCGGCTTGCCGCTGCCCTGCTGGGTGGGCATGTCCTCGTAACGCACCCAATACCCCGGCGCGCCGTCGCCCATGAACTCGATGACGATGCGGTCGAAACCATCATGCGAGCCGATGCGCACATCCTTGATGCCCAGATACGACCCATCCGCGGGGGCGGCCTCCGCAGGCGCGGCGGAGTACTCCCCCTCAGGGGCGGCATCGGCCTCCAGCGTCGCGGGCGAACCGCCGGTGGTGCGGTCGCCGTTTCCATTTCCGCCGGAGGACGAGGGCGAATCGCCGTTGCGCATCGACACCGCCGAATCCGCCCCGGCGTCACCGCCGGGCGAACAGGCGGCGAGACCAAGAGCCAAAGAGCCGGCGGCGAGCACCGCCACCACGGAACGGACGGCGGCCCGATTCGATCGGAGCGAGGTGCGGGTGTCGGACATCATGCATTCGACCGTAGGGCTGGCCCACATGATTGGCAATAAGCCTTGGGAACAAAACCCCAGGTCGCCCGGTACAGAGTGCAAAGTGTTGTAAAACAGTGACCTGACGGGGGCGACGAACGCGGCCAAATGCACCTTGTTAGGCTTAGCTCATGACGGATTCCGTGTGCTCTGACCTGCGACACGAGCCGCTGCCGGGCACGGCGAAGAGCGGCACCCTGTTCATCGCGCTCGAGCATCAGTACGGGTGGAGCCACGACATCCTCGACGGCGGCGTCTTCGGCGACGAGCTCACCGCGCGGATCAAGGAATGGCTCGCGGAGCGCGGCGGGGCGCTGCAGCTGATCCGCAAGCCGGGGCGGCTCGGCCAGATCCCCTGCGACGGCGTGACCATGTACGTCGCGCACTGCCCGCCGCGGATTGCGGGGGAGGGGGATGGCAGTGGCGGCACGGGCGGCACCGACGCCGATGCCCCCGCGCCCGCGATCACGTCCCCGCACCTGGAGGTCCGCAAGGTCCGCGACGTCGAGGAAATGCTGACCCTGGACATCCGGTTGGGGCGGCGGACGGAGGGGGCGCGGGCCGTCGACAAGCCCCTGCTGCTGGTGTGCACGCACGGCAAACGCGACCGGTGCTGCGCGGTGAAGGGCCGGCCGATCGCGCAGGCGCTGAACAACGTGCACCCCGACATCGTGTGGGAGACCTCCCATTCGAAGGGGCACCGGTTCGCGCCGGCGTTGGTGCTGCTGCCGTGGAATTACTCGTACGGGCGGCTGTCGGCGGTGGAGACGAACGAGATGCTTCACGACGCCTCGTCCGGCGTCCTCCATTCCGGCGGCTGCCGCGGGCGAGGGGTGTGGGACGCCCGCGGGCAAGTCGCGGAGCTCGCCGCGCGCGAAGAGGCCGACGAGTGGGGGATCGACGCCGTGGCGTCCGTGACCGTGTCCGGCGTGGTCGACGCCGTGCTGGCCGATGCCGGGGAGCATTCGCCGGAGATGCTCGGACGGCTGCGCGGGGTGCTGGTGCACGCGCCCGCCGCCGACGCCGCGGCCGTGGTGGAGTTCGGCGACGGCCGCTGCTTCGGCGTCGCCCTGGGGAAGATGGTCACCGAGGGCGTGGTGTCGTCCTGCGGCGATGCGCCCGGGCCGAAGAAGGGGTGGCGGGCGCTGGCGGCGGAGCGGATTTAGCGGCCCCTCAACCGCAGATGCGCCAGTTCCAGGCAGATGCGCCAGTTCCGACGGTGCGCGGGACGGTTCGCCGTGTCTAGTCGTCCCCCTCAAGCACAGATGCGCCAGTTACAGGCAGATACACCCGTTGCAACGGGCGCATCTGCCTGTAACTGGCGCATCTGCGAGGTGAGGCGGGTGGAGCTGGCCGGTGCGGTCGGCCGGTGCCGAGATTTGGCCCCGAACGCGAGGGTTTGGTCCGGGAGGTGGGGCAGTACCGGCACCACCACCGGCACCACCGCACCCGCCCCACCTACCGCCGCATGACCTTCTTCGCCAGGACGTTGCCCAGCAGCTGGGCGGCCTGGACGATGAGGATGATCACCAGCGTGGTCACCAGCGTCACGTTCCAGTCGAACGCGCGGTAGCCGTAGACGATGGCGAAGTCGCCGAGCCCGCCGCCGCCGATGTAACCGGCCATCGCGGACATGTCCACCACCGCGATGAACGCGAAGGTGTAGCCCAGGATCAGCGGGCCGAGCGCCTCGGGGACGATGACCGTCCGGATGATCCGCCACGGACTCGCGCCCATCGCCCGCGCCGCCTCGATGACGCCGGGGTCGATGGACATGAGGTTCTGCTCGACCAGGCGGGCGACGGCGAAGGACGCGGCGATGGTCATGACGAAAATCGCCGCCTCGGTGCCGATGGTCTTGCCCACGGCGATCTTGGTCAGCGGGCCGACGGCGGTGACCAGGATGATGAACGGGATGGGCCTGACGAAGTTCACGGCGAGGTTCAGCAGCGTGTGCAGCGGCCCCGACGGCAGCACGCCCGACGAGCGCGACACGTACAGCAGCACGCCGAGCGCCAGCCCGACGAAACCGCCGATGACCATGGTCACGCCGACCATCCACAGCGTTTCGCCGAAGGCGTCCCACATGCGCGGGCCGAGCTGGTCCCAGTTGGTGTCGCGGGCGAGGATCTCGGTCGTCGCGGTCGCGGCGGCGTTGACGGTCGCGGTGGTCGCGGTCATCGGATGACCTCGCTTTCGGTGAACTCGTTGAGCTTTGCGACGATGCGCTCGGCCGCCGCGGTCACGTCGCGGCCGGCGTCCCCGGTCTCCCCGCCGGCGCCCGCGGTTGCGGCGCCCCCGGTCGCGCTGAGCCGCAGCGTCAGACGGCCGAACGACCGGGCCTGCACGTTGGAAACGGAGCCGTGGGCGACGGTGGCGTCGAGCCCCTCGGCTCGCGCGATGTCGAGCACGCGGCCCAGGGGGACGTCGTCGTCGACGCGGACGGTGACCAGTGCGGCGGCGTCGTCGGCAAGCGAACCGACCACCGAATCGAGCTCCCGCCCCGCGGGGCGGTCCCGCAGCGCAGTGGCCGCGAACCGCCGTCCGACCTCGGTGGTCGGGTGGGCGAAGAGGTCGTGGACGGCGGCGTGCTCGACGACCCGGCCGTTTTCCATCACCGCGACGTGGTCGGCGATGGCGCGCACCACCGACATTTCGTGGGTGATCAGGACGATGGTCACGCCGAATTTCCGGTTGACCTCGCGCAGCAGCTCGAGCACGTCGGCGGTGGTCTCCGGGTCGAGGGCCGAGGTGGCCTCGTCGGCGAGCAGCAGCGACGGGTTCGTGGCCAGCGCGCGGGCGATGCCGACGCGCTGCTTCTGCCCGCCCGAAAGCTGCTCGGGGTAGGAATCGCCGCGGTCGCCCAGGCCGACGAATTCGAGCAGCTCGGCGACGCGTTCCTTCCGCTCGGCGCGGGGCATGCCGGCCAGTTCCAGCGGGTAGGCGACGTTGCCGGCGACGGTGCGGGAGGTGAAGAGGTTGAACTGCTGGAAGATCATGCCGATGTCGCGGCGGACCTCGCGCAGCTCCCGCTCCTTCATCCCGGCGATGTCCGTGCCGTCGAGGAGCACCTCGCCGGACGTCGGGGATTCCAGGCCGTTGATCAGGCGGATCAGCGTCGACTTGCCGGCGCCGGAGTAGCCGATGACGCCCAGGACGCCGCCCGGCTCGACGGACAGGGTGACGTCGTCGACGGCGGGGGTGGCCGATTTGCCGGAGCCGAAGACCTTGGACACTCCGCGCAGTTCGACGCGGGTGCCGGCGCCGGAATTACTGGGCATCGGGGTTCTCGCGGGCGTCCTTTTCGGCGGCGTCGAGGATGGCCTCGAGGTCGGCGGCGGGGCGCTGGACCGGGATGGAGGTGCCGCGGGAGTCGCGGGCGACGGCTTCGGTGACCTCGGGGCTGTGCCAGATCTCCGCGAGCTTCTTCAGCTGCGGGTTGTCCTTGTTGGCCTGAGTGGTGGCGAAGACGTTGATGTACGGCTCGGCGGCCTTGTCGTTGGGGTCGTCCTTGAAGATCGCCGAGTTCGGGTCGATGTCGGCGCGGTCGAGGAAGGTGTTGTTGATCACCGCCGGGGTGCCTTCGCCGTAGGCGGCGGGGGTCTGGGCGGCGTCGATGGGGGTGACGGTGACGCGGGACTTTTCGGCGTCGATGTCCAGCGGCGTCGGGTTGGCGGAGTCGCCCTTGAGGGTGATCAGGCCGGCTTTCTGCAGGACGCTGAGGGCGCGGCCCTGGTTGGTGGAGTCGTTGGGGATGACGACTTCGGTGCCGTCCTTGATGTCCTCGGGCTTGTCGCCGCCCTTCCAGTACAGGCCGAGGGGGACGATTTCGGTTGAGGCGATGGGGGTGAGGTCGGCGTCGGCGCCGACGTTGTACTGCGCCAGGTACTTGATGTGCTGGAACAGGTTGACGTCGAGTTCGCCTTCGTTGAGGGCGGTGTTGACGGGCGGGTATTCGGTGAAGGGCACGATCTCCATGTCGATGCCGGCTTCCTTGACCTTCTTCTCGAAGACCTGCCAGGCCTCCTTTTCGAAGTCGGTGGTGCCGATGCGGATCGTGTCGCCCTCGGCGAGCGGCTGCGCGGGCTCGTCGTTGCCGCAGGCGACCAGGCCGGTGGCTGCGAAGGCCAGGGCGACGGCGCCGGCTGCGAAACGTCGCAATGCCATGTGCTTCTCCTTCAGTGTGGGCCCGTCTCGCGGTTCGCGAATAGACCAAGCTGTCTTGTTGTGGGATCAGCGTAGCACCCTGGGCGGATCGCGCGAAAAACGGCGTGAGCCGGCGGGCGTCCGCGTTGCGTCGCCCGCGGTTGCCGCGGTTGCTTGACGACGGTTCGGTTCGGCGCGGATCATGGCCGTGACCGGGCATGTTCGAATGAGCGTTCGTATTAATCCGTGGGAGGGTCTACCGTGTGTGCCATGAGCGTGTGGAGGGGTTCGGCGGGAGGCGCCGAAGACGTGTCCGGCGGTGCGGCGTCGCGCCGCGAGGGGCCGCTGAGCTGGTCGCGGGTGGAGCGCATTCTTTCGGGGCGGTCGGTGGGGAAGCTGACTCCCGGATACGGGGTCAACGGGAACCGCCGCCGGGAAGCTTCGGGGGCGAATGGGAGGTCGAACGGCCGGGCGGATGGGCGGGCGAACGATCGGGCGAATCGGGCGGCGCCGGAGCGCAGGGGCGTCGACCTGCATTGCCGGTCCAGCTACTCGTTCCTGCACGGGGCGTCGGACCCGGTGGATCTGGTCGAGGAGGCGGTGCGGCTGGGGCTGCGCGGGCTGGGCATCGCCGACCGCGACGGGCTCTACGGCGTCGCGCGCTTCGCCGAGGCCGCGGCGGAGGCGGGGCTGGACACCATCATCGGGGCGGAACTGTCGCTGCCGCAGGCGCCGCTGACGGTGCTGGCCCGCGGGCCGGAGGGATACCGGCGGCTGAGCCACGCCATCAACGACGCCCTGATGACGGGCGGGGAGAAGGGCGTGGCGCGGTATCCGGCGCTGCCGCAGCTGGCGGAGGCCGCCGGCGGGCACTGGCAGGTGCTCGCCGACGTCGCCTGGCTGCCGCACCTCGGCGAATTGGTCGCGGCATTCGGGGCGGGGCAGGTGGCGGTGGACCACCACGCGGACCTGACCCCGGGCGCCGCCGACGACCAGCGCGACCTCGCCGCCGCGGCCGCCGAACATGGCCTGCGGCAGGTGGCGGGTGCCGCGGCGACGGCGGCGACCCCGGCCGAGGCGCGGGTGGCGGGGGCGAAGCATGCGCTGGCGCAACGCGAATCACTCGACGACCACGAGCCGAAGCTGCCGCCGACGGGAGGGTCGTGGCTGCGGTCCGGCACCGAACTGGAGGCCATGTTCGCCCACCTGCCGGGCGTGGTGGAAACCACGGCGCAGGTCGCGGAGGAATGCGCGTTCACGCTGGACCTCATCGCCCCCGCGCTGCCGGCATGGGACGTGCCCGAGGGCCACGACGAATCCTCGTGGCTGGCCAAGCTCGCCGCCGAAGGCGCCCTTCGGCGCTACGGGCCCAGGGACGGGTTGGGCGGGGACGGTGCCCCCGGCGTCGTCAAGCGGGCCTGGCTGCAGCTGGAACGCGAACTGGACGTGATCGACGAACTCGGTTTTCCGGGGTACTTCCTGATCGTCCACGACATCTGCGAATTCTGCCGGCGCGAGGACATCCTGGCGCAGGGGCGGGGCTCGGCGGCGAATTCGGTGGTGTGCTTCGCGCTGGGCATCACCAACGTCGACCCCATCTCCGCGGGGCTGCTGTTCGAGAGGTTCCTGTCGCCCGAGCGCGACGGCCCGCCGGACATCGACCTCGACATCGAATCGGGGCGGCGCGAGGAAGTCATCCAATACGTCTACGGCCGCTACGGGCGCGACAACGCCGCGCAGGTGGCCAACGTGATCACCTACCGGCGCCGCGGTGCGCTGCGCGACGCCGCCCGGGCGCTGGGCCACGCGCCGGGCGTCATCGACGCGTGGGTGAACCACACCGCCGAACCGCCGGCGCAGGT
Source organism: Corynebacterium hansenii (assembly GCF_030408795.1). NCBI lineage: Bacteria > Bacillati > Actinomycetota > Actinomycetes > Mycobacteriales > Corynebacteriaceae > Corynebacterium > Corynebacterium hansenii. The sequence continues at coordinate 509,245 of NZ_CP047211.1, forward strand.
CGCCGAACTGGCCGAAGGGCTGCGCGGGCAACCCCGCCACCTGGGCATCCACTCCGGCGGCATGGTCATCTGCGACCGCCCCATCGCCGACGTCGTGCCCGTGGAATGGGCGCGGATGGAAAACCGGTCGGTGGTGCAGTGGGACAAGGACGACTGCGCCGCCGCCGGGCTGGTCAAGTTCGACCTGCTGGGGCTGGGCATGCTCGAGGCCATCCACCACTGCATCGACCTGGTGCGGGAACACCGCGGCAGGACCGTGCGGCTGTGGGAGATCGACGTCGCCGAGAAGGCCGTCTACGACATGCTGGCGCGCGCCGACGCCGTCGGGGTGTTCCAGGTCGAATCGCGGGCGCAGATGGCCACGCTGCCCAGGCTGCGGCCGCGGGAGTTCTTCGACCTCGTCGTCGAGGTGGCGCTGATCCGCCCCGGCCCGATCCAGGGCGGCAGCGTCCACCCCTACATCCGCCGGCGCAACGGGCTGGAGGAGGTCACCTACGACCACCCGGTGCTGAAGAAGGCGCTGGGCAAGACGCTGGGCATCCCGCTGTTCCAGGAACAGCTGATGCAGATCGCCGTCGACGCCGCCGGCTTCACCGGGGCGGAGGCCGATTCGCTGCGCCGGGCGATGGGCGCGAAGAGGTCGGTGGAGCGGATGGAGGCGCTGCGCACGCGGTTCCTCGACGGGCTGCGGGAAACCAACGGCATCGTCGGCGACGTCGCCGACCGGCTGTGGGACAAGATCGTCGCCTTCGCCGCCTACGGGTTCCCCGAATCCCACGCGCAGTCGTTCGCGTCGCTGGTGTACTTCTCCGCCTGGTTCAAGCACCACTACCCGGCGGAGTTCTGCGTCGCCCTGCTGCGGGCGCAGCCGATGGGCTTCTACTCGCCGCAGTCGCTGGTCGCCGACGCCCGCCGCCACGGGATCGGGTGCGACGGCCCCGACGTCAACGTCTCCGGCGTCGAAGCGGACTGCCCCGGCGGGAGGATCCGGCTTGGGCTCGGGGCGGTGTCGGGCCTGGGCGCCGACGTGGCCGAACGGATCGTCGCCGCCCGCGACGCGACCGGCCCCTTCCGCGACGTCGCCGATCTCGCCCGCCGCGCCTCGCTGTCCGTCTCCCACGTGGAGGCCCTGGCCAGGGCGGGGGCGCTGGAATGTCTGGGCATGGACCGTCGTCAAGCATTGTGGGCGGCGGGCATCGCGGCCACGGAGCACGAGGGCATGCTGCCCGGGCTGACCGTCGCCTCCGCCCCGGCGCTGCCCGGCATGACCGAATTCGAACTGGCCGCCGCCGATCTGGCGGGCACCGGCGTCACTCCGGGGGAGTACCCGATGGCGCGGCTGCGCGGGGAACTCGACGCGCTCGGCGTCACCCCGGCGGCCGGGCTGGCGCATGCGGAGGATTCGTCGCGGGTGCTGGTGGCGGGCGTGGTCACCCACCGGCAGCGCCCCGGGACCTCCGGCGGCGTGGTGTTCCTGGGCATGGAAGACGAAACCGGGCTGATGAACGTCCTGTGCACGCCGGGGCTGTGGAACCGGTTCCGCGTCGTCGCCACCACAGAACGGGCGCTGGTCATCCGGGGCATCGCGCAGAACGCATCCGGCGCGGTGACCATCGTCGCCGACAAGATCACCCCGCTGCGCGAGGCCGTCACCGCACCCGTCGTCGCCGGGCGCAGCCGGGACTTCCGGTGAGCGCGGTGGTTTGGGCCGTGGTGCGCGCGGTGGCGGCCATCATCGGACTCCGCGGCCGCGCCACCGCCGTGCCCGGCGGGTTTCCTATGATCGGCGGGTATGCGGCACACCCACGGCTCCTCCCTCGCGCCCGACGGCAGCGCGATCGCGTACATCGTGCGCGACCGCGGCTACCCCAAGGCCGTCCAGGTGGCGCTCACCGACGGCGGCCTCGGCGCCGAGCGGACCGTGAAACTGCCCGTCGACGGCCCCGTCACCCGCGTGCTGCACTCGCCCGACGCACGGTGGATCGCCTGCGAAGTCTCCCCGCGCGGCACCGAACGCCTGGAAACGTGGCTGGTGTCCACCGACCCCGCCGTCCCCGGGGCGAAGCGGCTGCAGCTGTCCGGCGACGCGAAAACCACCCTCGTGGAATGGGACCGCGACAAACTGGCCATGGACGCCGTCGGCGCGGACGGCATCACCGAGGCCCGCCTCGTCGACCCGGTGACGGGCGACTACGACGTCCTCGACCGCCGCACCGACTCGTTGCTGGTCTCCGCCGAAGCCGGCCACGCCCTCATGCGCGTCGGGCCCCGCGGCAGCCGCGAGCTGCTGCTGGTCAAACCCGACGGGACATGGCTGCCGCTGCTGCGCCCCGAACCCGGCGCCACCACCGACGCCGGCATCATCCTCCGCGAGAAAACCACCGCCGCCGACGGCCGCGTCACCGCCATCGTGTGCTCCGACCATTCCTCCGACCGCCGCCGCGTGCTGCGGGTGGCCGTCGACGGCCACGACGTCACCGTCGAAGAGCTCGTGGGCAACCCCGACTCCGACGTCGACGAGTTCGTCATCAGCGAGGACCTGTCCACCGCCGCCGTGCTGTGGAACACCTCCGGCGTGTCCCTGCTCGACCTGCTGATCCTCGGCGACGACCAGAAGGTGCTGGTCCGCCGGTCGGTGGAACTGCCCGGCATGGTCGCCTCCGACCTGTCCATCACCGATGACGGCGAACTGCTGTCCATGACCGTCGAAGGCCCGAACCTGCCGCCGACGGTGGAGATCCTGCGGACGTCGACGGGCAAAATCGAGCCCATCAACATCGACCGCACCCGCCGCATCGCCGAGCGCGCCCAGCGCAATTGCATCCCCGAGCTGGTCCACTACACCGCACGCGACGGCCTGGAGCTGTCCGGCTGGCTCTACCACGGCGAAGGCGACGACGCCGCCGGTCCGCAACCGACGTACATCCACCTCCACGGCGGCCCCGAACTGCAGTCGCGGCCCGTCAACCACGACATCTTGACCACGCTGGTCGACTCCGGCGTAACGGTGTTCACGCCGAACATCCGCGGGTCGTCGGGCGCCGGCCGGCAGTTCATCCACGCCGACGACCGCTACGGCCGTTTCGCCGCCATCGACGACGTCGCGGACACCGCGCGGTTCCTCGCCGACGCCGGCATCGGCGATCCGGCGCGGCTGGCGTTGGGCGGCCGCAGCTACGGCGGGTTCCTGTCGCTGCTCGTCGCCGCGCACCACCCCGAACTGTTCCGGTGCATCGTCGACGCGTGCGGCATGACCAGCTTCGACAGCTACTACGGGTCCACCGAGCCGTGGCTCGCGGCGGCCGCGTACCCGAAGTACGGCTACCCGTTCCAGGACGCGGAGCTGTTGCGCCAGGTGTCGCCGTTGAACCGGGCCGAGCACATCACGGCGCCGGTGCTGTTCATCCACGGCGAGTGGGACACCAACGTGCCGGAACGGGAGTCGACGCAGATGCGCGATGCCCTCGGCGCCCGCGGCGTGCCCACCGAGTTCCTGCGGGTGCCGGGTGAGGGCCACAAGTTCGTCAAACCCAAGAGCCGCCGACTCATCGCCGCGGCGCTGCTGGATTTCCTGGGCCGGCACGGGTTGGTCACGGCGCCGAACCTGACGCCGTTGGACGCCCGCATCGCGGAGATGAAGTCCGGGGCGCCCGGCGTCGACGACTGACGACGGGACGGCCCCGCCCCAAAGCGGATGACAGCGTCGCCGACCGTCGGCATACTTTGCCACATGAACACGAATCCGCGACGGGACACGGCACGGGACACGGCACGGGACGACCGGGCGGCGGATTCGCGGACGTCGAAATCCTTCTTCGCGGCGATGATGAAAACCTCGTGCCTGTGGCTGCCGTTCGTGGCGTTCATGTTCCGGTCCGGGCTGACCGGCGGTGGCGGGTGGTTGACGGCGTATCTCCTTTTGCTGTGGACTCCGGCGTTTTGGGTCCTCGACGCGTCCCTGGCCATCGTGGCGCACGTCCGGTGGCGTGAAGGCGCCATCGTCGGCGGCTTTTCCCGGTTCGCGATCTGCGCGTGGTGGTTCCTCGCCGCGCTCCCGGTGATGATTCCCGGGGATCTCACGGATCAGAAGGGCCTCAGCAATCCGTTCCTGGACTGGCTGCTGACGTGGCTGCCGGTGGCGCCGCGCGCTTCATACGACGAGGGGCTGGACATCGCGCTCGGGGCGGCGGTCATCGCCTTCCTTTGGTGGGTGGTGACCATGGCCTCCGTGGCGACGTCGAAGCCGTCCACGCCGACGCTTGCCGCGGTGAGGCGAGCAGCCCGGACCGGTCCATGGCCGCCCGACCAGGGCAACGCGGGCCGGTGACCGCGCCGCGGCGTGGGCGCAATCCGGTGCACCGCTGCGGCGCCGCCGTGGGGCGTTTCGGGCGATTGCGCTCCAGTTGACGGTCAAAGGGCGCGGCCGCCGGCCACTCGACGGCGAACGTTTCCGGCGGGGCGCGTATCTTCTGCACGGTGACCGACTCTTCCGACGCCCCCACCCCGGACGGCACCGACGACGCCGCCCCCACCGCCGCGCCTTTCTGCCACGTGCTGTTCGCCAGCCCGCAGATCCCGCCCAACACGGGCAACGCGATCCGCATGTGCGCGGGCACGGGCGCGGCGCTGCACCTGGCGGAGCCGCTGGGCTTCAACTTCGAGGAGAAGCACGTGCGCCGCGCGGGCCTCGACTACCACGATCTCGCGGAGGTCCACGTCCATCCATCGCTCGATGCCGCGCTGACGCGGCTGGTGGGCCCGGCTCCTGTTTCGCTTGACGACGGTGATGGAGACGGCGGCGTCGTAAAGCGGCCCGGGGACGACGGCGGGCGGCCGCGCGTGTTCGCGTTCACGGCGCACGGCGGGAAGTGGCACACCGACGTCGAGTACCGGCCGGGGGACGTGCTGTTGTTCGGGCCGGAGCCGACGGGACTGTCGGACGAGGCGCTGGCAGATCCGCGGGTGACGGAGCGGATCCGCATCCCGATGATCCCGGGGCGCCGCAGCATGAACCTGTCGAATGCCGCGGCGGTGGCGGCGTACGAGGTGTGGCGCCAGTTGGGCTTCCCGGGAGGGAAGTGACTGCGGGGCCCCGGAGGGAAGTGACTGCGCACCCCGGGAGGGAAGTGAAGCGGGGGCCCGAAAGAGGATGACGGCGGGCGCGGGGAGCCTGCATACTTTGGCGCATGAACGGGAACGGGAAACGGGATCGCCGGGCGCTCGCATCGAAGACGCTGAGGGTCGGGTACGCGATTGCGGTGGGCGCCTCGTGGCTGTGGCTGCCGGCCATTGCGCTGTTCATCAGGGGTTATCTGACCTCCGGTTGGTGGGTGACCGCCTTTCTGATGTGGCTGTGGGCGCCGGCGTTCACGATTCTCAACGCGTTGCTGATGGGCGTCGTGGCCTTCCGGTGGCGTTCCGGGGCCCACGCCGGTTTCGCCCGGCTAGCTGTCTTCGTGTGGTGGTTCCTCGCTTCCCTCGTCGTCATCCTGCCCGCCGACTTCGATGATCAGGAGTCAAGCCCGAATCGGCTGCTGGATTGGCTTTCGACGTGGTTGCCGGTTGAGTCGCTGCCGATTGACCAGTGGATGGAGCTCGGAATCGCCATCGCGATCATCGCCGGAATGTGGTGGTTGGTGGCCCTCGGGGCCGTGGTCACGGCGAAGCGTGCCGTTGCCGAAGATGCCGCGCCCGAAGACTCCGCCGCCGTGACGGGGGCGGGCTGATCCGGGACAATGGCGGCATGTACGACGATGCGCTTCCGCACGCCAATCCCCATCCGGCGGACGCCACCGCCGGGCCTCCCGCGGATTCTCCGGACGCGCACCCGGCGTCGCCCGGGCGGATGTTCATGGTCGTCGCGTGGACGTCCCTGCTGTGGGTCCCGGTCATCGCGTTCGGACTGCGCGCGGTGTTCATCCCGGTCCTGGGCTGGGCTTGGTTGGTTTTCATGGTTTTCTGGCAGTTTCCGTTCCTGACCTTCAATCTCGTGGCGTTGGTGCTCATGCAGTCCGTGCGGGTACGGTCGGGCGCCGAAATCGAGCGGTGGCTGAAGATCATGGCGGCGACGTGGTGGGCGCTCGCCGCGTCCCCGGTGGTACTCGGCCCGGAGACCCAAGAGGTACTCAGCCCGGTGCCCCAAGAGGGTCCGTATTACTACAACCCGATCATGAGGTGGGTGCTGGAACACTTCGTCGATCTGCACAACGAGATCCCGGGCGTGACGGCGGTGTACGCGCTGGCGGCCGTGGCTCTCGTCGCCTGGTTCGCACTCGTGGCGGCGATGGCCGTCCGCCTGTGGAAAACGCGCGGGACGGCCACCGGTCCACGTGCCCCGGAGCATCCGGGTTCCCCGGCGGCCCCGGGCCGGGCGCCGTCGTAAAGCCCCCGCCGCCGAGCCCGACCCCCGCCGCGGTACGGGGCTCGAATGCCGTGCCCATCCGGAGGGTTTGCCATACTGGAGCCCATGACGGCGACCAAGCTTGACGGCAACATGTACCGCGACGAGATTTTCGAGGATCTCGCCGCCCGCGTCACCCGACTGAAGGAGGCCGACGTGACGCCCGGCCTGGCGACGGTGCTGGTGGGCGACGACCCGGGCAGCCACTCCTACGTGAAGATGAAGCACCGGGACTGCGAGAAGATCGGCATCAACTCGATCCGCCGCGACCTGCCGGAGGAGACCACCCAGGAGGAACTGGAGGAGGTCATCGCCGAGCTCAACGCCGACGACGCCTGCACCGGCTACATCGTGCAGCTGCCGCTGCCGAAGCACCTCGACGAAAACCGCATCCTCGGGCTCATCGACCCCGACAAGGACGCCGACGGCCTGCACCCCGTCAACCTGGGCAAGCTGGTGCTGAACGAACCGGCGCCGCTGCCGTGCACCCCCAACGGCTCCATCCACCTGCTGCGCCGCTTCGGCGTGGAACTGGCCGGCGCGAAGGTGTGCGTCATCGGCCGCGGCGTCACCGTCGGCCGCCCGATCGGCCTGATGCTCACCCGCCGCAGCGAGAATTCCACCGTCACCCTGTGCCACACCGGCACGAAGGACCTGGCGGCGGAGACCCGCCAGGCGGACATCATCGTCGCCGCCGCCGGCAAGCCGCACATGCTCACCGCCGACATGGTCAAGCCGGGTGCCGCGGTGCTCGACGTGGGCGTGTCCCGCCTCGACGGCAAGCTCGCCGGCGACGTCCACCCCGACGTCTGGGAGGTCGCCGGCGCCGTGTCCCCGAACCCCGGCGGCGTCGGGCCGCTGACCCGCGCCTTCCTGGTGCGCAACGTCGTCGAGCGCGCCGAGCGCCTGGCGGGACTGTAGGGGGTTGGCTTGACGACGCCGCGCCAGCACCGGTCGCCGCGCCTCATCGAAGGCGCCGCGACGAGGTTCGGCGCGCGCGAAATCGCCGAGCGGGCGGACCGCGACGACCTGCCCGACCCCATGGTCAACCCCCACTCGCCGGAGGAACCGGCGCCGGCGGAGTCGTGGCCCGAACGCACCCGGTGGCTGCTGTACGGGGCGCTGTTCTTCGGGCTGGGCGCGTCGGTGGTATTCCTCGGATTGGAACGCTGGCGCCGGGCGACGTTCATGCTGGGCCTGACCATGATGTACCTGGGCGTGATCCGGCAGTACCTGCCCGATTCGCTGCTGGGGGTTTTCAGCGTCCGGTCGCGGAAGTTCGACCTGTGGTTCTGCCTCGTCGTCGGCGGCGCCATGGTTTTCCTGGCCAGCTCCGTCGATGCGTTGGGGAGTTGAAATGGGCATCGTGACCACGGGAACCGAATGCGAGACGGGTGCCGGCAGGCGCCGCGGCCCTTGCGTGGGGCGCGCCCCGCTGATCGCCTACACGTGGCTGGCCAGCGTGCTGGTGCCGGTGGCCGTGTACGTCATCGCCGACGGGATTTCGGTGGACGACACCGCCGGCCTGCTGGTGATGTACATGTGGGTGCCGTCGTTCGTGCTGGCCAACGGTCTGATGGCGGTGTACATCGCACAGGTGCCGCCGCGCATCATGCGGCCGCTGCGGTGCTTGCTGATGTGGCTGTTCGTGCTCGTGTACCACGCCACGTTCCTGGCCGGCGCGGTATTGCGGGCCCAGCACGAGATCGCGGGGCTCGCGGCGAAGGCGGCTTTCTTCGCCACCGTCGCCGCGTACATCGTGTCCATGGCCGTGGTCGTGGCCGCGATCAAGGCGGGCGAACCGGCTTAGGTCGGGGTCCGTGCTGCCCGCGCTGCCGCGGGGTCAGACCTGCGCGGCGATGTTTCGGGGTCGGGTCCGCGCCGGCCCGGAGGTCAGACCTGCGCGGCGAGGAAACCGCGCACGATGTCGTCGACCCGCTCGAACTCCGTGAGGAATCCGTCGTGGCCGACGGCCGACTCGATCTTCTCCAGCCCCATGCAATTGCCGAGGTTGCGGGCCAGGTGCTCCTGCTGGTGGAACGGGTAGAGGATGTCGGTGTCCACGCCCGCGACCATCGTGGGCACCGTCGACGAGGCCAGGGCATCGTTCATTCCGCCGCGGCCGCGGCCGATGTCGTGCCGGTTGAGGGTGTCGGTGAGCACCACGTATGAGCCGGCGTCGAACCTGGCGGCGAGCTTTTCGGCCTGGTGGTCGAGGTAGCTCTCCACCTGGAAACGGTCGCCGGTGCGCATCGGGCCCAGGGGGTTCTCGCCCGGCTGGGCTGCCGCGCCGAAGCGGTCGTCCATCTCCAGCTCGCCGCGGTAGGTCAGGTGCGCCACGCGGCGGGCGAAGCCGAGGCCGTGCACGGGCCTTTCGCCGGTGTCGTAGTAGTCGCCGCTGTGCCAGGCGGGGTCGTTTTCGATGAACTGGATCTGGGCGCTCTGGATGCCGATCTGCCAGGCGCTCGCGCGGGCGCCGACGCACAGCACCAGGGCGCGGCCGACCTCGTCCGGGTGCATGAGCGTCCACTCGAGGGTGCGGGCGCCGCCCAGCGAACCGCCGATGACCGCCACGACCGATTCGATGCCGATCGCCCGCAGCGCCATGCGTTCGACGGTGACGGTGTCGCGCACCGAGATCGCCGGGAACCGTGAACCCCACGCGCCGCCGTCGGGGTGCTCCGACGACGGGCCGGTCGTGCCGCGGCAGCCGCCGATGACGTTGGTGCAGATGATGCAGTACCGGTCGGTGTCCAGCGCCCGCCCGGAGCCGATCATGCCGTTCCACCAGCCGGCCGTCGGGTGCTCGTCGTCGCACGGGCCGGAGGCGTGGGCGTCGCCGGTCAGCGCATGCTGGAGCAGGATGACGTTGGACGCGTCGGCGTTGAGGCGGCCCCACCGCTCGTAGGCGACGGTGACGTCCTGGATCGTGGCGCCGGCTTCCGTGGTGACGTCGCCGATCTGGACGTACCCGGGCCGACCTTCGGGCGGGAGAGTGATGTTCATCAGGTCAAAGACTACTCGGTCTAGTAATCGCGGGGAAACGTCCCGCCGGTTCCGGGCGCCCTCCCGCCCCCACTCCGCAGATGGGCCAGCTCCATGCAGATGCGCCCGTTCCCGCCAATCCGTTCCTCGCCGTATCCCACCTCGGCCCCGTCCCGTCCCTTCCTCGCAGATGCGCCCGTTCCGTGCAGATGCGCCCGTTGCAACGGGCGCATCTGCCTGTAGCTGGCGCATCTGAGTGGGGCGATGGTCGAGTGTCCTATCTTTCGCCGCCGCCGTCACTGTTGTCGTGGGTGGCGTCGTCGCCATCTCCGTCGGTGGTGCTGTCTCCGTGGGTGGTGCTGTCTCCGTCGGTGGTGCCGTCTCCCTCGTCGGCTCCCGCTCCGGTGTTGCGGCCGGCGCCGGGGTTGGTGCCGGTATCGGCGTGCTCCGCGTAGTCGCCGCTCTCTGCGGCCAGCCGCAGGAGGTGGCGGTCGACCAGCTCCCGCCCCCTCCGCGCCGACATCCGTTCCGGCTCGGCGAGCCGCGCCACGGCGATCCCGTCGAGCATCGCGAGCAACAGAGCGGCTTCATCCCGGTCGCCCAGCGCATCGGTGAGGTCGTCCTCCACTCGGCGCCACGCCTCCCGGTACGCGGGGGTGGCCGGGCCGTCGATGGCCGCGATGCCCGCGAAGGCCAGCCACGCCGCGATGGTCTCTCGCGCCCGCTCCGATTTCGTTTGCTCCGCGCACCCCGCCAGCAGGTGGCATGTGGCGCGGAAGCGTTCCTCGGGCGAGTCGAGCCCGGCGATCGCCGCGTCGGCGTCCGCCTGGAAACGCTCGGCGACGTGATCGTATGCGGCGGCGATGAGCGCGTCGCGGGTGGAGAAGTGGTGCTGGACGGCGCCGGCGGACATCCCGGCTTCGGCGGCGACCTTGCGCACCGTGGCGTGTTCGGCGCCGCGCCTGGCCAGGATCGACGTCACTGCGTCGAGGATTGCGGTCCGTGTCGTGGCGGTGTCCCTGGTCATGGCTCCCACGGTAGGGCGCGCGCCACGAAAAATACAATCGTATTGACCCTTCGCCCTCGTCAATGCATAATGGAGCAAAGCCATACGACCGTATTGGAGGCGCGTCATGTCCGGCAAACACCCCACCGAACCCGAGATTTCGTCCGTACCCGCCAGGCTTTCCGACGGCGACCGCTCCGCCGCCATGGAGGCTTTGGGCGCCCACCTGTCCGACGGCCGCATCGACGTGGGCGAGTTCGACGCCCGCTCGGCCGTCGTCGCCCGCGCGGTCGTCGAATCGGATCTGCGGCCCGCGTTCGAGGGGCTCGGCGGCGTCCCGGACCAGAACGCCGGCGATCCGGAGCTCGACCGCATCCGCACGCGCGGCCGACTCGCCGAGAACATCGACTGGATCGGCGTCGCCCTCGCCATCGGGCTGGGCGCACTGTTCTTCATCACCGGGTGGGCGCCGCCCGGCTTCGCCCTCCTGGCCATCGCCGTGTGCTCCATCGGCGGCCGCATGGCCCTCGACTTCGACGAGGACGACGAGTACGAGGCCATGAAGGAAGCCGACCGCCGCCGGCGCCTCGAACGGATCGAGGGCACCCGCGATCCGGAGGCCGGTGTTTAATCGGGGCCATGGCCCCATCGCGCAATCCGGATCCCTTGGGCCGGTTCTCGGAATCGGTCTCGACCTGGTTCCGCGATTCCTTTGCCGCGCCGACGCCGGTGCAGATGGAGGCATGGCGAGCCATTTCCGAGGGAGAAAATGCCCTCGTCGTGGCGCCGACCGGCTCCGGAAAGACGCTGTCGGCCTTCTTGTGGGCGATCAACTCCCTGGTGGCGGGCGACGAGTCAGACAACGAATCGGACGATGACTCCGGTGAGGCGACCCGCTCCGATTCTCGCTCGCGCGGCACCTCCGGAGCCGATTCCCGCCCCCGCGGCGTGCGGGTGCTCTACATTTCCCCGCTCAAGGCCCTCGCCGTCGACGTGGAGAACAATCTCCGGGCACCCCTCACCGGAATCAACCGCGTCGCGGCCCGCTTGGGCAGGGAGCCGGCGACGGTGTCCGTCGCCGTCCGGTCGGGGGATACGCCGCCGTCCGAACGAGCCAGGCAGGTCCGCAATCCACCGGACATCCTGATCACGACCCCGGAGTCGCTCTATCTGCTGCTGACGTCGAAAGCGCGGGAGATCCTCGGCACGGTCGACACCGTCATCGTCGATGAGATCCACGCGTTGGCCGGGACCAAAAGGGGCGTGCATCTCGCGCTGAGCCTCGAACGATTGGAGCGCCTGGCCGGGCGGGAAATCCAGCGCATCGGGCTGTCCGCGACGGTCCGCCCGCTGACCGCCGTCGCGCATTTCCTCGGCGGCGACCGCCCGGTGGAGATCATCGATCCGCCGTCCCAGAAGGAGTGGGAGCTCCGGGTCCGCGTGCCCGTCGAGGACATGAGCGACTTGCGGGATCAGCCGGTCGAATCCCGCGACGCGATAATCGACGACGGACTTGGGGCGGACGGCTTTGGCTTCAATGGCGCGGGTACCGATGGGAGGGGACCAGACGCCTCCGCCCCCGACGCCCCCATCTCCCCGCCACTCGCCCCGCCAACTCAGAGCTCGATCTGGCCCTACATCGAGGAGCAGGTGTTCGACGAGATCATGGGCCACCGGTCGACGCTGGTGTTCGTCAATTCCCGCCGCACGGCCGAGCGGCTGACCAGCAGGCTCAACGAGCTCCACGCCCTGCGCCACGATCCCGCGTCGCTGTCGCCGGAGCTGCGCCGCCCGCCCGCGCAGGTCATGAAGCCGACCGACACCGCGGGCACCGCCCCGGCCGTCATCGCGCGCGCCCACCACGGTTCGGTGTCGAAGGACGAGCGGGCGACCATCGAGTCGATGCTGAAGGAGGGCTCGCTGCGCGCGGTGGTGTCCACGAGTTCGCTGGAGCTGGGCATCGACATGGGCGCGGTGGAGAAGGTCATCCAGGTCGAGTCGCCGCCGTCGGTTGCGTCGGGCCTGCAGCGGGTGGGCCGCGCCGGGCACGTGGTGGGGGCGGTGTCCCGGGGTTCGTTCTACCCGAAGCACCGGGCGGACCTGCTGCAGACGGCGGTGGTCGTCGACCGCATGCGCAAGGGGCTGATCGAGGAGCTCCACGTGCCGGCCAACGCCCTCGACGTGCTGGCGCAGCACACGGTCGCGGCGGTCGCGATGGAGGACCTGGACGCCGACGACTGGTTCGCCACGGTCACCGCCGCGCATCCGTACCGGGAGCTGTCGCGCGAGCTTTTCGACGCCGTCATCGACCTCGTCTCCGGCGTGTACCCGTCGACGGACTTCGCGGAACTGCGGCCGCGGGTGGTCTACGACCGCATCACCGGGGTGCTTTCCGCCAGGCCGGGGGCGCAGCGCACGGCGGTCATCAATGGCGGGACGATCCCGGATCGCGGGATGTTCGGGGTGTTCCTGGCCGGCGGCGGGGACGCGGTGCCGCGCCGCGTCGGCGAGCTGGACGAGGAGATGGTCTACGAATCCCGCGTCGGCGACGTCTTCACCCTGGGGGCTTCCAGTTGGCGGATCGAGGAGATCGACCGCGATCGGGTGCTGGTCACGCCCGCTCCCGGCCACACGGGCAGGTTGCCTTTTTGGAACGGCGATCAGGCGGGCCGGCCGGCGGAGCTGGGCCGGGCGCTGGGTGCTTTCCGACGCCTCGCGGCAGCCGATGCCGCCGTCCTCGACGAGATCGGGCTGGACCAGTGGGCCCGGGACAATCTCACCGTGTATCTGGCCGATCAGGCGAGTGCGACCGGGGTGATCCCGGACGAGAAGACGCTGGTGCTGGAGCGTTTCCGCGATGAGCTCGGAGATTGGCGGGTGGTGCTGCACAGCCCCTACGGTCGCGGGGTCAACGCCGCCTGGGCGTTGGCGGCCGGCGCGAGGTTCTCCGAGGCCACGGGGATGGACGCGCAGCCGGTGGCCTCGGATGACGGAATCGTGCTGAGGGTGCCGGATGCGGCCGCCGAACCGTCGTCGGAACTGTTCCTCATCGATCCGGGCGAGGTCGAGACGATCGTGGCGGAGCAGGTGGGCAACTCCGCGCTGTTCGCCTCCCGCTTCCGGGAATGTGCGGCGCGGGCGCTGCTGCTGCCCAGCCGGAATCCCGGGAAGAGGGCCCCGCTGTGGCAGCAGCGCCAGCGTTCGGCGCAGTTGCTGGACGTGGCCAGGCAGTACCCGAAGTTCCCGATCGTGCTGGAGACGGTGCGGGAATGCCTGCAGGACGTCTACGACCTGCCCGCCCTGGTGGAGCTGTGCGCCAGCCTGCGCGACCGCACGGTGCGCGTGGCCGAGGTGACCACGGAAACGGCCAGCCCCTTCGCCTCGTCGATTCTGTTCACCTACACCGGCGCCTTCATGTACGAGGGCGATGCCCCGTTGGCGGAGAAGCGGGCGGCGGCACTGGCACTGGATGCCGGGCTGTTGACGCAGCTGCTCGGCGGGGTGGAGCTGCGCGACCTGCTCGATCCGGACATCATCGCCGAGGTGGACGGCGATCTGCGCAGGCGGTCGGAACGTCGCAAAGCAACCACCGCCGAGCAGCTCATGGACACCCTGCGGGTCATCGGCCCGGTGCCCCTGGACGAGCTGGGCCTGGTGTCCGCGGTCGGCGCGGAGGAGGCGGAGCGGGAGTTGGGCCACCGCATCATGCGGGTGCGCATCGCCGGGGTCGAGCACATCGCGCAGTCCCTCGACGCGGCATTGCTTCGCGACGGCCTCGGGGTCCCGGTTCCGCCGGGGATCCCGGCACGCGCCGAGGTCATCCCCGACGCACTCGAGCAGCTCGTCGCGCGATGGGCCAGAACCCGGGGGCCGTTCACCCACGGCGACGTCGGCGAGGCCTTCGGACTGGCGGCGAGCGTGGTCCACGCGGTCGTCGGAAAGCTCGCCGCCGCGAAGACCGTGGTGGAGGGCCGGTACCGGCGCGGCGTCGACGAGCCGGAGTTCCTCGCGCCCGAGGTGCTGAAGACCATCCGGTCCCGATCGCTGGCGGCCGCCCGCGCTCAAACGGAGCCGGTGAGCGCCTCCGCTTTCGGGCGGTTTCTGCCGCAGTGGCAGCAGGTCGCGCCCGTGCTGCCGGCCGGGCGCGAGCCGGAGGCGCGCGGCGCCGACGGCGTGTTCGCCGTCATCGAGCAGCTCGCGGGGGTGCGCTTGCCGGCGTCGGCGTGGGAAACGGTGGTGCTGCCGCAGCGGGTGCGCGGCTATCAGCCGCGTGACCTGGACGAGCTGACGGCGAATGGTGAGGTCATCGTGGTCGGGGCGGGCAGCGCCGGGGCCGCGGACCCGTGGGTGATGCTGCTCCCGGCCGACTACGCCGCGCAGTTGATCGAGGTGCCCGATACCGCCGACCGCGCCTCCACCGGTGAACTGCCCCGGCGCATCCTGGAGGTTCTCGGCCACGGCGGTGGCGGCGGGTTCCTCTTCGACGCCATTGCCCGGCGGGTGAGGTCCGGGGACGGCCAGGTGGGCACGGCCGCAGGCGGTGCGGGGGAAACGCAAGCGGAGGAAACCGAAGCGGGGGAAACGCAAGCGGGTGCGGTGCCGACGGCCACCGACTCCGATATCCGCGATGCGCTGTGGGCGCTGTTCGAGTCGGGCCTGGTCAGCCCGGATGGTTTTGCCCCGCTGCGGGCCCGGTTGAGCAGGGGCGCAGGCGGGCGCACCGCCCATCGGGTTCGCAGAACACCCGCGCGCGGGCGGCTGCGGATGGGGCGCACCAGTTTCGCCCGGGCCCAGCGGGCGATGGCCCCCGCCGACATGGTGGGCCGCTGGTCCGCGTCGATCACCGCCGATGACTCGGCCACGGCGCGCGGTGTCGCCCATGGGGAGGCGTGGCTGGACCGGTACGGCGTGGTCACCCGCGGCAGTGTCGTGGCGGAGGGAACGGTGGGTGGATTTGCCCTGGCCTACGGGGTCTTGTCGCGGTTCGAGGAAGCGGGCAAGGCGGTGAGGGGAATGGTCGTCGACGGGCTGGGGGCGGCGCAGTTTTCCACCCCCGCGGTGATCGACCGGCTCCGCTCGTTTACCGATTCGCCCGATGTCGAAGGCTGGCCCTCGGGCACCGACGTCCCGGAGGTTCACGTCCTCGCCGCCGCCGATCCCGCCAACCCCTACGGTGCCGCCCTGCCGTGGCCGCAGCGTGGGCCGACCAGGTCCGCCGGCAGCGTGGTGGTGCTTGTCGACGGCCTGCTCGCCGCGCACCTGACCCGCGGCGGTCGCACACTGACCCTGTCCGATCCGCCGCCGGGCATCACTCCGGCCGAGATGGTGCGCGTGGTCGTGGCGGGCTTGGGCGCGGCGGTGGAGCGCAACATGGTGTCGCCCATCATCATCGAAAAGGTCGGCGGCGACCCCGTCATCGGATCGGAATGGGCGGGGCTGCTGCGCGCGGCGGGCGCGCGGATCACCCCGAAGGGAGTGCGCATCGTTGGCGCGACGGCGACGGCACCACCCGGCCGGGACGGAGCCGGGCACATTGGAGGCGGCGATGCCCGAAGGTGACTCCGTATACCGGTTGGCGCACCGGATGCAGTTCATGGTGGGCAGGGAGGTCCTGTCCACGAGCATCCGCGTCCCCGCCCACGCCGTGGCGTCGTTCGACGGCCGCACGGTGGGAAAGGTGTGGCCCCACGGCAAGCACTTGTTCATGAAGTTCGGCGACGATGTGCTGCACACCCACCTCAAGATGGAGGGGACGTGGTCGGTGCACCGGCTGGGCACCCGGTGGCGCAAGCCCGGGCACACCGCGCGGGTGGTGCTGGCCGTCGACGGGGCGCCGGAGGACACGCCGATCGAAGTCGTCGGCCACGACCTGGGCCTGGTCCGGGTATTCCCCTTCGCCGAATACGACCGGCGGGTCGCCCACCTCGGACCCGACGTCCTCGGGCGGGACTGGTTCGACGGCGGACGAGACGTCGCCAAGCACAGGATGCTGCGGGACCCTGGCCGACCCGTCGGAACTGCCCTTCTGGACCAGCGCACGCTCGCCGGGGTGGGCAACGAATTCCGCGCCGAGGTCTGCTTCCTGTGCGGCGTCCACCCCGCGACGCCGGTCGGGGACGTGGACGTCGACCGCATCCTGGACGTGACGCGGCGGCTGATGTGGGCGAATCGGTTGTCGCCCGTGCGCGTGATCACCGGCATCAACCGTCCCGGGCAGACCAGCTTCGTGTTCGGCCGCAACCACCGGGCCTGCCGGCGCTGCGGCACCGCCATCCGGAAGGGCACGCTGGGGGAGGGCGGCCCGGACCTCGAGCGCATCATTTGGTGGTGCCCAACCTGCCAGCCCGGGCCGGCTACTTGCCGATCGCCGCGAACGCGCCCTCGAGGTCGGCGATGATGTCATCGGCGTTTTCGATGCCCACGGCCAGGCGGACCGTCGCCTGCGAGATACCCGCGCGCGCCAAACCGTGCTCGTCGGACGGTTGTGTCTCGGCACCGAATACCCGGTAAGGACATTCAGTTCATGGCAGCACCACGGAAGTACCCGGGCGAGTTGCGGGAGCGCGCCGCGCGGATGGCGCTCGGGACTCTGGCGGACCCTGATCGACAGCGGGGCGCGATCGCTCGGACTGCTGACCGGCTCGGCGTTGGTAGCGGGTCTGCTGCACGTTTAGGTGACAAGGGGTAGTCGACGCAACCTCGGCGGCTGGTGGGGTCATGGTGGCCTCCAATTCCATGGGCGTCAATCGGCCGAGCCCGTCCTGCCGGCGGCGCCGGTGGTAGGCCCGCTCGATCCAGGTGATGATCGCGATGCGCAGCTCATCACGGGTGGTCCAGGTTTTCCTGTTCAGGACGTTTTTCTGCAACAGCGAGAAGAAGCTCGCCTTCGCCGCATTGTCGCCGCATTAACCGGCTAATCGGCCGTGGACTTCGTTGACAAGATCGTTGAGTCGGGTGATGAATTTGAGGTGTCGTTCGGTTTCGCAGTCCCAGCCTCGGCGCTGCGTATCATCACCGCATTGTCCAGGGCGGTAACCGCCAGGTGGGTAGTCATCCGGGAGTCGATTCAATAGCCGACGATCCGCTTCGACCAGGCGTCCTTGATGGCGCACAGGTACAGCTTTCCGTCGACGGCGTGGTGTTCGGTGATGTCGGTTAGCCACAGCCGGTTGGGGCCGTCGGTGGTGAACGTGTGCAGGGTACGGCCGTCTCCGTCTACGATGGTGCACAGGTCATCGGCGCCCGCAGGCCCCGGCCGTTCCCCGTCGGCGTCCCGCTTCTTACCGGATACGCTCCACCACCGGTTGTTGGAGGGTGATCTTCCATGCGGTGCGGGTGCACATCGACTGTCCGGCGCCGAGGGCCTGGTTGGCCAGGAGGCGGTGGCCGATATTGGCGGGCCGTCACGGCGGGCGTCGAATAGGGCGTTGGCGCGGCACGCCGCAGGACCTCCTGTCTTATTCCAGCGGCCGGATCCGCTTGCGCGCTTGCCGCAACTCGGCGGCTTCCGTCCGGGTCTGACCGGGCTACGCGCCCGTCTCGATGTCGGCGCGGTGCAGCCACTTCTGCAGGGTCATGGGGTCGACGCCGAAGTCCGCGGCGATGTGGGCGACCGTCACGCCGGGCTCACGGCCTCGGGCGACGCGGACGACATCGTCGCGGAACTCTTTCGGATAAGGCTTGGGCACAGCAACATCCTTCCAGACCCACCCTCGGGCAAGCCAGACCAGATGTCACCAATCCATGCAGCAGACCCCTTCGGATACTGCTGCAGATGCACCTAGAAGACTTATCAGCTAGAGATTTACCATGGATACAAAACCGGACACGGAGGGCGCAATGAGGAGTCGCAAAACCAGAGCTGCCGTCGCAGCGACAGCCCTGGCGCTCTGCTTGCTCGGAGCTCAGCCTCCCGCAGTTGCGGCAGAGTTTCACGGCCACTGGATCAACGGAAAGATCCTGGATGCTTTCAATCGCCTAGGAGGCACGGAAGAGTTCGGAAACGCGACGACGAACGAGCTCGACGCTGGACGCGGCGGCAAATTCCAGGTCTTTCAGAAAAACGCGTCAATCTACTGGCATCCGCTCGTAGACAATGCAAATGCCCACCAAGTCAAAGGGAGCATCCGTGATAAATGGGGATCACTAGGGTGGGAGAATGGCCGACTTCGCTACCCAACTACCGATGAACTTCCGACAGACACTAACACCGGACGCTACAATAACTTTGAGGGCGGATCCATCTATTGGAGCGCCAACTCAGGCGCAAACCAAATAGAAGGGCAGATTCGCGAGCGATGGTATGGACTCAATCGCGAGTCCGGGATCCTCGGCTACCCCGTCACCGACGAAACAGGAACCCCTGATGGAATCGGGAGATTTAACGGATTCGAACGCGGGTCCATCTACTGGACGCCGGAAACGGGCGCACATCCTGTTGCTGGAAGAATTTACGACTATTGGTCAAATGCCGGCTGGGAGAATAGCACATTCGGCTACCCCACGAGCGGCGAGATAGCCATCCGTCAGGATATGCGCCAGAACTTTCAAAACGGACGCATTCAGTGGGTAGCCCCCAACTCCAGCACACTTCCGGCCTATGAATCATCGTGGGGAAGCTACGTCCACGTTTATAATGTATTCAGCCCAGAACCGAAACGCTGGTCTCCAGAATCGATCAATGCAGAGGTAACACAGAACTTCGATAAATACTTTACCTTTACCGGATGCGGCTCGGTTCTCGAAGTTGGATCCATATGCAACCTCGAAACGGTCATTATTAGACCCGCGCCCATTCAGGTTATTGCAATATCGGCCACGGGATTTGCATTCAAATCACTCGAAGGCCATCCCGAAGGGGCGGGAAGGACTATCACCTTTAACTTCTCACGTCAACCTTCTGGCGAGGCAAACGATGTCAGGCTTCACGTATTCGCCTGGGGGCCAAATTCTGCCGTAACTGCTACGGGGCCACTCAATTCCGAAACTTTGGCGCGGTACTCCTGGTCTCGATTTGTCCAGAATATCCAGTCGCGGATCAACAGTTCACCGACAAGCTTCATAACCTCAGATAACAACGCAGGTGCCGGTACGGCAAGAAGCCGATCGCAAGGAATCAACGACACCTCACTTCCTCCCGAGGCCGAGTACATCGATCCTGCTACGGTCGACACTTCACATATCACAAACAAGGTTCCGTTGGAACCCATTTCACCGACTACGGAAACCGCACGCGAGGCACCCCCAAACAGTGATGCCCCCGCGATTACCGACCCAAGTCGCCGCGATCCTTCACCCGAAAAATCACCCGATGAGGATCGTGGAGTTTCCGGAAAATCAGCCCCGGGTTCCGTTTCGGGCCGGCCTGAGGATTCGGAGTTTAGCGATACCCGACCCGAGGACTCCGAGTGATTTACCTCATTCCAGGAGTAGCCGTAGCCGTGACCCTCTGGGGTGCGCTCGGACTGGGCGCTTACTTAATCCGCACTACCGGTGGCGCATCTTTCAGGATAAAGAGAGACGTCTTTTTGACGATTGGCCTCCTGGCTTGGATCGCATGGTCCACCTACTTTGCATTCTTCACGGGCAGGGTATTTTTGGACTACATTATTGCGTCCGTCGGCTTCTTTACCGTTTGGCTTGCAGTTGCCTGGGTTGGATATAAGTCATAGTTGATCGAATTACCACTTGTCCGAATGGTCCTTTTTCACTCGCCATACTGGATCTTCAGGGTTTAGAATCCGTTGATCCTATCTGCAGCTGCCCGGATTGGATCAGGCACCGCAATATGTAAGGCTCGAGATTGCGGAATCCCAGGGCGATGCCGCGTAGGAACTCCAACCGCCCATTGATTGCTACCACCGGGCCGCTCGACGCCCGCCGGTCGAAGTAGGCAACGACGTCCTTGCGCCGCCATAGTGTCCGCCCCAGCTGGGCGACCTCGTCTAACCCCCCGGTCCCCTACGTCGGATCTTGTTGACCAGTGACCATAGGGCTGAAGCACCCTGGGTTTCGTTGCGACCTACTTCTACAATGAGGATGGGAACGAGACCCGGAGTCCTTCAGATGTGGCTCCGGGGCACTCGGCCCGCCTACTTGCCGATAGCCGTGAACGCGCCCTCAAGGTCGGCGATGATGTCGTCGGCGTTTTCGATGCCCACCGCCAGGCGAACCGTCGCCTGCGAGATACCCGCGCGGGCCAAACCGTGCTCGTCGGACTGCGAATGCGTGGTCGTCGCCGGGTGGACGACCAGCGAGCGGACGTCGCCGATGTTGGCCACGTTGGAGTGCAGCTTCAGGGCGTCGATGAAGGCCCAGGCCTCGTCCTTGCCGGCGTCGGCGAGGTCGAAGGACAGCACGCCGCCCGCGCCGGCCAGGCCCAGCTTGGCCTTCGTCGCGTGCCACGGCGACGACTCCAGCCCCGCGTAGTTGACCTTGGCCACGCCCGCGCGGCCTTCGAGGTGCTCGGCGACCTTCTGCGCGTTGGCGTTGTGGCGCTCGATGCGCAGCGCCAGGGTGTCCAGGCCCTGCGCCAGGATCCACGCGTTGAACGGGGCGGGGGCGGCGCCGGTGTCGCGGAGGATGCCCGCGCGGGCGCGCAGCGCGAAGGCCGGGGCGCCCAGGTCGGCGAACTTCAGGCCGTGGTAGGCCTCGTCGGCCTCGGTGAAGTTGGGGTGGACGTCGCCGCGGCCCTCGCGGGTCTGCGTCCAGTCGAACTTTCCGCCGTCGACGAGGATGCCGCCCAGCGCCGACCCGTTGCCCGTGAGGTACTTGGTGGTCGACGCGACGACGATGTCCGCGCCGAGCTCCAGCGGGCGCAGCAGTGCCGGGGTGGCCACGGTGTTGTCCACGATCAGCGGCACATTGTTGCGGTGCGCGACCTCGGCGACGGCGGCGACGTCGAGAATGTCGGCCTGCGGGTTGGCGATGGACTCGGCGTAGAAGCCGACGGTGTTCCCTCGCACGGCCGCCTGCCACGACTCGGGGTCGTCCGGATCCTCCACGAACGTCGCGTCGATGCCCAGGCGGGGCAGCGTCACCTTGAACAGGGTCTCGGTGCCGCCGTACAGGCGCGGCGAGGTCACGATGTGATCGCCGGCCCGCGCCAGCGTCAGAATCGCGGCGGTCTCCGCGGCCTGGCCGGAGGCGAACAGCACCGCCGCGACGCCGCCCTCGAGGTTGGCCAGGCGCTGCTCGACCGCGTCAACTGTGGGGTTGGTCAGGCGGGAGTAAATCGGGCCGGCATCCGAGAGGTTGAAGCGGTTCGCGGCGTGCTCCGCGGAATCGAACACGTAGGACGTGGTGTTGTAGATCGGCAGGTTGCGCGCGGAGGTCTGCGCGTCGGGGGTCTGGCCGACGTGGATGGCGCGGGTCTCGAGCGCCCAATCGGCGGCACCGGAGTTGTCGTAGCGGGTGGTCATGGGAGAGTCCTTTCGTCTTCGCGCCGCGTAACGCTTGCGCGGTCGCACCAGAGCCACGCTAATGAACCGAGCTGTCTAGTGCAAGGCAATGGTGGAAAAGGCGCGAAATCCCCGGTGAACCATGCGGTACGTAAAACGGCGGCGGTTCGGCGGGCGTCGCAAAGCGCCCCGCCTCCCGGGAAGGGAAGCGGGGCGCCGCGGAGAATCGGGCGGGCTACTTGCGCAGGCCGTCGATGATCTCGTTGAACTCGGCGGACGGGCGCATCACGGCGTTGGCCTTCTCGTCGTCCGGAAGGAAGTAGCCGCCCAGGTCGGCGGGCTCGCCCTGCACGTCGATGAGGGTCTTCGCGATGGACTCCTCCTTGGCCGCCAGCTCTTCGGCGACGCGGGTGAAGGTCTCTTTCAGCTCGGCGCTGTCATCCTGCGCGGCCAGCTCCTGCGCCCAGTACAGGGCCAGGTAGAAGTGCGAGCCGCGGTTGTCGATCTCGCCGACCTTGCGGGACGGGGACTTGCCGTTCTCCAGCAGCTTGGAGGTGGCGCGGTCCAGGGCGTCGGCCAGGACCGAGGCGCGCGGGTCGTCGTCGTCCGACGCCGCGTAGCGCAGCGACTCGGCCAGGGCCAGGAACTCGCCCAGGGAATCCCAGCGCAGGTGGTTCTCCTCCTGCACCTGCTGGACGTGCTTCGGGGCGGAGCCGCCGGCGCCGGTCTCGAACAGGCCGCCGCCCGCCATCAGCGGCACGACGGAGAGCATCTTCGCCGAGGTGCCCAGCTCCATGATCGGGAACAGGTCGGTGAGGTAGTCGCGCAGCACGTTGCCGGTGACGGAGATGGTGTTCTTGCCCTCGCGGATGCGCTGGACGGACAGCTTGGTGGCCGACACCGGATCCATGATGCGGATGTCCAGGCCCTCGGTGTCGTGCTCGCCGAGGTACTTCTCCACCTTGGTGATCAGGTTGGCGTCGTGGGCGCGGGCCGGGTCCAGCCAGAAGACGGCCGGGTCGCCGGTGGCGCGGGCGCGGTTGACGGCCAGCTTCACCCAGTCGCGGACCGGGGCGTCCTTGGTCTGGCAGGAGCGCCAGATGTCGCCGCGGGCGACGTGGTGCTCGATGAGGACCTCACCGGCGGAGTTGACGACCTGCAGCACGCCGTTCTCCGGCAGGTGGAAGGTCTTGTCGTGCGAGCCGTACTCCTCGGCCTTCTGCGCCATGAGGCCGACGTTCGGGACGGTGCCCATGGTGGCCGGGTCGTAGGCGCCGTTGGCGCGGCAATCCTCGATGACGGCCTGGTAGACGCCGGCGTAGGAGGAGTCCGGGATCACCGCGAGGGTGTCCTTCTCCTCGCCGTCCGGGCCCCAGCCCTTGCCGCCGTTGCGGATCAGCGCCGGCATGGAGGCGTCGACGATGACGTCCGACGGGACGTGCAGGTTGGTGATGCCCTTGTCGGAGTTGACCATGTACAGCGCCGGGCCGTCGGCCAGGTCGCGCTCGATGGCGGCCTTGACGGCGGAGGCGGTGCCCTCGTCGAGCTTGTGCAGGCCGTCGAGGATGGCGCCGATGCCGTAGTCCGGGGTGAGGTTCACCGAGGCCAGCTTGGCCTCGAACTTGGGGTACACGGACGGGAAGAAGGCCTTGACGACCTCGCCGAAGATCAGCGGGTCGGAGACCTTCATCATGGTGGCCTTCAGGTGCACGGAGAACAGGATGTCCTCGCGCTTGGCGCGCTTGATCTGCGACTTCAGGAAGGACGACAGGATCTGGGAGTTGATGCCGGTGCCGTCGATGATCTCGCCCTCGAGGACGGGCATGTCCTTCTTCAGGATGATCTCGTGGCCGTCGTCGGTCTCGAGGAGGTAGGTGAGCTTGTCGTCCTTCTCCATGATCACGGACTTCTCGTTGTGGCGGAAGTCGTTGGAGGCCATGGTGGCGACGTTGGTCTTGGAGTCGGACGACCACTCGCCCATGCGGTGCGGGTGCTTGCGGGCGAAGTTCTTCACGGCCTCCGGGGCGCGGCGGTCGGAGTTGCCCTCGCGCAGCACCGGGTTGACGGCGGAACCCTTCACCTTGTCGAACTTGGCGCGGTCGGCGCGCTCCTCCTCGGTGTCCGGCTGCGACAGGTACTTCGGGATGTCGTAGCCCTTCTCCTGCAGCTCGGCGACGGCGCGCTTGATCTGCGGGATGGACGCCGAAATGTTCGGCAGCTTGATGATGTTGGCCTCGGGCTCCTTCACCAGCTCGCCCAGCGCGGACAGTTCATCGTCGATCCGCTGGTCCTCGTTCAGGCGCTCCGGGAACTGCGCGATGATGCGACCGGCGAGGGAGATGTCGCGGGTCTCTACGTCGATGCCCGCCTGGGCGGCGAACGCCTCGACGATGGGCTTCAGCGAGTAGGTCGCGAGAAGCGGCGCCTCGTCGGTGCGGGTCCAGATGATCGTGGCCATGTGGTGGGTTCTCCTATTTGGTGCAGGATCCGTGGAAAAACTACGAACTGTCGGAGACCACGATAACGCACTTCGCCGAATCGCTTCAGGGGGCGAAATGCCGCCCTATCTGCGTTGTGACCTGCGCAACTCCCGCTTGTGCCCCAGGTCACGGGATATTCCCGCGGCATTTGCCCGGCGGCGCCCGCGTTATGCAATGCGGCCATTACTAATTTAAGACACAAAACTACCCCCGCGATGGGGAGGGCGGCGGAAAGCCGCGCTCCCCGCCGCGGGGGCGGGAGCATTCGGGGCGGGGCGGGTCTACTGGTCCCGCTGGCCGGGGTTGCCGAGGTCGCCGGGGTTGCCGGGCTGCCCGTAACCCTGCTGCCCGTACCCCTGCTGCCCGTAGTCGGGCCAGCCGTACTGCGGGGCCGCGGGGGACTGCTGCCCGTACGGCGAACCGCCGGTCGGCTGCGGCTGGTACGGCTCGCCGTACTGGGGAGACTGCGGGCCCTGGGGAGTCTGGGGGGCCTGGGGGGCCTGCGGGAACGGCTGACCGTACTGCGGCGCGCCGTACGGGGCGCCCTGCTGGGGCTTCGGCTGCGCGGGCGGAGCCACGTACGTGCCGGTCAGCCAGGCCCGGGTGTCCGGGAGGAAAGCCAGGATCGACGCGGCCGTCCAGGCGATGAAGAGCAGGCCCGACGCGACGAACCACATGAAGCTGCCGAATTCCGCGATCAGGCCGGTGGCGATGTTGAAGAGGAACGCGAGCGCCATCGTGGGCGGCACCGCGGAAACAGGGACGACGGAAACGGGGTCCTTGCCCTTGAGCAGCTTCGGGATGAGGAACGCCGCGACGAGGGCCGACAGGATGTGCAGGTAGGAGCCGCCGGGCACGTTGAGCGAGTCCGCCAGCCAGGCGATCAGGGTGAGGACCTCGAACAGGATCGAGACGGCGCCGATGCCCGCCAGCCCGAACATCAGGATCTTGGCGGTGCCGGGCACGGCGGAGGCGAGCCGCTTCAGGCTCCCCTCGGGGGCGGCCGCCGCCCGCTGGTACTGCTGCGGCGGCTGCGGGGCCGCCGGCGCGGACGCCGGGAACGGGGTTTCCGGGCCGGTGGCGGTCTTGTCGTCCTCGTCGGCGGACGCGGGAGTGGCCGGCCCGGCGAGCGGGGCGAAGGGAACGTCGGAGCCCGAGGCGGAACCCGGTCCGGTGTCCGCGCCGGGGCGGTCCTCGTCCGCGTCCTTCCGCTCCGGCCGGGAGGCGGGGATCACGGTGGTCGCCTGCTCGTCATGGGAGCCGCGGTCCCGCGCGGAGACGGCGGTGGCGCCGGCGGACGGCGCCGCCTGCTCGCGCTCGTCGGGGAAGGTGCCCGTGGAGGCCAGGGCGCGGAGCTCCGGGATGCCCATCCGCGGGGCGGAATCGTCGGCGAGGCGGGCGTCGTACTTCGAGCGGACGCGATCGTCGCCGAGCACGGACAGGGCGACGGAGTTTTCCTGCACCCGCGCGTCGTGGGCGGGGACGCCGTCGCGCTTGAGCCCCTCGAGGGTCTCCAGGATCTTCGCCTGGATGTCGGATGTGGAGGAATCCTTGTCGAGTCCGAGGCTCTCGTAGAAGTCGTAGTGCGCGTTCACGCGGTTCCTTTCGAAGGTCGACCGTTGGTTGGCGGGGCGGCGGTGCCCCGCGCCCGATGCACGATTGTTCACGATATCCAACGCGGCGCACATCCGCTATGATGTCCGGTTTCCTCCGGGTGGCCGCACGACCTGCGGGTTCAGCGCCCGGACCAGCGCTTCGACCGGATCGATCAAGCGATTTCACCCACTCTCAACCGGGAGGTTCCTTGCCAAAGACCGCTCACGCACAGTCATTCTCGTCACACCGGCGCCCCGTGCCGCGCCAGGATGACGTGTCCGACGCCCGACGCAATTGGGTCGTCGCCGCGTTGTCCGTGGGCGCATTCGGCATCGGCGTCACCGAGTTCGTCGCCATGGGCCTGCTGCCCTACATCGCCGCCGACTTCGGCCGCACCGAAGCCGAATCCGGCGCGGTGATCTCGATGTACGCCCTCGGCGTCGTCGTCGGCGCCCCGCTGATCACGGTGCTCACCGGGTCGGTCCCGCGCCGGCGCATGCTTCTTCTGCTCATGGCCGCCTTCACCGTCGGCAACGCCGCCACCGTCTGGGCGGGGTCGCTCGGCTCCTTCGGCGCCGTGATGGCGTCCCGCTTCATCGCCGGCATCCCGCACGGCGCGTACTTCTCCGTCGCCGCGCTCGTCGCCGCCTCGTTGGCCGCGCCGGGCAAGCGCGGCCGCGCCGTCGCGCTGTCGGGCATGGGCCTGTCGGTGGCCACCGTCGCCGGCGTGCCCGCCGCCCAGGCCCTGGGCCAGCATTTCGGCTGGCGCTCGGCGTTCGTGCTCGTCGCCGCCATCGGCGTCGCCGCTCTCGCCGCGCTGTGGTTCGCGGTGCCGCACATGACGCGGATGCCCGCCACGCGCCCGCTGGAGGAGCTCGGCGCCCTGGCGACGCCGCAGGTGTGGTTCACCGTCGCCATCGGCACCGTCGGCTTCGGCGGCATGTTCTCCGTGTACACGTACATCACGTGGACCATGACGGAGGTCGGCGGCCTGCCCGAGAAGATGATGTGGCTGGTGCTCATGGCCTACGGCGTCGGCATGGTCGTGGGCACGTACCTCGGCGGCTGGGTCAGCGACCGCGTCGGCGACATGGGCCTGCTGTGGACGCTGATCGCCATGGCCGTCGCGCTCGTGGCGTTCTTCTTCACCGCGCCGCTGGGCTGGCCGGCGGTGATCAACTTCGGCGTCATCGGCATGCTCGGCTCGACGCTGGTGCCCAACCTGCAGACCCGCCTGATGGACGTCGCCGGCCGCGCCCAGACGCTGGCGGCGGCGCTGAACCAGGCCGCCCTGAACCTGGCCAACGCCGGTGGCGCGGCCATCGGCGGTTCGGTCATCGCGGCCGGTTACGGCTACCGCGCCCCGGCGCTTGCCGGCGCCGCCATGGCCGTGGCCGCGATGCTCGTGTGGGCCCCCGCCGCCCTGCTGCGGGCCCGGGCGCTGCGCTCCGGTGCCGCCGAGCGCGAGAAGACCCTGCTCCACGCGTAGGCCCCTGCGCCGGTGCGCGGGCCGTCGTCAAGCTCGCCCGTGCGGGGAAGTAGGCTGCCGGGCATGCCGCTCACCATCGCAACCCTCAACGTCAACGGCATCCGCGCCGCCGTGAAGAAGCGCCACGAAGACAACCCGGGCATGCTGCCCTGGCTGGCGGAGACCTCCGCCGACGTGGTCCTGCTGCAGGAGGTCCGCTCCACGGACGAGCAGGCCCGCAAGGCCCTCGCCCCGGCGCTCGAGGACGGCTGGCACTGGGTCGGCGCGGAAAACGAGCTGGCCAAGGGTCGCGCCGGGGTGGGCATCCTGTCCCGGGCCCCGCTTGACGACGTCCGCGTGGGCTTCGGTTCCGACGAGTTCGACCGCATGGGCCGCTACGTGTCCGGCGTGCTGCGCGCGGCCGATTCCGGGATCGCCGAGGACGTGCGCATCGCCAGCCTCTACCTGCCGTCGGGTTCGGCGAAGACCGAGAAGCAGGACGAGAAGTACCGTTTCCTCGACGCGTTCTCCGGCCACCTCGCCGAGCTGGGCGCGGCCGGCCGGGAGGGCGCGCACGCCGTCATCGGCGGCGACTGGAACATCTGCCACCGCGAGCAGGACCTGAAGAACTGGCGCACCAACCGCACCAAGTCGGGCTTCCTGCCGCAGGAGCGGGCGTGGATGGACTCCGTATTCGGCACCTTCCCGGACGACGCCCCGCAGGACACGCGCCTGAACGCCTCCGCCCGCGAGCTCGACGCCGGCGCGTTCACCGACGGTTCCGCCTGGACCCCGCCGGACGTCAACGCCGACCCCGACTGGTTCGACGTCACCCGCCGCCTGCACCCGGACGCCGACGGCCCGTGGTCGTGGTGGACGTACCGCGGCCAGGCGTTCGACACCGACGCCGGGTGGCGCATCGACTACCAGGCCGTGACGAAGCCGATGCTGGAGCGCGCGCAGTCGTCGATCGTGGACAAGCCGTCGGCCTACGACCGCCGCTGGACCGACCACGCACCGGTCATCGTCGAGTACCGGTAGCGCCGAGCGCCCGGGCGATGCCGTCGACGACGGCGTCGGCCAGCCGCGCCCGGCCGTCTTCCGAGCGCAGCACGGCGATGTCGGCGGAGTCGCGCATGTTGCCGAACTCCACCAGGGCCTTGGGCTTGGTGGAGAGATTCAGGCCGGTCAGGTCCGTGCGCAGGTGGATGCCGTCCTCGCCGAGGTAGTTCGACGTGGCGAATCCCGCGTCGACGAGCGCGTCGCGCAGGTCCGCCGCCAGCGCCGCCGAACCCTCGGCGTCGTTTCCGGGCAGCGGGTCGGCGACGGCGATGACGTGGAATCCCCTGTTGCCCTCCGCCGAACCGTCGGCGTGGAGGCTGACCACCAGGTCGGCTGCGGATTCGTTTTCCTTGCGGGCGCGTTCGTCGATGCAGTCGGCGGTGCCGTCGTCGTCGGCGCGGGTGAGCAGCACCGTCGCGCTCCGCGCCTCGAGCCGTTCGCGGATCGCGCCGGCCATCAGCCAATTGAAGGTGTGCTCCGGCCAGCCGTCCTGGGCGGCCGTCCCCGGCACCTGGCAGGGCTTCGAGCCGCCGCGGCCATCGGTGACCTGCGGATTCCCCTCCGGCATCACCGCGGCGTGCCCCGGGTCGAGGTGGATGGTCGCCCCGGCCAGAGTTGCCTCGCCCGGTTCCGGGCCGGGGTCGGAGGGCGACGGGCGGGCGGTGGCCGTCCGCGTGCTTTGCGACGCCGGGGCCGCGACCTCGGCGGCCTTCCCGCGGTTTTCGGTGCCCGCGCCGGTGGCTTCCCGGTCGATGGTCCCGCCGTCGATGGTGCAGCCGGCCGCGAGCAGCGCGCACGTCGCCGCAAGCAGCAACGGTGCGGTGCGGGCGCGGGGGAGGGCCATGCCGCCGATCATATGGCCTGGCGCAACATCGACGCGATGCCGTCGGCGATGCCGCGGGCGTAGCGGGCCCGCCACTCGCGGGTCTCCAGCCCCTTGACGTCGGGCTCGCGGTCGAAGTTCCCGGCGGAGACGATGATCTCCGGCGACCCCAGCGGCGGCGGCGTGCGGAACGCCGGCGCCAGGCCATCGACGACGTAGCCCGGCCGCCCCTCTTCGTCGTACTCGTTGTCGGGGAAGAAGCCCTGGAGGATGAGCGCGTCGCGCACGCCCGCGGCGAGGTTGGCCGTGCGCTCGGATTCGGCGCCGGAGGTGCCGGGGTAGAGCCCGGTGACGCGGATGCCGGAGGCGCCCGGCCCATCGGCGTCCACGCCGACGTCGACCACGGCGTCGAAGGTCCCGGCCAGCGGGAATGCGTCCCCGGCATCGGCGTCGTCGCCGGTGAGCATGCCGCCTGAGAGCCGGGCGTCGGACAGCTCGACGACGGTCGCCCCGCGGCGGCGCAGCTCCGCCGCCGTGGCTTCGGCCAGCGCGGCGGTCAGGTCCCGCGTCTTCCGGCCGTCGGCGAGGCGGTGCTCCTCGCGGAGGTCGGCATCGACGCCCGAGGTGCCCCGGCGCAGGCCGATCACCTTGCCCGTCAGCGGCGAGACTTCCTCGGACGGCGGCGGGATGATCGGCTGGCGCCACGGCGTCCGCGCCGTATCCGGCCGGCCCGGCGGTCGCGGCGAATCGGAGGCCACGGACCGCAGCTCATCGGGCGAGAGCATCGCGTTGACCGCGAAGATCGTCGTCGGCCCGTCCTGGTACACGGGCGTCAGGCCCCGCGCCCACCACGCCCACGAACGGCTCGCCAGCGCCGGCCCGCCCGCCGAACCGGCCGAGGGCGGGGACACGAACACGTACCGGATGCCCAGCTTGCGCAGGGCGACGTCGACGTCGTTGGGGCCGTTCGGGTCGCCGCCCGCCATGTCCAGGTTGTTCAGCGCCTCGGCGGTCAGCTCCGAATCCGGGTCGGGCCAGTGGAAGTGGGTGAACAGCGCCGGCAGGCCGTGCAGTGCGTACATCCAGCCGGAGCCCTCCGACGGGTTCACCAGCACGTGGCCCTCGCGGGCGTGGGGCTGCCGCGCGAGCCACTCCATCGCCCGCTTGTCGGCGTCGGACACGAACATGGTGCCGCGGGCGGCGGTGATGCTCCGCCGCGCGTCGTCGCCCGTGGCCCACGACACCGGGACCAGGGCCACCGACGACACCGCCGCGGCGAGCACCGCCGCGGTCGCCCGGCGCCGTCGCGTCCGCCGGGCCGCCGTCGCGGCCGCTTCATCGGGGAGGCCGGGCTCCTCGCCCGGCGGGACGTCGTCACGCGTCCTTTCCGGGCCCCCGGAACGCCGGCGGCGGGCCGCCGACCAGGCCCGGAACGCCAGGTCGGCCAACCAGGCCACCGCCACGCCGATGCACACCAGACGGAGGATGCCCATCGGCGCCTGGATGCGGTACGCCATGTCGTAGAAGAACGTCCCCAGGGAGCGCAGCCAGCCGCCGACCGGATCCGCCCACCGCACCTGCGCGCTGTCGGAGACCACGCCCAGCACGAGCAGCCCGAACACCGGCCACGGCGTCCACGGGCGGCGGCGCACCAGCAGGACCACCGCACCCAGCAGCGTCAGCACGACCGCCGGCGGGTACCAGCCGATCCTCTGCGTGTGGTTCGACTGGCCCGTGATCGTCCACCAGACCGACTGGGCCCGGTCGATGCCCACCTGGCCGGTGTACCCGGCCACCTCCTCGCCGTTGCCGGACGCGGCGGCGAGGATCGGCCACAGCATGCCGGCGACGATCGCGCCGGTGATCAGCAGGCGCAGCAGGGCGCCGGGGCGCGGGCGCGTCAGCCACCACAGCAACGTGAAGATCGCCAGCGCCACCGCGGCGGCCGGGTGCGTCAGGAAGACGCCGGCCAGCGCCGGGATCACCGCCACCGTGCGGCCGGTGATCAGCAGCGCCAGCGTCGCCGGGATGGCGGCGACGGCGACGATCGCGCCGGTGATCAGCAGGCGCAGCAGGGCGCCGGGGCGCGGGCGCGTCAGCCACCACAGCAACGTGAAGATCGCCAGCGCCACCGCGGCGGCCGGGTGCGTCAGGAAGACGCCGGCCAGCGCCGGGATCACCGCCACCGTGCGGCCGGTGATCAGCAGCGCCAGCGTCGCCGGGATGGCGGCGACGGCGAGCAGGTAGGGCAGCGACGCGGTGATCATCAGTGAGCCGGTGATCTCCGGCAGCGCGATGGAGGCCACCGCCGCAGCCGGCGCGGCCACGACCGCCCACCGGGGCCCGGCGACGGCCCACGCCAGGAACGCGGCGCCCGCCGGCAGCAGCACCATCGGGGCCACCGCGCCGAAGACGTTGCCCTGCAGCACCGGATCGCCCGGCACCAGCGAACCCAGCGCATGCCAGGCGGCGGGGTAGAACAGGTCGGCGGCGGTCTCGCGGTTCATCAGCTCGCCCGCCCGCGTCGGCGAGGCGATGCCCTCCTCCGCGATCCACCGCAGGAAGTTGTTGTGCCAGTGCATGTCCCACGCCTCGCGGAGGTTGGAGCCCCCGCCCGGCAGATCCCGCAGCGGCAGCAGATACCGCACCGACGCGATCAGCGATGCCGCCGCGGACACCGCGGCCGCCGCCCATTCCGCCGCGGTCGGCAGCAGCGGGGAAGAGGCATGGTGAACGCCGGACCTGCGCTTCCACGCCTGCGGATCCGCCCGGGGGATGAACCGCCGCACCAGGTACGCGACGGCCGTCGTGCCGGCCCAGGCCGCGGCCAACACGGGCCAGTCCCATGCGATGTCCAGTTCGCCGGCCGCCCATGCGGCGTATCCCGCGATGCCCAGGATGATCGGGCCGGCGGCGGCGAAGGCGGGCATGGGACGCAGCCCGGCGGCGAGTCCGGTGACCGCGCCGGGCAGGAGCAGCAGCAGAAACGTCATCGCGGCTGCAGCGAGCATGTGAGCCTCATTCGTGCGGCGCCGCCCCGGGGGATCCGGTGTTCGGCGCGGAGTGGATGTGGGACCGTCGGATTGACATTTCCACGATAGGCGGAACGACGGCGAATCCCGTGCACCTGGCCGGAATCGGACATATGTCACCTCCGATACGGGGGAGGGTGTCGGTGTCGGCGTAGGATTGTGCGAAACTCTGAATCGCACCTGATTCGAAGAGGAGCCCCGGGCGACCGGCGCGGACGCGACCGCGCGGCCCGGGGACGGTGAAAGGGGAGTGTCGTGGACGATCGGACGTACGGCCCCTCGGACCGGCACATGCGGTACAGCGGGGCCGAGGCCGATCGGGGGCCCGCGCCCTCCCCTGCGCCGGAGCATGGCTCCCGCAGCGGCGCCGGCTCCGATTTCGACTTCGACGCGCTGGCCCGCAGCCTGGCCGGCGGGGACCATGCCTCGGTGAGCGTGCCGCTCGTCGCCGCCGCCGGCGTGCTCGTCGCGCTGACCGCGCTGTCCTTCATGTACGGCTGGCCGCTGTGGGCCGGGATCCTGTGCATCGCCGGGCTGGTGGCCCTCATGATCGCCGCCATGCTCCGCCGTCCGCCCGTGGCCCCGCTCGAGCTGACGTCGCATGAGCGCGACCGCGTCCGGCGCGTCCTCGACGAGCACGGCGTCCGCGCGGCCGTCGCCCTGGTCCGCGCCCTGTACCCCGGGGAGTCCAGCGTGGCGGCGACGAAGACCGTCCGCCTGCTGCTCGAGCGCGGCTGACCCCGCCGCCGGGGCTCCCCGGCGCGAAACCGCCCGCCGGACCGAACTAGACTGCCGGGCATGGCAACTGAGCAGGATCCGACCACCACCACCGATTCGACCGGCGCGCCCGCCGCCCCGGAGCGCCGCCAGCGCGTGCTGTCCGGCATCCAGCCGACGGCGGACTCGTACCACCTGGGCAATTACCTGGGCGCGGTGAAGCACTGGATCGGCCTGCAGGACGACTTCGACGCCTACTACTTCATCCCCGACCTGCACGCGATCACCGTGCAGCAGGATCCGAAGGAGCTGCGCGAGCGCACCATCGCCGGTGCCGCGCAGCTCATCGCGCTGGGCATCGACCCGGCGAAGTCGGTCCTGTTCGTGCAGTCGCACGTGCCGGAGCACGCCGAGCTGAGCTGGGTGCTCACATGCCTGACCGGGTTCGGCGAGGCGTCGCGCATGACGCAGTTCAAGGACAAGTCCGCCCGGCAGGGCTCGGAGCACACCTCGGCCGGCCTGTTCGCGTACCCGATGCTCATGGCCGCCGACATCCTCCTCTACCGCCCGCAGCTGGTGCCGGTGGGTGAGGACCAGCGCCAGCACCTGGAGCTGGCCCGCACGCTCGCGCAGCGCTTCAACTCGCGGTACAAGAAGACGTTCGTGGTGCCGGAGGCCCACATCATCGAGGGTTCGGCGAAGATCTACGACCTCCAGGATCCGACGTCGAAGATGAGCAAGTCGGGCTCGAACCCGAAGGGCATCGTCAACCTGCTCGACGACCCGAAGGTGTCGGCCAAGCGCATCAGGTCCGCGGTGACGGACAACGACGGCGAGATCCGCTTCGACCGGGACAGCAAGCCGGGCGTGTCCAACCTGCTGGTCATCCAGTCGAGCCTGACGGGCGTGCCGGTCGACGACATCGTCGCCGGCTACCAAGCGTCCGGCGCCGGGTACGGGCAGCTCAAGGGGGATACGGCGGAGGCCCTGGAGGCCTTCACCACCCCGCTGCGCGCCCGCTTCGACGAGCTCATGGCCGACCGCGGCGAAATCGAGCGGATCCTCGCCGACGGCGCCGACCGGGCCCGCGAGGTCGCCTCCCGGACCCTGGAGCAGGTGTACGACCGGGTCGGCTTCCTCCGCTCGGCGGGACGGTAACGGCTTCGTTGCTTTGCGACGCTCGCCGGGTCGTCGCCGGTGCATGCCGGTAAACTGAGGGCGTTACGTTCGCCCGGGTGAATCCGCCGTCGATCGGCCGCTTCCCCCTCAACGACGAAAGCAGGTTCGAGCGGTGGCAACATCGACGCGCCCCAATCCGAAGAAGACCGATCGCTACGGCATCGAGCGAGTCACGGAAGACGATCCCGGGTTCGTCGACAAGATGCGCATGAAGCACGAGTGGTTCGACCATGTCATGCGCATGCAGGAGCGCTACTCGCAGGAGGGCGGCAACCACTTCGCCGCCGGCGTCACGTACTTCTCCGTGCTGTCGGTCTTCCCGCTGCTGATGCTCGCGTTCGCCATCATCGGCTTCGTGCTGCGCGGCAACGACGAGCTGATGCGGACGATCGAGAACGCCATCACCGAGAACCTCGACGGCCAGATGGGCGAGACGGTGTCGTCGATCATCGACAGCGCGGTCGGCCAGGCCGGCGGCGTGTTCACCGTCGGTTTCGTCACCGCCCTGTGGTCGGGCCTGAGCTGGATGGGCAACCTGCGCATGGGCGTCACGGCGCTGTGGAAGCGCCCGATCCTCGCCGAGAACTTCATCCTGGGCAAGCTGCGCGACCTGCTGCGCCTGCTGGGCATGATGCTCATGATTGCCCTCACCTTCGCGGTCACCGCGATCGGTTCCTCCGGGCTGACGTCCTCGCTGGTGGAGAAGGTCGGGCTCGACGGCATCCCCGGCATCGGCATCTTCACCGCCGTCGTCGCGATCGTGCTGGGCCTGATCGCCAACTGGATCCTGTTCTTCTGGATGCTCGCCTCGCTGCCGCGCGGCAAGGTCCCCATGAAGCCGGCCGCCCAGGGCGCGGTCATCGGCGCCATCGGCCTCGAGGTGGTCAAGCAGCTGGGTTCGCTGTTCTTCTCCAACGCGCTGTCCAACCCCGCCGGCGCCGTCTTCGGCCCGATCATCGGCCTGATGGTCGTGTTCTACCTGATCTGGCGCATCACCATGTACGCCTCGGCGTGGACCGCCACCACGGAGGAGGCGCTGGCGATGGAGGAACCGGACGCCCCGCCGCCGGCGGTCATCAACATCCGCCCGGAGGCCGCCCGCGAGCCGCGCAGCCTCGCGCGGCTCATGCGGATGTAGCTCGATCGGATGTAGCCCGGGCGGCTCCCGCCCCCGTCCCGGTCACGTCCGCCGTCGCGCCACCCGGGCGCCGATCAGGATGAGCAGCACTCCCGCCAGGCCCGCCCCCGCCGCGATGACGCGAGGGGACGGGCCTTCCGCGTCGTCGTCGCCGGTGGCGCCCAGGACCTCGTTTTCCATGTCCTCCGGGCCGAGCTCGTTCGCGCCCTCGCCCGCGGCGGGAATCCCGAGGTCGCCGACCCCGGTGCCGGGCTTCGTCGCAAAGCCCGCTTCCAGCAGGGCCGCGGACTGCTGCCAGGCGCGGTGGCCCTCCTCGACCGTCGTGTCCAGGATGACGGTGCCCAGGCTGCGGCCGCCGCGCGCCGCGAAGCCGACGAAGGTGTGGCGCGAATCGTCGGTGAAGCCGGTCTTGCCGCCCAGCGCGCCCTCGAAACCGGAGGCGAGCAGCTGGTTGTCGTTGGACATGGTGAAGCCCTCGATCTCGGCTTCCTCGTCGCCCGGCATCTCGGTCATGGGGGTGCCGCTGAGTTTCTTGTACTTCGGGTCGTTGAACGCGGCCCGGTAGAACAGCGCCATGTCGAAGGCGGAGGTCATCTGGCCGGGGCCGTCGAGCCCGGTGAAATCGGCGATGCGCGTGTCCGACGCCCCGAGTTCGCGGGCCTTGCGGTTGACCTTGCGCAGCGTCTCCTCGCGGCCGCCGAGCGCCCCGGATAGCGCGGATGCGGCGTCGTTGCCGGAGCTCATCAGCAGCCCCAGCAGGAGCTTTTCGACGTCGTATTCGACGCCCTCCAGGATTCCCGCGCGCGAGCCCTCGATGGCCGCGTCCTCGTACCGGGCCGTGATCTTGCGGTCCATGGGCAGTTCGTCGAGGGCGACGAGCGCGAGCAGCACCTTCGCGATGGAGGCCGGCCGGTAGCGGCCGTGCGGGTCTTTCGCGGCGATGACGTCGCCGGTGCCGGAGTCGAAGACGATCCACGACGACGCCGCGACCTCGTCGGGCACCCGGAAACCGCCCGAGGCGACGACGTCGCACTCGCCCATGCGGGGGCCGCCGGCGGGAGTGGCCGGAACCGGCAGGGGATCCGGCGACGGGGACCCCGGCGCGGGAACCTCGGAGGTGTCCACCGGCGGCGGGGGAGCGGCCTTGAATTGGCAGTTAGCCGTGTGTCGGCGGCCCGGCACCGGCCCCGGGGATTCCTCTTCGCCGGAGGACGTCGGAGACGCCGCCACGGCCGGTTCGGGGGTCGGATCGGCGGGGACGGCCTGCGCGGCCGCGCCCGGAGCCATCGGGGCGGCGGTCAGGGCGAGTGCCGCGGCGACCGCCAGTGCGGCGGCGCGTTTCGAAGTCGTGGTCTCCACGGACGATCACGCTAGTCGTTCGGCGGCCCGCGCATGGCGTCGGGTTATGGGCGAACGGGAATAGCCAATGGGAATGGCCAATGGGAATGGTCAACGGGAATGGCCGAC
The DNA here is from genome assembly GCF_030408795.1 of Corynebacterium hansenii. Lineage (NCBI taxonomy): Bacteria > Bacillati > Actinomycetota > Actinomycetes > Mycobacteriales > Corynebacteriaceae > Corynebacterium > Corynebacterium hansenii. The sequence continues at coordinate 545,997 of NZ_CP047211.1, forward strand.
GGGAATGGAAGAGGGCGGTGATCTGTAATACGCTGACACGCCATGCACAACTCATCCGAGATGGGCCCCGACCCCCGGCGGGTCGAGGCGAGTGTCGTCGCAGATCTGCCGAAGGTCGTCCTCCACGATCACCTCACCGGCGGGATGCGCCCCACCACGCTCGTGGAGCTGGCGGCGCAGGCGGGGTACGGGGGACTGCCCTCGGATGAGCCCGAGGAGGTCGCCCGCTGGTTCGTGGAGGCCGGCAACGCGGGCAACTTTTCCGCCCACCGCGAGGCGTTCGCCCACACGACCGCCGTCACCCAGACCGCCGACGCGCTGACCCGCGTCGCCCGGGAGGCCGTCGTCGACCTCGCCGGCGACCGCGTCGTCTACGCGGAGCTGCGCATCGCCCCCGAACTGCACGTCGAGGGCGGCCTGTCCATGCAGGACGTCGTCGACGCCGTCGTCGAGGGCCTGCGCCAGGGCGAGCGGGCCGCGGCCGAAGCCGGCCACGAGATCACCGCGCGGCTGATCCTCTCCGCGATGCGCGACCGCGACCGTTCGGCGGAGGTCGCCCGCCTGCTCGTGGACAATCTGCCCGACAACGCCGACCACGACTACGTGGTGGCCTTCGACCTCGCCGGCCCGGAGGAGGGCAACTCCCCGGACAAGCACTCCGAGGCGTTCGCGCTGCTCCGCGACCATCTGGCCCCGGTGACCATCCACGCGGGCGAGGGCGCGGGCCTGGAGTCCGTGCGCGCCGCGGTCGTCGCCGGCGCCAACCGCATCGGCCACGGGCCCCGCGTCTTCGAGGACCTGACGTCGAGCATGGACGGCATCGAGCTGCAGCGGCTGTCCGGCCACATCCGCGACCGGTGCATCCCCCTGGAACTGTGCCCGTCGTCCAACGTGCAGACGGGCATCGTCGACGCCATCGCGGATCACCCGTTCCCGCTTCTCGACGACCTCGGGTTCACCTGCACCGTCAACACCGGCAGCCGCCTGCTCGGCGGCACGACGATGACGCGCGAGATGATGATCCTCGTCGACGTCTTCGACTACGGGTACACCGAGCTGTTCCAGCTGACGTGCAACGCCATCGAGAGCGCCTTCGCCGATCTGCCGACCCGCGAGCGCATCCTGGACACCCTCATCTACCCGCCGTACCTGGAGCTCACCGACCAGGACGGCGACGGCGAGATCGACCCGTGCGAGGAAGAGGAGCCGACGATCGGCTAGCCCCCGCATTGCCCACGTGGCCGGCCCACCGCCACCGCCCCGCCGTCGACCCGGTTGGTGCACCGCCCGGCCGGATCCAAGGCCGGCCCATCGCCCCCGCACGCAAACCCACCCCGAATGCGCAGACCCACCCGTTACAGCGGGTGGGTCTGCGCATTCGGGGTGGGTTTGCCGTGGAGGTTGCGCAGGCCAGACCCAATTCGGGGTGGGTTGGCCGGTGCGTTCCCGGAGGTTGCGGTGCCCGGGCCCGATTCGGGGTGGGTTTAGCCACGAAGGTGCGGGGGCCGTGTGCTGCGCCGGACATGGAGAAGCCCCGGTGGGCGGCGTCCGCAATCCACCGGGGCATGGCAGCCGGCTCGCGCTTCCTCGGCCGACTCCGGAACTACAGCTTCGTCGTGAAGCGCGCGGTCAGGCCCTTCTCCAGGCGGGCCCAGCCGTCGGCCTCGTCGTCGTACGGAGGCACCGGCTCGGACTGCTCGCCGGTGTCGAGCAGGTAGTTCAGCAGCCACTGGAGCTGCTGGTTGCCGGCCAGGACCTCGTTGACGGCGTCGTCGCCCGCCCAGTCGGCGGAGTCGGCGAGCAGCTCGTAGGCGCGGCCCAGCTGATCCGGGTCGACGCTGGCCGGGCCGGCCTTGATGTCCTCCACCAGGCCGGTGAACGAGTACTCGTTGTCCGGGTGGACGGTGGCCTCCAGTTCGCCGGCGTTGGCGGCGGTCATGACCTCATCCCAGGTGCTCATGGCGGCGAGGTCGTGCTCGTCGTTCTCAAGCAGCCAGCGGACCATGGTGCGGGGCTGCGGGAACGTGTTGATCGAACCGTGGCGGCCCAGGAACACCGGATTGCCGTCGAGGTAGCAGCGCAGGGTGTACAGGGTGCGGCCGCCGATGGCGATGCGCACCGGGTCGATGCCGGCCCGCGCCCACACGGTCGAGTCGTACGGGTCGGCCTCCTCCGCGGCGGCGGCCGCGGCGGCCTTCTCCTTCGCCCGGGCCTCCATCGCCTCGGCGCGGCGGGCCTCCACCGTCTTCTCGGCTTCCTCGAGTTCGGCCTCCGCTTCCTTCACCGCGTCCGCGTCGACGCCGCCGACCGCCTTGAGGCCCTCCTTGAACAGTTTATCGAGGTCGTCGATGCAGTTGTCCCAGTTGAGCAGGATGACGCGGCCGACGGCGGACCACTGGGCGGCGCCCGCGCCGTGGAAGTGGTCGGCGCCGTTGGCCGTCGCGGCGAGGATGGAGTTGGACGCGAACATGCGGTTGATCGGCGTGATGTCGGCGATCGCGCCGATCGACCTGGTGATGCCGAACGCCCGGTCCACGGTGGAGACGCGGTCGTAATCGGCCTTGCCCGCCAGCACATCCGGCAGCCCGACGAGGTCGTGGCGGTCGCGCGGCTCGGCGATGACCGAGGAGGGCAGTTCCCGCTCGAACCGGCGCCACGACGGGTGCGACGTCATGTCGTGCGAGGCGCCGGAGCGGAGGAACGCCAGAAGCTCGGCCCGGGAGGCGAACATCAGCACGTCGTCGCCGTCGCCCATAAGGGCCTGCCATTCGGCGTTGCCCTCCCGCCAGCTCGGCGCCCACAGCGTGTACGCCGTGCCCTCGGTCAGCTCCAGCTCAATCGCGACGATGCCCTGCCTGGCCATGGTTCGTCCTAACGTCAATTCATCGGTGTTCGGTGCACCCGGAAGGATACCCGGACGTGCCCGCCGGGATGCCACGGCACGACGGATCAGCCGGTCGGCCGCCAGAAGCCCCGGAAGCCCATGTTCATGTTGTTGGTGCGGATGGGATTGACCTGCACGGGATCGCCGGCTTCCACCATCTGCCCGTCGCCGATGACCATGGCCACGTGGCCGTCCCAGACCACGAGGTCGCCGGGCAGCAACTCGGAGGCGTCGACCTGCCGCCCGACCGCCTGTTCGGCGGCGGTGCGGGGGATTTCGACGCCCGCCTGCCCGTAGGCCCACTGCGTCAGCCCCGAGCAGTCGAGCCCCACGCCCGGGGTGTTGCCGCCCCACTGGTACGGGGTGCCCAGCGCCGACAGCGCGTGCTCGACCGCCGCCTTCGCCTGGGGCGTCGGCGCGCCGTCGCCCGCTCCCGCCACCGGCTCCCGCGCCCCTCCCGATGGCACGGCCGCCGGCGCCGGGGCATCGGGGATGTCCACGTCGGCTCCGGCGATGGATTCCAGCGTCGACGTGGGGTCGGAGAGTTCGGAGTCGAGCCGCGTCATCCGACCGCCGGCGTCGGCGAGCGCGTCGACGGCGTGGCCCTGCATGCCCGTCAGCGCCAGCAGGGGACCGGCCGGTCCCGCCCCCGCCGCGCCCGTTGCGGCGCCGGCGCATTTGAGCAGGAACTCCGCGGCTATCGTCGCCATGTCCGCCGCCGCGGCCGCGATGAACCCCAGCCCTTCGCCGGCTGCGCCGTCGATGCCGGCGGCGTGCCCGTCGAGGATCCCGGCCCCCGTGGCGGCGCGGCGCAGGCTGTCCGCCGCCGCTGCGCCGCCCTCGCCGGACCAGTTCCCGGCCACGGAATCGGCCACGCTCCACCAGTCGTCGACGAGCGTGGGCGCCGCTGCCGCCGCGGGCGCCGCAACGGCCGGCACCGCGGCGGCGAGCAACCGCGGGACGTCCTGCATCGGCGAGATCATGCCCGCACCTCCCCATCGCGGTCGAACCCATCGCGGTCGAAGCGCGCGGACGACGACGTTTCGGCGTCGGCGACCTCCCCGGCGAACCTGTCGAGGGCGCCGGCCGCGCCGCCCGCGTACCGCCCGAGAGCCGCGACCCGGCCCTCCTGCTCGGTCAACGCCGCCGACAGCGCCGCCAGGAAGCGCCCGATTCCCGAATCCGGGGCGGAGGCGGGGACGCGGGCGTCGGCAAGCGAAGGCGCCGCGGCGGGCACGAGCCCGCGCAACATGGCCGCGGACTCGGCGAGCGCCGCGGGATCCGCGGCCAGGTGCGCGGCGGGAGGTGGACTGATCGGCGGATGGGGCATGGTGCTCCTCGGGTCGGGTGTTCGTGTCGCCCCTTTAGACGCGCCCCGGCGCCGATCGGTTCCATCCGATTTTCGCGCGCCCCCGCCCGCCGCCCCCGTCGTTGTATTTTGGGAGCCATGGACATCACCGTCGTGGATCATCCGCTCGCCGCGTCGCGCCTCACCATCATGCGCGACGCCCGCACCGACAATTCGGGTTTCCGGGCCGCGCTCGCCGACCTCGGCGCGATGCTCATCTACGAGGCCAGCCGCGGCCTCGACGTCGAGGACTTCGACGTGGAGACGCCGGTGACCACCGCCCGCGGCCACCGCCTGAGCAAGCCGCCGATCATCGTCCCGGTGATCCGCGCCGGGCTGGGCATGATCGACCCGGCGCTGTCGATGATCCCGGACGCGCAGGTCGGCTTCATCGGCCTGGCCCGCGACGAGGAAACCCACGAGCCGGTGCCGTACCTGGAGGCCCTGCCCGCGGACCTGGCCGGCCAGCCGGTGTTCCTGGTCGACCCGATGCTGGCGACGGGCGGTTCGCTGCTGCACGCGCTGCGCCTGCTGGTCGACCGCGGGGCCGACGACATCACGGCGGTGTGCATGGTGTCGGCGCAGGCGGGCGTGGATGCGCTGGCGGACTCCGGCATGCCGGTGCGCCTGGTCACCGCGACCATCGACCCGGACCTCAACGAGGACGCCTACATCGTGCCGGGGCTCGGCGACGCGGGGGATCGCCTGTACGGCCCGCGCAACATCGACCTGTAGGCCGCCCGCGCCCCGGCCCGGGGCCCGCTCAGGCGCGGCCCCACACGGTGGCGTCCTGCTTCTTGCGCACGACGTTGTTTTCGGTGATGAGCAGCCCCTCCGGGCTCATCTGGTACTTCCACGCGCCGTTGCGGGCGACGATGCGGTCGCCTTCGTCGACGATGATCGGCGCCTCGAGGGAGCCCATGTCGCCGGCGTCGCCGCGGTAGTACTTCGTGCCGTCGGGGGACTCGCACGCCGCGGCGCGGGTGCCGGCGTCGGTGGCGACGACCGCCAGCGCCCGGTCTCCCGCGTGGCAGCGCGCGCGGGGAGCGGTCCAACCGCGGGCGTCGACGTCGTCGCGGCCGGTGCCCAGGTCGTCGCGCGGCTCGGTGGTCGGCGAGGAGCTGGTGCTCGACGACGTCGACGAACTGGAGGACGACGAGCTCGAGCTCGTCGAGCTCGACGAAGATGTGCTTTGCGACGTCGCCGACGTGCGCGGTGCAGGGGCCGGCATGTCGGGTTCGTCGTTCCCGGAGGCCAGGTACAGGCCCAGGGCGACGGCCACGACGAACACCAGCGCCGCGGCCACCACCCCGATGGCGATGGCCAGGGTTTTCGTCGTCGCACTATCGCGATTTCCTTGGGAACTCATGGGTTCATTGTGGCAGCACCGCGGCCCCGATGTGGATGTTGGGGAGGAAGTCGCAGCTGGGCGGCATTGGCCGTGCCCGCCCGGCCCAATACACGACCGCCCTCGAGGCCGCGACCCGGGTGCGCCTACACTCGGGAAGCGTGATGGAGGACTTCATTCGGGAATGGTGGTCGCGCAACGAGGGCCAGGTGCTCGCCTGGCGCCGTCATCTGCATGCCCACCCCGAGCTGTCCCACATGGAGCAGGCGACCACGAAGTTCGTCGCCGACAAGCTCCGCGCCGCCGGCCTGGAGCCGGTCATGTTCCCCAACACCGGCCTGATGGTCGACATCGGCGACGTCGGCGACCACTCCGGCGCCGCCGGCGAGCGAGTCGGGCGCCTGGCGTTCCGCGGCGACATGGACGCGCTGCCGATCACCGAGGCCACCGGCCTGTCCTACGCCAGCGTCAACGAGGGCGTCATGCACGCCTGCGGCCATGACTTCCACACCGTGATCACCCTGGCCACGGCCATCGCCATGGCCGAATACCGGCGCGAGCACCCGCTGCCCGTGCCGCTGCGCTTCATCTTCCAGCCGGCGGAGGAGGTCATGGTCGGCGGCGCCCCCGACGTCATCGAGTTCGGCGCCCTCGACGGCGTCGAGCGCATCTTCGCGGTGCACTGCGAGCCGAAGCTGCGCGTGGGCCAGGTCGGCGTGCGCGTCGGCGCGATCACGTCGGCGTCGGACACCCTGGACATCCGGCTGGAGGGCCCGGGCGGGCACACCTCCCGCCCGCACCTGACCGCCGACGTCGTTTACGCCCTGGGCAAGCTCGTCACCGACCTGCCGGGGCTGCTCAGCCGCCGCGTCGACCCGCGCACCGGCACCGTCCTGGTGTTCGGGTCCGTCAACGCCGGGTACGCCGCCAACGCCATCCCCGCCGAGGGGCGGCTGCAGGGCACGATCCGCACCGCGGACATCAAGACGTGGCGCGCCATCGACCCGCTGCTGCGCGAGCTGATCGCGGAGGTGCTCGCGCCGACCGGCGTGACCCACCGCCTCGACTACGAGCGCGGCGTGCCGCCGGTGCTCAACGACGACTATTGCACCGCGCTGGTCGCCGAGACCGTCCGCCGCATCGACGAAAACGCCGTCATCGAGGCCCCGCAGTCCTCCGGCGGCGAGGACTTCGGCTGGTACCTCGAGCACGTGCCCGGCACCATGGCGCGCCTGGGCTGCTGGTCCGGCCGCGGCGAGAAGCACGACCTGCACCGCGACGACATCGTCGTCGACGAGCGCTGCCTCGGCGTGGGCGTCCGCCTCTTCGGCGGGATCGTCGCGCGCTACGAGAACGGCGACGCGGACCGCACCGGCGCGCGGCCCTGACCTCGACCCGGCCCGGCGGATTCCGGGCGCTCCATTAGACTGGGGCGAGCATTGCAAGGCGAGCATGGAGGACCCGTGACCAAGAGGATCGTGATCATCGGCGGAGGCCCCGCCGGCTACGAGGCGGCGCTGGTCGGCGCGAAGTACGGTGCCGAGGTCACCGTCGTCGAGGACGCGGGAATGGGCGGTTCGTCCGTCCTGTACGACTGCGTCCCGTCGAAGGCGTTCATCGCGGCCACCGGCGTCCGCACCGACATGCGCCGCGCCGACGACATGGGCCTGCGCCCCGATTTCTCGTCGCGCAAGATCGATTTCACCGCGGTCAACGACCGCGTCCGCCACCTCGCCGCGTCGCAGTCCGAGGACGTGCGCGCCCAGATGGACCGCGAGGGCGTGCGCATGCTCCAGGGCCGCGGCCGCCTCGACGACTACGAGGCCGGGCGCATCACCCACTACGTCACCGTGGAGCTGCTGGAGGGCGGCGAGGAGACCATCGAGTGCGACCTCGTGCTCGTGGCCACCGGCGCCTCCCCGCGCATCCTGCCGGGCGCCCGCCCGGACGGCGAGCGGATCCTGACGTGGCGCCAGGTCTACGACCTGGAGGAGATGCCCGAGCACCTGGTCGTCGTCGGTTCCGGCGTCACCGGCGCGGAGTTCGTCTCCGCGTTCACCGAGCTGGGCGTGAAGGTCACCATGGTCGCCTCCCGCGACCGCATCCTTCCGCACGAGGACGCCGACGCCGCCGATGCCCTGGAGGGCGTGCTGCTCGAGCTCGGCGTCGACGTGGTCAAGAACGCCCGATGCGACCTCGTCGAGCGCACCGAGGACGGCGGCGTCCGCGTGGTCACCTCCGACGGCCGCGAGGTCCTCGGCTCCCACGCGCTGATCACCGTCGGCTCCATCCCGAACACCGCCGACCTGGGTCTGGAGGCCGTCGGCGTGGAGATGGCGCCGTCGGGCCACATCAAGGTCGACCGCGTCTCGCGCACCTCGGTGCCGGGCATCTACGCCGCCGGCGACTGCACCGACCTGTTCCCGCTGGCGTCGGTCGCCGCCATGCAGGGGCGCATCGCCATGTACCACGCGCTGGGCGAGGGCGTGTCGCCGATCCGCCTGCGCACGGTGTCCTCCGCGGTGTTCACCCGCCCGGAGATTGCCACGGTCGGCGTTTCGCAGGCGCAGATCGAGTCCGGCGAGGTCTCGGCCCGCGTCGAGGTGTTCCCGCTGGCCGGCAACCCGCGCGCGAAGATGCGCTCGCTGCGTCGCGGCTTCGTCAAGCTGTTCTGCCGCAAGAACTCCGGCATGATCATCGGCGGCGTCGTCGTCGCCCCGACGGCGTCGGAGCTGATCCTGCCCATCGCGGTGTGCGTGTCCAACCAGCTCACCGTCGCCGACCTGGCCAGCTCCTTCTCGGTGTACCCGTCGCTGTCGGGCTCCATCACCGAGGCCGCGCGCCAGCTGATGGCGCACGACGACCTGGATTAGCGAAAGCCGATCCACGACGAAAGCCGCCCGGTCTTCCCGGGCGGCTTTCATCTTGTGGCCGTCATTTTCTCGCCGTCATCCACGCCGACGGCATTCGTCGGCGAGCGGGCGCGGCGCTTACTTCTTCGACAGCTCCGAGTACTTCAGCTCGACCTCGACGGCCGGCGGGTTGGTGGCGTGGCTGCCGTCGGAGTACAGGACGGTGGGCACGACGCGGTTGCCGCCGTTGACGGACTCGACCCACGAGGCCAGATCGGCGTGCTTCTCCACGTCCCACGCCTCGAAGGGGACCCCGCGCTTCTTCAGGTCGCCGATCAGCGCCCGGCAGTACGGGCACCAGCTGGTGGCGTAGATGGTCACGGCTTCGGTGGTCTTCGGAAGGGTGATCTTCTCGTTGCTCATGCCGGGTGCAACGGCGCCCGCGCCGCGAATGTTCCGGGGTGCCCCCGGTGCGTGGCGGACATCACGGTGGGCGGGGGTGCGGGGCAGCCGCTTGACGACGCCCGCGCCCGCCCGGTCAGCGGTCGTCTTCGGGGCGCGGCCGCCACGTCGTGAAGCGGAAGCGGGGGCCGTTCGCCGACGTCGACCACTCGCCCTTGCGCACCGGCCGCCAGCCGATCAGCTCCGGTGCGAGGACGGGGGTGTCCACCTCGAAGGCGCCGTCGACTTCGGTGACCTCGCACTCGTCGGCGATGCGCAGGGCTTCGCGGTACACGCGGCCGCCGCCGATGATCCAGGCGACGGGCACGTCGCCGAGCAGGTCCAGCGCGGCGTCGAGCGAATGCGCGAGTTCGGCGCCGGGGACGTCCTCCGGCGTCAGCGACCTGGACAGCACGACGTTGCGGCGGCCCGGCAGCGGCCGGAACCTCTCCTGCAGCGAATCCCACGTGCGGCGGCCCATGATCACCGGCGCGCCCATCGTCGTGGCCTTGAAATGCGCCAGGTCCTCCGGGATGTGCCACGGCATCGCGTTGCCGTCGCCGATGACGCCGTCGGACGTCTGCGCCCACATCATCCGGATCGACTCCGGACGGCCCCGCCCGTGCCCGGCCATCAGACCGACACCTTGCCGCGGATCGGGGGGTGCGGGTCGTAGCCGACCACCTCGACGTCATCGAAGTCGTAGTCGAACAGGGAATCCGCCTTGCGCAGCTTCAGGGTGGGGTAGGGGCGCGCCTCGCGGGAGATCTGCAGCTCGCACTGCTCGACGTGGTTGTCGTAGATGTGGCAGTCGCCGCCGGTCCAGATGAACTCGCCGACCTCCAGCCCCGCCTGCTGCGCGAACATGTGCGTCAGCAGCGAGTACGAGGCGATGTTGAAGGGCACGCCCAGGAACATGTCCGCGCTGCGCTGGTACAGCTGGCAGCTCAGCTTGCCGTCGGCGACGTAGAACTGGAACAGCAGGTGGCACGGCGGCAGCGCCATGTTCTCCAGCTCCGAGACGTTCCACGCCGAGACGATGTTGCGGCGGGAATCCGGATTGGTCTTCAGGGTCTCCAGGGCCCGCGAGATCTGGTCGATGTGCCGCCCGTCCGGCGTCGGCCACGAGCGCCACTGCACGCCGTAGACGGGACCGAGGTCGCCGTCCTCGCCGGCCCACTCGTCCCAGATGGTCACGCCGCGGTCCTGCAGCCACTTCGCGTTCGAATCGCCGCGCAGGAACCACAGCAACTCGTAGATGATCGACTTGAGGTGGACCTTCTTGGTGGTCAGCAGGGGGAAGCCCTCGGACAGGTCGTAGCGGATCTGCCGTGCGAACAGCGACCGCGTGCCGGTGCCCGTGCGATCGGCCTTCGGGGTGCCGTCGGCGAGGATCTCGCGGAGGAGATCCTCGTACGGCGTCTTCACGGTGGCCCCGTCGGTGGCGGAAGTGGAGGTGGTCGCGCTCATGCGGCCCAGGGTACCGGGCGGCGCGCGGGGGCCGGGAGCGGACTAGAAGTCGCCGTGCTCCTTCTTGTACTCGGCGACGGCGGCGAGGATGTCGTCGGCGATCTCCGGGCGGCAGAACAGCATGTCCGGCATGAAGGTGTCGACCTGGTTGTACTTCGGCTCCGAGCCGTCGAGGCGCGAGACGTGCAGCCCCGCGGACTTGCACACGCCCACCGGCGCGGCGGAGTCCCATTCGTACTGGCCGCCGGCGTGAATGTACGCGTCGGCGTCGCCCAGCAGGACGTGCATGGCCTTGGCACCCGCGGAACCCATGTGGGTGATCTCGCGACCGAGCTTCTCGGCGACGAACTGGCCGACGGCCGGCGGGCGGGTGCGGGAGACCACGATCTTGCCCGACATCGGGCCGGTGACGGCCTTCGCCTCGCCGGTGTGGAAGACCTGGCCCAGATCCGGCAGGCCGACGGCGGCGTGGATGGGCACGCCGTCCTCGACCAGGGCGATGTGCACGGCCCAGTCCTGGCGGCCCCCGGCGAACTCGCGGGTGCCGTCGAGCGGGTCGATGATCCAGACGCGGGAGTTGTCCAGGCGGTCGCGGTTGTCGGCGGCCTCCTCGGACAGGACGGCGTCGTCCGGGCGATGCTGCTGGAGCACGCGGGCGATCCACTCCTGCGACAGGGCGTCGCCGGCGTCGCCGAGCACGCGGCCCCGCAGGAGCCCGACGTTGCGGACGCCCTTGAGGATTTCGCCCGTGCCCAGGGCCAGTCGGAGGGTCAAGATGTCGTCATCGACGTAGGCAGACATGCCTTCGATCATAGGTCGTGCGCCGCCGCCGCGCCCGGCCCCGCAGACGCGAATATCCTCGGTGCCATGAACTTCGTGCTCAACATCATCTGGCTCATCTTCGGCGGCATCTGGCTCGCCCTCGGCTACATCGCGGCGGGCATCGTGGCCTGCATCTTCATCGTCACCATCCCCGCGGGCGTCGCCTCGTTCCGCATGGCCTCCTACGCCCTCTGGCCCTTCGGCCGGGCGGTCGTGGACAAGCCCGGCGGGTCGGCCGGCGTCTCCGCCGTGATGAACATCATCTGGTTCGTCATCGCGGGCGTGTGGCTGGCCCTCGGGCACGTCGCCACGGCCATCGCCCAGGCGGTCACCATCATCGGCATCCCGCTGGCCATCGCGAACCTGAAGATGATCCCCGTCACCTGCTTCCCCTTCGGCAAGGAAATCATCGACGCGGACCGGGCCCGCAACGGCTTCTCGCCGTTCTGATCCCCGTCCGATCCACGCCGTAGCCCGCGCCCCTCACTTTCCACCGCGCAACGCGAAACGGCCCGCCCCTCGAACGAGGAGGCGGGCCGTCGCAAAGCGGGGAACGCTTACCTGTTGGCGCGGTACCAGGCCAGCAGGGCGTCGGTGGAGGCGTCGCCGGAATCCGGCTCGGCCTCGCCCGTCACCGCCGGCAGCAGATCGCCGGCCTGCTTCTTGCCCAACTCGACGCCCCACTGGTCGAACGAGTTGATGTCCCAGATGACGCCCTGCACGAACGTGATGTGCTCGTAGAGCGCGATGAGGGCGCCGACCGCGGCCGGGGTGAGCTCCTCGGCCAGGATCGTCGTCGACGGGCGGTTGCCCGGCATGACCTTGTGGGGGATGAGCTCCTCGGGCACGCCCTCGGCGGCCAGCTCCTCCTCGTTCTTGCCGAACGCCAGGACCTTCGACTGCGCGAAGAAGTTGGACATCAGCAGGTCGTGCATCGAACCGGTGCCGTCGGCCGTCGGCAGGTCCTGGCGGGGGCGGGCGAAGCCGATGAAGTCCGCCGGCACCAGCCGCGTGCCCTGGTGCAGCAGCTGGTAGAAGGCGTGCTGGCCGTTGGTGCCCGGCTCACCCCAGTAGATCTCGCCGGTCTCGCAGTTGACCCACTCGCCGTCGCGGCGCACGGACTTGCCGTTGGACTCCATGGTCAGCTGCTGCAGGTACGCCGGGAAGCGCGACAGATCTTCGGAGTAGGGCAGCACCACGTGGGAGTCGGCGCCCAGGAACTCGCCGTACCAGAGGCCCAGCAGGCCCATCAGGACCGGCACGTTCTTCTCCAGCGGGGTGTTCAGGAAGTGCTCGTCCATCAGGCGGAAGCCCTCGAGCAGGCGCGTGAAGTCCATCGGGCCGACGACGGCCATGATGGACAGGCCGATCGCCGAGTCGACCGAGTAGCGGCCGCCGACCCAGTCCCAGAAGCCGAACATGTTGTCCGTGTCGATGCCGAACTCGGCGACCTTCTCCGCGTTGGTGGACACCGCGACGAAGTGCTTGGACACCGCGGCCTCGTCGCCGAGCCGCTCGATGAGCCAGCGGCGGGCGGCGTGCGCGTTGGCCAGGGTCTCCTGGGTGGTGAACGTCTTCGACGCCACGATGAACAGCGTCGACTCCGGGTCGACCTCCTCGAGCACCGCCGACAGGTCGGACGGGTCGACGTTGGAGACGAAGCGGGCGTCGATGCCGGCGGTGGCGTAGGTGCGCAGCGCCTTGGTCACCATCGCCGGGCCCAGGTCGGAGCCGCCGATGCCGATGTTGACCACGGTCTTGATGGTGCGGCCGGTGTGCCCCAGCCAGTCGCCCGAGCGCAGGGCGCGGGCGAAGTCGCGCATGCGGCCCAGGACGTCGTGGACGTCGGCGGCGACGTCCTGGCCGTCGACCTCCAGGTCCTCGTCGACCGGCAGTCGCAGGGCGGTGTGCAGCACCGCGCGGTCCTCGGTGTTGTTGATGTGCTCGCCGGCGAACATCCGGGTGCGGGCGCCTTCCACGTCGGCGGCGCGGGCGACGTCCAGCAGGGCGGACAGGGCCGCGTCATCGACGAAGTTCTTGGACAGGTCGACCCGCAGGCCCGCGGCGTCGAAGGTCAGCTTTTCCGCGCGCTGCGGATCCTCCGCGAACATGCCGCGCAGATCCAGCTCGATGATGCGGTTCTGCTGCTCTTCGAGCGCCTCCCACTGGGGGGTGGTGGTGATGTCCGTCATGGGTTTCTCCAGCTCCTTCGGTGTGGCGGTTACGCCAGTCCAGCCTAGTTGCGGTTGGCGGGTCGTGCGGGGCGGGAAGGCCCCGCTTGACGACGCCGCGCCCGGTCTCGCGTGCGGCGGGTTCGGGCGGCTAGGAGCTGCCCGGACCAAAGAGCGACATCAGGAACTTGCCGATGATCCCGAGACTGCCCAGTACGCCGATGATCGCGTCGAGGAAGCTCGACGAGCCGGAGGATCCGGACGAGCCGGACGAGCCGCTGCCCGGGTCGGGCCGCGGATCCGGGGTCGGCTCCGGGTCGGGGTCCGGGGTGGGCTCGTCGATGATCACGTCGTGCGGCTTGACGTCGAAGGTGACGGGGTCGGAGGTGGAGGGTTCGAGGACCTCGGTGATCACGCCCTCTTCGTCCTTCTTCTCCTGGCCGTTGAACACGGCGCGGACCTTGTGCTCGCCGCGTTCGGCGAAGCGGTGGTCGAAGGTGGCCTTCCCGGTCGCGGGGTCGACCGGGGCGGTGCCCAGGAAGGTCTCTCCGTCGAAGAAGGACACCGTGGCACCTTCCCGGATGGTGCTGCCGTGGGCGTCGACCGTGGCGATGAAGCGGATCAGGTCGCCGGTGCGCACCTCGGCGTCGACGTCGACGTCGGGACGCGTGTAGGTGAGGTCGGTGTCGGTGTCCCGGCTGCCCGGGTCGGCGACGGTGAGCACCGCGGCCTCCGATTCGGCGCGCGGGTAGACGCGGCCGTCGACCTCGCGCCGTTCGACCAGGGCGGTGATGCGCTTCGGGCCGGAGGCGTCGAAGGCGTGCTCGATGGTGGCGACGCCGTCGGGGCCGGCGGTGGCGGTGCCGATGCGGATGCCGTCGGCGCGGAAGATGACCTCGGCGCCTTCGGGGATGGACGGGGTGGCCGCGTACCTGGCGGTGATGGTCGCCTTCTTGCCGACCAGGACGCCGTCCTCGTCGAGATCGACGGAGATGGAGGTGCGGGCGACGGGGGCGATGTCGACGTCGACGGTGTCCTCGGCGCCGGTGAGCTCCTGCGTCTCGGTCTCCATGTCGGCGACGACGGCGCGGAAGGTCCGGGTGGCCTTCTCGTCCGGGACGTTCACGGTGACGGTGGCGGCCCCGTTGGACACCGGCGCCCGGCCGACCTCCCGGTCGCCTTCGTGGAAGACCACCTCGACGCCCTCGGGCAGGGTCTTGCCGTCCTCGGCGCCGACCGCCGCGCGCAGCTCGACGGGCACCTGGCCGTCGGCGGCGTCGGCGACCTTCGCGTCGGCCGTCAGGTCGACGGTGGCCTTCACCCGCTCGCGCGGCACCGGGTTGACCTTAACGGTGGTGGAGTCCTCCGACGGGCTGATGCGGCCCTGGACTCCCAGGTAGCGGGCGGTGGCGGTGTGGGTGACCGGGTCGCGGCCGTCGAGCTTCGGGTACGTGTGCGTCGTGGTGGCGACGCCGTCGGCGACGTCCACGGTCGCCCGCGGCGAGCCGTCGCCGAAGTCGAACTCGACCTTGCCCTCGGTCACCGGGGAACCGTCATCGTGGGTGACGTTGGCGGTCAGGGTGGTGGGGCCGTCTCCGGAGGTGATCTCCAGGTCGGTGGAGGTGGGGGCGAACTGCGTGTCGGTGCCGCGCTCGACGACGCGGGTGGAGGTCAGGGTGGCGCCGGCGGAGTTCGGGTTGCAGTACACCGCGTCCGTGACGTTCGCGGTGGCGACGAAGGAGACGGAGTTGTCGGTGGACTTGATCGCGGCGGGGACGCCCGCGCCGCGCAGCCCCGTGACGATGGTCGAACCGGCGGTGTCCGGGGCGGTCACGTCGAAGGCGATTTTGGGCAGGCGGAAGGTCCGGTCCGTGCCGACCTTCAGGTTGCCGCCGCCGCTCCACCAGTCGTTTTCGTTGCCGCCGTTGTTCACCGAGTTGGCGCCGTCCCAGATGCGGGCGAACGCGCCGGCGGGATCCGGGTTGCCGGATTCGTTGACGCGCTGGACCACGGGGTCGCCGTCCAGGGAGGTGCCGGCACCGGCGATGCGCAGGTTGGAGATCTCGACGCCCGAGGGAAGCGCGAAGTCGTACTTGATGCGGCCGAGCTGCTTGCCGCCGGCGGTCATCTGCCCGGGCTGGAGCTCGACGGTGAACTCGTCGCCGGGATGGACCTGCTCGGGGTAGGTGACCGTGACGTTCTCGGTGGCCAGATCGGCGCCGGAACCCGTGGAGGTCAACGAGCGGTCCTCGACGCATTGGTTTGCGACTGTCTTGGTTTCGGTCACTGGTGCGGACGGCGCGGCCGCGGCGCCCGGCAGGTTGATCAGCCCGAAGACGAGCGCCGTGGCGGCGGTCGCGGCCGCGGGGAGCCGGAGAGTCCTGAGTTTCACGTTCGTGTCCTTATCTGATCGTCTGATCCGGGTCGGTTCGCGGGGGGCACCCGTTGGCGACGGATCCGTCATCACCGTCGTAAAAGTCGAACAATGTTCAAATCTTGCGCGGGGTTGCCGCCCTCCGTCGACAAATCCCGCGCCCGCGCGCACCATGGGTGTCATGGGACACTCAGTTAACGACATTACTTCAACTGCGCCGACCCGGCTTTTCCTCGGCGGGGAGTTCCGCGACGCCTCCGACGGCGGCACGTTCGAGCTCCGCGACCCCGCGACCGACCGCGTCCTCGTCGAGGTCGCCTCGGCCACGGAGGCCGACGCGCGGGCGGCCCTCGACGCGGCGTGCGGGGCGCAGGCCGAGTGGGCGGCGACGGCGCCGCGCGAGCGCGGCGAGATCCTGCGGCGGGCCTACGAGCTGATCATCGAGCATGGCGACGAGCTCACCCGCCTCCAGTCCCTCGAGATGGGCCGTGCGCTGCCCGATTCGAGGGCCGAGGTGAAGTACGCGGCGGAGTTCTTCCGTTGGTTCTCGGAGGAGGCCGTGCGCATGCGCGGCGATTACCGCCGCTCGCCGGACGGCAACTCCCGCGTGGTCACGGTGCGCCAGCCGGTCGGCCCGGCGCTGGCGATCACCCCGTGGAACTTCCCGCTGGCCATGGGCGCGCGGAAGATCGCGCCGGCGCTGGCGGCGGGGTGCACGATCATCGCCAAGCCCGCGTCGAAGACCCCGCTGACCATGCTGTACCTGGCCAAGCTGCTGCAGGAGGCGGGCGTTCCCGCCGGGGTCGTGCAGGTCCTGCCGACGGGCTCCGCGAAGAACGTGTCGGCCATCCTCGACGACGATCGCCTGCGCAAGTTCACGTTCACCGGTTCCACCGAGGTCGGGCAGATGCTGGCGGCGAAGGCCATGGAGACGTCAATGAAGGTCTCGCTGGAGCTCGGCGGCAATGCCCCGTTCGTCGTGCTGGAGGACGCCGACGTGGACAAGGCGGTGCAGGCGGTCAAGGCGGCGAAGCTGCGTAACGGCGGCCAGGTCTGCATCGCGCCGAACCGCTTCATCGTCCACGAGTCGCTGGCGGAGGAGTTCACCGAGGGCGTCGTCGCGATGTTCCGCGAGCTCACCCTGGGCCGCGGCACCGACGAGGGGACGGATCTCGGCCCCCTGGCCCTGCGGGATCAGCAGGAGACCGTCGCGAGGCTCGTCGACGATGCCGTGCAGCGCGGCGCGACCGTGCGCTGCGGCGGCTCCATCCCGGAGCTCCCCGGCGAGCTCGCCGACGGCTACTTCTTCGAGCCCACCGTCCTCACCGGCTTCCCGCTGGACGCGGACATCGTGGCGGAGGAAATCTTCGGCCCCGTCGTCGCGGTCACCGAGGTCGCCGACGACGAGGAGGCCATCGCGCGGGCGAATGACACGATCTTCGGCCTGGCGGCCTACGTGTTCAGCGAGAACCTCACGCGCGCGCTCGGCGCGGCGGAGGCCATCGAGGCCGGCATGGTCGCGGTGAACAAGGGCGGGCTTTCCGACGCCTCGGCACCGTTCGGCGGCGTGAAGCAGTCGGGGCTCGGGCGCGAGGGCGGTTTCACCGGCATCGACGAGTTCCTCGAGGACAAGCTGATCTCGCTGGAGGGATAGCCGCCCCCGGGGTTGAGACGCAGACCCCGGGGGCGGGGTCATTCGGACTGTGCCGTTTTTGCGGTGCCGTCTATTCGGACAGCGCCCTGGCCAGGCGCTCGTGGGCGTCGGTGATTTCCCGCGGCAGCCGATCGAACTGGGCCAGGTGCTCCGACCTGAACGCGATCTCCCGCCGCCACCGGTCGCGGTCGATGGTCAGGACGCGATGGAGATCGTCCGCGTCGATCTCCAGGCCGGTGAGGTCCAGCTCCTCCGCCGTGGGCAGGACGCCGACCGGGGTCGGGTTGCCCTCCACTTCGCCGGCCTTCCACTGCATGAGCCACAGCAGAGCCCGGAGGTTCTCGCGGTAGCCGGGCCACAGGAAGCGGCCGTCCCCCGGATCGCGCTGGAACCAGTTCACGTGGGCGAAGGCGGGCTTCTCCGACAGCGACCCGATGACGTCGAGCCAGTGGCGGGCGTAGTCGCCCTCGCCGTAGGACATGAACGGGCGCATGGACATGGGGTCGTACCGGAGCTTGCCGTCCAGGCCCTCGGCGGCGAAGGTCGCCTCGGCGCCGAGCGTCAGGCCGTCGTACACGCCCTCGACGTAGTCGGGCAGCGCGCGGACCAGGGGCTCGCGGTCCCGGGTGCGTCCGCCGAAGATGATCGCGTCGATGATCACGCCCTCGGGGTTGGCGTACTCCTCCGCGAGATTGGGGAGGTTCGCCAGCTGCGTGGTGAACCGGGAGTTCGGGTGGGCCCACGGGGCTCCCTTGTCCTCTTCGGCGCGCTCGGCGATCGGCTCGCCCTTCCAGTCGAGCCATCCGTCGAGGTCCGCGGGCGGCTCCGGGGTGAGGCCCTCCCACCACACGTCCCCGGTCTTTTCGTTGTAGGCGACGTTGGTGAAGATGGTGCCGGTGCCCGGGGCGATCGATTCCAGCGCGGTCGGGTTCGAATCGCGGTTGGTGTCCTTGGCGATGCCGAAGGCCCCGTACTCGGGGTTCATGCCGCGCAGCCGCCCGTCCCCGTCGCGCCACATCCAGGTGATGTCGTCGCCGTAAAACTCGACGTGGTAGCGGTCTCCTAGCCCGTCCGGGGCCAGGGTCATGGCCAGGTTGGTCTTGCCCGACGCCGACGGGAACCCGCCGGCGACGTGGTACTTCTTCCCCGTCTCGCGGTCGGTGATGCCCAGCAGCAGGAATTGGTCGGCCAGGAAGCCGTTCTTCCAGCCGTCGGACGAGGCCAGGCGCAGGCCGTGGGCGATCTTGCCCAGCAGCGCGTTTCCGCCGTAGGCCGAACCGAAGTGGAGGATCATCCGCCGGTCGGGGATCGTCGCGAACAGGCGCAGGTCCTCATCCGTGCCCTGGCCGAGGTTCGGCAGGTCGCCGACGACGTGCACGCCGCGGACGAAATTGTCGGGATCCTCCAGGTTCGCCACATGCTCCAGGCCGACGCGGGCCATGCGGATCATCTGCAGCACCACGTTGCGGTCGTCGGTGAGCTCCACGCCCGCCGCGAACTGCTCGAGCGGGGCCCCGGGCGCCGCCATCAGGTAGGGCACCACGTACATGGTCTTGCCCTTCGAGGCGCCGCGCATCCGCTCGGTGATGGTCGCGATGACCTCCGAGCTCGGCTTCCAGTTGTTGTAGGCGCCCGCGTCGGAGGGGTCGGCCGTCGCCACGACCGTGCGTTCCTCGGTGCGGGCCGTGTCCTTCACGTAGGAGCGCGAGTAGTACCGGCCTTCGCCGGCGGGCAGGAGGGTCCCGTCCGCCAGCGCCTCCCCGATCAGCCGCCCGTCGTCCTCGGGGCCGATGAGCTCGATCCGGTCCGGGTCGGTGATCGCCGCCCACTCTTCCACGAATTCGCGTATCGGAGCGCTCGTGATGCTCTCGGGGATGGCGGAAGGGCGGGTCGTCGTCATTGGGGATTCCTTTCAACCGGTGGCCGCAGGTGCCCGGGTGGATCGGGCGGCGCGTTCGCCCCGAGCGTATCCCAATGTACGTTGCTACGTAATGTGATGTTCGTTATTGCCTCGGTGGAGGCTCATGGTCCGCAACCCGAGCCGCATGTTCCGCAACCGACGGCCGGCCGGCGTCACACCCGCGCTTCCGCGACCTCAACGGCGGGGGCGGCGGGGTTCTTCGGCACCAGCGCGAAGAGGATCATGCCCGCGATCAGCACCAGGGCGATGCCGCCGATGCCCGCCCGGTCGGTGCCGAAGACGGCCACCAGCGCGGCGAACGCGGCCGGCGCCATCCAGCTCACCGCGCGGCCGGTGGTGACGTAGAGGCCGAACATCTGGCCCTCGCGGCCCTCCGGCGCGATGCGCGCCAGGAAAGAGCGCGCCGCCGACTGCGCCGGGCCGACGAACAGGCACAGCGTCAGGCCCAGCGGCCAGAACCACCCGGGGCCGTCGACGAAGAGCAGGGCGACGGACGTGACCACCATCAGGCCCAGCGACCACAGGATGACCGGGCGCGGCCCGATGAAATCATCCAGGAAGCCGGCGCCGAGTGCGCCGAGCGCCGAGACGACGTTGGCGGCGATGCCGAACAGCAGGACGTCGGCGGGGGACAGCCCGTAGACGGTCACGGCCAGGATCGCCCCGAAGGTGAACACGCCGGCCAGGCCGTCGCGGAACACGGCCTGCGCGACCAGGAACTTGATGGACCGCGGATCCTCCCGCCACAACTGCTTCAGTTCGCCGAACAGCCGCTTGTACGACTCGCCGTAGCTGCCGTCGATGTCCCGGTCGGGCGCGATCTCGGGCACTCGGAAGAACGTCGGCAGCGCGAACACCAGGAACCACGCGGCGGCGACCAGCGCGACCACGCGGACGTTCATGCCGTCGGCCGTCGACAAGCCGAACGCCCCGCCCTCGCCGGCGATGAACCCGACGTAGCAGAGCAGGAGCAGGAAGATGCCCCCGAAGTACCCCGCCGACCAGCCGATGCCGGACACCCTGCCGACGTTGTCCGGGGTGGACACCTGCCGGAGCATGGCGAAGTAGGAGACCTCCGCGAACTCGAAGGCGACGGCGCCGACCGCCATGATCGCGATGCCCGGCCAGAACCAGGCGGGCTCGTTGCGGATGAAGAACAGCGACGCCATCAGCGCGATGACCACGAGCGTCCACATCGTCATCGACCACCGCCGCTTGCCCTTCGCATCGGCGCGGCGGCCCTGGACGGGGGCGACGACGGCGATGATGACGCCCGCCGCGGCCATCGCCCAGCCGTACCACGACGACGCCGGGATCGGCCCGCCGATGTCCGCGCCCACCGATTCGGTGAGGTAGACGGAGTAGATGAACGTCACCATGACCGCGTTGAACGCGGCCGACCCCCAGTCCCACGACGCCCATGCGGCGACGGTGGCGCGGTCCGTGCGAAAGCTGCTCATGTTCCCCAGGCTAATTACCCGGGGCGGAAAGGGGCGGGGGTTTCGCCCGCGCTACCCCAGGCGGCCGCGGCCCATGCGCAGCAGCGCGGTGGCGATGGCCGGGCCCTCCGGGCCTAGGGCGTCGCGGAACTCGTTGATGATCTGCACCTCGCGGGTGTGCACCAGGCGCGTGCCGCCGGACCCCATGCGGGTCTTGCCCACGGCCTTGCTCACCTCGGTGCGGCGCTGGATCGCGTCGATGATCAGCTTGTCCAGGCGGTTGATTTCCTCGCGGTATTTCTCGATCTCGGACGAGCTCAGGGGGTCGTCCGTGCCGGTGGGCGTGCGGACGTCGAAGGCGGCGATGAGGTCGTCGTTCATGCGTTCCATTCTGCCAAATGGGCGATCCGGGGGCTGGGCTAGGCTTGGCCCATCATGGTTGATTCGCTCGGTTTTGCCGCCCCGTCCCCCGATCCCGCCGCCCCCGCGACCGCCGATTCCCGCGATGCGTTCGGCTCGCGCGACGACCTTCTGGAGGGGCTCAACCCCCAGCAGCGGGCCGCGGTGCTGCACGAGGGGCGGCCGCTGCTCATCGTCGCCGGCGCCGGGTCGGGCAAGACGGCGGTGCTCACGCGGCGCATCGCGCACCTCATCGGGGCGCGGGGGGTGCACCCCGGGCAGATCCTGGCCATCACCTTCACCAACAAGGCGGCGGCGGAGATGCGCGAGCGCGTCGCGGCGCTGGTGGGGCCGGCGGCGCAGCGGATGTGGGTGGCCACCTTCCACTCCACGTGCGTGCGCATCCTGCGCATGCAGCACGCACTCGTGCCGGGGCTGAACTCGAACTTCTCCATCTACGACGCCGACGATTCGCGCCGACTGCTGTCGATGATCGCCCGCGACATGGACCTGGACGTGAAGAAGTTCACCGGCCGCGTCCTGTCGAACCGGATCTCCAACCTCAAGAACGAGCTGATCGGGCCCGAGCAGGCGGCGTCGGAAGCCGAGGTCACCCGCAATCCCTTCGACGAGGTCGTGGCGCGGGTGTACCGCGAGTACCAGGTGCGGCTGCGGGCGGCGAACGCGCTGGACTTCGACGACCTGATCGGCGAGACGGTGCGCATCTTCCGCGAGCACCCGGAGGTCGCCGAGTACTACCGCCGCCGTTTCCGCCACGTGCTGGTCGACGAGTACCAGGACACCAACCACGCGCAGTACGCGCTGGTCTCGGCGCTGGTGGGCAAGCCGGGCGGTGAGGTCCCGCCGAGCGAGCTGTGCGTCGTGGGCGATTCGGACCAGTCGATCTACGCGTTCCGCGGGGCGACGATCCGCAACATCGAGGAGTTCGAGGAGGACTACCCGGAGGCCGAGTCGATCCTGCTGGAGCAGAACTACAGGTCCACGCAGACGATCCTGTCGGCGGCCAACGCCCTCATCGCGCGCAACGAGAACCGGCGCGAGAAGAAACTGTGGACAGACCTGGGCGAGGGCGAGCGGATCAAGGGCTACGTCGCCGACAACGAGCATGACGAGGCCCGGTTCATCGCCAACGAGATCGACGACCTCGTCGACCGGGGCGAGGCGACCTACTCGGACGTGGCGGTGTTCTACCGCACGAACAACTCCTCCCGCCCGCTGGAAGACGTGTTCATCCGCATGGGCGTGCCGTACACCGTCGTCGGCGGCACGCGGTTCTACGAGCGCCGCGAGGTCCGCGACGTGGTTGCGTACCTGCGGGTGATCGCGAATCCGGACGACGACGTCTCGATGCGGCGCATCATCAACACCCCGCGCCGCGGCATCGGCGACAAGGCCCAGTCCCACGTCGCGCTGCACGCGGAGGACACCGGCACGTCCTTCGGGGCGGCGCTGCGCGCGACGGGCCGCGGCGAGGTCGCCATGGTCGCGGCGCGGTCGCGCAACGCGATGAAGGCTTTCGCGGAGCTTCTCGACGGCATCGCGGCGGACATGTCCACCGGGGACCTGGGGGACATCGGCGACGTGGTCGAGGCGATCCTCGACCGCACCGGCTACCGCGCGGAACTGGAGAGGTCGTCGGACCCGCAGGACGCCACGCGCCTGGACAACCTCAACGAGCTCGTGTCGGTCGCCCGCGAGTTTTCGGCGGAGGCCGCCCTGCGGGAGGGCGTGGAGGAAGCCGGCGACGGCATGGACGACGGCCAGCCGGAGCCCGGCAGCCTGCAGGCCTTCCTCGAGCGGGTGTCGCTGGTCGCCGACGCCGACCAGATCCCGGACGACGATCGCGGGGTGGTGACGCTGATGACGCTGCACACCGCCAAGGGCCTGGAGTTCCCCGTCGTGTTCGTCACGGGCTGGGAGGATGGGCAGTTCCCGCACCTGCGGGCGATGGGCGACCCCAAGGAACTGGCGGAGGAGCGCCGCCTGGCCTACGTCGGCCTGACCCGCGCCCGCAAGCGCCTGTACGTATCGCGGGCGCAGACGAGGTCGTCGTGGGGCGCGCCGCAGAACAACCCGCCGTCGCGTTTCCTCGGGGAGATCCCCGACGAGCTGGTCGAGTGGCTGCGCGAGGAACCGGCGACGTCGTGGGGCGGGGGAGCGGCGTTCGGCCGCGGCTCCGGCTCCGGGTTCGGGGCGTCGTCGCGCTCGGGCTTCGGCCGCTCCGCCGCGGCCCCGGCGTCGTCGGCCGGCCGCAAGAAGAACACCCAGCTCCAACTTGCCGCGGGCGACAGGGTCGTCCACGACAAGTACGGGCTGGGCACGGTGATGGCGGTCGACGGGGTCGGGCCCCGGGCGACGGCCACCATCGACTTCGGTTCGGCCGGCAAGGTCCGCCTGATGCTGATCGGCGGCCTGCCGATGGAGAAGCTCTAGGTGTTGTGTCCCGGTAGGTTGCGGCGGTGGGCGGCTACCGCTTCGCCGTGATCCAGCAGGTGATCACCGCGTCCTGGACGAGCGTGCCCTTGGAGTCCACGAGCTCGATGCGGACGTCGAGGTTGCGGCCCCCGGACTCCGGAGTGATCTCGGTGAAGTCCGGCAGGTCGGCGGTGGCGGTGGCCGTCAGGCCGCCCTTGGAGATCTTCAGGTAGTTCGTGGTCATGGCCTTGGGCACCCAGCGGTGGGACGCCGGCACGGACGCCTCGCAGAGCATGCCCATGGCGAACTCGGCCAGGTTGCAGGCGGCGATGGCGTGGAAGGTGCCGATGTGGTTCTGCACGCCCCACCACTTCGGGGCCGTCGCCACGGCGCGGCCGGGCTCCATGGAGCGCAGGTGGGGGACGGAGGTGCGGAAGTACGGCGCCCGCAGGGAAACGCCCGCGGAGAAGATGCGCGAGCCCAGCACCGGGATGCGCGACGCCTTCTGCCACATGCCCAGCGTCGCGGTGGGCTTGCCCGCCGCGGGGCGGGTGGCGGGGAGATTCGCTTCGTTCATTCCGCCAGCGTAAGCCCGGCGATGGTGCGCACGGGCGGAAATCACGGGATCCGCCGCATCCGGGCCGTCGCAAAGCGAAAGGCCGGTCCCGCGCGATGCGGGACCGGCCGGAAAGCCGGGGAGTGCGGGTTACGCGGAGATGCCGCCGGTGACGACGTCCAGGCCGCGCTGCAGGAACCACGACACGGGGTCGACCGGGGTGACGCCGTCGGGGTGAATCTCGAAGTGCAGGTGGGTGCCCGTGGAGAAGCCGCGGTTGCCCATGCCGCCGATGACCTGGCCGGCGGAGACGCGCTCGCCGACGGCGACGCCGAGGGTCTCGAGGTGGCCGTAGACCGACACCGCGCCGTCGTCGTGGAGGACGCGGATCCACTGGCCGAAGCCCTGCGCCGGGCCGGAGTCGATGACGGTGCCGTCCATGATGGACATGATCGGGGTGTTGGTGACGTTGGCGATGTCGATGCCGTTGTGCATGGTGCCCCAGCGCGGGCCGAAGCCGGAGGTCAGGGCGCCGAGGGCGGGCACGGACAGCTGCGGGGCGCGCGCGGCGCGGTCCGCGGCGGCGCGGATGTCGTTGTACTCCAGCGCCGTGGCCAGGTGGGTGCCCAGGTCGGAGGCCGGACGGAAGTCGCGGACCGACAGCACCATCGGGGTGGAGGACATCTGCGCCTGGGCGCCGTCCTGGGCGACGAGGTCCTTGCCGTCGTCCTTGGAATCGGCGGCGGCCGCGGTGGCGGCGGCGCCGGAGACGGAGACGGCGGAGGAGGTCAGCGCGACCATCGCGATGCGGCTCTTCATGGACTTGCCCGGCTTGCGATGGGCTCCGCCCTTGCGTCGCGTCGTAGTCTGCGTCACGTCCACTCCCTTAAAACGATGTGATGTTCCG
This sequence comes from Corynebacterium hansenii, assembly GCF_030408795.1. Lineage (NCBI taxonomy): Bacteria > Bacillati > Actinomycetota > Actinomycetes > Mycobacteriales > Corynebacteriaceae > Corynebacterium > Corynebacterium hansenii. The sequence continues at coordinate 571,019 of NZ_CP047211.1, forward strand.
GTTACCTTGGGGCCTCTGTCCTGCCCTCGAGGCCGCAAAACGTAACCATGTCGTTATGCAGCGCGTGTAACGATAACGAAACGAAAACCCGCGGGCAAGCAGTTTTCCCTGATTGCCGGGGATTTGTGACCTGTCCCTCTCATTTCCGGCGCCGTGAGTGGGTTACCGGGCTTCATTTGTCACATGTGTCTCCCCAGTAACGCTGGTCAGCGTGTTCTTATCGTTATCCGGCGGGAAATTCACCCCCGCTACCCCCGTCGTAACGCGGGCGAGGCCCTTTCCGCCGCCCCGCCGCGCCGCACGAGCCCGATCCGCGCATCGCGATAGTCTCGTCGCAGATGTCTCGGGTGGGCCGAGACGAACGATTCGCCCACGGAGGAAAGGCACGGCATCGAAGTGAGTGACGCCAATCCGCGCAAGCGCACCCCGGGCCGGGGCACCCGGCGCACCGGGCCGTCGTCCCGCCGCTCGCGGGGCCGGTCCCCGCGCCGGGAAGCCGCGCGCCCCGCCGAGATCTCGTCGGTGCCCGCGCCCGCGCAGGAGACGGCGGAGCCCGACGCTCCCGCCGGCGGCACGCCGCGCCCGGCGGCCGCCACCGCCCGGGCGGCGCGGCTCCGCAGGTTCGCCTTCGCCGCGGCGGGCGTGCATGGCGTGGCGCTGCTGCTGATCATCTCGGTCGCGGTCGTCGGCGTGACGGTCGCCGGCGGCGGTTTCACCCCGCTGCCCGCGACCATCGCGTCGCTGTGGATGCTCCTGAACCTCGGGCCGTTCGGGTACGGAGGCACGGACCTGGGCCTGGTGCCCGCGCTGCCCGCGATGGCGTATTTCGCCGCCGTCGCCTGGCGCATCCGCCGCGAGGTGTCCGGTCCGGTGAGCATCCGGGACGTGCGCACCATGGCTGCGGTGTTCCTTGGCTCGCCCCTGGTGCTGACCGTCGTCGCCTGGCTGATGCTGTGGGACGCCTCCGGGGTGCTGCGCATCGACGCCCCCTTCTTCCCGGCCGCGATCGGCTCGACGCTGGCCATCCACGCCGCCGCGCTCGTCGCGGGCATGGGACCGCGCCTGACGCGGGCTCTGCTGCGCCGCCGGGCGCTTCCGGAGTGGCCGCTGGCGTCGCTGCGCCTTGCCTCCTCCTACGTGGGCGCGCTGTGGGCGGTGGGCGCGGTGGCGACGGTCGTGTCGCTGCTGTGGCACCTCGGGGCGGTCCGCGAGACCCTCGCGATCGCCGATGGGGGCGGCGGGCTCGCCGGATTGCTGCTGCTGTCGCTGGCGTACCTGCCGAACGTCGCCTTCGCCGCGGCGGGCGTCCTCGTCGGCGCCCCCGCCAACGTCGGCGCGGCGGAGGCCGGGCTGTTCGCGGTGTCGCCGGGGACCTTGCCGCCGTTGCCGGCGCTGGCGGCGATGCCGCAGTCGCATCTGACCCCGGCGTTCGGGCTGCTGCTGGCGGTGCCGGTGGGCGTCGCGGTGTGGTGCGTGCACCGGCACCTGCGCAGGGAGGAGTCGGACCGCCCCTACGTCGAGGTCGTGCTCGCCGCCGTCATCGCGGGCGCGCTGGTCGCGGTGCTGGCGCTGTTGTTGGGCGGTGAACTGGGGCAGTACGGCTGGTCGGGCGCGAATTGGTGGCTGGCCGGGGTCCTGGCGTCGGTGTGGCTCGCGGTGCCGGGCGCGGTCGTCGCGGTGATGGTCGCGGGCCTGCCGAGGCCCGCCGCGCTCGGCATGCCGGAGCAGGAGCTTGACGACGCCCCCGAGCCCGCGCAGCAGCCCGAGCCGGAAGAGGAGCCCGCGGAAGAATCTGGTGCGGAGGAAGCCGAGTCGGAAGAAGCTGGGGCGGAGGAATCAGGGGCGGAGGAAGACGCCGCGGACGAGGCTGAGGCGGAAGAATCCGAGAAGGGGGAGTCCGCGGAGGCGGAGTCCGACGAGGCTGCGGAGCCGGCATCGGACGACGAGCCCGAATTGACTGAGGCGCAAGATCCGACTGGCCCGATCGACTCCGCCCCCGAACCCCGGCCCGACCCCGGCGAAGACGCACCGGCGGAGGACTCCGCTCCGCGTTCCTGACCGGGGGAGGGAATCGGGGCGGTTCCCGCGGGTGGGTAGACTGTTCAGCCGTGACCGAATCCCACAGCGCCCAGCCCGAAGACGCTGCGGTGCCCTTGACCATCGTCGTGCTGGCCTCCGGCACGGGTTCGCTGCTGCAGTCGATGCTCGATGCCCTCGACCCGGCGCGCGTCCGCGTCGCCGCCGTCGGCTCCGACAAGGACTGCGAGGCGCTGAAGAGGGCGGAGGCGGCGGGCATCCCGTCGTTCCTGGTGCCCTTCGACGCCGCCGCCCGCGCCGACCGTGCGGCGTGGGACGCCGAACTGCTGGCCGCGGTGCGCGAGCATCGCCCGGATTTCGTGGTGTCGGCGGGGTTCATGCGGATTCTGGGGCAGGGGTTCATCGATTCCTTCCCCGACCGGATCGTCAACACGCATCCCGCCCTGCTGCCGTCGTTCCCCGGCGCGCACGCGGTGCCGGATGCGCTGGCGCACGGGGTGAAGGTCACTGGAACGACGGTGCACATCGTCGACGCGGGCGTGGACACGGGGCCGATCCTGGCGCAGGAGCCGGTCGCCGTCGAGGACGGCGATTCCGTGGAAACGCTGCACGAACGCATCAAGATCGTCGAGCGTCGGCTGTTGGTCGACGTTCTCCACACCATCTCGGAACGCGGCATCACGCGGGACGGACGAAAGGCGAAGTTTTCATGACCCAGGATCACGGCAGCATGGACCGCAAGCCCATCAAGCGCGCTCTCATCAGCGTCTACGACAAGACCGGGTTGGAGGATCTCGCCCGCGCCCTCCACGACGGCGGCGTGCAGATCGTGTCCACCGGCTCCACCGCGTCCCGCATCGCCGACGCCGGCGTCCCGGTGACCCCGGTCGAGGAGCTCACCGGGTTCCCGGAGTGCCTCGAGGGCCGCGTGAAGACGCTCCACCCGCGCGTCCACGCCGGCATCCTCGCCGACACCCGCAAGGACGACCACCTGTCGCAGCTGTCCGACCTCGGCGTCGAGCCGTTCCAGCTGGTCGTGGTGAACCTGTACCCCTTCACCGAGACCGTCGCCTCGGGCGCCGGCTTCGACGACTGCGTCGAGCAGATCGACATCGGCGGCCCGTCGATGGTCCGCGCGGCGGCGAAGAACCACCCGTCCGTCGCCGTGGTCGTCGACCCGGCGAAGTACGGCGAGGTCGCCGAGGCCGTGGCCGGCGGCGGCTTCACCCGCGCCGAGCGCACCGAGCTGGCCGTCGACGCCTTCCGCCACACCGCGTCCTACGACGTCGCGGTGGCTTCCTGGATGGGTTCCCGCCTCGACGAAGATGCCGACGCCGACACCGCCTTCCCAGAGTGGTTCGGCCACACCTACGAGCGCTCCGCCACCCTGCGCTACGGCGAGAACCCGCACCAGGCCGCGGCGCTGTACGTCGATCCGGCCGCGCCGGAGGGCCTCGCCCAGGCGGAGCAGTTCCACGGCAAGGAGATGAGCTACAACAACTACACCGACTCCGATGCCGCGTGGCGCGCCGCGTGGGATCACGAGCGCCCGTGCGTGGCCATCATCAAGCACGCCAACCCCTGCGGCATCGCCGTGTCCGACGAGTCGATCGCCAAGGCCCACCTGGCCGCCCACGCGTGCGACCCGGTGTCGGCCTTCGGCGGCGTCATCGCCGTCAACCGCGAGGTCTCCGTCGAGATGGCGAAGCAGGTCGCCGAGATCTTCACCGAGGTCATCGTCGCCCCGGGCTACGAGGACGGCGCGGTGGAGGTGCTGAGCCAGAAGAAGAACATCCGCATCCTGCGGGCCCCGGCGCCGCAGGGCTCGGCCACCGAGTACCGCCAGGTTTCCGGCGGCATGCTGCTGCAGGAGCGCGACGCGCTGCAGGCCGACGGCGACGTCGCCGCGAACTGGACGCTCGCCGCCGGCGAGGCCGCCGACGAGGAGACCCTCGCCGACCTGGTCTTCGCCTGGAACGCGGTGCGCGCGGTGAAGTCCAACGCGATCCTGCTGGCCAAGGACGGCGCCACCGTCGGCGTGGGCATGGGCCAGGTCAACCGCGTCGACGCCGCGAAGCTCGCCGTCGAGCGCGCGAATTCGCTGGCCGGCGACGACGAGCGCGCCCGTGGCGCGGTCGCCGCCTCCGACGCGTTCTTCCCCTTCGCCGACGGCTTCGAGATGCTGGCCCGGGCCGGCGTGCGCGCCGTCGTCCAGCCGGGCGGCTCCATCCGCGACGCCGAGGTCATCGAGGCCGCCGAGAAGGCGGGCGTGACCATGTACCTGACGGGGGCGCGCCACTTCGCGCACTGAGTTCCGGCCAAGTTACTGATTATTCACCCGACGCGGCTCCGGGCATTTAGTATGTAAGGCATGTCACGTCGAGCCGAACTCAGGGAGCGGCGGCACGCGGAGATCATCGCCGCCGCCGCCGCGATGATCGCCGACCGCGGATTCCATGTCACCAGGCTCGAAGACGTCGGGCAGGTCGTGGGGATCTCCGGGCCCGGCCTGTACCGCTACGTCTCCGGCAAGGACGACATGCTCGCCCAGATCCTGGTCGACATCTCGGTTCGGCTCGTCGACGGCGCCCGCGCGGTGATGGAGCGTTCACGCACCGAGGACTGGGCCCCCGACCGCACGCTGCGGGAGCTGCTGGGCTTCCACGTCGAGTTCGCGGTCACCGAGCCCGACCGCATCCGCGTGCAGGAGCGCGAGATCGGCAACCTCGCGCCGCAGCAGCGGGAGAAGGTCCGTTCGCTGCAGCGGATGTACATCTCCATGTGGGTCGATGCCCTGCGCGGCTCCTTCCCGGACCTGACCGAGGAGGAGGCCCGAGTCCGCGTCCAGCTGGCGGCCGGCCTGATCAACTCGTCGCGCCACGTGGTCCGCTGGGCCGGCGCCGACGCGGTGCGCCGCGCGGCCATGGACATGGCCTTCCGCGCCATGGACCTGCCCAGCGACGGGGACCCCGACATCGGCGACATCAGCGACATCGCCCGCGCCGCCCTGGGCGGGCACCCCCGCAGCACCGGGGAAATTCCGGAAAACGGCGATTCCGGAGCGTCGTAAAGCAATATTCTTCGCCCCATGAACATTCTGATCATCGGGGCCGGACCGTCGGGGCTGGCCACCGCCGCGGAGCTGAAGAAGGCCGGGCTCGACTACGACCACGTCGAACGGCACGACGGCGTCGGCGGCCTGTGGGACATCGACAACCCGACGACCCCCATGTACGAATCGGCGCACCTGATCTCGTCGAAGCGCCTGTCCTGCCTGCCCGGGCGGCCCTTCCGCGACGACGTCGCCGACTACCCGCCGCGCACCGAAGTCGTGCGCTATCTGCGCGATTTCGCGTCCGACGAGGGTCTGACCGACCGCATCCGCTTCGGCGTCGAGGTCACCTCGGTCACGCCGGCGGGGGAGGGCGGCGGCTTCGACGTCACCATGCGCCCCTTCGGCGGCGACGGGGAGCCCGAGACGAAGCGCTACGCGAACGTCATCTGCGCGTCCGGCACGCTGTCCACCCCGAACCTCCCCGACATCCCCGGCGAATTCGCCGGCGAGTACCGCCATTCGGCCACGTACCGCGGCATCGATGAGCTGCGCGGCAAGCGGGTCCTGGTCATCGGCGCCGGCAACTCCGGCTGCGACATCGCGTGCGACGCCGCCCAGGCCGCCGAGTCGGCGGAGCTGAGCATGCGCCGCGGGTACTGGTTCATTCCCAAGCACGTCTTCGGCCGCCCGTCCGACGAATGGACCGTGACCGGGCCGCAGCTGCCCGCGCGGATCATGCAGGCCGTGGCGCAGACGTACCTGCGGCTCCACTTCGGCGACCTGCGCAAGCTGGGGCTGCCGAAGCCCGACCACCGCATCTTCGAGACCCACCCCCTGCTCAACGACCAGCTGATCCACCACCTGCGGCACGGGGACATCTCGGTGCGCGGGGACGTGTCGCGTTTCGACGGCCACGACGTGGTCTTCGCCGACGGTTCCCGCGGCAGCTACGACCTCGTGCTGGCGTGCACCGGGTTCCACCACTCGGTGCCCTACGCCGCCGACCTGTTCGGCGGTCCCCGCGCCAACGCCATGGAGCAGCTGTACCTCGGCTTCGCGCACCCGGAGCACCCCGGGCTGTGGGCGCCGGGCCTCATCGAGCTGAACTCGGGGGCGTTCGGAGCGATCGGGCAGCAGGCGCGGCTCATCGCCGCGGTGCTTTCCGACGAGGCGAAGGCCGCCGAATTCGCCCGTCGCGTCCGGGACAACGACGTCGACCTCAGCGGCGGCCTGAACATGGACGGCTCGGAGCGCCACCGCGGGTACGCCGACTCGCACGCGCTCCACGCCGCGCTGGCCGACGAGCTCGAGGCGCTGGGCCTCGACGCCCGCCGGGAACTGCTCGGCGGGCTCGCCGGCTAGGGGCGGCGGCCCCTGCGGTGCCGGGTCGGGGGCAGCGGGATATCCGAGCCCTCGGCCAGCACCGGATGCTCCTGCAGCGCCGGCTGCTCGAAGCTGACCCACTTCACGCCCGCGGAGTCGTGGCAGCCCTTCGGCAGCGGATCCGAGTAGAGCTCCTCGAACATGTCCTTCATCTCCGAGTGGACGTGCTTGCGGCGCAGCTTCAGGCTCGGCGTGAGCTCGTCGGCCTCGACGGTGAGCTCGCGGTCGAGGATGCGGAAGCGCTTGACCTGCTCCCACGAGTTGAGGCCCTCGTTGAGGCGGCCGAGCGACGCCTGCACCAGCGCCACGACCCGCGGGTCGCGCGTCATCTCGGCGAAGGTCGCCGGGGCGCCGCCGTTGCGTTCGCACCAATCGCGGGTGGCCTTTTCCTCGAGCACGACCATGCCGACCATGAACTTCTTGCCCTCGCCGTAGGTCACCAGCTCCATGGCGAGGGGGCACAGGCCCTTGAATTCCGACTCGATCGCCGCCGGCGCGATGTACTTGCCGTTGGAGGACTTGTACAGGGACTTCTTGCGGTCCGTGATGTAGACGAAGCCGCGGTCGTCCTTGCGGGCGATGTCGCCGGTGCGCAGGAAGCCGTCGCCGGGCAGCGACTCGGCGGTCGCGTCCTCCCGGTTGTGGTAGCCGTTCATGTTCCACGGGCTCTTCAGCAGCAGCTCGCCGTCCTCGGCGATCCTGTCCTCCACGCCGGGGAACGGCCAGCCGATGGTGCCGATGCGGTAGGCCTCCAGCCGCGTGATGTGGGTGATGCAGCCCTCGGTGAGGCCGAACCCTTCGGCGATGGGCATGCCGACCGACAGGTACCACTTGGTGATGTCCTGGTTGATCGGCGCCGAGCCGGAGATGAACATGCGCACGTTCCCGCCGAGGGCCGCCCGGATCTTCGACAGCACGACCTTGTCGGCGATGCCCAGGCGGAATTTCAGCCACCCCGGCACCTCCTTGCCGGCCAGCCGCAGCTCGGTGGCCTCCATGGCCAGCCGCATGCTGACCTTGCCCAGCTTGGCCTTGACTCCGTTGCCCTCGAACTGGGCGTGGATGGCGGAGTAGGCCTTCTCGAAGATGCGGGGCGCGCCGCCCATGACGGTCGGCTTGATCTCCTGGAGGTTCTCCACGATCTTGTCGATGCGCCCGTCGATGGCGGTGGTGATGCCCGTGTTGATGGACACGTACAGCAGGAACCGCCCCATCAGGTGCGCGAGCGGCAGCCACAGGAAGTGGACGTCGGTTTCGTAGATGTTCGGCGTCGACGTCACGGCGGCGACGTTGTTCATCCACGCGCCGTGGGTGATGATCGCGCCCTTCGGCTTGCCCGTGGTGCCGGACGTGTACTGGAAGGTGGCGATGGTGTCGGGGGTGATGCCGTCGATGGCGCGCCGGACCACGTGGGGCTCGTGGTCGAGCAGCTCGCGGCCCTGCGCCATCAGGTCGGACAGCGGCGACACCCAGTCGAGGATGTCCTCGGCGGTGAGCCCGCCCGGGGCGTTGACGGCCTGCGTCTGCGCGGACCAGCCCGGGTCGATGACGTAGACGTGCTCGACGTTCGGGATCGCATCGCGGATGTCCAGCAGCTTGGCCACCTGCCCGCCGTCTTCGGCGATGACCATGCGCGAGCCGGAGTCGTTGATGATGAACTCGATGTCGCCGGGCACCGACGTCGGGTAGATGGCCACGGAGTTGACGCCGATGGACATCAGCGCCATGTCCGAGTTGACCCAGTGCATGCCGGTGCCGGAGATGAGCGCGGCGGCGTCGCCTTTGGCCAGGCCCGCGGCGAGGAGCCCCGCCGACTGTTCCTCGACGATGCGCCGGAACCCTTCCCAGGTGACGGAGGTCCATTCGTCGTCGGCGTCGCGGAACCGCCAGGCGGTGCGATCCGGGGTGGCGGCCGCGCGGCGCAGGACCATCGCGCCGACGCTGGGGGCCGGGTTGTCCAGGACCTCGCGGTCGATGGGTTCGTCGGCGGGCGTGGCGTACCCGTCGATCGACCATCCGGTGCCGGCGCCGGACCGCGCCTTCGGCAGGCCGATGGTGCTGACGGGCGGGGGGCTGAGGTCGTTCTGCGGGTTGTTCATCGTTCACCTTTCTCGGATGTTTTCGGTGGTGGGAGTGCCTCCCCGTCACTTTTGAGTGACGTGAATCACGTTGGTGTCAATCGTATGCACGCGCGTTGTTTCCGTGGGGAAGATTTTTCGCATTGTGTCCGGGTCGTGTCCTTTCGCCCCGCGTTTTTCCCGGGGCCGGCGGGGCTACCCCCGTAGCCGGGGGTGGGGGCCGATACCCCCATTCCGTTAATCGCGATTAACGGAAAAATGGCACATTGGCGCTGGTTGCCGCATCGCAACGGTGTTCCAGGTCACATGCGGGCCGGTGATCGCCCCGCTTTCCGGTGATTTTCGCCATAGTTTCGGTTGGCAAGTGTCGGGGGTCACAGTAGAGTTTCGCCGCAGAGAGTTAATGGGCATTAACGCACTGCGGTGCCCGCCGCCCCAACCCCATGGAGAACGACATGTCGGACCCCACCAACCGCGAGAAGCACGAGGCCCTGGTCGCGGATCTGCGCGACCTGCTCGCCCGCACCGCCGAGGGCGGCCCCGAGAAGGCGCGCCGGCGCCACGTGGACCGCGGCAAGCTGCTCCCGCGCCAGCGCATCACCGAGCTGCTGGACCCGGGCAGCCCCTTCCTCGAGGTCGCGCCGATCGCCGCGCACGACATGTACGGGGGCAAGGTCCCGGCGGCGGGCGTCGTCGCGGGCATCGGGCTCGTGGAGGGCCGCCGCTGCATGATCGTGGCCAACGACGCCACGGTCTCCGGCGGCACCTACTACCCGATGACGGTGAAGAAGCACCTCCGCGCGCAGGAGATCGCCGACGCCAACCGCCTGCCCTGCATCTACCTGGTCGATTCCGGCGGCGCGATGCTGCTCAACCAGGACGAGGTCTTCCCGGACCGCGACCACTTCGGCCGCATCTTCTATAACCAGGCGAACCTGTCCAAGAAGGGCATCCCGCAGATCTCGGCGGTCCTGGGCTCCTGCACGGCGGGCGGCGCGTACGTCCCGGCGATGTCCGACGAGGCGGTGATCGTCAAGGAGCAGGGCACCATCTTCCTGGCGGGCCCGCCGCTGGTGAAGGCGGCGACCGGCGAGGACGTCACGCCCGAGGAGCTCGGCGGCGGCGATCTGCACTCCAAGACCTCCGGCGTCACCGACCACCTCGCGTTGGACGACGCGGATGCGCTGCACCGCGTCCGCGCGATCGTCGACACGCTTCCGCTTGCCGACGACGCACCGTGGGAGGTCCGCGAGACCCGGGATCCGCTGCGCGAGCAGACCGACCTCTACGACATCGTGCCCGTCGACGCCCGACAGCCCTACGACGTCCGCGAGGTCATCGAGACCATCGTCGACGCCGGCGAGTACCGCGAGTTCAAGGCGGAGTTCGGCACCACGCTGGTCACCGCCTTCGCCCGCATCCACGGCCACCCGGTCGGCATCATCGCCAACAACGGCATCCTCTTCGCGGAGTCCGCGCAGAAGGGCGCGCACTTCATCGAGCTGTGCGACCAGCGCGGCATCCCCCTGGTGTTCCTGCAGAACACCACGGGCTTCATGGTCGGCCGCGAGTACGAGGCCGGGGGCATCGCCAAGCACGGCGCGAAGATGGTCAACGCGGTGGCCACCACCCGCGTGCCCAAGTTCACCGTGGTCATCGGCGGCGCGTTCGGCGCCGGCAACTACTCGATGTGCGGCCGCGCGTACTCGCCCCGCTTCCTGTGGATGTGGCCCAACGCCCGCGTCGCCGTGATGGGCGGCCCCCAGGCGGCCATGACCCTGTCGACGGTCCGCCGCAACCAGATCGAGCGCTCCGGCGGCGAATGGTCGGCCGAGGAGCAGGAGGCCTTCGAGGCCCCCGTCCGCGAGCAGTTCGAGGAGCAGTCGCACTGCTACTACTCGTCGGCCCGCCTGTGGGACGACGGCGTCATCGATCCCGCGGACACCCGCCGCATCCTCGGCCTGGCCCTCGAGGTCGCCGGCGGCGCCCCGCTCGACGATGCCGGCTACGGCGTCTTCCGCATGTAACCCGAACCGACAGCACAGAGAGGAGAGAAGCCCATGACCACCGCCACCGCCACCACCGCCCCCGGCGCGGAGACCATCAACACGGTGCTCGTCGCCAACCGCGGCGAGATCGCCTGCCGCGTGATCCGCACCCTTCGCGAACAGGGGGTCCGCTCCGTCGCCGTTTATTCCGACGCCGACGCCGACGCCCCCCACGTCCGCCTGGCCGACGTCGCCGTCCACATCGGCCCGTCGCCGGCGCGGGAGTCCTACCTGGTCATCGACCGCATCCTGGATGCGGCCCGCCGCACCGGCGCGCAGGCCATCCACCCCGGCTACGGCTTCCTGTCCGAGAACGCGGCGTTCGCCCGCGCCTGCGAGGATGCCGGCATCATCTTCATGGGGCCGCCCGCCTCGGCGATCGAGACGATGGGCGACAAGATCTCCGCGCGGGCGACCGTCGAAAAGCGCGACGTGCCCACCGTGCCCGGCATCTCCCGCCCCGGCCTGACGGACGAGGAGCTCATCGACGCCGCGCCGGGCATCGGGTTCCCGGTGCTGATCAAGCCGTCCGCCGGCGGCGGCGGCAAGGGCATGCACCGCGTCGAGCGCATCGAGGACCTGCCCGACGCGCTGGTCACCGCCCGCCGCGAGGCCGCCGGCGCCTTCGGCGACGATTCGCTGTTCATCGAGCACTTCGTGGACACCCCGCGCCACATCGAGGTGCAGGTGCTGGCGGATGCGCACGGCAACGTCATCCACCTCGGCGAGCGCGAGTGCTCGCTGCAGCGCCGGCACCAGAAGGTCATCGAGGAGGCGCCGAGCCCGCTTCTCGACGAAACCGTCCGCGCCCGGATCGGCGAGGCGGCCTGCGACGCCGCCCGCTCCTGCGGTTACGTCGGCGCCGGCACCGTCGAGTTCATCGTCCCCGCCGCCGACCCGGACAAGTTCTACTTCATGGAGATGAACACCCGCCTCCAGGTCGAGCACCCCGTCACCGAGGAGGTCACCGGTCTGGACCTGGTGGCCCTGCAGCTGGCCATCGCCCGCGGGGCGGAGCTGCCCATCACGCAGGACGACGTCACCATGACCGGCCACTCCATCGAGGCCCGCGTCTACGCCGAGGACCCGGCCGCCGGATTCCTGCCCACCGGCGGCACCGTCACCCGCGTGGTCGAGCCCTCCGGCCCGGGCGTGCGCGTCGACTCCGGCATCGCCGACGGCGCCGAGGTCACGTCCCTGTACGACCCGATGCTGATGAAGGTCATCGTCCACGGCGCCGACCGCGCCGAGGCCCTCGACCGGCTGGTCCGGGCGCTGGCCAACACCGTCGTCGCCGGCGTCGGCGTCAACGTCGACTTCTGCCGCTACCTGCTCGCGGTGCCCGAGGTGGCCTCCGGCGACCTGGACACCGGCCTGCTCGACCGGGTCGCCGGGGACTACGCCGACTTCGAGGTGCCCGACCAGGCCCTGGTCGCCGCCGCCATGGCGTGGCTGGCCGGCCGCTGGCCCGAGGGCCCGGCCTCGCCGTGGGCCGTGCCGGACGCCTGGCGCTCCGGCCGGCCGGGCACCCAGCGCCTGCGCCTGGGCACCACCAACGGCTCCCGCCTCATCGCGGTGTCCGGCACCCCCTCCGGCGCGACGGTCACCGTCGACGCGCGGGTCGCGGGCATCAGCGAACCCGCCGAAGGCGAAGACGCCCCCGAGCCCCGCGACCACTCCTCGGCCATCCACCGCGACGGCGACCTGTGGCGCGTCGACTGCGACGGCATCGCCCGCCACTGGCAGGTGGAGACCGTGGCCAGCCGGCGCGGCACCGACGTCATCGTCTCCTCCGACGAGGGCACCTGGGTGCTGCACCGCGAAAACGTGGTCCGCTCCGCCGCCGACGACGACGGCTCCGGCGACGGCACGCTGAGCTCGCCCATGCCGGGCACGGTCATCGCGCTGTCCGCGGCCGACGGCGACCGCGTCGAAGCCGGCGACCCGGTCCTGGTCGTGGAGGCCATGAAGATGGAGCACACGCTCCGCGCCCCCGCCGCCGGCGTCGTCGAATACCACGTCGCCGAAGGCGCCCAGGTCTCCTCCGAAATCGCCCTGGCCACCGTCACGCCCGACGAAGACTGATCTCTCAACAAGCACCCGCCCTCAACAAGCACCCGCCCTCACAAAGCACCCCGACAACAAGGAGCCACCATGACCGACGTCAACACCGCCGATCTGCCCGCCGAATACCGCGAGCTGCAGACCGTCGTCCGCGAGTTCGCCAACGAGGTCGTCGACCCCGTCGCCTACGAGCACGACCGCAACCACACGTTCCCCTACGAGGTCGTCGCGCAGATGGGCGAGATGGGCCTGTTCGGCCTGCCCTTCTCCGAGGAGTACGGCGGCATGGGCGGCGATTATCTTTCGCTGGGCATCGCCCTGGAGGAGCTGGCCAAGGTCGACCAGTCGGTCGCGATCACCCTGGAGGCCGGCGTGGGCCTCGGCGCCTCGCCGATCTACCACTTCGGCAACGAGGAGCAGAAGCAAAAGTGGCTGCCGGACCTCACCGCGGGCAAGGCGCTGGCGGGCTTCGGCCTCACGGAGCCCGACGCCGGCTCCGACGCGGGCGCCACCCGCACCGTCGCGCGCGAGGACGGCGGGGACTTCGTCATCAACGGCTCGAAGCAGTTCATCACCAACTCCGGCACGGACATCACTTCGCTGGTCACCGTCACCGCCGTCACCGGCGAGAAGGAGAACGGCAAGAAGGAGATCTCCACGATCATCGTGCCCGCCGACTCCGAGGGCTTCGTCGCCGAGCCGGCGTACGACAAGGTCGGCTGGAACGCCTCCGACACGCACCCGCTGACCTTCACCGACGTCCGCGTCCCGCAGGAGAACCTGCTGGGCACCCGCGGCCGCGGCTTCGCGAACTTCCTGTCCACCCTGGCCGAGGGCCGCGTCGCCATCGCCGCGCTGGCCACCGGCGCCGCGCAGGGCTGCGTCGACGAGTCGGTGAAGTACGCCAAGGAGCGCCACTCGATGGGCCGCGCGATCGCCGAGTACCAGGCGATCTCGTTCAAGATCGCCCGCATGGAGGCCCGCGCCCACGCCGCCCGCATGGCCTGGTACGACGCCGCAGCGAAGATGGTGAAGGGCAAGGAGTTCCGCCGCGAGGCGTACATCGCCAAGCTCATCTCCTCCGAGGCCGCGATGGACAACGCCCGTGACGCCACGCAGATCCACGGCGGCTACGGCTTCATGAACGAGTACCGCGTCTCGCGCCACTACCGCGACTCCAAGATCCTGGAGATCGGCGAGGGCACCACCGAGGTGCAGCTGATGCTGATCGCCCGCGGACTGGGCCTGTAGGGGAGGGGAGCCATGACGGACAACGACGGAATCGTCCAGCGCGGCCTCTGGTTCGACGAGTACGAGGAGGGCGCCCGCTACCTGCACCGCCCCGGCCGCACCGTCACCGAGACCGACGACGTCCTGTTCACCACGCTGACCATGAACACCCAGCCGCTGCATCTCGACGCCCACTGGTCGTCGCAGCAGCCGGGTTTCGGGGGCAAGCGCCTGGTCAATTCGATGTGGACCCTGTCGACGGTGGTGGGGCTGTCGGTGTCGCAGCTGACGCTGGGCACCATCGTGGCGAACCTGGGCTTCACCGAGGTCTCGTTCCCGAAGCCCATGTTCCACGGCGACACGCTGTACGCGGAGACGAAGTGCCTGTCCAAGCGCGCGTCGAAGTCCCGGCCGGGCCAGGGCATCGTCGAGCTGGAGCACATCGGCCGCAACCAGGACGGCGACGTCGTCTGCAGGGCGGTTCGGGCGACGTTGGTGCAGTGTGACCCGGAGGCCGACCGATGAACGACTGGATTCCCGCCGGCCCGGCGATCCTCTTCGTCCCGGCCGACCGCCCCGACCGTTTCGCCAAGGCGGCGGAGCGCGCGGACATGGTCATCCTCGACCTCGAGGACGGCTGCCGCCCGGAGAACCGCGCGGATGCGCGCCGGGCGATCATCGACAGCGAGCTGGACCCGGAGCGCGTCATCGTCCGCATCAACCCGGTGGATTCCCCGGAGCATGCGGCGGACCTGGAGATGCTCGCGGACGTGCGCTACGACCTGATCATGCTGCCGAAGGCGGAGTCCGCCGCGGCGGTGGAGTCGCTGGCCGGCCATCGCGTCATCGCGCTCATCGAGACCCCGCTGGGCGTCCTGCGCGCCGACGAGGTCGCCTCGGCCCACAACGCCGTGGCCCTGTTCTGGGGCGCGGAGGATCTCACCGCCGGGCTCGGCGGCACCGCCTCCCGATTCGGCGAGGGCGAGAAGAACCCCGGCACGTACCGCGACGTCGCCCGCCACGCCCGGGCCCGCACGCAGCTCGCCGCAGCCGCCTTCGGCCGCGCCGCCCTGGATTCGGTCCACGTCGACATCGCCGACGCCGACGGCCTTCGCGACGAGGCACTCGACGCCGCCGCGCTCGGCTACGCGGCGACCGTCTGCATCCACCCGTCGCAGGTGGCCATCATCCGCGACGCCTACCGGCCCACCGCCGAACAGGCCGACTGGGCCCGCCGCCTGCTGGCCGCCGCCCGCGACGACGGGGGAGCGTTCGGCTTCGAGGGGCGCATGGTCGATGCCCCGCTGTTCAGGCAGGCCGAAGCCATCCACAGGCGCGCCGAAGCCACCGCCACGTAGGCGTCGCAAAGCACCGAAAAACCCGGCACACACCCGAAAATGGACCACCAGGAGAAACCGATGTCCCAGCTCAAGACCATCCCCGCGCCGTACGGCAAGGACGTCGTGGACGACGACGGCAACAAGCTGTCGCACGTCATCGGCGCCGGCGTCGACCAGGGCGCCGCGCCGCTGCGCACCGAAACCCTCGGCGAGAACCTCAAGGCGATCGTGGAGAAGTACCCCTCCCGCGAATGCATCGTCGACGTCTACGCCGACGTGTCCTTCACCTACGAGCGCTTCTACAACCGCGTCCTGCGCCTGGCCACCGCGTTCATCCGCGCCGGTTACCGCAAGGGCGACCGCATCGGCATCTGGTCGACGAACCGGTGGGAGTGGACGGTCGTCCAGTACGCCTGCCACCACCTGGGGCTGATCCTGGTCAACATCAACCCGGCCTACCGCCAGCACGAGCTGAACTACGTGCTGGAGAAGGCCGGCGTGCGCTGCGTCTTCGCCGCCCGCCGCTACAAGGACTCCGATTACCGCACCATGCTCATCGAGGCGTCGAAGCAGCGCGGCGTCAACCTGGACAAGGTCATCTACTTCGGCTCCGCCGACTGGTACGAGCGCATGCACGGCGAGATCGACGACCTGTCGGAGTACACCGCGCAGGTCAAGCCCGAGGACCCCATCAACATCCAGTTCACCTCCGGCACGACGGGCTTCCCCAAGGGCGCGACGCTGACGCACCGCAACCTGCTGAACAACGGCTTCTTCATCGGCGAGCTGCTCGGCTACGACGAGAACGACCGCGTCTGCGTGCCGGTGCCGTTCTTCCACACGTTCGGCATGGTCATCGGCACCTTCGCCACGTTCACGCACGGCGGGGCGATCATCATCCCGGCGCCGAGCTTCAAGGCCCGCGAGACCCTCAAGGCCGTGCACTCCGCCGGCGCGACGTCGCTGTACGGCGTGCCCACCATGTTCATCAACGAGCTGGAGGAGGCCCACGACCACGTCGAGTACGGCAGCCCGTACGACTTCTCCACCCTGCGCACCGGCGTCATGGCCGGCACCTCCTGCCCGTCGAAGACCATGCGGGACGTCATGGAGAAGCTGAACATGAAGGAGATCGCCATCTGCTACGGCATGACGGAGACCTCCCCGGTGAGCTTCCAGACCCGCAAGGACTCGCCGCTGGACAAGCGCGTCAACACGGTCGGCCAGATCATGCCGCACCTGGAGGCCCGCGTCATCGACGAGAACACCGGCGAGACCCTGCCGCGCGGCGAGCAGGGCGAGGTCGTCGTCCGCGGCTACTCGGTGATGAAGGAGTACTGGCACCACCCGGAGAAGACGGCGGAGGCCATCGACGACGACGGCTGGATGCACACCGGCGACCTCGGCGTCATCGACGACGAGGGGTACCTGGCCATCACCGGCCGCATCAAGGACATGCTCATCCGCGGCGGCGAGAACATCTACCCCCGCGAGATCGAGGAGTTCCTGTTCACGCACCCGGACATCGTCGACGCGCAGGTGATCGGCGTGCCGGACGACAAGTACGGCGAGGAGATCATGGCCTGGGTCATACTTCACGACGAGGACGGGGACCTGACCGCCGAGCAGATCGCGGAGTTCGCCCAGGGCAAGCTGTCGCGGCACAAGATCCCGCGGTACGTCCACGTCACCGATTCCTTCCCGATGACGGCGTCGGGCAAGGTCCGCAAGGTCGAGATGCGCGAGATGGCGCCGAAGCTGCTGGGATGGGTGTGATCGCGATGTCCAAGACCACCGATGCATCGATCCGCGACCTCGTCGCGGGTTACGTGGAAGACGGCATGACCATCGCCGTCGGCGGCTTCGGCCTGTGCGGCGTGCCCTTCGACCTCATCGAGGGCCTGCGCGATTCCGGCGCCAAGGACCTGACCATCGTGTCCAACAACATGGGCGTCGATGGGATGGGCCTGGGCATTCTTCTGGAGAATCACCAGGTCAGCAAGGTCGTCGCCAGCTACGTCGGCGAGAACAGGATGTTCGCCCAGCAGTACCTGGACGGCGAACTGGAGGTGGAGTTCAATCCGCAGGGCACGCTGGCCGAGCGGCTGCGCGCCGGCGGCGCGGGCATCCCCGCCTTCTACACCGCCACCGGAGTGGGCACCCTCGTCGCCGAGGGCAAGCCCCACGCCGAGTTCGACGGCCGGACCTACGTGCAGGAGCGCGGCATCGTCGCGGATCTGGCGCTGGTCCACGCCTGGCGCGGCGACGTCGACGGCAACCTCGTCTACCGTTCCACGGCGCAGAACTTCAATCCGCTGTGCGCGACGTCGGGCAAGGTCACCATCGCCGAGGTCGAGGAACTCGTCGACCGCGGCGCCATCGAGCCCGACGCGGTCATGACCGCCGGCGTCTTCGTCGACCACGTCGTCCGGTCGACCGAGCGCGAGAAGCCCATCGAAAAGCGGACCACCCGGCCGCGCGGGGAGGAGAACTGACATGGACCAGGCGAACAAGCGGGGCTGGACCCGCGACGAAATGGCCGCCATGGCCGCCTCGGAGCTTTCCGACGGCGACTACGTGAACCTGGGCATCGGCATCCCGACGCTCGTGGCCAACCACATCCCCGACGGGGTGCGCGTGCTGCTGCAGAGCGAGAACGGCATCCTCGGCATGGGCCCCTTCCCGTACGAGGGCGACGAAGACGCCGACCTGATCAACGCCGGCAAGCAGACCGTGACCCTCGTGCCCGGCGCCGCCGTGTTCGACTCCGCCACGAGCTTCGCCATGATCCGCGGCGGGCACGTCAAGATGGCCGTCCTCGGCGCCATGCAGGTCTCCGAGTCCGGCGACCTGGCCAACTGGATGATCCCCGGCAAGATGGTCAAGGGCATGGGCGGCGCGATGGACCTCGTCGCCGGCACGCCCCGCGTGGTCGTGCTCACCGACCACGTCGCCCGCGACGGCAGCCCGAAGCTGGTCAAGGAATGCGATCTGCCGCTGACCGGCGCGAAGGTGGTCAAGCGCGTGATCACCGACCTGGGCAGCTTCGACGTCGCCGACGACCACCTGGTCCTGCGGCGCCTGGCGCCGGGCGTGACGCTCGGCGACATCGAGAACAACACCGCCGCGGCGTACGTCGTGGATCTGGAGAATTAGCGGGCGGCCGGGGCCAAAAACGCTAGGCTCGATTAACTGAGCGCCACAATCAACCGAGTGCAACAACCACAACCGCGCTGCCGACGCGCAGCGCCCACAGGGAGACGAACACCATGACCGGAAACACCACCCCGAACGCCGACGACGTCGTCATCCTCGCCGGCGCCCGCACCCCGCAGGGCAAGATGCTCGGCCAGCTGGCCGATCTGTCGGTCGTCGATCTCGGCGCCCACGCCGTCCGCGCCGCCGTCGAGCGCGCGGGGATCCAGCCGGAGGACGTCGGCCGCGTCGTCCTCGGCCAGGTCATCCTCGCCGGCGCGGGCCAGAACCCGGCCCGCCAGACCGCCATCAAGGCCGGCCTGCCGTGGTCGACCCCGGCCGAGATCGTGGCGAAGGTCTGCCTGTCGGGCCTCGACGCCGTCATCCACGCCGCGCGCATGATCCGCCTCGGCGAGGTCGACGTCGTCGTCGCCGGCGGCCAGGAGTCCATGACCAACGCCCCGCACATCGCCCACGGCGTGCGCAAGGGCAAGTCCTACGGCTCGCTGAAGCTGGAGGATTCGCTGGAACTCGACGGCCTGGTCGACTCCTACGACTGCGTGTCCATGGGCACCCTGACCGACGGCCCGAACGCCGACCTGGGCATCTCCCGCACCGACCAGGACGAGGTCGCCGCGCTGTCGCACCAGCGCGCCGCCAAGGCCCAGGCCGACGGCATCTTCGCGCAGGAGATCGCCCCGATCGAGATCCCGCAGCGCAAGGGCGACCCGGTCGTGGTCGACTCCGACCAGGGCATCCGCCCGGACACCACCGTCGAGTCGCTGTCGAAGCTGCGCGCGGTGTTCATGAAGGAGGGCGGCACCATCACCGCCGGCAACTCGTCGCCGATCTCCGACGGCGCCGCCGCCCTGGTGCTGGCCCGCCGCGGCTGGGCGGAGGAGCGCGGCCTGGATTACCTCGCCGTCGTCGGCAAGGCGGGACAGACCGCCGGCCCGGACAACGGCCTGCACGCCCAGCCGTCCGACTCGCTGGCCGAGGCCCTGCGCCTGGCCGGCTGGGATGCGTCCGACCTCGACTTCATCGAGATCAACGAGGCCTTCGGCGCCGTCGCCGTGAAGTCCCTGCGCGACCTGGACTACCCGCTGGAGAAGTGCAACATCCACGGCGGCGCCATCGCGCTGGGCCACCCGATCGGCTGCTCCGGCGCCCGCCTGACGCTGACGGCGGCCATGGAGCTGTCGCGCCGCGGTTCCGGCAAGGCCGGCGTCTCGCTGTGCGGCGGCGGCGGCCAGGGCGACGCCCTGCTGCTGTACCGGGACTAGTCCCGCAGGCGGTAGTTTCGGGGGCATGAGCACCTCCGATTCGCCCGCCTGGCTGCCCGCGGGCCCCGCGCTCCTGTTCGCCCCCGCCGATCGTCCGGACCGCTTCGCCAAAGCCGCGGAGCGGTCCGACGTCGTGATCGTGGATCTCGAGGACGGCGCCGCGCTCGACGGGCACGAAGCCGCCCGCCGCAACGTCCTCGACCACCCCCTCGACCCGGCCCGCACAATCCTGCGCGTCACGGGCCCCGACGCCCCGACCTTCGCGGGCGACGCCGAACTGGCGCAGGAGGGCCCCTACGACGTCGTCATGCTGCCCAAGGTCCGCGACCGCATCCCGGAGGAGCTCGCGGGCCTGAAGATCATCGCGATGATCGAGACGCCGCAGGCGATCCTCAACATCGGCGCCATCGCGTCGCACCCGGACGTCGTGGGCATGTTCTGGGGCGCCGAGGACCTCGCCGCCGAGCTGGGCGGCACATCGTCGCGCATCACCGCCGAAGAGGCGGGCGCCGGCGCCCGCCCCTACCGCGCCCCGCAGCAGCTGGCGCGGACGATGATGGTCATCCACGCCGCGGCCAACGGCATCGCCGCCATCGACGCCGTGCACGTGGATTTCCGCGACGCGGAGGGCCAGTACCTCGAGGCCCTCGACGCCGCCGGCTGCGGCTTCGCGGGCACCGCCTGCATCCACCCGGCGATGGTGGAACCGGTGCGCCGCGCCTACCGCCCCTCGGATGCGGAACTGGACCGCGCGCGCCGCATCCTCGAGCGCGCCGCGGACAACGTGGGCGCATTCCAGCTCGACGGCGAGATGATCGACGCCCCCGTCGTCAGGCAGGCGGCGATCACCGTTGCGCGGGCGGGATGCTGAAAAATCGGCCCCGGTCGGGGGTGAAAAACCGAGATTTTTTTGCCGACAAGAGTTAATCGCCCGTAACTGATGACTTGTGCTCTGCGTCACATTAGTGTGGCGTGGGTCACCGTCACCGACCCCAGGGAGAGACTCAATGTCGACCGCGACGATCGCCGAGATCACCACCAGGCCCACCCCCTTCGGAAGGGAAGTGATCGACCCCGACGGCCGCGTGATGTCCCACGTCTTCGGCGCGACCGTGGACCAGGGCGCCGCCCCGCTGCGCTCCGACACGCTCGGCGACGCACTGGCCGCGCAGATCGCGCGGTTCCCGGACCGCGAGGCCGTCGTCGACGTCTTCGCCGACGTCCGCCTGACCTACCGCGAGTTCGGCGACAAGGTCGACCGCCTCGCGGCCGCGCTGCTGCGCGCCGGCTACCGCCGGGGCGACCGCGTGGGCATCTGGTCCACCAACCGCTGGGAATGGCCGGTCGTGCAGTACGCCTGCCACCGCCTGGGACTGATCCTGGTCAACATCAACCCGGCCTACCGCCAGTCGGAGCTCAATTACGTCCTGGAGAAGGCCGGCGTGCGCTGCGTCTTCGCCGCCCGCCGCTACAAGGACTCCGATTACCGCACCATGCTCATCGAGGCCTCGAAGCAGCGCGGCGTGGACCTGAAGGACGTCATCTACTTCGGTTCGGAGCGGTGGCTGGACGTCATGGCGCACGACGTCAACGGCGACCGCGCGGACCTGGACGCCGCGATCGCCGAGGTCGATCCCGCGGATCCCGTGAACATCCAGTTCACCTCCGGCACCACCGGCTTCCCCAAGGGCGCGACGCTGACGCACCGCAATCTGATCAACAACGCCAACCAGACCGCGGAGCAGCTGGGCTACGACGAGCACGACCGCGTCGTCGTGCCCATCCCGTTCTTCCACACCTTCGGCATGGTGCTGGGCATCATCGCGACGCTGAACCGCGGCGCGGCGCTGATCATCGCGGGCCCGGTGTTCCAGCCGCGCGAGGTGCTCAAGGCGGTCCACTCGGAGCGGGCGACGTCGCTGTACGGCGTGCCCACCATGTTCATCGTCGAGCTGGAGGAGGCCCACGACCACGAGGAGTACGGCAGCCCGTACGACCTGTCGTCGCTGCGCACGGGCATCATGGGCGGCACGTCCTGCCCGTCGAAGACGATGACCGAGGTGATGGAGCGCTTCAACATGCGCGAGATCGCCATCTGCTACGGCATGACCGAGACGTCGCCGTGCAGCTTCCAGACCCGCAAGGACTCGCCCGCGGAGAAGCGCGTGCACACGGTCGGCCAGATCATGCCGCACCTGGAGGCGAAGGTCGTCGACCAGGTCACCGGCGAGACGCTGCCGCGCGGCGAGCAGGGCGAGATCCTCGTGCGCGGCTACGCCGTCATGAAGGAGTACTGGCGCCACCCGGAGAAGACCGCGGAGGCGGTCGACCCCGACGGTTGGATGCGCACGGGCGACCTGGGTTCGCTTGACGACGAGGGTTACCTCGCCATCACCGGCCGCATCAAGGACATGCTCATCCGCGGCGGCGAGAACATCTACCCGCGGGAGATCGAGGAGTTCCTGTTCACGCATCCCGACGTGGTCGACGCCCAGGTCATCGGCGTGCCGGACGACAAGTACGGCGAGGAGATCATGGCGTGGGTGATCCTCCACGAGGGGGCGGAACCACTGACCGTCGAAAAGCTGCGCGAGTTCGCGCAGGGCAAGCTGGCCCGGCACAAGATCCCGCGCTACCTGCACATCACCGACTCGTTCCCCATGACTGCGTCGGGCAAGGTGCGCAAGGTGGAGATGCGGGAGATGGCCCCGAGGATCCTGAACTGGGTCTGATTTGGTGCCGGGTCTGAGCTAGTTCACGCACATGACGCCGTCGCCGCCGGCGTCGATGTGCTTGTTCAGGTCCTCTTCGGGGGCCATGCCCTCCTGGCCGACGACGTCGCCGGCGCCGCTTCCGCCGTCCGCGGGGGCGGCGTCGGTGGCGGAGGGGGTCGAACCGTCGGCGTTGAGGCCCGGGCCGTCGTAGTCGCCGGCGACGGTGACCGAGATCGTTTTCGGCGCCATGGTGGTGTCGTGGACGACGGGCAGCCCGCCGAGGGCCTCGGCGATGGCGGCGGCGGCCGGGTCGTCGGGATCGGCGGTGTTGACCTGGCTGATGGCCACGCCGGCGAATTCGGCGTTGGCGACGGTGCCCTCGCCGTATCCCTTCTCCGTCAGCACGGCGGACGCACGGCCGGCGAGGCCCTCGATGCCCGTGGCATTGTACACGCTGACGGTGTACTCGGCGGGGTCGTGGTCGCGGGGCTTGGCGGCTTCGGAGGCCCCTTCGGCCTCGGGGTTGCCCAGCAGCTGGTCGAAGTACTTGTGCACCTGCGTCTTGTTCACCGTGACCACGGATTCGCCGTAGTCGCCGACGCCGTCGATGGACGTGACGGGGATGGTCTCGAACTTGACGTTGCCGCCGGTCAGGCTCTGCATCTGGGTGGCGAAGCCCATGACGTCCCAGTCGTTGTCCAGTACGACGGAGCGTTTGACGGCGCCGCCGAGCTCGTGGAGCTTGCTGGGGTTGGACAGCGTGCCGGCGGAGAGCAGCTTGTTGGCGAAGGACGCCATGAACGCCTGCTGGCGGGTGATGCGGTCGAGGTCGCCGCGGGGCAGGCCGTGGCGCTGGCGCACGAAGCTCAGCGCGTCGGCGCCGCCGATGGACTGGCGCCCGGCGTGGAAGTTGGCGCCCGAGAATTCGTCGTAGACGTCGGCGTTGAGGCAGACGTCGACGCCGCCGATGGCGTCGGTGAGCAGCACGAAGCCGAGCAGGCCGACTTCGGCGTAGTGGTCGACGGTGACGCCGGTGAGGTCGGCGACGGCGGTGATCAGCGCCTGGCGGCCCGCTTCGGTCGATTCCTTCTCGACGGCCGCCGGGTCCTTCCCCTCCGACGTGAGGCGTTCGGCGGTGGCGAGCTTCTTGTCGCCGTAGACGCCGTTGATCTTCTTGTTGCCGTCGTCGGTGCTGATGTACGTGTCGCGGGGGATGGAGATCGCCGTCGCCGAGGATCCGTCGTTGGGCACGCGGATGACGATGATCGTGTCGGTGTTCGTCACTTCCTCGTTGCCGGCGCGCAGCAGGTCGATTTCCTCCTGCGTCAGGGGGTTGCCCTGCGCATCGGCGCGGGAGTCGGAGCCGACGAGGAGGATGTCGGTGGCGCCGTCCTTTTCCTTGCCCAGCGAAAAGTCGCCGCCGGAACCGAGGTTGCCCGTGGTGCGCACGACCGTCCACCAGCCGACGGCGGACACGACGAGGCACAGCACCGACAGCAGGACGAGCAGCGAGCGCACGGGCATGGGCAATGCCTGGCTGACGTCGCGGCGTTGTGCCGGCGGCGCCTGGATCGCGCGAGCGTGCCTCGACTGCGGTGTGCGTGCGCTCAAAGTGGTTCCTTCCTTCGGGCCGTCGCGGCTGGTCCCGTGCACTACGGTTGATGCCGTCAGGTGGGCGTCGCCAAGCGGATTCGATTGCTTTGCGACGGCTCAGTCGTCCCCACGATAATGAAATGGACTCCCGATGACCGAACCACGCGCCCGGATGGCCCATGGAGCGGGGGGACGCGGCGACGTGAAACGGGTCGCCGTGGTGGGCGCGGCGGGGCAGTTGGGCGTGGCGATGCTGCGGCGCATGCCCATCGGCGGCGGCCCCGACGTGGAGTGGCTGGCGCGCGGCGATCTGGACGTCACGGATGCCGCGGCGGTCGCGTCCCATCCTTCGCTGCGGGGCGTCGACGTAGTGGTGAACGCCGCCGCGTGGACCGACGTCGACGGTGCGGAGACCCCCGCCGGTGAGGACGCCGCGCACGAGGTCAACGCCGTCGCGCCCGGTCTGCTGGCCCGCCGGTGCGCGCGGGAGGGGGCGTTCCTCGTTCACGTGTCCACGGATTACGTGTTCGGCGGTGGCGGCGGTGACGGCGCGGGGCGCCGGCCCCTTCGGCCCGGCGATCCCACGGTGCCCGACACCGCCTACGGGCGCACGAAGCTGGCGGGGGAGCGAGCCGTGCTGGAGGCGGTGGAGGCGGACGGCCTGCGCGCGGCGATCGTGCGCACCGCGTGGGTGTACTCCGGGGCGACGCAGCCGGATGCGCCCGACTTCCCGTCGACCATGCTGCGCCTCGAGGAGCGCGGCCGCACGGGCGATGGGCCCGAGTGCATCGACGTCGTCGACGACCAGCACGGGAATCCGACGTTCGCCGACGACCTCGCCGATGCCCTGTGGCAGTTGGCGCTGCGGCCCGTGGAGGGCGTGTTCCACGTGACGGGGTCGGGCCGGGCGACGTGGCATGAGGTCGCGTCGGAGGTGTTCGCCATCGCCGCCGGCCGGCGCGGCGAGGACCCGGAGGCCGCCCGCGCCCGGGTGCGCCCGTGCACGTCCGAGCAGTTCCCGAGGCCCGCGAAGCGACCCGCATGGTCCGTTTTGGACGGTTCGGATTGGGTCGCCGCGGGTTTCGCGCCCCTGCCCGACTGGCGCGATGGCCTGCGCCGCGCGTTGGACGGCTGAGCTTACGCCTGCTCGTCGGCTGCTTTGCGACGTGCCGGCGTGGGAGGGGAGGGGCCTGGTGGTGGGATGAATCTGCGGCCCGAATCGCGGCGCCGCAACTATGGTCCGCCAACAACTCCGATCCTCGCCCTTTTGCACCCCGCACTGCGCTGCCTCCACCTGGACGCGAGCCCTCCCGACCTGCGGGCAACCGCAACCCGCCACCCACATGGCAATCAGTACGTGCCAGTCGGCTGCTAGTCGCTGATATGTGCGAGCCAGTCGCTAGTCGCTGATTCGTGCGAGCCTCGCGTGCACCGCCCCGTGTGATGCGAAAGTGTCTCATGGTGCGAAAAGAAGCGAAACCGTGACGCAATGTTCGAGCGATAACGGTCGAACACGTGTATCATCTGTGGTGAAGCGGGATGGGGATAATGGGCCGGCTTCCACAGGGGGATCTGCGTGATTTCCCGTTGACGTTGCAGTTCCAGTTTCTTTTCGCCACCGTGGGGGAATCGACATGGCTTTCGACCATGTTCCATTCGATGCAAGCGACGATGAGCACAACTGTCCGGACCACCACCGCAACCAACACGCCCATCCACCCGACAATGGTGGGCGGGACACGCCCGACGCCGTAGGCCAGCCCGATCAGGCCGGTCGGGATGGTGGGGCCGGCGGCCAGCAGGAGGCATCGCGCCAGTCCTCCGCACCAGAGGCTTCGTCGCCCCAGTCTGCCGAGCGGGCATCGCCGCATAAGTCCGCCGGGCATGAGGCCGAGCCGCGCAAGCGGTGGGTCACCGAACACGACGACGATGCTCTGGCCTGCCTGGCCCGTGAGCGCAACATCGCCGAGGTGGACATGGCGATTGCCTGCACGCCCGACGGTGGCACGGACGTCGATTCCCACGCCGCGGCCATCGCCACCCGCATCGGGGCGGGCAAGGTGCGGGCGATGCAGTACTGCGACGTCGGGGTGATGCTCCACCGCATGCCCCGCATCCGCGACTTCTGCACTGGCGGTGTGGTGCCGATGGGGCACCTGGTGAAAATCGCCGCCGCCATCATCGCCGTCACCGACGACCACCTCGAAGAAGTAGAAACCCGGTTCCTGGAGTACCTCACGCCCAGGCGGGACTTCCAGGCGCTTCCCGGCATCCGGGTATTCGCCCGGCACCTGGCCCGCATCGTCGAGGACATCGCACCGATCTCCACCCCACCCGACGACGAGGACCCCGGGCCGGTAACGGAGGGGTACGTCGCCGACCGGGACTGCCCCGGTGATCACGGGTGCGTGGAGGTGGTGTTGCGCAAGGATCGGTTGGCCGAGTTCGACGCCACCGTCCGCGCCATCCGGGATGCCCGCCTCAACGCCGGGGAGGCCTGCACCCTGGCTGATGCGCTGATGCACCTGTGCCGGGGAGACCATGGTGGGGCGAACGTGACGCTGAATGTGTATGCCGATGGTGGGGTCACCGATGAGGGGGAGCTTCGGTTGTGGTTGGACGGTGCCGGGTGGTTGCCGACCTACGTGACAAAGCAGTGGTTGGAACGGGCGAGCTCAGTGCGGTTGTCGGGTGATTCGGTCACTGGTGGGTATGTGCCCACCGAGGCGCAGAAGGCGAGGGTGCGGGGCCGTGATGGTGGGTGCCGGTTTCCGGGGTGTTCGGTGCCGGCGGATAAGTGCCAGATCGATCATGTCGTCAACTACGACCCCAACCTCGACCACACCACCTGCGACCATGCCCATGAGCATGCCGGTGGGTTCGTCGCCGGCAATGCGGCCAATGGGTTGGGTGTGACGGCGACGTGGAACCTGCAGTGTTTGTGCCAGCACCACCACAACCTGAAGACCTCCCGGCATTGGCATGCGGTGATGCACGATGACGCGTCGGTGACGTGGAGCGACCACACCGGCACCACGCAGGCGACGACGGTGCCGCATGGTCCGATCGCCCACATCAAACGCCAGACCTTTGATCAGCGGGCGGCGAGGTTGGCGAAGACCATCCGCGCCGACAACGACAAGCGCATGCGGGCCGAAACCCAAGCGCGGGAGGCGATGGAGAAGGCCGAGGTTGATGCGGCCTTGCGGGACCATGCCCGTCAAACCGCGAAGTATGAGCGTGAGATGGAGGAGTTTGTTGCCGGGCCGTTGAATTCGACCGATCCGGTGGTGGCCGGGGATGCGCGGGCGGTGGTCGATGCGGCCGATGATGGGTGGCCGTGCACGGAGGATGACACGGAGCCGGCGTCGGTGCCCGAGGCGCCGCGGCCGTTGGGGCCGGACCCCACGGTGCCGTTCTGATGGTGCCCGATGTGGCGCTTCTGATGTGGCCGTTCTGATGTCGCGCCTGATGTGGCCGTTCCGATGGAGGCGGTGTTGATGGTGCGCTTTGGGCGGTGGCGCTTTGATGGCGCTGTTCTGATGTTGCGCCCGAGGCCAACAGTCGATGCAGAGTTACAGAAGATATAGATGAGTCACTCAAAGAGATGGGAATAGTGAAGATCGCTCGGGGAGGGGCGAACAGTGAGGGCGGCACGGGAAATCCACGCGTGGAGGATCGCGCGGGAAAGACAGCAGGGGGAAACACGACCAACGCAGCTCAAGCCGCCGAACGCCCCCGCCCTTCCCGGAAATTTCGCCCAGGCGCCACGCCCCAGCCGGCCCGCCGGGCGCCAACCCCGGCTGCCCCCACCGGAGTGGCGGGGGCGAACCAGCCGACCGGTGTCATAGGGTCTATGCCGTGAAAGACGAGCGCGGCGACACGCGAAAAGAAAGGTGCGCGATCGTGAACCAGGCGAACAACCGGGCGGCAACCGGGGCGGGCGACGAGTCCGGCCGGCCCCTTGGCGTCGTCACGGTCACGTACTCGCCGGGGGAGCACATCCGGGCGCTGGTCGACTCGCTGCCCGGATCGACCGCCGCGGGCACCGTCCTGGTCATGGCCGACAACGGCTCGAAGGACGGCGCCCCCGAAGCCGAAGCCGCCCGCGCCGAAGAAGAAGGCCGCACGGGCACCGTCGGCGACGTCATGTTCCTGCCGACCGGCGGCAACGTCGGCTACGGCAAGGCGGCGAACATCGGCATCGCCGAACTCGCGACCATGCGCGACGCCGGCCGGATCCGCGGCGACTACGTGCTGCTCGTCAACCCCGACGTCGTATTCGAACCCGGGTCCATCGACGCGATGCTCGACTGCGCCGCCCGCAACCCCCGCGCCGGCGCGATCGGCCCGCTGATCCGCGAAACCGACGGATCGGCCTACCCCTCGGCGCGCGCGGTGCCGGACCTGGTCGGCGGCATCGGCCACGCCCTGCTCGCCGACATCTGGCCGTCCAACCCGTTCTCCCGCCGCTACCGCGACGACGCCGACATGTCCCGCGAACGCGACGCCGGCTGGCTGTCGGGCTCCTGCCTGCTGCTCAAGTGGGAGGCATTCGAATCCATCGGCGGATTCGACGACCGCTACTTCATGTACATGGAGGACGTCGACCTCGGCGACCGCCTCGGCCGCGCCGGCTGGCGCAACGTGTTCTGCCCGGATGCCGTCATCCGCCATGCGCAGGGCCATTCCGCGTCGTCGCACCCGGAGATCACCGTCCGCGCGCACCACGAATCCGCGTACCGCTTCATGTCCGACCGTTTGCCCGGCCCATGGCGCGCGCCCATCCGGTGGGCGCTGAAAATCGGCCTCTCGCTGCGTGGCACCATCATTTTGGCCGCGAAGAAGCGTAGGCAGAAGGCTGTGGCGGCTCGAGTCCCGCGCCCCTGAACGCGAGGCACAAGTGATTGCTTTGCGACGTCCCGTCGTAAAGCGAAAACCCAGGAGGAACCCTTCAACCATGACCACCCATGACACGTCCACGACGGACGCGGCCGAGCTGGCGGCGAACACCGACGCCGTCATCCTCGTCGGCGGGCAGGGCACGCGGTTGCGGCCGCTGACCGTCGGCACGCCGAAGCCGATGCTGCCCACGGCCGGCGTGCCGTTCCTGGAGCATCTGCTCGGTCGCATCAAGGCGGCCGGGATGACGCACGTGGTGCTGGGGACGTCGTACAAGGCGGAGGTGTTCGAGGATCACTTCGGCGATGGTTCCGACCTGGGCCTGGACATCGAATACGTGGTGGAGGACGAGCCGCTGGGCACCGGCGGCGGCATCCGCAACGTCTACGACCGCCTGCGCCACGGCACCGCCATGGTGTTCAACGGCGACGTCCTGGGCGGCACGGACCTGGGCGCGATCCTGAAGACCCACGCCGAGAAGAACGCCGACGTGACCATGCACCTGGTGCGCGTGCCCGACCCGCGCGCGTTCGGCTGCGTGCCCACCGACGACGACGGCCGGGTGCTCGAGTTCCTGGAAAAGACCCAGGACCCGCCGACCGACCAGATCAACGCCGGCTGCTACGTCTTCCGCCGCGAGCTGATCGGCGAGATCCCCGCGGGCCGGACCATCAGCGTCGAGCGGGAGATCTTCCCGTCGCTGCTGGACAACGGCCGCCGCGTGTACGGGTACGTCGATTACGCCTACTGGCGCGACATGGGCACGCCCGCGGATTTCGTGCGCGGGTCGTCCGACCTGGTGCGCGGCATCGCGCCGTCGCCGCTGCTGGAGGGGCGCCACGGCGAGTCGCTGGTCGACGAGTCGGCGTCGCTGGGCGGCGGGGCGCTGCTGTACGGCGGCACCGTCGTGGGGCGCGGCGCGGAAATCGGCGCGGGCGCGCGGCTGGACCAGACCGTCGTGTTCGACGGCGCGAAGATCGGCGCCGGCGCGGTGATCGAGCGGTCGATCATCGCGGCGGGCGCGACGATCGGCCCGCGCAGCGTCATCCGCGACGCGGTCATCGGCGAGGGGGCGGACATCGGCGCCCGCTGTGAACTCGTTTCCGGGGCGCGGGTGTGGCCCGGGGTGGTCCTCCCCGACGGTGGGGTGCGGTTCTCGACGGACGTGTGACCCGGTCGCAAGCCTCAAGCCCGGCTTCATCCCCCACGCCGGGGGGATCGCCGTTAGGCGGCTTCCTGAGTTTTCGCGGTGAATCAACCTGAGCGCTTGACCTTCGCGGGGTTCCACGTGTGTAATCACAAGTGTGTGATTGCGGATGGAATCGAGTTAACCACCCGGAAGATTTATTCCCGCCGCGGTTCGCGTGACCGAATTTCCACCCCGTTTACCAGGCAGGAGGCCTCGCATGGATGAGTCCACCGTGTTCGGCGGACGTGCCGTGGGACGGGATTCGAGCGTGGGGGAGTCCCAGGTGCACGAGACGACGGCAGTCGAGCAGCCCCGCCCGCCGGTGGATTGGGCCGAAGATCTGACCGGACTTTTCGAGGCGGTCGACGAGGATTGGCAGGAGCAGGCGCTGTGCGCCCAAACGGACCCGGAGGCGTTCTTCCCCGAGAAGGGCGGTTCCACCCGTGAGGCCAAGCGGATTTGCCGGGCCTGCGGAGTCCGCGACGAATGCCTCGAGTTCGCGTTGGCGAACGACGAGCGATTCGGAATTTGGGGAGGTCTGTCGGAGCGTGAGCGCCGCCGCCTGAAGAAGCAGATCGGGTAGCGGCGCATGCAAAGGATCGCATTCGACCGAAATCGAGAAGACCCGGCATCGCCGGGTCTTTTTTCGTTCCCCTAGAAGCCGTCGTCGTACCCCGGGTCCACCACGGACGGGTCGATGTTCAGGTGCACCGCCACCAGGCGGGCGAGCACGTTGCGCAGCACGTCCTGCAGGTCGGACATGGTGGGCGCGCGCTTTTCGACGGGCCGGCGGAACACCACGATCCGCGGCCGCGTCGGACGGCCGAGGCGGTCCACGCCGGCGGGGATGAGGCGGCCCAGGGGAATCGGCCCATCGGCGGCGACTTCGTCGGGAAGCAGCGCGCCGGGGTGGAGGTGCATGAGCGGCACGGTGTCCACGGCGATGTCGAGGTGGGCGAGCTGGTCGTGCCAGCGGGCCTCGATCGGGGCGTATGCGTCGAGGACCGCCTGGTCGAACGCCTCGGTGCGGCTGCGCCACCGGGGGACCTCCGGGGGGAGGAGGGGGCCGCGCGGGCCGCGGCCGCGGCGCTCGATGCGACGTGAGACGTTCATGGTGGCCAAGTCTATGGCCCGCCCCGCCGCGCCCGGCGAAGGCGCTCCGGGGGTGGGGCTCCCAAAACCTCAACCCAGGGTCTAGACTTTTTGGCGTGAGTCAATTCCGCCGCTGCTGCAGGCCGGGGTGCGGCAAGCCCGCCATCGCCACCCTGACCTACGCGTATTCCGAGTCCACCGCCGTCGTCGGGCCGCTGGCCGCCGCCAGCGAACCGCATAGCTGGGACCTGTGCGAACGCCACGCGCAGTCCATCACCGCACCGCTCGGTTGGGAGCTGGTGCGCTACGACCTGCCCGCCGAACCCGCCGAAGACGACGACCTCACCGCGCTGGCCGAGGCCGTCCGCGAGGCGGGGCGCCACGCCACCGGCCTCGTGCTCCGCGACGAAGGCGAGTCGCGCTGGACGCAGGTCGACCCCGCCCGCCACCCGTCGCGCCGCTCCGGCCGCGCGCATCTGCACGTGGTGCCCGACCCCGAGGACGGGTAGGGGTAACATTTCGCTCCTGTAAGCAGCAATCTAGGAGCGAGGACGGCACAAGTGACCAAGCGCAGCCGAGCGGCGATCGACGCCGTGATCAAGGCCTACGACGTTCGCGGAGTGGTCGGCGACGGCATCGACGAGGAACTCATGCGCGACGCCGGTGCGGCGTTCGGCCTGCTGATGCGCCGCGAGGGGGCGGAGCGCATCGCCATCGGCCACGACATGCGCGATTCCTCCCCGGGACTGTCCCGCGCGTTCGCGGAAGGCGCGGCGGGGCAGGGCGTCGACGTGGTGATGCTCGGCCACACGTCCACCGATGAGCTGTACTACGCGTCCGGCACGCTGGCCTGCCCCGGCGCCATGTTCACCGCCTCGCACAACCCGGCGGAGTACAACGGCATCAAGCTGTGCCGCGCGGGCGCCCGCCCGGTGGGCCAGGAGACCGGCCTGGCGGAGATCAAGGATCTGCTGGTCACCGGCGTCCCCGAATACGACGGCGAGGCCGGCGACATCACCGAGCGCGACGTCCTGCAGGGCTACGCGGAATTCCTGCGCGGGCTGGTGGACCTGACCGGCGGCCGCCGGCTCACCGTCGCGGTCGACGCGGGCAACGGCATGGCGGGCCTGACCGCTCCGGCCGTGCTCGGCGACGTGTGCGACGTCCGCGAGCTGTACTTCGAGCTCGACGGCACCTTCCCCAACCACGAGGCGAACCCGCTGGAACCGGCGAACCTGGTGGACCTGCAGAAGTTCACCGTCGAGCAGGGGGCGGACATCGGCCTGGCCTTCGACGGCGACGCCGACCGCTGCTTCGTGGTGGACGAGAAGGGCGACCCGGTGTCGCCGTCGGCGATCTGCGCGCTCATCGCCACCCGCTACCTGGCCGACGACCCGGGAGCGGTGATCATCCACAACCTGATCACCTCGGCGGCGGTGCCCGAGATGGTCATCGAGTCCGGCGGCGTCCCGGTGCGCACGCGGGTGGGGCACTCGTTCATCAAGGCGCAGATGGCGGATACGTCTGCGGTGTTCGGCGGCGAGCACTCGGCGCACTACTACTTCCGCGAGTTCTGGAACGCCGATTCCGGCATGCTCGCCGCGCTCCACGTCCTGGCGGCGCTGGCCGAGCAGGACAAGCCGCTGAGCGAGTTCATGGCGGAGTTCGACCGCTACGAGCAGTCCGGCGAGATCAACTCGCGGCTGGGCTCGGCGGAGGAGCAGCGCGAGAAGCAGGCGAAGATCTCCGAGATCTTCGCCCCGCGCACCCGCGAGCACGATTGGGTCGACGGCCTGACCATCGGCCTGAAGGACTCGAAGGCGTGGTTCAACGTCCGCGCGTCCAACACGGAGCCGCTGCTGCGCCTCAACGTCGAGGCCCCGACCCGCGAAGAGGTCGACGCCATCGTCGACGAGGTCCTGTCGATCATCCGCTCCTGACCGGTTTTCCGGCATGCTTGGGGGCATGGACCCGCATAGCCTGCCGTTGATCGCGGCCGCCGAGGGGCCGCACCTGCGCGCCGCCGCCTCGGCCGCCGCCGAGGGGCTCTTCGATTCCCTCCCGGAGCCCCGCGCCGTCGTCCTG
Organism: Corynebacterium hansenii; assembly: GCF_030408795.1. NCBI lineage: Bacteria > Bacillati > Actinomycetota > Actinomycetes > Mycobacteriales > Corynebacteriaceae > Corynebacterium > Corynebacterium hansenii. The sequence continues at coordinate 604,307 of NZ_CP047211.1, forward strand.
ATCACCAACGAATCCCGTGCCCGGTTGGCGGCGGAGGCCGTCATCGCGCTGGCCACGGACGCGAGGGCGCCGATCACCATCGCCCGGTCGCTGCCGAGGTTCGTCGGCGCCCTGGACCTGGTGTTCGTGCTCACCGACGACCCCGGCGACCCCATCGCCGAGGTACTCGCCGAAGCCGACCGCCGCGGCGCGGCCACGGTGCTCATCGATCCCGGGGAGGGGCCCGTGCGCGCCGCGGCGTCGCCGCGCACCGTCGTGGTGCCGCGGCCCGCGCTGTCCGCCGCGGGGTCCTTCTGCGGCTATCTCGGTGCCGTGCTGGGGGCGCTGACGGCGGCCCGCGTGACGGCGCTGGGGCCCGCGGCCGTGCTCGGCGACGTCGCCGATGCCGTCGACGCCGAGGCGGTGGCCTGCGCGCCGGACCGCGATCTGCTGGTCAACCCGGCCCGCCAGTGGGCGGAGTGGATGCGCGGGCACGCGGTGGTGATCGCCGGCGAGGGCGACGCGTGGCGCACGGTGGCGGAGCTGGCGGCGGCGTGGCTGCTGGATGCGGGCGTGCCCGCCCACGGCACCACGGTGTCGGACATGTTGCGCGCGTCGGTGGCGCTGGCGCCGTCGCCGGAGGCCGCGTTGGGCGACCTCTTCCACGACCCGTTGATCGATGGTCCGGCCGACGGCGGCCGGATGCTAACCTTGAGCGTCATTGCCGTGACTTCCCCGGCCGACGCGCCCTCCGTGCGCGCGCGCCTGGAGCCCTTCGATTGGGCCCGCGTGGAATGCCCCGCCGAGGAAGTCGAGGTCCGCCACCCGTTGGTGGACGTCTGCGTCACCGCGGCCCGCGTTGCCGCGGCGGCCGCTTATGTACCTGAGGAGGGATGACGGCCTGATGGAGCGCATCGACGCGGTCATTCAGTCGTACCCGTGGGGGTCGCGTACCTTGATCGCGGAGCTCATGGGGCAATCGTCGCCGTCGGCTCGGCCGCAGGCGGAGGCGTGGTTCGGCGCCCACCCGCTGGCCCCGTCGACCGTCGGCGGGCGCCCGTTGACGGAGGTCATCGCCGATGATCCGGCGGCGGCCCTCGGCCCGGCGGCGGAGCTTGCGGACGGCACGCTGCCGTTCCTGCTGAAGATCCTCGCCGCCGCCGAGCCCCTGTCGCTGCAGGCGCACCCGACGCTGGAGCAGGCGAAGGCCGGTTTCGCGGCGGAGAACGACCGCGGCATCCCGCCGACGGCGCCGCACCGCAACTACCGCGACGCGAACCACAAGCCGGAGCTGATCGTGGCCCTGACCCGCTTCCACGCGCTGGCCGGCTTCCGGCCGGTGGAGCGGACCAAGGAGCTTTTCGACGAGCTGGCGATCCCCGAGCTCGGCCACTACACGGTCATGCTCGACGCCCCGTCCCCGGTGGAGGCCCTGCGCGCGCTGTTCACCACGTGGCTGACCCTGCCCAGCCGGGTGCTGGGCGATCTGGTCGAGGCCGTGCGCGCCGCCTGCGCCGCGTACTCCGGCGGCGGCTGGGTCGGCGAGGTCGCGGCGACGACCGCGGACATCGCGGCGCGGTACCCGGGGGACCCGGGCGTGCTCGCGTCGATGCTGCTCAACCGCATCACGCTCGAGCCGGGCGAGGGCATCTACCTCGGCGCCGGCCAACTGCACGCGTACCTGTCGGGCATGGGCGTGGAGATCATGGCCAACTCCGACAACGTCCTGCGCGGTGGCCTGACGTCGAAGCACGTCGACGTCGTGGAGCTGCTGCGCGTGCTGGACTTCTCCCCGGCGGAGGACCCGGTGGTGCGCCCGGTCGTCGAGGGTGCGGTGTCGACGTATCCGACCGCCGCCCCGGAATTCCGGTTGGGGCGCGTGAGCGTGCCGGCGGGGGACTCGGTCGAGGTGCCGGAAACCGGTGCGCTGATCGTCCTCGTCGTGGAGGGGGCCGCCGAAATGTCGTCGGAATCCGGCGAGGTGCGCCTGTCCCCGGGCGGGGCGGCGTGGGTGCCGGCCGACGAGGCGCCGCGCGTGCTGCGCTCGGTCGGCGGCTCGGCCGTCGAGGCGTTCGTGGCCTCCGTGCCCGTCTAGTTCCGCTCCGCGGTCGGCTCGGCGGAGCCGGACCCGGTCGGCTTCGGAGACTCGGTGGTCTCCTTGGGCTCGGTCTCGGCCGGCGTCGGCTCGGCCGGCACGATCGCGTCGGCGGGCTTGGCGGGCTTCGACGGCTTCGGAGACTCGGTGGGCTTCGGAGATTCCGTGGTTTCGGTCGGCTGCGTCGGCTCCGTCGGTTCCTTCGGCTTCTGGGTTTCGGCGGGGGTGCCCGGACGGGCCTCCTCCGTCTTTTCCCCGGGCTTTTCCTCGCCCTTGTCGCCGAACTTCCAGTCCGGCAGGCCCGGCCCGCCGATGCCCGGCGGCAGCAGCGGTTTGGGGCGCTTCGGCGTGGGCAGGGTCGGGCGCGTCGGCTCCGTCTCCTCCGAATCCTCCGGCGGGGAGGGCGGGGGAGTCGACGGGCGCGACGACGGCGGCGCCGGGGGGACGTTCGGATCCGAGGGGATCACGGCGCGCGGCGGCAGGTACGGGTCATCGGCGATGTTGCCGCGGCCCGGCTTCGGCGCGGACGGGGCGACCGTGGTGGCGCGGTCCGGGGCCTCGTTCAGGGCGGACGTCCGGGGTCGGGAGGGGCCGTCGCCGGCTCCGAGGCCGGAGTCGTCGGCGACGCGCGGGAGCTGCCCCGCGGAAGGATCGGCGTTGACGGGGCCGTCGATCGCGGAAGCGCCGGAGCACCCCGCGGTCGCGGCCGCCATGATGACGACGATCCCGAGGCCCGCGGTCCGTGAGCGCATGTTCCCGGTCTCCCTTCAAAGTCGATGACGGTCGTGAGCGGTTGGCGAATCCCGCGGCGAACTGGACTATTGCGCAGCAGATAACGATTCGATCACCGTTTGGGCGGTTAACTTAACACACTCGTTATGTCAGCGGTAGTGGAAGAAAGGGGAGCGGGGGAGGAATCGGCGGCGGCGGACGGGTGAATCGGGGCCGCGATGGTCGCCGTCGCGCGCCCCCGTGGGGTAGAACATCGGGGTATGGGGGCCGGGATGGCCCGCCACCGTGGGATCGCCGCGAGATCCCGTTCCGGTACCCGAAGGAGAACCGCCAATGTCCACCTGGGATTCCATCATCTTCAGCAGCGATGCCGTCATAGACCTGTTCGAGGAGGTGTCGGCCCTCGAGGACGATGATCTGGCCGACGCCCTGCGGGACGCCTGCCGCCTGGCCGCGGGCGACGCCGACGACGACGAGGCCCGCGCCGGCCTCGGTGCCGCCACCGTCGCGGCGATCTGGTCGGGGGCGCCGTTCAGCGCCGGCCAGCTCGTCGACGAGTACCCCTTCATAAGGGAGGGGATCGGCGCCTGCCCCGAGGAACTGCGCGAGGCGGCGGCCGAGACGTTCGACGTTCTGGTCCCCGGCCTGACCGAGGAGGAGCAGGAGGCGGTCGAGGACTTCGCCGAGGCCGTCAACTAGCCTGGTGGGCAACCCATCGCGCGCCGACGGCGCGACATGAACGGGCGCGAATATCGCGAATAACACGGAAGAGGTCGCATGTCCCAGACTGTCATCGAGCACAAGGTCGCAGATGTCTCGCTCGCGGAGGCCGGTCGCCACCAGATCCGCCTGGCGGAGCACGAGATGCCCGGCCTGATGGCCCTGCGCGAGGAGTACCGCGAGGAGCAGCCGCTGGCCGGCGCCCGCATCGCGGGGTCCATCCACATGACGGTTCAGACGGCGGTGCTCATCGAGACGCTGGTCGCCCTGGGCGCCGAGGTCCGGTGGGCGTCGTGCAACATTTTCTCAACCCAGGACGAGGCCGCCGCGGCGGTCGTCGTCGGCCCCGAGGGCACCCCGGAGGACCCGAAGGGCGTGCCGGTGTTCGCGTGGAAGGGCGAGACCCTCGACGAGTACTGGTGGTGCCTGGAGCGCATCTTCGACTGGGGCGACGAGCTGCCGAACATGATCCTCGACGACGGCGGCGACGCGACGATGGCCGTCATCCGCGGCCGCCAGTACGAGGAAGCGGGGGTGGTCCCGCCCGTCGAGGAGGACGACTCCGACGAGTTCGTGGCCTTCAAGGGCATGCTGCGCCGCGTGCTGGCGGAGAAGCCGGATCTGTGGACCCGCACCGCCGAGGCGGTCAAGGGCGTGACCGAGGAGACCACCACGGGCGTCCACCGTCTCTACCACTTCGCGGAGGAGGGCGTGCTGCCCTTCCCGGCCATGAACGTCAACGATGCGGTGACCAAGTCGAAGTTCGACAACAAGTACGGCACCCGCCATTCGCTGCTCGACGGCCTGAACCGCGGCACCGACATGCTGCTGGGCGGCAAGAACGTCCTCGTCTGCGGCTACGGCGACGTGGGCAAGGGCTCCGCCGAGGCGCTGGCCGGCCAGGGCGCCCGCGTGCGGGTCACCGAGGTCGACCCGATCAACGCGCTGCAGGCGCTCATGGACGGGTTCCCGGTGGTCACGGTCGACGAGGCCATCGCGGACGCCGACGTGGTCATCACCGCCACCGGCAACATGGGCATCATCACCTTCGACCACATGCGCAAGATGAAGGACCACGCCCTGCTGGGCAACATCGGCCACTTCGACAACGAGATCGACATGCACTCGCTGCACCACCGCGACGACGTCGAGCGGGTGGAGATCAAGCCGCAGGTGGCCGAGTACCGCTTCGAGCACGAGGACGGCGAGGTCAAGTCGCTGATCGTCCTGTCCGAGGGGCGGCTGCTCAACCTGGGCAACGCCACGGGCCACCCGTCGTTCGTCATGTCGACGTCCTTCGCGGACCAGACGATCGCGCAGATCGAGCTGTTCACCAAGGGCGACGAGTACGGCAACGAGGTTTACCGCCTGCCCAAGATCCTCGACGAGAAGGTCGCGCGCATCCACGTCGAGGCCCTGGGCGGTTCGCTGACCACCCTGTCCAAGGAGCAGGCCGAGTACATCGGCGTCGACGTCGAGGGCCCGTACAAGCCCGAGCACTACCGCTACTGATGGGCTTCATCGTCGCCATCGAGGGCATCGACGGGGCCGGGAAGAACACTCTGTCGGGGGCCCTGGAAAAGAGGCTTCTCGACGCCGGCGCGTCCGTCGCAAAGCTGGGGTTCCCCGCCTACGGCCGCACCCCGTTCGCCGACTTCGCCGACGACGCCCTGCACGGCCGACTCGGCGACGTCGCCGATTCCGCCTGGGCGATGGCGCTGCTGTTCGCGCTGGACCGCCGGGACATGCGCGACGAGGTGATCGCGGCGGCCGAATCGGCCGACGTGCTCGTCCTGGACAGGTACGTCGCCTCCAACGCGGCGTACTCGTGGGGACGCACCGGCGACCGGGCGATCGTAGATTGGGTGCGCGAGCAGGAATTCGGGCGCCACGCGATGCCGGTTCCGGATCTGCAGGTGCACCTGGGCACGGGGGTGGCGGAGGCCGCCCGCCGGGCCGAGCGCCGCGAAGCCTCCGACGCCGCCCGCGTCCGCGACGCCTACGAGCGCGACGGCGGTTTGCAGGGCCGGGTCGCGGCGGCGTATTCGGACCTCGCCGCGGAATCCTGGGCGTCGCCGTGGCACGTCGCGGGGGATTCCGCGGAGGGGCTCGCGGAGCGGATCCTCGCGGACCTCGGACGGCCGATCCGCCCGGGCGGATAGGATGGGGCGCATGAGTGCCAAAATCCTGGTCGTCGACGACGACCCCGCCATCGCCGAAATGCTGACCATGGTCCTCCAGCGCGAGGGCTTCGAGACCGTCGTGGTCGGCGATGGGCTGGAAGCGGTGGGGGCCGCGTCGCGCGAGCACCCGGACCTGATCCTGCTGGACCTCATGCTGCCCGGCATGGGCGGCGTCGACGTGTGCCGCAACGTCCGCGAGGAAAGCGCGGTGCCCATCATCATGCTCACCGCGAAGACCGACACCGTCGACGTGGTGCTGGGCCTGGAATCCGGCGCGGACGACTACGTCACCAAGCCGTTCAAGCCGAAGGAGCTCGTCGCCCGCGTCCGCGCGCGCCTGCGCCGCCAGGACGACGAGCCCGGCGAGGTCATCGAGGTCGGCGACCTGGTCATCGACGTCCCCGGCCACGCGGTGTCCCGCGGCGGCGAGGAGATCGCGCTGACCCCCCTGGAGTTCGACCTGCTGCTGGCGCTGGCCCAGCGCCCGAAGCAGGTGTTCAGCCGCGAGGAGCTGCTGGAGAAGGTGTGGGGCTACCGCCACTCCTCCGACACCAGGCTGGTCAACGTCCACGTCCAGCGCCTGCGCTCGAAGATCGAGCAGGACCCGGAGAACCCGCGCATCGTGCTGACGGTCCGCGGCGTCGGCTACAAGACCGGCGAGTAGAGGGGACACATGGCGGAGGACCGGCGGCGGCTGGGGGATCGGCTGGGGGCGGCGTGGCGGCGTGCCCTGCGGTCGTGGCGCACGTCGCTCCAGGTGCGCGTGGTCACGTCCGTGATGGTCGTGTCGGTGCTCGTCGTCGGCATGCTCGGCTTCGCGCTGGTGTCGATCGTCGCCCAGCGGCTTCTCGACGCGAAGTTCAACGTGGCCAACGAGGAAATCGACCGCGCCCGCGTCGTCGTGGAGCAGACCATCGCCGCGTCCGGCGCCGACGGGACGCAGGCGAAGCTCAACGTCGGCCGCGAGGCGCTGGCGGACCGCGAAACCGGCGCTACGACGGGCTCGGCGACGATCTACGAGGCCGTGCTCATCGCCACCGGCGCCGACGGCGAAACCGTGCGCTCGCCCGTCGACGGGTTCGTGCCCACGCAGCTGCGGCCCTTCATCCAGCAGGGCCAGATCAGCTACCAGTACGCCACCATGGAGGCCCGCGACGGGTCGAACTATTCGGCGCTGGTCATCGGCACCCCGACGTCGGCCGACGTGCCCGGCCTGGAGCTGTACCTGGTCATGCCGCTGACCGCGGAGGAGTCCACCCTGGCGCTGGTCCGCGGCCTCTTCGCCGGCGCGACCGTCGTCATGACGCTGCTGCTGGTGGGCATCACGTGGCTCTTCGCCAACCAGGTCACCGGCCCCGTGCGGTCGGCCGCCCGGATCTCGGAGCGGTTCGCGGCGGGGCACCTGCGCGAGCGCATGGCCGTCGAGGGCGAGGACGAGATGGCCCGCCTCGCGGTGAGCTTCAACAAGATGGCCGAATCGCTCGCCCTGCAGATCCAGCAGCTGGAGGAATACGGCGACCTGCAGCGCCAGTTCACCTCGGACGTCTCGCACGAGCTGCGCACGCCGCTGACCACGGTGCGCATGGCGGCCGATCTCATCGCCGACGCCGCGGAGGACCTCGACCCCGCCACGCGCCGCGCCTCCGAGCTGATGATCGCCGAGCTCGACCGCTTCGAGATGCTCCTGGCCGACCTGCTGGAGATCTCGCGCCACGACGCCGGCGTCGCGGAGCTGTCCGCCGAGCGCGTGGACATGCGCCGGTGCATCGACGCCGCCCACCAGCCGCTGCAGGTCGTGGCGCAGGAGTCGGGCACCCAGGTCGTCCTCGACGTGCCGGACGAGCCCGTGCCGGCGAGCGTCGACTCGCGCCGCGTCGAGCGCGTGCTGCGCAACCTCATGGCCAACGCCATCGACCATTCGGAGGGCAATCCGGTGGTCGTCGCGCTGCGGGCCGACGACCGAGTGGTCGCCTGCACCGTCACCGACCACGGCGTCGGCCTGAAACCCGAGCAGGAGGAGCTGGTGTTCAACCGGTTCTGGCGCGCCGACCCGTCGCGCGAGCGCCGCACCGGCGGCACCGGCCTCGGCCTGGCCATCGCCCGCGAGGACGTGCTGCTCCACGGCGGCCGGCTGGAGGGCCATGGCGTCCCCGGCGTCGGCAGCTGTTTCCGGCTGCTCCTGCCGCTGGAGCCCGGCGGCCCCGTGGACACGGAGCCGCTGCCGCTGGAGGTGCCCGGGGCGCCGGCCCCGGTGCCGAAAACCGAGGTGATCGACGCCATCGCCGTCAAGCGGGAGGAACGCGAAGCGGGAACGGAGGGGGAGCGGGCATGATGCGCCGGACCAGGAAGACGATCGTCGCCGCGGCGAGCGCCGCCGCGCTGGTGCTCTCCGGGTGCACCACCATGCCGGGCGACACCACGCCCCAGGCCATCCGGCCCTTCGAGGCGCCGGCGCACGACATCGAGGTGCCCACGCCGCGCCCCGACGCGGCCCCCGACCTGGTGCTGCGCGACTTCTACGCCGCCTCCGCCCACCCGACGGACGACTACGCGGCGGCGAAGAAGTTCCTCACCGACGACGCCCGCGAGAAGTGGAACCCCCACGCCGGCAGGTGGATCGTCGACGGCATCAACGTCATCGGCGACGGCGGCGGCGACGAGGACGCGCGCAGCTTCGGCACCCGCGGCTCCATCGTCGGCGCCCTGGCGGAAAACGGCGCGTACGAGACCCAGTCGGCGCTGTACGAGGACTCCGTCGAGCTGCGCATGAACGAGGAGGGGCAGTGGCGCATCGCCCGGCTCCCCGACGGGGTGCTGCTGGAGCGCCAGGCCTTCCTGGACAGCCACGCACCGCGCAACGTGTACTTCCTCGACCCGTCCGGCAACCAGCTCGTGCCCGACAACCGGTGGATCTACCGCGGCGTCGGCGACGCCGCCATGGAGCTGCTGAAGACCATGCGCGGCGGTCCCCGCAACAGGCTGATGCCGGGCGTGACGTCGTCGTTCCCGGCGGAGGCCGCGGTGGAGGTCGGCCGCCAGGAGGAGGGTCCGGGCCGGGTGATCCGGCTGACCGGCCTCGGCGACCTCGACGAGACGCTGCGCAGGCTGCTCGCCGCCCAGATCGTGTGGACGCTCGCGTCGGCCGACGTGCGCGGGCCGTGGGTGCTGGAGGCCGACGGCCGCCCGCTGGTCGAGTCGCACCCGGGGCCGTGGACGCGCGACTCCGACGAGCTGCGCACCCTCGACCCGACGAAGGGCCCCGGCGACCGCGCGCCGCTGCACGCGGTGGAGACCGGAGGCGTCGTGGAGGTCACCGACAACGGGCAGCGGAAGTTGCCCGGCTGGACCTCCGAGGGCGGGCGGGTCCTGGTGTCCGCGGGCATCGGCGTCGACGAGGCCGGCACGCGCCTGATCGCGGGCGTGTCCCGCGCCGACCGCGGCGGCTCGGGCGAATCGTCGCTGTTGCTGGGCCGCGCGGGCGTCGCCCCGGAGAGGGTGCTGTCCGCCAAGAGCCTGACCCGCCCCAGCTGGTCGCCCGACGCGGCGTCGGTGTGGACGGTCGTCGACGGCGACCGCGTGCTGCGGCTGGTGGGCAATTCCTCCGCGGTGCCGGCGGTGGAGGAGATCGACGTCTCCGGCATCCCCGAGGTCGGCGGCGGCATTTCCGAGCTGCGCGTCGACCCGTCGGGCACGCAGGTGGCCATGATCGCCGGCGGCAACATCTGGATCGCCACCATCGAGCAGGCCGAGTCCGGCCCGTGGCGGCTGGTCAACGCCCGCCGCCTGTCGCTGACGGACGGGGTTACGCCGGTGACCCTGGCGTGGGCGCCGAATTCGACGATCATCGTCGGCGCCTACGGCGACAGCGCCCCGATGTGGCGCATCTACCCGGATGGCTCGGTGAACTACATGCTGCCGAAGCTGAACCTGAGCCCGCCGGTCGCGGTGGTGTCGGCGACGTCGTCGAAGATCTTCGCGCTCGACGACAACGCCCTGATGGAGCTGGTCACCGGCGAGGGCGAGGCCCAGTTCTGGCGGGCCGTGCCCGGCGTCGAGGGCCGCGCGGCCCCGGTGACCGTCGAGTAGCGTCGGCGGGCATGTGGGGGGAGCTGGCCGACGTCGCCCTGCCCCGCGCCTGCCCGGGGTGCGGGGCGCCGGGCCCGCCGCCGTGCCCGGAGTGCCGCCGCGAGTTCGCCCGGCCGCCGGTGCGACTGTCGCCGCGGGTGCACGTCGCCGCGCCGACGTGGTCCTGCGGGTCCTACGCGGGGCCCCGGCGGGCGGTGGTCCTGGCCGCCAAGGAGCTTTGCGACGCCTCGGCCCGCCACGTCATGGGCGCGGTGATCGGAGCGGCCGTGCTCCGTTTGGCGGCGGAGGGCGCGGTGGCGCATCCGTCGCAAAGCCCCGTGACGCTGGTGCCGGCGCCGACGCGGGCCTCTGCGGCGCGGCGCCGGGGAGGCGACCCCGTGGCCGCCGCATGCCGGATCGCAGCCGGCCGCATCCCGGGTGCGCGCGTGGCGGCGGGCCTGCTGCGGACGGCCGAGGGGGCGGAGGATTCGGCGGGGCTCACGGCCGCCGGCAGGCGCCGCAACATCGCCGGCCGGATCGTGCCGTCGGGGACGGTCGCGGGGCCCGTCCTGCTCGTCGATGACGTGCTGACGACGGGCGCGACGGCGGCGCATTCCGTGCTCGTGCTCGCGTCGCTGGGCATCCGGGTCGACGGCGTGATCGTGTTTTCGCACGCCTAGGGGCGATTGCCCCCGGATGTGCCGCGGGGCGCGTCAAATCGGACGGGAGGTTGATGGCCGCGGGGGTAACCGCGTCTGTATCCTGGAGGCACAGTTAGTCGCGTCACCGTGGACGCCGTGAGTAATCCCGCTCACGGATGGGCGGTGGCCATACCGGGAGGTAGGAAGCAAGTGACGACACCTGCTGACAACAACGAGGTCCTCAGCCCCAATGCCCAGGTGACCATCACCGGGCGCAACGTGGAGGTCCCGGAACACTTCGCCGAGCGAGTCAACGGCAAGCTCGCCAAGATTGAGCGCCTCGATCCGACCCTGACGTTCTTCCACGTCGAGCTGCAGCACGAGCCGAACCCCCGCCGCGCGGATCGTTCCGACCGCATCCAGATCACCGCCACCGGTAAGGGCCACCTGGCCCGCGCGGAGGCGAAGGAGGACAGCTTCTACGCCGCCCTCGAGTCCGCCCTGGGCAAGATGGAGCGCTCCCTGCGCAAGGTCAAGGCCCGCCGCAAGATCAGCCGCTCCGGCCACCGCGCGCCGATCTCCGTGGGCGAGGCCACGGCTTCCCTGGTCGAGGAGGCCAACGAGACCGCCCCGAAGGCCGACCCGTACGAGGATCAGGTCGAGGAGATCCAGCTGGGCAAGGTCGTGCGCACCAAGGAGCACCCGGCCACCCCGATGTCCGTCGATGACGCGCTGTCCGAGATGGAGCTCGTCGGCCACGACTTCTACCTCTTCGTCGACGAGGCCACCGGCCGCCCGTCCGTGGTGTACCGCCGCCACGCCTACGACTACGGCATGATCGCCCTGGCGAACGACGCCGAGTAGTTTCACGCGACGCCCCCGGCACCCGCTTTCGGGCGGTGGCCGGGGGTTTTGCCGTGCCCGGGGCCCCGCCGCCGGGGCTAGTATGGAAGGGGAAACGGAAAGGGGCCCCCGAGATGACCCAGCAGTGGTATCCGAGCCAGCAGCCGCCACGACAGCAGAACGGCCCGCTCTACGCGTTGATCGCGCTGGTCGCCGTGATGGCGGTGGCCCTGGGCGTCGTCGCGGTGATGGCGTTCGGGGGAGGCTTCGGCGGGGACGACGCGGCGAACGTCGCGGACTCGGGCGAGATGCAGGCGCCGCCGGCGCCCCGGCCCACCGCCGCCGCGCCGGCCCCGGAAACGGTGACGGAGACCGAGCGGGTGCGCGAGCGGGAGCGGGATTCCGGGGGAGGCCCGGTCTGGGGGCCCAACGCCGCCTACCAATACTGCGGGAACGGCGCGGTGACGGGCACGTCGACCACCAGCTGCCCGTTCGCGAAGAAGGTCACCGACGCGGTGTGGCGGGCCAACGTCGGCGCGAGCCACCTGACCGTCCGCGCCTACAGCCCGACGACGAACAAGACCTACACCATGAACTGCACCCTGGGGTCGATGAGCGGCCGGGACGCGACGTACAAGTGCACCGGCGGCAACAACGCGGTCGTCTTCGTCGGCGTCGCCGGCTGAGCGCCGTCGTAAAGCACCCGTACCCCACCCCGGGGTGCGGGTTGCTCGTATACTGGGGCACTTGAGCGCCCCGGCTGGGGCGCGGCCATGAGTCGTCTGTCGGAAAGGTCCCATCCGCAGTGTTTTCTTTCAGCAAGTTGCTCCGCGTCGGTGAGGGGCGCGCCGTGAAGCGCCTCAAGGGCATCGCGGACGCGGTGCTCGAGCTCGACGAAGAGTACTCGGAGCTGTCCGACGAGGAGCTGCGGCTGAAAACCGAGGAATTCAAGACCCGCCTCGAGGACGGCGAAACCCTCGACGACCTGCTGCTCGAGGCCTTCGCCACCGCCCGCGAGGCGTCGTGGCGCGTGCTCGGCCAGAAGCACTACCCGGTGCAGGTCATGGGCGGCGCGGCGCTGCACTTCGGCAACGTCGCCGAGATGAAGACCGGCGAGGGCAAGACGCTGACCTGTGTGCTCCCCGCCTACCTCAACGCCCTGGAGGGCAAGGGCGTCCACGTGGTCACGGTCAACGACTACCTCGCCAAGCGCGACGCCGAGTGGATGGGCCGCGTCCACCGCTTCCTGGGCCTGGAGACCTCCGTCATCCTGTCGGGGCTGAGCCCCGACCAGCGCCGCGAGGCCTACGCCGCGGACATCACCTACGGCACCAACAACGAGCTCGGCTTCGACTACCTGCGCGACAACATGGCGCACTCCCTCGGCGACCTGGTGCAGCGCGGCCACCACTACGCCATCGTCGACGAGGTCGACTCCATCCTCATCGACGAGGCCCGCACGCCGCTGATCATCTCCGGCCCGGCCGACGGCTCGCCGGAGTGGTACCAGGCGTTCGCGGGGATCGTGAAGGGCATGCGCCTGGACATCCACTACGAGGTCGACGTGCGCAAGCGCACCGTCGGCGTCCGCGAGGAGGGCGTCGCCTTCGTCGAGGATCAGCTGGGCATCGAGAACCTCTACGCCGCCGAGAACTCGCAGCTGGTCAGCTACCTGAACAACGCCATCAAGGCGAAGGAGCTGTTCGCCCGCGACAAGGACTACATCATCCGCAACGGCGAGGTCCTCATCGTCGACGAGTTCACCGGCCGCGTGCTGGCCGGCCGCCGCTACAACGAGGGCATGCACCAGGCCATCGAGGCGAAGGAGGGCGTGGAGATCAAGAACGAGAACCAGACCCTCGCCACGGTGACGCTGCAGAACTACTTCCGCATGTACGACAAGCTCGCCGGCATGACCGGCACCGCCGAAACCGAGGCGGCCGAGCTGCACCAGACGTACAAGCTCAACGTCATGCCCATCCCGCCGAACCGCCCCAACCAGCGCAAGGACCACCCCGACCTGGTCTACAAGACGCAGGAGGCGAAGTTCTACGCGGTCATCGAGGACATCCGCGAAAGCCACGAGAAGGGCCAGCCGGTGCTGGTCGGCACCGCGTCGGTGGAGATGTCGGAGCACCTGTCCAAGCTGCTCCAGCGCGAGGGCATCAAGCACAGCGTGCTCAACGCCAAGCACCACGAGAAGGAAGCCGAGATCGTCGCCGTCGCCGGCCGCGTCGGCGCCGTGACCGTGGCCACCAACATGGCCGGCCGAGGCACCGACATCGTGCTGGGCGGCAACCCCGACATCATCGCCGACCTCAACCTCCGCGCCCGCGGCCTGTCGCCGACGGAGACGCCGGAGGAGTACGAGGCCGCGTGGGACGACGAGATCGTCCGCGTCCGCGAGGAAGCGGAGGAGGAGGCCGAGAAGGTCCGCGAGGTCGGTGGCCTGTACGTCCTGGGCACCGAGCGCCACGAGTCCCGCCGCATCGACAACCAGCTGCGCGGCCGCACCGCCCGCCAGGGCGACCCGGGCGAGACCCGCTTCTACCTGTCCATGCGCGACGAGCTGATGGTCCGCTTCAACGGCCAGCGCATGGAAGCGCTGATGAACACGCTCAACGTGCCGGACGACGTGCCGATCGACTCGAAGGTCGTGTCCAACTCCATCAAGAGCGTGCAGACGCAGGTGGAGAGCCAGAACTTCGAGGTCCGCAAGAACGTCCTCAAGTACGACGAGGTGATGAACCAGCAGCGCAAGGTCGTCTACGCCGAGCGCCGCCGCATCCTCGAGGGCGAGGACCTGAAGGACCAGGTCCGCGACATGCAGGAGGACGTCATCTCGGCGTACGTCGCCGGCGCCACCGCCGACGGCTACGTGGAGGACTGGGACCTCGACGAGCTGTGGAACGCGCTGGAGTCGCTCTACGGCCCGACCGTCGAGTGGCGGGACCTGGTCGACGGCGACGAGTACGGCGCCCCCGGCGACCTGTCGGCCCGGGATCTCGAGGACGTGCTGCGGGAGGACATCCACGCGAGCTACTCCGAGCTGGAGGACGCCGTGGCGGCCATCGGCGGCGAGGACCAGATGCGCAACATGGAGCGCTTCACCATCCTCAACGTGATGGACCGCAAGTGGCGCGAGCACCTCTACGAGATGGACTACCTCAAGGAGGGCATCGGCCTGCGCGCCATGGCCCAGGCAGACCCGCTGGTCGAGTACCAGCGCGAGGGCTACGACATGTTCGCGGGCATGATGGAGGGCATCAAGGAGGAGTCCATCCGCCAGCTGTTCCTGGTGCGCAAGCAGGTCATGCAGGCCGAGCAGAAGGAGACGGCGGACCTCAACGACGACGGCGTCGTCGACGAGAAGGACTTCGCCCCCGAGCTGGCCAAGGCCGAGACGCAGCCGACGCAGATGACGTACTCCGGCCCGTCCGCCGACGGCACCGCCGAGCAGAAGCGCGTCGGCGGCGAGACCGGCAACCGCGCCCAGCGCCGCCGGGCCGCGCGCCGGGGCCGCCACTCCAAGTGAGCCACAGCCCTAGATGAACCGCAGCGCGGTGATCGTCCAGCCCCGGCCATCGTCGATCATCGCGCCGGCCAGGGCCCGTACGCGGCCGGCGTGCGCGTAGGACCCGACGAATTCGACGCGGGTCCCGCAGGGCCGCCCCGACGGGTGGAGGGTCCGCAACGCCGCGCCCCGCAGGCCGCCGGCGCGGAGCCGGTGGCGCAGCCCGGCGAGCACCCGCTCGTCGATGGAGGCCCGGGACAGGGCCTGCGGCCGCCGCCGCCCGGACAGCACCTCGACGATCACCGTCATCGACTGCGCCAGACTGGCGCGCGCGGCGTCGCCGCATCCCGGCATTCCCGGCCCGGACGGCCGGCCGTCGTCAAGCGCGGTTTCCGTCCCGCCGCCCGGCCGCAGGCCCCGCAGCAGCTCGAACCCGCGCACCGGCGCGAGCTCCCCGATGTCCCCCGTCATTCCCCGAAATCCCCCGATCCGTTCGCCCCGCGGCCATTGTGCCAGCGGGCCGGGGCGGCCGCGCGGCGGGGCGGTCGGCGGAACCCGGCGCGGACAACTACGCTCGTGGTCATGCGTGGTCTCATCATCGATTACTGCGGTGTCCTGGACGGCACCGACGAAGAGCGGGCGCGGTGGCGGAAGCTGATGGCCGCCGCCCGAGCCAACGGCGTCGCATTGGCGGTGCTGTCGAACGACCCGGGCGGCCCCGGGGCGGATCCGATCCGGAAGTTCGAGGAGGACGGGCTCGTCGACGCCGTCGTGCTGTCGGGTGAGGTCGGCGCCGAGAAACCCGAACCGGAGGTCTTCGACATCGTCGCGGAGCGGCTGGGGCTGCCGGCGCGCGATTGCGTGCTGGTCGACGATTCGATCGTCAACATCCACGGTGCCGTGTCGCACGGCATGGTCGGCGTGTTCTACCAGCAGTTCGACCGTGCGGTCGTGGAGATCACGGGCCTGTTCGACCTGGAGGGCGAGTTCTAGTGCGCGTGTACGTGCCGGCCACGTTCGGCATGCTCGGCGAGCTGCTTTCCGACGGCGCGGTGGTCCCGCGCCGCGGCTGGGCTTTCGCGGTGACGCCGGCCCTGCGCGACTTTTACGTGGAGGGCGACGACGAGGAGCTGGCGGACATCGCCTTCGACGAGGCCTCGCGGGCGTCGCTGCGGCTGCTGTCGGCGTACGACGGCGAGTTTCCGCACCGCCGCGTCGTGATCGCCGCCGACGTCGCCGACGATGCGGTCGAGCTCAAGCCGGACATGGGGGAGGCGGTCGTCGCGCTGTCGGGGGATCTGTCGCGCGACGACGTCGCCGCCATCCACGTCGACGTGGAGGCCGCGGAGCAGCCGGTGGAGAAGGCCATCGCCGCCGTCGACGCCGCCGACCTGGGGGACGAGGACGCCGAACTGACCGTGGGGGATTGCCTCGAGCGGCCGCTGGCCTGGTACGACGCCGCGGAGTTGCCCATGCTCGTGGATCTGCTGTAACCGGCGCCGACGGGGGTGGCCGCCCCCACCGCCGGTCGTTTCCCCGGCTTGACCGAAAAGTTACCCCGCCGTAAGCTACGCTTCCGTAATCTACGGAAAGGGGAACCGGTGAGCATTGGCAATCGCCTTCGCGGCGCGTTCCGTCACCTGTCCACGCCGCTGATGCCGGACGACTACACGCGGCTGGTCAATCCGCTGTGGTCCAAGCGCGAACTGCGCGGGCAGATCGAGCGCGTGTCGCGGCCGGCGGAGGACGTCGTCGAGCTGGTCATCAAGCCCGGCTGGGGAGTCCCGGCCGATTTCCGCGCCGGCCAGTACATCGGCGTCGGCGTGCGCGTCGACGGGCGCCTGGTGTGGCGCTCCTACTCGCTGACCAACGCGCCGCAGTCCGCCGACGGCATGCTGACCGTCACGGTGAAGGCGCAGGAGCAGGGCCGCCTGTCGCAGCACCTGGTCGCCAACGTCACCCCCGGCACCGTGGTGCGCCTGGCCGCGCCGGCCGGCGATTTCCACCTGCCGGAGCCGCCGCCGGCGAAGCTGCTGTTCATCACCGCCGGTTCCGGCATCACCCCCGTGATGTCCATGCTCCGCGACCTGGAGCGCCGCGGCGGCATCAAGGACGTCATCCATCTGCATTCGGTCCGCGACCGCGCGGGCCTGCTTTTCGACGGCGAGCTGGACCGCCTGAGCCGCGAACAGCCGGGGTACGCCCTGACCGTCCGCGAAACCGGCATCGACGGCCGCCTGTCCATCGACGAAATCAAGCGGCTCGTGCCGGACGTGGCCGACCGCGCCACCTACGCCTGCGGCCCGTCGGCCATGCTCGACGAGCTGGAGGACGGCCTGCCCGGCGTGCGCACCGAGCGCTTCACCCTCGACCGCGGCAACACCGACGCCCAGGGCGGCGTCGTCAGCTTCCCCGGCCGCGGCGAAATCGAGGTCGACGGAGCCACCACCATCCTGGAGGCCGGCGAGAAGGCCGGGATCCAGCTGCCCTACGGCTGCCGGATGGGAATCTGCGCGACCTGCGTGCAGCAGCTCGCCGACGGCACCGCGCGCGACCTGCGCACGGGCGAAACCCATGAAGCCGGCGAGCGCATCCGCGCCTGCGTCTGCGTCCCCGCCGGCGACGTCGCAATCGAACTGTAGACACACGGGAAACACGGAGACACACACATGGCAATCGCCGACATCAAGGCCTATTCGCACCTGTCCGAGGAAGACGTCGCCGAGATCGGGCGCCGCTTC
The DNA here is from genome assembly GCF_030408795.1 of Corynebacterium hansenii. Lineage (NCBI taxonomy): Bacteria > Bacillati > Actinomycetota > Actinomycetes > Mycobacteriales > Corynebacteriaceae > Corynebacterium > Corynebacterium hansenii. Next base: position 621,820 of record NZ_CP047211.1, read on the forward strand.
GAGGCCATCGCCGCGGAGCACCGCGCCACCCTGGGGCCGAAGGACGCCCGCTACATCCGCACCCTCATCCGCGTGCAGCGCGGCCTGGAGGTCGCGGGCCGCAGCCTGCTGATGCTCCCGACCCTGGGCATGGCCCTGGACAAGGCCGGCTACAAGACCCGCAAGGGCGGCCTGCTGCCGCGCTCGCTGCGCACCCCCGCCCACAAGGGCCTGTGGTTCGCCGGCGTCGGCGCGCTGGGCCTGGCCAAGGTCCTGGAGAACCTGGAGATCGGCCACAACACCATGCACGGCCAGTGGGACTGGATGAACGATCCGGAGATCCACTCGTCGACGTGGGAGTGGGACAACTCCTGCCCGTCGTCCGGCTGGAAGCACTCGCACAATTACGTGCACCACAAGTACACCAACGTCCTGGGCATGGACAACGACGTGGGATACGGCATCCTGCGCGTCACCCGCGACAAGAAGTGGAAGCCGCTGACGCTGACGCAGCCGATCCAGAACGTCATCCTGGCGTCGCTGTTCCAGTGGGCCGTGGCGTTCTACGACGTCGAGCTGGGGGCGGTGTTCGCCGAGAAGAAGAAGTGGGAGGACGCCAAGCCCCAGCTGATGGAGGTCTTCCAGAAGTCCGGCCGCCAGCTGCTCAAGGACTACGCGCTGTTCCCGCTGCTCGCCGGCCCCCGCTGGGGCGAGGTGGCCAAGGGCAACGCCGTGGCGAACCTGATCCGCAACGTCTGGGCCTACGCCGTGATCTTCTGCGGCCACTTCCCGGATGACGCCGAGACGTTCACCAAGGACCAGTACAACAACGAGAACAAGGCGGAGTGGTACCTGCGCCAGATGCTCGGCTCCGCCAACTTCCACGGCGGGTTCATCCTGTCGGTGCTGTCCGGCAACCTGAACTACCAGATCGAGCACCACCTGTACCCGGACATGCCGTCCAACCGCCTGGCCACCATCTCGGAGCAGGTCAAGGAGATCTGCCGCGAGTACGACCTGCCGTACAACACGGGTTCCTTCCCGCGCCAGCTGATGCAGGTCCAGCGGACCATCCTGAAGCTGTCGCTGCCGGACCGTTTCCTGGTCGCCGACCCGGACAACGCGCCGGAGGTCCGCTCGGAAAAGGCGTTCGTCAAGTACCCGCAGGTGGAGGCGCAGCTCGACGCCTCGGCCAACCCGCGCCGCGGCCTGCGCACCGGCCTGCGACTGCTCAAGCAGCTGCGCCCGGGCGTCCGCGAGGTCGTCGCCGCCTACACCGGCCGCTCGACCCGCGAGGTCATGCCGGCGCGCTAGGTGCCCCGCTTCCTGCGGCTCCACGGCATCTGGATCTGCTTCGGCAGGCTCAGGGCCGACCGCAGGATCTCACCGGTCAGCGCCGCCGTGGCGCAGGCCAGGAACAGGGCCAGGTATGCCTCGGAGGACTGGCCGGTGAACTCGACGGTGACGATGAGCGCGAACAACGGCGCGGCCATAGACGTCGACAGGAACGCCGCGGCGCCCAGCAGCGCGAAGTCCGCCGGCGGCAGGCCGGGGAAGAGCGGCTGGACGACGAAGCCGACCAGGTAGCCCAGCAGCGCCCCGATGGCGAAGCCCGGGGTCAGCACGCCGCCCACGGCGCCCGAACGCAGGGTGATGAGCACCGCGATGATCTTCGCCACCACGAGCGTCAGCGCGAAGGTCCACACCGGGGTCGACTCCAGCACCGAGGTGGCGGCGAAGCGTCCGTTGCCCAGGACCTCCGGCAGGTGCAGCGACATCGCCCCGACGGTCGCGAAGGCCAGCGGCAGGGCCCACAGGATGTGCGCGCCCTTCGGGGTCGCGGCCTCGGCGCGCGACGCGGCGTACCGGAACGCCATCCCGGCGATGCCGCAGATGACGCCCAGCGCCAGGGCGACGGTGAGGTTGCCGAAGCCCTCCGACAGCGACACCGTCGAGTACAGCGGCTGGTCGCCCACGACGATGCCGGCGGTCACGGTGGCCACCGCCGAACAGGCCAGGACCACCATCACGGCGCGGACGGTGACCGTCGTCAGCAGGATCTCGAACGCGAAAACCGCTCCCGCCAGCGGAATGTGGTAGATCGCGCCGAGGCCCGCACCGGCGGCGGCCGCCACCAGAAGCCGGGTCGTGCCGCGGTCGATGCCCAGGCGGTGGGCGATCTGCGTGGACATCATCGCGCCGGCCTCGCGGGGCGCGTTTTCGCGGCCCACCGACGCGCCCGCGGCGACGGTGCCCATCTGCAGGAATACGTTGATCAGCGTCTCCAGGACGGGCATCCGCGCACCGGACATGCCCTCCTCCACCGACTGAATGGGGCGGCCGAGCCTGCGCACCGCCCACCACGCGGGCGCGGCGATGAGCCCGGCGACGGTGATGCCCAGGAAACGCTGCACGCCCGACGTGCCCTGGGTGACCACCGGGACGTCGGCCTCGTGCTGGCCGTAGACGATGCTCTCGATGCCGTGGAGCATGTAGACCAGCAGCGCCGCGAACAGGCCCGTGGCGACGCCCACGACGAACGTCCACAGGCACAGGCGCACCAGATCCGCGGCGGTGCGGCGATCGCGCCGCACCTCCTTGTCCGTGTCCTTGTCGGTGTTCCCCTCAGTCCCTGTCAATGTCGAGTTCCCAGTCCTCGTTGTCCTGGAGCGTCGTCAGCAGCCCGCGCACGGCCATGGCGCGGCGGTGGGACGCCCCCTCCAACCTGTCCAGCGCGCATTCCGGGTCCGCGGGCGGGCCCAGGTGCGTGCAGCCGCGGGGGCAGTCCTCGATGGCGGCGGCGAGATCGTCGAAGACGGCCAGCACCGTGTCCGGCGTGACGTGCGCCAGCCCGAAGGACCGGATGCCCGGGGTGTCGATCGCCCAGCCCCCGCCCGACAGCGGCAGCGCCACCGACTGCGTCGACGTGTGGCGCCCCTTGCCCACGCCGCTGACCTCCCCCGTGGCACGCCCGGCGCCCGGGACCAGGCGGTTGACCAGGGTGGACTTGCCCACGCCCGAATGGCCGATGAGGGCGGACACCTTTCCGCCGACGACGTCGAGAAGCGGCTCGATCGGGTCCTCCACCCCGCAGACGATGACCGGCACGCCCAACTCGGCGAATTCGCCGGCGAATTCCGCCGGGTCCGCGAGGTCGGACTTGGTCAGGCACAGCACCGGCGACACGCCGCCCGCGTAGGCGGCGACCAGCGCGCGCTCGACGAAACCCGTGCGCGGCGGCGGATCGGCCACGGCGCAGACGATGAGCAGCAGCTCGGCGTTGGCCACGACGATGCGCTCGAAGGGGTCGTTGTCGTCCGCCGTGCGGCGCAGGACGCTGGTGCGGTCGGCGAGCTTGACGATCCTCGCCAGCGTCCCCTCCCGCCCGGAGACGTCGCCCACCACGCCGACGCGGTCGCCGACGACGATGTTCGTGCGGCCGAGCTCGCGGGCCCGCATGCAGTTGATCGGCTCGTCCCCGCCGTCGAGCACCACGCCCCACCGCCCGCGGTCCTTGGTGACCACCAGCCCCCACTTGGCGTCGGCGTGCTTCGGCCGGTCCTTCGTCCGCGGCCTCGACCCCCGCCCCGGCCGGACGCGGACGTCGGATTCATCCCAATCGCGGCGCCGGCGGCTCAGGGCGCGTCCTCTTCCGGGGCGAGCGGGAGCCCGACCATCTCGCTCCACCGCATGTCGAAGTCCGGCATGGTCTTGCCGGTGGTGGCGATGTCCTCCACCCGCACGCCCGGCACCCGCAGGCCGATGATCGCCCCGGCGGTGGCCATGCGGTGGTCGGCGTAGGACATCCAGTCGCCGCCGTGCAGCGGGGCGGGCTCGATGCGGATGCCGTCGTCGAGCTCGGTCGCGCGGCCGCCCAACCGGTTGATCTCGGCGACCAGCGCCGCCAGGCGGTTGGTCTCGTGGCCGCGCAGGTGCGCGATGCCGGTGAGCTCCGAGGGGGTGTCCGCCAGCGCCGCCATCGCGGCGACGGTCGGGGTCAGCTCGCCGATGTCGCCCATGTCCAGGTTGATGCCGTGCAGCGACGCCGGGCCCTCGACGGTGAGGTCGTGGACGCCCGATTCGTGCGCGCCCCGGGGCTTCAGCAGCACGCGGCAGCCCATCGCCTGGAGGATCTCGCGGATCCGGTCGCCCGGCTGCACGGTGTCGGTGGGCCAGCCGGCGACGGTGACGCGGCCCCGGGTGACCGCGGCGGCGGCGAGGAACGGGGTCGCGTTGGACAGGTCGGGCTCGACGTGCCACGTGCGGCCGCGCATCTCGCCGTTGCGCACGTGGAAGGCGCCGTCGCTTTCCTCCACGGTGACGCCGGCCCGGCGCAGCATGTCGATGGTCATGTCGATGTGCGGACGCGACGGCACGTCGCCGACGGTCCGCAGCGTCAGGCCCTTCTGGTAGCGCGCGCCCGCCAGCAGCAGGCCGGAGACGAACTGCGACGACGCCGACGAGTCGATCTCGACTTCGCCGCCGATGTCGCCGACGGGGTTGACCGTGAAGGGCAGCGCATCGCCGTCGATGTCGGCGCCCAGGTCGCGCAGCGCATCGAGCACCGCGCCCATGGGCCGCACGCGGGCCTCGGGGTCGCCGTCGAAGAACACCGAACCGGTGGCGATCGCGGCGATCGGCGGCACGAAGCGCATCACCGTGCCGGCGAGCCCGCAGTCGATCGTCCCGCCCCGGAGGACGCGGGGGTTGACCTCCAGGGTGTGGTTGGGCGCGCCGGAGTACCCGGAGCCGGTGCGGATTTCCGTGCCCATCGCCTTCAGCGCCGAGATCATCAGGTCCGTGTCGCGCGAGCGCAGGGCGCCGTGGATGGTCGACGGCGTCGACGACAGCGCCGCGATGATCAGCGCGCGGTTCGTGATGGACTTGGACCCGCCGATGGAGACCGTCGCGGTCACCGGGTGGTCGGCGGCGGGGGCTGGCCAAAATTCACTGGGGGGAGTCACGCATCCATCATCCCCCAATTCGCGGCGGCGGGTCGGCAAGGGGTGCGACCATTGGGGCATGTGCGGACGATTCGTGACCTTCACCGTGGGCGATGAGCTCGTCCAATCGCTTAGCGACGTCCCCGGCCTCGCCCCGGTCGCCGTCGACGGGGAGTTGCCGGGCAAGCGCTGGAACGTCGCCCCGACCATGCCCATCACGGCGGTGGCCGGGGCCGATGACGGCGGGACCGTGGCCGCGGCGGTGCGCTGGGGCCTGGTGCCCCATTGGTCGAAGTCGATGCCGAAGACGCCCTACTTCAACGCGCGGGCGGAGACGTGGCGGGAGAAGCCGGTCTTCCGCGACGGCGAGCCCTGCGCCATCCCCATGGACGGCTGGTACGAATGGCGCGACAAGGCGCCCTTCTTCGTCGCCGCGCCGGGCGGGCGGCCGATGCTGGTGGCGGGGCTGTGGGCGCGGTGCGGGGACATCGTCAGCGCGACCATCCTGACCACGGACGCCGTCGGCGGCCTGGCGGACCTGCACCACCGGATGCCGCGCGTGCTCGCCGACGACGAGGTGGCCGGTTGGCTCGGCGGCGGGGAAGTCGGCATGACGGACCCCGCGCTGGTGGAGACGCTGACGGTGGAGCCGGCGAACCGCGCCGTGGGCAACGTCGCCAACGACGGCGAGTGGCTGCTGGAGCCCTAATCCTCGCCGATGGCCGCGAACGTCGCGCCGGTCAGCGCCGCGAGGTCGGCGGGGGAGAGCTCGATGTCCAGGCCGCGTCGGCCGCCGGAGACGAAAATCGTGTCGTGGCCGTCGGCGCTGGCGTCGACGACCGTGGGCAGCGCCCGCTTCTGGCCCAGCGGCGAGATGCCGCCGACGACGTAGCCGGAGGACCGCTGCGCGGCGGCGGGGTCGGCCAGTTCGGCCTTCGAGGCGCCGAGCGCCTTCGCGGTGGCCTTGAGGTTGAGGCGCCCCGTGACCGGCACGACGGCGACGGCCAGTCCGGTGCGCTTGCCGTGCATGTCGACGACGAGCGTCTTGAATATCCGCTCCGCCGCGACGCCCATGTGCTCGCCGAGCCAATGGGCGGCTTCCTCGCCGAAGTGGTCGTCCGAATGGGGGAATTGGTGGACGGTGTGCGGGATCCCGGCGGAGACGCAGGCGGCGATGGCGGGGGTCGCCGCGCCGTCGCCCTTCGCTTTCTTCTTCTTGGCCATGATCCGATCCTCCCACGTCGGGCGGATAGGATGGGACGCATGACAGCCGAAGCGACGGGAACCGATGGCGGGGGAACCGTGCGGACCGGGGAGACGGACGCCGAATTGGCGGAACGTTTCGAGCGCGACGCACTGCCCCTGCTCGATCAGCTCTACGGCGGTGCGCTGCGCATGACCCGCAATCCCGCCGATGCGGAGGATCTGGTGCAGGAGGCCTACATGAAGGCCTACCAGGGGTTCCGGTCGTACAAGCCGGGCACGAACCTCAAGGCCTGGATGTACCGGATCCTGACCAACGCGTACATCAACAATTACCGCAAGGCCCAGCGCCGCCCGGCGGAGTACGCGACGGACGACATCACCGATTCGCAGATCGCCGAGACCGCCTCCCACACGTCCTCCGGCCTGCGGTCCGCGGAGGTGGAGGCCATGGCTCTGCTTCCCGACGAGGAAATCCGCGCCGCGTTGATGGACCTCAACGAGGATTACCGGATGGTCGTCTACTACGCCGACGTGGAGGGGCTGCCGTACAAGGAAATCGCCGAAATCATGGAGACTCCCATCGGGACCGTGATGTCCCGGCTGCACCGTGGAAGGAAACAGCTCCGCGAGGCGTTGAAGGATGTGGCGAAGGATCGCGGGTTCATCCGTGAATCGGAACTTTCGGAAAGGTGAGTCGATGAACGACAGCGCGAAGCCCTGCGGACACCCCGGGACGTGCGCCGACGTGCGCCGGAGGCTCGATTCCCTGCTCGGCGGCGAATGCGATCCGGAGGAGACCCGGATCCTGGAGCGGCACATCCGCGAATGCCCGCGGTGCATGGAGGACGTCGGGTGCGAGCGCGCCCTGCGCCGGATCCTGCGCCGCTGCTTCTGCGAGCCCGCCCCCGTGGAACTGCGCCGGCGCATCACCACCCGCATCCGCGTGACCTACCGGACCTCCGGCGAGTGACGCGAAAACCCCGCCGCCATCGTGATGATGGGGGCGGGGTTTCGCCGTTGATCGGTGCCGATCAGCTGTTGGGGCGCTTGCCGTGATTCGACTTCTTCTTGCGACGGTCCTTGCGCTTGCGGCCACGCTTGCTCATGGTGTGCCTCCTCCGTAGGGGGTTTGATTCAACCCGATCAGTTTACTAGACGGTGGTGCGGGCGGTGCGGCGGGTGCGGCCGCGGTTGCGGCGGCGCTTGAGGGCGCGGCGCTCGTCCTCGGACATGCCGCCCCAGACGCCGGCGTCCTGGCCGGTCTCGAGGGCCCACGCGAGGCACTGCGAGGTGACGGGGCAGCGGTTGCAGACGACCTTGGCCTTCGCGATCTGGGCGAGGGCGGGGCCGGAGTTGCCGACCGGGAAGAACAGCTCGGGATCCTCTTCGCGGCAAACGGCCTTGTGACGCCAATCCATGACAAAAACTCCTTCATTCGAAACCCGGGTGGGCACGGGGCAACGCGGCGGCCGAGGCCACCTCGTGACTGAATTGCTCCCCATGCGGTGATGAACGTGCGGACTCGCGCCGGCGTGATGTCCCGTGTGCGGGAATCAGGGGGTTCACCGGTGGATCCGCGGACTGCGGGCGCGAGGCGCCCGCCGGTCACATGCGGGTGGAGGTATCTGCTCCCCCGCGGTCCTGATGAATGATGACACGTCATGCCCTGCTTGTGAAGACCTTCCGGCCAAAAAGTGCCGAACGTCACAAACAGGTGAACTGGGCGTTACATCCGCAGGTGAAGGACGCCGCCGGGCGGAATCGCCGGTTAACGCCGTCCGCCGCGGCGGGGCAGCAGCAGCGCCCGGAACTTCCGGCCGAGCATCGCCCCGAGGCGGATCCACCACGCCCTGTCGCCCACGTGCGCCCCGTATTCGCGGGTTTCCGACGGCGCGACGAACTCGACGGCGTCGCGTTCGCACGTGATCCGCAGCTCCGCGCGTTCGTCGACGTATTCGCCGTCGACCTGGAACTTCAGCGGTTCCGGCGAGGTGAGGGTGACGTCGTCGACGTCGTCGTCGCGAAGCTCCCGGTCCGCGACCCCGAGGAGCGTCCACAGCGTCCGGCCCGCACCGGCCAGGCGGAGCATGGCCACCATGCCCTTGACGCCGGAGACGGAGGTCAGGCCGTAGAAGCCGAGGCCGCCGCTGAGCTTGGTCTTCGGGTTGGTCACCACCGCCAGGTCGCCGAGGAAGGTCCAAGGGTTCGAGTTGGACACCACGGCCATGGCCAGATCCGTGCCGAGCAGCTCGCCGTCGGCGCGGGCGGTGATCCGCGGCGGGCGGGCGCGCATGCGGCCCCACGCGCCCAGTCCGGTCGGCACGTAGCGCAGCGGATTGGCGCTGACGCCGCTGGCGCGCAGGTCCTCCATGCGCGAGATGACCTCGGCGTCGAGGCCCAGGCCGGCGTTGACCGCGAACCACCGGTCGGCGGCGCGGCCGACGCTGATCGAGCGCCGCTCGCCGGAACGCAGCAGGTCGGCGAGCACGCGCGCCGCCAGCTTCGGGTCCCGCGGCAGGCCCAGCGCCCCGGCCAGGACGTTGGCGCTGCCGGAGGGGATCACCGCGAGGGCGGGCATGTCGCCGGCGGCGCGCACCGGGGGCGCGCCGAGCAGCCCGTTGATCACCTCGTTGACCGTGCCGTCGCCGCCGATGCAGACGACCAGGTCGCAATCGGCCCGCGTCAGCCCCGTGGCGATCGCCGTCGCGTGCCCCTGGTGGCGGGTGAATTCGGAGCGCAGGCGCACGCCCGGCACCGACCGCAGCTCCGCGACCACGGTCCGGGCCAGGGAGTCCGTCATCGAGGTCGAATTGGGGTTGGAGATGAGGAGGGCGCGCACGAAAACGATCGTAGCGGGCGTTATGGTGATGGCGTGAACAGCCGATTTTCCGCAGCCAATCGTCCCGCGCCCATGGCGGCGCCCCGTTCCGTCCTCATCGGGGCCTGGATCGCCGTGGCGGAATGCGCCCTCGGGTTGGGGTACGGGCTTTTCCTCCTGATCCGCGATCTCCGCGGGTACCACGACCCCGATGCGGTGATCTCCGGGTGGGGGACCGCGCTGTGGTTCTTCTTCATCTTCGGCGCGGTGCTCGCCGGCGCGGTGTTCCTGCTCCGCGGGCACCGGTGGGGGCGCGGGCCGATCGTCATGCTCAACCTGTGCCTGGCGGGCGTGGCCTTCTACATGTTCACGTCGGGCGCGGTGCCGCTGGGCCTGGTCACGGCGCTGTTCGCGCTCGGTGCCCTGGGGTGCATGTTCAACCCGAAGGCCGTCGATTGGGCGGCCAACTCCTACGGGGCCTGAGCCAGCCCCACCAGGCGGTCGCCCCGCTTTTCGACGATGACGTTCCCCGCGACCGCCGCCGTCACCGTTTCGCCGGGGGCCAGGTGCGGCCGGGCGACGGGGATGACGCCGGTGACCTCGCCCCTGGTCCAGTCCACCCGGGCCAGGCCGCCGGGCACGGGGACGATGAGTTCGCCGCCCACGGCGACGCCGGTGCCCAGGGCGTTCGGCACGACGAACGCGAGCGAGAGGTCGTCGGGGCGGAACGCCGCCAGGGCGCTGCCGGTGAACCACGTCATGTGGTGGGGGAGATCGGCGGTCTGCGCGGCGGGGGCGGGGCCGTCGCCGGCGGCGGGGGCCGGGAGCTCGCCCGGCGCCGGGCGCCACGACGGGCCGGGGCGGCCCTCCTTCGAGTAGGTGCGGACCTCGTCGCCGACGAGCACGGCCGCCGACAGCTGGCCGACGGCCACGAGCCGGGCGGGTCCGTCGAGCTCGACGTCGGAGTGGATCTTCGGTTCGCGGGACTCCTCCGGCGTGGCCTCCTGGATGACCAGGCGGTGCCCGTCCGGGCAGGCGTTGACCACGGCGAGCACGTTGCTGCGGGTCAGGGCGTCGACGATGGTGCACGCGGGGTGCGGCTGCAGGTTCGGTTCCGACGACGCCTCGACGAACCCGTACTCGACGGTGCGGACCAGATCATCCCGCCACAGTTCGACCATGCGCCCGTCGCGGATGCCGGAGCGGTCGTTCGAGCGCACCGGCTCGACCTCGTCGGTGGACATCCCCCGGCGGGTGGCGGCGTAGGAACCGTCGGCGGCGTCGAGCGAGGTGACTTCGCCGCAGCCGGCCGGGCCGCGGAAGACGGTGATCACGCGCCCGTGCGAGACCATCGCCCGGCACAGCGGGATGTCGCGGTGGTACGACCACGCCGTGTCCCCGGTCGCGGGGTCGACGGCGGTGACGCCCCGGTCATCGGCGGCGATGGCCAGCCCGTCCACGGTGAAGGGGGCGGAGGACCGCGGCGCCTCGACCGACCAGATCTCCTTCAACTTCTCCGGCGCCCGTTCGAGGGGCGCGGCGGGGGCGGAGGGCGCGGCGCCGACGACGTGCTCGACCCCGCGGGCGGGGGCCCGCCACCAGGTCCACGCGACGACGGCGACGACGGCGACGACGATGATCGCCGCCGCGATCCGGTTGCGGTTCATCGGCCGCGCCGGCGGTTCCCGCGGTCCCTGCGGTCCTTCACGGGGCGCGACCCCAGAACCGGGCGGGCCGGGCCCACCGACTCGGCGGCGTCTTCGGGGATGCCGAGGGCGTCGTAAAGCTCCGGCGAGGTGGAGAACCACTGCGGCGGCTCCGGGAAGCCCAGGCCGAGGGCGTCGTCGATCATCTTCCAGCGCGGCAGCTCGTCCCAGCCGACCAGCGTGACCGCGGTGCCGGCGTTGCCCGCGCGGCCGGTGCGGCCGATGCGGTGGACGTAGGTCATCTCGTCCTCGGGCACCTGGTGGTTGATCACGTGCGTGACGTCGTCGATGTCGATGCCGCGCGCCGCGACGTCCGTGGCCACCAGCACGTCGACGTCGCCGGAGCGGAAGGCGTTCAGCGACTTCTCGCGCGCCGGCTGGCCCATGTCGCCGTGGACGGCCGTGGCCCTGAACCCGCGCTCGCCGAGCTGCTCGGCCACCGCCGCCGTCGATCGCTTCGTGCGGGCGAAGATGATGGTGCGGCCCCGGCCCTCGGCCTGCAGGATGCGGGCGATGACGGGCAGCTTGTCCATTTGGTGCGACTGGAAGACCACCTGGCGGGTGGTGTCGTGGATGCTCGCCTCCGACTCGCCGGACTCCGCGCGGATGTGCACCGGGCGGTCCATGAACGTGCGGGCCAGGTTCAGGATCGGCCCCGGCATCGTCGCGGAGAAGAGCATGGTCTGCCTGCCCTCCGGAACCGCGCGCAGGATCTTCTCGATGTCCGGCAGGAAGCCGAGGTCGAGCATCTCGTCGGCCTCGTCGAGCACCAGCACCCGCACCGCGCCGAGGTGGAGGTCGCCGCGCTGGTGGAGGTCGATCAGGCGGCCCGGCGTGCCGACGACGACGTCGACGCCGGCCTCGAGCACGTCGATCTGCTCGTCGTACGGCCGGCCGCCGTAGATGGTGGTCACCCGCAGATCGACGGCCTTCGCGATCGATTCGAGGTCCTCGCCGACCTGGACGGCCAGCTCGCGCGTGGGCACCACCACGAGCGCGCGCGGGGTGCCGTCGGGCTCCGGCACGCGGGCGTCGTCGAAGACGCGGTCGATCAGCGGCACGCCGAAGCCGAGCGTCTTGCCCATGCCCGTGCGGGCCTGCCCGATGATGTCCGTGCCGTCGAGCGCCAGCGGCAGCGTCAGCTCCTGGATGGCGAAGGTCCGCGTGATGCCCCCTGACGCCAGGGCATCGCAGATCTCCGCCGCGACCCCCAATTCGACGAACGTCGGCGCGGGTCGGTCTGCCACCGGAATCTCCTTCGGGTCGGTGCTGGTCGGTCGTACCCGATACTAGCCGTGACGGTGCGGGTTATGATGTCCCGCATGGACATCACCATCGGATTCGTTGACAACCCCCGCGAACTGAACATCTCGGGAGCCGAGGGCGGCCGCGAACTGGCCTCCTCCATCTCGGAGCGGCTCGCGGGCGGGGAGGGCGTCCTCGAGCTCGTCGACGGCGCCGGCAAGACGTACCTCGCGCAGATCGCGAAGATCGCGTACGTGCAGGTCGGCCCGGCGGCGCCCCGCCAGGTCGGCTTCATCGCCTGATCCCGCGCGCCACGATCCGGCAGCGCCGCACATGAGCAGAGAGTCCTTCTTCGTCAGATTCGCCCGGGACTGGGGATGGCGCGCGTACGCGATCCCGGTTCTGATGGTCCTCACCGTCATCGTCGTCGTGGACGTCGTCCAGGACGTCCGCGGCGAGGAGACCGGGCCGTCGGCGCAGACGAGCGAACTGCCCCATGGCCCGGTGCCGGAGGGCGGGTACGGGAAGAACCTCGACGTCGGCCAGCTGCCGCCCGGCGGCCCGTTCACGGAGGAATCCTCCGGGGTCTTCGTGCCCGTCGACCTCGTGTCGGAGAAGGTGGGCAAGGGCGAGAAGAAGGTCCTGCGCTACGCCGTCGAAATCGAGGACACCGTCGACCCCGCCCGCTTCGGCGGCGCGGACGCGTTCGCGGGGATGATCGACGCGACGCTCGCCGACGAGCGCGGGTGGGTCCACGACGACGCCTTCGCCTTCGAGCACGTCGCCCGCGGCGATTCTCCGGACCTGGTGTTCCAGCTGGTGTCCACGAACACGGCGCATGATCGGTGCGGCTACGAGATCCCGCTGGAGACCAGCTGCTCCATCCCGGACGGCGAGAACGACCCGACGCGCGTCCTCATCAACGAGGCCCGTTGGGTCCGCGGCGCCCTTCCCTTCGAGGGCGACCTCGGCGCCTACCGCCAGTACCTGATCAACCACGAGGTCGGCCACGCCATCGGCTACGCCGCCCACGAGGCGTGCCCGTCCGACGGCGCGGTGGCGCCGATCATGATGCAGCAGACGCTGTCGCTGGACAATTCCGAACTGCACAAGCTCAATCCGAACGAGGTGTACCCCGATGACGGAGCCCGCTGCACGCCCAACCCCTGGCCCTACCCGCTCGGCTGAGGCGGCGTTCGATCCCGGGCGGTACGCCCGCCACCTGCCCATCCCCGGCTTCGGCGAGGAGGGGCAGCGCAGGCTCGCGGGCGCGAGGGTGCTCATGGTGGGCGCGGGCGGCCTGGGGTCTCCGGTCGGCTTCTACCTGGCGGCGGTGGGCGTCGGAAAGCTCACGGTCGTCGACGACGACCGCGTGGACCTGACCAACCTGCAGCGCCAGGTGATCCACCGCGAGGCGGACATCGGCCGGCCGAAGGTCGAGTCCGCGGCGGAGAAGATGGCGGCGCTCAACCCGGACATCGAGGTGTCGGCGGTCGACGCCCGGCTGACCGCGGACAACGTCGACGGCATCATCGCCGGGCATGATCTGGTCATCGACGGCACGGACAATTTCGACACCCGCTACCTCATCGCCGACGCGTGCCGGCGCCTCGGCGTCGTGGAGGTGTGGGGCAGCATCCGGCAGCTGGGCGGCCAGGTCAGCGTCTTCGGCCTGGACCTCGGCGGCGGGCGGCGCGTGTGGCTGCGCGACCTGTACCCGGAGCCGCCGGCGCCGGAGACGGTGCTCACGGCGGAGCAGACCGGCATCCTGGGCACGGTGCCCGGGACGATCGGCACGCTCATGGCCACGGAGGCGGTGAAGGTGATCACCGGCCTCGGCGAGCCCCTGTCCGGCCGCGTGCTCTTCTACGATTCGGCGGCGATGTCGTTCCGCGAGTTCCGCTTCGCCGGGGATGCGGGGGCCGTGCGATGACCGGCATGCCCCCCGCCCACGTCCCGGAGGCCTTCGGCGTCTCCGGCACCCCCGAGCCCGCCGGTCCCGCGTGGGACGACGGCTGGATCTACGGCGACACCGTCATTTCGGCGGTGGCCGACGCCTCCCGCGCCGCGTGGTCGGCGAAGGTGCTGGAGGTGCTGTCGGTCGACGGCGTCGAGGTGGCCCATCCGGTGCGCACCACCGACGGCCGCCACGTGCTGGCGGGGTGGCGCGCCCGCCAGCATCGCCCGGGCCGCCCCGAGCCGCGCGCGGACGAGACCATCGTCGCCTGCGGCCGCCTGGAGGACGCCCTGGCCGACGTCGAGCGCCCCCGGTTCCTGGCCCGCGGCGGCGGCGACGTCTTCGACGTGTGCGACCGTGCGGCGTGGGCGGACGACCCGATCGAGCAGCTCGAGGGCCTGCTCGACCCGGATGCCGTGCCCCGCGGCGATGCGGCGGAGGCCCTGGCGGCGGCCGGTGGGCTGATCGGCCTGCGCGGGCAGCTGCGCGGCGAGGGCCGGCTGGTCCACGGGGATCCGGTGGGCACGGTGCTTTACGACGGCTCGGCCCCGCCGCTGTTCGTCGACCTCGTGCCGCGCTGGCATCCCGCCGGTTGGACGCAGGCCGTCGCCGCGGTGGATTCGCTGGCCTGGGGAGGCGCCGACGAGGATTTGCTCGAGCGCTTCGACCACGTGCCCGATTGGGATGGTCTGCTGGCGCGGGCGATCTGCAACCGGCTGTTCCTCCATGCGGCGCATCCGGAGTCCCGGCCCGCCGCGTGGCGCGGCCTGGCCTGGGCGGCGGAGCTGGTGCGCGCCCGGCTCTGACCCTGGTGGGGAACGCCAGTTCGAACCGATCCGGCGCGTGTGCGATGATGCTGCCATGAATCAGATGCCCGCCGTGCGCTTGACCGAGCCGGAACCGCCGGCCCGCCGGACGTGGGAGGGGCCGGTCGCGGCGCTGTTCCCGGGGGACGATCGCCTGGCGGATCTGAAGGTGCCGGGGGCCGCGTGGCAGGTCGTCGGCGGCCCGGGCACGGGCAAGTCGTCGCTGCTGGCGGACCTGGCGGTGGCGCATGTCGCGGCGGGGTGGCCGGCGGATTCCGTGCAGGTGCTGGCGCCGTCGAAGGAGGCCGCGTCGCGGTTGCGCGATGACGTCGCCCGCAGGCTGCCGCGGTCGTCCGGCGCGGGCTCGGGCGGGATGGTACGCGCAGTGCATTCGATGGCTTTTGCGCTGGTCCGCGCCGCCGCCGTGCGCGCGGGCCGTCCCGAGCCGTCGTTGGCCACGGGCGCGCGGCAGGATGCCGTGATCCGCGAGCTGCTGGCGGGGCACGCCGATGCCGGCGGGGCGTATTGGCCGGAGCGTTTGGTCCCGGCGCTGCGCATGCGGGGCATGGCCCGGCAGTTGAGGGATCTGCTGCTGCGCGCCGCCGAGCGCGGGGTGGGCGCGGACGAGCTGGAGGAGCTCGGCCGTCGCCACGGCGTCGCGGAGTGGGTCGCGGCGGGGAAGTTCCTGCGCGAGTACCGGCGGGTGATGCGCCTGTCGTGGCACGAGGAGCTCAACGCCGCCGAGCTGGTGTCGGCGGCGGTGGCGGCCATCGACGAAGACCCGTCGCTGGTGGACGCCGCCGGGATCCGGGTGCTCCTCGTCGACGACGCCGAGCATCTGGACCCGCAGTCGGCGGAGCTGATCCGCCGGCTGCTGCCGGGAACGGACCTCGCCGTGGTCACGGGCGACCACGACCAGTCGGTGCTGCGGTTCCGCGGCGCGGATTCGGCGTTCCTCGATTCGGTGGCGGATCCCGAACGGCGCATCGTGCTGCATTCCTCGTGGCGGGCGACGCCCGAGATCGCCGTGGCGGCGAATCGGGTGTCCGCGCGGTTGCCGGGGTCGCCGCCGGAACGGGGCATCCGCGGCATGCGGGCCGAGGGGGAGCGTCCGGTTGCCCGCGTCGTCGTCCACGACACGGGGATGGGAGAAAAGGCGACCATCGCCGATTTCCTGCGCCGCGCGCACCTCGAGGACGGCGTGGCGTGGAAGGACATGGCGGTGCTCGTGCGCTCGGGTGCGGGCGAGTCCGCGCTGCACAGGTCCCTTGCCCGCGCCGGCGTGCCCGTGCGCATGGACCCCACCGACGTCGTGCTCGGCGAGCAGCGCATGGTCGCCGCGCTGGTTCTGGCCCTGCGCGCGGTCGACGGGGGATTGGAGCCGTCGGAGTGGGAGCGCTTGCTCACCGGCCCGCTCGGCAACGCCGACCCGGTGACGCTCACCCGCCTCATCCGAGGCGTGCGCCGCGCGCACCTCGCCGGCGGCCGCGCGATGGACCGCATCATCGGGCTGCTCGCGGCGGAGGAGCGCACCCCGGAGCAGGAGGAGCTGATCGCCGGCCTGCCGGAGCGCGAGCGCGACGTTTTGGCGGGACCTCTGCGCATTCTCGACGCCGGCCGCGCCGCGCGGGACGAGGGCGCGGAGGCGGTCGCGTGGGCGCTGTGGGAGTCCTCGGGCCTGGCCGACCACCTCATGGCGGCGTCGCTGCGCGGCGGCGCGGCGGGGTCGGCGGCGGACCGCGACCTCGACGGAGTGATGACGTTCTTCGACTTCCTCGGCGACCTCGTCGAGGGCGACCCCTCGGTGACCATCGCGGGCGTCGTCCGCGAGATCGCCGCCCATGAGCTGCCGACGGGCGCCCGCGACCGCCGGGGCGCCGACCGCGAGGCCGTGGTCATCCTGTCCGCGCATGCGGCGCTGGGCCGGGAGTGGGAGGCGGTCGCCGTCGCCGGCGTGCAGGAGGACGCGTGGCCGTCGCTGGGGCGGACCGGCTCGGTGGTCGGCCAGGGCGAGCTGGTGGACCTGCTCGACGAGGGCATCGAGCCCGGCACGCCCGTCTCGCACGCGGCGGAGCGGCTGGCGGAGGAACGCCGCCTGTTCCACGTGGCGGTGTCCCGCGCCCGCCGCCGGCTGCTGGTCACCGCCGTCGACGCGCCGGACGACGAGGGCGAGCCCAGCCGTTTCCTCCGCGAGCTCGGCGAGGACGTCGAACTGAAGACGGGTGCGGTGGCCGAGGCGCCGGTGCCCGAGACCGCCGAGGACGTCTCCCGCGTGCTGTCGGTGAATTCGCTGCTGGCCGAGCTGCGCGCGGCGGTGCTGTCCGACGAGGCGGGCCCGGTGCGCAGGGCGCAGGCCGCCCGCCAGCTGGCGCGCCTGGCCGCCGACGGCGTGCCGGGGGCCGACCCCTCGCAGTGGTGGGGCCTGGCCGACCCGAGCACGGACGCGCCGGTGGAGGCGGCGCCGGTGCGGGTGAGCCCGTCGAAGGTGGGCAAGGTGCTCGAGTGCCCGCTGCGGGCGCTGCTGGAGCAGCCGTCGTCGTCGGACCAGATGGCGTTGGGCACCGCCTTCCACCGGGTCGTCGAGGCCATGGCGGAGGGCGTGTCCGCCGAGGACGCGACCCAGTCGCTGCTGCGCGCGCTGCCGGAGATCGTCGACGAGCCCGCCTGGCGCATCGAGGCCATGGGCCGCGATTGGGCCGCGGCGGTCGCGGCGTGGGCGGAGTGGGCCGCGGGCTCGCGGGCGGTGGGCACGGAGGTCCCGGTCCGCGTGCCGCTCGGCGACGACGCCGTGATCGCCGGGCGCATCGACAGGCTGGAGGAGCATCCCGAGGGCGGGCGCACCATCGTGGACGTGAAGACGGGCGCGAGCGTGCCGTCGGCCGCCGATGCCGAGGCGAATCCGCAGCTGGCCACGTACCAGCTGGCGCTGTCCGAGAGCGGGGATGTGGACGTCGCGGGCGGAAAGCTCGTGTACCCGCGCAAGGCCGGCGCCACCGGGCCCGCGGTGCGGGTGCAGTCCAAGATGACGCCGGAACGGTTGGCGCAGTGGCGCGGCACGGTGCTCGGCGTCGCCGGCGCCCTGCGCGGCCCCGGTGCCCTGGCCACGCCGGGGCGCCATTGCGACCACTGCGGGGTGCGCCTGGCGTGCCCGGCGAAGGAGGGGATCCGATGACCATCGATCCGGTGACGCTGTCCCGCATGATCGGGCAGCCGCATCAGCCGACCGAGGCGCAGGCGGAGGTCATCGGCGCCCCGCCGGAGCCGCTGCTCGTCGTCGCCGGCGCGGGCGCGGGCAAGACCGAGACCATGGCCGCCCGCGTGGTGTGGCTGGTGGCCAACGGTTTCGTGCGGCCCGAGGAGGTCCTGGGCCTGACGTTCACGCGCAAGGCGGCCCGCGAGCTGGGCCAGCGCATCCGCGAGCGCCTGGCCGCGCTGGCCGCCAGCCGCGCCTTCGACCGCGTCGCATCGCCGGAGGTCCGCGAGGCGCTGCGGGTCATCGCGCCCGAGGTGTCCACCTACGACGCCTACGCGGGGTCCCTGGTCCGAGAGTACGGCCTGCTGCTGCCGGCCGAACCCGGCGCGGAGGTCCTCGACGGCGCGACGCAGTGGCAGATGGCGTGGGAACTGGTCCGCGACCGGGGCTCCATCGAGACGGAACTCGGCGTGGCCGACCTCGTCGGAAAGCTGATGACGCTGTCCGAGGAAATCGACTCGAACCTCGCGTCGGTCGACGAGGTGCGCGAGCAGACGGAGGCGTTCATCGCGAACATCGTGCAGACGCCGAAGGCCCCGCGGCAGCGCAGGGACCTCCACTCGAAGCTGGAGGCGCCGCTGCGCGCGCAGCGGGACCGGCTCGCGCTGCTGCCGCTGGTGGGGGAGCTGCGGCGGCGGCACGAGGAAGAGGGGGCGGTGACGTTCGGCAGGCAGATGGCCATGGCCGCGCGCCTGGCCGACGGCATCGCGGAGGTCGGCGCGGCGGAGCGCAGGCGGTTCCGCGTGGTCATGCTCGACGAGTACCAGGACACCTCGCACGCCCAGCGCGTGCTGCTGCGGGCGCTGTTCGCGGGCACGGCGGTCACGGCCGTCGGCGACCCGATGCAGGCGATCTACGAATGGCGGGGCGCGACGGCGGCGAACCTGACGCGCTTCGTCACCGACTTCCCCCGGCCCGACGGCCGCCCGGCGGAGAAGAAGCAGCTGCTGACGTCGTGGCGCAACCCGTCGTCGGTGCTGGAGCTGGCCAACGACGTCTCCGCCCGCGCGTTCGGCGCCGGCCCGCGCACGGTCGAGGAGCTGACCCCGCGGCGCGGCGCCGGCCGGGGCACGGTGCGGCTGGCCCTGCACGCGACGGCCGACGAGGAGCTGGAGTGGGTCGCCGGCCACATGGCGGAGGAGTTCCGCGCCGCCCGCGAAGAGGGCCGGCCGATCACCGCGGCGGTCCTGGTGCGGAAGAACAAGCACTCGGCGGCGATCCTCGACACGCTGACCGCCGCCGGGGTGCCCGCCGAAATCGTCGGGCTGGCGGGGCTGCTGACGCTGCCGGAGATCCTCGACGTCATCGCCTGCCTGCGGGTTCTGGCGGACCCGGCGGACGACCGGGCGATGCTGCGGATGCTCACGTGGCCGCGCGCCCCCCTGGGCGCCGCCGACATCGCCGCGCTCGGCCGCCGCGCCCGGCAGCTCGCCCGGTACGCGCGCGACGACGACGAACCGCAGGAGGAGGTCGACGGCCCCCTGTCCGCCCTCGACGCCGATCTGGCGGCGGTGGCGCGGGAACGGGCGACCCCGCCGACCGGCCTGGGCCACGCCGTCGCCGACCCCGCGCTGCGCGATGAGGGCGAGTCCGCGCCGGGCTATTCGGAGGAGGGCTCCCGGCGCATCGCCGAACTGTCGGCGGCGCTGCGCAACCTGCGTCGGTTTTCGCTGCGCAAGCCGCTGCCGGAGCTCATCGCGGACATCGAGGAGGCGTTCGGCATCCGCGTGGAGGCCGCGGCGGGCGGCGGTGCGGGCACCGTGCACCTGGACAGGTTCACCGAGGTGGCGGCGGATTTCTCGCGGCGCCTCGGCGGTGAGCTGACCGCGTTCCTGGGGTACCTGGACCGCGCGGCCGCCCACGACAAGGGCCTGGAGCCCGGCAAGACGCGGATGAAGGGCGACCGCGTGGAGATCATGACCGTGCACAAGGCCAAGGGCCTGGAATGGAACGTCGTGGCGGTGCCCCACGTGTGCGCGTCGGTCTACGACGACGTCATGGTGGACACGTGGCTGACCAAGCCGCAGCTGCTGCCCTCCGACGCCGTGGCCGAGGGGGAGTCCGGCGACGGCGCGCCCGTGCTGGACACCTCGGCGGCGGAGAACCAGAGCGAGCTGGCGGCGGCCCTCGACGAGCACAGGGCGGAGTACCGCGCGGCGAAGGTCGCCGAGGCCGACCGGCTGTTCTACGTCGCCGTCACCCGCGCGGAGGACACGCTGCTGGTGTCCGGCAGCCAGCGCATGACGCCCGGCCGCAAGAAGCCCGACGGCCCGTCGGCGCACCTGGAGTCGCTGCGCGCGCTGCGCCCGGACGCGGTGGAGACGTGGGTCGGCGAGGCCCCCGGCGAACCCCTGCCCATCCCCGATGCGGAGGGCGTCGCCTGGCCCGCCGCCCCGGACCCCGCGCGCCGCGCCGTGCTCGAACGTGCCGCGGAGCTGGTGCGCGCCGGCGAACCCGACGGGTCCGAACCCATCGACGGCGACATCTCCCGCGTGTGGGACGACGAAGTCTCCATGCTCCTGGAGGAACGCCGCCGCGCCCGCGCCGAGGCGGTGTCGGTGCCGATGCCGGTGCAGCTGTCCACCAGCGAGTACCAGGCCCTGCGCGCCGACCCGGCGGCCTTCGCGCGCCGCCGCGCCCGGCCCCTGCCGTACAAGCCGAACCGCTTCGCGCGCCGCGGCACGGCTTTCCACGCGTGGCTGGAGAACCGTTTCGGTTCCGCGGTTCTGCTTGACGACGACGACCTGTTCGCCGCAATCGACGGAGACGGCGAAGGCGCGGACGTGGCCGTCGAAAAGCTGAAGGAGAAATTCGCGGGGAGCCGGTGGGCGGATCTGACGCCGGCCTTCGTGGAGGAGCCGTTCGACATCGGCGTCGGCGGCCGGCGCATCGTCGGGCGCATCGACGCGGTGTTCCGGATCGACGGGCGGTGGATGGTCGTCGACTGGAAGACGGGGCGGCGGCCGGTCGGGGAAAAGGCCCGGCAGGCGGCGCTGCAGCTGGCCGTGTACCGCATCGCCTGGGCCGACCGGCGCCGCGCGATGGGGGAGGACATCGCACCCGAAGACGTGCGCGCGGCGTTCCACTACATCGCCGAGGACGAGACCGTGGAACCGGCCGGGCGGGATCTGCCCGACCGGCTAGAGTTGGACGAGGCGATGCGAGAGCTCGTCGCGGACACGACGAGGAAAGGTGGCTGACGATGCGCGACAAGATCCGCGATCGGTTCGGCGCCGACATCGAGCTGGACGATCTTCCGGATCACGCCCTGCTGGGCGTCATCCGCATGCCGGAGGCGGCGCGGAGGGGGCCGTGGCGGCTGATCGTGCGGCGCCTGAGCTACGCGCTGGCGATGCTGCTCATCGCGGCGATCGTCGTCTACCTGGACAAGGGCGGCTACACGGAGCCGCTGAGCTTCGTCGACGCGCTGTACTACTCGGCGGTGTCGCTGTCGACGACGGGCTACGGCGACATCACGCCCGTGACGGAGCGGGCCCGCATCCTGAACATCCTGATCATCACCCCGCTGCGCGTGGTGTTCCTGGCCCTCTTGGTCGGCACGACCCTCACGGTGCTGACGGAGGAGTCCCGCCGGGCACTGCAGATCCAGCGTTGGAGGAAGCAAATGCGCAACCACACCGTCGTCATCGGCTACGGCACGAAGGGCCGCTCCGCCATCGCGGCGCTGCTCGCCGACGGCGTCGACCCCTCGGAGATCGTCGTGGTGGACAAGGACCAGGGGGCGCTCGACCAGGCCGGCGTGCGCGGCCTGGTCACGGTCCACGGTTCGGCGACGAAGGCGGACGTGCTCAAACTCGCGGGCGTCCCGCGGGCGAGGTCCGTCGTCGTCGCCCCGAACAAGGACGACACGGCGGTGCTGGTGACCCTGTCGGTGCGCGAGATCGCCCCGGGCGCGACCATCGTCGCCTCGGTGCGCGAATCGGAGAACCGGCACCTGCTCACCCAGTCCGGCGCCGACCAGGTGGTCATCTCCTCGGAGACCGCCGGCCGCATGCTCGGCCTGGCCACGGTCACCCCCTCCGTCGTGGAGATGATGGAGGACCTGCTCAGCCCCGACGAGGGCTTCTCGGTCGCCGAGCGCCTGGTCACCGAGGAGGAGATCGGCGCCAACCCGCGCCACCTGGCGGACATCGTGCTGGGCGTGGTGCGCTCCGGCGAGCTGTACCGCATCGACTCGCCGGAGTGCGAGTCCGTCGAGCCGGGCGACCGGCTGCTCTTCGTCCGCCGCGTGCTCAAGGAGGAATCCGATCCGGATGCCGGCAAGTGACCCCGCCTTCGGCGGCGCGATCTCCCTCGACCCGGATCAGCTGGAGGCGGCCACGGCGCCGCTGGGTCCCGTGTGCATTCTGGCGGGCGCCGGCACCGGCAAGACCCGCACCATCACCCACCGCATCGACCACCTGATCCGGTCGGGGTTCGTGCAGCCGCAGAAGATCCTCGCGGTGACGTTCACCGCCCGCGCGGCGGGCGAGATGCGCGACCGACTCACCGCGATGGGCACCGCCGGCGTGCAGGCGCGGACGTTCCACTCCGCGGCGCTGCGGCAGCTGCGGTACTTCTGGCCGCAGGTCGCCGGCGATCTGCCGTGGCGGCTGCTGGACAACAAGTTCTCCGTCGTCGCCCGGGCGGTGCGCGCCACCGGCCTGGACTCCGGCAAGGAGACCATCCGCGACGTCATGGGCGAAATCGAGTGGGCGAAGGCGTCGCTGGTGACGCCGGAGGGCTATGCGGCGGCCGTCGACAAGCGCGGGCGCGTCGCCCCCGTGCCCGCCGACAAGCTCGCGGCGGCCTACCGGACGTACGAGGACATGAAGACCTCGCCCGAGGGCATGCTGCTCGACTTCGACGACCTGCTGCTGCACACCGCCGGGGCGATGGAGAATTCGCGGGCGGTGGCGGAGGAGTTCCGCGCCCAGTACCGCAGCTTCGTCGTCGACGAGTACCAGGACGTCACCCCGCTGCAGCAGCGGGTGCTCGACGCGTGGCTGGGCGAGCGCGACGACCTCACCGTGGTCGGGGACGCCAACCAGACCATCTATTCGTTCACCGGCGCCACGCCGGAATACCTGATGGGCTTTTCGCGCCGTTTCCCCGACGCCACCGTCGTGCGCCTGCAGCGCGACTACCGTTCGACGCCGCAGGTGGTGCACCTGGCCAACGAGGTCATCGGCAAGGCGAAGGGGCGCCTGGCGGGGTCGCGGCTGAAGCTGGTCGGCCAGCGCCCCGACGGCCCCGAGCCCGGCTACACCGAGTACGACGATGAACCGCAGGAGGCGCGGGTCGTCGCAAGGCAGATCCGCAGGCTCATGGACTCCGGCGTCCCGGCGTCGGAGATCGCGGTGCTCTACCGCGTCAACGCGCAGTCGGCGGTGTTCGAGCAGGCGCTCAGCGAGGCGGCGATCCCGTACCAGGTGCGCGGCGGCGAGGGCTTCTACCAGCGCCCGGAAATCAAGCAGGCCGTCGCGGAACTGATCCGCGTGGCGCGGCGGCCGGACGTGGCCACCAACGGCGACGGTTCGGCGGGCACCACGGGCGAGGCGCTGCGGGGCCGGAAGCTATCGGCCCTGGTCCGCGAGACGCTGGTGCCGCTGGGCCTGACCAAGGAGGAACCCGAGGGCGCCCAGGCCCGCGAGCGCTGGCAGTCGCTGGGCGCGCTGGCCGACCTGTGCGAGGAACTGGTCCACGCCGACCCGGAGCTGCGCATCGAGGGCCTGCTGGGCCAGCTGCGCACCCGCCAGCAGGCGAAGCAGCCGCCGACGGTGCAGGGCGTGACGCTGGCCAGCCTCCACGCCGCGAAGGGCCTGGAGTGGGACGCGGTGTTCCTGGTCGGCCTGACCGACGGCAACATCCCCATCCAGCACGCGCTGAAGAAGGGCGACGATTCGCAGGACGTCGAGGAGGAGCGCCGCCTGCTCTACGTCGGCGTCACCCGCGCCCGCGAGCACCTCGAGCTGTCGTGGTCCCTGTCGCGGCAGGAGGGCGGGCGCCGCACCCGGCGCCGCAGCCGCTTCCTGGAGGGGCTGGACGTCCCCGGCTTGGCGACGGCCGCCCCCCCGCAACCGGCCAAGAAGAAGCCCACGACGTGCCGCACGTGCGGCGGGCGCCTGACCACGAACGCGGAGCGGATCATCGGCCGGTGCTCGGCGTGCCCGTCGGACGTCGACCCGCAGCTGGTGGAGACCATCCGCGCCTGGCGCGCGGAAACCGCCCGCGAGATGTCCGTGCCCGCCTACGTGGTGTTTTCCGACGCCACCCTCGCCGCCATCGCCGAGGCGCGCCCGTCGGAGCCCGCGGAGCTGCTGGCGGTGCCGGGCATCGGCCCCGTGAAATTCGAGAGGTTCGGGGCGCAGCTGCTGGCGCTGATCGCGTCGTCGTGAAGCGGGGGAAGTCGGTAGCGTGGGGCCATGCGAATCCACGTCATCGGAGCACACGGAAAAGTCGCGCTGCGGGCGCTGCCGCTGCTGTCGGCCGCGGGGCATGAGGTCGTCGGGGTGATCCGCAACCCGGATCACGCCGACGAGGTGGAGGCGGCGGGCGCCGAGCCGCACGTCGCCGACATCGAGCGGTTGGACGCCGGCGGGTGGGCGTCGCTGCTGGAGGGGACGGATCTGGTCGTGTGGTCGGCCGGCGCCGGCGGGGGCGATCCGCGGCGGACGAAGGCCGTCGACGAGGACGCGGCTATCGCGTCGATGGACGCCTGCCCGCGCGAGGCGGGGTACGTGATGGTGTCGTATTGGGGCGCGCGCCGCGATCATGGCGTGCCGGAGGACAACCCGTTCGTCCATTACGCCGACGCGAAGGCCGCCGCCGACGAGCATCTGCGGGAGTCGGGGCTGCGGTACGTGATCCTGAAGCCGGGTGCGTTGACCGAGGAGCCCGCCGGCAACGTGTACGTCGGCGACGATTCCGAGGTGCCCGAGGGAGTCGGGCGCACCACCGCCCGCGCCACCGTCGCGGCGATGATCGCGCATGTGGTGGGTCGTTTCGGCGAGCTCGGCGGCGCCCGCGAGATCGCCTTCCTCGACGGCGATGTGCCGTTGGGCGAGGCCGTCACCGCGTAGCTTCGGCGCCCCTGCCCGTTCCCCCTGGCCCGCGCCGGCGTCGGTTGGCGCGGGCCTTTCGCGTGCGTGGGTGCTTGCTTTGCGACGTGCCGGTGTGGCAGGGAGGGGCCGGTGTGTCCAGTGACCGTGCCCTGGCGCCGCCCCCGCCAAAGCCGCAACCTCGCGTGACCCACGCCCGCGGCCCAGCGCCGCAACTACGGTCCGCCAACAACTCCGATCTTCGCCCTTTGCAACCCGCACTGCGCTGCCTCCACCTGGGCGCGAGCTCTCCTGACCTGCGGGCAACCGCAACCCGCCACCCACATGGCATCCAGTACGTGCCGACTACACACATGGCATCCAGTACGTGCCCGCCGGCCGCTAGTCACTGATTCGTGCGAGTCTCGAGTGCACCGCCCCGCGTGGTGCGAAAGTGTCCCGTGGTGCGAAAAGAAGCGCAAACGTGACGCAATGTTCGAGCGATATCGGTCGAACACGTGTATCATCTTTGGTGAAGCGGGATGGGGATAATGGGCCCGGCTTCCAAGGCGCAACGCCAAGCAGTGCGAGCAGTTTCCAGTTCCAGTTTCTTTTCGCCACCGTGGGGGAATCGACATGGCTTTCGACCATGTTCCATCCGATGCAAACGACGATGAGCACAACGACCCGGACCACCACCGCAACCAACGCACCCACCCACCCGACAACGGTGGGCGGGACACACCCGACCCCGTAGACCACCCCGATCAGGCCGATCGGGATAGCGGGGCCGGCGACCAGCAGGGGGCTTCGTCGCCCCAGTCTGCCGAGCGGGCATCGCCGCATCAGTCGACCGAATCGGAGGCCCTGTCGCGCAAGCGGTGGGTCACCGAACGCGACGACGATGCGCTGGCCTGCCTGGCCCGTGAGCGCAACATCGCCGAAGTCGACATGGCCATCGCCTGCACACCCGACGGTGGCACGGACGTCGATTCCCACGCCGCGACCATCGCCACCCGCATCGGTGCGGGCAAGGTGCGGGCGATGCAGTACTGCGACGTCGGGGTGATGCTCCACCGCATGCCCCGCATCCGCCAGTTCTGTACTGGCGGTGTGGTGCCGATGGGGCACCTGGTGAAAATCGCCGCCGCCATCATCGCCGTCACCGACGACCACCTCGAAGAAGTAGAAACCCGGTTCCTGGAGTACCTCACGCCCAGGCGGGACTTCCAGGCCCTTCCCGGCATCAGGGTCTTCGCCCGGCACCTGGCCCGCATCGTCGACGACATCGAACCGATCTCCACCCCACCCGACGACGACGCAGAACAGCCCGCCTCGGAGGGGTACGTCGCCGACCGGGACTCCCCCGGTGATCACGGGTGCGTGGAGGTGGTGTTGCGCAAGGACCGCCTGGCCGAGTTCGACGCCACCGTCCGCGCCATCCGCGACACCAAACTCAACGCCGGCGAGACCTGCACCCTCGCCGATGCGCTCATGCACCTGTGCCGAGGAGACCACGACGGGGCGAACGTCACCCTCAACGTCTACGCCGATGGTGCGGCCGCCGATGAGGGGGAGCTTCGGTTGTGGCTCGACGGTGGCGGGTGGTTGCCGACCTACGTCACGAAGCAGTGGTTGGAGCGCGCCACCGCGGTGCGGTTGTCGGGTGATTCGGTCACGGGTGGGTATGTGCCCACCGAGGCGCAGAAGGCCAGGGTGCGTGGCCGGGATGGTGGGTGCAGGTTTCCGGGGTGTTCGGTGCCGGCGGATAAGTGCCAGATCGATCACGTCGTCAACTACGACCCCAACCTCGACCACGCCGCGATGGTGAATAACCCGCTGTTCAACACCGCAGGCCAGGGGCATGACCACTGCAGCCACGATCACGGCGACCATGGCGGCTGCGACCACGACCATGACCAGGGCGACCACACCGGCTGCAGCCACGGCCATGACCATGAGCGTGCCGGTGGGGTCGTCGCCGGCAACGAGACCAATGGCCTGGGTGCGACGGCGACGTGGAACCTGCAGTGCCTGTGCCAGCACCACCACAACCTCAAGACCTCCCGCCACTGGCATGCGGTGATGCACGACGACGCGTCGGTGACGTGGAGCGACCACACCGGCGAAACCCAGGCGACGACGGTGCCGCATGGTCCGATCGCCCACATCAAACGCCAGACCTTCGATCAGCGGGCCGCGAGGTTGGCGAAGACCATCCGCGCCAACAACGACAAGCGCATGCGCGCGGCGGCGGAGGCGCGGGAGGCGATGGACCAAGCCGAGGTTGATGCGGCCTTGCGGGAACACGCCAGAAAGATGGCGACGTATGAGCGGGAGGTGGAGGAGTTCGTTGCCGGCCCGTTGAATTCACCGGACCCGGTGGTGGCCGGGGACGCGCGGGCGGTGGTCAATGCCGCAGACGACGGATGGCCCTGCATGGATGACGTCGAACAATGTGAGGTGCCGGAGGCGCCGCGGCCGTTGGGGCCGGACCCGACGGTGCCGTTCTGATGAGACGCCTGCTGGGAAAAACCGCGGCAGATGTAAAACGGCCGCCCAAGGAGAACCCCACGAGGAGGTCAGAAGAACCCCACGGCCCCTACTTGCCGGCCTACCCTTCGTCGCCGATGCGGGAACTGGCGGACCAGGCGGCCTCAACGTGCTCGATGGCCAGGTCCAGGGCGTCGGCGCAGGCGCGGAGCTCCTCGGCGACGGCGTCGACGGCCTCGGAAGGGGTGATCACCGCGGAGTCGTCGACCGTCAGCTTCCGCCGGTCCCACACCTCGGCCGACGCCGCCAACTGGCGGACCTGGTCGACGATGCCGGACAACCCCTCATGGGTCATGCCCACCTGCGCGTACAACTCCTGCGGCCGCATGCCCGCGACGCTACCGCGCGGGGCCCAACCCCACCATCTCGGGATAATGCTCCGCAATGACCTGCCGATACGGCGCCGGCGCCGCCAACTGCGACAACACCGCCACGGCGCCGGCGAGGATGCGGTGGATCATGATGTACCGCTTCGGCATCCCGAACTTCCGGCCCAACTTCGACTGCGGCGACATCGGATCCATGAACGGGCCCATCACCCGCTTCAGCCACTCGACCGTGAACACGAAATCGTCCTGCGACAACGGCTCCGCGAAAGGCAGCAGAAACGCCTCGACCTCCGCCGGCGTCAACTCCTTCTCCCTGCCGCCGGTGACGTACCCGTGCTCCACGGCGAGATCCAACAGATCCTCCCGCCGGCCATCCACGACGGCCGCGACCAGCTCGATCAACGGCCGCGGCAACCCCTCGGGCACGTGGATGCACGCGCCGAAATCGATGACGGTCAGAACGCCGTCGTCGGAAAGCAGAAAATTCCCCGGGTGCGGGTCCGTGTGCATGCGATGCACCAGGTCGGGCGACGCGAACTCGAACACCGTCAGCGCCTCCGCCGCCCGCGACCGCTGCTCGGCGGTGCCGTGCTCGATGATCTCGCCCAGGCGCACGCCCTCCACCCACTCGCTGACCAGCACCTTCGGTGCGGACGCGTACACCTTCGGCACATGCAGCCGCGGCTCCCGCCCACTGCCGAACGCCGCATGGAAGGCGCGCTGGTGGTCGGCCTCGATGCGGTAGTCCAACTCGTCGAGGACGTTGTCCGCGATCTCGTCGACCAGGTCCGACATGTTCATGCCGGCTTCGAGCTGCTGCAGGATGGGCGTGACCATCTTCAACTGGCGCAGGTCGGCCTTGATGGCCTTGTCGGCGCCCGGGTACTGCACCTTCACCGCCACGGGCGAACCATCGGCCCACACCGCCTTGTGCACCTGGCCGATGGACGCGGCGGCGACGGGGGCGTCGTCGAATTCCAGGAAACGCGTCCGCCACGCGGTGCCCAGCTGCCGGTCCAGCACCCGGTGCACCGACGACGCCGGCAGGGGAGGGGCCTCCGCCTGCAGCGACCGCAGGGTGCCGGACAGCGGCTCGGCCAACTCGTCGGGCAGGATCGGCGCGAAAATGCTGAGCGCCTGCCCGACCTTCATCGCGCCGCCCTTGAGCTCGCCGAGGACCGCCGCCAACTGCTCCGCCGTCTTCCGGGGGTTCGACGCCCGGCTGCGGGGATTCAGCGCCCGGGCGCCCGCCGCCAACGGCACCGACGCCAATCTTGCGGCGCGGCGGATGGAGGACCCGGAGACGGACTCATCGTTCATGGGGGCCATTGTGCCGTCATCGGGCCACGGCCGCCGCCCCCGCGCACACCGGGCAACGCGGATGCGGCAGCAGGGGGCGCACCCCGCCGCGCAGGCCATGCGGATCGACGACCACCTCCGCGCCGCGCAGCGCCCCGGGATCGCGAAGTTGGGCCATGGCCGTCGCGACCGTCGCCGTCATCGTCTCCGGCGGCGCCGTCCCGACCCTCCCCGCCAGCTGCAGCGCCAGGACGCGGCGGGCGGGGTCGTCGTCGGCGCGGTGCGCTTCGGCGCAGGCGGGGCACGGCGCCGAGGGATCCGGCACCCACGGCCCGACGATGCCGGCGCCGTCGCGGAGCACCACGGACAGATGCGGGATCCCGCGGCCACGCAGGGTCCGCAGCAGGGGGACGTCCGGCACCTCGAAACCGGTGAGCACGATCGCGCCGATGTCCGCGACCGTCGCCCGCTCCACCCACCGGCGGGCGCCGGCATCGGGAATGCGCGAGGTCGGCGACCAGCCCCGCAGCCGCAGCGCCTCGGCCAACCGCGGGCGCAGGCCGTCGCGGCCGATGAGCGACACGGGGCCTGGTTCGCGGTGCTTTTCGACGAGCCCCGCCCTCCGCAGTTCGCCCACCAGCCCCGACGCCATCGGCGCCGGCAATTCGGTGCCGGCCAAACCCTCGGCCACGCAGGCGCCGCGGGTGCCCGCGAGGAGGGCGGAGAAGACGGGGCCGGGGGACACGTCGTCGGGAAGCGGGAAAACCAGGCACGTGCGCGGATCCGACCCGAACTGGATGCGCCCGCCCGGCCGCAGCAGCACCGCGACGTGGCGGTGCAGGTGCACCGGCGCCGATCCCCCGATCCCGACCCCCATGGCGCCACTGAAGCACGGGTGCCGCACACGCGCACCCCCGGAAACGGCGCGTTTCACCCCCGCACCCGTCTACGCTGGGGCCATGGACCGAAAGCGCCCGAATCGCGATCGACCCGACTACGGGCCGGACGTCGACGTGCGGCGCTCGAAGAGACGCCGCCGGACGGTCTCCGCCCGCGCGGAGGGCAGCCGCATCGTGGTCATGGTCCCCGACGATCTGCCCGACGCGGAGGAGCGCCGCCAGGTCGAGGAGATCGTCGAGCGGGTGCGGCACAAGGTCGGCAACAACCTCGACGACGCCGCGCTGGACAAGCGCGCCCGCCGCCTCGCCCGCACCGTGCTGGAGGGCCGGCCGCGGATGGAGTCGATCAAATGGGTCCGCAACATGTCGCGGCGCTGGGCGTCGGTGACGGGTGACCCGGGGCGCATCCGCGTCTCGCACAGGCTTGCCGACGTGCCGGAGTACGTCCTCGACGACGTCATCGTCCATGAGCTCGTGCACACGTTCATCGACGACGGCCACTCGGACGAATTCTGGGCCTGGGCGTCGAAGGCCCCGCACCACGAGCGGGCGCGGGGCTATCTGGAGGCGTATCAGCGGTGGGGGGTGCGGTCCTAGCTCTTCGCGTCGCCGTCGTCGCGCTTGTCCCGCTCGTCGCCTTCCTCGGCCTCGCGGCGCAGCTGGTCCTCGAGTTCCGCGATGGGGTCGAAGTCGTCGGAGGCGTCGCCGCCGAGGACGCCGTCGATGAACTCGGCGGAGTTGTCCAGGTCCTCGGCCACGGGCAGGAAATCGGGGTGGTCCCAGACGCCGTCGCGGCGTTCGACGCCCACGGCGGTGGTCAGGCGGCGCCACAGGTCGGCGGCCTCGCGGACCTTCGGGGCGCCCAGGTCGATGCCGGTCGCCTTCTCCAGGGCCTGCTCTGCGCCGGTGGATGCGCGGCGGCGGCGCCAGGCCTCGTCGAGCTGCACCGCACCGGGCAGGCGCTCGCCGAGGGCGTCGGCCACCACGACGTCGACCCAGCCCTCCACCAGCGCCAGCAGCGTCTCCAGGCGGGTGCGGGCGTGCTGGTTGGCGGAGGTGATCTTCGGCGACAGGTCCATGTTCTGCATGGCGGACATGGCCTCCTGCAGCTTCGACGGGTCCTGCAGCGACTCCAGGTCCAGGCCGCGGGCGGCTTCCTCGACGCCGGAGTAGTCCATGACCAGGCCCGACGCGTACTCCTCGACGGAGGAAATCATGCGCTCGACCAGCCACGGCACCCGGTCGTAGAGGCGCTGGTGGGCGGCCTCGCGGGCGGCGGCGTATACGTACAGCTCGCGGGCGGGCAGCTCCAGCTCCTCGGCCAGGGCGGTCAGGTGCGTCGGCAGCATCGCCGCCGCGCCGGTCGTGTGCAGCGGCAGGCCCAGGTCGGAGCCGGTCAGGGCGTCCTTGGCCAGGTCCGCCAGCGCGCCGCCGAGCTGGACGCCGAAATTCATGGCGTTCATCCGGGACATCATTCCGAGCATCGGGCCCATCATCTCGCGGGCCTGCTCCGGCATGCCGGCGACGGACGCCTCCGCCATCTGCTCGGCGACCGGGTCGACGATGCGCTTCCACGTGGGCAGCGTGTGCTCGAGCCACTGCAGCGAGTTCCAGCCCTCGGCACGGTTCGCGCCGGCGGGCAGCGTCGTGGATTCGTCGAGCCACAGCTCGGCGAGGCGGAGGGCGTCGGAAAGCGCCTCCCGCTCCGAGTCGCGCACCGGCGCGACCTGCCCGATCCGCTGGCGCGCGATGCGCTCGGCGACGGAATGGTCGACGCCCCCGCCGCCCTGGCCGTCCATCTGCTGGCCCATGCCGGACATCATCTGGCCCAGCTGGTTGAGGAAGTCGCCCAGGCCCGCGCCGCCCTGGCCCCCCTGGCCGCCCATGGGGAACCCGAAAATGCCGAAGTCGCCGAACGGGTTCTGGCCGCCCCGGTCCTTGCCTTCGTCCTTGCCCTTGTCACGGCCCTTGTCGCGGTCGTCATCGTCGTCGGGCGTGAATCCGAATCCCTGTCCACTCATGCTCCCAACCGTACCGGCGCGGGGGTGCCCGGTCACTGTTCGTCCGCGGGTTCCCGGCGATGCTCGCGCAGGGCGAACACGAAGCACCGGTAGGGTTGGCGTTCGTGAATCGCCGCACCAGAACCCTGCTCGTCGGCGCCGCGCCGATCCTGGCGCTGGCGGCCGTGCTGTCCTCGCCGCAGATCGCCGTGCCCTTCGCCGCCGAAGGGCCGGGGCCGCTTTTCGACGTCCTCGGCGACATAGACGGGAAGGAGGCGGTCGTCGTCGCGGGCGGGGACCCCGACCCGTCCGCGGGGGAGCTCAACATGACCACCGTCGCCGTGGCGCACAAGCTGTCGCTGGCGCAGGTGATGGGAATGTGGGCGGATCCGGACCAGAAGGTCGTGCCCATCGAGGCCGTGTTCCCGCCCGGGCTGAGCCAGGACGACGTCAAGGAACGAAACGCCCTGATGTTCACCGAATCGGAGGCCAACGCCACCGCGTCGGCGCTGCGTCAGCTCGGGCTGCCCATCGAGGTCACCGTGGCGCTGGTGACCAAGGGCTCGGCCGCCGAGGGGAAGCTGGAGAAGGGCGACGTGCTGGCCGCCATCGACGGCGACGACATCGACCGGCCGGAGACCCTCCAGCGCACCGTCGCGGGGCATGCGCCCGGCGACCGCGTCACCCTCGATGTCGTCCGCGGCGGCGAGAAGAAGCAGATCGAGGTCGAGCTCGGCGCGAACCCCGACGACGACAAGAGGGCGTTCCTGGGCGTCGGCATGGCCGCGCAGCCCAAGGGCGACGTGAAGGTGCAGTACAACGTCTCCGGCGTCGGCGGCCCCTCCGCGGGCCTGATGCTGTCGCTGGCGGTGGTGGACAAGCTCAGCCCGGGGGACCTGACCGAGGGCCGCACCATCGCCGGCACCGGCACCATCGATGGCGTCGGCGTCGTCGGGCCGATCGGCGGCATCACGCACAAGATCTCCGCGGCCCGCGAGGGCGGGGCGGAGTTCTTCCTGGTCCCCGGCGCCAACTGCGCCGAGGCGCGCACCGCCGAGGCCGGCGACATGAAGCTGATCAAGGTCGGGTCGCTGGGCGACGCGGTGAAGGCGCTCGACGACCCGGGCGCCGCCCCGACCTGCGGATGACCCGGCCGAGGGCCTTCTCGCCCTCGACGACCGCGAACACCGCCGTGCCGAGCGCCACGATCAGGCCCCACTGCGCGGCGCCCAGCGGCGCCGACCCGAAGGCCGCGTGCATGAACGGCGCGTAGGTGAACAGCAGCTGCAGGGCGACCAGCGCCGCCACCGCGATCCACGACGCGGGGTTGGTGGTGAACAGGTCCGCCCGGAAGCTGTGCTCCCGCAGGTGGCGGGCGTTGAACAGGTACCAGATCTGGCCGACGACCAGCGCGTTGACGGCGAGCGTCCGGGCCGTCCCCACCGCGGTGCCGCCGTCGAGCGCCCAATAGAACACCGCCATGGTCATCCCGCCCAGCAGCAGGGACACGACGGCGATGCGGATGCCGGCCATGCCGTCGAGAAGCGGCTCGCCGGGGTCGCGCGGCGGCCGGTCCATGACGTCCGGCTCGGGGTCCTCGAACGCCAGCGCCACGCCGAGCGTCACCGCGCAGACCATGTTCACCCACAGGATCTGCAGGGGCGTCAGCGGCAGCGTCAGGTTCGCCATCACCGCGGCGAACATGACCAGCGCCTCGCTGCCGTTGGTCGGCAGCATGTAGACGATGGTCTTGCGCAGGTTGTCGTGGATGGCGCGGCCCTCGCGGACGGCGCGGGCGATGGACGAGAAGTTGTCGTCGGCGAGCACGACGTCGGCGGCTTCCTTCGTCGCCTCGGTGCCCTTGACGCCCATGGCCACGCCCACGTCGGCGCGCTTGAGGGCCGGGGCGTCGTTGACGCCGTCGCCGGTCATGGACACGACCTCGCCGAGCGATTGCAGCCCGCCGACGAGCCGCAGCTTGTGCTCGGGGGAGGTGCGGGCGAAGACGTCGTGGGCGGCGGCCGCGCGGGCGAGTTCCCCGTCGTCCATCGCCTCGAGCTCGCGGCCGGTGATGGCGGGGATCTCGCCGGTGGCGGGGTCGGGGTCGCCGATGCCCATTTCGCGGGCGATGGCGGAGGCGGTGCCGGCGTGGTCGCCGGTGATCATCTTCACGCGGATGCCGGCGGCCCGGCAGTGCGCCACGGCCTCGATGGCCTCGGGCCGCGGCGGGTCGATGATGCCGTAGAGCCCCGCGAAGGTGAACCCGCCCAGGGCGACGTCGTTTTCGTCGAGGTCCCCGTCGCTTTCCGACGCCCCGCCGCGCCGGAACGCGCCCGCCAGGACCCGCAGGCCGCGCCCGGAGAGGCGGTCGATTTCCGCCTCCCAGAATCCCCGGTCGAGCCCGCGGACCCCGCCGCCGGGCGCGATTTCGTGGGTGCACAGGTCCAGCAGCCGGTCGGGCGCGCCCTTGAGGAAGACGCTGCCGTCGTCGCCGCCGGCGGGTGCGGGCGGGAGATCGTGGGGCGCGGGCGCGTCGTCGTGGACGGCCATCCACTTGTTGTCGGAGTTGAAGGGGACGTCGCTGACGCGGTCGTCGGCGCCGCGGGAGTGGCCCGCCTTCAGGGCGAAGACGCGCAGCGCGCCGTCGGTGGGTTCGCCGACGAGGAGCCACCGGCCGTCCTTGCGCCGCCCCTCGGCCTCGTTGGCGCGGTCGGCGATGGCGGCCAGCGCGCGGATGGCCGGGTCGCCGGCGGCCGGGCCGGACAGTTCGCCGTCGGGGGAGTAGCCGGTGCCGGAGATCTCCACCGGCCCGGCGGCGACGACGGCCTCGCGCACCGTCATCTCGTTCTTGGTCAGCGTGCCGGTCTTGTCGGTGCAGATCACCGACACGGAGCCGAGGGTCTCCACCGCGCCGAGTTTGCGGGTGATGGCGTTGCGCCGGGCCATGACCTGCACGCCGCGGGCCAGGGCGATGGCCATCACCGCGGGCAGCCCCTCGGGAATGGCGGCGACGGCGAAGCTGATCGCCTGGAGCCCGACGTCGAGGAGGGCGGAGCCGTGCACCAGGCGCGAGACGGCCATGAGCAGGACCGCCAGGCCGACGACGATGAAGGTCAGCTGCTTCCCGAACTTCGCCATCGACCGGGTCAGCGGCGTCTCCAGCGTCTGCACGTCGCCGAGCATGCGGTCGATGCGGCCGATCTCGGTGTCGCGCCCGATGGCGGTGACCACGCCCGCGCCGGTGCCCGCCACGGCCAGCGTGCCGGAGAAGGCCATGGAGGTGCGGTCGCCGACGCCGGCATCGGCGGGGACCGGCTCGGCGCCCTTGGTGACGGGCTCGGATTCGCCGGTCAGCGGCGATTCGTCGACGCGCAGATCGGAGGTGCGCAGCAGCCGCAGGTCCGCGGGCACGCGGTCGCCCGGGCCGAGGAGGACGACGTCGCCGGCGACGAGCTCATCGGCGGGGACGGTGACGGGCGAGCCGTCGCGAAGCACCCGCGCCGACGCCGTCAGCATGGTCCGCAGGCCCTCCAGCGCCTTCTCGGCCTGCCCCTCCTGGATGAAGCCGATGAGGGCGTTGACCACCACCACCAGCAGGATCACCGCGGTGTCGATCCAGTGCCGCATCAGGGCCGTGATCGCGGCCGCGGCCAGGAGCACGTGGATCAGCGGGTCGTTGAAATGGCCCAGAAAACGCGTGACGACGCCGTCGCGGTCCGGTTCGGGCAGAGCGTTGGGCCCGTCGGACGCGAGGCGTCGCGAAGCTTCGGCGGAGGCGAGTCCCCCGTCGCCGGAATTCACCAGCGACAGGGCATCGGAGGTGCTCAGGGCGTGGGGTTCATGGTCGGCCATCGCCCCCAGCGTATCCGCGTCAGCGGCCGGAGAGCACCCGGTTGCGCTCCCACTCGGCGACCTCGTTGGCCGACGCCCGCAGTTGCGGGTCGAAGTCCAGGTAGGCCTTCGTTTCCCGGGCGATGAGGCCGGACAGGACGATCAGGCCGATGAGGTTCGGCAGGGCCATCAGGCCGTTGAGGGCGGAGGCGAAGGCCCACACCGTCTCCAGCTCGGTGACGGCGCCGACGTAGACGACGCACGTGAAGATGAAGCGGTAGGGGATCGTCCCGTGGCGGCCGACGATGGACTCCAGGGCGCGCTCGCCGTAGTAGGACCAGCCGAGCATCGTCGAGAACGCGAAGAACACGATGGACAGGGCCACCAGCTGGCCGCCGAAGGTGCCCGGCAGGCCCGCGGAGAATGCGTGGGCGGTCATGGCGCCGGCGTCCTCGGCGCCCTCCTCCCAGGCGCCGGTGGTGATGATGACCAGGCCGGTGAAGGACACGACGATGATGGTGTCGATGAACGTCTGGGTCATGGAGACCAGGCCCTGGCGGACCGGGTGGGTGGTGGTCGCCGCGGCGGCGGCGATGGCGCCCGAGCCCATGCCGGACTCGTTGGAGAACAGGCCGCGGGCGACGCCCATCTGGATGGCCAGGATGATGCCCGCGCCCGCGAAGCCGCCGACGGCGGAGGTGCCGGTGAACGCGTCGGTGAAGATCAGCCCGATGGCGTCGGGGATGGCGGAGATGTTGGCCACGAGGACCCAGATGGCGGCGGCGATGTAGAGGATGATCATCATCGGCACGAAGGCCGCGGTGAAGCGGCCGATGGACTTGATGCCGCCGATGAGCACCGCGCCGACGAGGATGAACATGATGGCGCCGGTGGCCGAGGCCGGCAGGCCGAACACGTTCTCCAGGTTGGTGGCCACGGCGTTGCCCTGCGTCAGGTTGCCGATGCCGAACGCGGCGATGGCCGCGAACACCGCGAAGAGGTAGGCGAGGACCTTGCCGAAGGAGTTCGGGATGGCCTTCTTCAGGTAGTACTGCGGGCCGCCGGACTGTTCGCCGGCGGCGTCGGTGGTGCGGTACTTGACGCCGAGGAACGCCTCGGCGTACTTCGACGCCATGCCGACGAGGCCGGTGACCCACATCCAGAACAGGGCGCCCGGGCCGCCGAGGCCGATGGCGGTGGCGACGCCGACGATGTTGCCGACGCCGACCGTCGCGGCCAGCGCGGTGGACAGGGCCTGGTACTGGGAAATGTCGCCTTCGCCGCCGTCGTCCTTGCGTTCGATGAGGCCCAGGCGCAGCGACGGGCCGAGCATGCGCAGCTGCACCGCGCCGAGGCGGATGGTCAGCCACAGGCCCGTGCCCAGCAGCAGGGGGATGAGGAGGAAGGGGCTCCAGACGAAGGAGTCGAGCCCGCTGAAGAATTCGTTCATGGGGGAGAAGTTACCGCCCGACCACCCCATTCCGGGCGTGGTAGGGCCGCGAAACGTGGGATTCGCCCGGGAATCTCACCCCGGGGACGGATTCAGCCCAGGAACACGGACGCCGCCGACGCCCCGGTCACGGCGGTCAGCACGGGGTATCCCACCGCCCACCACGATCGGGTGCGCCACAGATCGACGGCCTCGCGCGCCAGGGTCGACCACGTGGACAGCGCCCCGGCGTAACCCGCGCCGACGAAAGCCCAGAGCGGACCCGCGCCGCCCCACAGCGACCACGCGAGCCCCGCCACCGCGCAGGCGACGACGTTGGCGAAGAACGTCCCGGGCAGGGCGCTGCACGCGATTCGCGCGGAGATCTCGCCGAACCAGTGCCGCGTAATTCCGCCGAACGCCGCCCCCGCCGCGACGAGGACGAGGGCGAGCAGCGCGCCCGCGGGGGAGTCAACGGGCACGGGTCACCGTCCTCTCCCCGAGCAGGGCGGCCACGGGGCAGGCGACGAGCGTGACGACGACGAGGATCGCCGCTTCCCGTGGGGAGGCGCCGTCGAGAAGCACGATGAACGCCGAGAACGTGGTGAAACCTCCCAGCAGCCCCGGCCCGACCAGGGGCCACCACCGCGCCAGGGCGGGCATGGCGGCGACCGCGCCGATGGCGAAGCAGCCGAGGACGTTGACCAGGACCGTCGACCAGGCGTCGCCGAGCAAAGGCGACGCCGCCCAACCTGCCAGCACCCGCAGCACCGCACCCGCCGCCGACCCCGCGGCGACCAGCGCATGGGCGCGGGCGCGGGAAACGGAAGGGACGGTCACGGCACGGATCGTACCCTCCCCCGGATGGGCAGGGGCCGCGCTGCGGCGCCCGGTGAAAACGGGGACACTGGAAAGGAAACCGGTTACGGCACGACAGCAGGAGGACACCCCATGGCCCACGAGCGCGCCGGGCAGATTGCCCAGCACCAGGATCTGATCGACGTCGCCGAGCTGGTGACCGCGTACTACACGCGCCACCCGGAGCCGGGCAACGCCGACCAGGCCGTGTCCTTCGGCACCTCCGGCCACCGCGGCTCCTCGCTGGACACCGCGTTCAACGAGGACCACATCCACGCCACCACGCAGGCGATCGTCGACTACCGCGCGGGGCAGGGCGTCGAGGGCCCGCTGTACATCGGCCGCGACACCCACGGGCTGTCCGAGCCCGCCATGATCTCCGCGATCGAGGTGCTCACCGCCAACGGCGTCACCGTCATGGTCGACTCCCGCGGCCGCTACACCCCGACGCCCGCCGTGTCCCACGCCATCCTGCGGCACAACCGCGACCTGGGCGCCTCCGACCGCCGCCGCGCCGACGGCATCGTGGTCACCCCCTCGCACAACCCGCCGCGCGACGGCGGCTTCAAGTACAACCCGCCCACCGGCGGCCCCGCCGACTCCGACGCCACCGACTGGATCGCCGCGCGCGCCAACGAATACCTGGCCGAGGGCCTCGACGGCGTCAAGCGCCAGTCGGCCGACAAGGCCGGCGATCTGGTGGTCAAGCACGACTACATGAACGAGTACGTCGCCGACCTGCCCAACGTCGTCGACCTCGACGCAATCCGCGGCGCCGGCGTGAAGATCGGCGCCGACCCCATGGGCGGCGCCTCCGTCGACTACTGGGGCGCCATCGCCGACGCCCACGGCCTCGACCTCACCGTGGTCAACCCGCTGGTCGACGCCACGTGGCGGTTCATGACGCTCGACACCGACGGCAAGATCCGCATGGACTGCTCCAGCCCGAACGCCATGGCGTCGCTGATCGGAAATCGCGACAAGTTCGACCTGTCCACCGGCAACGACGCCGACGCCGACCGCCACGGCATCGTCACCCCCGACGCGGGGCTGATGAACCCGAACCACTACCTGGCCGTCGCCATCGACTACCTCTTCGCCAACCGCCCGAACTGGGCCGCGGACACCGCCGTGGGCAAGACCCTCGTGTCCTCCTCGATGGTCGACCGCGTCGTCGCCGACCTGGGCCGCAAGCTCGTGGAGGTGCCCGTCGGCTTCAAGTGGTTCGTGCCCGGCCTGATGGACGGCTCCGTCGGCTTCGGCGGCGAGGAATCCGCCGGCGCGTCCTTCCTGCGCCACGACGGCACCGTCTGGTCCACCGACAAGGACGGCCTGATCATGGACCTGCTCGCCGCCGAGATCATCGCCGTGACCGGCAAGACGCCGTCGCAGCGCTACGCGGAGCTGGCCGACAAGTTCGGGGCGCCCGCCTACGCGCGCACCGACGCCGACGCCACCCGCGAGCAGAAGGCGATCCTCAAGAAGCTCTCGCCGGAGCAGGTCACGGCGGACACGCTGGCGGGCGAACCGATCGTCGCCAAGCTCACCGAGGCCCCCGGCAACGGCGCCGCCATCGGCGGCCTGAAGGTGGCCACCGAGAACGCCTGGTTCGCGGCCCGCCCGTCCGGCACCGAGGACAAGTACAAGATCTACGCCGAGTCCTTCAAGGGCGCCGACCACCTCGAGCAGGTGCAGGCGGAGGCCCAGGACGTCGTGTCGCAGGTGCTGGGCGCGTGATGCGGGAGGCCATCGCATTCATCGCCCGCTTCGGGCTCGCCGCGGTGTGGCTGTGGTCCGGCGGCGTGAAGCTCGCGAACCCCCTCGACAGCAGGCAGGCCATCGCCGCCTACGAACTGCTGCCCGAGGGATGGATCGATTTCCTGGCCACTGCCCTGCCGGCGGGGGAGCTCGTGCTGGGGCTGATGCTGCTGCTCGGCGTGTTCCTCCGCTGGGCGGGCGCGGCGTCGGCGATCATCCTGGTCGGGTTCATCCTCGGCATCGCCTCCGCGTGGGCGCGGGGCCTGAGCATCGACTGCGGGTGCTTCGGCGGCGGCGGGTACGACGCCGGCGCGGGCCCGGCCACGTACCTGAAATCCATGGGGCGCGACGCGCTGTTCCTGGCCATGGCGGCGTGGACGATGTGGCGGCCGTTCGAGCGTTTCGCGTTGCGCCCTTGATTCCGCTCGCGTGACCGGCGGGCGGCGGGCCGCTATCGTGTGATCCGTGAGCCAGAAAATCAAGAATCCGAACGAGAAGGGCTCCGGCTTCGTCGTCGGCATCGTCGCCCTCATCGCCATCGTCGCCGCGGTCATCGGCGTCGTCCTGTACATGGGGCGCAACCAGCCGATCGAGGGGCTCCCGAACGAGGACGTGTCGTTCTCCGTCCAGGCCAAGGACAACGTCTTCCGGCTGGCCTCCGACAAGGCCGGCGGCGACGCCGTCGTCGCCCAGGTCTACGAGGACTTCTCCTGCCCCCACTGCGCGGAGATGTCCAAGGGCGGCCACGCGGATGAGCTGCAGGCGCTCAACGATGGCAAGCTCGTGGTCGAATACCACCCGCTGAACTTCCTGGACCGCCAGGGCGAGGGGCACTCGACCAAGGCACTGGCCGTCATGCAGCGCATCGCC
This sequence comes from Corynebacterium hansenii, assembly GCF_030408795.1. Taxonomy (NCBI): domain Bacteria; kingdom Bacillati; phylum Actinomycetota; class Actinomycetes; order Mycobacteriales; family Corynebacteriaceae; genus Corynebacterium; species Corynebacterium hansenii. The sequence goes on from NZ_CP047211.1 coordinate 662,599, forward strand.
GAAACCGGCGACGCCCGCCTGTTCTGGAACTTCCACTCCCTGCTGATGGGCGACATGCAGCAGGCGTACACGTGGGACTTCGAGCAGTACGCCGATCGCCTGAAGATGATGGACGCGCCCTCCGAGGTCGTCGACGACGTCCGCGACGGCCTGGACCTGTCCGCGGCACGCGAGGCGGCCAAGGCCAACGGCGAGAAGCTCAACGGCGCCATCGGCACCATTTCCTCGCCGCACGTCATCGTCGACGGCAAGGACATTCTGAAGGACGCCAAGCAGGGCACTCTTGGAGAGTGGGTCAAGAACGCCCTGGAAGCCGGCAAGGCCAAGTAGCCGAATTATCCGGCCACCTGGGGATTTGGGTAATCCCCGGGTGGCCGTGTAATTTACAGGGAGTCCGAGGCGCGTGCCGGAAGGTGCGGGCGCGGAAATGATCAGGGGCTATGGCGCAGCTGGTAGCGCACCACACTGGCAGTGTGGGGGTCAGGGGTTCGAGTCCCCTTAGCTCCACAGGAAAACGGTTCGCCGTTTTCCCGTGGCCGCGGGAGATCGCGGAAACACAACTTCATGCGGGGCTATGGCGCAGCTGGTAGCGCACCACACTGGCAGTGTGGGGGTCAGGGGTTCGAGTCCCCTTAGCTCCACTTGAACGGCGGGGCCGCATCCGGGAAACCGGGTGCGGCCCCGCCTTTTGCGTTCGCGGTTTCTTTTCCGCGGTGATGTGGGCCGGGGCGTCGTACGGGGTTGCGGCTTTCGTGTTCTCACTGGCCGGGGTACGAGCCCACGGACCAGTGATTGCCTTCCGGATCCGCGACGGTGGCGACACGACCGCCGTAGGGCTGGTCGGCGGGCTTTTCGATGGTCGTGGCGCCGTTTGCCAGCGCCTTCTCGTAGGTTGCGTCGACGTCGGCGTCCGTCGGGACCACGAGGTAGCAGCACTTCTGCCCCGCCGTGTCGGGGATCTCGTGGGTGCCCGCTCGCCGGTTGGAGCCGAGCATGATCCCGCCCGAGTCGCGCCACCGCAGTTCGGCATGCTCGACTCGGCTGGGGTCCGCATCGTCGCGGACGACGAGGATTTGCTCGAAACCGAGCGCGGCGAGGAACGCCAGACCCTTGTCGGCATCGGCGTAGGTGAGGGAGTGGAAAAGCTGGGGCTTGGTCGTCGTCATGCGTTCAATCATGGTCGGCGACCGGCGCCAGGTCTTGAAGGTTTGGGAAGTCTTCGGTTCGGGCTTTGGGACTGGCTCCGACGAATCCCTTCCATTCCCGCGAGAGGTGAGACTGGTCCGCATAGCCGCACCCGCCGGCCGCTTCGGTCAGGGACGCTCCCGATGCGACGAGGCGCCGGGCCTTCTCGAAGCGCGCCAGACGGCTGATCTCTTTGGGTGACAGGCCAAACTCCGCCCGGACGCGATTCCTCAAGTGGCGCCGGGAGTACCCGACTTCGGCGGCCACCCGGGCGACGGGAAGACCGTCCCCGAGGAGGCGCCACGCCGCCGTCACCGTGGCGTCGGCGGCCCACCCGTTCAGCCGGGCCAACAGCATGGCTTCCGCGGCGGCGAGGCGGTCCGTCCACGTGGTGCGGCCGGCGATGGCTTCATGCTCGTCACGGGTCAGCCCCCGCGGCAGGTCGTCCATGTCGACGGTGTGTTCCGTCACCGCGCCGATCGGTGCGCCGAAGAGTGCCCTGCACCCGATCGGCGTGACGGCCAGATGGATGCCCCGTTGCAGCCCGTGCGTGTGAATCAGCGCCGGACGCAGATGAAGACCGGAGATCGAACACCAGCGCGCCGTGGATCGGGTGGGTTCGTGAAGCCACCCCACATCGAGAGGCTCCTCCACCGCGATGATCACCGTGGCGGCCGTGCCGGGCACTCCCACGTGGACGGCGTCGGCCGGCAGCACCATGTCGTAGGCCACCATGGGCGCAGCCAGGCAGCTCCGAAGAGCGGGATGAACCGCTCGTGTCACGGTCTCCATGTCTCGAGCCTAGCCACGGGACCACCCGCCCGGGTCCCGCAGAGCGGGTTCACCGGTCTCTTCGGGCCAAACGTCCGGTCGGCGGGCGGTCCGGCCCTGAGTCGGCGGCCATCCCAGTCGCCACCCCTAACGGCGTTCGGCCGCCGAACGTCCGGCTGCCTGGGGATATCCGATATGCGCACGTCAGGTGCGCAGATAGGGCAGGGGCGGGTCTGCGTGAAAGTCCGGACGATGGAACAATGGGTGCCATGAGCGAAAACAATGACGTGATCCAGAAGCTGTCGGACGAGGAGTCCCTCGAACTGCTGTCGACCAAGACCTTCGGCCGCCTCGTGGTGCGCCGCAAAGACGACATGGATCTCTTCCCGCTGAACTACGTCGTCCACGAGGGCGCCATCTGGTTCCGCACCGCGGAGGGGTCCAAGCTGTTCACCCTCACCCTCAACGACGACGTCCTCTTCGAGGCGGACAACGTCGACTCGGAGGCCGCGGAAGCCTGGTCCGTCATCGTCAAGGGCACCGCCCGCGCCCTGAAGTCCAACGACGAGATCGCGAAGGCCGACCAGCTGCCGCTGAAGCCGTGGCTGCCGACCCTGAAGTACAACTACGTCGTGGTCACGCCGGACGAGATCTCGGGCCGCAAGTTCCACCTCGGCGACGAGCCCGAGCGTTACTGACGGCGTCACCCGTTTTCACCGAAAGCCGCACGCACCGCCGTTTTCGGCGCTACCCTCCGGTCTGTGACCAGCATCATGAACATTCCGGAAGGTGATGCTCCCATGTCCGAGGCGCGCGAGCTCCCGCCGACGATCGCCGCACCCGGCCAGCATTCGCCGCGAGTCCAGCACATCCTCGACGAGGCGCGGTCGATGCTGCGCGAGTCGGGGTGGCGCAACGTCAGCATGCGCCGGCTGGCCGCCCGCCTGGACGTGAAGGCGCCGTCGCTGTACAAGCACATCACCGGCAAGGATGAGCTGTACCGGCTGCTTCTCGACGAAACGCTGCGCAACCTCGGCGCCGCGCTGCATGAGGCCGTGGACGAGGACCCCTGCCCGCGCTCGCTGCTGAAGGCGTACCGGCGCGCGGCGTCGGCGGATCCCCACGGGTACCGGCTGATCAGCCGCGCCCGCGTGGTGAACATGGTCGAGCCCACCGACCTGGACCGCTGGATCCGGGAGCCGTTCACGCGCGTCGCCGGCGGGGACGAGGCCCGCGGACTGGCGCTGTGGGCCTTCGCCCACGGCCTGGTCATCGCGGAGCTGGTGCAGGAATCCGGGGACACCGCCGACCCGGTGTGGACGGCGGGGGCGGACGCCTTCGCCCGGGAGGCCTAGGCGCGCCACCAATCCTGCGAGGGCCCCGGGGGCGTGGTCCTCTTGTGCCGGCTGATCCGCCACAGGTGCTCGATGCGCGCGGCATCGGCGTCGGACACGTCGCGCCCTTCCAGGTAGGCGTCGATGGCCGCGTAGGTGACGCCCAGGGCGACCTCGTCGGGAAGCGCGGGGCGGTCTTCCTCCAGGTCGGCCGTCGGCACCTTCGTCCACGTCGACTCCGGTGCGCCGAGATGCTCGAGCATCCGCGCGCCCTGGCCCTTGGTCAGGCCCTCGAGGGGGACCAGATCCACGCCGCCGTCGCCGTGCTTGGTGTAGAAGCCGGTCACCGCCTCGGCCGCGTGGTCGGTGCCCACGACCAGCAGGCCGCGCTCGCCGGCGATGGCGTATTGGGCGATCATGCGCTGGCGGGCCTTCACGTTGCCCTTGTTGAAGTCGCCGAGCCCGCGGATGCCCATGGCCCCGGACACTGCGGCGTTCATCGCGGTGGTCGCCGGCTCGATGTCCACGGTGACGGACTCGTCGGGGTGGATGAAGCGCAGGGCGGTCTGGGCGTCGTCTTCGTCGGCCTGCACGCCGTGGGGCAGGCGCACCGCGACGAACACCGGATCGGCCAGGTGGTCCGGGTTGGTGCCGCCGGCGTCGGTGCGCACCCGCTCCACGGCCATCTGCGCGAGCTTGCCCGCCAGCGTCGAGTCCTGCCCGCCGGAGATGCCGAGCACGAAACCGCGGGCGCCGGTCGCCGCGAGGTAGTCGGCCAGGAAGGTCACGCGCTCGTCGACCTCGGCTGCGGGGTCGATCTCGGGGGACACGTGCAGTTCGGCGATGATGCGCTCGCGGAGGCCATCCTTCGGGTAGTTCATGGGCCCAGGGTACGTCGGCGAGGTTTCCATCCGGTTTCGGTGGCATGATTGCCCCCGTGAACGCACCAACCCGACCCTCCACCGAGGCCCGCGGCTCCGGCCGGGCCATCGCCGTCGCCGTCATCGCCGCCCTGGGCGGCCTCCTCTTCGGCTACGACACCGGCGTCATCTCCGGGGCCCTGCTGTTCATCCAGCGGTCCTTCGAGCTGACGCCGGCACAGGAATCCACCGTCACCGCGATGCTGCTGGTCGGCGCGGCCATCGGCGCCTTCACCGGCGGCCGGGTGGCCGACGCGATCGGCCGCCGGTCGACGGTGCTCATCGGCGCGGTCGGATTCATCGCCGGCAGCCTGTGGTGCGCGGCGGCCGGGTCGGCGCTGGAGCTCGGGGCCGCGCGGACGCTGCTGGGCGTGTGCATCGGCGGCGTGTCCATCGTCGTGCCCATGTACATCTCCGAGATGTCGCCCCCGCACATCCGCGGCCGCCTGGTCAGCCTCAACTCGCTGATGATCGTCATCGGCCAGCTCGTCGCGTTCCTCACCAACTCCGCGTTGGCGGGGTCGGGGTCGTGGCGCTGGATGCTGGGGCTGGGTGCCGTGCCCGCGGTGATTCTGCTCGTCGGCATGCTCTTGCTGCCCGACACCCCGGCTTACCTGCTGCGCCGCGATCGCCGCGACGATGCGCTCAAGGTCCTGCGCGGCATGCACGGGCCGGGGGCGGAGCTTTCCGACGTCGAGATCGCCGAGGGTTCCATGAGCGAGGACCAGCGGGCGGCCGAACGTGCGGCGCTGAAGGTGCCGTGGATCCGGCGCGCGGTGATCATCGCGATGCTCATCGGCGTGACCCAGCAGGTCACGGGCGCCAACGCCATCATGTATTTCGCGCCGACGATGATGAACAAGGTCGGGTTGTCGGCGGAAAACTCCGTGTACACGTCCATTTTGATCGGCACCGTGTCGGTCATCGCCTGCGCCGTCGGCATGGGCATCATCGACCGCGTCGGCCGCCGACGGATGCTGATCATCGGCCTGACCGGCTGCGCCATTTCGCTGGGCGTGCTGGCCCCGGTCTACGGCCTGGCGTCGAACTCGACGGCCGGGGCCATGGCGTCGCTGGCGTTGATGACCGTATTCATCGCCTTCCAGCAGGCCGCAGTCTCCGTGGCCACGTGGCTGCTCATCTCCGAGGTCGTGCCCGCCGAGGTCCGGGGTGCGGGCATGGGCCTGGCCGGCCTGGCGCTGTGGGCGGCCAACTGGTTCGTGGCGCAGGCCTTCCTGCCGATGGTCGACGTCGTCGGCGGCTCGTGGTCCTTCCTCTTCTTCGCCGTCACCGGTGCGATGGCGCTGGCCTTCACGTGGAAGATGGTCCCGGAAACCACGGGGCGATCGCTGTCGGAGGTCAGCGAAGACCTGCGCGCCGCGGGGGCCTGACGCGCCCTTTTCCCGACGATGCCGGGTTCCCGGTTGGACGGTCGACTCGGACGCGCCTACGGTTCGGGCATGACGAGGTCCAACTGGTTCTGGCTTGCGGCGCTGGCCGGCGGGGCGCACGCGGCGATCTCCCTGTACTGGGCGCTCGGCGGGACCGGTCTGCTGTGGACCATGGGCGAGTCGTTCGCCGACGGGTTCGCCTCGAGAATGTGGCTGCTGTACCCGGTGGCGCTGGTCAAGTTCGCCGTCGCGATCGGGCCGTTGTGGTTGCAGTCCCGGGCGTGGCGGCCGTGGCCACGGCTGACGCGACTGGCGTCGTGGCTGGCGGCGGTGACGTTGATCGGGTGGGGCGGGCTGACGACGGTGATCGGCAACCTCGTGCTTGCCTCGGTCATCGAGCCGGTCGGCGGGTACGACCGGGGCGCGATGATCGGCCATGCGTGGCTGTGGGATCCGCTGTTCGCCGTGTGGGGCGTGGCCCTGCTCGTCGGGCTGGCGCGCACCCGTCGGCGCTGACGGGGAGGCCGCTGCCTCCCGTTTCGGGATGCGGGGCTTTTTGTGTCGGGGCGCCGGTTTGGGTAACATGGCCGTTCGTGTCGTGGCGCCGCAGGTCGGCGCCACCGGGTTGTCGCATCCCAATCGTTTTTCCGACGGGGGAGTGGCGCGGCCCGCCACCGCCCACAGGAGCCGAGAAGAAAGGAGCGCCCGAATGAAGGTCCGCAAGTCCCTTCGGTCGCTGAAGAACAAGCCGGGCGCCCAGGTCGTGCGCCGCCGTGGCAAGGTTTACGTGATCAACAAGAAGGAGCCGCGCTTCAAGGCCCGCCAGGGTTAAGAGCGAAGGGTTTCCCGCCGCGCCGCATGGACCGACTGGTCCATGCGGCGCGGTTTTCTTTGCGTGGACATTGGCCGATAGCTGGACCGGCCGGTCTCCGATAGACGGTTTTCGGCGAATTTCGGGACCTCGACCACTAAATCACAAGGTTGTGAGGCCATTTCGCCCCACATGTAGTGGCGGGGGAATCCCCATCCTGGGAATTCGATGCTTGTAACTACTACATGTTGTGCCACTGGCCTTTTTCAAACCCCAAGTGTAGTGTTTCTGGTGTTGCGCCACTCAGGGCGCGGACCGGAGGATCCGAAGGGCTCGCCGGTCGACATCCCTCGAACCGACTGACTGAAGGAACGTGCGAGACATGGTCACCGTCTACAGCAAGCCCGCCTGCGTGCAGTGCCGCGCCACCACCCGAGCCCTCGACAAGGCCGGCATCTCCTACGACGTCGTGGACATCACCCTCGATGACGAGGCCCGCGACTACGTCATGGCGCTCGGCCACCTGCAGGCCCCGGTCGTCGACACGGGTTCCGAGACCTGGTCGGGCTTCCGTCCCGACCGCATCCAGGCCCTCCGGGCCGCGTAAACCGCGGGCCCGAAACCCCGGCCGTGGCTTTTCCGCTCCAGCGGGAACCACGGCCTTTCGTCGAAGGGTGGCGAAAGCCATTGTTCATCGTCTATTTCTCGTCGGCCACCGGCAACACCCACAAGTTCGTGCAGAAGCTGGGCATCCCCAACGCACGGATCCCGATCCACCGGAATGAGCCGGAACTGATGGTCGACGAGCCATATGTGCTGATCGTCCCCACCTACGGGGGCGGATCATCCATCACGGGGGACAAATCCCGGCCGGTGCCGCCGCAGGTGATCCGGTTCCTGAACAACGAGCACAACCGCTCGTTCATCCGGGGGGTCATCTCGGCGGGCAACACCAACTTCGGCATCGACTACGGGCTGGCCGGGGAAATCGTGGCCGAGAAATGCAAGGTGCCGTACGTCTACCGGTTCGAGTTGATGGGCAACGACGAAGACGTGAAGGTCGTTCGATCCGGGCTGGCGGACTTTTTCCAGCACCGCGCGGCCTCCTGACCGACGCCGGGACACGCGCCCATGGCGGCCGCACCGTTCCTCTTATATAGAGGGGAGGGGACGGCGGTCGCACGGGGACGCGGCCGACAAGAAACACAGGGGCGACGGCGAGGGCGCCGTCGCAAAGCAAAAACGCACAGCAAATAGAAGCGATACGCGACAAGCGAGCCGGCGCGAGCCAGGGAAACGAAGAGGGAGCTAACACAGTGGCTGAAATGGGGAAAACCGTGGCGGAGCCGATCGGCAAGGACGAGCTTGATTTCCATGCGCTCAACGCGCTGCTGAACCTGTACGACGACAACGGGAAGATCCAGTTCGACAAGGACCGGGAGGCGGCGCGCCAGTACTTCCTGCAGCACGTCAACCAGAACACCGTCTTCTTCCACAACCTGAAGGAGAAGCTGGACTACCTGGTCGAGAACAAGTACTACGACCCGATCGTGGTGAACAAGTACGAGTTCGAGGACATCAAGGCCCTGTTCAAGCGGGCCTACGCGCACAAGTTCCGCTTCAAGTCCTTCCTGGGGGCGTACAAGTACTACACCTCGTACACCCTGAAGACCTTCGACGGGAAGCGCTACCTCGAGCGCTACGAGGACCGCGTCTGCATGGTCGCGCTGACGCTGGCCGACGGCGACCTCGAACTGGCCGGCCACCTGGTCGACGAGATCATCTCGGGCCGCTTCCAGCCGGCGACGCCGACGTTCCTCAACTCCGGCAAGGCCCAGCGCGGCGAGCCGGTGAGCTGCTTCCTGCTGCGCATCGAGGACAACATGGAGTCCATCGGCCGCGCCATCAACTCCTCGCTGCAGCTGTCCAAGCGCGGCGGCGGCGTCGCGCTGCTGCTGAGCAACCTGCGCGAGCAGGGAGCGCCGATCAAGCACATCGAGAACCAGTCGTCCGGCGTCATCCCCGTGATGAAGCTGCTGGAGGACTCGTTCTCCTACGCCAACCAGCTCGGCGCGCGCCAGGGCGCGGGCGCGGTGTACCTGCACGCGCACCATCCGGACATCATGCGCTTCCTGGACACCAAGCGCGAGAACGCCGACGAGAAGATCCGCATCAAGTCGCTGTCGCTCGGCGTGGTCATCCCGGACATCACCTTCGAGCTGGCCAAGCGCAACGACGACATGTACCTGTTCAGCCCGTACGACGTCGAGCGCGTCTACGGCAAGGCGTTCGCCGACGTGAACATCTCCGAGAACTACGACGACATGGTCGAGGACCCGCGGATCAGCAAGACCAAGCTCAACGCCCGCGCGTTCTTCCAGACCCTGGCGGAGATCCAGTTCGAGTCCGGCTACCCGTACATCATGTTCGAGGACACGGTGAACGACGCCAACCCCATCGCGGGCCGCATCACCCACTCGAACCTGTGCTCCGAGATCCTGCAGGTTTCCACGCCGTCGACGTACCACGAGGACCTGTCCTACGACGAGGTCGGCGAGGACATCTCGTGCAACCTCGGCTCGATGAACATCGCCATGGCCATGGACTCGCCGGACTTCTCGGCGACCATCGAGACCGCCATCCGCGGCCTGACCGCCGTGTCCGAGCAGACCGCCATCGATTCGGTGCCGTCGATCCGCAAGGGCAACGACAAGTCGCACGCCATCGGCCTGGGCCAGATGAACCTGCACGGCTACCTCGGCCGCGAGCGGATCCACTACGGATCCGAGGAGGGCATCGACTTCACCAACATCTACTTCTACTGCGTGCTGTTCGAGGCCCTGAAGGCGTCGAACAAGATCGCCATCGAGCGCGGCGTGAAGTTCGGCGGCTTCGAGGAGTCGAAGTACGCCACCGGCGAGTTCTTCGACAAGTACATCGACGCCGAGTGGGCGCCGGCGACCGAGCGGGTCAAGGAGCTTTTCGACGCCTCGAACATCTCCATCCCCACGCAGGACGACTGGCGCGAGCTGAAGGCCTCCATCCAGGAGCACGGCCTGTTCAACCGCAACCTGCAGGCAGTGCCGCCGACGGGCTCGATCTCGTACATCAACAACTCGACGTCGTCGATCCATCCGATCGCGTCGAAGATCGAGATCCGCAAGGAAGGCAAGATCGGCCGCGTCTACTATCCGGCGCCGCACATGGACAACGACAACCTGGAGTACTTCCAGGACGCGTACGAGATCGGCTACGAGAAGATCATCGACACCTACGCCGCCGCCACCCAGCACGTGGACCAGGGGCTGTCGCTGACGCTGTTCTTCAAGGACACCGCCACCACGCGCGACATCAACCGCGCGCAGATCTACGCGTGGCGCAAGGGCATCAAGACCATCTACTACATCCGACTGCGCCAGGTCGCCCTCGAGGGCACCGAGGTCCAGGGCTGTGTCAGCTGCATGCTGTAGCGGCCGGTCGGCGAGCATCGCAGAGGGCGGGCATCCGGGGTTTCCCGGGTGCCCGCCCTCGCTTTTGCGCCGGTGCGGGCCGCTTTGCGACGATCCGCGCACAGATGTAAATCGCGCTATTGACGAGTGTTCTGGACGGGCGTAGCGTGGGACGCGATACGGCGGATGAGAGCCGTCGCAAAGCGAAGAAAGCCCACGCCGCACATTCCACGCCGAAAAGGCCCGATCCGAAGGAGCCCCCATGGCCCGCGAGAGCACCCCGCACATCAACCCGAACGGCGTCGACATCGCCGAGACCATCCTCCTGCCCGGCGACCCGCTGCGCGCCAAGTTCATCGCCGAGACCTACCTGGACGACGTCGTGCAGTTCAATTCCGTGCGCAACATGCTCGGGTTCACGGGCACGTACGAGGGCAACCCGGTGTCCGTGATGGGCTCCGGCATGGGCATCCCGTCGATCTCGCTGTACGCGTACGAGCTCATCCACGACTTCGGGGTGAAGAAGCTGGTGCGCGTCGGCTCCTGCGGCGCGTTCCAGGCCGACATCGACCTCTACGACGTGGTCATCGGCCAGTCGGCGTCGACCGACTCCAACTTCCTGTCGCAGTACGGCATCCCCGGCACCTACGCGCCGACCGCCTCGTACCGCCTGCTGGAGGACGTCCGCGACCGTGCCCGCGAGCAGGGCGTGAAGACGCACGTGGGCAACATCCTGTCGTCCGACATCTTCTACAACGACAACCCCGACGCCAACGAGCGGTGGGCGCGCATGGGCGTGCTCGCCGTCGAGATGGAATCCGCCGGCCTCTACGCCACCGCCGCGCGCGCCGGCGTCGAGGCGCTGGGCATCTTCACCGTCAGCGACAACATCGTCACCGGCGGCCAGACCACCGCCGAAGAGCGCCAGACCGCGTTCACCACCATGATGGAGCTCGCGCTCCCGCTGGCGGCGATCTAGCCATGGGAATCAAGTCCATGAAGGTCTCCGACAAGCCGCTGGCCGCGCCGAACCCCAAGGCCGCCGTCCCGATCATCCTGTTCACCTTCGTCTTCTGCCTGGTCATCGACAACGGCTTCAAGTTCATGACCAAGCCCATCGCCGAAGACCTGGGGCTGTCGCTGACCACGGCCAGCCTCCAGGCCACCCTGGCGGGCATCGTCATCGGCATCGGCGCGGTGGTCTACGCCGCGCTGGCCGACTCGATCTCGATGCGCAAGCTGCTCGTCGCCGGCATCACCATGATCGCCGCGGGCTCCGCCATCGGCTTCGCGTTCCAGAACGTCTGGGAGGTCGTCCTCGTCGGCCGCATCATCCAGACCTGCGGCCTCGCCGCCGCGGAGACGCTGTACGTCATCTACGTCACCAAGTACCTGTCCAAGGACGACCAGAAGACCTACCTGGGCTTCTCCACCTCCGCGTTCCAGGGCGCGCTGCTCATCGGCACCCTGACCTCGGGCATCATGGCCACCTACATCTCGTGGACCGCCATGTTCCTGGTGTCCCTGCTGCTCGTCGCCGCCATCCCGGTCATCCTGAAGAAGGTCCCCGACTCCGCCAGCGTGCGCAGCCACCTCGACGTGTTCGGCCTGTTCCTCATCGCCGTCGTCGCCACCGCGGTGATGATGTACATGCAGAAATTCGCCTGGCCGTGGGCCGTCGCCGCCGTCATCGGCATCGCCGTCTTCGCCTGGCACGTGAGCGCCCACGACGACGCGCTGGTCACCTCGGCGTTCTTCGCCAACGGCCGCTACGTCACCGTCCTGGCCGTCGTGCTCGTCGTCTACTCCGTGCAGCTGGGCTACTCCGCCATCCTGCTGCCGCACCTGGCCGACAAGCTCCACGGCATCAAGATCGACGGCGCCGCGTACATCCTGGCGCCCGGCTATGCGCTCGCCGTCGTCGTCGGCGCCCTGTCGGGCAAGGTGGGCAAGATCCTGTCGTCGCGCAACACCATCATCGCGGCGCTGCTGCTGATCATGTTGGCGCTGATCCTGCCGGCGGTGTTCGTCGGCAAGTCCGTGTCCATCATCGTCATCTCCATGCTGCTGTTCCCCAGCGGTTTCGCGCTGATCTACGCACCGCTGGTGGCCACGGCGGTCGGGGACATCCCGGCGGAGAAGTCGGGCGTGGCCATCGGCTTCTACAACCTGGTCATCAACATCGCCGTGCCGGTGGGCATCGCGTACACCGCGAAGCTCGTCGACCTGGGGCCGACGTTTCTGTCCGGGCTGTCGCCGGCGGGCAACGACGCCGAGGCCGTGGTGGCCACGGTGCTGTGGATCCTCACCGGGCTCGTCGTGGTCGGACTGATCATCTACCTCATCGCCGACGGCGTGCTGTCGCGCCGCGAGCTGGCGCGCGCCAGGGGTTAGCCCGCCGGGGAGATCGGGGCTAGACTCCCCGGTTGAACCAGGAGGAATTACATGACCGTGAATCGCTCGGACTGCCCGCCGTCGACGCCCGCGCACAGGGAGAAGCACCCCGAGGCCCGGGAGTGCCCGGTGGCGGCCATCGACTGGAACACCATCCCGGATGACAAGGACCTCGAGGTCTGGGACCGCCTGACCGGAAACTTCTGGTTGCCGGAGAAGGTGCCGCTGTCGAACGACATCAAGAGCTGGAACACGCTCAACGAGCTCGAGCAGCGCACCACCATGCGCGTGTTCACCGGCCTGACCATGCTGGACACCATCCAGGGCACCGTCGGCGCAGTGTCGCTGCTGCCGGACGCCCTGACCTCCCACGAGGAGGCGGTGTACACCAACATCGCGTTCATGGAGTCGGTGCACGCGAAGTCGTACTCGTCGATCTTCCAGACCCTGGCGTCGACGCCGGAGATCAACGACGCCTTCCGCTGGGCGGAGGAGAACGAGCACCTCCAGCGCAAGGCGAAGATCATCCTCGACTACTACGAGGGCGATGACCCGCAGAAGAAGAAGGTCGCCTCGGTCATCCTCGAGTCCTTCCTCTTCTACTCGGGCTTCTACCTGCCCATGTACTGGTCCTCGCACGCGAAGCTGACCAACACCGCGGACATCATCCGCCTGATCATCCGCGACGAGGCCGTCCACGGCTACTACATCGGGTACAAGTACCAGAAGAACCTGGAGCGCCTGACCGAGGAGCAGCGCCAGGAGCTCAAGGACTACACCTTCGACCTGCTGCTGGACCTCTACGACAACGAGATCCAGTACACGGAGGACATGTACGACGAGCTCGGCTGGACCGAGGACGTCAAGCGGTTCCTGCGCTACAACGCCAACAAGGCGCTGAACAACCTCGGCTACGAGGGCATCTTCCCGGCGGACGAGTGCAAGGTGTCCCCGGCGATCCTGTCGGCGCTGAGCCCCAACGCCGACGAGAACCACGACTTCTTCTCGGGCGCCGGCTCGTCCTACGTGATGGGCAAGGCCGAGAGCACCGAAGACGAGGACTGGGACTTCTAGGTCCCCGTCGCAAGGCCCGGTCCCGCGGTACGCCGCGGGGCCGGGTCTTTTTCGCTTGCCGACGCCGGGGGAAGGCGGGGCGCGGGGGAGAGATCGGGCATGGACGTGATGCCGTGACGGTGTTAGGTTCTGGAGCAATGTTCCAATGATGTGCGCGGGACGCTCCGCGCATGCCGGACGGGCGTTGGGCGGGTGCGGCATGGCCCCACCTTGCTCCGGCGCTACTTAGGTGAGCCACGCCAAATAATGGCAGTGGATGCTGGCGACGAAGTGAATCGAGGATGGCAATGACGCAAGTGAGAACCGGCGGGGCGGAGACGGAGACCCCGCCGAGGTCCGGAAACGCGGAGGAGTCAGGGGAGGCGTTCCGGGATCTCGGGCGGCTGCTCCATCCCATGCGCCGCGAATTGACGGTGATCGCGGTGATGAACGGCGCGTCTGCGGTGGTGGCCCTGGTGCCGTACCTGGCGGTCGCGTTCGTCACCGACCGCCTGCTCTCCGGGAGCGGGGACATTGGCACGGCGGCGGTCACGGCGATTGCGGTGGCAATCGGGGCGTTGGCTCTGCGTCAAATCCTCTACATCGGCGGCATCGGTTACGCCCACCTCGTCGAGGCCCGGCTGCGGCGCTCGCTGAGGGAGAAGATCCTGGACCACATCGGCGCGGTTCCCCTGGGGAAGATCGGCTCCCGCGGCGCCGGGCGGATCCGCCGGCTCGTCATCGACGACACCGCCGCCATCCACACCATCGTCGCCCACGTCCTGGCGGAGGCGGCGGGCGCATTCACCGGCGTCGCCGTGTCCCTGGCCGTCCTTTTCGCCGTGAGTTGGCCCCTGGCGGCCGGCTACTTCGCGGTGTTCCTCATCGTCGCCGCCGTCGCGAAGGCGGTCACGCCGCGCATCGGCGGGAACGTGCAGGAAGACTTCGCCGATGCCCAGTCCGAATTGGCCGCGGCGGCGGTGGAACTGACGGAAGGAATCGCCGAGATCAAGAGCCACGGCCTCACCGGCGGTTTCATGCGGCGGTTCCGGGAATCCCTGGACCGCTACTCGCGGACGAGCTACGACGGCACCCGCGTCGTCATCCGGCCGATGTCGGTGATCACGAGCTTCGTGCTGCCCGGTGTGCTGCTGGGCCCGATGCTGCTGTTGTGCTGGGTGGCCCTGGAACTCGGATGGGCGTCCCCTTTCGGCGTCATCGTTTTCCTGCTCGTCGGAATCGGCGTGCCCCAGACCTTCTTCGGCACGCTGAGCCTCGTCCAGGGCGCCCGGTTGGGCGCGGCCGCGGCGGGGAGGATCGCCCGTTTCCTCGGTGAACCCGCGCTGCCCGAGCCCGCCGACCCCGCACCGTTCACGCGCGCCGACGCGGCGGGCGACATCACGTTCGAGGATGTGGCGTTCGGGTACGGCGACGACCGTCTCGTGTTGGATGGCCTTTCCCTGACGGTGCCGGCGGGCGCCACCGTCGCGCTGGTGGGGAGGTCCGGCTCGGGGAAAACCACGGTGACGCGCCTGCTCGCCCGGTTCTGGGAGCCGTCCGGCGGGAGCATCCGCATCGGCGGCCGGGACATCGCGGGGATCCGCGGAGAGGATCTGCTGCGCAACGTCTCGTTCATGTTCCAGGACGTCATGCTGGCGGGGATCCCGGTCCGCGACAACATCCGGCTCGCCCGGCCGGACGCCACCGACGCCGACGTCGTCGCGGCGGCGAAGGCCGCGCGCATCCACGACCGGATCATGGAATTGCCGAATGGGTACGACTCGATCGCGGGGTCCGGCGACGCGCAATTCTCCGGCGGCGAGCAACAGCGGCTGTGCATCGCCCGCGTCTTCCTCCAGGATGCCCCGGTCCTGGTCCTCGACGAGGCGACGTCATTCCTCGATCGGGAAAACGAGGAACTGCTCCGCGGGGAATTCGCCCGGTTCTTCGCCGGGCGCACGGTCATCACCGTCACGCACCGACTGTCCGCCGTCGCCGACGCCGATTCCATCGCGGTGATCGAAGGGGGACGCGTGGCGGAACAAGGAACCCACGACGAACTCCTCGCCCGGCCGGGACCGTACCGGCGGATGTGGGAAGCCCGCACCGCGGAAGGAATCGACCGATGACCATGGCGGGGACGACATCGAAGCGGCAGTTCATCTTCGGGGCGCTGGAGAAGGCCGCGGGCACCCGAACCGGCGTCGCGACGCTCGTCGCGCTGTACGTGGTGTCCGCGGTGCTGCAGGGCGTGGCCTTCGTGGCCGCCATCCCCCTGGTGCGGCAGCTGTTCGGCGGGCCCGACGCCGGAGCCGGGGCGTGGGCCGCATTCGGCGGCTGCGTCGTCCTGGCCTTCGCCGCGCACGTTATCGGGATGGTCCGCTCGGCGCGGATCTCGGTCTACGCGATCTGCGACCGGCTTCTGCGGCGAATCGGGGAGAAGATCACCCGGATCGCGCTCGGCTGGTTCGACGCCTCCAGCTCGGCGAAGGTCTCCAAGGCCATGGCCGAGGACGTGCAGACACTTTCGCATCTGGGACCCATCGTCCTGCCGGGCCTCGTCAATGGCGTCGTCACCCCGCTGACCGTGGCCGTGGCGGCGCTGTTCATCGAACCGCTCGTCGGGATCGCGCTGTTCATCGTCATACCCGTCGGCGTGGGCTGCATCGCCTGGTCGATGCGCGTGCTCGAACGGATCTACGCCCTCGAGAAGCAGGCCGATCTGCGCATGTACGGGGCGGTCCTCGAAGCCGCGGCCCTGCAACCGCTCCTCCGGGCCTCGGGGCGGGCGGGAATGAAGTGGGATCATCTCGCCGCGGCGGTGGCGGAGGACGGCGAAGCGGAACTCGCGCGGATGCGTGCGGAGGGCCGGCCGAACCTGGTGTTCCAGATCGGCACGCAACTGTGTTTCGCCGTTGCTCTGGCGGCGACGGCCATGGCCGCGGCGGCCGGGCGCATCGACGCCGCGACGTTCGCGATGCTGTGCCTGCTCGCCGTCCGCTGCGTGGAGCCGTTGACCCTGGCGGTCCAGTACTCGCTGGAGCTGTTCAAGGAGAGGGAATCCATGGAGGCCGTCAACGGCATCCTCGAGGCTCCGGAATTGCCGGAGCCGGATCGGCCCGAACCCCTCGACGGGCACGATGTGCGCTTCGAGGGCGTGGACTTCGGTTACGGCGGGGGCGAACCGGTTCTGCGGGAGGTCGACCTCGGGGTGGCATCGGGAGGCATCGTCGCGCTCGTCGGTCCGTCGGGGGCGGGCAAATCCACCATCGCCCGCCTCATCGCGCGCTTCTGGGACGTCGACGGGGGCGCGGTCCGCGTGGGCGGCGCCGACGTGCGCGACGCCGGCACGGAATCGCTCATGCGGAACGTGGCGTTCGTGTTCCAGGACGTGTACCTGTTCGACGCCACGGTGCTGGACAACATCCGGATCGGCGGGCCGGGCGCTACGGACGGGGAAGTCCGGGCGGCGGCGCGCGCCGCGCGCCTCGACGACGTGATCGAGCGGCTGCCCGACGGGTGGGACACCCGGGTCGGCCCCGGCGGTTCCCGGCTGTCGGGAGGGGAGAGGCAGCGGGTCGCGATCGCGAGGGCCCTCCTCAAAGATGCGCCCATCTTGCTTCTCGACGAGATCACCTCGGCCCTCGACGCGGAAAACGAAGCGGCTCTCATCCGGACGCTGCGGGACCGAGCCGAGCGGCGGACGGTCATCATGATCGCCCACCGCGACACGGTGATCGCGGCCGCCGACCGCGTGCTCATGGTGAAGGGCGGCCGCGTGCGGGAGATTGAAAGGAATTAGCCGGATGCCGTTCCGAGGGATTCAGTCCTGCGGCCCCAAGGTCCGGGCGATGCCGTTCAGCAAGGAGGAGAGCAGGAAACGGTAGAACTCCTCGCCGGCGGCTTCCGCGGCGTCCGCGTCCCGGGCGAAGGGCGCCATGGTCTCCAGGAGGACCCTGCTGCCCGGGCTGTCGGGGGCATGATCCGCGAAACCCCGGATGATGCCCTCGTGCCCGGGAAAGCCGTCGACGGCGTGACCCCGCCTGAAGTCCGAGAAGGCTATGGAACTCAGCGCCGCGTTGAAGATCGTCCCGTAGACCTTCCCGGTATCCGCGCCGAAGCCGGCCGATTCGAGGAGGTCGATGGCCACGTCGAGTCCCCGGAGGGAATCGGAGAAGAAGGGGCCGTGCAGCATCATCCAGTGGGCGACGCCGGGATACGGGGCGAGTTGCTTCCGCAGCGAGAGCATCGTTTCGGTGAACCACTTCCGCCAGTCGACGTCGCCGGGCGGCATCCGCGTCCCGGAGAGAACCTCCTCCACGACCTTCCGCATGATCTCGTCCTTGCCGCCGACGTGGTGGTAGATCGACGACATCGACGCACCCGACTCCAGTGCGATGTCGCGGACGGTCCAGCCGTACAGTCCTTTGCGGGCGGTCAGCCGGACGGCCGTGTCGATGATGTCCGCCGGCCGCAACTGCGGCTTTCGGCGGGCGTGCCGCTCGTCGTTCATGCTCCCATCCTGTCCCAACGAGTGGGCGGAGCGGAATCCCGTGTCGCAGACGGCAGGCGGAGCGCAGGGGAGTGGGCGCCGCGACGGCCCTTCCGCTAAGGTTGCTCTCAGTTCCCGGTGGGCGCATCCCGACGGGAACGGTCTCGATGAGGCGAACGTCACACCTCGACCTGGGAGTGATCCGCGAAATTCGCGGGAACTTTCGTCGGGGGTGGTGTGGGGGAGACGGGTGCACCGGCGACCCGCATCACATGGTTTCGGGGCATCGTCGCTGCTTAAGGGAATTCTCAGCAACGTCGACGGCGCCGGCAATCATGGCGGGATACCCCCCTCCCCATCGCAGGCCTTAACATTTTCACAGGTCGGGGTTAGACTCGGCCACATAGCGCGAGGTGGACTCGCATTGGCGCGTCCACCTCCTCTAACATCTAGGCAGCAACAAATCTTTGACGACCCTGTGAACACCACGGGGAGTCGCGTAGTCAGGAGGAAGAATGACTGCAGTAGCGCCTCGTCCCGGCCACGAAGTGGCCGCGGCGGAACGGCCCGAGCCGTTCGGGCACGAGCGTAAGGGCAGCTGGGCGTGGGAGATGCTGACCACGACCGACCACAAGAAGCTGGGCGTCATGTACATCATCATGAGCTTCTCCTTCTTCTTCGTGGGCGGTCTCATGGCACTGCTCATCCGCGCCGAGCTGTTCCAGCCGGGCCTTCAGTTCCTGTCCAATGAGCAGTTCAACCAGCTCTTCACCATGCACGGCACGGTGATGCTGCTTCTGTTCGGCACCCCGATCGTCTGGGGCTTCGCCAACTACATCCTGCCGCTGCAGATCGGCGCTCCGGACGTGGCCTTCCCGCGTCTGAACGCCTTCGGCTTCTGGCTGACCACCATCGGCGGCATCCTGATGCTGTCGGGCTTCCTGACGCCGGGCGGTGCGGCCGACTTCGGTTGGACCATGTACTCCCCGCTGTCTGACTCCATCCACTCCCCGGGCGTCGGCTCGGACCTGTGGATCGTCGGCGTCGGCATCGGCGGCGTGGGCACCATCGTGTCCGCCATCAACATGACCACCACCGTCCTGTGCCTCCGTGCGCCGGGCATGACCATGTTCCGCATGCCGATCTTCACCTGGAACATCCTGGTGACCTCGATCCTGGCCCTGCTGATCTTCCCGATCCTGACCGCCGCCGCCCTCGGCGTGCTGTACGACCGCAAGCTGGGCGGCCACATCTACGACCCGGCCAACGGCGGCGCCATCATGTGGCAGCACCTGTTCTGGTTCTTCGGCCACCCCGAGGTCTACGTCCTCCTGCTGCCGTTCGTCGGCATCATCACCGAGGTCGTGCCGGTGTTCTCGCGCAAGCCGCTGTTCGGCTACGCGGGCATGGTCTTCGCCACCCTGTCCATCGCCGGCCTGTCCATGGCCGTCTGGGCGCACCACATGTTCGTGACCGGCGCGGTCCTGCTGCCGTTCTTCTCGTTCATGACGTTCCTGATCTCGGTTCCGACCGGCGTGAAGTTCTTCAACTGGCTCGGCACCATGTGGCGCGGCCACATGACGTTCGAGACCCCGATGACCTTCGCCCTCGGCTTCATCGTGACCTTCCTGTTCGGTGGCCTGACCGGCATCATGCTGGCCTCCCCGCCGCTGGACTTCCACATCTCGGACACCTACTTCGTGGTGGCGCACTTCCACTACACCCTGTTCGGCACCCTGGTGTTCGCCTCCTACTCGGGCGTGTACTTCTGGTTCCCGAAGATGACCGGCCGCATGCTGGACGAGAAGCTGGGCCACGTCCACTTCTGGCTCACCTTCGTCGGCTTCAACCTGACCTTCCTGGTCCAGCACTGGCTGGGCAACGAGGGCATGCCGCGCCGCTACGCGGACTACCTCGAGTCCGACGGCTTCACCACCCTGAACATGATCTCCACGGTCGGCGCCGCCATCCTGGGCGTCTCGGTCCTGCCGTTCATCTGGAACGTGTTCAAGTCCTGGCGCTACGGCGAGGTCGTCACCGTCGACGACCCGTGGGGCTACGGCAACTCCCTCGAGTGGGCGACCTCCTGCCCGCCGCCGCGCCACAACTTCACCTCCATGCCGCGCATCCGCTCCGAGCGCCCCGCGTTCGAGCTGCACTACCCGCACATGGTCGAGCGCATGCGCGCCGAGGCTCACGTCGGCCGCCAGCTCTAAGGTGACGAAGCTGCACTAGACTACGCGTCACGAAGACAGG
Organism: Corynebacterium hansenii; assembly: GCF_030408795.1. Classification (NCBI taxonomy): domain Bacteria; kingdom Bacillati; phylum Actinomycetota; class Actinomycetes; order Mycobacteriales; family Corynebacteriaceae; genus Corynebacterium; species Corynebacterium hansenii. Next base: position 682,655 of record NZ_CP047211.1, read on the forward strand.
CCCCCGCTGGTTCCTCCCGGCGGGGGCCTTCGTCGTGCTCGAAAAGGGTCTTCCAGCGGCCCCGGAGTCGAGGTGCGCGCGGTGACATGGGATAATCGCGGCGTGCAGAACAAGGTTGATGTCCCCGCAGCCCCCGAAGCCGCCGACCCGACGCTGGAGACGGTGACCCTCCCCGAGGGGCTCGTCCCCGCAGTGGTCACCGCCACAGGGCCGGACCGCCCCGGCGTCTCCGCCTCCTTCTTCCGGGTGCTCGCCGCACACGGCGCGCAGGTGCTCGACGTCGAGCAGTCCCTGTTCCGCTCGCGGCTGTCGCTCGGCGCGCTCGTGGGCGTCGCCCCGGATCGGCTGGAGGTCCTCGCCGCCGGCCTGACTGACACCCTGCGCGGGCACGGCGTGACCGTGGAAGTCTCGGTCGACGGCGTTGAGTCGACCCGCCATGCCTCGTCGCACGCCGTCGTGGTGCTGGGCAACCCGCTCACTGCGGAGGACATCTCGCGCATCGGCCAGACTCTGGCGGATTATGGCGCGAACATCGACACCATCCGCGGCATCGCGGACTACCCGGTCACGGGCCTCGAACTGAAGGTCTCCATCCCGGACCCGAAGCCGGGCGCCGGCATCCCGGTGCGCAAGGCGCTGGCCGAGCTCGCCCTGGCGCAGAAGATCGACATCGCCATCGAACGCGACGGTCTGCAGCGCCGCTCGAAGCGGCTGATCTGCTTCGACGTCGACTCGACGCTGATCACGGGCGAGGTCATCGAGATGTTGGCCGCCCACGCCGGCCGCGAAGCCGAGGTCGCGGCGGTCACCGAGCGGGCCATGCGCGGCGAACTCGACTTCGCCGAGTCCCTCCACGAGCGCGTGAAGGCACTGGAGGGGCTGCCGGAATCGGTGCTGAAGGAGGTCTCGGAGTCGATCGTCCTGACGCCGGGCGCCCGCACCACCATCCGCACGCTCAAGCGCCTCGGCTACAAGGCCGGCGCGGTGTCGGGCGGCTTCATCCAGATCCTCGAGCCGCTGGCTAAGGAACTGGACCTCGACTTCTACCGAGCCAACACCCTCGAGATCGTCGACGGGAAGCTCACCGGCCGCGTCATCGGCGACGTCATCGACCGCCAGGAGAAGGCCCGCAGCCTCAAGCGCTTCGCGGAGGAGTCGGGCCTGCAGATGCACCAGACCGTCGCGGTCGGCGACGGCGCCAACGACATCGACATGCTGTCGGTCGCCGGCCTGGGCATCGCCTTCAACGCCAAGCCGGCGCTGAAGGAGATCGCGGACACGTCGGTGAACACGCCCTTCCTGGACGAGGTCCTGTTCATCCTCGGCGTCTCCCGCGACGAGATCGACCACGCCGACCTGGAGGACGGCACGTTCCGCCGCGTTCCGCTCGAGCAGTGATGCCGCTTCACGACGGCGCGCTCAACGACGGACGAGTGCCCGACTGGTTCGCCGATGCGCACGCGGCGCTGCCGAAGCCGATGAGGGGCGACCCCGGCGAGGAGGTGCCGTGGTCGATGCCGATCATCCTGCACATCCCCAAGCAGGACCGGCCCGACCGCACGGAGCTTCTGGAGGCCGCCGCGACGGCCGTCGTGGCGTGCTGCCTCGACGAACGGGCGGCCGGCGCCCCGGCTTCGCCGTACGCTCAGGATCTGCGCTCGTGGTACGGCGCCCGCATCCGGAAGATCGCCCGCCGCGCGCGCAATGCCCAGTGGGACCGCGTACAGGAGCTGCCCGGGGTCACGGCGACGATCGGCGGCGCTTCGGCCCGGGCGCTGACGCCGGGGCCGGTGGGGGAGGAGGACGCGGTCGTCGCAAAGCTCCAGATCGGGGGAACCGACCTGCCGCCGTCGGATCAGCCCGCCGCGGACACCGGTGACGCGGACGCGCCGATCATCTGGGTCGACGCGGACCTGGGCATGACGGTGGGCAAGGCCGCGGCGCAGGTCGGCCACGGGTCGATGCTGCTGGCCGCGGTGCTCGGCACGGAGGCCGCGTGGGCGTGGGCCCGCGACGGCTTTCCGCTGCGGGTGCGGGAAATCGACGGCGGCCTCGATGCCGTGCAGGGTGCGGAAGGCGCCGACGTCGTCGTCCGCGACGCCGGTTTCACCGAAATAGCACCCGGCGCCGCGACGGTGCTGGTCACGGGCGGGCGCTACTCGCGAGGCCAGGCGCGGTGATCTGGGCGCGGTGGTTCAGGCGCGGGCCGCTTCCATCGCCTTGAGGTCCTTGCGCAGGATCTTGCCCGTCGCGGACTTCGGGATGGCCTCGAGGAACTCCACGGCGCGGACCTTCTTGTACGGGGCGACGCGCTGCTCCACGAACTCGATGACGTCGTCGGCGGTCAGGCCGGAGTCCGGCTGCGGGACGACGTAGGCCTTGGGGATCTCCTCGCCGTCGCGGCCGATGATGCCCGAGCACGCGGCGTCGGCGATGGCCGGGTGCTCCAGCAGGACGGCTTCCAGCTCGGCCGGCGCGACCTGGTAGCCCTTGTACTTGATCAGCTCCTTGAGCCTGTCGACGATGAAGACGTCGCCGTTGGCGTCGATTTCCGCCATGTCGCCGGTGCGCAGCCAGCCGTCGACGATGGTTTCGGCGGTGGCCTCCTCGTTGTTGAGGTAGCCGAGCATGACCTGGGGGCCGCGGACCCAGAGTTCGCCGGACCGCGAACGGCCTTCGGCGGGCCGGGGGATCTCGGGGAGGTCGTCGTCGGCGACGTCGACGATCTTGAACTCCGTGTTGCACACCGCCGGGCCGATGGAATCCAGCGGCGAATCGTGGCCGACCCGCAGGTGAGACACCGGCGACATCTCGGTCATGCCGTAGCCCTGCGCCATGACGCAGCCGAGGCGCTTTTCCACCTGCGCGGCCAGATCGGCCTGGAGCGACGCGGCGCCGGAGAGCATGGTCCGCAGCGAGGAGGTGTCGTAGGCGTCGACGGCGGGGTGCTTGGCCAGGCCGACGGCGATCGGCGGGGCGATGAACGCGAAGGTCGCCTTGTGGTCCTGGATGAGTTCCAGGAAGTCGCCGAGGTCGAACTTCGCCATCGTGTATTGGGTGGCGCGCAGGCGCAGCAGCAGGTTGAGCAGCGCGTTCATGCCGTAGATGTGGAAGAACGGCAGCGGCGTGATGGCGACGGTGTCGGAGCCGAGGATCGACGGCGTCAGGTCGACGACCTGCGCCATGTTGGCAACGAGGTTCGTGTGCGAGAGCATGACGCCCTTGGGCACGCCGGTGGTGCCGGAGGAGAACGGGATCACCGCGACGTCGCGCGACGGGTCGATGTCCTGTTCGGGGGCGGCGTGGCCCTCGGCGATCAGTTCGGCGATGCCGTGGACGCCGGTCAGTCCGATCACCTGGTCCTCGGAGAAGCCGGCGTTCTCGGCACCGTGGGTGCCGGCCCAGCCGATGGCGGAGGTGGTCAGGATCATCTTCGCCCCCGACGCCTTGAGCTGCTTGGCGACGTCTTCCGCGGTGGCGAGCGTGGCCACCGTCGTGACCGTCGCGTTGGCGCGGAGGATGCCGTGGAACGCCACGGCGAAGGTGGTGGAGTTCGGGCAGTGCAGGGCCACGACGTCCCCCTTGCCGATCCCGCGGTGGGCGAGCGCGCCGGCGAAGGCCTCGATCATCGACTTCAGCTCGGAGTACGTGGTGGCCGCGCCGGAGTCGACGATGGCGGGCTTGTCGGCGAATTCGGGGGCGATGTCGCCGAAAATGTAATCGAAGATAGATTCGTCGGGGATGATGACGTCGGGGTTCGGGCTGCTCTGCGGCATTGTTCCTCCGTGTGGGCTCTGGTTGCGGCGTGGGCCGCGGGCGCGGACGATGTGTGATGGGTCACAATCGTCCTTGTCGGGCGATCGTAACTGAACCCCGATTCAGGAACCAGGTTTTCGACCGGGAACGTGGCGGCGGGACGACGGCGGTACGGCGCCGGTACGGACGGTGGCAGTGCGGTGGTGAAAGGAGAGGCGATGGCGAAGGCCGATGAGCGGCGGGCGACGATCCTCGCCGCCGCGCGGACGGTGTTCGTGCGCGACGGTTATCCCGGCGCGAAGCTGACGGTCGTGGCCGAAGAGGCCGGCTGTTCCGTCGGCACGCTGTACACGTATTTCCGCGACCGCGACGACCTGCTCGAGGCGGTCCTGCGCGGGGCCGAGGAGGAGATGCGCCACGCCCGCGCCATCCGGCGGGGAAATGGCGGAGGGGGCACGCCGGCCGAGCGGATCGCCGTGGCCAACCGCGCGTACTTGGAGGCCTACCGCCGCAATGCGCGGGTCATGGCGCTGCTGGAGCAGGTGTCGCAGGTGCATCCGGGTTTCCGGGAGCTGCGCGTGCGGCGGGCCCGCGACTTCGTCGCCCGCAATGCGCGCGCGCTGGACGTGCTTCGCGACGACGGCGCAATCGACGCCGACGTGGACGTGCCGATGATGGCCGCGGCGCTGTCGGCGATGGTCTCGCGCCTCTCCTATGCGGCGTGGGTGAACGGTTCGTACCCCGACGACGATGAAACCCTCGAGCGGATCCTGGCCACGGTCAACCGCGTCTGGTGGGCGTCGCTCGGGCTCGAGGCGCCGGAGGGCGGGGACGTGGGCGTCGAAAAGCAGCCGAAACCGTGATTTGAATCACGATTCAACTTAGGCTGTCGTCCGAAGGCACCCACCCGGGGCGCGCCGAGGAAAGGACACGGCAATGGTCACCCACGATTTCAAGGGGAAGGTGGCGCTGGTCACCGGCGGTACGCGGGGTATCGGCAACGCCACCGCGCGAATGCTTGCCGAGGCGGGCGCGAAGGTGGCCATCACCTCGCGCAAGGCCGACGCAGCCGAAGCGGCCGCGGCCGATCTCGCCCGCGCCACGGGCGGCACCGTCATCGGGCTCGCCGCCCATGCGGGGGAGCCCGGCGCCGCGGACGACGCGTGCGCGCGGGTGCGGTCGGAACTCGGGGGAATCGACGTGCTGGTCAACAACGCCGGCACAAACCCCGCCTACGGCCCCGTCATCGAGCAGGAGCGCTCGGCGCTGGAGAAGACGTTCGCCATCAACGCGCTGGCGCCCATGAACTGGATCCGAGCCGCCGTCGCGCACGGCCTCGGCGAAAGGCCCGGCGCGGCGGTGGTCAACGTCGCGTCCATCGGCGCGTGGACCGTGGAGGACGGGCTCGGCGCCTACAACGCATCCAAAGCAGCGCTGCTGCACGTGACCAGGCAACTCTCCCGCGAACTGGGGCCCGCCGTCCGCGTCAATTCCGTGTCTCCGGGCGTGGTGCGCACCAAACTCGCCGAGGCGCTGTGGCGCGAGCATGAGGCCGCCGTCGCCGGCATGACCCCGCTGGGCCGCATCGGCGAGCCCGACGACGTCGCCGACGTCATCTGCTTCCTCGCCGGCGACGGCGCCCGGTGGATGACGGGCTCGGACATCGTGGTCGACGGCGGCCAACTCGTCGGCACAGCGTTGATGTAGGACGGACGATGGACTTCCGCGAAACCGACCGCGCCCGCGAGTACCGTCGCCGCCTCGAGGCGTTCATGGACGAGTGCGTGTACCCCGCCGAGGCGACGATCGCCGAGCAGGTGCGCGCCTCCGGCGACCCGCACCACCACCCGGCGGCGATGGAAGAGCTCAAGGCCGAGGCGAAGGCCCGCGGCCTGTGGAACCTCTTCCACCCGCACCCCGGCCGCGGGCCGGGCCTGACCAACGCCGAATACGCGCCGCTGGCCGAGATCATGGGCCGCAGCCCCCACATCGCCCCGGAGGCCTGCAACTGCAGCGCCCCCGACACCGGCAACATGGAGATCCTTGAGCTCTACGGAACCGAGGAGCACCGCCGCCGCTGGTTGGAGCCGCTGCTGGAGGGCAAGATCCGTTCGGCGTTCTGCATGACCGAACCCGGCGTGGCCTCGTCGGACGCCACCAACGTGGCCATGCGCATGGACCGCGTCGACGGTGGATTTCGCCTGAACGGCCGCAAGTGGTTCACCTCCAACGGCATGCACCCGAACCTGCGGGTGCTCATAGTCATGGGCAAGACTTCCCCGGACGTGGAGCCGCACCGGCAGCAGTCGATGCTGGTCGTGCCCGCCGACGCGCCGGGCGTGACCGTGGTTCGGGACCTGCCGGTCTTTGGGTTCCACGACCGCGAGGGGCACGCGGAGGTGCTTTTCGACGACGTGTTCGTCCCGGATTCCGACGTGCTCGGCGAAGAGGGCGGCGGATTCCGCATCGCGCAGGACCGGCTCGGCCCGGGGCGCATCCACCACTGCATGCGGGCGATCGGCATGGCCGAGCGGGCGCTGGAGCTGACGTGCCGCCGCGCGTTGGAGCGGTCGACCTTCGGTGTTCGTCTGGCCGAACGCGACAACGTTCGCGACCGCATCGCCCGGGCCCGCATCGACATCGAGATGGTGCGGCTGCTGACGCTGAAGACGGCGTGGCTCATGGACGAGGCCGGAAACAAGGCGGCGCGACAGGAGATCGCCGCGATCAAGGTCGCCGCCCCGAACGCCGCGCTGCGCATCGTCGACGAGGCGATCCAGCTCCACGGCGGCGAAGGCGTCACCGACGATCTGCCGCTGGCGCACTTCTGGGCGGGGCTGCGCGCACTTCGCCTGGCCGACGGGCCGGATGAGGTGCACCTGATGACCATCGCGCGCGGCGAACTCCGCCGATACCGTGGAGGGGGAAGCCACCGCGCGGCGGAGGCGGCAACGGAGAAAGGCGAGAATCGATGAACGCGGGAACCGGAACGAACCACGACGGCGACGTCACCCCCTTCGACGAGGCCCGGCTGGCCGAGTGGCTGGACACCTTGCCCGGCGCGACCCGCGGACCCGTCCGGCTGGAGCGCCTCGGTGCGGGGCAATCGAATCTGACCTACCTGGCGCGCGATGCGGAGGGGCACGTGGTCGTCGTCAGGCGGCCCCCGATGGGCTCCCTGGCATCGTCGGCCCATGACGTCGCCCGGGAGGGGCGCATCATGGCGGCGCTCGCCGGCACCGGCGTCCCCGTGCCCGCGATCCTGGGCGTGCGCTCCGAACCGGACGTCGCCGAAGTGCCCGTCGTTGCGATGGAGCTGGTCGACGGCACCGCGGTAACGTCGCCGGCCATCGCCGAGGAGATGCCGGCGGCGGCCCGCCGAGCGGTCGGGGAGGGGCTCGTCGACGCGATGGCCGCCATCCACGCCGTCGACCTGGCCGAGGTGGGGCTGGACGGGCTGGCGTCGCACGACCCCTACGCGCCGCGGCAGCTGCGGCGGTGGTCGGGGCAGTGGGAGAAGACGCGGACGCGGGATTCGGCCGCGCTCGACGACCTGACCCGGCGGCTGTGGGACGGCGTGCCCGAGCAGGACGCGACCGTCCTCGTCCACGGCGACCTCCACCTGGGCAACGTCATGTGCGATCCGGAAACCGGTGAAATCAAGGCCGTCGTCGACTGGGAGCTGGCGACGCTCGGCGATCCGCTGGCCGACGTCGGCATGCTGCTGGCCTACTGGCCCGAACGCGACGGCCTGGTGCTGCCAGGCTTCGCCGCCGCCCTGGAGGAGGGGTTCCCCACCGGCGACGAACTCGCCGACCGCTACCTGGCGGCGACGGGCCGCGATCGCGCCGCCCTGGAGTACTGGCGGGTGCTGGGCCTATGGAAGGTCGCGATCATCGCCGAGGGCGTGGTCCGCCGCGTCCGCGACATGCCCGCCAACGAAGCCCCCACCGGCGCCCCGACCGCCGAGATGGTCGACGGGCTGATCGCCTACGCCGGCGCCGCCGCCGACCGCGCGGGGTTGTAGGGGGCGAGCCGGGAAACGGGGAAAACCCCGCCGCCGGAGGGGTGCCGGTGATAGCTTTCACCTCCGGAAGCAGTCCGGCATCATCGGCCCGAAAGGCGAAGCGACCATGCCCACCCACCACCGCGGTCATGGCAGCGCGGCACATCCCCGAAAGGCTGACCGGTGACCGACCGCCGTCGTATCGGCGGGGACATCTGGGCCCTGTCCATCGCCACGTTCATCAACCGCGCCACCGGGTTCCTCACGCTTTTCGCCGCCATCTTCTTCACCGGGACCGGCATGTCCCCCGAGACTGTGGTCCTCTCATTGTCGGTGTTGGGCGTCGCCGGCGTGTCCGGTTCGCTGCTGGGCGGACGGCTCGCCGACAGGTTCGGCAAGACCGCGGTGCTGGTGGCCAGTTCCCTGGTCAACGCCGGTCTGTTCGCGGTACTCGCCATCATCGACCATTCCCTGACCTTATGGGTCGTGGGCATCGCGGCCATGAGCGCGTTGGCGTCGCAAGTCTTCTATGGCCCGTCGATGGCGGTGGTGGCGGAGTCGTCCGAGGGGCGGGACCGCGTCACCAGGTTCGCTTTCTACCGGATCTTCATCAACGTGGGCGCCATCGTCGCCCCGGCGCTCGTCGGCTTTCTGGGGAGGGACCGGTTCGACATGCTCTTCTGGTTCTCCGCGATCGGCTCGGTGTTGGTGCCGGTGATCCTGCTCGCGGGGATCCGGTCGCGGCGCACGGACACCGACGGGGGCGAATCTACGGAGGCCGCTGCCGGGCACGGCGACGGCGAGCCCTCCGCGCCCACCCCGCGACTGCGCGCGGCGCTTTTACTCGTTTACGTGGCCATGGGCTTGGCCATGGTGGTGTACGCGCAGCACCAGAGCGCGGTGCCGCTGCGCCTGGAGTCCGAGCCGAATGGCGTGCGGCTCTACGCCCTGCTGCTGATCATCAATCCGGTGTTCGTCATCGCCGTCGAGTACCCGCTGAGCCACTTCACCAAACGCATGCCCGCGAGCATCGCGCTCGCCGTCGGGACCACCATCATGGGCGCCGGTGTCGCCATGGCGGTGGGTTTCGCCGAGGTGCCCGCGCTCGTCATCGTCGGGTGGCTGCTGTTCTCGCTGGGCGAGTGCATCTTCGCGCCCATGTCCAACACCTACGTCGCCGAGCTGTCCCCGAAGGCCGCGCAGTCCCGATCCCAGGGGCGCCTGGCCGCATTCCAGGCGGTGGGTATCGCGATGGGCCCGGGGCTCGGCAGCTGGATGCTCCTCGTCCTCGGCGGTGCCGCGTGGAGCGGCTTCCTGGCCATGACCGTCGTCTGCGCCGGACTCGTCCTCGCCGCGCATGCGGCATATGCCGGCGCGAAAAAGAATCTCAATCCGGGCATCGCCCACTGAGCCCACAGGGGCGGTAGTCCACGACGCCGGGTGGTCGCCCCGCGCATCCTGCGTGGTCAACCCACCCCGAATGCGCATACCCACCCGTTACAGGGGGTGGGACTGCGCATTCGGGGTGGGTTTGCGTCAGGGGGCGGGGAGGCGCATCAGATGGCGTTCGCTGCGGGCACCGACGGGGTCGACGGAGGGTGCGGTGCTTCCGGTGCCGCGATTCCCCGGCGCCGGGCCCCAACACCTAGTTCCCGTACCTCTGCGCCACCAGGCGTTCCAGCGCCTTCCGGGCGACGGCCCCGTCGGTGGTGCGCCAGAACGGCGGCATGGAGGCGGCGATCCAGGTTCCGTAGCGGGCCGTCGCCAAGCGGGGGTCCAGAACCGCGACCACCCCGCGGTCATCGACGGACCGCAGCAACCGCCCCGCGCCCTGCGCCATCAGCAGGGCGGCGTGGGTCGCGGAGACCTCCATGAAACCGCTGCGACCGGCCCGATTCGCCGCATCCGACCGGGCGGACAGCAGCGGGTCATCCGGGCGGGGGAACGGGATGCGGTCGATGACCACCAGCGACAGCGCCGGGCCGGGCACGTCGACGCCCTGCCACAGCGTCAGCGTGCCGAACAGGCACGAATTCTCCGACGCCGCGAACTGCTCGACCAGGTTGCCGATCGCGTCGTCGCCCTGGCACAGCACGTCGAAGGGGACGCGCTTCCGCATCTCCTCCGCCGCCGCCTCGGCCCCGCGCCGTGACGAGAACAGGCCCAGCGTGCGGCCGCCGGCGGCGGTGATCAGCGCCTGCAGCTCGTCCATCACCTTCGGGTCCGTGCCATCGCGGCCGGGCTTCGGCAGGTGCCTGGCGACGTACAAGATGCCGGACTTCGCCGGATCGAACGGCGTGCCGACGTCCATGCCGTCCCAATTGCCCTTCGGCAGGCCCCACGTGGCGGCCATCGCGTCGAACCGGCCGCCCAACGCCAGCGTCGCCGACGTCAGCACCACGGTGTTCTCGCCGAAAAGCCGGTCGCGCAGCAGATCCGACACCGTCAGCGGCGCCACGCACAGGGCGCGGCGGTCGGTCATCCACACCACATCGCCGTCATCTTGCGCGAGCATCCGCACCGCGGCATCGTGCATGTTCTCCAACGCCGCGCGGACCGTCTGGCGCTCGGTGGCGTCGCCCTCCTGGCCCGTGGCCAGCGCCGTCTGCGTCTTCCACAGCGCGTCGCGCAGGGCGGTCAGGGGAACGCCCGCTTCCGGGGGAATGTCGTCCCACCTGCCCACGCCGTCGTCGCCAAGCGAAATCAGCGCCTCCTGCAGCATCCCCGCCGCATCCTCGAGGTCGCCCGCCTGCTCGGCCGCGCCGACCTTCTTCGCGCGCTTCGCGGTCAGGGTGATGCCCGTGGCGGTGAGCTCCTCCGTGGCCACCGACGTGATCCGCCCGTCGAGCTCGTGGGCCTCGTCGACGATGACGTACTCGTGCTCCGGCAGGATCATCGCGTCCGACATCGCATCGATGGCCAGCAGCGCGTGGTTGGTCACCACCACGTCGACGTCGGCCGCGCGGGCCTTGGCGGCCTCGGCGAAACAGGACTCGCCCATCGGGCACTTCATCGCCCCGACGCACTCGCGCGAGGTCACCGACACCTGGCGCCACGCCATGTCGGACACGCCGCGGTCGAGGCTGTCGCGGTCGCCGTCCTCGGTCTCGTTCGCCCATTCGCGCAGCTTGAGCACCTGCGCCGCGGTGCGCGACAGGGAGGACGGGTCGATGAGGGCTTCGGCGCCGAATCCGTCTCCGGCACCGCCACCGTCGTCCAGCGGCACCTCCGCCACCTTGTTCCGGCACAGGTAATTGTTGCGGCCCTTGAGGATGGCGAACGTCGGCCGCCGCGACACGTGCGGCTCCAGGGCATCGGCCAGGCGCGGCAGGTCGCGCTCGACCAGCTGGCGCTGCAGCGCGATGGTGGCAGTCGACACGACCACCGCCCGGCCGTCCTCCATCGCCCGCACGATCGCGGGGACCAGGTACGCCAGCGACTTGCCGGTGCCGGTGCCCGCCTGGACGGCCAGGTGGCGGCCGGACTCCATCGCCCCGTGCACCGCGCGGGCCATCTTCACCTGCCCGGCGCGCTCCGTGCCGCCGAGCGCGGCGACGGCATGGCCGAGCAGTTCCTCGACGCGGTCGGCCCCGTCCGCCGGGTCAGACACCGGCGAAGCGGACGTTGATGACGGGTTCGTCGCGCGACAGCGCCAGGCCCTCCCACGGCAGCGAGATCAGGGCGCGGGCCAGGTGGTCGCGGCCGTCCTCCAGGGTGGGCAGGTCGTCGGAAAGCTCGCCGCCGCGCATCATCGGGATGGTCAGGCCGACGGCCTCGAGCGTGCCGGTGTCGGGGACGCCGGTGCCCAGGGGGTAGGCGATTTCCTCCACGGCGGTGCCCGAACGCCGGCACGCGCGCACCGCGGCCTTCGCGCCGCCGTGGCTCTTCTTGTCCCGCGAACGCTTGGCGACGGGCACGCCGTCGACCTCCACCAGCTTGTACACGAGTCCCGCCGTGGGAGCCCCGGACCCGGTGACCACCGACGTGCCCACGCCGTAGGCGTCGACGGGCTCGGCGCGCAGGGCGGCGATGGCGAATTCGTCGAGGTCGGAGGACACCACGATGCGGGTGTTGTGGGCGCCCAGGCCGTCGAGCTGCTGGCGCACCTGGCGGGCCAGCACGCCCAGGTCGCCGGAGTCGATGCGCACGGCGCCGAGCTCCGGGCCGGCGATCTCGATGGCGGTGGCGACGCCGGCGGTGATGTCGTAGGTGTCCACCAGCAGCGTGGTGTCCAGGCCCAGGGTCTCCACCTGGGCGCGGAAGGCGCCGGCCTCGTCCGGGGTGCCGTCGGGGTTGGTGTGCAGCAGCGTCCACGAGTGGGCGGCGGTGCCCGACGCCGGGATGCCGTAGCGGGCGGCGGCCTCCAGGTTCGACGTCGCGGTGAATCCGGCCAGGTAGGAGGCCCGGGCGGCGGTGACCGCGGCCTCTTCGTGGGTGCGGCGCGAGCCCATCTCGATGATCGGCCGCCCGCCGGCGGCGGTGACCATGCGGGCGGCCGCCGACGCGATGGCCGAGTCGGCGTTGAGGATCGACAGGATCACCGTCTCCAGGATCACGCACTCGGCGAAGGTGCCGCGCACGGTGAGGATCGGCGACGCGGGGAAGTACAGCTCACCCTCGCGGTAGCCGTCGATGTCGCCGGTGAAGCGGTAGTCTCGCAGGTACTCCAGCGTCGCGTCGTCGAGGAAGTCCAGCGACGCCAGCTGCTCGTCGGTGAACCGGAACCGCGAGATGGCGTCGAGCACGCGGGCGGTGCCCGCGACCACGCCGTAGCGGCGCTCGTTGGGCAGCCGGCGGCCGAAGACCTCGAACGCGCATCGCCGGTCCGCCGTGCCGTCGCGCAGCGACGCCTGGAGCATCGTCAGCTCGTACTTGTCGGTGAGCAGGGCGGTCGACTCGGTGTCGTGGGGCGTCGGATTCGTCACCCCGCCGAGTCTAGTCCGGTGCGCGGCCGGGGTGGCCCGGTGCACGGGATCGCCCGCGTCGTTATCCTTGGGCGCATGACCATGCCAGCCGCCACCCCGATGGGCGTCATCGACGCCGAGACCGTGACCGAGTCCAATCGGCCATGGCAGTGCATCGTGTGGGACGACCCGGTCAACTCCATGAGTTACGTGACCTACGTGTTCCAGATGCTGTTCGGAATGGACCGCAAGAAGGCCCACGAGCTGATGCTGAAGGTGCACAACGAGGGCAAGGCCGTCGTGTCGTCGGGGGAGCGGGACAAGGTGGAGGCGGACGTGAAGAAGCTGCACAAGGCGGGCCTGTGGGCCACCATGCAGCAGGCCGATTGATCGGCGCGCGTCCCATTCAGTCGACAAGAGGAGAGAGCCCATGCGCCCCTGGAAGAGGAAGCGGGGGATGCTGCGAGGCGGCGCCCGGTACGTCACGGTCCTGGAGCCGGCGGAGCGGGCGCTGCTGGGGGAGTTGTCCGCCACAGTCGCCGACGCCCTGATCGGGCGGGCGCAGTCGGCGCCGAAGGATGAGCTGTCGGAGCTGACGGGCATGCCGTCGGGGCATGCGGAGGCGCCGGAGGATCCGCGCCTGGCGCGCCTGCTGCCGGATTTCGCCGCCGAGGGCGACGAGTCGGTGGAGGGCGAGAACCGGCTGATGCGCCAGTTGCACGAGTCGGACATCGTCAAGGGCAAGCTGACGGACCTGCGGGCGATCATCGAGGCGCTGGAGCCGGCGGACAACGGCCAGGTGTCGTTGACCGAGGAGCAGGCGAACCAGTGGATCGCGGCGATCAACAGCCTGCGCCTGTACCTGCACGCCGCGCTGGAGCGGCATGACGGGCCGATCTCCAAGGCGGAGGAGACCGACGCGATGTACCAGTGGCTCAGCTACAACCAGGAGTCGCTGGTGCAGGAGCTGATGCGCGAATGACCGGCGGCGCCGTCCACGTGGCGTCGGCGTCCTTCGGGGGACGCTTGACGACGGGCCCGGCCGCGTCGCCGTCCCGCCTGCCCGGCATTTCGGTCGGGCACGCCTCCGCCGCGGACACCGGCGTGACGGTCATCGCCTGCCCGGATGGCGCGGTGGCGGCCGTGGACGTGCGCGGCGGCGGCCCGGGGACGCGGGAGACCGATCTGCTGGAGCCGCGGAACACCGTGCGGGAAGCCCACGCCATCGTGTTGGCGGGCGGGTCGGCCTTCGGGCTGGCCGCCGCCGACGGCGTGATGCGCGGCCTGGCCGGGCGCGGGTGCGGCTTCGGAGTGACGGAGGAGTTCCCCGACGTCCGAGTGCCCATCGTGCCCGCGGCCGTCATCTTCGACCTGCTGCTCGGCGAGCGCGATGTGCCGGACGCGGAGCTCGGCGAGAAGGCCCTGGCGGCGGCGCTGGACGGCGACGGCGGCGAACCCGCCCCGTCCGGCTGCGTCGGCGCGGGCACCGGCGCAATGGCCGGCGCGATCAAGGGCGGGGTCGGCCAGGCGTCGGTCGCGCTCGCGGACGGTGCGACGGTGACCGCGCTGGTCGTGGCCAACCCGATGGGCGCCGTCGCCGGGCCCGACGGGAGGTTGTGGTCCGATCCCGGGCGCGGCGCCATCCCGGCACCGGCGCTGGAAGCCATCGGCGAGAAGTTCCTGGGGCTGACCAAGGTGCCGGTGCCCGGCGGCCCCGGCGACGGCGGCGGCGCCCTGAACACCACCATCGGCTGCATCGTCACCGACGCCGCGCTGACCCAGGACCAGGCCCAGCGCCTGGCCATGGCCGGCCACGACGGCATGGCGCGGGCCATCCGCCCCTCGCATCTGCCGATGGACGGCGACACCCTCTTCTGCCTGGCCACGGGAACGTTCCCCGGCGCCGGCGCGTTGGAGGGAGCAGGGGATCCGGCCGGGACGTCGTCAAGCGATCCCGTCGACCCCGCGACCCTGGCCTTGCTGGCCGCCGCCGCGGCCGACGCGGTGGAGCACGCCATCGTCGACGCCGTAGTCTCCGCCGAGTCGCGCGCGGGAGTGCCCGCGTTCGGCGAACTCGCCGAGACCGCCACCGAACCCGAGAGGACCCGACGACAGTGACCATGCAGCCCGGACCACGGGGGCGACGCCCCGGCACCGACGCCCTGGGCGCGGGATACGGCACCGCCGTCGCGCCGAAGACCTCCGACGGCGGCATCCGCTCCGCCCTCGGCGCAGGCATCGGCTTCACGGTGCTGACGTGGGTGGTCTTCTTCTTCAACAAGATCTTCTTCCTCGGCGAGCTCAACCAGTCGCTCGGGCTGCGCCCGCTGGACACCCACGGGCTGTGGGGCATCCTCTTCGCCCCGGTGCTCCACGGCGACCTCGAGCACCTCATGGCCAACACGCTGCCCGCCGCCCTGTTCGCCGCGCTGATCGCGTTCACCTCCAAGCGGCTGTGGTTCCAGGTGACGGCGATCGTCATGCTCGTGTCCGGCGTGGGCACGTGGTTCATCGGCGGCGTCGGCACCGCCCACGTCGGCGCGTCCGGCCTGGTCTACGGCTGGCTGGCGTTCCTCATCGTCCGCGGCTTCTACAACCGCGCGCCGGGCCAGATCCTGCTGGGCATGATCCTCGGCTTCGGCTACTCCGGCCTGCTCTGGGGCGTGTTCCCCACGCAGATGGGCGTGAGCTGGCAGATGCACCTCTTCGGCGCCATCGGCGGCATCATCGCCGCCTCGATGCTCAAACGCGGCAAGGCGACCGCCAAATGATCGACGGCGACGCCAACCAGCTGGAGATCGACCGCACCGCGCCGATCGGGGTCTTCGACTCCGGCGTCGGCGGCCTGACGGTGGCGCGCGCCATCGTCGACCAGCTGCCGCACGAATCGATGATCTACGTCGGCGACACCGCCAACGGGCCCTACGGCCCGCTGCGCATCGCCGAGGTGCGGCGGCACGCCGAAGCCATCGCCGACGACCTGGTCGCCCGCGGCTGCAAGATGATCGTCATCGCCTGCAACACCGCCTCCGCCGCCTTCCTGCGCGACGCCCGCGAGCGGTACCCCGTCCCCGTCGTCGAGGTGATCCTGCCCGCCGTGCGTAGGGCGGTGTCCGCCACGCGCAACGGCAGGGTCGGCGTCATCGGCACCGCCGCCACCATCCGCTCCCGCGCCTACCAGGACCTCTTCGACGCCGTCCCCGGCGTCGACGTCTCCGCCGCCGACTGCCCCCGGTTCGTCGACTTCGTCGAGCGGGGCATCACCTCCGGCCGCCAGATCCTCGGCCTGGCCGAGGGATACCTCGCCCCGCTGCAGGCCGACGGCGTGGACACGCTCGTCCTCGGCTGCACCCACTACCCGCTGCTGTCCGGCGTCGTGCAGCTGGCCATGGGGGAGGACGTCACCCTGGTGTCCTCCGCCGAGGAGACCGCCAAGGACGTGCTGCGGACCCTCACCAAACTGGATCTGCTCGCCGACCCCGAAACCGACCCGCCGCCGACGCGGGTCTTCGAATCGACCGGCGACCCGGCGATGTTCCAGAAGCTCGCCGCCCGCTTCCTCGGCCCCGCCATCACCGACGTCAGCCCCCACGGCACCGACGTCAGCCCTCACGTCGCGCGCTGATCCGGCCCTCCGGCGGAGGGTCGACATGCCCGAAGCGCGGGTGCCGTGGCATTGTGGGGTCATGAAAGTGACGGTTCTGGGATGCACGGGGAGCATGTGCGGACCCGATGCGGCCGCCTCCGGGTACCTGGTCGAATCCGATGAAGGCGCGTTCGTCATGGACTTCGGCCCGGGAGTGCTGGGGCAGCTCCAGAAGTACCGCGACCCGGCCGAGCTGGACATCGTGCTGTCGCACCTGCACGCCGACCACTGCCTGGACATCCCCGGGCTGCTGGTGTGGCGCCGCTTCCACCCGACCGCCCCGTCGACCCGCCGCAACCTGCTGTGGGGGCCGGCCGACTCCGCAGACCGGCTGGGGCACGCATCCGCCGAGACCGGCGACGGCTTCGACGACCTCGGCGACACCTTCGACATCCGCGTCATCGAGGGGCGCACCCCGTTCGAGGTGGCCGGGCTGACCGTCGAGGCGTTCCCCATGGTCCACCCCATCGAGGCGTGGGGGTTCCGCATCACCGGCCCGGACGGGACCATCGCCTACACCGGCGACACCGGCTGGACCGACGCGGTCGTGGACCTCGCCCGGGACGTCGACGTCTTCATCTGCGAGGCCACCTGGTGCGGCGACGGGGAGGACAAGCCCGCCGACATGCACATGTCGGGCGCCGAAGCCGGCCGCGCCGCGGCGCTGGCGGGGGCGAAGAAGCTGGTGCTCACGCACATCCCGCCCTACGGCGACCCCGACGGCGCCCTCGCCGCCGCCCGCGCCGAGTTCGACGGGCCGGTCGAGCTGGCCCGCCCCGGGATGGTGCTCGCACCGTAGGCCGGTACCGTTGGGGCCATGACTTCTGATTTCACCCGCGCCGACGGTCGCGCCGGCGACGAGATGCGCAAGGTTTCCATCACCCGCGGCTTCACCGACAACCCCGCCGGTTCGGTGCTGGTCTGCTTCGGCAACACCCGCGTGATGTGCACCGCGTCCGTCGAGCAGTCCGTGCCCCGCTTCAAGCGCGATTCCGGCGAGGGCTGGCTGACCGCCGAGTACTCGATGCTCCCGGCGGCCACCCACGAGCGCATGCCCCGCGAGTCGATGCGCGGCAAGGTCAAGGGCCGCACGCACGAGATCTCCCGCCTGGTCGGCCGCGCCCTGCGCGCCGCCGTGGACCTGGGCCAGCTCGGCGAGAACACCATCAACATCGACTGCGACGTGCTCCAGGCCGACGGCGGCACCCGCACCGCCGCGATCACCGGCGCCTACGTCGCCCTGGCCGACGCCCTGACCTACCTGCACGCCGCCGGCGCCGTGCCCGGCGCGCCGCTGAAGGCGCCCGTCGCCGCCGTGTCCGTGGGCGTCATCGACGGCAACGTCTGCCTGGACCTGCCCTACGAGGAGGACTCCCGCGCCGACGTCGACCTCAACGTCGTCATGACCGCCGAGGGCGAGTACGTGGAGATCCAGGGCACCGGCGAGGCCGCCACCTTCGGCCGCGGCGAGCTCGACGCCATGCTCGACGTCGCGGACAAGGGCCTGCGCGAGCTCATCCAGCTGCAGCAGGAGGTCCTGCGCGCGCCGTACCCGGGGGAGCTTCCCGACGGCCGCGTCCGCGTCTGATCCGCCCCGGGGGACGCCGCGCTGCGGGCGGTACGTGACGTGAAGCCCGCATGGTGGAAAACTGGGGGTGGACGACGCAACGACCGTCGCGTCGGCGGCGCCACCCGCCGCCGGGAATCCGACCACGGGAAGGGGAACGGCGATGAAACTACTGGTCGCCACCCGCAACAAGAAGAAGCTGGGCGAGCTCGCCCGGCTGCTCGAGGGAGCCGGCGTCGAAGGCGTCGAGCTGCTGTCCATCGACGACGTCGACGAATACCCCGAACGGCCCGAGGACGGCCGCACCTTCGAGGCCAACGCCCTCATCAAGGCCAACGACGGCGCCGACGCCACGGGACTTCCCTGCCTGGCCGACGATTCCGGACTGTCCGTCGACGAACTCAACGGAATGCCCGGCGTGCTCTCCGCCCGCTGGTCCGGCGGCCACGGCGACGACGAGGCGAACAACACGCTGCTGCTCGGCCAGCTGCGCGACATCCCGGAGAACCGCCGCGGCGCGTCCTTCGTGTCCTCCGTCGTGCTGGTCGTCCCCGGCGCCGGCGAGGTCGGCGACGGCGTCGCCCCCGACTCCGGCGACGGCGACCTGGTCCTGTCCTTCCACGGCGAATGGCGCGGCCGCGTGCTCACCGAACCGCGCGGCGACGGCGGCTTCGGCTACGACCCGCTGTTCGTCCCCCGCGAAGAGGACTCCCGCGTCAAGGCCGGCCGCGACCTCGACGTCGCCGGCGACGAGCCCCGCACCGCGGCGGAGCTGCCGCCGGAGGAGAAGGACGCCATCAGCCACCGCGGCCGTGCGCTGCGCCAGCTCGTCCCCGAGCTCGCCCGCCTGGTGAAGACCATGCGCTGACCGCCGCGGCACCACCCACGCCGCGGCAGACGCCCCTCGACGAAAAACCGGCGCCCCGCATTTCCCGAACGGAAAATGCGGGGCGCCGGCCGTCGCAAAGCCAAAGGCTAGGCCAAGTTGAACTCGGCCTCGACCTCGTCGCGGCGCTTGCGCTCCACGATGAACGACAGGAACGGCACCACGCCGCCCAACGCCGTGATGATCCACTTGCCCGGCGACCACCGGGCCTTCGTGCCCAGGTTCACGATCGCGATGAGGAACGCCATGTACGCGAAACCATGCGCCTGCGCCACGAAGAAGAACCACGACGGGGCCTCCTGGCCCTCCGGCATGATCACGTACTTGTAGATCATCTCCGCCACCAGCACCAGCAGCATCACGCCGGTGATGTACGCGGTGATGGAAAACGCCTTCAGCGCGGTCCGGACCCGCTTCTGGCGGTTGGGGTGAATGGCGCGGCCATCGGTGGCGGGGGCGGTGTCCGGCCGGACCCCGCCCTGCTGCGATTCCTGCGCCTGATTCGGGTTGGTCACTGCTTCTCCTCGTCGAGGGTGACGTCGTTGTCGTCTGCGGTGTCGTCTGCGGTCGTCTCACCCGGCGCGGAAACGGGGCGGTTCGGCAGGAAATCCTCGGGGATCTCCGTCATGTCGCCATCGCGGACCGTGACGCCCGCTTCCTCGTTGCCCTCGAACTTCTCGCGCTCGTACTGCATGTACTTGCGGTACGCCCAGATGAAGAAGATGCCGAAAGCCGGCCACTGCAGCGCATACCCCAGATTCTGGAAGGAACTGGTGGTGTTCCAACGGCTGAGCTGCCAATAGGCCAGCGCCAGCGTGGCGACGACCGCCGCAATCAGGAAAACCAGCTGTATGATGCGCGTGCGCCGCTTGAACGGGCCATGCGCCGCCGACCCCGAGGGGCCGGAGGAGCGTCCGTCGGGCTGCCGCTGGGACTTCTGCCTGGTGGATGACACGCTCACCACCCTAACCCGTTAAGATTGTCGAAGCCCGCGGCACCCCGCGGCAAACCCCCTCGGGGGATCGACGGGGACCGGGCGGGCGCCCGTGGCGGAACTGGCAGACGCGCAGGATTTAGGTTCCTGTGCCCTAGGGCGTGGGGGTTCAAGTCCCCCCGGGCGCACTTGTCCGGGTTTTCCGGGCGAGGGGGAAGGCCGGTACGGGGGACGGCGGGGGAGCGGCACCGAGAATTCTCCCGGGGGCCATCCCGCGTTAATGCCTGCTTAAAGCGGCATTCATCCCCGCGAGGCACAGTGCCCCCGGTGGCCCCCGCGTCACCGGCATCCATCCATACGGCGGCACCAGCGGACTGCGCCGAACCCCCGGAAACGGCGCCCACCCGCCCGAGGTCGCCGACACGGTACGAGGAGTCGGACTTCCCATGTCGACCAAAACCGCAATTCAAATGGAGCCCACCGGCGTCAAGCGCGGTGGGGACCTCCCCTGGCACCTGGCCTTCGGTGCGCTGCTGGGCATCACCCTCATCGTCTTCATCCTGTGGTCCCGCGGCTACGTCGGGGGCACCGACAACATCATCATCCTGGTCACCGCGATCATCTTCGCGGTGTTCATGGCCTTCAACATCGGCGGCAACGACGTCGCGAACTCCTTCGGCACGTCCGTCGGCGCCGGCACGCTGACCATGAAGCAGGCGCTCATCGTCGCCGCGATCTTCGAGGTCTCCGGCGCCGTCCTCGCCGGCGGCGAAGTCACCGACACCGTCCGCTCCGGCATCGTCGACCTCGGCTCCATCAACCTGCTGCCCATGGACTTCGTGTTCATCATGATGGCCTCGCTGCTCGGCGCGGCGCTGTGGCTGCTCGTCGCCACCCGCATGGGCTGGCCCGTGTCGACGACGCACTCGATCGTCGGCGGCATCGTCGGCGGCGCGCTGTCCCTCGGCTTCGTCACCGGCACCGGCGGCTGGGAAATGGTCCAGTGGGACCAGATCGGCCAGATCGCCATTTCCTGGGTGCTGTCGCCGGTCCTCGGCGGCCTGGTCGCCTGGCTGCTGTTCCGGGCGATCAAGGACAACATCCTGGTGTACAACGAGCGCGCCGACCAGTCGCTGCGCCGGCTGAAGACCCGGCGCGCCGAGGTGCGCAACGAGCAGAAGCGCGCCTTCGAGCGCCTCGACGAGCTCCAGCGCATCTCCTACACCAACGCCATGGTCCGCGACGCCGAGATCGTGTCCACGCACGACTACACCCCGGATGACCTGGAGTCTGACTACTACCGCAAGCTCGAGGAGCTCAACCAGGAGGCCGAGAAGGTCCACGCGCACAAGGCGCTGGAGACCTGGGTGCCGCTGCTGGCCTCCTTCGGTTCGGTGGTCATCGGTTCGATGATGCTGTTCAAGGGGCTGTCGAACCTGGAGCTCAACCTCAGCGCCCTGGGCAACGGCCTCATCCTCGCGATGATCGCCGCCGTGGTGTGGATGTCCGTGTTCATCTTCGCCAAGACCCTGAAGAAGCACGCGCTGTCCAAGTCGACCTTCCTGTTGTTCAGCTGGATGCAGGTGTTCACCGCCTCGGCGTTCGCGTTTTCGCACGGCTCGAATGACATCGCCAACGCCATCGGCCCGTTCGTGGCGGTGCTCGACGTGCTGAAGACCAACCAGATCAACAGCGAATCCGCCGTCCCGATGGCCGTGATGGTGGCCATGGGCGTCGCGCTGATCTCCGGCCTGTGGTTCATCGGCCGCTACGTCATCCAGACAGTCGGCCACGGCCTGACCGAGATGCACCCGGCCTCCGGCTTCTCCGCCGAACTCGCCGCCGCGGGCGTCGTCATGGGCGCTTCGCTGCTGGGCCTGCCGGTGTCGTCGACGCACATCCTCATCGGCGCCGTCCTCGGCGTCGGCATCGTGAACAAGGCCGCCAACTGGAACCTGATGAAGCCCATCGCCACCGCCTGGGTCATCACGCTCCCCGCGGCCGCCGCGATCTCGGCCGTCGGCGTGCTCGTCCTGCGCGCCGTGTTCGGCTGACCCTCGGCCGGTCCGCGGCGGGCCCGTCGTTCCCGTCACCGGGGGACGGCGGGCCCTCTGCTTTGCGACGGTAGGATCCGGGCCATGAGCATCTCCATGCACATCGACGAATACATGGCGCGGCGCGGGATCACGCCCGACGACACCGTCGTGGTGGATGACCCATGCGCCGTGTTCGACGGCGCGGTCGAGAAGGCGGACGGGGAACCGGCCAAGCTCGACGAGGCCGCCGAGGCGGTCCGGGACCTGCTCGGCTGAGCCCCTCCGTCCGGCCGCCGGCGCCGTCCGCCGTTACCGTGCCGTGCCCATCCCGCCGCCGCTCCGTTATGTGAGCGCCATCCGCCCGTGATCTTGGGGCGGATTTTGTCGTTTTCGGCCGTTTTCGAGCCCTTCCCGTTGCCGAATCCGCGTGACCTTCGTCACTTCTCCGGGCTCCTTTCCGCGGTCGCGACGGCCGCTCCCGGTGGCCCATGGATGGCGCGGGGGAGCGGCCGATGAGTTTCTTCACGTGTCAAACATGCACGTCGCGACGATGAACTTGGCATCGTTTACGCCGTTGTGCCGCAACTTTGCAGAGTTTCACCGAAGTTATGGGATCGGTTGCAAACCCGTGCGAGGGCCGTCGTCAAGCCAGAAACATGAAGAAACCCTCACGAATGTTGTGGCATATTTGTCGGGCGAACCAACTTCGCGGGCATTCGCATGTCCATGCCCGCGGATCCCAAGTCTGAACAAGGAGCCCACCGCGTGACCCCCAACCAGAAGCCGGAGCACCGCACCGCCGCGGACGCGTTGTCCATCTTCCGCTCGCGCCCCACCGCCGACGAAACGTCGCGCCGCGTCGAGCCCACGCTGTCCCAGCGGCTGGGCGGGGGCGAGAAGTTCGCCCTCAGCTTCTCCGGGCAGGGCTACCCCTGGCTCGAGACCCTGACCACCTGCGCCGCCGCCGGCGTCGACGGTCGCGTCCGCGAGCTCGTGGCGAAGGCGGAGGAGCGCCTCGCGCCGATCGCCGACCGGCTCGCCGGCCAGCGCCCCGACGGCTTCACCCCCTTCGAATGGGCCGAGAAGGCCGGCGCCGCCCGCGCCGCCGAGTCCAGCCCCGTCGCCGACGCCGACGCGCTCGACGCCGACGCCCAGAAGAAGGCACAGAAGAAGGCCCCGGTCTCCGTCGCCGGCCTGCCCGACCTGAGCGCCCCCGCCGTCTCCGTGCCGGGCATCCTCATCTCGCAGATCGCCGTGCTCGACCTGCTCGCCGCCCAGGGCGTCGACGTGTCCGCCCATGTCGCGGCCATCGGCCACTCCCAGGGCGTCCTCGGCGTCGACGCCGTGCGGAACCCGGACCGCGCCGCCGACGTCGTCGCGCTCGCCGAGATCATCGGCGTCACCGTCGCCCGCCAGGGCCGCGTCACCGGCATGACCTCCCGCCCCGCGCCCGGCAACGGCGCCGCGTCGCACCCGATGATGATCGTCTCGGGCGTCCGCCCCGACCTGGTCACCCCGCACCTCGCCGGCCATGCCGTCGTCGGCCTGCGCAACGGCCGCACCATGTGCGTCGTCGTCGGCACCCCCGCCGACCTCCGCGCCACCGAGGCCAACCTGGAGCGCGCCGCGGCGAAGGACGCCGCCGAGCTGAGCGCAAAGAAGCGCGGCGGCGCGCCGTTCGCCCCGACCTGCTCCCCGCTGCCCGTCGGTGCCGGCTTCCACCACCCGGACATGGCCGCCGGCGTGGAGGAGACCATCGAGCTCGCCGCCGCCGCGGGCATCGACGAGGCCTTCGCCCGCCCGATCGCCGAGCACGTGCTCACCGCCGTCATCGACTGGCCCGCCGACGTCGCCTCCGCCGTCGAGGCCGGCGCCGACTGGATCATCGAGGTCGGCCCCGGCGCCGGCGTGGCGCCGCTGACCCGCGAGCTGCTCGCCGGCACCGGCGTCGGCGTCGTCACCGCCGCCGTCGACCAGGGCCAGGCCGAGCTGTTCGAGCCGGGCTCCGCCCCCGCCGCCCCGCAGTCGTGGGACGCCCACGCCCCGCGCCTGGTCACCCGCGACGGCCGCGCCCGCGTGGAGACCAAGTTCACCGAGGCCACCGGCCGCTCGCCGATCATCCTGGGCGGCATGACGCCGACCACCGTCGACCCGGCGATCGTCGCCGCCGCGGCCAACGCCGGCTTCTGGGCCGAGCTGGCCGGCGGCGGGCAGGTCACCCCGGAGATCTTCAACCGGAACGTCTCGCGCCTGCACGAGCTCCTCGACGAGGGCGCGTCGGCGCAGTTCAACACCATGTTCCTGGACCCGTACCTGTGGGGCATGCACATCGGCTCGCGCCGCCTGGTGCAGCGCGCCGTGGCCGCGGGCCGTCCGATCGACGGCGTCACCGTCTCCGCCGGCATCCCCGAGGTCGACGAGGCCGTCGCCCTGGTGCGCGAGCTGCGCGCCGGGGGCATCCCGCACGTGTCCTTCAAGCCGGGCACCGTCAAGCAGATCAAGTCCGTCCTGGCCATCGCCGATGCCCTGGCCGCCGACGACGAGCTGTCGGACGTCCCGGTCATCATCCAGGTCGAGGGCGGCCGCGCCGGCGGCCACCACTCGTGGGAGGAGCTCGACGACCTCCTGACCGCCACCTACGCCGACATCCGCGCGCGCGGCAACGCCGTGCTGGCCGTCGGCGGCGGCATCGGCCGCCCGGAGCAGGCCGCCGAGTACCTGCTGGGCCGCTGGTCCGAGAAGCACGGCTACCCGGCCATGCCGGTCGACGCGATCATCATCGGCACCGCCGCGATGGCCGCCAAGGAGTCCACCGCCTCCGCCGGCGTCAAGAAGATGCTGGTCGACACCAAGGGCACCGATGCCTGGGTGCCGGCCGGCGGCGCCGAGGAGGGCATGGCCTCCGGCCGCTCGCAGCTGGGCGCCGACATCCACGAGATCGACAACGCCGCCGCCCGCGCGGGCCGCCTGCTCGACGAGGTCGCCAACGACGCCGACGCCGTCGCCGCCCGCCGCGACGAGATCATCGCCGCCATCGACGGCACCGCGAAGCCGTACTTCGGCGACGTCGCCGAGATGACCTACCGCGAGGTCCTGGACCGCTACCTCGAGCTGGCCGCGCCGGAGGGCGAGTTCCTCGACCCGTCGTGGGCCGCCCGCTTCGACGTGATCCTCGACCGTTTCGAGGCCCGCCTGGCCGACGCCGATTCCGGCGAGTTCGAGTCCGTGCGCACCGGTTCCTCGGTGGGCGAGGGCGCCGCGTCCGGTTCCGCCACCGTGGCGCTGTTGGCCGAGGCGTACGACCTCGACGTCCGCCTGCACCCGGCCGACGCCGAGCACTTCCTGTCCGAGGCGTGCCGCACGCCGGGCAAGCCCGTGAACTTCGTGCCGGTCATCGACGCCGAGGTGCGCCGCTGGTGGCGCTCCGACTCGCTGTGGCAGGCCCACGACGAGCGCTACGACGCCGACGGCGTCTGCATCATCCCGGGCACCGCCGCCGTCGCGGGCATCACCGCCGCCGACGTCCCGGTCGCCGAGATCCTCGGTTCCTTCGAGGAGGCCGCCGCCGACGAGCTGGCCGCCTCCGCCCCGGCCGCCGACGAGTCGGTCGCCCCGGTCGCGCGCGTCCTGGCCAACCCGGTCATCCGCTGGGCCGGCCGCCAGCAGGCGAACCCGGCCCTGCAGCTCGGCGCCCGCGCCTCCTGGGAGCTTTCCGACGACGCCCGTTCGGCCGAGCAGCCGGACACCGGCGCCACCCTGGCCACCGAGGGCGACGACGTCGCCGTGCTCACCGTCCCGCTGGAGGGTTCCGGCGGCGACCACGAGCTGACCCTGCGCTTCGACGTCTCCGGCCCCGCCGGCACCGTGCCGGTCATCTCCGTCGACGACGCCGCCGCCTCCATGCGCGCCCTGACCGCGATCGCCGCCGGCGGCACGCTGCCGGAGATCAAGGACGGCATCGCCGAGTGGGAGTCCGTCTGGACCACCGCCGCGGCCGCCGACCACGGCGCCGTCACCGGCTCCGGCGCCCGCACCGCACCGGACGCCCTGGTGGGCCACGCCTGGCCGGCGATCTTCGCCGCCGTCGCGGACGCCACCACCGAGTCCGGCGTCCCGGTCGTCGAAGGCATGCTCGCCCTGGTCCACCTGGAGCACCACGTGCGCCTGGTCACCGCCGCCGACGCCGACAATGCCGCGGCCGCCGGCCCGTCGCTGCTGGCCGACGGCACCCGCCTGGCCATCACCGCCCACGCCGACGACGTCGCCGACACCGAGATGGGCCGCGTCGTCGTGGTCCGCGCCGAGATCCGCGACGCCTCCGCCGACGCCGGGGAGGACGGCGAGGGCAACCTCGTGGCCACCCTGTCGGAGCGCTTCGCCATCCGCGGCCGCAACGGCGACACCCCGGCGCAGGTCAACACCGTGCCGCTGCCGACCGTCACCGACACCCCGCGCAGCCACCGCGCCACCGTCACGGTGACCGCGCCGCGCACCCTGGTGCCCTTCGCCACCGTCTCGGGCGACCGCAACCCGATCCACGTCGACGACCGCGCCGCGATGCTCGCGGGCCTGCCGGGCGTCATCGTCCACGGCATGTGGCTGTCCGCCGCCGCCGAGCACGCCGCCATCGCCGGCGCGTCCGCCGGCCTGGGCGACCGCATCACCGAGTTCACCTCCACCATGCTGTCCCCGGTCCTGCCGGGCCAGGAGGTCACCTTCACCGTCGAGCGCCGCGGCATCGATTCCCGCCCCGGCAACGGCGAGGTCCGCGAGGTCATGGCCACCGTCGACGGCGAGCCGGTGCTCTCCGCCACGGCCGTCATCGCCGCGCCGACCACCTTCTACGCCTTCCCGGGCCAGGGCATCCAGTCCAAGGGCATGGGACTGGCCGCGCGGAACAACTCCGCCGCCGCCCGCGCCGTGTGGGACGAGGCCGACGCCGTCACCCGCGAGAAGCTCGGCTTCTCCGTGCTGGC
Source organism: Corynebacterium hansenii (assembly GCF_030408795.1). Lineage (NCBI taxonomy): Bacteria > Bacillati > Actinomycetota > Actinomycetes > Mycobacteriales > Corynebacteriaceae > Corynebacterium > Corynebacterium hansenii. Next base: position 709,366 of record NZ_CP047211.1, read on the forward strand.
GATCGTCCGCGACAACCCGACCGAGGTCACCGTCAACGGCCGCCGCTTCCACCACCCGGAGGGCGTGCTCAACCTGACCCAATTCACGCAGGTCTCCATGGCGACGCTGGGCCTGGCCCAGGCCGCCGAGCTGCGCGAGGCCGGGGTCCTCGACGAGGACGCCTACTTCGCCGGCCACTCCGTCGGCGAGTACAACGCGCTGGCCGCCTTCGCGGGCGTGCTCGACGCCGCCGCCGTCCTGGAGGTCGTCTACCACCGCGGCCTGACCATGCACTCGCTGGTCCCGCGCGACGAAAACGGCCGCTCCAACTACGGCCTGGCCGCCCTGCGCCCGGACAAGTGCGGCGTCGCCGAATCCGACGTCGAAGAGTTCGTGGCGGGCGTCGCGAAGCAGTCCGGGGAGTTCCTGGAGGTCGTCAACCACAACCTGGCCGGCAAGCAGTACGCCGTCGCCGGCACCGTCGCCGGCCTGAAGGCCCTGCAGGCCGCCGCCAACGAGGCCGCGCCCGACGGCAAGGCCTACGTGCGCATCCCGGGCATCGACGTGCCGTTCCACTCGGCCGTCCTGCGCGACGGCGTCGACGAGTTCCGCGGCCACCTCGACCGCCTGCTGCCGGACGAGGTCGACCCGGAGGCCCTCGTCGGCCGCTACATCCCGAACCTCACCGCCACCCAGTTCGCGCTGACCGAGCAGTTCGTCCGCGAGATGGCGGAGGTCGCGGAGTCGAAGGTCCTCGACGAGATCCTCGCCGACTTCGGCGCCGCCGCCGCGAACCCGGGCCGCCTGGCCCGCACGCTGCTCGTCGAGCTGCTGGCCTGGCAGTTCTGCTCGCCGGTGCGCTGGATCGAGACGCAGGACCTGGTGCTCGGGGCCCTCGGCGCCTCGCGCATCATCGAGGTCGGCGTGGGCACCGCCCCGACCATCGCGAACCTCGCCGCCCGCACCGCCGCGCTGCCGCGCCACGCGGACCGCGACGTCACCGTCTGGAACGTCGAGCGCGACCGCGACCTGGTCTTCGCCCGCGACGAGGTCCGCCCCGAGGCGGATGAGGCCGAAGTCGAGGCCAACGACGCAGACGCAGCCGCCGTCGAGGAGACCTCCTCGCCGGCCGAGCCGCTGCAGAAGCCGGCCGCCGCCGACGCCGCGCCCGCCCCGGTCGCGACCTCCGCGGAGCGCCCGGCCGACATCGCCCTCACCCCGGCCGACGCCGTCGAGGTGCTCATCGCGCTGTGGACGAAGGTCCGCCCCGACCAGATCGGCGCCGCCGACTCCATCGAGACCCTCGTCGACGGCGTGAGCTCCCGCCGCAACCAGCTGCTGCTGGACCTCGGCGCCGAGTTCGGCCTGGGCGCCATCGACGGCGCCGCCGACGCCGACATGCCTTCCCTGAAGGACAAGATCGGCGGCATGGTCCGCGGCTGGACCCCGTGGGGCCCCGTCCTGTCCGAGGCGCTGGCCGACGGCCTGCGCCGCGTCACCGGCCCCGCCGGCGCCCGCGCCAACCACGTCGCCGACCGCGTCCGCGACACCTGGCAGCTCGGCGATGGCTGGGTGGAGGCCACCGTGGCCGAGGTCGTCCTCGGCTCCCGCGACGGCTCCTCGCTGCGCGGCGGCGACCTGGGCCACCTCGCCCCGAACCCGCCGTCGTCGACCAACGAGCTCAACCAGCTCATCGACTCCGCGGTGCAGGCCGTGGGCTCCAACCGCGGCGTCGCCGTGACCATGCCGGCCGCCGGCGGGGGCGCGGGCGGGGTCGTCGACTCCGCCGCGCTGGGCGCCTTCGCCGAGCAGGTCACCGGCTCCGGCGGCGTGCTGGCCGTGGCCGCGCGCACCATCCTGGAGCAGCTGGGCCACGAGATCACCGGCGCCGTCGACTTCGACGCCGACGACGCCGACGACAAGCTGCTGGACCTGGTCACCGCCGAGCTCGGCTCCGACTGGCCGCGCCTGGTCACCCCGTCCTTCGACGCCGACCGCGCCGTGCTCATCGACGACCGCTGGGCCACCTCCCGCGAGGACCTGGCCCGCATGTGGGCCGCCTCCTCCGACGAGGATCTGGCCGCCGCGACGCCGAAGACGATCTCCGCCTCCGCCGCGCCGCAGGCGAAGTTCTGGGCCGGCCGCGCCACCGCCGCGGGCCGCACCGACCTGGCCGCCGCGTACGAGCAGCTGGCCGCGAACGCCACGAAGCCGGGCGAGGGCGCCCGCGCCTCCGACGTCGCCGTGGTCACCGGCGGCTCGCCGGGCTCCATCGCCGCGGCCGTCATCGGCGGGCTGCTTTCCGACGGCGCCACCGTGGTCGCCACCACGTCGTCCCTCAACCCGGGCCGACTGGCGTTCTACAAGGAGCTCTACCGCACCCACGCCATCGATGGCGCGGCCCTGTGGGTCGTCCCGGCGAACCTGACCAGCTACCAGGACCTCGACGCGGTCGTCGACTGGGTCGGCAACGAGCAGACCGCCACCGTCGGCGGCGGCTCCGTGGTCACCAAGCCGGCCATGTCGCCGACGCTGCTGTTCCCGTTCGCCGCCCCGCGCGTCATGGGCTCCCTGGCCGACGCAGGCCCGGCCGCCGAGATGCAGATGCGCCTGCTCCTCTGGTCGGTCGAGCGGCTCGTCGCCGGTCTGTCGCAGATCGGCGCCGACACCGACGTCGCCCACCGCCTGCACGTGGTCCTGCCGGGCTCCCCGAACCGCGGCCGCTTCGGCGGCGACGGCGCCTACGGCGAGTCGAAGGCCGCCCTCGACGCCGTGGTGACCCGCTGGAACGCCGAGGAGATCTGGGGCTCCCGCACCTCCCTGGTCCACGCCCACATCGGCTGGGTCCGCGGCACCGGACTCATGGGCGGCAACGACCCGCTGGTCGACGCCGTCGAGGCCAAGGGCGTGCGCACCTACGCCACCGAGGAAATGGCCGAGCTCCTGCTCGAGCAGGCCACCCCGGAGGCCCGCGCCAAGGCCGCCGAGCAGCCCATCACCATCGACCTCACCGGTGGCCTGGGCGACGTCGACCTGAACATGTCGAAGCTGGCCGAGGAGGCCGCGGCCGCGGCCGAAAAGGACGGCGAAGGCGAGGACGGCGGCGTCGCAAAGCCCCGCTCCATCCGCGCCCTGCCGGGCCTGCGCAAGCCGCTCGACCGCACCGCCCCCGACTTCTCCGGGGTCAAGGTCGCGCCCGAGGACATGATCGTCATCGTCGGCGCCGGCGAGCTCGGCCCCTACGGCTCCTCGCGCACCCGCTTCGAGGCGGAGATCGGCGAGATCTCGGGCGCCGGCATCGTCGAACTGGCCTGGACCATGGGCCTGATCAGCTACGACGGCGGTTGGCTCGACGCCGACGGCCAGCCCATCGACGAAGAGGACATCGTCGAGCGCTACCGCGACGAAGTCACCGCCCGCGTCGGCGTCCGCCGCTACGGCGACGACGGCGACCTGGTGGACAATTCCATGACCGAGCTGACCACCGTCTACCTCGAGCGCGACCTGTCCTTCCCGGTCCGCGACAAGGCGGCGGCGATCACCTTCGTCGAGTCCGACCCGGAGAACACCACCGCGCGCCCCGACGAGGAGTCCGGCGAGTGGATCGTCACCCGTCTCGCCGGCACGGCCGTCCAGGTGCCGCGCCGCATGGCCATGTCCCGCTACGTCGGCGGCCAGATCCCCGAGGGCTTCGACCCGTCGGTGTACGGCATCCCGGCGGAGATGTGCGAGAACCTCGACCGCGTCTCCCTGTGGAACATCGTCTGCACCGTCGACGCCTTCCTGTCCTCCGGCTTCACCCCGGCGGAGCTGCTCGGCGCCGTCCACCCGGGCCTCGTGTCCTCCACCCAGGGCACCGGCATCGGCGCGATGGAATCGCTGCGCAGCCTGTACATCGACGGCATCCTCGGCCTGCCGCGCGCCAGCGACGTCCTGCAGGAGGCCCTGCCGAACGTCATCGCCGCGCACGTCATGCAGTCCTACGTCGGCGGCTACGGCCAGATGGTCCACCCGGTCGCGGCCTGCGCCACCGCCGCGGTGTCCGTCGAGGAGGGCCTGGACAAGATCCAGCTGGGCAAGGCCGACTTCGTCGTCGCCGGCGGCTTCGACGACCTGTCCACCGAGGGCATCACCGGCTTCGGCGACATGAACGCCACCGCCGATTCCGCCACGATGGACGCCAAGGGCATCGACCGCCGCTTCTTCTCGCGGCCGAACGACCGCCGCCGCGGCGGGTTCGTCGAGTCCCAGGGCGGCGGCACCGTGCTGCTGGCCCGCGGCTCGGTCGCCCGCGACCTGGGCCTGCCGGTGCTCGGCGTGGTCGCCTTCGCGGAGTCCTTCGCCGACGGCGCCCACACGTCGATCCCGGCCCCGGGCCTGGGTGCCCTGGGCGCGGCGCGCGGCGGCACGGGTTCGCGCCTGGCGCGGGCGCTGGCCAAGCATGGCGTGGCGGCGGACGAGGTGTCCATCCTGTCCAAGCACGACACCTCGACCAACGCCAACGACCCGAACGAGTCGGAGCTGCACGAGCGCGTCGCCGATGCGCTGGGCCGCGATGAGTCGAACCCGCTGTTCGTGGTCTCGCAGAAGTCGCTGACCGGCCACGCGAAGGGCGGCGCCGCGGCGTTCCAGATGATCGGCCTGACCCAGGTGCTGCGCACCGGCGTGCTCCCGGCGAACCGGTCCCTGGACTGCGTCGATCCGGAGCTGGCCAAGCACGGCCGTCTGGTGTGGCCGACCAAGCCGATCGAGATGGGCGGCGCGCTGCCCATGAAGGCCGGCTTCGTCACCTCCCTCGGCTTCGGCCACGTGTCCGCGCTGGTCGCGATCGTGCACCCGGAGGCGTTCCATGCGGCCGTCGCCGCGGAGAACGGTGCCGGGGCCGCCGACGAGTGGCGCGCCGCCGCCGATGAGCGCGAGGCCGCCGGCCTGCGCCGCATCGACGAGGCGATCTACGGCGGCGAGGGCCTCTTCGAGCGGCCCGAGGGCCGTCGCCTGGGCGACGGCGGTGCGTACGGCGACACCGCCGCGCTGGAGAAGGCGGTCATCCTGAACCCGGACGCGCGTCTGGTGGACGGAGTGCTTTCCGACGAGCCGGCGCAGTAGCGGTCCGGGGCGGGCGGCGGTTGCGCCGTCCGCGCCACGCCGCCCGTGATGGCGCGTGGCTCGTGTGAGCTGCGTGGGCTGCGCCGTCTGATCGAGCTGCGTGAGCCGCGGTGGGGATCCCGGAAGGGGTCGCCGCCGCGGCTTTCGCGTTGGCGGGGCTCCACGTTCGTCGGCGCGAGGGGACGGCCGCGCCGCCGGGTATCGTGGGCGCATGGAATCAGGGCGAAAATCGGGGCGGGAGCCGGAGGTGGGGCCGGCATCGGAGCCGGTTCAGGGGCACGCGACCGGCCAGGACGCCGCCCACGACACCGAACACACCACCGCTCACGACGCCCTCGCGGCCGCGATCCTGGGCACGGGCATCGACATGGTGCACGTGCCGTCGTTCGCGGAGGACCTTGCCCGTCCGGGTTCGGCGTTCGCGGCGTCGGTGTTCACGGTGGGGGAGCGCACGGCCGCGAATCGCCGCGGCCTCGCGGGCGACGCCCTGGCCCGGCACCTCGCGGGCCGCTGGGCGGTGAAGGAGGCCGTGATCAAGGCCTGGTCTCAGGCGATTTATGGCGCGCCGCCGGTGATCCCGCGCGACGAGCTCGATTGGCGCGAGATCGAGGTCGTCGCCGACGCGTGGGGCCGCGTCGCGGTGGCGCTGCACGGCCGGGTGCGCGATGCCGTGGCCGATTGCTTTGCGACGCCCACCTCCTCCCCGCAGGAGCGTGCCCGCGGGGGTTCCGGCGTCGACTTCCACGTCAGCATCAGCCACGACGGCGATCACGCCATCGCCATCGCGATTCTGGCGAAATGACGGCCAACGGCGCGATGCCGGTACATTGAGCGCGTGGTGAAACTGGGGCACGTTTATCCGATGGCGGACATCGTCGAGGCGCTGCTGCACGCGCCGACGCCGGGCAACGAGCCCCGGGACGTTCATTCGGTGGACGCCGATTCGCGGGGCGTGGTAGTCGGGCCGCGGGAATTCTGTCTTTACGGCCCTCCGTCCGACGGAGGCCTTCGCGCGGACGGCACCTACCTCGTCGACGAATGCCCCGAGGTCGGCGACGACGACGGGGAAGTCCTTCCCGAGGCAGCTGCGTCCGCGGGCCTTGAATTCCTCGCCATGGGGGAGCACCTCGATGATGTCGTGCACAATCTGCGGCATCAGGGCGCTCCCACGGATGTGGCGACGTGCGTCGAAGCGATCAACCACTACCTGGAGCACGACGCTTTCCTCGTCGTCGATTGCCCGTCCGGCGTCCGGGCGCTGTCCGACGTCGTCGCCGACCGCGATCTCCTGCGCACAACCCGGGTGGAAGCGGTCTCGCGGGTGCTGGGGTTGTCGGTGCGCAAGACGCTCGGGCAGGAGGCGGCCGATGCGTTGCTCGCCCTCCACGGTCACCCACTGTCGACTGCGGTGACCATTGACGTCGCCGCCTGGAACCAGTGGAGCCAGAGTCCTTTTGCGGGGCGGGTGACCGATGGGGCCACCCATCGATTGTTCGCGTGGGGCCACGACGGCGATGCGTGGGCGGTGCGCACCGACGACCCGGACGCGCCCGTCGTGTTCTTCGGCGCCGCCGGGGACGACACCGCGGGAAACATCGTCGATCTCGGCGTCGACGTGGCGACCTTCCTGCGCATCGCCGACGTGTGGCGCGCCCTGGAATCGAAGCGGTTCGAACTCGGACCGGACCCGGCCGCGCATCCCATCCTCGCCGAGTTCCGCGAAAAGGTGGCGCCGCTGGTGCCGGCGCCGGCGGACTCGTGGCCGTGGCCCTACAGGTAGGCGAACATGGCGGCGGCGGGCCGTCGCAAAGCAAGCTGCCCGAGGCGGACCGCCCGAAAGGCGCCTAACCGCCCGCCTTCTCGGCGACGGTCATGAGGTAGGAGATGAGCATGCGCTTGACCTCCTGGACCGTCAGCTCGTAGTGCAGCTCGCGCATGCCGGCGTCGCCCGGGCGGTCGACGGAGTAGTTGAGCAGCGAATACGTCGTGTGGATCAGCAGGCCGGAGATGAAGCTGCGCACGTGGGCGTCGGACCGGGGGGCTAGGGGGCGCAGAACCTCGGAGATGCCGTCGAGCAGTTCCTGCTCGGTGTGCGCGGCCGTCGCCCGCGTCGCCGGCGTCGCCTGGACGGCCAGCCACACCGACCGCCGCGACGGGTCGTCGCGCCACAGGTCGGCGATGTGGTCGATGAACTCGGACAGGAACTCCGGCCATTCCAGCGCCGGCACCAGCTCGGCGAACCGGGTGATTTCCTCGACGACGCCCGCGGTGTCCTGGCGGTCGAGCTCGCAGATCATCACGTACTTGTTGGCGAAGAACTGGTACAGCGTGCCGATGGGCACCTCCGCGCGCCGGGCCACTTCGTCGAAGGTGAAGGACTCGAATCCGACGTCGACCAGCACCTCGCGGGCGGCCGCCAGGATGCGGGCGTAGCGTTCGCGGCTGCGCTGCTGCGCGGGGCGGCGCCGGGGCCGCAGGATTTCATGGTCGTGGTCGGGGTCGGTCGCGGGGTCGAGGCGCACGGATGCCTTCTCCGCCTTGGCGCCGGCCTCCGCGGCCGACTCCGCCCGCCGCTCAGTCACCGGAGTTCAGGTCGCGCAGGACGCGGCCGACGTGGCCCTTCGCGCGAACGTTGTACCAGGCGTTTTCGACGGTGCCGTCGGGGCCGACGAGGACCGTGGAGCGGATGACGCCCTGCACGACCTTGCCGTAGTTCTTCTTCTCGCCGAACGCGCCCCACGCGGCGAGGGTCTCCTTGGACGGGTCGGACAGGAGGGTGAAGTCCAGGCCGTGGTCCTCGCGGAACGTGGCCAGCTTCTCCGGCTTGTCGGGGGAGATACCCACGACCTCGACGCCGGCGTCGTTGAATTGGGCGGATTCGTCGCGGAAGTCGCAGGCCTGGGTGGTGCAGCCCGGGGTGTTGGCCCGCGGGTAGAAGTACACGAGCACTCGGCGGCCGCGGTAGTCCGCCAGCGACACTTCCCGCCCGTCGTCGGCCGTGAGGGTGAATCCGGGGGCGGCGTCCCCGGGTTCGAGCCGGGTGTTCTGCGGTGCGGTGGTGTCGTTCTCGGCCATGGGCCCATGGTAGCGGGATTAAGGGGCGTTGGGCGCCCAAAGGCGGTGCCGAGTGTTACCCTTTTTCATCAGACGACCGTTCACCGATCAAGGGGAGTCCACGTGGCCCGCAGCATTGACGACATTCAGCGCGACATCGAACGCAACCGCACCCAGCTCGCCAAGACGCTGGACGAGCTCGCCGTGCGCACCAACCCGAAGAACGTCGCGGACGACGCCAAGTCCCGTGCGGTGGATGGTCTGCAGGAGCCGAAGGTCCAGGCCGTCCTCGGCGCCGTCGCCGCGGTGATCGTCGGCGCGATCGCGCTGTCGGTGGTCCGCAACCGCAAGCGTTCCGCGGAGATCGAGCGCATCCGCGAGATGATCGAGGCCGCTTCGCGCTGATCTCCGGCGCGCCGGAACAGTCGGAGGGCGGGTCCCGTTGCGGGCCCGCCCTCCTTTTCCCTTTTCGGGCTTTCCCTTTTTCGGGCTTCCCCCTTTTTTCGCGCGGTTTGCTTTGCGACGGCTCGTGTCCGGCGTCCGATGGCGTGTGTCGTAGGGCGATGTCGCGCAGAAGAACGCCGCGCATGAAAAAACCAGGCCGGGGTTACCCGGCCTGGTGAGTGGTGCGCCATCAGGGACTTGAACCCCGAACCCGCTGATATCGCCGGTCCCGCGCATCCGGCATCAGGTCGGCCCGTGAGCGCCAACGACCAGCGGCAACACCACGAGCTACCTTCCGATGCCACCCCGTAGGGCACCATCCGGCCCACTCAAACCGGTGGATAAGTGGTGAGTCTCAGGATCGAAGATACTGGCGAATCTCGTCAGGCGGCTGCGGCGGGTGGCTGTCCGGCACCACGCTCTCCACCCAGTCCAAGATGACGTGGATGTACCGGGCGAGCGCCGAATTCGCCCCCTCGAGGCGTGATGCTTTTCCCCGCCAATTCGACACCTCGCCCTCCAGCGTCTCGATGCGCACCTGCATCCGCTTGAATGACCCCTCGGCCCACATGCGGTGATTCTCGATCGCCTCGAGCGTCTGGTCGATGCGCCGGTCCTCACGCTCGGCCTCGCGGTGCTCGCTTTCCCGCCGGCCGTTGGCCAGGCCCATGAGGACGCCGAAGATGCCGGTGATGAGGGTGACCAGGACGCTAGTCCCCGCGGTGATCAGGGTCGTCGTGTCCCACGTCATAGACGATCACCTCCTTGATCGTGCCGGCCCGCACGGGGGCGGACGCGTGCAGCGCGATGAGCGCGGCGATGGCGGCGTAGTTTTTGGCGGACACCCAGGCGCGGGTGATGTCGGTCAGCAGCACCGACGTGGCGAAGGACGCGGCCCAGGCGACGGTCAGCGACCCGACGAGGCCGATGGCCACCGGCTGGATGCGGCGGACGGGGATCGCCAGCACCGCCAGCAGGCCGGAGACGATCCACAGCACGCCGAGGGCGGGCATGGGGATCCACGAGATCGCTTCGAGCTGCGCCAGCGACGCCGGGGTGGACGGTACGAGGTACGCCGATCCCGTGGTGATTGCGAAGCCGCCGATGACGGCCATCATCGCCGTGCGATGCAGCTTCTCTCGGCGGCTGCTCATGCGTCAGTTCCCCTCGTGGATGCGGCGCCGGAGGTCGTCGATCGGGGTGCCGGTGACCGCGGTGTCGATGTGCTCGCGGGCCCGGTCGATGGGGGCGGTGACGACCGGCTTGGCTCGGTCGATGGTCTCGGCGATGGTGTCGGGGTCGATGACGATGAGGGGCCGGTCGTTGCCGGAGTCGGGGCCGGTGCGGCCGGACGCGACACCGGAGATCAGGCCGCCGATGATCATGACGACGTCGCCGAGCTGGCCGGACAGGGAATTGACCTCGGTTTCGGACAGGACGCCGAAGACGCCGAGGCCGGCGAGGACGACGCCGATGAGGGCGTAGGTGCCCTTGAGGACGGCCCAGGTGGGGATGGGGCGCTTCACTGCTGCTTCTCCTCTCGGTCGGCGGCGATCGCGGCGTCGATGGTGGCCTGGTAGTCGAGGCCGAGCTCTCCGTAGAGGTGCTTCATTGCGGCGCGCTGCTCCCACGCGTAGGCGTCGAGGAGGGCGAAGAGGGTGGCGATGGGCAGCTCGACGGTGGGGTTGATGATCGAGCGGATCGTCTCGGGAAGCACGTTGTTCTCCTTCGGGTTCGGGGCGGGGGGTGTTCCACCGGGCCGGGGTTCACCGCGTCCGGGTTCGCGCAGCTCCTGGTGGACCATGTCGAGGAAGACGTCCCACGGGAAGTTCGGGCCGGGGTCGGTGTGGGTGGATTCGCGGAATGCCTTCGAGACGTCGTCGTGGGTGGCGAAGCCCTTCGCCTTGCGGCCGCGGACCTCGGCGACGGTGAGGTGGCGGGGTTCGTGCCCGTAGCGGCGGATGTAGTCGGCGCTGATGCGGGCGGCGGAGCGGAGCTGCTCGGGGTACTTGAGCCACTCGGCGCGGGAGTCGCGGGCGTAGCCGAGGAACGACAGGTGGAAGCCGTTGACGTCGCCGGTGGGCAGGCTCGCGCAGGGGGTGTAGTCGTCGTCGTTGGCGCGCAGGGTGGCGCCGTCGGCGGCGATGAGCATCGTGTAGGAGCCAGTGCGGGAGTCCTGCTGCCAGCCGGCGCGGTTGCGCAGTGCTGCGGCACCGGATTCGCGGGGGCATTCGTAGGTGTGGAGCGTGATGTGCGGGACCCGGGAGGGGTCGCGCTTGCCGCGGTCGACGGTGGTGAGCATCGTTACGTCGGCTTGGAATTGGGTGCCCAACGGCTTCTCCTTCGGTGGGGTTGGGGTGGGGGCGGTACCGGTGCGGGGCTTCTGGCCCCAGTCGGCGTGGAGGACGTCGTTGACGTCGACGGCGACGCCGCCGATCCGCGGGGCGGGGTTGGCCTTCGTGTCGACGATCCGCTGGTACAGCACGGCCGCCGAGTGGATGCGGCCCGCCGACCAGGAGCGGGTCTGCCACGCGAGTTGCTTGCCGGCGGTGCCGAGGTTGGCGATCAGGGCGTCGCGGCAGGCGCCTTCGACGACCTTCCAGCCGCCGTAGATGCCGCACCGGTCGCGGCCGATGACGGAGGCGGCGCCGCGCATGTATGCCCGGATCTGCTCCCAGGACCGGTGGTCGGTGTCGGGGTCGATGTCGACGTCGACGGCGAAGAACACGGGCCAGCCCGACAGGCCGAGCTCGGTGAGTTTCTTGTCGGCGGCGCGGGCGTCGGCGACGCCGCCGTCGTGGCCGCGGCGGAAGTCTGGTGGGGCGTCGCCGCCGTCCTTGCCGTACTGCCACACGCACGCGATGCCCATGCCGGCGGCGCGCATGGCGTCGACGTGGGCGCGGGAGACGGGCTTGCCCGGCAGGCCGCCGCGCGTGCGGTCGGGGGAGACGTAGACGACGTGGCCGATGTGCCCGGCTGCCTTGATCACCGACGGGGACGGCGGGCGGGCCGCGGTGTCGATGACCGTCCCTCGGGGCGCGGGGGCGGACACCCCGCCGGGCTCGCGGGCGCCGGCGAGTAGCCGGGCGGGGTCCTGGTGGCGGCCCCCCGACCTGCCGGGCGGGCCCCACACCTCGAAATGCAGGTGCGGGCCCGTGGACTCGCCCTCGTTGCCGACGACGCCGATCTGCTGGCCAGCGCGCACGCGGTCGCCCCGCTTGACGAGGATCCCCGAATGCTTGACGTGGCCGAAGATGAAGTCCAGTCCAGCGCTGGCCTGGCAGTCGAGCCAGATCCACGACCCGAAGCCCTGCACGGACCCCTGGGCGCGATCCTTCCCCTGCACCACCACGCCATCCGCGGGGGCGTAGACCGGGGTGCCGACCGGCGCGGCGAAGTCCAAGCCGTTGTGGTGAGTCCCCCACCGGGGCCCATACCCGCTGGAAACGGTGTAGGTGCCCTTCTTCATCGGGTGCACGATCGTGGTCATGGCCCGGAGGCTGGCACCCTGGGGTGACCGCCGATCAACCCAGCAGGATGCCCCACCCGGTCGTCGCCCGGCCCTTCGCCGACCGCGACTCCCACCGCCACGCCAGCGACGACGCCGACACCGCCCGCGAGTGCATCGCGACGACGAGGAGATCACCCATCAGCCGAGACCGGCCGTCCCGTGCGCCGATCTGCACCACGCTCGTCATGCCGAGCTGCGGGGACGCACCGAACAGGCCCGGCCGCATCTGACCGGACGACACCGGGGAGCCATCGACGACGAGGGTGACGTCGACGACGGAGAACCACCCGCGGTCGATGACGACGGCGAGCTGGTGCCACCGGCCATCGTCGACGCGCGTGGAGCCCCGCAGCGTCACCCGATACGGCCCGGCAGTCGAGGCGACGACCACCGTCGGGCGGCCGTCGGCGCCGACGGTGAGGGACACCTCCGTGCCGCCGTTGACGCGGGCGAAGACCGTGCGTCCCGTCGCTGCCGGCGACAGCCGCACCCACGCTTCGACGGTGGCGTCGACGTCGGTGAAGCTGGGGACGCCGGTGACCGTCAGGTCCCCCGTGGACAGGCGCAGGGCCTGGTGCCCGTCGAGCCCCGGTGCGGTGGTGACCGTCCCGATGGTCTGTACGGTGCCGGTCCCGGCGGTGACGACGCCGGCGGATCCGGCCCACGCGGCGAACGTGGCTCCGGCGGCGGCGTCGGTCACGATGCTCACGACGTGACCCCCGGTTCCTCGAGGCGCACGGACACGACGATTCCGGCGGCGTCGGTTGACCCGACCGTCAGGCGGAGGACGTCGCCGGCGCGGAACGCCAGGGCCAGGGCCTTTGTGCCCTGGGAGCCGCCGGGGGCGACGGTGATGGTCTGCCCGCCGACGGTGGCGGTGACCGACCGGGTGCCCGGCGTGCCGACGGACACGGAGACGCTGGCGGCCTGGCAGTCGGCGTCGATCCGCAGGGGAGGGGCGGTGATCTGGGATGCCGGGGGATCGAGGACGGAGAAATCGCGGTACACGATGCGCGGGGCGACCTGGTCCCGGCGGGCCAACGGGGCGATGGCGGCGGTGACCTCCTCGTCGGTGGCGAGGTGGGCGGTGTCGCCGAGGGCGGTGAGCTTCTCGATGGCGGTGGTGGCGTCGGGAGACAGGCTGACGGTGATGTCGTTGACGAGGGTGCCGCCACCGGCGAGGCCGGTGCCGGCGATGACGCGGCGGCCGAGGGGCACGAATTCTCCGGAGCCCTGGAGGACACGGAGGCGGTCGACCATTTCATCGACGATTTCGGTGGCGCGTTCGGGTGTGCTCATGGTGAGCCTCCTACGTGGTGACGGGGTAGCGGGCCGTGAAGTTCAGGGCGGAGGTGTTCGAGTCGATGGCGAAGGTGGGGTTGCCCGGGTAGCCGGTGCCTGATCCGTTGGATCCGTCCCAGATGCGCATGCCCTTCCGGAGGGTGGAGCCGCCGTGCTCGGGGACGAGGAACTCGATTTGGTTCACAGACGGGGGCATCGCGATGGTGACGTCGAAGAGCAAGGCGGGTGCGGCGAGCCACAGGATTCCGGTGCCGACGGGTTCGGTGGCCGCTTGGTAGCGGTCGGGGAGGACGGGCAGGTTCGTGACGCGCAGGTAGCCGCCGCCGGAGGAGGGGTTGGTGCCCCACCGGATGGAGCCCTGCAGTTCGCACCACCCGTTGACGACGCGGTAGCGGTAGCGCTGCCACCCGCCGGAGCCGGGATTGATGCTGCCGTTGTCGCGGAGGATGCAGTAGCAGGTGGTCCAGGCCATCGGCTGCGGGACGACGCCGTCTTTGCCGTCGGCGCCGGGAGGGCCAACCGGGCCCATCTCGCCGCGGTCGCCCTTCGGGCCGGGCGGGCCGGTCTCCCCCCTGGTGCCGGGCGGACCCTGCGGACCGGGTTCGCCCGTGTCGCCCTTCTCGCCCTTCTCGCCGGGCAGGCCACGCGCACCGGTCGCACCGGGCGGGCCAACGTCACCGGGATCTCCCTTCAACCCCTGCGGGCCACGGGGCCCCTCCGGGCCTCGAGCACCCGGCGTGCCATCCGCGCCAGGCGGGCCGACCGGCCCGGTCTCCCCGTCCCTGCCGTCGGCGCCCGGGGCGCCGCGCTCACCCTGCGGCCCCTGCGGGCCCTCCGGCCCGCGAATCGGCCCCGCATCGACCCACGCCGACCCGGACCAGACGTGCAGGTGCCCATCGTCGGCGGTGATGTACCCCGTGCCGACGTCGCCGGCGCCGAGACCACCGGGAAGATCACCGGCGGTCGGGACCTGCCCGGCGACGGTCACCGACGTGCCGTCCCGGCCCCGCGGGCCCTCCGCGCCTCGCGGGCCTTCCGGCCCCTCGGGTCCACGCGGCCCAGCCGGCCCGGTGCCGCCCTGCGCGCCCTGCGGCCCGGGCGGGCCAGCCTCGCCACGCGGGCCAGTCAGCGACGCGACCCACTCCTCCTCGGTGCCCTTGAACCCGTGGCGCACCGCGACCTCATACGCGCTGGCCCCGGACTCCGCGGCGTTGTCCTTCGCTTCCTGCGCCGCGTCCAGCGCCACCTTTGCCGCCGCCGACGCGATGCCGTTGTAGTCGACCAGCCGGTTCTTCAGCTCCTCGACGCCGGCCTCCAGGTGCCGGACCGCCTGGTCCGACAGCTCGCGGGTGTTGTCCCGCAGGTTGACGACCTCGCGGATGAGGTTCGTCAGCTCCGGCCACGTCACCGGGATGTCCCGGCCGAACGCGTCCTCGGTGCCGACGCGGACGATGAGCTGCGAATCGGTGGCGCGGATGCCGAGGATCCGCTCGCCCGGCAGGGTCTTCGCGCCCTGCTCGATCAGGCGCCACACCTCCGCCATGGTGGGGAAATACTCGCTGGCGGCGGGTTCCTCGACCATGCCGATGATGTCGACGTAATTGCGGACGACATGATCGGCCCAGAACTGCGTCCACCGGATGACCATCGTCTCCCCGCGCCGCAGGAACGTCGTCGACACCAGGCCGCGGATGCGGACGGCCTGCCCCACATCGGGCAGGTGGTAGTAATCCTCCGGCTTAGTGGGGGTCAGGTCGGGGCTGGTCACGGCATCTCCTAGCGGGTCGGCGATCACACGGGACGCTAAGGGCCGCCGGTGACCTGCTTAAACGGGCTCAGGGTGCGCCCACAGCAGGATCGTGTTGGAGAAGACCTCCATCCGGGCGACGAAGAACTCGATCTGCGATGCCTGGTACCAGTCGTAGGGGGTGATCAGCGAGCACCGGAAGCGAACGTCGATGGACTCGCCGGCGCCGACGCGCACCGGTTCGAGCATCAGCGACGATTCCGGCGTCGAGGACCGGTACTGGCCGTAGAGGGGCTTGCCGTCGGGTTTCAGTCCGACGTGGATGCCGCCGCCCCACTCGGTGTTCCACCGCAGCGTCGGGTCGGGCTCCTCCGCCAGGATGTTGGCGGGACCGTCGACGCCGACGCGCTGGGTGTACCGCTCCCGGACGAAGGCGTAGTTCGGGGCCGACAGGTGCATGGTGCGGCGCTGCCGCTGGATCTGCGTCTGCACCGTGACGGGGCACCCGTAGTCGTTCTTCCAGTGCACGCGCTGGTCGATCATCGTCTTCAAGGTGCGGGACACCTCGTCGCCCTCGGGGAAGACGCGGGCGGGGGCGTGGGCCCCGTGGTCGCCGTCGCCGGTGGATTCGACGGTGGAGCGGGCGACGACGCGGCTCATCGCGGAGCGGTCGAGGCCGAGGACACCACCATTGGTCGTGAACTGAGACGAGGCGCACTGGGTGGCCATGGCTACTCCTTCATGTCGGGCTCGGCCGCCGCGATGACGCGCCGCCGGCCGGTGGGGATGTGATCGGCCACCAGATCACCGGAGATGGGGGACACGCTGATCTCCCACGGGCCGAGGGTGACGCTGCGGGGGCGTTCGAGGGAGCGGAGGCGGCGCTCGACGGCGCGGGCCCATTGGGCGTCGGTGGTGGGGCGTTCGTTGAGGGTCATGCGGGTGCCGTTCCGACGGTCGCGCCGTCTTCGTCCTTCTTGGCTCCGGAGCCGGTGCCGGTGTTGGCCTTGGAGGCTTGTTCTTTTTCGTAGGGCGATCGCATGTCGATCAGCGCCGGATCGGGCATTTCCGTCACCTCTTGTGTGACGCTTGTCTCACCCAGGGTGACTTTTACATCCTCTCCACCGGAATCCACCGACACCTGCACCTCACGCACCTGCATCACCGACGACACCACGACCCCGGTCTGCCGCGACGACACCGGGACCCGCGCCCCCGGCACCAGCTCGTCGATCCTCACCGGCGCCGTCGGCAGCAACCGGGCACCCGACGGCACCACCAGCCGGCGGGGCGTCACGGAGGCGTCCTTCACGACCCGCTTGGCCATCTGCACGCACTCCTCCTCCCGCACCGCACCGTCGGCCTTCTTGATGCCCTGCACCAGCCCCAACGGCGAGCCCTCGGCCATCCACTGGCCCCACACGCCCTTGCCCTGCACGTGGCAGTCCGTGACGACCTCCGCCCCGTCCTTGACGACGGTGAAGTCGCCATCGACGTCGCGGTCCGCCAGCGTCGCCGTGGTGTGCTGCGCCCCCACCGGGCCGATGAGAAGCCGCCCGGCGACGACCGACCAGGCCAGGCCCATCTTCACGAGCTCATCGACGACGTCGTCGAGCATGCACTCCGACGGCGTCCACCCCGCGGTGACCCACACCCGGGACTCGCGGGTCACGATGCCCTCCACCAGGCCCGTGGCGTCGGCGTACCCGCAGGCGTCCTCCACCATCGTGCGCATCACCTGCGTCGCGTCGTGCTGCGCCCACGACCGCGCCAGCGGCACCCGCCGGCGGGAGAAGAACCCCGACCCGTCCCACCCGACGATCGCCATGCCGGTCGCGGTGGCGGTGACCTGCATGACGACGCCATGCCACACGACGTCGCCGGCACGGTACACCGTCAGGCAGTGCATCCACGGCTCGATGCGGTCGGCGATATGCAGCGGCACATGCACCTGCACCGTCGCCTTCGACACCTCGTTGGACTCCCGCCCCCAGTCGGCCTTCCGCAGCCCACGATCCGGGGACTGCCACACGATGCGGCCCGCCGCCCAATCGGTGACGACGACCGCGTAATCACCCGCTCCGAGGCGCCCCAGCATCACGGCCTCCTCATCACGGCATCAACGGACACGCGGACGTCCCGGTGCACCGCCTGCTCGGTGTCGATGATCAGCGTGTACGGGCGGGCGCACCGCAGCACCGCCGGGCGCCACGGCCCACCCATCCGGCCCGTCACCATCGGCGTCGCGTCCAGGCGCCGCCCATCGTCGGTGACGACCGTCGCCAGGCCGGTCACCGCATCCAGCGTCAGCGTCGATAAGGCGGGGATGTACCCGATCATCGCCTCCCCGACCGTGGCGCACGCGATGTCCGCCTCCCCGGTGGGCTGGCCCTCCACCCACTGGATCCGCACGTTGCGCTCGTCGCGCGCCCCGGTGCGCACCGTGACGGTGGGGACGGTCTCCATCCACTGCGCCGTCCGCCCGGACTCGAGGAGCCACGTCAGCCGGCGGGACTGGATCGGGGAGCAGCCGGCGGCCGCCGACGGGCTGATCGGGCGGGGCAGCGTCGCCAGGGCGGGGGCCGTGGGGTCGACGAGCACCGGCGACGGTGGGGCGCAGGCCGACGGGCACGTCCCGTCGTCGCTGATCGACTCGAACCGCACCGTCTGGGGGTCGCCCATGTACGGCTTCAGGTCGGATACCAGCGGGGTCGGCAGGCCCCACGCCCACGGAACTCCGGCGGTGAGGGTGAAGGTCACCCGCGCCATCGTCGACCCGTGGCCCTCGGGCACCCACCGGCCCAGGCGCTCTTCAACGTCGATGCTGCTGGTCAACCTGACCTGCGAGTACATGCGGGCCTCGGCGTTGCCCACGGCGAGGACGTTTGCCGTAGTCATCTGGTCATCGGTGGGTGGGGCGGTCTCCAACCACAACAAGGTTCGCGCGTCGTCGCCGGGGGCGCATTGGTCGCCGCGGAGCACCGACCCCAGCCACGACAGGCCGTAGGTCAGGCCCGCGGGGGTGCCGCCGACGACGAGAGCCTCCATCTTGAGTTGCCGGGCCGGGGTGCGTGTCGTGCCGAACGCCGCCCCGACGTGGGCGGAATCGATGACGTCGACATCGTGAGGGGTGGCGTCGGCGCCGTCGATGGACAGGACCCACACGCCGGCGAACTCGGCGGACGCGGGGATGAGGGGGTCATGCCAGGGGCAGTCGGCGTCCCCCCACGGCGTCGAGTACGGCTTGTCGCGGCCGAGCCAGCGCCACAGGTCCCGCCACGAGTCGTCGGTGACGACCTCGGCGGAGAGGTTGCGGACGCCGTGCCTCATGTAGGCGACGGTCCGGGCGGTGTTGGCGATCTCGGTCTGCCCCAGCTGAAGCCACCCTCGATGCACGTGTCCTCCTTAGGTCAGCAGGCCCATGAGCCGGTCCTCGACGGCGTCCGCCGCGGCCCTGGGGTCGTCGGCGATGATGTTCTGCGTGACCAGCACCGTCTTCGTGTGGCGACCGTAATCCTCGCCGGTGCCATGGGCAGGGACGGGCTGGATCGGCAGGGAGGGCTGGGCGTCGATCCAGTCGACCAGCCGCTCGAAGCTGGCGGTCTGCCGCGGCGACAGGACCCGCTCCGGGCCGAACGCGGTCTTGTGGAACATGCCCTGGCCTTCGCCCATGAGCCCGCCGTGCGCATAGCCGTGGCCCTTGCCCCACATGCGGCCAAGGTCCATGCCGTACCTGCTCTTGTAGTACCGCAGCGCCGCGACCATGTTGGCGAAGGGATTCCGCCGGTCGTTCGGCAGCGCGGGGTCGCGGTGCGCCGCGAACGTCGACGGGATGATCTGCAGCAGGCCAACGCCGGCGGAGTCGCCGGTGCCGTTGATGTCGACGATCTGCTGGGCGATGCCGGGATTGCCGCCGGACTCCGAGGCGATCTGCGCGAGCATCAAGCGCACGTTGCGCTCGGTGACCTCGAACCCGACGCGGGCAAGGGCGCGGCGCACCATCGGCGCCCACCGAGCGACCCCGGCGCCGCCCGGGTCGCCCATCATCTCTTCCATCAGCTTGTCGATCTTCTTCTGCGTCGCGTCGACCAGCTTTTCCTTGACCTGCGTCGGGTACGTCTGGGCCAAGCGGCCCGGCTGCTGGCGGGTGAACGCAGCAATGGCCGTGGCCATCTTCTGCTTGTACTGGTCCATCTCCCCGGAGATGACGTCGCCGATGTCGATGCCGCCCCCGGCGGCGCCCGCGATGTAGCGGCCAGTGAAATCACGGAGGGTGAAGCGGCGGGTGAAGGAGCCGTGGTTGGATCCCCATGCCGATCCGCCGATCTGGACGCCCTTGCCGCCGCCGGCGGACTCCATGTTGATGCCGGCGAGCGTGCCGGCCATGTGCCCGTCGTTGACGCCGACGGTGACGGGCCCGTTGAGGCCGGGGACCCAGCCGAGGCGGGCTCCGCCGCCGCCCATGAAGGTGTGGGTGGTGAACAGCCGCCCGCCGAACCGGCCGCCGGACAGGTGCGACTGGATACCGGACCACAGGCCGGAGCAGTCGAAGGACGGGTTGCCGACGCCGCCCCACTGGTAGGGCTTGCCGTGGTGGCGGCGGGCCTCTCGGATGGTGCGCTGGATGCGTTCGTCGAGGATGCCGCCGGTGGAGAACCGGGCGGCGGCTCCCTCGCCGATGGTGCGGCGGACCCCGTTGACACCGCCGGAACGGGCGGCTGCGTTCATTGCCTCGACGGCGGCGGGCCCACCGACGGCGCGGGTCCACTCCGGCCGCATGATCGCCTCACCACCGGACAGGCCCAGCCGCATGCCGGACGACGGTTCGACGAACTCCATGACGTCGCGGCCCGGGGTGTAGCCGGGCAGGACGCCACCGGACGCGAAGCGCACGGGGTAAGGGGCCATCTTCGTCGTCCCCAGCAGATCGCTGACCGAATTCCACATGCCGACGACGCCGTCGTTGAAGACACTGTTGATGGTGAACCGCACCGGCCGCGCCGTGGCCTCCCGCACCTGCGACCACAGCGTGCCGATCGACGACACGGCCCACTGGAACGTGGACACGACGTGCTGCAGGCCGCCGCGGATGCCCGCGAAAACCGGGTTCACGCCGGAGTTCAGCGTCCAGAACAGCGTCGTGACGAGGTACTGCAACGCCGTGCGGATCACGGTGGTGATCTGCCCCATGATCACGGCGGCGGTCTGCGTCATCGCCGCCTGCGTGCCCGCCATCGTCGGGGTGATCACTCCGGCCTGCGTTGCCGCCATCTGGGCTGCCATCGCGTCCCACGACGGGGCAATCACGCCCTGGGCCTGCGTGGTCATCGTCGTGCCTAGGCCCATCATCTGCGCCGACTGGCCCATCCACATCGGGTCCAGCAGGCCGGTCGACGTCGCTCCCATCTGCGCGGCCATGCCCGAGTACGCCTCGGCGATGCCGGTCGACGCATCGGCGGCGATGGCCGGGGCGGCGCCGTCCGTGACGACCGGGGCGGCCGCGACCGCTGGGGCTGCGGGCAGGGTGATGTTCGCCGCGGAGTCCGCGAGCCCCTGCGTTGACGCCTGCACCACCCCCTCCATCGACCCGACGCCGGCGACGAGGCCTTCGCCGATGTTGCGGCCGTACTCGGCGAACAGCTTCGAGGGGGAGGCGATGCCGAGGGCCTTCTTGAAGGGCCCCTTGATCCATCCGGGGATGCGGTCGAGGAAGAAGCTACCGATCCGCCCAGCCAGGCTGCCGATGCCGTTGAGGAGGCCCTGGACGATGTTGCGGCCCGTATCCCACAGCCACCGGCCCGCCCCGGACAGGGCGCCAACGATCTTGTCCTTCCACCCGACGACGGTGTCCTTGACGCGGTCGAAGCCGCGGATGACGCGGTCGACCATCGGCTGCACGTACTGGTCGTAGAACGCGGAGACGACCTTCGACACCCGGTCGATCTGCAGCCGCACCCAATCCAGCGCGAGCTGCACCCCGGCGCGCAGGTCATTGAAGCGGTCGACGATCCAGCCGATGACGGGGGCGATGATCGTGTCGTAGACCCAGCGGACCCCGACCCACAGCAGATCCCAGCCAGCCTTGAGCCAGCCGAAGATGACCTGCACACCGTCCCAGACCCACTGGAAGCCCTGGATGATCGCGTCGAGGACCGGCCGGCCCCAGGCGTCCCAGGCCATCTGCAGGCCGGTCCAGATCACCTCAAAAGTCGCGCCGAGGAGGCGGAAGCCGAGCTGGATGCCCTCCCACCACCACTGGAAAGCGGCGATGATGAAGTCCACGACGGGGCGGCCGATGTTGTCCCACGCGGCCTGAAGTTGCTCCCACACCCAGGAGAAGACCGCGCCGATGGTCTCGAAGAGTCCGCGGATGAAGTCGACGACGCCGGCGATCGCGCCGCCGAGTTTTTCGACGAGCCAGCCGACGACTTCGCCGATGATGCCGATCAAGGGCGAGAGGACGTTCTCCGCGAGCCACGAGATCACGCCGGCCAAGATCTGGAAAAGCCCAGCGACCAGGCGCAAAGCGCCCATGAGGACGAAGAACGCGGCGACGATGACGCCGCCGATGATCGCGCCGACGACCTTGAGGATCGGCATCAGCACCGGCGCGAGGGCCTGCACCAGATCCCACACGGCCCCGGCGATTTCGGAGATCGCGGACCACAGGGACTTGCCGACCTCGACCAGGGCACCGAAGACGGCCTTGATCGTCTCCCACCCGGCCGACGCGATGGATGTGCCGACGTCGGCGAGGGCCTGCCCGACCTGCTTGATCGTGTCCCAGACGAACCGCGCCGCGTCGCCGAGGCGCGCGAAGAGGTTCACGACGAACTCGGCGCGGCCCTCGTCGCCGAGTAACGCGGTCAGGGCCCCGGTGCCGGATCCGTCGCCTTGGAACGCGGACCACAGCTCGCCCCACGCCCCCTTGATCGAGCCGATGATTTCCATCACGCGTTCGGCGGTGTCGATCCCCACGAGGCGGGCGAGGGCACCGCCGCCGGGCACCTCGCCACCACCGAACGCGGTTTTCACGTCCTGCCACAACTGCTTGACGGTGGTGATGGTCGAGATGATCCACGCCACCCGATCGGCCCCGATTAGCCGCGCCAGCGCCGAGTTACCCTCGTCGGTGGCCTCGCCCCGGAAAATGGCGGTGAGGCCATCCCACGCGCCCTTCACCGCGTCGATGGCCTGCCGCACGGGGTCGGCGATCGTGTTCCATAGGCCGGTCCAGAAGTCGCGGAACGCCTCCGATCGCTTCCACAGGATGACGAACGCGGCGACCAGGGCTGTGATTCCGACGATGACCCATCCGATGGGACTAGTCACAAAAGCAGCGGAAATCGCCGCCTTCAGCCCCGCGATGACCTTGCCCAGAGCCGCTGCTGCCGCAGAACCCTTCCAAAGTCCACTAACGAATGCTGCGATGCCGGCCGCAGCTGACGGGGCAACGATGACCGTCATCGCGGTCCCGAGTGCTACCAGGGAGTACTTGAAGATATCCGCCGCCAAGGAACCGGAGTCCAACCACCCCATGAACCCCTTGATCACGTTCGTCGTCCAGTTCAGGCCTTTCTGCACCCCGCCGAGGAACGCGGGCGCGGCCTGGAAGATCGGCTTCAGCAGAGCCTCGCCGAGACGACCGGCCGCGGCACCGACGTTTTTCAGTGAGCCCGTGACGGTCTGGCCCATAATCTCGGCACCGCCGCCGACCATGTTCTCCATGACCTGCGTGAAGTCCTCAAAGGACACCTTGCCGTCGGAAACCATCTTCTCGGCGGCCTCGGTCGTCACGCCGTAATGTTCCGCCAGTGCCGGGAGGAGGCCGATCTGACGGTCGAGGAGCATGGCCATCTCCTCGCCGGAGATACGTCCACGGGCGGCGGCCTTGCCCCAGATCATGCCCATGTCCGCCAGGTCCGTGCCTGCGATGGAGGCGGAGTCCGCGACGAGCCGCAGCACCCGCTCGAGGTCGGCACCGGGCTGCACGCCAGCCGCGACGAGCGTGGCGGCCTGCGATGCGGCTTCGCCGAACCCGAACGCCGTGCCGGTGACCGCGGACATGGCGTTGTCCATGATCGCGGAGACATCCTCGGTGGTGTGCCCCAGCGCGATGAGCTTGTGCTGTGCGTCGTCCTGCGCGACGAGGCGGTCCCAGCCCTTCTTGAGGACCGTCATCGGGCCGATCATCGCGCCAGCGGCCAGCGCGAGCTTGCCGAGTGCGCCTTCCATCAGCCCTGCGCCGGCGACTCCCTTGTCGAAGGCCTGATCTGAGGACGCGCCGACGTCGTCGATCGCCGCGGACGCCCGCGCGGCAGCAGCGGGGACCCGGCCCTCGATGGAAGCGGCGGCGCTCGAAGCGGCTGCACCAGCTTCGCGAAGACCAGCCCCGTCGATGGCGTCGAGTGCGGCATCGGCCCGTTGCGCCGCTGCCGGAATTTCAGCGCCGATGCGAGCGCCCGCTTCCTGGGCTGCCGCCCCCACATCATGCAGAGCAGACCCGTCGATCTTGTCCATCGCGGCGTCGGCCTTCGCTACGCCGCCGGTCATCTCGTCGGCGACGGCCGCCCCGGCCTTCGCGGCGGCTTCCTGCACCTTGGACAGGCCGGACCCGTCGATGCCGTCGACGGCCTTGCCGGCTCGCTGGGCACCGTCTTCGAGGCCGTCGGCGAGGCCGGCCCCGGCTTTCTTGCCCTCGGTTTCGGTGGCCTGGGACATGCGGGCGAGGATCTTGTCGATCTTCGCCATCGCCTTTTCCATCGCAGCGACGAGCTGGTCGGAGACCTGCCCGGTCTCCGCCTCGAATACGACTTTCGCCTGCCCCACAGTGCTCATGTCGGGCAGAATCCCCGGCGGGGGTGACTGCCCCGGCGTTCGAACAGTGAAATCCGCGCCGGCGGGTACCGTGCGCGAGCATGACCACACCAGATGACTTGACCATCGCCCGCGCGGAGCGGGCGGAGATCGTGCGAGGCCGGCACCACTCCGAGTGGTGGGAAGAGCTCGACCGGATGCGAAACACCGGGGACCTCGCCGGGGCCGAAGCGTTGTTGATCGAGATGCGCGACGCCGTTGAACGCTCGTCGGAGATCGCAGGGTGGGCAATACCGTTCGGTCCCGCGCAGGGGCTGCTGGCGTTGTACAAGTCGCAGGGCGACGACGCCGCGGCGCTGGCGGAGGTGAACCGGTACCTCAAGGCCACGTTGGAGACGGTGAACATCGACCCGGAGGGCGGCAACACCGGGCTGCGCCGCGCCCTGGAATGGCTCGCGGTCCTCGACCCGGAGGAAGGTCAGGGCGGGACGTAGACTCGACGCATGACCACCAACGACGACATGCGCGACGCGAAGACGGCAGCGATCGAGGCTGTGAAAGATCGCACTGAGCGCCTCGATCAGGTCCAGATCGTGGCAAATGCTGCGATTGCTGCTCTTAGTCGTGAACGTGCTGAGGCCGTGCGTAAGGCATTGGAGGCTGGTGTGGGGGTAACTGAACTGGCCCGTGAACTGGGTGTTTCCAGGGGTAGGGTGTACCAACTTCGCGATGGTGTCTAGGCGGGGCTAGACACGCTTGGCTAGTGGGCGTATAGTCTGGGGTGTACATACGGCAACGCCGTCCCGCTGAAGTTGGTAGCTACTCGGGACGGCGATGCGACACCACCTATCGAAAGGGTGCGTCATGCATTCTATCAGCCCCACCGACCGCAACGCCCCGGAGGTCTTCGACTTCCGCGGCAACGATGTCCGCGTCGTCCTCGCCGACGACGGCGAACCCCGCTGGGTCGCCGCCGACGTCGCCAAGATCCTCGGATATCGCATGTCCTCCGACATGACCCGCTGGCTTGAAGAAGACGAGAAGGGTACGCACAAAGTGCGTACTTCGCAGGTCAACGGCACTTTTGAGACGCGCAGCATGGCCGTCATCACCGAATCCGGGCTCTACGCCGCGGTCCTCAAATCCCGCCGCCCCGAAGCCGTCGACTTCCGGCGCTGGGTCACCCGCGAGGTTCTGCCCTCCATCCGCCGCCACGGCGGATACCTCACCCCTGCCGCAGCCGAACAAGCACTCACCGACCCCGACTTCATCATCCGCCTGGCTACCGACCTCAAGGAAGAACGCGCACGGCGCCAGGAACTCGAGGCCCCCGCCCACTCCTGGAACGCACTGGCCGCCCCCGGCGGCGACTACTCCGTCGCCGCAGCAGCAAAAGTCCTCTCCCGCGACCCCGACATCGAAATCGGCCGCGACCGACTCTTCAAGCACATGCACAAGATCGGATGGATCTTCCGCACCACCGGACGCCGAGCCCACTGGGAGGCCTACCAGGACAAGGCCATCAACACCGGACGCCTCACCCACAAACTCGGCGGCGGATTCATCAACGAAAAAACCGGCGAATGGGAACAAGCCCAACCCACCATCCGCGTCACCCCAAAGGGCCTCCACGAGCTCCACAAGTCCCTGGGCGGCACCACCACCCGAGCACTCGAAGAGGTGACGGCATGACCTGCGCAAACGACATCCTCAACGACGCCTGCACCGCCGCAGACAACGCCCTCGACCGCATCGACACCGCGACACTGCTCACCGTCGAAACGGCCGCCAAGCAGACCAAATCCATGATCTGCCGCGAGGAATACGCCTTCTTCCGCTTCTGCGGATACAGCCGCGAAGAAACCATCAACCACCTCGCCAACCTCTACAACACCAGCCACGACTACCTGGCCCGCATCTGCAAGGAGACCTCCCGATGAACGCAATGACCCTGAACATCGACGTCGACGCCGACGCCGCCGGCACCATCTACATCGAACCCGACATGGGGGCCGGCGGACTGGATGCGGCGTTCTTCGACATCTTCAACAACGCCTCCGACGACGTTCATCATCTGGTCCTCGACCGCGACGGCGTCCTCCGCCTCGCGGACTACCTCAACACCCTGCTCGTCTGCCGATAACCGGCCCACGACCCTAGTCCCGGCTGCCGCGAACAGCCGGGACTAGTCCATTTCTGGTGTGCCTACAGCAGGCCGTCGAAGCCGTCGGCGCCGTCTTCCCACCCGATCGGCGCACCCTCGGAATCCACGTCAGTGGGGTACAAGTCGCGGAGCAGACGCTCCCGGTCCTTGTCGTCCTTCGCGCCGTCGAGGATCATCGTCTCCACCACATCGAGCAGCGCCGTCAGCGACCGCAGCGACCGTAGCGGGTCGGGGATGCCCTTCTCGATCAGCCGTCCCCGCACCGACGACCACTGCGTCACCGTCGAGCGGCACAGGCCCACCGTCGACCGCCACGGCCGGGCCGTGCCCGTGCGGAGGATGTCGGCCACCAGGTCGAGGACGTCGAGGTCACCATCGGCGTCGAACGCGGCATCGATGACCTCCTCGACGTCGAGGCCCGCCGCGCGGATGATGTCCACGGCGGCGGGCATGTGCTCGACCGGGTCGGTGGACGCGAGGCGGGAGACCGCGGCGGCCGTCGACGGCGGGAGGTCGTGGGGATGCCACTGCCTGCCCGCCCAGGTGATGGGCACGACGGCCCCTAGCGGCGGGGCCCGGTCTTCGGGGCGTTGGCCTCCGGGGAGTCCGACGCGGCGTCCATGATCACGTTGAGCAGGTCGCCGTACTCCTCGTCGCCGAAGTCCTCGTTGGGGTCGAGAAGGAGTTCCAGGAGGCGGGTGTAGTCCTCGGCGAGCAGGTGGAACTGGAAGAACATGCTCATGGTGGCCATCTGCATTTCGCCGGATCGCTTGTTCGACGCTCCAAGGCCGAACGCGATCAGCGCGCCGGACGTCGGCAGGTGGAAGCGGAACTCGTGGCCGCCGACCGTCGCGACATGCGCGGCGGCGATCGTGTCGGACGGGGCCGGGTCGTTGGGGTCGATGACCTCGACGACCTCGCCGTCGGCGACGGCGGAGTCCTTGCCGCGCTGTTCGAGCTCGGCGATGCGGGCCTTGAGGGCGTCGACGTCGTCGTGGTCGCGGGCGACGTCGGCGTCGAACGCGGCGGTGGAATCGGGGGTGCTCATGTGTGTGGTCCTTTCCAAGGGGTTTGGTCTCGTGCGGTGCGCAGGTAGGTCTACCGGCCCTCGGTGACCTCGAAGCCCAGGGCCCCGGCGGCGTCCTTCATGCCGTTGAGGAGCCAGGGCCGTCCGCGGCGGGAGGGGGACCGCACTGACCGGGCGAAGACCCGACCATTCGGGCCGACCCACGACAGCACCTTCGCGCGCTTGGGGCGGATGATCATCGCCGAACGCCCCTCGTGCACCGCGGCGGCGTAGTCCTGAACGGCAATGACATCAGCGGAGACGATATTCCCTCTGATCGTTGTGTTCGTCCCCATGTGCCCAGTGCGCAGCGCGCCCGTATCTACCGGCACGCGCGTTCGTGCGGCGTTGATCGTCTGCCGCTGCGCCTTCTTGATCAGTGTCACGGCCTCCGACTGCGGACCCGTCAGGACTTTGCGCAGCGCACCCTGGTCAATGCGCAGTTCGGTGCGGGACGCCACGACCTAGTCCTCGACGATGGTGGCCCACCCACCGGCGACGAGCTCGTCGGTCTGCGGGGTGCGGGTGACGGTGACGGTGTCGCCGGCGCGCAGCGCGGTGGTGGAGATGCGACCTCGGAGGGTCACGGTTTCGGTCTTCGGCGTCGGCTCCGGGGTGCTGGTGGCGCGGCGGGTGGTGGTCTTCTTCGCGGTCATGATTGCTCCTTAGTAGGCGAGTTCGACGGTGAGGGTCTTCACCCAGGCCAGTGCCCCGCCCTGGGGTCCGATGGGGTCGGTGGCGGTCCAGGTGCCCTGGATGATGAGGTCACGGTCGTCGCAGGCGGTGACCGCGGCGCACAGGGCGCGTTCCAGGCGGGTGGCGTCGTCGAGGCCGACGAGGGCGTCGTGTTCCATCGCGTGTGGGGGCGGCGGGTCGCCGTTGTCGTCGACGGTCGCCACGCAGCGGGCGGCACCGACCTGGATGGAGACGACGGGGGAGCCGTTGCAGGGCACCGCGATGTCGGTCTCGCTGGGGAACATGTTCGTGCGGTAGATGCGGATGACGTTGGCCCAGACGATGCCCGCACAGTCGGCGGACCACAGGCCATCGAGGGCGATGTCGGCACCGGGACGGTGCTCGACGGACGGGACGGTGCCGCCGAGGGGGACGTTGTCGGGGTCGGTGAACTCGGCACGGAGGGCTTCGATGACCTCGCCGACGACTGGTATGAGCGCGCGCATGGTCAGAGGTTCGCATCATCAGGTGACTTGTGGTCCTGACCAGCGAAAAGGTGTATAATCAAGTAAAAGCGGCCCGGCCTAGTGCGCCAACACTAGACGGGCCTAACCCAGACGCTGCGAAGGAGCGTGAGGGCTGTGACTCAGCCTACCTATGACGAATTGTGGCTACCGATTCCGGGGTTCGAGGGATTCTACGAAGTCTCGAACCAGGGGAGGGTTCGGAGCCTGGGCCGCCGGGTGGTTTACGCCGATGGTTCTGTCCATACTCATCCGGGAAAACTACTCAGGCAGTCGATCTGCAAGATGGGGCGGCATCGAGTCGACCTCCGCGCCAACGGGAAGCGGTCGAATCGTCTCGTCCATCGGCTCGTTCTTGAGGCGTTCGTTGGGCCCTGCCCGCCCGGCATGGAGTGCTGCCACTTCGACGATAACCCGTCGAACAATTGCCTAGACAACCTCCGGTGGGGGACACGCATGGAGAATTTTGACGACCGTGCACGCAACGGCATCGGCTATCAGGCAAACCAGACGACGTGTAAGTTCGGGCACCCGCTCGAAGGGGCAAATCTCATGCCGTCTGCCCTTCGGAAAGGGAAGCGTGCTTGTTACGCATGCAACCGTGCCCACGGGTACATCCGCTACCGGAAGGAGCTGAAACCCAAGTTCCAGGAGATCGCCGACGGCTACTACCAAATGCTTTGATCGGGCGACCAAACGGTCGAAGGCTCAACGAGCCGGTTGGGGTTCCACGCCCGGATCCACAGGTCGACCTCGGGCAGGCCGGTCGCACCGGAGTCGAAGATGTCCTGCGGGTCGACCATGGAGACGGTGACGCCTTGGCGCTGTACCTGGGTGGTGCGGCGGGGGAGGGCGCATTTGCCGGTGGTGCACGCGGCGAGGAACTCCTTCGCCAGCGTCCCGACGGCGTGCGCCGCGCCTGCTGGGGGAGGTGTGCCGCGGAGGTAGCGGATCGACCAGGTGCCGGGGTCACCCTCGGGGCGGTCGAGGTGCTGGGCGGGCCACGGGTGCCCGTCGCGGCGCATGATCCGGTCGCCGTGGACGACGATGGACGACAGGTCAACGTCGTCGCCGTCGACGCTCATGCCCAGGAGTTTGTGGACGGGGCCGGGGAGGATGATCGCTCCGGTGCGGTCGCAGGCGGTGGTGGTGCAGGCGGGGGCGTTGCGGATGGTGCCGTTGTCGAGGTGGGGGACCCAGCCGGGGCCGGGGGCCAGCGGGATGCCCGACGGTGGGGTGCCGGGCGGGCAGGGGCGGGCTTCGACGGGGCAGGTCCCGAAGCGTCGGCCGGTGAGTGCCCAGAGGACGCCGACGGCGGTGTTCACCGCTTCGGCGACGATGGCCGGGTCGGCGTTTTCGGGCAGGCAGGTGCGGTCGACGGGCCAGGTGCATGGTCTGGTGGTCATGTGGCTCAGGGTGGTGGGTGGAGGTGACATGGTGAAGGCCCCACCCGGCCAGTCGTTCGGGTGGGGCCTTCCTTCCCCTGTGCTCACCGCAGCAACGGTGGCCGCCGGTGCCGGGGCCGGCAGGGCCCCATGGCGACCACACCATTCCAGACCCGGTGGCCCCGGCACGAGCCGAAAACTACGGGCACGGGGTGACCCGCGCCCCAACCGGGCCCCGGACCCCGCCCGGCGGGCATACGCGGGCATGGGCCCGCAACGTCACTGTGACGAATACGGCGAGGTAGGGGGGCCGCCCGATGTCACCCCTCCTTCGTACTTTCCGCGCCATGACCGACCACACCGAAACGTGGCGCCCCATCCCCGGATGGGAAGGCCGCTACGAAGCCAGCACCCACGGCCGAATCCGCAACGTCCCCCGCCGCATCATCATGCGCAACGGCATCCCCAAAACAATCCGCCCCCGAATCCTCACGCCCCAACGCAAAGACAAATACGGGCACCTCACCCTCAACCTCTCCCGCGGCGACGGACGATCCAACAACCGCATGGTCCACCGACTCATCGCGGAGACCTTCCTCGGACCACGCCCCGACGGCATGCACGTCCGCCACCTCAACGGCGACCCCACCGACAACCGCCCCGAAAACCTCGCCTACGGCACCCACTCCGAGAACATGCGGGACATGGTCCGCCACGGGCGCAACAACGTCTCCAAGACACACTGCCCCCAAGGACACCCCTACAGCGGCGCCAACCTTCGTGGAGAAGTTGGCGTGGGACGACGCGTGTGCCGCTCGTGCGCGGCCACCCACTCCGCGATCCAGCGCGGGAGCGCGCGACGGGAGGACTTCACGGAAGTCGCTGACCGCTACTTCGAGCAGTTCACCGGCGTCCCCTTCGTCCGAAACGGCGAGACCCCTCCACTTCCCGTCGAAAGGAAGCGGAGGGGCCAGGCGACGAGGCGGGCAGCCTAGTTGTCCGTGCTCTCGCCAGCGACCGCAGCGAAGTAGGGTTGCGGCAATGAAAGTTTCGTCGGGCCGTCGGTGACCTCCGGCGGGGCGATGGTCACGCGCTCGTGATGCAGGTGCTCCATGCCCATCGGGGTCAGCAGCCGACCCGCGGTGTTCTCCTTGTCCTGGGCGACGACGTTGTACGGGCCCTTGCCCCACTTGGGGCCGGCGCCGGTGATGCCGGTGAGGGTGAAGGTCATCGCGGACGCTCCGATCTCGAAGTCGCCCATGGTGGCTTCCTTAATCCACGGCAGCAGGAAGTAGCCGTAGCCGACGGCGTTGGCGCCAGCGGCGAGGGCGGAGTCGTCCTTCGGGATCTCGCAGTCGTCGGCGCCGACGCCGGTCCACACCTCGACGGCGGCGCCACCGTCGGTCTTGACCGTCTTGCTCGAGCGGAAGCCGACGGGCTTGTTGGCGTAGTCGAGGACGACGGGGTCGTCGGTGAAGAACGACACCAGGGCCGGGTCGACGCGGCAGAATTCGGCCTCGAACTCGAACCACTTCAGCTCCGGCGGGGTGCGGTCGGCGACGCACACCTCACCGTCGGCGTTGGTGGTCTCCAGGTCCTCGGCGTCCTTCATGACCTTGGTGAACTTCACGGTCACGAAGCCCTTGGTGACGATGGTGGACGATTCGCCCGCCTGGGGCAGGCCGCACGGGCCGACTCGGGTGGCGCGGAGCCGCTTGCCCCGCACGATGGCGTGTGCCATATCTCCTCCTAGAGATGTGTTTTTGTGGGTGCGGCCCACTCCGAGCCGTCACAGGTATTCGTAGGGGTGGGGGGTGACCCGGCCTAGGGGGCGAGCCCCGCCTTCTTCGCCACCGCGGTGGGCACCACCCACCCATGCGGGCCGGTGGTGGTGGCGACGTCGGAGGCGCTGCCGGCGGCGTCGAGCAGCAGCCCGACGAGGACCGGGGTGTCGGCGACGTCGACCGGGGTGATGGCGGTGGTGCCGTCGCCGCGGTCGATGGACACGTGCGGCGGGGCAGTGGGCTTGCGGGTGGCGGGTTTACGGGTGGCCATGGTGTCTCCTAGGGGCTGGTGATGGTGGCGGCGGCGGTCGGGGTGTCCCACGCGACGGCGACGACCCGCTCCGCCAGGGCCATGCGGGTGTTGGTGCGGGCGTTGAGCGTCAGCGACTCGGTGACGGGGGAGCGTCGGATGATCACCGGGCCGGTGCCCACGACGGTGTCGCCGAGGTCGGTGTACCCGGCGCCGAACGCCCACCGGTGGCCGCCCGGCGTCAGCAGGCGGGAACCCTGGCGGATGATCATCGACGCCTTCTCCGCGACGGCCAGCAGTCCGCGGCGGGCGTGGATCACCCCGGTGAATCCATCCGCCGTGAGCTCCTGCTCCAGGTGGGCGACCGCGGCGACGATGTCGGCGACCTGCGTGGCCGTGACCTTCTTCAGGTCGGTGGCCGCGTGCTTCTCGACGTCGACCTGCTCGGCCAGCCGGAGGGCCTGGGCGGCCCGGGCCTTCGCCTCCTCGTCGGTGATGCCGACGGTGTTGCATTCGTCGGCGGCCCACACGATCGTCGCGTCGACGTCGCGCGGCGCCGGCCGGGGACCGCCCTTGCCCGGGGTATCGCCGGGGGTGGGGCACTCGGTGGGCCACGAACCGT
The DNA here is from genome assembly GCF_030408795.1 of Corynebacterium hansenii. Classification (NCBI taxonomy): domain Bacteria; kingdom Bacillati; phylum Actinomycetota; class Actinomycetes; order Mycobacteriales; family Corynebacteriaceae; genus Corynebacterium; species Corynebacterium hansenii. The sequence goes on from NZ_CP047211.1 coordinate 741,797, forward strand.
GGGGCCCGTGGTTCGGGGAGTCGACGGTCAGGCCACCGAGGTGCCGGGCCGCGAGGTCGTCGATGAGGGTGGCCGCGTCGTACAGGCCACCGGTGTAGGGGTTGGCCGGGGGCAGCACCACCGGCACGGTGGGAAGCGCCATCGCTCCTCCTTCTTTTGCTGTGGGATGGGGAAAGCGCCCGGCGGGTGGGGGCCTTAAGCCGCCACGCCCCCAGGCGCTTTCAACGGGGTGGTGCTATCCGGCGGCCGCGGCGACCGGGCCACGGAGACCGACCATGCCGTCGACCTTCACCGGGATGGTCACGACGCGGGACTCCATGTCGCGGTTGATCACCGCGAGGCCGTCCTCGGTGAACAGCTGGATCTGCTTGTTGGTCTTCAGGAGGGTGGAGTCGTGGGTCACGCCGATGTTGACGACCGGTTCCAGGGCCTTCGCCCACGCTCCGGCGCGCCACAGGGCGACCTTGACCTCCGCCGGCCAGGCCTTCGCCGGGGTCTTCGCCCCGATGACGTCGTTCTGCCAGTCGGCGACGAACTGCAGGTTCGCGCCGCGGTCGCGGAAGTGGTCGATGATGTGCTGGTCGGTGACCCGCTCGGGCAGCACCTCGTCGCGGTAGGCGAGGTCGGAGCGCAGCAGGCCGAGCAGCCACTCGGGGGCCATGCCCTCCAGCGACTGGGTGCGGCCCAGGCGGTGGCGGGCCCGCATGTCGGCGACCTGCAGTTCCAGGGTCGACAGCACCGCGCCGGCCGCGCCGAACACGCCGGTGAAGCCGCTGACGTCGGTGGACGCGGCGACGATCTTGCCGATGGTGCGGGCGTTGATCTTGTGCTGGTGCAGGCGCAGCGCTTCCTCGATGTACTTCTTCGTCAGTTCCGGCCACGCCTTGTCCTGCAGGATGCCGTTGGTGATGCACACGCCGACGGCGTCGAGGCGGGACTCCTCGAACTCGCCGCACGGAATCTCGTAGCAGGTCTTCTCGGTGCCGGCCTGGGCCTGCGCCTCGGTCTGCTCGAAGCCGATGGCGGCATAGAGGGCGGAGTAGTCCGGTTCCTTCGGCAGCTTGATGCCACCGCGCTTGACGCCGACCTCCGGCAGGGACAGCAGGCCGGACACCGGCAGCGTCGGCAGGAAGTCGTACATCGTCTCGCTGGGGGCGCACCAGCTGCCGGCGGCGACGAGGGATCCGCCGGGCAGGCGGGATTCGTCGGTGGCGCGGTCGAACACCTCGATGGCGTCGGCCTCGTCGCCGATCATGAACTCGGCGGGGATGTCGCGGTCGACGTAGGCGAGGGTGGTTTCGGATCGGCCGTTCGACCCGATGACGCGGGCGGCGCGGCCGGTGGCGAGGTTGCCGAACTCCTTCGCGACGCGCATCGAGTCGACGATGCCGGTCTCGAAGTTCTGGGCGGACGTGGTGAGGCGGAAGCCACGTTCGGGGGCGGGGACCTTGGGGGTCTCGCCGTTGGCGGCGTCGGCGAAGCGGGTGCGGCGGCCGGAGGCGGTGACCGGCTGGCGGTCGTCGGCCTTCTCGTCGGCCTTCGCCTCCTCACCGTCATCGTCGTTGCCGTCGTCCGCGGGCTCGGCGGTGTCCTCCGGGGCGGTGCCCTCGTCCTCGTCCGTCTCCTCGGCGGCCGGGGCGGGGGCGACGGTGGCGGCCATCTCCGCGGCGGCGGTGGCACGCTCATCGGCGGCCGACAGTTCCGCGGCGGCGCCGTCGATCGACGCGATCGCCTCGGTGATCGCCTTCATCTCGGCGAACTCGTCCTGGGTGGGGGCGCCGGTGCCGTCGCCGTAGATCTCGTTGAAAACGTCGACTGCCTGGGCTCGCAGCTGGGCGAGGCCGTCAGCGTCGGTGGGCAGGTTCTCGGGGAGCTTGAATCCCATCTGTCCTGATCCTTCCTTGATTGTGGTGTGCGCCCCGGCCATGCCCGTGGGCTCACCACACATCCAAGGGATCAGGGGTGACATTGCCTCGCGGCTACGAAACTCCGAGGAGATTCGCGACCAGGCTCGTGATGATTCCGCCGACCAGGAGCGCTACGCCCAGCCACGGTGACCGACGGTTGTCGGGGAACTGGGCCCGCAGGAATCTCCTCATCGCTTCGCGTTCCATCGCCGCGGAGGGGCCGACCTGGTTGACGATTGCTTCGGTGACGTCAGACGGAGCCTGGATCTTGGGGATGGTGATTCGCCCGGATCGGATCTCGGGGGACAGGCCACGCTTCTTGAGGTGGTTGCGGTGCTCGTCGGCTTTGGCGTCAGCGGCTTCGAGGTCGGCCTTGAAAGCGCGGGCGTTGTCCATCGTGGACTTCACGTCGGCGACGACGAGGCCGCCGCCGAGCAACTGCAGCCCGGCGGCGACTGAATGGAGGGTGTAGAGGATTGCTGGGCACATGCCTTCGAAACTAACCGGGTGGGCGCCCCTTGTTAAGCGTCGGTGCGGAGGATGGTGCCGCCGCCGGCGGACGTCGCGGCGATGCGGGCCTCGGTCTCCGTGAGGTAGATGCGGGTGGAGCCGTCGGGGAACGTGACCTCGTACTTCGGTGCCGGGCGGGCGGCGCCGCCGCACATGCCGCAGCTCACGGCAGGACCTCCAACGCCTCGGTGGCGACGGTGATGGCGGCGTCGAGCATGTCGGGCCGGTACCCCGACCAGTGGTCGAGACCATCCGGCAGATCGACGGTGACGACCGGCAGCATCGAATACCCGAGCTGCTCGACGGCGAAGCGGCCCACCGCGTCGCGGGTGACGTCGACGAGCTTGAAATCCACGCCGGCGCGGCGGAGATGCCGCTTCGTAGCGTGGCACTGCATGCACGACGGGGCGGTGTAGACGGTGATCATCCGGTCGGGGGTCACTTGATGCCCCCGGCGAGCAGGGAGGCGGCCATGCGGCGCGCTTCGACGGTGCGGGCCTCGGTGGCCTCCGCGGTGGCGCGGCGCTCCTCGTAGCGGCGCAGCCCTTCGGCGACGGCGTCGGCGAGGACGTCCTCGCGGGTGCGGCGCGGCATGACGGCGGCGGCGACCAGCGACATCTCCGCCCCTTCGGCGGCCGCGTAGGCGCGGGGCACCGGGAAGCCCGGGGTGTTGACCGACAGGGCGGCGACGAGCTCCAGGTTGCCGCCCACCGACCGCCAATCCCCCGACAGGGGCGCGGACGCTCCGGCGCGGACGGTGGCGGTGTCGGCGTCGGGGTTGATGATCCCGGCGACCCAGATGCCGTGGGCGTCCTCCCCGGCGCGGACGTAGGCCCAGCAGGTGCCGGTCTGGTCGTAGTGCTCGGTGGCGGCGTGCGCCCCGTCGCGGGGCCCGGCGTGGCCGCAGCCGACGGTCAGCCGGCCCACGGAGATGGGGCCTTCGTCGGTGGCGACGGTGGAGACGTGGAATAGGGCGTAGTCCGTCTTCGAGTGCGGCGGGGTCACCCCGCGGCCGATGCCGACGTGCTCGGTGCCCCACAAGGCGAGGTGACCGAACACGCGGCCGTCGTCGGTGACGGTCAGGGCCGTCGGCCCGTCGAGGCCCGGGTCCGCGAACGCGGCGGAGTCCACCGCCGCGTCGACCGGGGCAAGGGCGACGGCCGACGCGACCAGCGCCGCCGTCTCCTCCTCCGCATCGTCCGGGGAGGCAACCTCGTCGCCGAGGACGATCTTCGCCTCCGCGAACGCCGGCTTGCTAACGAGGGTGGCGGCCATGATCGTCGCGGAGCGGACATGCATCGTCTCCGACCACGACGGATCCCACTCGTCGACCTCCGGGTCGACCTTCTTGCCGTCGCCGTCGACGACGGTGAAGTCGACGACCATGTCGCACATGTCCACCGACGGGCGGATGACGCCCTCGGCCAGTAACTCGCGGGCCTCGGCGGCGTCGTCGGTGTCGAACAGTTCACCGGTCGCGTGGATCGCGCCGCCCTCCACGACGGCGGTGCTGATCTTCCCGACGACCACGGCGGTGTCGTGGCCTGCGCTGGTGGCCCGCTGGAACATCAAGGGGAGCGGGAACTCCCGGAACTTGATGTCGGCGTCGGAGTCGATGACGCGTCCATCGCCGGTGGGCTTGTCGATGGGGGCGAGGACCCCCGACCAGGATGTGCGCATGGGCTGCTCCTTCATGGCTGCGGTCACGGTCTGCGGTGCATCGTCGCGGGCCCGGGTGACCCCATCAGCCGCGCGGCGCCTCACCTCGGCCTGCGGGTCCCGGCGAGTGCCGTCGGCCCGCTCCCGCTCCGTCTGCCGGTCCGACTCATCCGGCAGGGGCTCGTCAGCATCGAGGAGCAGGAGGCTGCACCGGCAATTTGCCGCCTCGTGAACAGGGAGATGCTGGTCGCCCGGGTGGTCGCACTCGTGGCCACCGATCGTGAACTTCCCGTCGAGGGGGACACGCTGACCGTCGGCCTGGAAGTGCGAATCACGGGTGCGGCGGTCGAGGGTACAATTATGAACCACCAGGCCATTGGCCTGATACCAGTGCCCAGCCGTCTCAAGGTCGTACACATGCCCAACAAACGAGTACCGCTCGATGTCGACAAGATCGTCCGCCTCTACGAGTCCGGACACTCCCTCAAGGAGGTCGCCGCCGCCGTCGGATCGAACTACAGCACCGTCAGCCGCCGACTCGCCGAACGCGGCGTCCGCACCCGAACGGCGGGTGAGGGGACGCGCCTTAGGTTCGATCGCGACCCCGCCGCCGCCGAGCAAGCCCGCGCCGCCCAGAAGCTCGGAGTCGCGGCCCGGCGACGATCCGACATAGACACTGCGGCCGTCATCGCTGAGTACACCTCCGGAGACTCCCTCAACACTGTCGGCGATCGCCACGGCACCAGCCACGACGTGATCCGCCGTATTCTCCGGGAAGCCGGGGTTCCCATCCGTGGTCAATCCGCCGCTGGAATCATCCGCGCCAGCCGAGAAGACCCCGCGGTGAAGTCCGAGAAGTACCGCCGAATCGGAGAAAAGGCCCGCGGTCGACCGATGCCGCCCGGCACCCACCAAAGGTCCGCTCGCACGAAGCACGAGCGCATGAGCCAGCGCGTCGGCCGAGGTGAGATGGAGGTCGCGGGAGCGCTCCGCTACTACGGCTTCGAGGTTGACCGACAGGTCGCGGTCGGCAACTACAACCTCGACATCGTGTGCCTTGGCGTCGACGTTGAGATCCACACCGCTGCGCACGGTCCTCACCTTGGCGTCGGACGCATTCATCGCCGCATCGACGACCTGACCAATGCCGGGTGGCGAGTCCTGTACGTCTGGTGCCCCAGGGGTCTGAGCATGGACGACCTGGAAGAGGTTGTCCGACAAGTCAAGATCGCCAGCGGCGACCCAGCCACGCCCGGTCAATACCGGATGCTCAGGTGTGAGGGAGAGTTCCCGCCCGCTCGCGGTGGTGATGCGTACAAGGGTGCCTACGTACTCTCGACGGGCAGCATGCCGAACGTCGATGGCACCGACAACCGTGTCCGGAGCAACGCATAGCCACGCCTTGTGCATTTCCTCCCCGGTGAGGTGCTGCTCCATCCGCCCGGCCTCAAGGTCGGCGGCGTTGATCAGGGAGTTCGTTTCGGTGCGGGCGATGGTCTGCGCGCGGCGCCGCCATCGCTCGTACTGGGCGGGGTCGTCGAGGTCGAGGAACTCCCGCACCAGGGCTGCCCGGTCCTGCGGGTTCATGCCGTCCTTCACGGCCTTCGCCAGGGCCTGCACCATCTCCCGGTACACCGACTCCGGCATCCCCGACACCCGATTGACCGCGGCACGGGCGTAATCGTCGATGAAGTCGACCCACGTCGCCGTGTCGATGATCACGGCCATCTGCCCGGTGGCGACGCCGGCGCGGGTCATGGCGACCATCGCTTCGTCGAGGGCGTCGGCGAGCTCGTCGCGCAGCCCGGCGGCGCGGGGCAGGGCAGCAACGTCGACGCCCCTCGCGTCGGTCATTGCTGCGACGCGGGCGGCGATGAGCCCGATCTGCGTCGGCGTCATTTCCTGGGCGAGGACGAGGTCCCACGCGGCGGCTGCGGCGAGGATCGCCTCGATGTTCGGCATCACCTCCTCGTCGTCGGCGGCGGCGAGAAGCGCCCGGAAGACGGAGGGGCGGACATGCTCGTCGAGCCATGTGCGCATCGCTCGCATCACCGGCTCTTCGAGGATGGCGGCCCAGTCGTCGAACGGGTCCGGCAGGAACACGGCCATGGTCATGCTCCCTTCGGCGGAGCAGGCGAGGAGACGGGGGCCTGCGCCACCGGGGCGCCGGCGACCGGGCCGACGGTGGAGTCGATGTCGAGGCCGAGGATCGGGGCGAGCATTGGCAGCAGCGACGGGGCCTTCGACACCATCTGGATCGCCAGCGCCCGCTTCTCCGAGTCGCTCATCTCGTCGGAGGGAGCATCGTCATCACCGAAGCCGAGGGACTGCCGCAGCGTCACCGCACTGATCGCACCGCGGTCGAAGGCGGCGACGGCGTTCTCCGTCCTGGATGCGCCGTTGGCGAGGTCGGAGACGTCGAACCAGATCGTCACCGACGACGGATCCTGGTGCCCCGCGCGGGCGAGCAGGGGGCGCAGCACCGCGTCGGTCAGCGCGTCGCAGATGACGGTGAGCATCGGCACGACGTGGGTATTCACCGCCGACGCGTCAATCGCCCACGCCGACCAGTGGTTGCCCTGCGACAGGCCGAGCAGCATCTCCGGCGGCACCTTCAGCGACAGCGCCAGCCGCCGGATCGCCGAATCACGGGTGCGCAGCGACATCTCCGTCACCTCGGATTCCAGGGTGATGTGCCGCACCTTGTCGAGATGCTCACCAGGGGCCTTGAGGATGATCGGCACCATCGCCGCCGCCGACGCCGGGTCCTGAATCGCCAGCGTCATGACCTGCTGCAGCTGGCCCATAACGTCCTGCGCGGTGACCTGCCGGTCCTCCATGACCGGCTGCTCCGGGGTCGGCAGGCCGGGGGCGTCGGGGTCGCCGGTCGGCGGGGCTGCCATCGGCATGCTGATTTCCTGCGGCAGCAGAAGGATGCCGTTGCCCGCGAGGCGGGAGCGAGTCGCGCCGCGGATCGAGGCGGCGGTGCCGGCGAGCTCGCGCAGCGGTTCGAGGGCGGATCGGGTCGCGGCGGCGGACTCGCGGGCGTTGCGCGGGTGGGGGATGTGCACGCGGGTGAGGAGGTCCACGTCGGGGTTGAATACGTGGGTGGTGTCGTCGCCGAGGGTGAGGAGGATTTCCGAGCCGCGGGTCGTCATCTCGTCGGCGGAGAGGATGTGCCATTCCTCGACGGAGCCGAGGTCGGTGTCGCGGGTGAGGATCGCGACCCACGCTTCGCCGACGATGGTGAGGTTGGTGGCGAGGCGGCCGAGCATGGTGGATTGGCCGGCGGGTCCCCCGGCGATGTCGGCGACGATGCTGGCGACCGTGGTGTCGTCGGTGGTGCCGGTGGGGCGTCCGTCGTCGGCGATGTCGGAGGCGATGAGGCGGGCGCGGGAGAGGGCGTCACCGAGCCAGTCGCAGACGTAGGACAGTTCGCCGACGGTGTCGTAGAAGTCCCAGGCTTCCTTTTTCCAGCCGGTGGCTTCGGCGACCTTCTTGGTGGAGTTGCCGGTTTTGACCGGGGTGGCGGCGGCGACGAGGGCGGGGGAGGCGAGTTCGGCGCCGGTGATGGGGCGGCGGGCGACGCGGGGCATTTAGTTGGCCTCCCCTCGGGTGAGGATCCAGCCGGTGGCGTAGGAGATGGCGGCCCAGGTGGTGAGGAAGGCCAGCCAGGCGGGGAGGTTCAGGGCGGTGTGGAGGGCGCCGGGCCAGGTGGCGAGGGCGGCGGCGGGGGCGGCGAGCCACCAGCCCATGCACCAGGGACAGTGGAACAGATACGTCCACCAGCCGTTCTCGCCGTTTCGTCGGACGACCCAGGTGCGGATGGGGTCGGAGATTTTGTCGTTGACGATGATTCGGGTGACGCGGGCGGTGGCCAGCGTGAGGAGGGCGAGGGTGATCAGCGCGGCGGTCATGCCCGGGATGGTCGCGCGGCGGGGTGACCATGGAAATGAGTCGGCCCCGCGGGAGCGGGGGGGGTGCTCAACCGCGAGGCCTCGCCGCCGCCTCGGGGGGAGGGGCGGCGACTGCTGATGATGGTAGCGGGCCCGGTGGGGGTGCGCATGTCGTGGCGAGCGCCGAGGTAAGCCCAGCAGTCGGGGGCGTACGAAATCGTCCGTGATCTGGGTTAATTACGCCTCTTACCCCCGTTTGAAGGGGGGGCGGGGAACAGCGGCGTGCGACGCTCCACGCATGACTTCTGCCACACACCTCATGATCATCCTCGCTACCACCCTGATCAGCGTATTTGCGCTCGCCGCCTACGCCGCCGCCCACTACGTCCTGGTCGTCGACGATCGCACGGAGCGGCACGCCTACCGGCTGACGCTCTCCACTGCGGTCGTATGCCTCGCCGTGCAGCTGATCGCGGACGCCGTCGCGCTCGGGGTGATCTAGCCGATCGGGCTGGACCAGAACCCCGAGCCGACCCCGGGCGACGCAGCTGGGGCCGCGGCGGGCATGCCTGGGGTGGCGATCTGCGCTTCCGCCCCGACGAGCTGCATGCACCGCTCATACCCATTGACCAGCGCGTCCATGCGGTCGGGGGAATCCTGCCCGGGCAGCCACCGGGTGGCCTGCTCCTCGAGCTCCGGGTGCGTGCCGACCATCCGCAGCCGCCCGGTGGACGCGGCCTGCCGGGTGCCGGCGGCGCGGGCGACCTTGTCGCCGCGGGCGCGCCACGGGCGGATCCGGAACGGCGGGTCGGTCTGGTCGGGCACCGGCACTCCGTCGAGCTGCCGGAGGGCGGCCAGTGGGTCGGCGGGCCGGTCCTCCAGTCGGGCGTAGGCGATCGCCGCGGCGGCGAGGTCACCGGCATGGTCGCGGAGCAGGCGGGCTTCGTCGCGCACCCGCCGCCACGCCGCGTCGAGGACCCGCTCGTAGGTGGGGCCGGTGGTGAACGCCTCGAACAGCACTTCTCCCGCTCCGGTGCCCAGGGCCAGTAGGACGGCGGTGCGTGCCCACTCGTCGGATTGCATGCGGCCGGAGTGGTCGTCGGTGACCCAGGCGCGGCCGTCGGCGGTGACGGTCAGGCCGATGATGCCGGCTTCGTCGGCTTTGCCGGTTTCGGCGGGGTCGACGGAGACGATGCGGGCCGCTGGGGTGCCGCCGACGGTGGGGGCGCGGTGGCGGGCGAACCACTCGGTGGCGAACAGGCCGCCGCCGGCGGGGGTCGGCTGGCCGAGGTACAGGGCCGACCAGACGCGCTCGCCGACATCCGCGCGGATGCGGTCGAAGTCCTCCGCGGTGCGGCCGCGGGCGGAGATCATCGCCTCCCCGGGCTCGCGGCCCAGGGCGTCGGGCACTCCGGGTGTGGCGACGGCGGGGATGTTCACCACCCGCCACGACGACCTGCCGGCCTGCTTGTCCTGGGCGAGGACATGTCCGACGAGGTCCTTCTCGTGCCAGCGGGTCATGATGATGACGACGGGGGCTCCGGGGGCGAGGCGGGTCTGGGCGACGGATTCCCACCAGTCGATGACCTTCCGGCGTTCGACAACCGAGTCGGCTTCGGCCATGCCTTTGAGGGGGTCATCGACGAGGAGGACGTCGGCGGGGCGGCCCGTCAGCGAGCCGCCGACGCCGACGGCGTAGAGACCGCCCTTGTGTCCGGCGAGCTGCCAGGACCCCGCACTTGCGTTGTCGTCGGCCAGGGCCAGGCCCAGCTTGTCGACCAGTGCGGCACCGGTCAGGGGGTCTTTCGCGCCGTGGCCGTGTTCGCGGATGATGTTGCGGACCTGGCGGGCGGTACCGCGGGCGAGGTGCTCGGCGTAGGAGGCGAGGACGACGCGGCGGTCGGGGTTTTGGACGAGGGCGCGGACGACGCCCCATACGCCGACGCGCTGCGAGTTGTGGGTCGGTACCATGGTCCGGCCCACGAGGTACAGGCCGTCGGGTGCGTCGACGGTGATGCACCGGCCGGGCCGTGGGGGGATGGGCTCGATGCCGGTGATGGGGGTGCGGCGGCGGGCGGCGCGGGCGGTGATGCGCCCCTCGTAACGGGGCAGGCGGGTCGGCACGATGCCGTCGTGGGGGCTGAATGCGACGCGCCACATCTCCCGCCGCCCGGTGATCTGCTGTCCGCGGACGCCGGTTCCGCCGTCGCTGGGGGCGATGGGGCGGTGTTCGCCGGCGCGGTAGCCGAGGGTGCGGATGAGCTCGGCGACGTCGGCGACGAGGCGGCGGGAGGTGTTGTCGAAGCACACCTGATTCCCCGTGGCGGGCACGTGCCCGTCGGAGTCGATGAGGCCCGCCAGCAGGGCCCGCCGCTGCGCCTCCGACGCCCGCAGGTACACGGAGGGGATGTGCCTGTTGCCCAGCAGGCCCAGGGCCCGCAGTGCGGTGAGGAAGCCGCCGCCGAGGTAGTCCTGCACGACGCCGGTGTCCTTGTGCGTCCAGGTGGACGTGACGGGGTAGGCGTACTGGTAGTCGTCGGCGGCGTCGTGGTGGATGTAGGCGCCGGATGCGCGGCCGTCGCCGAGCCACAGCCCCAGGGTGTACGGGTCAATGGGGAGGTTGGCGTCGGGGAGGGTGAAGGCCTCGCGGTGCGGCAGGTGGCTCAGGTACTTGCATCCCCGACGGCCCGCCGGGCCGGTGGTGATGGCGTGGTCCGCGAGCCATTGGGTTTCGACGGTGCGGGGGGCGGGGCAGCCGTTGCGGTGGATGGTCCATTCATGGCGGGGGTGCACATCGATGTGGTCGTTGCCGTCGATGTGGACGCGCATGGTGGCCATCGCTTCGGGGTGGATGGCGGTGACGGTGACGGGGCGGCCGGAGGGGTGCATCACCTGGTCGCCGGGGCGGAGCTCGCCGTGCGTGGTCCAGCCGGTGGGCGTGGGCACGGGGGTGTCGTGGGCGACTAGCTTCCCCTCCTGTGGGGGCATGGAGATGGCGAGGCGGGCGTCGCGGGTCGACAGGGCCCATTCGAGGGCCTGGTCGATTGCTTCGAGGGCGGGGGTCTGCACCGTCGATGGTTCGATGGCTTGGGCGAGGGTGCCGGCGGTGGGGTGGGTGCGGGCGGTGTGGGCGCGGGTGGTTTCGCGGTCGAGGCGGTGGAGGAGGGCGGCGCGTTGGGTGGGGGACCATCCGGCGGTTTCGGCGAGGATGGTGCGGCGGAGCAGGTCGGCGTGGTCGGTCATGCCCGTGATGGTCGTGGGCAGTGGTGACCGGGTTAGCGGGGTGCGAGGGCGGCCCAGGTGTAGACGGCGACGATGGTGGAGATCGCGTGGACGAGGACGACGTCGCGGTGCGTTTCGGGGGCCTGGGAGATCGCGTCGATGAAGAAGTCGACCGCCAGGCCGGTCGACGGGCCGGGCGTGGTGTCGGGGGCGGCGGGTGGCCAGTGCCCGGCTTCCACGTCGGGGTCCAGGCCCAGGCGGGTCATGGCCGCATAGAACTCGGCCCAGGCGCGGGTGTCTTCCGGGGTCATGTGGTTCTCCATGTGTGTCGTCGGTCCTCGTGGTGCCGGTGGGGTCCGGCATGGCCTGGGGGTTCGCCGCATTGCAGCCAGTCGCCCTGCCATTCGTCGCCGTCCGGGAAGTGCATTTCAGCGCAGTGGTCGCGCACCCATTGGTCGCCCCATTCGGACAAGCGCTCAAACCCCCGCAGCGCTGCGACCATGTTTCGGCGGTGGGCCATGCGGTCGCGCCCGATTACGTCACCCACACGGTGCCCCCTCGGGTGCTCATGCTTCCTCCTGTTGTGTGAGTCGGTCGAGGATGCGGAGGAGGGCGAGGTTCACGGCGTCCCTCCGGGCTTGGTTGATGCTGCGGTTCGGGGAATCCATAGGGATGCCTTCGAGCATCTGCCCCCATGCGCGGCGCTCTTCGGTGATGGCGCGGGCCACGTCATCGAGGCTCAGGTTCATGCTTCCTCCGGGGTGGTGACGTACCGGCGGACGACGCGGGTGGGGAGGCCGAGGTTGCGGCATTCGTCGGCGGCGTCTTCCGCGACGGCGCGGTCGTCCGTCCAGATGGTGTTGAACGCAAAGACGACACGGTGCCAGCGCCCGCGCACCCGGCGTTCCGCGCCCCATTCCTCGCGCATTCCGGCGATGAATTCGGCCATGTCGGGGGCGGCGGCGTACAGGACAACGTCCTCATACGGCGCGTCGGCGATTTGGTTCCAGTACTTGGCTTCGTCGCCTCCGGATTCGACCTCGAACATGGCGTGGCCCTTTCCGTCGCGCACCTTCGGGTGATCTTCATCGTTGCGCCAGTTAATGAGTTCGCGTGCGTGGTCGGGGGTCATGGTCACTGGTCGGCCTCCCACCCGGTGTGCAGCACCGTCCACGGGGCCATGTCGTGAGGGCCGTCCGGCCCCCAGTGCTCCCCATGCCAGCGGCCGGTGGCGGCGCAGTAGCGGTGCGGCCTGTTCGCGGCGTTCATCGCGATCACGTCGTCACGCCCAGACGTGCGAACGGCTTCGTCCAGAGCGTCCCCGTCGTCCCACGTGCTGCCGACGGCCAGCCGGTTCGGGGCGGGGGTGGTGCCCACGAACGTCAACACGTCGGGCTTGCACCAGCCGCCGCCGCGATTCCTGCCAGTACCGGGGAAGGGGCAGACAAAGTACAGTTCGCCGTCCCTGTCCGGTTCGGTGGCGGTGACCACGACCCGCCCATGCACCGGGTGGTCAGCCAACCGGAACCCATGCGGCAGAGCATCATTGATGGACGGTCGAGTATCAGAGACAGGCTCAGAGTCGGGCCATTCGAGGCGGGGGAGGTCAGGGCGAGGGGTGACGCGCTCGGGGGGAACGTTCCACCGGGCGCCGTCCTTCTCGATCAGTTCAACGCTCGACGCGTGGATCTCAATGATCACCATGCGGCGGGCGAAGGTGCGCACGTCGGCTTGCATCCACTGGCACGCTTCCCGTTCGTCCGGGGTCATGTCGGCGAGCGTCGGGCGCGGCGGGGTGGGTGACGGTGCCGCGGCGGCGGGCGACGATGAGGGTGCTGGCTGCGAGTCCTGCGGCGCGGCTGATGGCGGTGAGCGGGTATCCGGCGTCGAGGAGTGGTCGGATGTGGGACTCGGGGAACGGGATCGTGGCGGGCGGGGCGGCCATCACGCGGTCGCTTCCAGGATGGCGGTGAGGTGCTGGTCGGCTTGGTGTCCGATCCACAGGGTGATCGTGAGGGTGGTGATGGTGATCAGGGCCCAGGTGAGGTGGGTGCGCCAGCGCGGTCGGGCAGGTGGGTTCATGACGCCGACGGCGACGGCGAGGGCGGTGAGATCGCGGTGCACGATAGGGGCCTTTCGATTTCGTGGGAGGGGGTGGTTTGGTGGTGCGCAGCCCCGCCGGCTCGGGGAAATTTGGAAACCCGGGCTGTATGGGGTGGCGGGGCTTTGCGGTGTTCCCAGACCGCTTTTGACGCACCGGCTTGTGTGGGGCGGGGGTCCGGGTGGCCACGGGGTCGTGGCCGGTGAGGGGCCCGGTGAGTAAAGGGAGGACTCCCTTCTGGGGAAGCCCCCGCCCCTGGTGCCCCGTCTCGGATCTGATCCGCGCCCACCTGGCGTGGGTGACGGGGCTTCCGCGCGGGTTAGGCGGCGGCGGTGCCCGGGCGGTGGTGGCGAACCGCTTCCGCCCGGGTGCGGAGCGCGTCGATGTGGGCGACGAGACCGGCGCGGATGTCGTCGCCGGTGATGCGGCGGGGCACGCACAGTTCGGTGAACGCGGCCTCCAGGCCCAGGTGTTCGAGCTGGTCGTCGAGGGTGACGGCGGTGCGCATCGCGGCGGCGAGGTCGGTTCCGGCCCACAGTCCTTCGAGCCAGCCGCCGTCGGTGCGGCGCTTGGCGAGGGTGGCGACTTCCGAGTTGAACACCGTGAAGTCGCGGTTTGTGCCGTACATGGTGGGGTCCGGCTCCCACGGCAGGACGACCTCGGGCCGGCCGTCGAGGTAGGTGTCGACGATGCGGGCGAGCATCTCGACGGGCATGGTGATGTCCATGTGGGCATCGGCTTCGTCGGCGCCGTCGGGGATCGCGCCGGAGGTGATGTCGGACAGGGCGACGGTGGGGTCGGTGGTGGGGTCCCAGTCGATGTGGTCGGTGGATTCGGTGGTGTCGGTCCAGTCCTCCATGAGGGAGAAGCCGCCGGACCCGTCGGCGTAGCGGGTCATGTGCGGGGCGCCGGGGATTTCGATGTCGACGAGGATCGTCGACTCGGTGGTGGTGTGGACGGTGAGCTCGTCGACGACGGGGCAGGACGAGGTTTCGTAGAGCGCGTCGGTGATGAGGTCGCGGAGGGTGAGCATGGTGCGGGTCCTTTTCGGTTGGTTGCGCGTCATTGCGCGTAAGGGGCCGGTATTCGCTTCTTGGGTGGCGTGGTCGCTTGCCTGTGGATCAGATTACGCGCAATTGCGCGTAATGCGAACTGGGGGGTAATCAACGGGGGGAATACCTTGCTCGCTCCAACGCATCACGCTCCGCCACCACCCGCCGCGCCACAGCCTCCGCATCCAACGCCCGACGCTCGCACCCCACAGCCCGCGCCCGCTCCTCCGCAAACGCCCGCATCACCCGCACCACCGGCCGCGCCCGCACCCGCTTCACATGCCGCGGCGTACACCCCAATGCCCGCGCAATCTCCGCGACCGTCCGCCGCCGCGCACTGAGCTCGGCCACCACCCAGTTCGTGTCATCCGTCGACAAATCCGCAATCCGCCGCCGGCCCTGCAGCACCTGCTCGGTCACCACTGGATCCGGCTCCCACCAGCACTCCGCATCACTCACCGCCGACCACCTCGTCCCCATGCTTCGACACCGCATCGGCCACCGCCATGATCCGCGCGACCGTCGCATCCAGGTCCACGTCCACGCCGGTGACCTCCACCTGCTGCGGCGCATCCAGGCCAAGCATCTTCGCCCGCCGGTCGATGACCTTCAGCGCCCGGTCGATCGCCGACAGGTCACCACGCACGGCGTCGTCCCAGCAGGCGTTTTGCAGCTTGTCGAGGCGTGCGATCTCCTGCTTCCGCAGCTCGTCCGCGCTCGCTTTCGGGATGTCCGACAGGCACCTGCGGATGTCCTTGTGGGCGGTGGTGATCGACACGCCGTGCGCTTCGGCGATCTCCGCGAGGGTCGCGCCGGCGAGGCGGAGGTCGAGTGCGCGCTTGCGTCGTTCGGCGATGTGGACGTCGTCTTCGGGGAGGGTGCGGCGGTTGGCCATGTCGGGTGTCCTTTCTGGTGGTGGTGGTCGATCGTGGTGCGGGTGGGTGGCCTGTGGGGTTTTGCGGGGTGTTGGTTTTCGGCTGTGCGGGCTTGTCGCGCGCTGTAGTGCGCTAGGGGTGGTCGGGTGGCGGGGTGTGGGTGTGCGGCTGCGAGAGGCCCCGAATTTTGAGTTTTAGGGCCATGCGCGAGTTGTTGGGGCCGGGGGCTTCGCGGGATGGCTGGTCGATGGTGGGCATGTGCTTGGTCATCAGGTCCGGGGTGTCGTCCGGGACGAGGCCGGCGTCGACGAGTCCGTCGCAGGCGGCTTTGAGCGTCGGGACAAGGTTGTCGGCGTCGCGGCGCCGTCGGTCGCGCGGGGTGTAGTGCAGCTCGATCGTGACGTGCTCGACGCCCTGGGGGAGTTTCACGGCGCGGGCCAGCAGCATCGCGGTGCGGCGGACGTCGGCGGTAGTGCGGGCCTTGACGGCCCAGTGCATGCGCTGGTTCGCGGTGAGCGGCGGGGTGGCGTAGGGCAGCCACAGGGTGTGCTCGATCATGCGGAGGTCCTTTGCTCGGCGAGGCGGGCCCGGAGTTCGCGGGCTTGGGCGGCGGCTTTGGCGGCACGGTCACGGCGCTCCGCTTCGGCTTCGGCTTCCGCTTCCGCGCGCTGGCGGGCGTCGAGGACGAGCGCCGCGTTGGCGTCCTCGTCGTGGGTGCAGTGGATCGCCGGTGCCATGGGGCGGCCGCGGTCGTCGAGGATCTGGCCGGTCTCGTCGCACAGGTCGCAGGCGTTGGTCGCGGCGCGCTTGGATGCCGCGAGTTCGCGCTTCTGCGCTTCGGCGCGTCCGGCTTCGGCGGTTGCCTCCGCATCGGCGACGAGGTGAGGGAGGAGACCGGGGCCCTTCGGCCGGGGGCGTGCGATCCAGGCAGCGACGGCGGTGTCGATGGCTGCGGGGGAATGTCCGGCGGTGAGGAGCCGGCGGATCGTCGGTGCGAGTTCGGCCGGGTGGTGGGGATCGCTGCTGGCGCTTTCGGTGCTGGCGTCCTGCTCACCGTGAGGCTGGCTGCTAGCTGTATTTACTTCGGGTCGGGTCGGGTCGGGTCGGGTCGGGTCGGGGTAATGCGAACGTTCGCTCAATCCATCTGAGCGAACTTCGCGCGAACGTTCGCTGTCTGTTCGCGCGAACGTTTCGGCATTGCTACTGGTGGCGGCCTTCTTGGCTCTCGCGCGGGCCATTCGCTCGCGTGCCTCTCGGCGCTTCGCCTCAACGTCGTCGCGCGTCGGCTGGAAGTCCCGCCAGTTCTCGAAGGAGTAACGGCGAGCGCTCAACGGCGCTCCGTCGTGGCTCCAAAGGCCCGCCGCGACGAGTTTCTCGGCTTGTTTCCGGGTGCCTCCGAGCGCCCGGATTTGCCGGTCGTCGATGACTCCGTCGGTGAGCTGCTGGGCACACCAGGAGCCGGCAGTGACCCACAGCCCCCGGGCGGCCATGTCGAGCCCGATGACCTTCGGGTGGGAGCAGAATCCATCGTCAACCTTGAACCACGTCACTGTCCTGCAACTCCTGCATCCGTGCGCGGGGAAGATTCCCAATTGCGCCGGAAGTCGAGCCAGAACTGCTGGACCTTGGGGTCCTTGCGGTTCTCGATGAAGTACCGGCACACGACGATGGTTTCGTAGCCGGTCTGGACGTTGTAGTCGTCGTCCACCTCCTTGTGGACGGCTCGGGCGAGGTTGTCGGCGGCGATCTTGAGCTCTTCTCCGAGCTGCTTGTCGGTCATCATGTCGTGTCCTGTCGGTGTTGGTGGGCGATGGAATGCAGCCGGCGGGTGTCCTCGGAGCGCTGTCGGCCGTAGGAGTTTGCGGGCCAGAGGCACACTCCGGCGCGGATGACGAAGGCGTCGCCGCCCGCGGCGGCGTCGGTCGCGCAGTCGGCGATGACGGGGCATCCGCGGCACAGTTGGCGGCAGGCGGTCTCGGCGTCGCTGCGGGTGCGGTAGGTGTCCAGGTCCCAGGGGCGGGGGTCACCTCCGCACCGCGCGCGGGCGGCCCACGTCACGCGTCGGTGCCGTCGGCCTGGGCGGCGTAGACGGCGTCAGCGTCTCCCGGGGCAGCGTCCGGGGTGGTGTCCGGGGCGGCGTCGTCGATGACCTGCCCGTCGACGTGCTCGGGGTAGTCGACTGCGGCGGGGGTTAGATCCACACGGACGGAGTTGTCGGCCTCGATCGCCCGGCCCAAGTCGGTGCTCTTCGGCATCCACTTGGCGAGCTGACGGACGCAGGTCTTGTGGGCCATGCCCTCGAAGTGGTCGCGCCACGGGCCGACGACCCGGCCGTCGCGGGTCTTCGCGGTGGCGTGGTTGTCGCGGTACTGCTCCATCTCCCAGTGGTTCATGATGTAGAACGCGTGCCCGCCGGTGGTGAACTTCGCGATGGCGTAGTACGCAATGGGCTGGCCCTTCGGGCCGGTCATCGTCGGCTTGTGGACGAGACGGTCATCGAGGCCGTAGTCGACCTCGAAGAAGTCGTTCTCGTACACCGTTCGCGCAATCAAGCTCTTGATCTGCCCGGAGCGGTGCGCCAGCTCGATGAGGCCCTGGTAGCCGATGACGAGCTGCGCCCGCCTGCCGCCGGCCTTCGTGTCCCAGAACGGCAAGAGGTAGGCGTGCCCGAGGACGCCGGGGCGAAGGCCAAGCTGGGCGCAGGTCATCAGCGACCCGAGGACCGACGGGGCGTCGCACTCGGCGAGCTGCGGGGTCTGCCGGATGGCGGTCAGGGCGTCGCGGACGAGCTGGGCGGCTTCGGCGCCGCGGGGCATGGCGAGCTGGAACTGCTTCTCCATGCTGCGGATCTGGTCGGCGAGACCGGCCGGGCGGCGGGTGTCGGGGGACTGGTTGTTTTCGAGTCGGGTGGCGAGGTCGCGGGCCATGGTGATCAGTTCTCCTTGGGGGTCTTGGGTCGGATGGAGACGCCCTGGTAGGCGCCGTAGATGTCGGGGTGGTCGGTCTTGAACGCTTCGAGGTCGAACACCGGGGCGGGCCGGGTGTACTCGGCGACGAGGTCGGGTTTGTCGGCGGCCAGGCGGGACATGACGAGCTGGCCGCGCTGGGCTCGGGCCCACACGCGGTCGCCGGTGCGCAGTTCGTCGTGGCCGTCCATCGCGGCTGCGAGTTCGGCGACGGCCTGCTTCTTCGCGGCCGCGGCTGCCTTCTCCGCCGCGTCGGCGTCGGCCCACCGCGCCCAGGCGTCTTGCACGTCGGTGGCGGGGATTTCGCGGACGCCGGGCTTGTGCGCCCACGCCCGGGTGAGGGATTCCATCGTGCGAACGTGCCCGTCGACCGGCGGCGGGGTATCGCTGGTGACGTGCTCCCAGAAGCGGGACTCGGCGTCGAGGATGATGTCGACGACGGCCGGGTTGATCGTGATCTCGTGGATCCGCAGGCGGTTTCCGCCGACGAACCCGGCGATGATCGCCCGGTCGGCGCCGACGACGTGTGCGGAGTGGTGGACCTGCAGCTCGGCGTGGTCGGGGACCTGTCCGTCCCAGAGCCAGGCGTTGCGGGCGTCGGTGTTCTTCGCCTCAAAAAGGGCCTCGAGGTCGGGGACCCAGCCGTCGAGGTTCGCCAGCATGTGGGGGTGCTCGATGGATCGGTAGGCGACGGGCGGCTTGATGATGTCGACGCCGAGCTCGCGGGCGGTGTCCTCCCGGATGATGGGCTCGAGGCGATTGCCCCAGTACCGCAGTTCTTCGATGCGGTCGTCTGCCGGCGGGTCGAGGGGCGCGCGCCCGGTTTTCTGCTCCCACAGGGAGTAGGCGCTCTCGTAGGTCGACAGGCCGAGGATGGCGGAGACGTCGGAGGATCCGATGCCTTCGCGGCGTTGGGTCAGCCATTCGGTGCGGCCTGCTGTCGGCGGCATGGCCTCGGTGGTGGGGAAGTGGAGCATGGTGTGGTCTTTCGGGTTAGGCGGCGGCGGTGCGGTCGGCCATCCAGTCGCGGAGTGCGTCGCGGTGGTAGCGGATGACGCGGCCGTGGCGGGCGAACGGTGGGCCGGAGCCTTCGGCGCGCCACCGGGCGAGGGTGGACGCTGATGCGCCGATCAGGTCTGCGGCGGCTCCGGTCGGCAGCCACTCGTCGGCGTCGAGGATCACCGGTTCGGGGGTGGTCATCTTGGCGAGTTCCTCGCGGACGACGGCGCGCACGGCGTCGGTGATTTCGGCGAGCAGCGGGTCGAGGGCGCTCATGCTGCACCCCCGATGAATTCGGCGACGAGCTGGTCGAGGTGCGCCTTCTGTGCGAGAGCGTCGGAGACGATGACGTGGTCGAGGGATTCGAGGATGTAGGGACTGGCTCCGGTCTTACCTGCGAGGACGGCGCGGATGTGCGATTCGGAATGCCCGACCCGGCGGGAGGTTTCCCGGAGGGTCAGGCGGCTGGCTTCCCGGAGCGCGGCCAGATCTGAGGGGGTGCGATGGCGGGTCATGGTCAACAGATTACGCGCAATTGCGCGTAAGCACAACCGTGTGACATCTGACCAGGCTGGATTGAATTGCGGCAATGTAATTCGCGCACTCGCGCGGATTGCTCACAATGGCGCGTAAAATTTCGGCCATGGACGTCCCAGAAGGCATCACGCCGGCCCCCGAGGGCGCGCTCATTCGACAAGCGCGCGCCGCGCTGTGGCCCGCCATTTCCGCGACAGCCGCCGCCAAGAAAGCCGGGATCAGCCCCTCGCGCTGGCAGTCCATCGAGCGCGGGTGGCGCTGGGAATCCAAGGGCGTCCCGATCGTCGACCATCCGCCGGCGCCGACGCTGGCCATCATCGCCGCCGCCGTCGGCGTAACCCCCGCGGACCTGATCAGCGTTGGGCGTGGCGACGCTGCGTCCGAGCTGAAATCACTGCTGCGCGCGCAGGACCAAGCCGCGCCCGCCGTAGACCTTTCGCAGGTCGACAGCGATGACCTCCTCGACGAGCTGCGTCGGCGACTTCGCGAAGGGGCGAGGGAAGCGTCGGAAGTGCCGTACCTCGCCGCGGCACGCGAGATCGACCCGAACGACGCGTCGTCGTTCTATCGCGACTAGGGGGAGGGGGGCAGTCGTGACCTGGGATGTTCGAACAGTCTCACACCCGTATTCGAAAGCGTGTGCTAGAACATCGGGCATGACCTGGAACCCCGACGACCACACCCAGGGCCTCCGAATCATCAGCAGCCTGCCCCTGCCGGCGGGAATCGCAGGCCTCACCGACGGCCACACCATCTGGCTCAACCCCGCACTCACCCCGACCGGACGACGCTGCACCCTCGCCCACGAACTCATCCACGTCGAACGCGGCATCATCCACCACCTCCCCAACGTCCTCGCCGAACGCGAAGAACGCACCGTCGACCGCATCGCCGCCCACCGGCTGATCACCATCGACGACCTCGTCACCGCAATCGTCTGGGCCCAGGGCGACGGCGACCGCCACGGCATCGCCACCGACGTCGACGTCGACCTCAGCACCCTCGACGTCCGCCTGCGCACCGTCACCGACGACGAAGCCGCCGCCATCAACCGCGCCCTCGACGAACTCGGGCAGGTGGCCTGATGGCCGGCCGACCCCGCACCCCCATCGGCACCTGGGGAGACATCAACGTCCGCTCCATCCGGCCCGGCACCTTTGAGGCCCGCGCCCGCTTCCGCGACCCCGACGGCCGCCTGCGCCCCGTCTCCGCCCGCGGCCCCAGCGCCAGCGCCGCCAAAGGCGCGCTACGCGACCGCCTCGCCGCGCGCGCCGCCACCACGGCCCCCGCTGCCGGACTTGGCCCCACCACCACCATCACCGACCTCTGCGCCACCTGGATCGCAACGAAGGCCGGGGAGATCCTGCCCCAGTCGATCGACGACTACGAGCAGACCATCAGCAGCCTCATCCGCCCGCGTATCGGCGAGGTCACGCTCATTGAGGCCACCCCGGGGCGCATCGCGAAGTTCCTCGACGGCCTGCCCGACTCCCAACGAGTCCGGGCCCGGACGATCCTGTCGCAGGCATTCGCCCTCGCCCTGTCGCACGACGCCGTCACGGCGAACCCCGTCCGCCCGCTGCCGAAGAAGCGAGCCCCCGAGCCCGACGTCGTCGTCCTGACCCCCGCGCAGTTCCTCGAGCTGCGAGCCGGCGTCGTCGACTGGATGGCCGTGCGCATCGCAGACGATGGGCGCCCGGTTGAACGGGTCAACCTACGGTCGGTGGGCCGGGCACATGACCTGCTGGACTTCGTTGACATGCTGCTGGCCACCGGGGCCCGGCCGGGGGAGATCGCCGCCCTGCGGTGGTGCGACATCGACCTCGACGCCGCGACGCCGACGGTGACCATCGCGGCGACGATGGTGTGGATCAAGGGGGAGGGGCTCGTGCGCCAAGAGCACACCAAGGCCCGCGACATCCGCGAGCTCGTGCTGCCGCCGTTCGCGGTGCAACTGTTGGCGACGATGCGGGCAACGCAGATGACCCCGATCGGCATCGCCCCCGTCTTCCCGACGGCGGACGGCGGGCATCGGTCGCCGGCGAACATCCGGCGCCAGTGGCGCACCGCCCGACGCGCCGCCGGCCGCGGCAACGTCGACATGTGGTCGTGGGTGGAGTTCCGCACGCTGCGCCGGTCGGTGGCCACGCTGGTCGACTCCGTCACCGGCGATGAGGATGCCGCGGCGCAGCTCGGGCACGCGTCGACGGCGATGACGCGACGGCACTACATCGCGGCGCGGGCGAAGCGGGCGCCGGACCTGACGGCGATTCTGCAGCGCTTCGCCGGGTGAGCGAATCGCACAATCGTGCATTTCCGCTGGTAGGCAAAGTGGTGGATAAGTGGTGAGCGGGGGTGTTTCGAGTCAGGGAAAAGCAAAATCCCCGACCCGCGTTTCCGCTGGTCGGGGATGATTTCTTTGGTGCGCCATCAGGGACTTGAACCCCGAACCCGCTGATTAAGAGTCAGCTGCTCTGCCAATTGAGCTAATGGCGCTTGGTCTTGGCTTCGGCCCGCTGTGCGCTGGCCTCCGCTGCAACGAGAAGAAATATAACCCTCTTCGCCGCGCGATTCAAAATCGCCTGGTCAGGGGCGGTTTTCGTCGGCAAGCTTTGGCGTGCATCGGCACGCCTTCGCGGGCATCGTCGCGCCGAGGTGCCATCCGGGGCAGCTCCGGGGCGGCACCGGAGCAGCGCCGGTGCGCGAAGTGCGGGAAATGCCCGTTTCGGGCGGGGCGGCGAGAGACGCGGAAGTAGGCGGCCGCAGGCGGGCCCGACGAGGAGTGGCGGTCGATCGAAGGAGGGGAGGGGGAGAGCCCGGACGGAGCATCGGACGTGGCGGGAGGCGGTTGCGGGGGTGAACGGCGGTCCGGAGTGAAGGGCGCGTAACGCAACTCCCTTTGGGGACCGATAGTCATCATGAAGCCCCCCGGACGTGCGACGTTGCTGGTTCGATACTCAAATCGACCGCGCGTCACCTGCGGCTACGGGATGTTGTCGGATTGTGACCTGTCTGCGGCCCTCTTGAGGAGCGTTTTTCCGGGGCGAGCGACTAGGTTGGCCGGGTATGCATTTGCATGGCATGTGTGCGGGGGTGTCCCCTGACGGCTGCCGTCGCAGGGCATTTGTGTCGACGACATGGACGAGTGTGTGGAGCGATTGAAAAAAATGGGTGTTGAGCTGATCCGCGGCCGCCGTTTCCGGGCCGCCGTCGCGGCCTTCGGCGTTGCCGCGCTGACTCTTACGGGCTGCACCGTCGGTGATGCGGGCGGTACCGGGGAAACCAACCAGGTGGAGCAGGCCGATCCGAAGCCGGTCGCCAACGTCAAGGACGGCGCCGACGACTGGTCGGTCACCGAGCCGGTGAAGGTGACCATCGACGGCGCGAAGCTCGATTCGGTGAAGTTGACCAACGAAGAGGGCAAGGAAGTCGCCGGCGAGCTGGCCTCCGACGGCAAGTCCTGGTCGACCACGGAGAACCTCGGCTACGGCCGCACGTACGAGCTGGAGGCCAAGGCCGGCGAGGAGAAGCTGTCCAGCTCCTTCCAGACGGTCACGCCCACCACGATGACGATGGGCTACCTGTCTCCGGCCGAGGGCTCGACGGTGGGCGTCGGCCAGACCATCGCGGTGCGCTTCGATGAGCCGATCTCCGACCGCAAGGCCGCGCAGGACGCCATCAAAGTGACCACGGAACCGGCCGTCGAGGGCGCGTTCTACTGGCTGAACAACTCCGAGGTGCGCTGGCGCCCGGCGGAGTACTGGGAGCCGGGCACCAAGGTCAACGTCGACGTGGACATCTACGGCAAGGACCTGGGCAACGGGTACTACGGCCAGGAGAACAGCTCCACGAACTTCACCATCGGCGACCGCGTCGTCGCCATCGCGGATGACGCGACGAAGACGATGACCATCGAGCGCAACGGCACCGTGGAGAACTCGATGCCCATCTCGATGGGCTCGGCGCGCTGGCCCACGCCGAACGGCACCTACGTCATCGGCGACCAGCACTCGAGCATGATCATGGACTCCACGACCTACGGTCTGTCGCTGGAAGCCGGCGGCTACCGGACGCCGGTGAAGTACGCGACGCAGATGTCCTACTCGGGCATCTACGTCCACGGTGCGCCGTGGTCGGTGTGGGCGCAGGGCTCGCAGAACGTGTCGCACGGCTGCATCAACGTCACCGACGCCAATGCGGCGTGGTTCCAGCAGAACACCAAGCGCGGCGACATCGTGCTGGTGAAGAACACCATCGGCGGCACCCTGCCCGGCACCGACGGCCTGGGCGACTGGAACATCCCGTGGGAGACCTGGAAGGCGGGCAACGCCAACGAGACCTCTTCCTGGTGATCCGGGAATAGGCTTTACGACGTCGACGCACAACCCCGTCCGGCCACTCGGCCGGGCGGGGTTTTTCCGTGTTCGGCCGCGGCAGCCCGCTTCTGCCCGTCCCGGAGAGTCCCCGGCTAACCCACCCCGAATGCGCACACCCACCCCGAATAGCCCCCGGCTAACCCACCCCGAAAGATCCCCGGCAACCCCACGCCGAAAAGTCCCCGGCTAACCCACCCCGAATGCGCACACCCACCCCCTGTAGCAGGTGGGTCTGCGCATTCGGGGTGGGTTTACGGGCCGGAGGCGGTGCCGACCAGGTAGCCGGCGGGGTGCATTGCCCCGGGCGGGACAGCCCGCGGGTTGCCGACGCGGGTGAACGAACCGATCGCCCCTACGTCCCCGTCCCCGTCCCCGTCGCCGCCGGCGCATGGGGCGGCGGTAGCTCGGCGATGCAGCCACACGATTTCGCCACCTGGGCGTTTATCGCCGTTCACGCGGTCAGTGGCTGCGTTTCGCGCCCAACTCCAACTGGGGTTGACGTTGAGCGACGCGCCCAAGGAGTGGCGTGCCCGAGGAGCGGCGCGGTGTGCCCAGGGAGCGGAGCGGGTTGACCAGCGGGGTGGCGTGCCGGGCGCGGCGATCCCCACGATGGGTGGCGTTCGCGACGACACCGGGACGCAGCGACATTGGGCCACAACGGACCGGGATGCATCAACACCGGGACCCACCGACCGGGGCACTGCAGCTAGAGCATCCCCAGCTCGGTCGCCTTGGCCACGGCTGCGGTGCGCGAGCCGACGTCCAGCTTGGTGAACACGTGGACCAGGTGCGATTTCACGGTCGCCTCGGTCAGCGTCAGGCGCGCGGCGATCTCCCGGTTGGACAGGCCGTCGGCGACGAGCCGCAGCACGTCCGTTTCCCGCGCGGTGAGGCTGCGGCCCGGGTCGCGCAGGCGGCCCATCAGCCGCGTCGCCACATCGCCCGACAGCACCGTCTCGCCCCGGGCGGCGGCGCGGACGCCATCGACCAGTTGCTCGGGGTCGGTGTCCTTGAGCAGGTAGCCCACGGCCCCCGCCGAGACCGCGCCGAGGATGTCGGCGTCGGAGGAGTAGTTGGTCACCACCAGCACCTGCGGCGGGTCGGGCAGGGCGCGGATCCGCGTGGTCGCGTCGACGCCGCCGGCCTGGCCGTGGGCGCCGGGCCCCTCGCCGAAGCGCAGGTCCATCAGGACGAGGTCGATGGGCGCCCCGGAGCGCTGCGCGTCCTCCACGGCGCGCACGGCGTCGTCGGGTGTCCCGGCTTCGGCGGCGACGGAGATATCGTCTGCGGTGGAGAGCACGGCGCGCAGGCCCGCGCGGACGACGGGGTGGTCGTCGGCCAGCAGAACGTTGATCATCGGGGCTCCTGGGTGGGGTCGGTCGGTGCGGCGCCGTCGCCGGTACCGGTTGAGTCGGAGGAGGGCGGGGCTGACTCGGGTGGCGTGGAGCCGAGAATGGTGGAGCCTGGCACGGCGGACTCGGGGAGGCGGGCGTCGTCAAGCGGGACCCGCACCGACACCCCGCAGCCGGCGCCCGGCGCGGACTCGATGGTCATGGATCCGCCGAGGGCCTCCACGCGGCGCCGCACGCCGGCGATGCCGACGGCCCCGGCCGGGGCGGCGGCGGTGGGGTCGAAGCCGACGCCGTCGTCGACGATGTCGAGGGACACGCAGTCGGGCTGGTAGGTCAGCGTGACGTTGCAGCGGGTGGCGCGGGAATGCTTGACGACGTTGCCCACCGACGCCTGGCACATCCGCACCAGGGCGGCTTCGATGTCATCCGGCAGCGGCCGCGGATCGCCGTCGACGGTGAAGCCCGCCGTGGTGCCTTCGGCGTCGATGGGCGTGGCCGCGCACGTCCGAGCCAGCGCCAGCGGCAGATCGGCCCCGGACAGCGGGGCGGGCTGGAGGGCGGCGATGATGCGCCGGGTCTCGGCGAGATTGTCGGCGGCGACGCGGCGCGCCATGCGGATGCGCTCGAGGGCGGGCTCAGCCGGGTCGAGGGTGCTCTCCACCGAATGCAGCAGCAGCTGGATGGACGACAGGCCCTGGGCGACGGTGTCGTGGATGTCGGCGGCCAGGCGGGCGCGCTCGTCGAGCTCGCCGGCGCGGCGGGACATCGCGGCGACGTCGGCGCGGGCGGCGACCAGCTCGGCCATGGCGCGCTCGCGGGCCAGCGCGTCGCGCATGAGCAACCGGAAACCCAGGCCGATGCCGATGGCCACCGCCGCGCCGAGGACCGGGCCGACGATGCCGCCGACGCCGAAATCACCGTGCCGCGCGATGCCGGCGATGGCCACCAGCGTCAGCGCCACCACCAAGGCGACGGCGGCCCAGCCCGCCGCGATGTGCATGACCACGAAGAACAGGGGGAACGCCAGATACGCGGCGTCCGCCGAATTCCACGCCAGTCCCGCGAACGTCGCCGACAGCGCGGCCAGCCACGGCCACGTGGGCAGACCCGGGCCCAGCTCGTCGGACCGGAACCGCCCGGCGGCGTAGACCGCCGCGAACCCGACGGCCCACGCCCACGTCGCCCAACCGTCGCCGCGCACCACGGCGAACAGCCACAGCACGGCGATGAGCAGGTCGAGGCAGATCCGCAGCACCCGCCACAAACGGCTGAGCGCCACGGGGTCGGTGCCGCGATCCGGCACCGGGGCAACGGGGTTCGGCGCATTCACGGTGTCCAGCGTAGGGGCTCGGCACGGGGGAGGGCGCCGCCGCGGGCCTGGCCGCCCGATCCCCGGGTCAACCGAAAGTTGGTGGCGAAGTCCAATCCCGCGGGTGATTCGCTTTCGCCGCGCGCCGACGAACATCGATGGCATGTTCCAGGGATTGCGTGAATTGAAGGCCGCGCCGGGCCGTACGGCGCTGATCACCGTCACCGTCGGGCTCATCGCGGTGATGGTGACGTTTCTGTCCTCTCTCGCCGCGGGGCTGTCGCACCGGTCGGTGTCGGCGCTCGATGAGCTGTTGGGGCCGGACGACGCCGTCGTCGTCGCGGACACCGGCACCCCGTCGCTGTCGGCGTCGCGGCTGACGCCGAAGCAGGTCGAACGGCTCACCGCCGCCGGTGGCGAGGCATGGTCCGTGGGGCGTGCCCGGGTGGGCGACGTCCCGGTGACCGTGCTTCCCGACGCCGCCCTGACGGGCGACGTGATCCGCCCGGCCGATGAGGTAGCCGGGGATCTGTCCGGCAAGTCCACGGCGACGTTCGGCGGCCGCACCGTGACCGTCTCGGGCGATGCGGGCGACATCTGGTGGGAGCACCAGCCGGTCGTGCTGGCCTCGCCGCAGCTGGCCGAGCGCCTGGGAGAGGGGCAGGTCGCCGCGGTGGTCGTCGACGAGGCCGCCCACGGCGCAGTGCCGGAGGTCGACGGAACGACGGTGCTGCGCGGCGAGGACCGTTACGGGCTGTCGGCGTCCTACACCGGCGAGCAGATGTCGCTGGGTGCCATGACCAGCCTGCTCTACGTCATCTCGGCGCTCGTCGTGGGCGCGTTCTTCATGGTGTGGACCGTGCAGCGGATGCGCGGCGTGGCGGTGTCGTCGGCCCTCGGCGCCTCGCGGGGCGTGCTCGTCGCCGACGCCCTGGGGCAGGCGCTGGTCGTGCTCGCGCTGGGAGTCGGTGCGGGCGTCGCCATCACCGCGGGAGCCGGTGCGCTGCTGTCCAACGCCGACGTCATGCCCATCGTCATCGACGCCTCGACGACCCTGTGGCCCGGCGCCCTGCTGGTGGCCACCGGCGTGATCGGCGCGGCCGTGGCGCTGGTGCCCGTGCTGCGGGTGCAGCCGCGGGCGGCGCTGGCCAACGCCTGATGGTCGCCGAAGAAACCCAAGACACCGAAGACACGGAAAACGCGAAAGACACGGGAAACCAGGAGAGCACCATGACCACCAGCACCAGCACCAGCACCAGCACCAGCACCAGCACCAGCACCAGCGCTCACGCCGACACGGACCGGGCCGCGCTCATTCTCGACGGCATCACGCTCGACGTCCGCGACGGTTCGGCGGACCGCCGGCTGCTCGACGACGTGTCGCTGTCCGTCGACGCGGGCGAGATCGTCGCCATCACCGGCCCGTCGGGCTCGGGCAAGTCGACGCTGCTCGCCGTCGCCGGCTGCCTGCAGCGCCCCGACTCGGGCACCGCCGAACTACACCCGTCAGACGAGGAGGGGCGCACCATCGATCTCGTCGTCGGCGGCGCGGAAGCCGCAAAGGTCCGCCGCGGCCACATCGGCATCGTGTTCCAGCAGCCCAATCTGCTGCCGGCGCTGACCGTGCGGGAGCAGCTGATCGTCATGACGCGGCTGGACCGGGTATTGCCGCCGTCGTCAAGCAAGCGCCGCGAGGCACGCGAGCGGGCCGATGAACTGCTCGCCGCGGTGGGGCTCGCGGACCTGGCGGACCGGAAGATCTCCACGCTGTCCGGCGGCCAGCAGGCGCGCGTCAATCTGGCGCGGGCGCTGATGAACGAACCGGACCTGCTGCTCGTCGACGAGCCGACGGCGGCCCTCGACCGCCGCGCCGCCGAGCAGGTCACCGACCTGATCATCGACGTGACCCGCAAGTACGGCGTGGCCACCCTCTACGTCACCCACGATCCCGGGCAGGCGGGGCGCGCCGACCGCGCGCTGGAGATGGTCGACGGCCGGCTGGGGGAGCGGGCCGCCGAGCACGTCGCCGCGTAACCGGGCCGGGGCGGCGGATGCGGCGGCGCTCGGTTGGTTGGTGGGGCCCGGTCGGTGGGTGGGGCTGGGCCGGATGGTGGGGCTAGGGTCGACGGCGGACCGGGAAACCGGCTCCGGGCGGACCGGCCGGCCCGCCCCGACGTCAACAGAAGGACAATGCATGACTTCCGTCTTGATGATCATGACCGCCGCCGACCACTGGACCCTCAACGACGGCACGAAGCACCCGACGGGCTTCTGGGCCGAGGAGTTCGTGGTGCCGTACCGGAAGTTCGTCGACGCCGGGTGGGACGTCACCATCGCCACCCCCGGCGGCGTCGCGCCGACCGTCGACGAGGCCAGCCTGGGCATGGCCGCGGGCCTGCCGGGCACCGGCAAAAAGATGAAGGCCGCGCTCGACGAGCTCGCGCCGGTGCTGGGGTCGCCGCGGGTGCTTGCCGACGTCGTCTCCGAGATCAAGTCAGGCGCCGCGTCCTACGACCTCGTCTTCTACCCGGGCGGACACGGCCCCATGGAGGATCTCGCCGCGGATTCCGATTCCGGCGAGCTGCTGCGCATGCGCATGGACGCCGGCCAGCCGCTGGCGCTGCTGTGCCACGCGCCGGCGGTGATCCGCGCGGCCACGGGCGACGATGGCGCGTCGCCGTTCGCCGGGCGCCGCATGACGGGCTTCTCCAATGCGGAGGAGCGCCTCAACCGTCTGGCGGACAAGGCGCCGTGGCTGCTGGAGGACGAGCTCGTGCGCCTCGGCGTGGACTACGACAAGGCGCTCGTGCCGCTGGCGTCGAACGTCGTCGTCGACGGCAACCTGTACACGGGCCAGAACCCGAAGTCGTCGGAGAAGCTCGCGGAGCGCGTGATCGGCGACCTGTCGAAGTAGTTCAACTGACCTGGTCGCCCCTCCCCGGTTCGTCTTCGCGGCTGATGCCGAGGGTGGCGATCAGGTCTTCGTGCAACTGGAACCACACCAGGTGGCAGGAATCGCAGGACGAGGCGGCGACCCATCCCCGGTCGCCGCGTCGTGCGAACTCCAACGCCTTCGCAAATCTTGGGGCGTAACCGGAGAACCGGTCGAGGACCGAGGTCAAACGATCATTCAGGGGCTCCAGCTCTCGCGAGAGCGCGGCCAATTCATCGAGAACACGCTCGTCCCATGAAGGGTCCTCGTGGTCATTCGGGGAGTACTTGTCCTCGACCGTCGGTCTGACTTGCCAGTCGGTGCAGGCGCGGAAGAGTCGCGCATTCAGTGGCATGAAGTCTTGGTGGACTGCCTCGATGATTCCGTCCGGATCGGCAATTTCACGTTCGTGAGCGAGTTGCCTCTCGTTTTCGATGCGTCCCGATTCCGTGAGCGACCAACCGCTCAAGTCCGCGAACGAGGTCTTTCGGATCCACCCGTTGGTCTCGAAATCCCGGAGCAACAATCGGACCTCGGCGATGGATGTTTCGGACCGGGCCGCGATCCGGGGAACGTCCGAAAAGCCCAGGAGCCGGACGGCGTGGAGAATCCGCAAGGGCGTGCGTGACCGGGCTCCCATGATCAGAGGCCTTTCCGGGAACTCAGGCGGGTGAAGTGTTGCTGGCAGGCCTGGGGGGAACGAAATCCGGTTGCCTCGGCGATTTGAGCCCACGTCAAACCGATGTTGCGCGCGCTGAAGAGCAGGCCGATTTCCGCGCCGTCGACCTCATCTCGAGCGGCCTGAAGCAGGGATAGCGCGCTGAGCAATTCGGCGCCGGATAGCTCCCCTGATTTCCACAGGGCGAACTGGGTGAGGTCGACGGCCGTGGGTGGGGCCGGGGCCGGGCGCCAAGGGCGTCGCTCAAGTTGATCCGCACCCAGATTCAGCAAGTGCGAGGTTGCTTCTTGCTCTCTGCGGGCTCGGGCCGCGTCGCTCGCGTCGGTGGGCGATGCGCTCTCGTTCAACCGGGGGTGTTTCTCGTGTCCCATGGAATCCACCTTGCGGTATCAACAAAATGTTGTCAACATGTTGTTGATGACACTCAAGGCGATGATCCCCCTTCGCGATGCCGAGACCGCAACGAGCGGGGCCAAGGCGGCGAATCTCGGGCTGCTGCTGCGCGCTGGTTTGCCGGTGCCCGAGGGATTCGTGATTCCGGTCGGCGACGAACCTTCGGTACGGACCAGCGCAAGTGAACGGGCGAGACTTCGGCGGGCGATGGAATTCGTTTTGCGTGAGCTCGGAGGTGGGCCGGTCGCAGTGAGGTCCTCCGGGGTAGAGGAGGACACTTCTGCCGCATCTGCGGCCGGTCAGTATGAGACGTTTCTCGCCGTCGAGGGAGTCGATGACGTCTTGGATGCGATCGAACAGTGTCACCGTTCCGCGCTGGCTCCAAGAGTCGCGCAGTACCGGGCCCGGATCGAGCTCGGCGAAGCTGAAAGCGAGCGACTCCTCCAACCGCAGCGTTTGGCCGTTCTCGTCCAGAAACACGTCGATGCCGAAGTGTCCGGTGTGCTGTTCACTCCATCCGCCGAACGTCAATCGGCGAGGATCGAAGCGACTTGGGGGTTGGGAACATCGTTGGTTGGCGGATCCGTCACGCCAGACTCGTTCGAGGTGCCCGAAGATGGAGATGTCACCTGCGTGATTGGATCGAAAGCGCAACGAGCCGATCGTTGTCGAGCTCGGGGCGGCATCGTGATTTCGTCGGTCCCCGAGTTTAAGCGATCGGCGGTTGCACTCGATGGAAAGATGATCGGCCTAATCGTGGAACTCGGTGGTAAGTCCTCCGAATTGCTGGGTGCACCCCAGGACATTGAGTGGGCCATTGCGGAGGGGAAGCCGTGGTTGCTTCAGTCGCGCCCCATAACCGCGGACCTCCCGGGACATTCGGCATCCATCTCCTCGGCGGCGGAGACGTGGGTGGCGGGGATGCCTGCGGCACGCGGCTCCGCCACCGGCGTGGCACGTGTAGTGCGCGGGCCCGATGAGTTCGGTCGCGTTCGCCCCGGCGACATCATCATCTGCCCATGGACCGACCCCTCTTGGACCCCCCTATTTGCGATTGCCGGCGGAGTGGTGACTGAAACCGGAGGTGCTTTATGTCATGCGGCGATTGTGGCTCGTGAATACGGCATTCCCGCCGTCACTGGTCTCCCCGACGCCACTCGATTAATCCCCGATGGTGTGCGCGTCACTCTCGACGGCACTGCCGGCACGTTGGGGCCAGGGTAATGGGGGCCTTGGTGGGGGGCGGGCGGCTCTGCCATGATTCCCGCCAACTGAATCGGAATGCAGCCGTCCCATGACGGATCCAAGTATCCGCGAGCCCATGCAGAAGGAACGACGACGGAAAGGTGAAGGAGCGTGAAGCGCTCCCGAAACGCCATGGCAACCAGATTCCTCTACATAGCCCGGCATGGAGACGCCGATGCATTCGGAGCCTTGACTGAAATTGGCCGGGAGCAATCCCGCTTACTCGGTCGTCGCCTCGCTGGGCTTCCCATCAGCGGTGTTTGGCACTCCCCGTTGCCGAGGGCCAGGGATACGGCGAGACAGTTGGACCTCTACTTGGAAGGCGATCCCGAACTGGCGGCTCGCCCTGAGTTGGTGGACCACGTCCCGTATGTTCCCCCTCGGTCACGGATCCCAGGTCCGTGGTTGCCGTTTTTCGATGGATACGCGCGAGAGGAAGCCGAGGCGGGACATCAGGTCGCGCGCTCACTGGTGGATCGTTTCGCGGTCGCCCCGGAAAGCGGGGAAGACGTGCACGAAGTCCTCATCACGCATGCGTATCCGATCGCTTGGCTGCTGCGTGACGCCTTTGGTGCTCCACCCGAACGTTGGCTCGGAGTGGAGAGCGCGAATGCAGCGCTCACGGTGATCGAGTACCGGCTGCAACTGGCGCCGAGCGTCATCATGTTCAACGACATGAGCCATTTACCGGAGGAGTTGCGCTGGACCGGGTTCCCCGAGAGATTGCGGCCGTGATTTGGCGGCGAACTCTCCTGTGGGCCGTGCGAATGAGGAAGGCCCGGACCTTGCGGTCCGGGCCTTCTCTGTCGGGGTGACTGACGGGACTCGAACCCGCGACACCCAGGATCACAACCTGGTGCTCTACCAACTGAACTACAGTCACCATCGCATTCACGTCAGCGGCGTGAGCCCCTGCCGTGCAGCGGATTACAGGATAACCCACGAAATGCGCCCGACAAAACCGCAGGTCGGGGGCATGTCCGGCGGGGTTTGGCCGGGGTCAGTCCGTGGGCATCGCGCGGCACGCGTCGTCGGCGGCCCGGGCGACCTCTTCCGTGGTCGGCCCATCTCCGGGCACCAGCATGGTGCGGCGGTAGAACTCGAGCTCGCGGATCGACTCGCGGATGTCGGCCAGCGCCCGGTGGGCCATGCCCTTCTCCGGCTGCCCGAAGTACACGCGCGGGTACCAGCGGCGGGCGAGCTCCTTCAGCGAGGACACGTCGATCATGCGGTAGTGCAGGAACTGGTCGAGCTCCGGCATGTACCGGTTGATGAAGGCCCGGTCCGAGGCGATCGAATTGCCCGCGAGCGGCGCCTGGCGCTCCGCCGGAACCCACTGGCGGACGTAGTCGAGGACCATCTGCTCCGCCTCGGTGAGATTCACCGACGACGCCCGGATCTCCTCGGTCAGCCCGGACGAGTTGTGCATGTTGGTGACGAACTCGTCCATCTGCGCCAGATCGGTCTCGGAGGCGTGGACGACGATGTCGACGCCCTCGCCGAGCACGTTCAGGTCGGCGTCGGTCACCAGCGCCGCGATCTCGACGATGACGTGCTTCTGCGGGTCCAGGCCCGTCATCTCGCAGTCGATCCAAACGATGCGGTCGTACTTGGGGTGCGTCCCGTTGCCGTTGCCGTTCGCGCCGCCGTTGGATTTTCCGTTCGCGCTTCCGTTGCCGCCGGTCACTGGGCCATCCCCTCGTAGAGCTTGCCGACGATCGGCGCCACCAGCCAGCGCGGCAGGTAGTTGCCGGCGGTGTTCATGCCCTTGCTCAGCACGCCGGGCACCACGCGCAGCCGGTTGGCCGCCAGCGCATCCAGGCTGTCGCGGGCGCAGTCGTCCGTGGAGGTCCACAGGAAATCCGGGATGTTCTCGTCGACCTCGTTCGCGCCGCCGTCGCGCACGTCGGGGCGGACCGGGCCGGGGGCCAGCAGCGTGCAATGCACGCCCGTGCCCTTGAGGTCGTAGTGCAGCGCCTCGGTGAACGTGTTCACGAACGCCTTGGTGCCCACGTAGGTGGCGTTGTTCGGGATCACCGTGGTGCCGGCCGCCGAACCGACGTTGAGGATCGCCCCCGATCCCCGCTCGACCATTGGGCCGATCGCCAGCTGGGTCAGGTCGAACAGCGCCGTGGCGTTGAGCTCGAACTGCGCGCGCTCGTACTCCGGATCCAGATCCTGGAAACGGCCGAACGTGGCCACGCCGGCGCAATTGACCATCACGCTGATCTGGCGTTCACGCAGCTCGTCGCAAAGCTCCGCCCGCGCCTCGGGGTCGGACAGGTCGCAGGGCCGGCCCTCGACGGTCAGGGAGGGGCCGGAGAGTTCGGCGGCCAGGGCGGTCATCTTGTCCTCGGACCGCGCGACGAGGATCAGGGAATGTCCGCGCCGGGCGAGCTCCCGGGCCAACGCCATTCCGATGCCGGATGACGCGCCGGTCACCACCGCGCGGTAATCGGGATGGGGTGCGGGCAATGCCATGTTCGTCCTCGTGGTCGCTCGACGGATGGTTACGCCGCAAGCCTAGTGCGCCCGGCCGCGCGACACGGGACGGGCGGGCGAGTGCCGTTTCGGGAGGGGTTCCGCATCCTCCTGCCAATGGCTGAAAATATGCTGTTTACGCATGTGGACACCGTTAACGGGTGTCCCCATTCCCGGCGTGGAAAACGAAAATCGCGGCCGCCGCCCATTAGCATTGGCGGCTAAGCGAATGGCTGCGATGGCCGACGGCCATCAACCCCGCCGCAAACGACGGGGCGCAGGAAAGGAATGACGATGAACGGCGACACCCCCGAAGCCAACGGCGCAAAGCCCTCGGTCGACGAGGCGATCATCGAGGCGGCGCGCGACAGCATCATGACCGTCGGGCTCCGCCGCACGTCGATCGCCGAGATCGCCCGCAAAGCCGGCGTGTCCCGCCCGACCGTCTACCGCCGCTACGCGGACCTCGACGAGCTGGCCAACGAAGTGATCACCCGCGAGTTCCTGCGCATCCTCGCCGACCTGCGCCAGATGCCCGGCGACGCCCGCGCCCGCATCGTCGACCGTTTCCGCATCATCCTCGAGCGACTCTCCAACGGCGACTTCTTCCTCAACCTCGCCGAAACCGACCCCGAGCGCATCGTCCGCGCCATCATCCGCCCGAAGGGCTCGAGCGAGCGGACCATCATCGAGCAGTTCATCCTGCCCGGCATCGTCCACGGCCAGGAGGACGGGTCCGTCCGCGACGGCGACCCCATGGTGCTGTCCAACAACGTGTTCATGGTCATGCAGTCCGCCGTGCTGATGTGCTCCAACATGCTGCGCGAGAGCACCGGTGACGGCGCGGGCTCCGACGGGGCCGCGCACAACGCGGTGGCGGAAGTCACCGAGATGGTCGACCGCTACCTGAGGCCCTGATGGCCGCCGGCGGCGAGGCTCCGCGGCCGCCCTCGCTGCGTGCGCTCTTCCTCGCCTCCGCCGCGATCCACGCCGTGCTGACGGCCGCCATCATGCTCCCGATCAGCCTTCTGGTCTTGGCGGGCGCCGGGCTGAACGCCGCCGTGATCATCGGCGGAATCGTCCTCGCCCGAGGGGGCGGGGGAGCGGCCCGGTGGGTGGGCACCGCAGCCGGGATCATCGCCGTTCTGGGCTGGGGGTCGTGGCCGGTGATCTGGTTCACCGACTCCGGCGCCGGCGGCGCCCCGATCAACATCTGGGGCATCCTGCTGCCCGGGCTCGCGGCGATCGTTTACCTGGTCGCGGCGCTTTTGCCTTCCGCCCGTGGCGCAGGCGCGGGCCGGTCGCCGCGCCACTGACGGGCCCCGCCGGCGCGCACGGCCGACGAGCGAAAGACAAGTGAAAAACGACACCCCCGTTAGTGCCTTTTGGCAAGGCCACGGGGGTGTCGTGTTCGTGAGGGGCGCCCGGGCTCCGCACCCGGACCGCCGCCTTTCGTCGCGCCCCGGGCAGGATTCGAACCCGCGACCAGCCGGGTAGAAGCCGGATGCTCTAATCCACTGAGCTACCGAGGCATGCGAGACGGAATTCTAGCCCGGTGCGCGGGGCCGTCGGCAAGCGGGTCCGCGCCTTTCCGGGGGCGCACCGAACTTCTGCGGGGCGGGGGAGGGGGTCTACCCTAGGGGGCATGACTGCGACGATGACCCGACCGACCCACAAGGTCAGGGGATCCCTCGGCTGGTACGTGGTTTTCGCCCTGGTGGCAGGTGCGCTCGCGGGCGCGCTGTCGCTGGCGTTCAACATGGATTCGCGCGCGACGCTGGGCATCCCCGACCCGGGCGTGATCACCACGGTGGGCTTCCCGCTGGCGAAGGCCGGCGGCGAGATGCTCGCGGCGCTGGCGATCGGCTCGTTCATGTTGGCGGCGTTCGGTTCCCGCCCGCGGCCCGACGGCACGATCGACCTCGACGGTTGGGCGGCGGCGCGGACGGGCCGGTGGGCGATCTTCAGCTGGGGCGCCATCGCGTTCCTGCAGATCCCGCTTGTGCTTTCCGACGTTTCGGGTCAGCCGTTGTCGACCACCATCAGCCCGCAGAACTGGTCCGTCGCTCTCGACCAGGTCAGTGAGGCGCTGGCGTGGCTGTGGGTGGGCATCTTCGCCATGGCCGTGGCCATCGGGTCGTCGCTGACCACGAAGTGGATCTGGCAGCCGGTGTTCTTCGCGGTGTCGCTGGTGTCGATGATGCCGCTGGCCGTCGTCAGCCACAACGCCACCGGCGGCAACCACGACTACGGCACGAACTCCTACATCTGGCACCTGACGTTCACGGTGTTCTGGGTCGGCGGCCTGATGGCGCTGATCGGCCATGCGCGCCGCCGCGGCGAGTTCATGACGGAGGTCGCGTCGCGCTACAGCTTCGTCGCGCTGGTGGCGTTCGTGGCCATGAGCGTGTCGGGCGTCATCAACGCGGCCATCAACGTGTCGTGGCAGGACCTGTTCAACAACAACTACGGCATCCTCGTGGTGGTCAAGGCGTTCCTGATCATCATCCTGGGCCTGTTCGGCTACATGCACCGCAAGGTGACCATCCCGCAGCTGGACAAGGATCCCAACGGCCCGGCGTTCTGGCGCCTGGCCATCGTGGAGGTCGTGGTCATGGCCGTCGCGGTGGGCGTGGCCGTGGCGCTGGGCCGCACGCCCCCGCCGCCGAATTACTCGGACCAGGCCGGCGGCGAGGGCCTGCCGCCGATCACCCAGATGGAGGTCAAGCTCGGCTACCAGCTGGAGATCCCCTTCGGCTGGGAGGCGCTGTTCACGCAGTTCCGCTTCGACATCTTCTTCGGGTCGGCGGCGATCATCGCGGCGTGGATCTACCTGTACTGGCTGCGCAAGCTGCGCAAGCGCGGCGGCGAGTGGCCCATTTCCAACACCTTCTGGTGGCTGGCGGGCTGCGCGATGCTGCTGTTCACGTCGTCGTCGGCGCTGGGCGTGTACATGCCGGCGCTGTTCTCGGTGCACATGCTGGCGCACATGCTGTACTCGATGGCCATCCCGGTCATGCTGGCGCTGGGCGGCCCGGTGACGCTGGCGCTGCGCGCGCTGAAGCCCGCCGGCCGCAAGGGGCTTCCGGGCGTGCGCGAGTGGCTGGTGGCGTTCATCAACAACCCGGTGTCGCGGTTCCTGACCAACCCGGTGGTGGCCACGGCGCAGTTCGTCGCGGGCTTCTACCTGCTGTACATGACGCCGCTGTACGACTACCTGGCCGACGAGCACGCCGGCCACCTGTTCATGAACATCCACTTCCTGATCTCCGGCTACATCTTCTACTGGGTGATCATCGGCGTGGATGCCGCGCCGCAGCAGATCTCCCCGGCGGTGAAGCTGGTGTCGCTGATGGGTTCGTTGCCCTTCCACGCGTGGTTCGGCATCACGCTGATGCAGATGCAGCAGATCCTGGCGGAGGACTACTACCGCAATCTGGCGCTGCCGTGGGAGGTCGATCTGCTGGCCGACCAGAACGTCGGCGGCGCGGTGGCGTGGGCGCTGGGCGAGGTGCCCATGTTCATCGTCATGACGGCCCTGTTCGTCCAGTGGCGCCGCAGCGACGAGAAGGACGCGGCGCGCTACGACCGCAACGCCGAGCGCGACCACGATGCCGAGCTGGAGGCGTACAACGCCATGTTGGCGGCGCGTTCCAGCCAGAGCATGACCGATGAGGAGCGCGAGTACTACACCGGCACCGTCGACGCCGAGCACGAGGTGCACCTCGGTTCGGCGAAGGACGCCGGCAAGCAGCACCACAGGTAGGGCTTTTCCGGTTCACGGGCGCGCGGCGGGTCATCCCCGCCGCGCGCCTTTTTTCGGCTTTGCGACGACCGCCGGGCGGACCTGCGCCCGGGTGCCGTCGTCAAGCCGGGGAATCTGCCGGCTGTGGATGAGCGGCGTAATGCGGGATCCATCCACAGGCGGCGGTTGCGGCGGTGGTGGCCGCCGGCGGGGAACGGAAGGGTCGGTGGCGGAAGACCCGGATCGAGCAGCGCTCCGGGGTCCACGACCAGAAGGGGGACCCGCAGTGTCCGAAATCAGCGTGACCATCGTCGGGAACATCACCAGGAAGCCGGAGATCAAGACCACCAACACGGGGAAGCTGGTGACGCGCCTGCGCGTCGCGTCGACCCGCAAGCGCTACGTCGACGAGCGGTGGGTCGACGGCGAAAGCGCGTACATCGACGTCGACTGTTGGGGGCATCTGGCGCAGAACGCGGTGAACACGTTCGGCAAGGGCGACCGAGTCATCGCCGAGGGGCGGCTGCGCACCGACGAGTGGGAGGACGAGCACGGCACGAAGAAGTCCTTCACCAAGGTCGTCGCCGATTCGGTCGGCCCGGAGCTGCGTTTCGCCACCGCCGTGATCCACCGGACCAAGACCGCCGGCGGGCGCGTGGCCGAAAGCGAGCGCCGGGCGCGGGAGGCCGCGGAGCTGGGTGCGGGCGGGAACGGCGTCGGAGGGAACGGAGGCGTCGGGGATGGCGGGGCCGCGAACGGAGCGGGCGGAAACGGCGGGGGCGGTGCGGTGGACGGCGGCCCGAATGGTGCGCAGGACGGCGGGCACGGGGCGGGGGAGACGCCCGGCGACGAGGCCCATGCGTTCTTCCCCGACGAGGCCCGCGCCCCGGAGCTCGGCGAGGCGGCGATGGCGTCGTAGTTTCGTGGCCGCCGGGCGGGGAAGTTGCCGGGCGTACCGGTAAGGTGAGGGCGAATGTGCGCGGGCGGTGACCGTCGCCAAGCGAAACCGGGGTCGGCGCGACGCGGAACCCGGGGGCCGGCGGGCGGTTCCCCGCGCACCTGAAGCGAAACCACCTACCTCCGAAGGAGAGCGCAGCAGTGGCTGAGTTCATCTACCAGATGAAGAACGTGCGCAAAGCGCACGGCGACAAGGTCATCCTCGACAACGTGACCATGGCGTTCTACCCGGGCGCCAAGATCGGTGTCGTGGGCCCCAACGGTGCGGGCAAGTCGTCGATCCTGAAGATCATGGCCGGCCTGGACCAGCCCTCCAACGGCGAGGCGTACCTCGAGCCGGGCGCCACCGTGGGCATCCTGCTGCAGGAGCCGCCGCTGAACGAGGAGAAGACCGTCCGCGGCAACGTCGAGGAGGGCCTCGGCGACATCTTCGAGAAGAAGCAGCGCTTCGAGCAGATCGCCGAGGAAATGGCGACCAACTACACCGATGAGCTGATGGAGGAGATGGGCAAGCTCCAGGAGGAGCTCGACGCCGCCGACGCCTGGGAGATCGACTCCAAGATCGAGCAGGCCATGGACGCCCTGCGCTGCCCGCCCGGCGACGAGCCCGTCACCCACCTCTCCGGCGGCGAGCGCCGCCGCGTGGCCCTGGCCAAGCTGCTGCTGAGCGAGCCCGACCTGCTGCTGCTCGACGAGCCCACCAACCACCTCGACGCCGAGTCGGTGCTGTGGCTGGAGCAGCACCTGCAGAAGTACCCCGGCGCCGTGCTGGCCGTGACCCACGACCGTTACTTCCTGGACCACGTCGCCGGCTGGATCTGCGAGGTCGACCGCGGCAAGCTGTACCCCTACGAGGGCAACTACTCCACCTACCTGGAGCAGAAGGCCGCCCGACTGGAGGTCGCCGGCAAGAAGGACGCCAAGCTGCAGAAGCGCCTGAAGGACGAGCTGGCGTGGGTCCGCTCCGGCCAGAAGGCCCGCCAGGCCAAGAACAAGGCCCGCCTCGAGCGCTACGAGCAGATGGTGGAGGAAGCCGAGCAGTACAAGAAGCTCGACTTCGAGGAGATCCAGATCCCGACCCCGCCGCGCCTGGGCAACCAGGTCGTCGAGGTGTCGAACCTGGAGAAGGGCTTCGACGGCCGCACGTTGATCAAGGACCTGTCGTTCACGCTGCCGCGCAACGGCATCGTCGGCGTCATCGGCCCCAACGGCGTGGGCAAGACCACCCTGTTCAAGACCATCGTCGGGCTGGAGGAGCCGGACGCCGGCGAGGTGAAGGTCGGCCAGACCGTCGAGCTGAGCTACGTCGACCAGGGCCGCGAGAACATCGACGGCGAGAAGACCGTGTGGGAGGTCGTCTCCGACGGCCTGGACTACATCCACGTCGGCCAGAACGAGATGCCGTCGCGCGCGTACCTGTCGGCCTTCGGGTTCAAGGGCGCCGACCAGCAGAAGCCGGCGAAGGTGCTGTCCGGCGGCGAGCGCAACCGCCTGAACCTGGCGCTGACCCTCAAGCAGGGCGGCAACCTGATCCTGCTGGACGAGCCGACCAACGACCTCGACGTCGAGACCCTGTCCTCGCTGGAGAACGCCCTGCAGCAGTTCCCGGGCTGCGCCGTGGTCATTTCCCACGACCGCTGGTTCCTGGACCGCACCTGCACCCACATCCTCGCGTGGGAGGGCAACGTCGAAGAAGGCCAGTGGTTCTGGTACGAAGGCAACTTCGAAGGCTACGAGAAGAACAAGGTCGAGCGCCTCGGCCCCGAGGCCGCCCGTCCGTCGCGCGTCACGCACCGCAAGCTGACGCGCTGACCCCAGGAGAGGTAACGGCATGCCCGATACGAATGCGTTTCTGACCACCATCCCCGTGCGCTGGTCCGACTTCGACCAGTACGGGCACGTCAACAACCTGGCGTACCTCGAGTACGGGCAGGAAGCCCGGGTCGCCTTCGCGCGCGCGAGCGTCGAGGGCGGCGGCGGGAAACTGGGCACCGTGGTGCGCCACGCGGAGATCGACTACCTCCGCGCCCTGCTGCCCGACACCCGCGAGGTGCTCGTGGAAACCGAGATCATCGCCATCGGCAACACGTCCTACACGATCCGCCAGACGATCAAGGACCAGCACGGCCACATCGCGGCGGTGCTGACCACCGTCATGGTGCTGTTCGACCTCGAGGAGTCCCGCGCCCGCGAGCTGACGCCGTCGGTGCGCCGGGTGCTGGGGCGTTTCGCCTCGCCCGAGCTGACCGCCGGCAACGGCGGAGGCAGCGGCAGCGGCGACGGCGGTAGCGGCGGTGGCGGCGGGGACGATGCCGCCGCCGGTGACCGCGATGAATG
Organism: Corynebacterium hansenii; assembly: GCF_030408795.1. NCBI lineage: Bacteria > Bacillati > Actinomycetota > Actinomycetes > Mycobacteriales > Corynebacteriaceae > Corynebacterium > Corynebacterium hansenii. The sequence goes on from NZ_CP047211.1 coordinate 783,327, forward strand.
ATGGCGGCGCGGGCGCCGGGGCCGGCGGGGAAACCCTCGTCGTCCACGACGCCGCCGCGCTGACCAACCTCGGGGTCCTCGCCCGCAAGGCCGAGGCGATGGACCCGGAGGCGCTGGTGCGCATCCGCTCGGTCGCGCCCGGCTCGCCGGATGACCCGGTTGCCGCGTCCCGGCCCGCCGGCATCGCCCGGGTGTGGGCGACCACGCCCTTCGGCCCGGTGGCCTGCCGCACCATGGCGATCGGCCCCGGCCGCGACGACATGATCGTCCGCGCCGACGCCGTCTCCGCCGCCACCGGCGACGCCCGGTCGGTGCCCCAGCTCGACGCCGCCGTCCCGATGACCCTGGACTGCGGCGCGGCCGCCGACGCCTCCTGGCCGGGCCGCCTGCCGGTCGACGGCGGGTGGACCGTCCTCGACGCCGTGCCCGCCGCCGTCTTCCGTGATTTGGAGGCACGGGCCAGGGGAGTGGCGAAGGAAGAATCCGGCCCGTTGGGCTTGCCGACGTCGCTGCTCGACCAGAAGGTCCTCACCGTCCGGAGCAGCGCGGGCAGTGGCGGAGGTGATGGCGCGGCCGATGAACGCGCCGCCGATTCCCGCTCGGCCGAAACGCCTTCGGCAGAAGATGCCGCCGCGGAAACACCCGCCATGGAAACGCCCGCCGCGGAATCGCCCACCGCGGAGATCTCGATGCGCGAGGTTTTCGCCCTGTGCGCGATGGGCTTCATCCCCGGTGAACCCGCCGCGGAAGAGCCGGTGCGGGTGTCGGTGAAGGGGCGCTGGCGGCGCCTCGACGGGCGCTTCGGCAGCGTCTACGCTTCCGAGGGATTCGGGGTGCTGCCGCTGTAGCGGTGCCCCGGCCACCGTGGCCCGCCCGGGAAATCAGGCGGGCGTGTTGATGAGCATGTCCGCCACCCGCACCATGTGCTCCCACATGGCGTCCCGGTGAGGCTTGGGCAGCTCCTCGTCGGAGACCTCGGCCAGCGCCTCGGACATCAGCTCCAGCCACCGGTCGCGGGCCGCCATGTCCACCACGAACGGGTGATGGCGCATCCGCAGCCGCGGATGGCCCCGCTCCACGTTGTACGTGGCCGGGCCGCCCCAATACTGCTCCAGGAACATCCGCAGGCGCCGCTCGGCGCCCTCCCAATCACCCGCCGGGTACATCGGCCCGAGGATGTCGTCCTCGCGGACGCGCACGTAGAAGCCGTGCACGATCTTCGCGAACGTCTCCTCGCCGACCTCGCGGTAGAAATCGCTGAACTGCGGCTGTCCGCCGCCGGGGGCTGCCTGAGGGGTCTGGCCGTTGGTCATGCCCCCAGGCTACCCAGGCCCCCGCACGCCGCGGGGCCCCGGGCACCGGCGCGCGCCCTACGCCTCCGGCGCCGAGCGGTCGCACTCCCGCGCCGCCAGCGCACGCTGCACCCGGTGACGGTTCTCCGCGACGATGCGCTTGACGGGGGCGGGCACCGAGTCGTCGTCAAGCAGCCGCGAAGCCTTGTCCAGGCCCGCCTGCGACACCTCCCAATGCGGGTACAGGCCGTCGAGCATGCGCTGCGCGGTCTCGGAGGAATGCGCGCCCCACCAGCCCGGGGCCTCGGCGAAGTAGCGGTCGGTGAAATCGCGGAGCAGCTCGTCGGCGCCGGGCGCGGTGAAGCCCGCCATCATCGACCGCAGCATCAGATTCGACGGGGCGGCGGCGCCGGTGGCCGTGCACGAGTTCCACACGCGGACCTTGTTGTCCGCCGCCGGGATCGCCGCCCGGGCCTTCGCCGCGGACTGCGCGCCCAACGCCGACTGGTCCGCCTGCTCGGCCGCCGCGACGTCGTCCGCGGCCTTGTCGCCGGCGGCGACCAGCACGGTCAGGGCCTTCCACGTCATGTCCTCGTCGACGGTCAGCCCCTCCAGGCCGACCTTCTCCGGAGCGCCGTCGAGGATCGCGCGGAAGACGTCGAGGGAACCGGCGCCGTCGGCGGGCAGCATGGCCAGCGCGTTGACGAAGGCCAGCTGCGCATCGGAACCGGCCTCCGCCGCGCGGGCGTGGTCGAGCAGCCCGGCGCCGAGCCGGCGGCGGCCTTCATCCACCCACTCGACGGCGGCGTAGCGCTCCACGGCGGTGACGGCCTGCGCCAGCACGCGCTCGAGCACCGAAATCTGGTCCTCGGCGGGGGCGCCGCGCAGCACCAGATCCACGAAGTCGCGGGCCCGGACCTTCGCGGCGCGGGTCATCTCCCACATCGTCGACCACGCCAGCGTCCGCGGCATCGGGTCCTCGAAGGCGCCGATGTGGTCGATCAGCGCCGTCCGCGACGCCGGGTCGAGCTCCATGAAGCAGTAGCTCAGGTCGTCGTCGTTGACCAGGACCACGTCGCCCGCCGGCACCCCGGCCATCTCCGGGACCTCGGTGACCTCGCCCCTGACATCGACCTCCACGCGGTGGGTGCGGCGCAGCACGCCATCCTCGAGGGCGTAGACGCCGACGGCGACGCGGTGGTCGCGCAGCTCGCCCGCGCCCGGCTCGGCGCCGGACTGGCGGATGGCGAAGGCGTCGTAGACCTCGCCGCCGTGCGCTGCGTTGGCGGCCTCGCCGCCGGCCCCGCCATCCCCGGCCCCGCTGCCGTCGCCCTTCCGGGTGGTGAACTCCGCCGCCAGGGTGTTGATGCCCGTCGTGGTCAGCCACTGGTCCGCCCACCCGGACAGGTCGCGGCCCGACGCCTCCGACAGCGCGGCGAGCAGGTCGTCGAAGGTGGCGTTGCCGAAGCGGTGGCGGGCGAAGTGCAGCCGCGCGCCGGCCAGGAACGCGTCCTCGCCGACGTAGGCCACCAGCTGCTTGAGCACCGACGCGCCCTTGGCGTACGTGATGCCGTCGAAGTTCTGGTCGACGGTGTCGATGTCGGAGGCGTCCGCGGCGATCGGGTGCGTCGACGGCAGCTGGTCCTGCTGGTAGGCCCACGCCTTCTCCACGTTGGCGAAGGTGGTCCAGGCGCCGCGGTACTCGCTGACCGCGGCCTGCGACGCGCACGCCGACCAGGTGGCGAAGGACTCGTTGAGCCACAGGTCGTCCCACCACCGCATGGTCACCAGGTCGCCGAACCACATGTGCGCCATCTCGTGGAGGATGGTCTCGTTGCGCCGTTCGTACAGGTAGCCGGTGGTGCGGGAGCGGAAGACGTACTCGTCGCGGATGGTCACCGCGCCGGCGTTCTCCATGGCGCCCATGTTGTACTCGGGGCAGAAGATCTGGTCGTACTTGCCGAAGGGGTACGGCTCGCCGAAGTTGGCGGCGTACCAGTCGAAGCCCTCCTTGGTCTCGCGGAACAGCCGCTCGGCGTCGAGGTGCTCGGCGATGGAGGCGCGGCAGTACAGGCCCAGGGGGATGGTCAGCTCGCCGTCGGGCTGGTGCGATGCGGGGGTTTCGGGATGCTTGGCGACGGTGCCCGCCCATTCGTCACGGACCTCGTGCCACGGACCGGCGCAGAACGCGATGAGGTACGTCGACAGCGGGACATCCACGCGGAAGCGGTGGACGCGGGCCGCCGGGCCGTCCAGCGGGGGAACCTCGCCCTCGCCGGGCGCGACGTCGGAGACCTCCGGCTCGGAGTTGGACACGATGGTCCAGTCGCCGGGGGCGGTGACGTCCATCGAGTACGTGGCCTTCAGGTCCGGCTGGTCGAAGCAGGCGAACACGCGCTTGGCGTCGGCCGTCTCGAACTGGGAGTAAAGATACGTCTGCTCGTCGGCGGGGTCGATGAAGCGGTGCAGGCCCTCGCCGGTGGTGGTGTAGCGGCAGTCGGCGTCGACCACGACTTCGTGCCCGCCCTCGGTCAGGTTCAGCAGCAGACCGCGTTCGTCGTCGTAAAGCTCCTTGGAGCCGCCGCAGGCGGCGTCCGTGACGTCGGCGCCGTCGACGGTGACGGAGCGGACGTCGGCGTTGCGGAGGTCGAGGAAGGTCTCGCCGGCGGTCTTCGCGGTCAGGGTGACGGTGGTGATCGACCGGAACGTCTCGTCGCCCGGGGCGGAGGTGGTGCCGGGGGCGCCGGTGACGTCGAGGGAGATGTCGTAGTGGGACACCTCGAGCATGGCCGCGCGGTCGGCGGCCTCGGTCTGCGTCAGGTTCGTGGAAGTCATGGGATTCAGGGTAACCGCGGCCGCGGATCGGGTGGCGTGGCGCGATCGCGGGCCGCGGGCCATGATCGGTTGCATGACCGAAAGCAACGCCAACGCACAAGACCCCGTCGCCCGCGTCAACGCCGCGTGGGACCGCATCGAGGGGCTGCTCCCCGAGGACGCGTTCGGGCCGGCCGCCTCCCACGAGGACCTCGACGACCTGGAGAAGCAGTTGGGCGTGACCCTGCCCGACGACGTCCGCGCCTCGTGGTCGCGCCATGGCTCGATGGAGGGGCCGCCGTGGGACGGAGGCTGGATCCAGCCGCCCGCGAAGATCATCTCCGACTGGCGGATGTGGACCGAAACCGAGGCCGACGGCGGCTTCGAGGGCTTCGTCGAAGATGCGGAGGACAACGCCGACTCCGAGGGCAAGTGGTTCCACGAGGCGTGGATCCCCCTCGTCCACGACCACGGCGGCAACCACATCTGTCTGGACACCCGCACCGGCCGGTACGTCGACATGGACCACGAGTACGGCTCGTCGTTCCTGCGCTACACCGATTGGGCGGGCTACCTCGAGCACACCGCCGGGATGCTGGAGACGAAGGGCCGCCCGTCGGAGCATTGAGCGGGGGTGGGCGCAGGGGATGATCGTCCGGCGCGGGTCCGTTGCAGTGGGTTCAATGTCCGCATGACCATCGAACAGTCTTGGGAGACCATCGTCTCCGTCGTCCCCGCCAACCCGCCCGCCACCGACGAGGACCTCGCCCACGTCGCCGAGGTCATCGGGGCACCGCTTCCCGACGACATCGTCGCCTCGCTGAAAATCCACGACGGCATCGATGTCGAGACGGTCAACGACGCCATGCGCGAGGGGAAGGAATTGCCTTTCGGCGGCTGGATCATGTCGTGCAGGGATATCGCCACGGACTGGGCCGGGTGGAAGGGCGTGTACGACGCCGAGAACGACGAGTGGAACGACCGGTGGTGGACGCCGAACCTCGTGCCGCTGGTGTCGGACGGAGGGGGAAATTCCGTGTGCGTCGACCTCACGACCGGCCAACTGATGAACATGGACCACGAGTTGGGGCCCTTGGAGTACGAATTCAAGACGTGGGCGGAATACCTGGCGGCCGTCGCCGCGAACGCCGAATCCGGCGCCGAGGTTGCCGTCTACTGGACGTAGGGCGCGCCGGCCGACCGTCGCAAAGCCGGATCCGTTGGCCGATGCACGGGAAACGAAGCTGATCTAACCTGGCGGTCAGCTTCGACGAAAGGGTTCCCATCATGACCTCCCGTGACACCGTGACCTTCTGGTTCGACGTCTCCTGCCCCTTCTGCTGGATCACCTCCCGGTGGATCAAGGAGGTGGAGAAGGTCCGCGACATCGACGTCACGTGGAAGCCGATGAGCCTGTCGGTGCTCAACGAGGGCCGCGACGAACTGCCCGAGGACTACAAGCGGATGATGGTGGCCAACTGGGGGCCGGCCCGCGTGTTCGCCGCGGTCGCGGCGGAGGACGGCGAGGACGTGCTCGACGCGCTCTACACCGAGATGGGCACCCGTATCCACGACGGCGGCCAGGGCGGCAAGGACACCGCCGACGGCTACGACGACATCATCCGCGAGTCGCTGGCCGCCGTGGGCCTGCCCGCCGAGCGCTTCGACGCCGCGCATTCCGACCGGTACGACGCGAAGCTGCGCGAGTACCACGCCGGCGCGATGGACGCCGTCGGCGATGACGTGGGCACCCCGGTGGTCAAGCTCGGCGACACCGCGTTCTTCGGCCCGGTGCTGACGCGCATCCCCCGCGGCGAGGAGGCCGGCACCATCTTCGACGGCGCCATCGCTCTGGCCGGGTACCCGCATTTCTTCGAGTTGAAGCGCTCGCGCACCGAGTCGCCCGAGTTCGATTAGGGCATGGCTTTGCGACGGCGCCGGGCTGCGGGTTCGGCGGGGGAGATCGGCATGACGCGCCGGGCGTTCGCCGTGGGCGCCGCGCTCGTCGTCGTCGCCGCAGTCGCCGCGGGGGTTGCGTGGGCGATGGGGGCGTTCCGCGGGCCCGAGCCGATCACCGGAGTGGATTGGCACCTCGAGTCGGATCGGCGGGCGAGTTTCCGCATCGACGGCACCGAGCTGAAGGGCACGGATTCGTGCAACCGAATCTTCGGCGACGCGTCGGTGTCCGAGGGGGAGCCGATGGTCATCGAGTTCGGCGTGCTCGCTTCGACGCGGATGGCCTGCCCCGACGGCGTGGACACGCAGGAAGCGATGCGGGTGGCGTTGGAGGGGCGGCGGCTGGTCGAGCGCCCCGATGAGGGGACGATCGTGCTGGTCGACGAAGCGACAGGCAACAGCTGGCGGTTCGTGAAGTAGCCGCGCGCCCTACATCCCCTTCGAGCCGTCGATGACGGTGAGCTTCAGCGCGGGGGCGTGCTCGCCCGGGCCGGAACCGATGGGCGCGAGATCCTCAGCCGTCGCCCCCTCCTCCTCGACGGCGTCGGCGTCGGGGTGCCACGCCGGCGGCACGTACACGCAGGTCGGATCCGACGCGCGGTAGTCACCGGTCAGCGCGAACGCCGTGGACCGCGAACCGCCGCACACGTTGTGGAACCCGCAGACGCTGCACTTGCCGTGCCAATTGTCGGGGTCGCGCAACTCCTTGAACACCGGCGACTCGGAGTAGATCTCCGGAAAAGGCGTCTCCTTCACGTTGCCGCAGTGCAGTGGCAGGAAGCCGTTGGGGTACACGTCGCCGATGTGGTCGATGAAGGCGAATCCCGAGCCGGAATTCACCGCCATGGGGGAGCGCGGCGGGCGGGGCTTGGCGGGGTGCTCGCCGAGAAGCTCGGTGGTTTGGCGCGTCAGCTCGTCGTAAAGCGGGCCGCCCTCGTACTTCGGCGCGCCGGTCTCCTCGGCCTCGCGGCGCTGCAGCACCACGCGGCGGTACTGCGGGGCCTCCGTGGTCTTGATGGCGATGCGGTCCGACACGTCGACCAGCCAATTGAGCACGTCCTCGCGCTCCTGCGGCGACAGGCAATTCAGCGCCGCCCCGCGGCCCGTGGGCACGAGGAAGAAGACGTACCACATCTTCGCGCCCATCTCGATGACCCGCTTCAGCAGCGCCGGGGCCTCGTGGATGTTGTCGCGCGTCAGCGTGGAGTTAATCTGCAGGCGGTAGCCGGCTTCGTTGATCACCGGGGCCATCTCGACGGTCTTCTCGAACGTGCCGGAAAACCCCCGGAACGCGTCGTGCGTCGCCGCCGTCGCACCGTCGAGCGACATGGACATGGCCTTGCCGCCGGCCTCGCGCAGCGACCGGACGCGCTCCGGCGTCAGCTTCGGCGTCACCGACGGCGACAGGGAGACGTTCAGGCCCTTCGACGTGCCGTACTCCGTCAGCTCCTCAAGATCCGCCCGCTCGAACGGATCGCCGCCCGTGAACACCACCAGCGGCAGCGGCCTGTCGTACGACGCCAGCGCGTCGAGAAGGCGCTTGCCCTCCTCCGTGGTCAGCTGATCCGGGTGCGGCTCGTGCTGCGCGTCGGCCCGGCAGTGCTTGCACACCAGGCCACACGCCCGCGTCACCTCCCAGATGACGATGAACGGCTTCTCGTTGATGTCGTGGCGGACGGTGCGGACTGCAGGGGGCCGGTGCACTGAACTTCCTCGGATCATGGTGGCTGGGAAACGCGCGGTAAACGCAGGTTCCCCCGCCACATTACGCTCGGTCGCGGCCTACTTGAAGGCGTCGGCGATCGCCGTGGAATCGGCGCTGCACGTCGCCGACGCGAACTCGCCCGTGGCGGTGTTCTCCGAGATCGTCTTGCCGTTGGCGATGATCTTGCACGTGATCGCCCCGGTGTCGTTGATCCCGTTGGTGACGCTGAGGTGGCCGCCGAAGATCCCCTTCACGGTCACGTCCTTGGTCCAGCCGGCGGCGACGCCTGAATCCTGCGCCGTGTTCGCTTCGTCGACGTTGTAGGTCACCGTCGCGTCGGTCGCGTCGCCCTCGATCGCGTAGGTGATGGTGTGCTCGGCGTTGAGCTGCTTGTCGACTTCGTTGGCCGCCCCACCCAGCATGGCCATGCAACCGCCCGCGATGAGGAGCAGCAGAATCGCCAGGATCAGGGGGATCAGGCAGCCGGGCCGCTTGTAGAGGGGCTTCTTCGGCTCCTGCACGTACACGACGTTGGGCTGGCCGGGTTCGCCGCCGACGTAGGGCCCGGCGTTCCGCGGGTTGCCGTAATGCGGCCCGCCCGGGCCCTGCTGCGGGCCGGGCATGCCGGAGGGGTTGGTTCCGTGGGGGTCGGGATTGGGGTTCGACATCGTCGCTCCTGAAAGCTCGTGCCGGATCGCGGGTTGGAGTGTGAGCCGGCGTGGACGCGATCCGCGGTGGCGGACCGGGTGAGGCTCGCGTGAGCGGGGCCTCTTCGAAGCAACCGGATCCGTGGGCGGCGGTGCCCGCCACGGAACGTTGTCCGGCGACTTCGCGAGCATCATGTCGAACCGTCCGGATCGCCTATTTTTCTACATCGAATGGGCGAGCGAGCAGTGTTTTTCAGGCCTTTCGGCGAGGTGGGCGGCCCGTCGTGAAGCGTGGCCCCCGCGATCCCCCACCGGGCCCCTACTGGGCGACGGCGCCGGTGACCGGCCACTTGCCGGCGGCGGCGATGCGGAACTCGTTGAGGGCTCGCTCCATGTGGTCGCGGGACGTCATCAGCGTGATGCCGCGGCCGCCGCGCTCGGCGACGATCTTCGACGACAGCGCCGCATTTTCCTTCGTGTTGCCCGACCGGTCCTCGGAGGTGATGCGCGAGCCGTCGATGCCGTGGCCCGTCAGCCACTCGCGCATCGCCTCGGCCTCGGACTTGCCCTTCTTCGGGGCGCCGCCGGACACGATGATCGGGGTCTCCGGGAAGGCCTCCGCCAGGTCCTTCGCGCCGGCCAGTCGCGTGACCAGTTCGTCGCGAAGCTCTCCCTCGTCGGTGAGCCCGTAGCCGAGGACCACGATGTGGTGCCCCCGCGGGTCGGCGGTCAGCTGCACCGGGTACGACGTCGACTCCGACTCCAGGCGCGTGCACAGGCGGATGAGGTCCTCGTTGTCGGACATGCACAGCGGGCTCGACGACAGCACCGCATCCCGCACCGCCGTGGGGCCGTCGGGCGCGCGGTTCGGATTCGGCTGCGCGGGAGAAGCCGCCGGGGCGGGGGTGGGGGAGGGTTCGGCGTGGGCCGTCTGCGCGGCCATCGGGGAAGCCACGAGGAGCGCGGAGGCGATGGCCACGGGGAGCGCGCGACCGAAGACCACGCGGGCGGAAATCCCTTCCCCGGAATGGGTTCGGGCGGTGGTGCCGCGGATCGGTGCGGCTGCCGCGGCGCCGGACGGGTGAACTCGGTCCCAGGAAAATCGCATGGCCGAGAAGGTAGCGAAAAGTAACGGATTTATCAAAACTTTCGCTTTTGATAACAACGGCGCCGGTGCGCCGCCACCGCCCCCTCCGCGGCGTGGGGCACCCCCGCGCCCGCGCCTGGTTATGCTTGTCCCATGCGTATTTACCTTGGCGCGGACCACGCCGGTTTCGAGATGAAGAACCTGATCAAGGACCACCTGGAGAAGGCGGGCCACGAGGTCGTCGATTGCGGCGCCCACGTGTACGATGCCGCCGACGATTACCCGGCCTTCTGCATCGAGGCCGCTTCCCGCACCGTCAACGACCCGGGCTCCCTGGGCATCGTGCTCGGCGGTTCCGGCAATGGCGAGCAGATCGCCGCCAACAAGGTCAAGGGCGCCCGCTGTGCCCTGGCCTGGTCGGTGGAGACCGCCAAGCTGGCCCGCGAGCACAACAACGCCCAGCTCATCGGCCTGGGTGGCCGCATGCATTCCGAGGAGGAGGCGCTGGCCATCGTCGATGCCTTCGTCGCCCAGCCGTGGAGCGAGGAGGAGCGCCACCAGCGCCGAATCGACATCCTCGCCGAGTACGAGAAGACCGGCATCGCCCCCGCCCTGCCCGAGCAGGAGTAGCGCGAGGCGCCGGCGGTTTAAGCCGGGTCGCCGGCCCACCTGCCGCGACGACGAAGCGGCACCCCACGTTCGAGTGGGGTGCCGCTTTTTTGCTTTGCGACGGACCGGCCCGGGCCCGCAGCCAGGCGAAAACTAGAAGTCGAAGTCGAAGCCGTCGCCGCCGCCGTCGAAGAAGCCCCCGCCGTCGCCGCCATCGCCGTCGCCGCCGAAAAGGCCGTCGAAGAAGCCGCCGCCGTCATCGCCGCCGCCGTCGCCGAGGTCACCGGCGTCGCCCTCGTCGATGAAGGTGTCGGCGGGCCCATCGGACCCGTCGCCGGCGCCGCTCTCGAAGTTCGACGCGGCATACGCCACGCCCGACATGCCGTTGAACATCAGCGAGAACAGGGCGACCGAGCCCATGGCCCACATGCCGGTGCGCAGGGCGGACTGCCACCACGGCTCGGAGTACCAGCCGGCGGGCACCGGGCGCCCGGCGACGCGGCCGCCGGGGTAGTAGTTGGGAGTTTCCTCGGTGGCCACGGGCGACGCGGTGATCTCGCGGCCCTCGTGTTTGATGGTGCGCTGCTCGGTCACGGAGCCGGCGGAGCGCTGGCCCTCCAGCGGAGGCAGTTCGGGGCCGGCGGGCATGCCCATGATCTCGCGCGCGGCGGCGACGTAGTGCAGGCCCTCGAGCGCGGATTCGCGCGCGAGCTGCGCCTGCTTGACGGTGTTGGCGGTGGAGATCTGCGACGACGCGGCGTTGTAGCGCTCGGAGGCGTCGGCCATCGCCTGGGTGGAGGCGGTGTCGGTGCCGGAGATGGACAGCACCTGGGAACCGAGCCGTTCGATCCAGCGGCGGGCGTCGGCCACGGCGTCGGCGACGTCGTCGTGTTCGCGCTGCGCGATGGCCTTGTTCTGGCGCTTCTGGGTCATCTGGATCAGCAGGACGCCGCCGATGATCGCGATGCCGATGAGGAGGATGGCTGACATTGTGGTCACGGTCCTATCTCGGTGGGTGGTTCCGGGTGCTTTCGTGTGGCCCGGGGGTTGTTCCGGGTCCATCCCATGCAACGGGCGAGGGGCCGGATTCGTTCCCCTTCTCCCCGGATTATCCCTTGTTCCGGGGCTTTGCGACGCCCACGCGCCGCGCCGTCCGGCCGCCTTTGCCCAGCGTCGAATCGGCGTCGCCGGGCGGACGAAAACGGACACAACGTTTCCGCCGAAAACCACTTTTTCGCGGACCGTGGCTCTTAGTGTGTTGGTATGTCAACCACGGGGCCCGGCGGCACACCCAAGCCAATGCCCGCGCCGCGCACGTCACCGGCTGCGGAACCGCTGCTTCACGACGTCGATTTGCGCGGCCTGCTCATCGGAACGGCGTCTGCGGCGCTCCAAATCGAGGGCGGCGATCAGAACAACGATTGGCTCGATTGGGCACTCGAGCCGGGCAACGTGGCCGACGGCTCGACGCCGCTGCGCGCCACCGACCATTGGAATCGCTGGCGCGAGGACAACCGGCTGATGGCCTCGCTCGGCCTGCCCATTGCGCGCATCGGCGTGGAATGGTCGCGCATCGAGCCGCGGCCGGGGGAGTTCGACCATGCGGTGCTCGACCGCTACCGAGAGGAGATCGCGGATCTGCGCGACAGGGGAATCCGGCCCCTGGTGACGCTCCACCACTTCGCCAACCCGCGCTGGTTCGCCGCGCGCGGGGGCTTCACCTCGGATGACGCGCCCCATGCCTTCCTGCGTTTCGCGGAGACGACCGTGCGCGCGCTCGATGACCTGGTCGACGAGTGGGTGACGGTCAACGAGCCCAACGTCTACGCGACCCAGGCCCACTTGTTCCGGTCCGGCCCTCCGGGCAACCGGTCGTGGCGGGACACGATGGCGGTGCTGCGCAACATGGCGGTGTCGCATATCCTCGGCCACCAGCTCATCCACGGCATCCAGGGCGACCGCGCCAAGGTCGGCTTCGCACACCATGCCCGCGGGTTCGAGCCGCGCAATCCCCGCAATCCCATCCACCGCGGCCTGTCGCGGCTGAACCGGTTCCTGTTCCAGGACATCGTCGCCGACGCGCACCTGGCGGGTGAGTTCCACCCATTGTTGGGCGGTGCGAAGGTGGGGCGGAACCTGCCGTCGGGCAGCCACCACGACTTTTTGGGCCTCAACTACTACACGCGCACGGCAGTGGACAGGCTTGACGACGGCACCTTCGCTGGTGCCCCCGTCAACGACCTCGGCTGGGAAATCCACCCCGCCGGCCTGGTCGACTGCGCCCGTGACCTGCACGAGCGGTACGGGGGAACCGTGTGGGTGACCGAAAACGGCACCTGCGATCTCGGCGACCCCGGGTCGGCGGCCAATCCGGCGCCGGGCGCGGGCGGGGAGGCGGGCGTCGCAAAGCAGGAGGCGTCCGCCGCAGCCGACCGCAGTCTGGAATCCTTCCGGCCGCGGTTCATTCTGGAGCATCTGCGCGCGATCGCGGAGTCCGGTCTGCCCATCGAGCGCTGGTACCACTGGTGCTTCGTGGACAACTGGGAATGGGCCGACGGCGAGGGGCCGCGGTTCGGCATCGTCCACCTCGATTACGAAACGCAGGAGCGCACGCTCAAACCGTCGGCGCATCTGCTCGCGGAACTGGCGCGGACCGGGCGGATCACCCCGGAGCTGCATGGGCGCTACACCGCCGGGCGGCGCTACCCCGTCGCCGACGAACGCACCGACCCGACCGTGCGGTCCGCCATGCGCGCCATGACGTCCGACACCGCCACGATGCCCGACGCCACCAAGACGTCCGACGCCGCCAACATGTCCGACACAGGGGAGGGGAGCCGATGAGCGCCGCCGAACGCGCCCTCGCCGACGTCGGCCGTTTCGCCGCCGACCCCGCGCAGCGCACGCCCGTCACCACGGGCTGGGTCGTCCGCTACGGCCTGCTCTACCTGGGGCAGAACATTTCGTGGGCCGCGCCGACGCAGCTGCTGCTCGCGCAGCAGATCCTGGTGTGGCACCCGGGGGACAAGGAGTCGAAGCTGGCGCTGCTGATGGCGATCGGCGGGTTCTTCTCCATCGTCGGCCACCCGCTGGCCGGCTGGTTGTCCGACCGCACCGACTCGAGGTGGGGCCGGCGCGCGCCGTGGATCCTCTTCGGCGGGCTCGCGGCGGCGGGGGCGCTGATGTTCCTCGGCGCCGCCCCGGGGTTCGCCGCGCTGACCCTGGGGTGGGCGGTGTTCCAGCTGGCCATAGCGGCCTCGATCAACGCCGCGCAGGCCGTCGCGCCCGACACCGTGCCCGACCACCAATACGGCGTGGTGTCCGGGGTGCTGGGGCTGACGTACACCCTCGGCGTGGTGCTGGGGACGGTGGTGGCCACGGTGTTCGACCTCGGGCTGGCGTACATCGTCACCGCGGCGCTGCTGCTGGCGCTCATCTTCCAGTTCATGCCCGGCTTCCGCGACGTCTCCCGCGTGCGGCACCGCGGGGCGCTGGCGCCGGTGCCTTACGACGACGACGTCGAACCGGTCGTGCCCGCCGTCGCCGAATCGCCGGGAGGGCTGTACCGGGACTTCAACTGGGTTTTCCTCGCCCGGTTCCTGGTGACCACCGGCAACTCCGTGGCGCTGTTCTACCTGTTCTATTACCTGCGCGACCACATCCGCCACGGGGACCCGGACTCCGGCGTGCTCGTGCTGACCGGCGCCTACGCGGGCTGCGTGATCCTCACCGCCGTCGCGTCGGGACGGCTGTCCGACAAGCTGGGCAAGCGGCGCGTGTTCGTGGCGGCGTCGTCGCTGGGAGTGGCCGGCGCGTGCGCGGTCATGGCGGTGGCGGAGTCCTTCGGCACGGTCGTCGGCGCCGCGGTGCTGCTGGGCCTGTCGTGGGGAGTGTTCATGGCGGTGGACCAGGCGCTGATCAACCAGGTGCTGCCCAAGGCCGACGAACGCGGGCGCGACGTCGGGGTGATGAACCTCGCGGTCGCCGGACCGAACATGGCCGCCCCGGTGCTCGCCGCCTTCGCGCTGGCGAACCTCGGCGGCTACCCGGGCCTGTACTTCTTCGCGGGCGCGTTGACCGCCGTCGGCGCGGTGCTGGTGTACGGGGTCCGCTCGGTGCCGTGACGGCCTGGTCCGGCGGCGGGCCCGGGCGTCTGATACGCTTTCCGGAGTCGAAGAAAGGGATTTCCGTGCAACTCGCTTCCATGTTCCGCCGGGCGCTCGCCCCGGCCACCGTCGTGGCCCTCGCGGGCGGCCTGCTGTCCGCCCCCCAAGCGTCGGCGGGCGGCCTCGCGGATTTGGGCGGGTTGGACTGGGGAGCCTGCCCCGCCGCGGCATCCGTCGCGCCGGGCACGGTGTGCGCGGACGTGGAGGTCCCCCGCGATCACGCGGACCCGGACGGCGCCATGATCACCCTCACCGTCAGCCGCGTGCCCGCGACGGGCGAGCGGCGCGGCGTCATCGCGGGCAACCCGGGTGGCCCGGGCGGCGACGCGCTGAACATGTTCTCCGACGAGGCCATCAAAATGCCGGCCGCCGTCCGCGAGCACTTCGACCTCATCGCCGTGGAGCCCCGCGGCCTGCGGTGGGGCACCCCCTTGAACTGCAACGTGGCGGACATCCCCGCCAGCGGGGCCCTCGCCGGCCAGGTCGGCGCCATGTACGCGTCGTGCGAGGCGAACGACCCCGGTTACGCGGCGACCATCACCACCGAGAACACGGCCCGGGATCTCGACCACGTGCGGGGCGTCCTCGGCCAGGACGTGCTGAACCTCTACGGGGTCTCCTACGGCACGGACCTGATGGGCACGTACGCGACTCTGTTCCCGGAGCGCACCGGCCGCATGGTCCTCGACTCTTCGGTGGACCCGGCGGACCGCTGGTTCCGGCTCGGGGATTCGCGCGAGCCGTGGCGCCGCGACGCCGTGAACGCGATGTTCCAGTGGATCGCCGATCGAGATGACCGGTACGGGCTGGGCACGACGCCGCTGCAGGTGTACACGCGGTGGACGGAGCGCATCAACGAGGAGGTCGGCGCACCGGGGCAGCTGTACCCGCCGCCGGCGCAGGTGGGCGACGTACCCGGCGCGCTCGCCGACGACCCCGAGGCATACCTCCAGCTCGCCGACCGGGTCCTCCCCGCCGTTTGGCGCGGCCAGTCCTTCGCCGCGTCGATGCTGCGGCCGGGGGCCGGCGCCCAGTCGGTGCTGCTGCAGATGACGTTCGCCGCGACGTACTCGGAGGGCATGTGGGCAGACGTCGCCGACGCGATCGTCAGCGGCAAGGCCGAGACCCCGCCGCTTCCCGAGGGCAAGACGGAGGAGGACGTGGCGGCCGAGATGGAGGCGATGGCCGTCGTCGAGCGTTCGATCGTGTGCAACGACAACCTGGTCGCCGCCGATCCGTCCCGCATTCCCCGCGCCTACGCCGACCAGTACACGGGCGGCGACATTTTCCGGGTCAACGCCGATTCGATGGGCTCGGGCCAGCTGTGCCTGGGATGGCCGGGCAAGAGCTCGGCCGTCGCCCTGGACGGGTCGGCGCTGAAGCACAAGCCGCTGCTGCTGCACTACGACAAGGACGCCGCGGTGACCGGAACGGCCGGCCGCGCGATGCAGGCGGCGATGGGCGGCGAGCTGAAGGAACTGCCGGGATACGGCCACGGCGTGCTGGGCGGCGACAACGACGCCGATGCGGTCGCCGACCTGGTCAGCGCCCACTACCTGGGTTGATGGCGGTACTGCCCGGGGCGTGCGCGGGCGTTGACCGGCGGGCGCTACCTGGGTTGTTGCGGGGCGGTCACTTCTTCCGCTCTTCGCGGCTCTTCTGCCATTCGCGCACGTCGTCAGAGTTCCACAGCGTCAGGCCGTGGAGCTTCGTGGTGGGCACCGGCGCCTTGCCGCGGCCCGCATAGCTGGTGAACGTGCCGCGGGCGGTGCCGGTGAACTCGGCGCATTCCGCGGCGGTCCACAGCTCCACGCCGGTGTCCTTGTCGATGATGCGGGGGTCCATGCAGCCCACCATAGTGTTGGTTCGGGCCCTGAAAAGACCCGGCGGGGCAGTGGATGCGACTTGTGACCTGCTCTCTATCCAACCGTGACTTCACACGTGACACGTGGGCGTGACATGGAAAAACCGCCGCACCCGATCGGGTGCGGCGGCGAAGTGGAGGGGATGACGGGAATCGAACCCGCGTCTTCAGCTTGGAAGGCTGAGGTATTAGCCACTATACGACATCCCCGCAGCTCATCCGGGGCCGAGATTTCTCGCCGAAGCGGAAGCGGCCCCTCGTGAACGTGGGGGAAACTATAGCGCACCCGGAGCCCGCCGCCATAATCGCCGCGCCGCGGGCTTAAACCGGGGCGGTGATCGCCCCCCGAACGGGAGCCACGTAGACTGCACGACGTCATCGCATGGACCCGCTTCACGACGGGCCGATGTCCCCGTTCAGGCGGGTGCTCGGCCCGGATCGGCGGGTGCGTGCGGGGTCCGGACAAATTCACAACGGGGTATGGCGCAGCTTGGTAGCGCACTCGCTTTGGGAGCGAGGGGCCGTGGGTTCAAATCCCGCTACCCCGACCAGCATCACGGGCACTCCCGTGGTCTGTGAAATCATCAACTCACATCTACTAACAGGAGTGTGCAACCAGTGAAGTCCTCCGTCGAACAGCAAAGCGCCACCCGCGTCAAGATCACCGTCGAGGTTCCCTTCGACGAGCTCAAGCCCGAGTTCGACAAGGCCCACGAGGCCCTTGCCCAGCAGGTCCAGATCCCGGGCTTCCGCAAGGGCAAGGCCCCCGCCAAGCTGATCGAGGCCCGCGTCGGCCGCGGCCCGATCCTGGAGCAGGTCCTCAACGAGATGGTTCCCTCCCGCTACGGCCAGGCCGTCGAGGAGCATGAGCTGAAGGTCATCGGCCAGCCGGAGGTCGACGTCACCAAGCTGGAGGACGGTGAGGTCGTCGAGTTCACCGCCGAGGTCGACGTCCGCCCCGAGATCGAGCTGCCGGACTTCTCCGACATTTCCGTCGAGGTCGACGCCCTCAAGGCCGACGACGACGCCGTGCAGGCCGAGCTCGACAACCTCCTCGCCCGCTTCGGCACCCTCACCGGCGTCGAGCGCCCGGTCGAGGACGGCGACTTCATCTCCATCGACCTGTCGGCCACCGTCGACGGCGAGGAGCTGGAGGAGGCCTCCACTGAGGGCCTGTCCTACCAGGTCGGCTCCGGCGACCTGATCGACGGCCTGGACGAGGCCGTCACCGGCCTGGCCCAGGGCGAGTCCAAGGAGTTCGGCACCAAGCTGGTCGCCGGCGACCACGAGGGCGAGGACGCCCAGGTCACCGTCACCGTCCAGTCCGTGAAGGTCCGCGAGCTTCCCGACGCCGACGACGAGTTCGCCCAGATGGCCTCCGAGTTCGACACCATCGACGAGCTGCGCGAGGACCTGGCCAAGCAGGTCGAGAACACCAAGAAGGGCGAGCAGGCCCAGCAGATCCGCGACAAGGTCCTCGCCGCCGCCCTCGAGAAGACCGAGGTGCCGCTGCCGGAGGGCGTCGTCAAGGAGCAGGTCGACGGCCAGCTGCAGCAGCTGCTCGGCCAGTTCGGCGGCGACGAGGCCGTCCTGAACACCATGCTCGAGGCCCAGGGCACCACCCGCGAGCAGTTCGACGCCGACTCCCGCACCTCCGCCGAAGAGGCCGTGCGCACCCAGCTCTTCCTCGACGAGCTGGCCGAGCAGGAGCAGCCGGAGGTCTCCCAACAGGAGCTCACCGACCACATCCTGTTCACCGCCCAGTCCTACGGCATGGACCCGAACCAGTTCATCCAGCAGATCCAGCAGTCCGGCCAGCTCGGCAACCTCTTCGCCGACGTCCGCCGCGGCAAGGCCCTGGCCGTGTCCATCCTGAAGGCCACCGTCAAGGACACCGACGGCAACGACGTCGACGTCGCCGAGTTCTTCGGCGAGGCCGAGGCGCCCGAGGCCCCCGAGGCCGATGCGAAGGCCGACGAGGCCGACGCCGAGAAGTAGAACCCACGCGGAACCGGGGGCCGTCGCAAAGCGAAAAGCGGAGGCGGACCCCGGCCCACCCGCGAAAATCGGGCCCGGGCCCGGGGGAAGCGCGCCGCCGATCCCCGGCCCCGACGCTGACAGCGAACATGGGGCCGTCCCGAAACAAAGGGGCGGTCCCTTTCGTTACCCTCAATGAGAGATCCCGCCCCCGAGGCGGGCCGCCCGTGAAACGGCGGCGAAGGCGAAATGGAAGGGAAACCCTTTTTCGATGAGCGACCAGAACCCCGCCCCGGCCGACTCCGTGTTCGACAAGCTCCTGAAGGAGCGCATCCTGTTCCTCGGCGACCAGGTCGACGACCAGATCGCCAACAAGCTGTGCGCCCAGATGCTGCTGCTGTCCGCCGAGGACCCCGAGCGTGACATCGCGCTGTACATCAACTCCCCGGGCGGCTCCGTCACCGCCGGCATGGCCATCTACGACACCATGAAGTTCGTGCCCTGCGACGTCGCCACCTACGGCATGGGCCTGGCCGCCTCGATGGGCCAGTTCCTGCTGTCCGCCGGCACCCCCGGCAAGCGCTACGCCCTGCCGCACGCCCGCATCATGATGCACCAGCCGTCCGCCGGCATCGGCGGCACCGCGTCGGACATCACCATCCAGGCCGAGCAGTTCGCGCAGACCAAGAAGGAAATGGCCCGCCTCATCGCCGAGCACACCGGCCAGCCCCTGGAACGCATCGTCGAGGATTCCGACCGCGACCGCTGGTTCACCGCCGCCGAGGCGCTGGAATACGGCTTCGTCGACCACGTGGTGACGTCCCTGAAGGACGCCCGCGACGCCAAGGCCGGCACCGGCAACAAGGCCAGCGACGACGCCGAGCGCAACGCCGAAAACGCCGCCGACGTCGCCCGCGAGCAGCGGGACTCGGGCAAGTAGGCCCCGGGGCAGAGGAAAGCGAGCCACGAAGATGCACCAGGAATACCCCGCCCGCAACGCCGGCACCGATACGTCCGGAACGAACATGGAGATGAGCAACAACATGCAGATGCCGCAGTCGCGCTACGTGCTGCCGTCCTTCGTCGAGCACTCCAGCTTCGGCGCCAAGGAGTCGAACCCGTACAACAAGCTGTTCGAGGAGCGCATCATCTTCCTCGGATCGCAGGTCGACGACACCGCCGCCAACGACATCATGGCGCAGCTGCTGGTGCTGGAGGGGCTGGACCCCGACCGCGACATCACCATGTACATCAACTCGCCCGGCGGCTCGTTCACGTCGCTGATGGCGATCTACGACACCATGCAGTACGTCCGCCCCGACGTGCGCACCGTGTGCCTGGGCCAGGCCGCGTCGGCCGCCGCCGTGCTGCTCGCCGCCGGTGCGCCGGGCAAGCGCGCGGCGCTGCCCAACGCCCGCGTGCTCATCCACCAGCCGGCGACGCAGGGCGTGCAGGGCCAGGTGTCCGACCTGGAGATCCAGGCCGCCGAGATCGAGCGCATGCGCAAGCTGATGGAGGAGACCCTGGCGGAACACACCGGCCAGTCCGCCGAGCAGATCCGCCTGGACACCGACCGCGACAAGATCCTGACCGCCGAGCAGGCCAAGGAATACGGCATCATCGACCAGGTCTTCGAGTACCGCAAGCTGAACAAGTAAGCGGGAGACGGTCGCCGCGAGCGAGGCGGCGGGGGCGACGGCGCATCGGCCGTGCCCCCGCCGCTTCGTCGTGCGCGGGGGTGGCGGGCGCGGGGGCGATGGCGCGGGGGAGCGATGGCGCGCGCGGGGGAAGGGGGAGGCCGTCGACGGCGCGCACGGGGGAAGGGGGAGGGGAACCCGTGATCGGTAGGCGGCGGGCCACTGTAGCTTTATCGGCATGTTCAACTTCTTCAAGAGCAAATCCCGCATCGACCATGATTTCGTCGACAATGTCCCCCCGCACCTGGACAAGTACATCCCCGGCGAGCCCTACGTGTTGCAGGAGATCGTCTCCGGCGACATTCGGCTCGATCTCTTCGTCTGGGAGCCCACGGAGGAGCGCAACGTGATGACGCTGGCCACGGTCGGCGCCTCCGCCTACCGCATGAAGATGCCCCACAAATCGATGCCGGACCGCTGCGAGCTCATCATGACCCTGCCCGCCGACTGGCCGCGCCTCGACGAGATCCAGGCCATGCCGGATGATGAATCGGAACGCTGGTTCTGGCCGATCGCCAACCTGAAGCAGGCCGCCCGCGTCCCGTACGAGATGGACACGTTCTTCTGCATCGGCCACACCATCCAGGCCGGCGAGGATCCCGGGGAGACGTACCCCGGCACCGGTTTCAACTCCATGCTCCTCGGCCCGGTGATTTCGCTGCCCGAAGACGACTACGCCGTCCAGGAGCTGGAAGCCGACGACGCCACCTGCTTCTTCTACGCTCTCTACCCGCTGTACCCCTCGGAGCTGGAGTTCAAGATGGAGCATGGTGCCGATGCCCTCTTTGATTTGTTCGAGGAGCACGGGGTGACCGAAGGCGTCCACCTGGACCGGCCGCCGGTGATGTGACGCCAGGCCGTGCCCCCGCCGCTTCGTCGTGCGGGGGGATGGCGGGCGCGGGGGGAGCGACAGGGAGAGGGCAGGGGGAAGGCCGGGGAAAGGGGCCGGGATGGAGTGCACCGGAGAAATTCGTGATCGGTAGGCGGCGGGCCACTGTAGCTTTATCGGCATGTTCAACTTCTTCAAGAGCAAATCCCGCATCGACCATGACTTCGTCGACAATGTCGTCCCGCACCTGGACAAGTACATCCCCGGCGAGCCCTACGTGTGGCACGAGATCGTTTCCGACGAAATTCACCTCGACGTCTTCGTGTGGGAGCCCACGGAGGGGCGCAACGTGTGGACGCTGGCCACCGTCGGCGCCTCCGCCTACCGCATGAAGATGCCCGACAAGTCGATGCCCGACCGGTTTGAGCTCATCATGACCCTGCCCGCCGACTGGCCGCGCCTCGACGAGATCCAGGCCATGCCGGATGATGAAGCGGACCGGTGGTTCTGGCCGATCTCCAACCTGAAGCAGGCTGCCCGCGTCCCGTACGAGATGGACACGTTCTTCTGCATCGGCCACACGATCCAGGTCGCAGAGGACCCCGCGGAGACGTACCCCGGCACCGGCTTCAACTCTATGTTCCTCGGCCCGGTGTTTTCGCTGCCCGAAGACGACTACGCCGTTATGGGGCTGGAAGTCGGCGACGTCACCTGCTTCTTCTACGGTCTCTACCCGCTGTACCCCTCGGAGCTGGAGTACAAGATGGAGCATGGTGCCGATGCGCTCTTCGAATTGCTCGAGGAGCACGGGGTGACCGAGGGTATCCATCCGGACCGGCCGCCGGTGGTGTGACCCCCGGCGGACCGGCCTCCGGTGGTGTGACGCCCGGCGGATCGACCGTCCGACAACCGCATCGCGGCGCTCACGTCGACGCCATGGCGTCGCCGCGCCGTGGGGCCCGGGCTTCACCGTTGCGGTCCGGTCGGCGGGCTAGGCTGGGTGCGATCGGGCCCGCGCGTCGCAAGCGATTGGCGTCGCGGGGTTCGCACGGAATATCGTCGTCCGCCCGGGGGTTGCAGCCAACGGGCGGTCGACGCGACCGTCGGCGGGGTGTCCGCCGAGACAACGACCAAGGAAGTGGGGCCGGACGGATATGGCACGCATGCAGGAAAGCGCCGACCTTCTGAAATGCTCCTTCTGCGGGAAGAGCCAGAAGCAGGTCAAGAAGCTCATCGCCGGGCCGGGCGTCTACATCTGCAACGAGTGCATCGAGCTGTGCAACGAGATCATCGAGGAAGAGCTCAACGTCGGCTCGGCGCCGGAGGAGAGCGGCGACCGTCTGCCCCGCCCGGCCGAGATCCGCGATTTCCTCGACGAGTACGTCATCGGCCAGGACGTCGCCAAGCGCACGCTCGCGGTGGCCGTCTACAACCACTACAAGCGGATCCGTGCCGAGGAGCAGGGGGCCCGCGACGACGTCGAACTGTCGAAGTCGAACATCCTGATGCTCGGCCCGACCGGCTGCGGCAAGACGCATCTGGCGCAGACGCTGGCGCGGAAGCTGGACGTGCCCTTCGCCATCGCCGACGCCACCAGCCTCACCGAGGCCGGCTACGTCGGCGAGGACGTGGAGAACATCCTGCTCAAGCTCCTGCAGGCCGCCGATTTCGACGTGGCCAAGGCGCAGCGCGGCATCATCTACGTCGATGAGGTGGACAAGATCTCGCGCAAGTCGGAGAACCCGTCCATCACCCGCGATGTGTCGGGCGAGGGCGTGCAGCAGGCGCTGCTGAAGATCCTCGAGGGTACCGTCGCCGCGGTCCCGCCGCAGGGCGGCCGCAAGCATCCGAACCAGGAGTTCATCCAGTTCGACACCTCCAACGTGCTGTTCATCGTGGCGGGCGCGTTCGCCGGGCTGGAGAAGGTCGTGCAGGAGCGCGTGGGGCGGAAGAGCCTCGGCTTCGGTGCGGACGTGCACTCGAAGGCCGATGTCGACGAGGTCGATCCGTTCCGCGAGGTGCTGCCGGAGGACCTGATCCGCTTCGGGCTCATCCCGGAGTTCATCGGCCGTCTGCCGGTCATCGCGTCGGTGACGAACCTCGATGAGGATGCACTGGTGCGCGTGCTCACGGAGCCGCGCAATTCGCTGGTCCGCCAGTATGAGCGCCTTTTCGAGATGGACGGCGTGGAGCTGCGCATCGACGACGACGCGCTGCATGCCATCGCGGCGAAGGCCATCGAGCGCAAGACCGGTGCCCGCGGACTGCGCGGCATCATGGAGGAGATCCTGGTTCCGGTCATGTTCGACGTGCCGGACCGCGATGACATCGCGCAGGTGATCATCCACCGGGGGTGCGTCACCGACGGCGACGCCCCGGAGTTGGTGCTCGCGGAGCCCGACGAGCGCAGCGCGTAGACCTTGCCCGCGGCCGCCGCTTGACGACGGCCCGCGCGGAATCGGCCCGGCCTCCACATCGCGTGGGGCCGGGCCGTCGTCTGCTCACGGCCGTCGTCTGCTCCGGGCCGCCGTCGGCTCGAGTGCTTCGCCGGCTAGGCGCAGTCGTGTCAAATGATCGACGCTTCCGCGTAGCACTTGTGACCACCTGCGTGTTTGTGGCGAGCGTGGGATGAGCGTTGATCAAATGACACGAGCCCATCGCGGCCGGCCCAGGGTGAAGCGGCCGCATCCGGCGCAGGTCGTTTGCGCAGGTCGGGGCCACGGGCGCAGGTCGCCTACGCGGCTCGGGATCGTCGCCGAGAGGTGTGCGGTGTTGCTGGTCGACCACGCGGACTGGGTCGACATATGGTGCTGGTCGACCAGGCGAACGGGGTCGACAAGTGGTGCTGGTCGCCTACGCGGGTGGGGGAACAGGTGGCGCGAGTCGCCTACGCGGGCGGGAACTCCGCCGGCCTATTCCTGGCCCTCGTCGTACATGTCGGTGAACTGCGGCGCGACGTCGCCTTCGGCGCGTTCGTCGAGGATCGCCGGGGAGTCGTCGGCGTAAACCTCGTCGACCAGGCGCGGCTCGACCTTCCGCCGCGGGGTGGTGGTGACGTACGACGTCCCGTGCTGCCACGTGGTGGTCGCGGTGAGGAAGCCGGTCACGGCGTCACGGGCCATCTCGCGCAGGCGGTCGATGAGCGTCTCCGACGTCAGCTCCAGGCTGTAGAGGTTGTCGAAGGTGCGCTCGTTGAGCGTCGGGAACTGCGCCATCGACGCGACGATGTAGTAGATGTCCAGCGCGGACACGTCGGTGCGGAACGCGCCGTAGTCGCGGCCGAGCAGCAGCACGCGGTCGAACTCGAGCACGATGGGGGACTGCTCCGCCAGGGCCGAAGACTCTTCGAGGGGGAGCACCGGGTGCATGTTCTCCTGGGCGATGAAGCGCACCGCCGAGGGGTTGTTCGCGAAGCAGTCGAAGATGACGCCGACGACGTGGCGGAGGACGTCCACGGGGACCTCGGAGTCGACGCGCAGGTCCTCCGGGTCGGGGCGCAGGAGGCTCAGCACGTAGTTCATGGTCGTGCGGTAGAGCCCCATCTTGTCGCCGCAGTGGTAGTGCAGCATGCGCTTGGAGACGCCGGACGACGACGAGATGGCGTCGAGGCGTGCATCGGCGTACCCCTTCGCGGTGAATTCACCGAGCGCCGCCTCGAGGACGGCGTGGGGGATCGCGTCGGTGCTGCCTGAGGCCTTCATGTATCGCCTTTCCGGGGATTCGGGTGGTGTCCCGTCTGTGAACGGGGGTGGCCGCCCCGGATTGCGCGGTGGGCAACCTGAAAAAGCGGAAATGCAGGGGCGGATCCGCTTCATGCTATCCAGATTTGCGCTGGGTCGGTCCCGTCCTCCCCCATCTGCGCAGCGGCCGATGCGCCTATATCGTTGACCGCGTAAGCGAATCCAAGGAAAGGACCATCGTGAGCGTTTCTCCCGTGAAGGTCGCCGTCACCGGCGCCGCCGGTCAGATCTCGTACTCCCTGCTGTTCCGTCTCGCCCACGGCGACGTCTTCGGCTACGACGTTCCCGTCGAGCTGAACCTCCTCGAGATCCCGGCCGCGCTGGGCGCGACCGAGGGTGTCGCCATGGAACTCCAGGACTCCGCCTTCCCGCTGCTGCGCGGCATCAACATCACCGATGACGCGAACAAGGCGTTCGACGGCGCCAACGCCGCGTTCCTCGTCGGCGCGAAGCCGCGCGGCAAGGGCGAGGAGCGTTCGGCCCTGCTGTCCGCCAACGGCAAGATCTTCGGCCCCCAGGGCCGCGCGCTGAACGACCACGCCGCGGACGACATCCGCGTGCTCGTCGTCGGCAACCCGGCCAACACCAACGCCCTCATCACCGCGCAGCACGCCAAGGACATCCCGTCCGACCGTTTCACCGCGATGATGCGCCTCGACCACAGCCGCGCCCTGTCGCAGCTGGCGGCCAAGCTCGATCGCACGATCACCGACTTCGAGAAGGTCGTCGTGTGGGGCAACCACTCGGCCACCCAGTTCCCGGACGTCACCTACGCCACCGTCGGCGGCGAGAAGGTCTCCGACCTGGTCGACCGGGCCTGGCTGGACGACGAGTTCATCCCGCGCGTGGCCAAGCGCGGCGCCGAGATCATCGAGGTCCGCGGCTCTTCCTCGGCCGCCTCCGCCGCGGCCGCCGCCATCGACCACATGCGCGACTGGGTGCAGGGCGTCCCGGGCGATGACTGGGTGTCCGTGGCCCTGCCGTCCGACGGTTCCTACGGCATCGACGAGGGCCTGGTCACCGGCATGCCGTGCCGCTGCGTCGACGGCAAGTGGGAGATCGTCCAGGGCCTGGAGATCTCCGACTACCAGCGCGCCCGCATCGACGCCAACGTCGAGGAGCTGCGCGCGGAGCGCGACGCGATCGCCGACCTGCTGCCGTAACCGGCGCACCGCGGGGCCGGGCGCACCGGCCCGGGAGGGGGCGTCGCAAAGCATTTCGCTTTGCGACGTCCCCTCCGCCGTTCCCGTGCGACCAGGGACGGACGTGGTGGGCGGCGCGGTCCGGCCGACCCTCTAGACTGTCCGACGTGACCAACGCCGAGAATCTTCCGAACCGCGCCGACAATCTGCCGAAGTCGTGGAACCCCTCCGAGGTGGAGGCGGATCTCTACCAGGGCTGGGTGGATGCCGGGTACTTCACCGCCGACGCCGGCAGCGACAAGCCGGCGTATTCGATCGTGCTGCCGCCGCCGAACGTGACCGGCCAGCTGCACATGGGCCACGCGCTCGACCACACGCTGATGGACGCCCTCGCCCGCCGCAAGCGGATGCAGGGGTTCGAGGTGCTGTGGCTGCCGGGCATGGACCACGCGGGCATCGCCACGCAGACGAAGGTCGAGGCGCAGCTGAAGGAGTCCGAGGGCAAGGACCGGTTCGACTACGGGCGCGAGGAGTTCATCGAGCGCGTCTGGGAGTGGAAGAAGGAGTACGGCGGCGTCATCGGCGGCCAGATGCGGCAGATCGGCGATTCGGTCGACTGGTCGCGCGAGCGCTTCACGCTTGACGACGGCCTGTCGCGGGCGGTGCAGACGATCTTCAAGGAGCTGTTCGACCGCGGCCTGATCTACCGTGCCAAGCGCATGGTCAACTGGTCGCCGGTGCTGCAGACCGCGATCTCCGACATCGAGGTCAAGTACGAGGATCGCGACGGCGAGCTGGTGTCCTTCCGCTACGGCGACGGGGAGGATTCGATCGTGGTGGCCACCACGCGCGTCGAGACGATGCTCGGCGACGTCGCGGTGGCCGTCCACCCGGAGGACGAGCGGCACACGGCGCTGGTGGGCAAGACCCTGCCGCACCCGTTCCGCGACGACCTGACGCTGACGGTCATCGCCGACGATTACGTGGACCCGGAGTTCGGCTCCGGCGCGGTGAAGATCACCCCCGCCCACGACCCCAACGACTTCGCCATGGGCCAGCGCCACGACCTGGACATGCCGGAGGTCATCGACGCCACCGGAACCATCGCCGGCACCGGCACCCGCTTCGACGGCATGGACCGCTTCGAGGCTCGGAAGGCCGTGACGGAGGCGCTTCGGGAGCAGGGGCGCATCGTCAAGGAGGTCCGCCCGTACGTCCACTCGGTGGGCCACTCGGAGCGCTCCGGCGAGGTCATCGAGCCGCGCCTGTCCGAGCAGTGGTGGGTGAAGGTCGACGAGTTGGCGAAGATGGCCGGCGACGCCGTCCGCGAGGGCGACACCGTCATCCACCCGGCGTCGCAGGAGCCGCGCTGGTTCGACTGGGTCGACGACATGCACGACTGGTGCATCTCGCGCCAGCTCTGGTGGGGCCACCGCATCCCGATCTGGTACGGGCCGGAGGGCGAGATCGTCTGCGTCGGGCCGGATGACCCGGAGCCGACCGGCGAGGGCTGGACGCAGGACCCCGACGTGCTGGACACGTGGTTCTCGTCGGCGCTGTGGCCGTTCTCCACGATGGGCTGGCCGGAGGCCACCCCGGAGCTGGCCAAGTTCTACCCGACGTCCGTGCTGGTCACGGGCTACGACATCCTGTTCTTCTGGGTCGCGCGCATGATGATGTTCTCGACCTTCGCCGCCACCCTGCCGAACTCGCCGCTGGGTGAGGGCGCCGGCGGCCGCCCGCAGATCCCGTTCACCGACGTGTTCCTGCACGGCCTGGTGCGCGACGAGCAGGGCCGCAAGATGTCCAAGTCCCTGGGCAACGGCATCGACCCGCTGGACTGGGTGCGCGACTACGGCGCCGACGCACTGCGCTTCACCCTGGCCCGCGGCGCCAACCCCGGCTCCGACCTGCCGGTGGGCGAGGATTCGGCGCAGAGCTCGCGCAACTTCGCCACCAAGCTGTTCAACGCGACCCGCTTCGCGCTGATGAACGGCGCCCGCGTCGGAGGCCTGCCGCCGCGCGAGACGCTGACGGACACCGACCGGTGGATCCTCGACCGCCTGGAGCAGGTCCGCGCCGACGTCGACGGTGCGCTGGACAAGTACGAGTTCGCCAAGGCCAACGAGGCCCTGTACCACTTCGCGTGGGACGAGTTCTGCGACTGGTACCTGGAGATGTCCAAGGTGGACTTCCCGCGCCTGGCCGAGGGCGAGGAGCCGACGGCCGAGCAGGCCGCACGCTCCGAGTCGACGCGCCTGGTGCTGGGTCACGTGCTGGACACTCTGCTGCGCCTGCTGCACCCGACGATCCCGTTCGTCACCGAGGTGCTGTGGAAGGCCCTGACCGACGGCGACGAGGGCACGCCCGAGTCGCTGGTCATCGCGTCGTGGCCGGAGGCGGGCGCGGCCAACGGCGGCGCCGAGGCCGATGCCGACGCGGCGCGCCGCATCGACGACGCCCAGAAGCTGGTCACCGAGGTGCGCCGCTTCCGCTCCGACCAGGGCGTGAAGCCGTCGCAGCGCGTGCCCGCGCGCTTCGACGCGGCCGCGGCCGATCTGGCGGCGCAGGAGGGCATCGTCCGTTCGCTGGCGCGGCTGGAGACCCCGGAGGAGGGCTTCACGGCCACCGCCTCCATCGAGGTCCGCCTGTCGACGGCGACCGTCACCGTCGAGCTGGACACCTCCGGCACCGTCGACGTCGCCGCCGAGCGCAAGCGCCTGGAGAAGGACCTCGCCGTCGCCGAGAAGGAGCTGGCCGGCACCGAGAAGAAGCTGGGCAACGAGTCCTTCCTGGCGAAGGCCCCGGATGCCGTGGTGGACAAGATCCGCACCCGCAACAAGGTGGCGCGCGAGGAGATCGAGCGCATCACCGCCCGCCTGGAGGGACTGCCGAAGGCATGACCGAGCGCAACGACGCCACGGGCGGCGGCCGCGACCGCGCCGCCGGCAGAGACGACGAGATCCGCCTGATCCTCGATGACCTCGCCCCGGCCGACCAGCCGGAGGCGGGCGCGGACGGGGACGGCGCGGAAGGCTCGGCCGGCGAGCCCCTGGAGCTTTCCGACGACGACGGCTTCGATCCGGCCACCGCGCAGATCGTGGAGGACACCGAGCCCCGCGAGCTGGCGGCGACGCTGTCCGGCGGCACCACCGACGAGTCCTCTCCGACCGCCGACGGCATCGCCGCGGCGGAGGAGGAGCGCGACGGGGGCGCGGACGCGGACCTTCTGGGCCGCTTCGGCGCCGTGTCGATGGATGAGGAGGGCCTGAGCCTGCCCGTCGACGTCGACCAGCCGGTCAACGCCCCGGCGCCGATGGAAATCACCCAGGAGGATCTCGCCGAGCTCGCCGCCGTCGAGGCCGAGCTGGACACCCGGTGGCCGGAGACGAAGATCGACCCGACGCTGGAGCGCATGGAAAAGCTCATGGACCTGCTCGGCAACCCCGAGCGGTCCGCGCCGGTGATCCACGTCGCCGGCACCAACGGCAAGACGTCGACGGTGCGCATGATCGAGTCGCTGGTCCGCGCCCTGGGCCGCCGCACCGGGCGCACCACCAGCCCGCACCTGCAATTGGCCACCGAGCGCATCGCCGTCGACGGCGCCCCGCTGCACCCGCGCGACTACGTGCGCATCTGGCGCGAGATCGAGCCCTACGTGGAGCTCGTCGACGCCGCGTCGGAGGCCGAGGGCGGCCCGCGGATGTCCAAGTTCGAGGTGCTCACGGCCATGGCCTACGCGGCCTTCGCCGATGCCCCGGTCGACGTCGCGGTCGTCGAGGTCGGCATGGGCGGCACGTGGGACGCCACCAACGTCGCCGACGCCGACGTCGCCGTGGTGTGCCCGGTCGGCCTCGACCACACCGACTACCTGGGCGACACGTTGGCGGAGATCGCGGGGGAGAAGGCGGGCATCATCAAGTCCCGCTGGAACGCCGGGGATCTGCTGGCGCCGCCGGACAACGTGGCCGTCATCGCGGAGCAGGCCCCGGAGGCCATGGAGGTCCTGCTGGCCCGCGCCGTCGAGTGCGATGCCGCGGTGGCCCGCGCCGGCTCCGAGTACGGCGTCGTCGCGCACACCCTGGCCGTGGGCGGGCAGAACCTCACGCTGCGCGGCCTGGCCGGCGAGTACGAGGACATCCACCTGCCGCTGCACGGCGCGCACCAGGCCCGCAACGCGGCGACCGCCCTGGCGGCCGTCGAGACCTTCTTCGGCGCCGGCCCCGGCCGTCCCCTGAGCATCGACGCGGTCCGCGAGGGCTTTGCGACGGTGACCTCGCCCGGCCGCCTCGAGCGAGTCCGGTCCACGCCGACGGTGTTCGTCGACGCCGCGCACAACCCCCATGGGGCCCGGGCGCTGCGTGAGGCACTGACGGCGGAGTTCGACTTCCGCAAGGTCGTCGGCGTGGTCGCGGTGCTCGGCGACAAGGACGCCCGCGGCATCCTCGAAGAGCTGGAACCCTACTTCGAGGAGCTCGTCGTCACGCAGAATTCGTCGCCGCGCGCCCTGCACGTCGATGATCTGGCCGAGCTCGCCGAGCAGATCTACGGCGAGGAACGCATCCACCGCATCGACACGCTGCCCTCGGCGGTCGAGCTGGCCGTCGCGCTGGCGGAGGAGACCGACTCCGGCGACGGCATCGTCAGCGGCTCGGGCGTGGTGGTCACCGGTTCGGTGGTCACCGCCGGAGAGGCGCGCACCCTGTTCGGAAAGGACCCCCAATGACCGAGGATCGATCCACCGGCACGCCGGACGCGGGCGGCGCGGGCCGTCGTCACGCGGAAACGGACGAGGAGCTGCGGGCGTTCCGCGAGGGGCGCGACCTGTCCGACGGCGGCAAGTACGGCCCGCTGGGCGCGGGCCACGAGCCGGAGAAGGACCCGATGAAGGGGCTGCGCGGCGTCATGGCCGGCACCCTGATCATGCAGGCGATTTCCGTGTGGCTCGGGCTGACCGTCGTGGCGCGCGTCGACGGCGGCGGGCTGTTCGGGCCGACCGTCGCCATGTGGTACGTCGGGCTGCTGGGCCTGGCGCTGGCCGTGATGGCGTTCCTGCAGAAGAAGCCGTGGGCGCTGCCGGCGAACATCGTGCTGCAGGTCTTCGGCGTGCTGGCGATCCTGGTGCACTGGTCCATGGGGTTCGTGGGCATCTTCTTCGCGCTGGTGTGGGCGTACATCCTGCATCTGCGCAAGAACCTCATCGCCCGCATGGAACGCGGGCTGCTGACCACGCAGCACCTGTAGCGCATTTTGCACACTGCGCCGGATGGACGCGGCCCCACGGGGCGGCGGCTATCCGGCGTTTTTCATCGCCTCGTACGCGGCCAGCGCCGCCGCCCGCGACTCGCGCAGGTCGACGATCGGCGCGGGGTAGGCGGGCGTGCCGTATTCCGGAACCCACCGGCGGATGTAGGCGGCCGTGGAATCGTAACGACGGGCCTGCGTTTCCGGGTTGAAGATGCGGAAGTAGGGCGCGGCGTCGTCGCCGCAGCCCGCGACCCACTGCCAGTTGAACGGGTTGCTGGCCTCGTCGGCGTCGACGAGCCGATCCCAGAACCACTCCTCGCCGTGGCGCCAATGGATGCCCAGGTTCTTGGTCAGGAGCGACCCCACGACCATGCGCACCCGGTTGTGCATGTGCCCGGTGGCCAGCAGCTCGCGCATGCCGGCGTCGACGAGGCCGAAGCCCGTGGTGCCGTTTCGCCAGGCCGCCAGGGCTTCGCGGAGGGCGTCGTCGCCTTCCGTGGAATTGGTCGTGGCGTCGTCGCCATCCTCCGGCAGCCGCGCCCAGGGGAAGGCGTCGAATGCGGAGCGGGTGTTGGCGGTCTCGAGATTCGGCAGGTGGTGGCGGCGGTGCCAGGCGAAGTCGCGCCAGAGCAGTTCCCGCTGGAACGCCCGGCCATCGGCCGCGTCGATGCTCCCGGCGTCGACGGCCCCGGCGATGGCATCCCACGCCTGCCGCGGGCTGATCTCGCCGAAGCGCAGGTGCGGCGACAGGCGGCTGGTGGCGTCGAGGGCCATGTAATCGCGGCCGGTGGCGTAGCGGTGCTCGAGGTCGGCTGTGGACTGGCGGCGATCGGACGGGGTGGGGCCTTCCCCGAGGCGCTCGATGAATGCGGCGAGACGTTCGTGCGCGCCCGCTTCTCCCGGCGTCCAATATCGGTGGAAATCGGCGGATTGGTTCGGGGCGGGGTTCTCGGGGCCTCCGGCAGTCAGCTCCAGTGCATCGATGGCGGCATGGGTGGCGCGCAGTTGCCCGCCGGAGACCCCGCGCCCGCCCGGCCGCGGACGTTCCTGCGTCGGGACGGCGACCACGCCCACATCCGGGTCGCCGTCGGGGCCAGCGCCAGGGTCGGTGTCCGGGTTGGCGCTCATGTCAGCGCCCAGCCTGTCGGCCGCGGCGCGGCTGAAGGGGGTGAAGACCTTGTACGGGCGGCCCTGCGCGGTGGCCACGTCACCGGGCTCGTTGAGCAGGTGTCCGGGGTGGGTGGATGCGTGGGGCAAGGCGGCCTCGATCTCGGCGTCGAGTGCGCGGGCTCCCGGTGCGTAACGGCGGTGCCACGTGACGGCGATCGCGTCGAGGTCGGCGACCAATCGGGGCACGATGTCACGCGGGTCGCCGGCGGCGACGTGGAGTTCGATGCCCAGCCCGGCGAGGTCATCGGCGAGAACGTGGAGGCTGTGGTGGAGCCACCACTTCGCGGCAGCCCCGAGTGGGCGCGGGCCCGGGGGAGGGGAGCCGGGCGCGTCCGCCGACTCGCCGGCCGGGATTTCCTCCGCGATGTAGAGGCCGACGACGGGCCCGCATTCGGCGGCGCGGGCCAGTGCCGCGTGGTCGGTGGTGCGGAGGTCGTCGCGGAACCAGACCAGGGCCGGGCGGGGCGCGTCGTCGGTCATGGTGGCCAGGGTACGGCCGTGCGGTTCACTTCACCTCGCCCCCGGCGCGGCCGCCGGAGGGTGACCGGGGTCACTTGGCGCGGCTGCGCGCCCCGAGATGGCGCCAAGTATGCTTCCCTGCATGACCGAACGCACTCTGATTCTGATCAAGCCCGATGGCGTCCGCCGCGGCCTCGTCGGCGAGGTCGTCTCCCGCATCGAGCGCAAGGGCCTGAAGCTCGTCGCCATGGACCTCCGCGTCGCCGACAAGGCCACCGCCGAGGAGCACTACGCCGAGCACAAGGAGCGCCCGTTCTACGGCGAGCTCGTCGACTTCATCACCTCCGCCCCGCTGGTCGCGGGCGTGGTCGAGGGCCCGAACGCCATCGCCGCGTGGCGTCAGCTGGCCGGCGGCACCAACCCGGTCGAGGCCGCCACCCCGGGTTCGATCCGCGGCGACTTCGCTCTCGAGGTCGCGGAGAACATCGTCCACGGCTCCGATTCGCCGGAGTCCGCCGAGCGCGAGATCGGCATCTGGTTCCCGAACCTCTGATCCTCGGTTGTCCCGCCGTTTCCCGGCGGTTGACCCACCGGCTTCCCGCATTTTCCTGCGGGGAGCCGGTTTTCGCGTTTCCGGGGTGCGCATGTGGCGGCGGTGATGGTTCGCGTGTGCGACAATGGCGGGCGTACGCCGCGTTCGCTCCGCGATTTACTGGAACGACGTTGACCGCAGAACGCCCGTGCGACCACAGAACTTGATCAAAAACGACGATCGCCGCCGAGGCGGCCCCCGGATTCCGCGCCAGAACGCGCGGTCCGTGCGAGGGCCGGGCGGCTTGAGGAGAACCGCATATCGTGCTGAAGTTCAGCGACAACACCGTGTCGAATGCCCGTGATTTCGATCGCGCATCGGCACCGGAGAAAATGCGCGTGCATGCCCTGGCGAAGGCCGTGGGCATCACGTCGAAGGAATTGATCGCCGCCCTGGGGGAGATGGGCGTCGCCGTGAAGTCGGCGTCGTCGTCCGTGGCGGCGGGGGACCGGGACCGGTTCCTGGATGCGGTTGCCAAGTCGGGGTCGCTTGACGACGTCGTGGCGTCGCAGCCGTCGGATGCGCCCGTCGAAGGGGCCGCGGAGCAGAAGGCGGGCGAGAACCCGGGGGAGCCCGCGAAGAAGACGGCCGCGAAGGCCACCAAGAAGACGGCGAAGAAGTCGGCCGCCAAGTCCACCGAGAACGCCGCGAAGAAGGCCTCCGAGCCGAACGCCAAGAAGACCACCGCGAAGAAGGCCACGGCCACCGCCCCGGTGGACGCGGACGAGGACGCCGCCGAGCGGAAGACCGAAAAGAAGACCGCGAAGAAGGCGGCCAAGAAGACCTCGAAGAAGACCGCCAAGCGCACGGCGGGCAAGAAGTCGGCGCCGGCGAAGAAGGCCGACGAGGTCGACGTCGCCGAGACCATCGTCGCCGAGGCGCCTGCGGTGCCCGAGACCCCCGAGACCCCCGACGCCCCCGAGACCTCCGACACTGCGGCTGCCGACACCGGAACCCCCGAGAAGGCCACCCGCCGGTCGCGGTCCCGCCGCACGGCCAAGCGCACCGCGTCGAAGCCGGCCGCACCGGCGAAGAAGGCCGAGGACGTCGACGTCGCCGAGCCGATCATCCCGGACTCGATCGACGGCGCCACCGAGGACGATCACCTCGTCGAGGTCGTGCCGCCGGTGACGCCGCCGCCGGCCGAGCCCTCGTTCGCGATCCCGGTGTTCATGGCGCCCGAGCCGGTCACCGTCGTCTCGGCCGACGTCGATGACGCATCCGCCGACGCCATCGCCGATGCCGTGGATGACGCCGACGACTCCGATGACCGTTCCGGTTCCGGCGACGACTCCGACCGCACCCGGGAGCCCCGCCCGCGCCGCCGCCGTCGCGGCCGCGGTCGTGGCCGCGGTGCCCAGGACGATTCGGTCCAGAACGACGGCAACGGCGGCGACGACCGCGATGACCGCAGCGGCCGCGACGACGAGTCCGGCGCAGGCTCGGATGCGGCGAAGCGCGGGGACGCGGGCGTCGCAAAACAGGACGGGAAGAAGCGCGACGAGCGCGACGCCGACGACGAGCCGGAGGTGCCGGTCGTCGACGAGCCGGTGGCCATCAAGGGCTCGACGCGGCTGGAGGCCCAGCGCCGTCGCCGTGCCGACCGCCGCGCCGAATCTCGCAAGCGCCACGTGATTTCGGAGGCCGAATTCCTGGCCCGCCGCGAATCCGTCGAGCGCACGATGGTGGTGCGCGAGCGCCGCCGCCGCGACGGCCACGGCATGGTCACGCAGGTGGGCGTGCTGGAGGACGATCTGCTGGTCGAGCACTTCGTCACGTCCGACACGCAGACGTCGATCATCGGCGACATCTACCTGGGCCGCGTGCAGAACGTGCTGCCCAGCATGGAGGCCGCGTTCATCGACATCGGCACCGACCGCAACGGCGTGCTGTACTCCGCGGACGTCAACTGGCGCGCGTTCGGCTCGTCGGGGCGTTCGCGCCGCATCGAGCATGCGCTCAAGGCCGGCGACCAGGTGCTGGTGCAGGCGACGAAGGACCCGGTGGGCCACAAGGGCGCCCGCCTGTCCATGCAGATTTCGCTGGCCGGCCGCTTCCTGGTGTACGTGCCGGGCGGCCACAGCGCCGGCATTTCGCGCAAGCTGCCGGAGCCGGAGCGCAAGCGGCTGAAGGAGATTCTCAAGGAGGTCACCCCGGCGGGGTCGGGCACGATCATCCGCACCGCCGCCGAGGGCGTGTCCAAGGAGGCCATCGCCGCCGACGTGCAGCGGCTCGAGGGGCTGTGGCAGGACATCGACAAGCGCACCGCGGAGGCGAAGAGCCGCAAGGGCGCCAAGCCGGTGACCATGTACGAAGAGCCGAACATGCTGATCAAGGTCGTCCGCGACCTGTTCAACGAGGACTTCTCGCGCCTGGTCGTCGAGGGCGACAAGGCGTGGGGCATCGTGCGCTCCTACGTCGACGAGGTCGCACCGGATCTGGTGGGGCGCCTGCAGCGCTACCGCCCGGAGCAGCACGGCGGCGAGGACGTCTTCGCCCACCACCGCATCGACGAGCAGCTGGCCAAGGCGCTGGACCGGAAGGTGTGGCTGCCGTCGGGCGGCACGCTGATCATCGAGCGCACCGAGGCCATGACGGTCATCGACGTCAACACGGGCAAGTTCACCGGCGCCGGCGGCAACCTGGAGGAGACCGTCACGCGCAACAACCTGGAGGCGGCGGAGGAGATCGTCCGCCAGATGCGCCTGCGCGATCTCGGCGGGATGATCGTCGTCGACTTCATCGACATGGTGCTGCCGGAGAACCAGGACCTGGTGCTGCGCCGCCTGAAGGAGGCGCTGGGCCGCGACCGCACCCGCCATGAGGTGTCGGAGGTGACGTCGCTGGGCCTGGTCCAGATGACGCGCAAGCGCCTGGGCACCGGGCTGCTGGAGACGTTCTCCACCACCTGCGAAGCGTGCGATGGCCGCGGGCTGATCATCCACGTCGATCCGGTGGACCATGAGGGCGAGCCGCAGCGTGGCCGCCAGCGCCGCCGCAACCAGGCGCCGGCCAAGCACCCGGTGGCCGAGGCGATGCACCGCAAGGACAACGGCGACGATCGCGCGGAGGTCTCCGCGAAGGATTCCGCCGACGAGGGCCGGGAAGAGCAGCTTGACGACGGCCGGCGCGACGCCTCGTCCGATGGGCGCGACGGAAACGGCGGCAACGGCCGTCGCCGCCGCAGCCGCCGGGGCGCGCGCCGGGGTGGCGCGGGCCAGGGGCCGGAGCAGTCGGGCGATGACCGGGCCCGCGATGATCGGTCCGGCGGCCAGTCGGATGATCGGCCGGGTGTCGAGTCGGAGCAGGCGCCGGCCGAGGAGATGACCGAGGAGGAGCGCGCCGTCGATGAGTCGGTGACGCGCGCCGAATCGGAGGAGTCGCGTCCGCCGCGCCGCCGCCGTCGCGGCCGCCGTTCCACGTCGCGCGGTCGCGGTGGCGACGGCGAGGGCCGTGGCGACGATGGGCGTTCGTCGGATGACGCCGATGCGCGCCGCCGCGAGACGTCGCGCGACAACCGCGACGAGCACGCCGACGTCGGGGATGCCCTGGCCCGCGTGGCGGCGGACGCCGTCGCCGAGGCGCGGGACAAGGATCCGGACGAGCCGTCGGATGATCGCTACGTGTCCCGCTCGGCGCGACGCCGCCGTCGCCGCCGCGTGGTGCATGCCTCGCAGCAGGGGCAGGGCGCGCGCGATGACGTGCGGGAGGACGCGCAGCGGCGGGATTCGGGCGAGGTTGAAGCCCAGCGTGAGGCGAAGGCCGAAACCCCGTCGTCGCCGAAGTACGGGGCCGAGGCCGATGAGCCGGAGAAGCCGGCGCAGGACGATTCGGGCCGCACCGGTGCAGGCGCCGGCCGTTCCGGCGGCGGTTCCCGCGGTCGCCGACGTTCGACGTCGCGCCGCGGTTCCGGCCAGGGCGAGCAGCGGGGCAAGGGGACCGCCGAGGTTTCGGAGGCTCCCGAGAAGACCGTGTCCGTCGAGGCCAAGCCGGAGCGGGGCGCCGACGACGCCCCGATCGAGCCGCAGACGTACGAGGAGGCGCTCGCGGCGTTCGAGAAGTCCCCGCGCCGCAATCGCCCGACCCGAGGTCGCTCGCGGTCGGATCACGCTCCGAAGCCGGAGGATTTCGGCGAGGGCGCCGGTGCCCGCAAGGGCGGCGGTGACGCCAAGGGCGGCGCCCAGGACAAGAGTGCGACTGAGTCCAAGGGCGACGCCAAGGGTGCGGCCGAGTCGAAGGGCGGGGCCGGCGAGAAGTCTGGCAAGTCTCCCGCCAAGGGCTCCGGCGATGGCGCCGGCAAGGGCGGCCGCGGCGAGAGCGGCGCGGCGAAGGCGTCCGATGGGTCCCGCGCCGAGTCCTCGTCCTCCGACGGGTCCAAGGCCGGGTCGGCGGAAGCGGCCAAGACCGGTTCCGGCGATGGCCGTCCCGCCCGTCGCCGTGGCCGCCGCCGCGCCGTCCGCCGCGTCACCTCGCGGGGCCCGGCCGGAACGTCGGCTGACGCCCCCAAGAAGGATGCGCCGAAGAAGGACGCTTCCCCGAAGGCGAAGTCTTCCGGGGCGCAGGGCGAAGGGAAGGACGGCGGCGTCGCCAAGCAGGACGATGCCGGCCGCAAGCCCCGCCGAGGCCGCCGCCGCGCAGTCCGCCGGACCTCCCGCGGCTAAGCTCGAACCGCCGACGACTGGCCCCCGGGCCGCGATCTCATTCGCGGCCCGGGGGCGGTTTGTCATTTGCGGGCGGGATTCGCTAGTCTTGACCAGTCGCTGTTCAGAGGCGTATCGGGCATGCCCGAATCGAGCCCCTGCCGGGAGCGCGCGCGAAGCCGCGACGACGAGCCGCGAGGCCGCCGCTGAACGCAGAAGAAACTGTCCATGTCGAGGGACTTGCGTCCCTCGAGTCGAGTAAACGAAAAAGGGGTAGCCCTCCTATGTACGCGATCGTCAAGACCGGCGGCAAGCAGTACAAGGTTGCCGAAGGTGACCTCGTCAAGGTCGAGAAGATCGAGGGTGAGCCGGGTTCCACCGTGGCTCTCACCCCGGTTCTGCTCGTCGACGGCTCCGACGTCACCTCCGACGCCGAGAAGCTTGCCAAGATCACCGTCAACGCCGAGATCGTCGAGGCCACCAAGGGCCCGAAGATCCGCGGCATGCACTACAAGAACAAGACCGGCTACAAGCGTCGCTTCGGTCACCGTCAGCCGCTGACGGTCCTGAAGATCACCGGCGTTTCCAAGTAAGCCACCGAAACAAGCTTTTCCTGAAGGAGGAATCATGGCTTCCAAGAAGGGTGCTTCCAGCACCAGCAACGGCCGCGACTCCGAGGCCAAGCGCCTCGGCGTGAAGCGTTTCGGCGGCCAGCAGGTCAAGGCTGGCGAGATCCTGGTCCGCCAGCGCGGCACCTCGTTCCACCCCGGTGAGAACGTTGGCCGCGGCGGCGACGACACGCTCTTCGCCCTGAAGGCCGGCGCCGTCCAGTTCGGCACCAAGCGCAACAAGCGCACCGTCAACATCGTCGAGGCCGAGACCGCCGAGGCGTAAGCCCCGCGGTTCCGGCTTCGGCCGGGCGCCTCGCTCGCCGCCCCGCGTTTCGGCGCGGGGCGGCGTTGACGTCGAAAGCGCCGCACTTCCCCGTGGGAGGTGCGGCGCTTTCGCGCATTCGGCCGGGGTGGGGGGGGCGGCCGAGTGCGGGCCCTCCGAGTGCGGGGCGGCCGAGTGCGGGGGCAGGGGCCGGCGGGTCAGCCCCTCGAGGCCAGCGCCAGGGGGAGAACTTCGCGGCCAGTCGCCGACGCCAGCGCAGCTGCGGCGAGAGTCACCGACCAGCCCGTGTCCACGCAGTCGGTGACCAGCAGGATGGGCCCCTCGCCGAGCTCGAGTGCGCCGATGGCCACCCAATCCCACCGATCGGCCAGACCGGCCACCCGGTAGGCGGAGTTCTGGGCTTCGACGGGGCGTGATCCGTCGCGCACGGGCAGCACACCACCGAAGCCCATGCGCCCGATGTCGGCAACGGCGATGGCGCAGGCCACCACCATCTCGTCCAACGCGGAACCGTGGAGGGCTTCGCTCGTGCCGGCCGCGCCCGCCGTCGCTCCGCCCGCGGGATCGACCGCGTCGTGGGTGACCAGCGCGACGACGGTGTCCGGCCGCGTGTCCCAATCCCAGCCCGCGAGCACCTCGACCAGGTTGCGCAGCGTCCGGTCGCGCTTCCATTCCGCGGCATCGGGCCGCCACGACGCCGCCGCGAGCAACTCCGTCAGTGCAGGCCCCCGCGCGATGTCGTTGAGGCGGCCGATCGCGCGCCCCTCGCCCACGCCGTGGATCTTCCCCTTCAGCGGCACGCGCAGCCCGGTCGCGCCGAGCGTCGCCCCGGCGCGCCCCAGCCCCTCGCCACCGGCCATGAGCCGGTCCAACCCGGTCGGCCACTGCTTTCGCGCGGGCATGCGCACGCCCGGTTCGGTCAGCCGCACGCGCACGATCTCGTCCACGTCGGCGTCGACGTCGGGGGACAGGCGCCGACCGGTGCAGTTGTCGCACCGTCCGCACGGCCCCGTCGCGGTCGGGTCGTCGAGCTGGCGGCGCAGGAACAGCATCCGGCACGCGTCGGCGCCGGTGCTCCCGTCGTCGCCGAGCCGCTCGTAGGCGACCATCGCATCCTGCTCGGCCTTGCGGGCTTCGGCCAGGCCGCCGTAACGGGCGGCGTCGTACTCCCACTGCGCGCCCGTGGACACCCAGCCACCGCGCACGCGCCGCACCGCACCGTCGACGTCGAGCACCTTCAGCACCTGCTCGAGCCGCGACCGCGACAGGTCCACGGCGGTCTCCAACCGCGCCGTCGACGCCGGCTGACCCCCGTACGCCGCCAGCGCGTCCAACAGCGACCGCACCACATCCTCTTCAGGGAACGACAGCGATGCGAAGTACTCCCAGATGTCCCGATCCTCGGCTCCGGGCAGCAGCACGACCTCGGCGCGTTCGGTGCCGCGGCCGGCGCGTCCGATCTGCTGGTAGTAGGAGATCGGCGATCCCGGCGCGCCCATGTGCACCACGAACCCCAGGTCGGGCTTGTCGAAGCCCATTCCCAGCGCCGACGTCGCCACCAGCGCCTTGACCTCGTTGTCCAGCAGCGCCGCCTCCAGCCGCTCGCGCTCGGCGGCGTCGGTGCGCCCGGTGTACGCGGCGACCTCGTACCCCGCGGCGCCGAGCGCCTGGGCCAGGTCCTCCGCCGCCGCCACGGTCAGGCAGTAGATGATGCCCGAGCCCGGCAGCTCGCGCAGATGCTGCGCCAGCCACGCCGGCCGCTTCGTCGTATCCGGCAAACGCACCACGCTCAGCCGCAGCGACTCCCGGTCGAGCCCGCCGCGCAGCACGCCGGTGCCGTCGCCGAGCTGGGAACGCACGTCCTCCACCACGCGGTCGTTGGCCGTCGCGGTGGTCGCCAGCACGGGCACGCCCTCGCCGAGCCCGGCGAGCAGATCGCGGATGCGCCGGTAATCGGGCCGGAAGTCATGGCCCCAGTCGGAGATGCAGTGTGCCTCGTCGACCACGACCATGCCCGCCGCCCGCGCCAGCGACGGCAGCACGTCGTCGCGGAACTGCGGGTTGTTCAGCCGCTCGGGGGACACCAGCAGCACGTCGACCTCGCCGGCTGCCACCCTCCGCTGGATGTCGTCCCACTCCGTCATGTTCGCGCTGTTGACGGTCTCGGCCCGGATGCCCGCCCGCCGCGCCGCCGCGACCTGGTTGCGCATCAGCGCCAGCAGCGGCGAAATGATCACGCTCGCCCCGCGCCCGCGCCGCCGCAGCAGCTTCGCGGCGATGAAGTACACCGCCGACTTGCCCCAGCCCGTGCGCTGCACCACCAGCAGGCGTTCGCGGGCGTTGACCAGCCCGTCGATGGCCCGCCACTGGTCGTCGCGCAACGACGTCTCCGGCCCGGCCAACCCCTGCAGCAGCTCATCGGCCTCCGCGCGGGTGGCGGGCTCATACGGCGCCTGATCATGCGGCGCCTGATCATGCCGGGGCCGCTCGGTCGGGGGCTGGGGGGACTGGCTCGAATCGCCGGCGTTCATGACCCCACTAAAGCACGGCGCCCGGATTCGCCCCGTTCGAACGCTCCGCGCCCTGCTTCACGACGGCCCGCGCCCCCGCCCCTCGGCGGTTCGCACGGCGGACGGCGGGGGACGTGGGCGTCGCAAAGCAAAGGTGAGAGGGGAATTTCGGGGCTGGAAGTGATGTGCGTCGCAGGTCACGGAGGGCGTTGAACTTCTCACGATCCACCCCGAACCATTCGGGTTGGCGGCGCAATTGTGCGACAATCGAGGGTCATGCGGGGGTCCGATCAATCGGGCCCGGCTTTCGCGTGCCCGGAAATGGGTGCGCTTCGGCCCCGGAAACGGTCCGGAAACGGCCCGGAAGCGACGCGGCACCCCCACGGGCGCCGCCGCGGACCGGCCCCCGTCCCCAGCACCCCCGAGGAATGAGGCCCCATGTCACGGTTCATCGATCGCGTCGTCCTGCACTTGCAGGCGGGCGACGGCGGCCACGGCTGCAATTCCGTGCTGCGAGAAAAGTTCAAGCCCCTCGGCGGCCCCGACGGCGGCAACGGCGGGCACGGCGGCGACATCGTGCTCGAAGTGTCGCCCCAGGTGCACACGCTGATGGACTTCCACTTCCACCCGCACATCAAGGCGGAGAAGGGCCGCCCCGGCGCCGGCGACCACCGCAACGGCGCCCGCGGGCAGGACCTGGTGCTGCAGGTGCCCGAGGGCACGGTCGTCATGACCACCGACGGCGAGGTCCTCGCGGACCTGACCGGCAAGGGCACCCGCTTCGTCGCCGCCGAGGGCGGTTACGGCGGCCTGGGCAACGCGGCGCTGGCGTCGCGCTCCCGCAAGGCCCCCGGCTTCGCCCTGCTCGGCGAACCGGGCGAGGAGAAGGACCTGGTCCTCGAACTGAAGTCGATGGCCGACGTCGGCCTGGTCGGCTTCCCGTCGGCGGGCAAGTCCTCGCTGGTCTCCGCCCTGTCGGCGGCCAAGCCGAAGATCGGCGACTACCCGTTCACCACGCTCCAGCCGAACCTGGGCGTGGTCAACGTCGGCCACGAATCCTTCACCGTCGCCGACGTGCCGGGCCTGATCCCCGGCGCGTCGGAGGGCCGCGGCCTGGGCCTGGACTTCCTGCGCCACATCGAGCGCTGCGCGGTCCTGGCGCACGTCGTGGACTGCGCGACCTACGAGTCCGACCGCAACCCGGTCGACGACATCAAGGCGCTGGAGCACGAGCTGGCCAACTACCAGTCGGAGCTCGCCGGCGACGTCGGGCTGGGCGACCTCGCCGAACGCCCGCGCGTGATCGTGCTGAACAAGCTCGACGTGCCCGAGGCCAAGGAAATGGCCGAATTCATGCGCGACGAGCTCGAGGAGTTCGGCTGGCCGATCTACGGCATCTCCACCGCCACCCGCGACGGCCTGAAGGAGCTGACCTACGGCCTCGCCGAGGCCGTGGCGAAGTACCGCAAGGAAAACCCCGCGAAGCGGGAGGAGAAGCCGGCCGTCATCGTGCCCAAGGCCGTCGGCCGCCGCGGCCGCACGCAGGACTTCGAGATCGAGCGCGACCCCGAGGATCCGGACGGTTTCATCGTCCTCGGCCGCAAGCCGCGCCGGTGGATCCTGCAGACCGACTTCGAAAACGACGAGGCCGTCGGCTTCCTCGGCGACCGGCTGGCCAAGCTGGGCGTCGAGGACGCCCTGGCCAAGGCCGGCGCCGTCCCGGGCTGCCCCGTGACCATCGGCGACATAACCTTCGAGTGGCACCCGCAGACCGCGGCGGGCGTCGACGATTTCGTCCCCTCCGGGCGCGGCACCGACCAGCGCCTGGAGACCACCGAGCGCGTCTCCGCCGAGGAGCGCAAGCGCGCGTCGCAGGCCCGCCGCGGCCTGATCGACGAATTCGACTACGGCGACGGCGAGCAGGCCGAGCGCGAGCGGTACCAGTAGGACCCCGGCACGACCCCCGGGAAAAGCCGCCCGGGACAACTGAACGAAACACAAGCCCCCGACCACGAGGAAACGAAAGGGCCCATGAACCCGCCTTACTCCAGTTCCACCCGCGACAGCATCCGCGATGCGAAGAGGATCGTGGTGAAGATCGGTTCCTCGTCGCTGACCGGGCCCGATGGCCGCACCGACCCGGCGAAGATCGACGAGATCGCCGTGGCCCTGGAAAAGCGGATGTCCCGCGGCAGTGACCTGATCCTGGTGTCCTCCGGCGCCGTGGCGTCGGGCATGGGCCCGCTGGGCCTGTCGACGCGACCGACGGATCTGGCCACCAAGCAGGCCGCCGCGGCGGTCGGCCAGGTGCGACTGGCGCAGGAGTGGTCGCGGTCCTTCGCCCGTTTCGGGCGGACCACCGCGCAGGTGCTGCTGACCTCGGCAGATGCCGGCGACCGCCCGCGCGCCCGCAATGCGCAGCGCACCATCGACCGGCTGCGCCAGCTCCACGCCATCCCGATCGTCAACGAGAACGACACCGTGGCCACCTCGGAGATGCGCTTCGGCGACAATGACCGCCTGGCCGCGCTGGTGTCGCACCTGGCGTTCTGCGACGCGCTGGTGCTGCTTTCCGACGTCGAGGGCCTCTACGACCGCAACCCCTCCGAGCCGGGCGCGAAGTTCGTGCCGGAGGTGTGGAGCGGCAACGATCTGAAGGGCGTCATCGCCGGCGACGGCGGCAAGCTGGGCACCGGCGGCATGGCGTCGAAGGTGTCGGCCGCCCGCCTGGCGTCCCGCGGCGGCGTGCCGGTGCTGCTGACGTCGACGGAGAACATCGACGCCGCGCTGGATCAGGCCGACGTGGGCACGGCCTTCGCGCCGAAGGAGGACCGCCTGTCCGCGTGGCAGTTCTGGGTGCTCTACGCGGCCGACGCCTCGGGCGTGCTGCGTCTGGACGCCGGCGCGGTCACCGCCGTCACCGAGCACCGCCGCTCGCTGCTGCCGGTTGGCCTGACCAGCATCGACGGCGAGTTCACGGCGGGCGACATCGTGGACATCGTCGGCCCGAACGGCGAGATCGTCGGCCGCGGCGAGGTGGCCTACGACTCCGAGGAGCTGTCCGGCATGATCGGCCGCACGACCGCCGAGCTGCCCGACAGCATGCAGAAGCCCGTCATCCACGCCGATTACCTCTCCGGGTACGCCTCCCGCGCGTAGGGCGCGCGGGGGCGCGGCGGGTCGCTCCCGCTGCCGGCGCTTTACGACGCCCATGTGGTGCCACACCCCCGTGCGGGGGCGCGGTCGTCGCAAAGCCCCGTGACTTGAAGCCCCACCCGGGGGGTTCCCTACACTGGGTCGCATGACTGACGCGACGAATGA
Organism: Corynebacterium hansenii; assembly: GCF_030408795.1. Taxonomy (NCBI): domain Bacteria; kingdom Bacillati; phylum Actinomycetota; class Actinomycetes; order Mycobacteriales; family Corynebacteriaceae; genus Corynebacterium; species Corynebacterium hansenii. Next base: position 827,685 of record NZ_CP047211.1, read on the forward strand.
CCGGACGATGACCGACGCCCGCGCCGCCGAGCGCGCCGAAGTGCTGGAGAAGGCGCGGCGCGCCAAGGCCGTGACCACCGAGCTGGCGGGCTTCACGTCGGAGCGGAAGAACCGCATCCTGCTCGCCGCCGCGAAAGCCCTGGTGGCGCAGTCCGCCGACATTCTCGAGGCCAACCGCCGCGACATCGAGGAAGGCCGCGAGCGGGGTCTGGCGGAGTCCCTGATCGACCGCCTGAAGCTCGACGAGGACCGCATCGAGGGCATCGCGGGCGGCCTGCGCCAGGTCGCCGGCCTGTCCGACCCCGTGGGCGAGGTCCTGCGCGGCCGCGTGCTGCCCAACGGCATCAAGCTGTCGCAGGTCCGTGTGCCGCTGGGCGTGATGGGCATGATCTACGAGGCCCGCCCCAACGTCACCGTCGACGCCTTCGGCCTGGCGCTGAAGTCCGGCAACGTGGCCCTGCTGCGCGGCTCGAAGTCCGCGCGCAACTCCAACGAGGCCCTGGTGAAGGTGCTGCGCGGCGTGCTCGCCGACGACGGTGCCCCCGAGGATCTGGTGCAGCTGCTGCCCTGCGAGTCCCACGACTCCGTCCAGGACCTGATCACCGCCCGCGGCCTGGTGGACCTGGTCATCCCGCGCGGCGGCGCCGGCCTGATCGAGGCCGTGGTCACCGGCGCGACCGTGCCGTCCATCGAGACCGGCACCGGCAACTGCCACATCTACATCGACGCCTCCGCCGACCTCGACGAGGGCATCGCGCTGATGGTCAACGGCAAGACCCGCCGTGTTTCGGTGTGCAACGCCACCGAGGCCGTGCTGCTGGACAAGGCCCTGGGGCAGGAGAAGATCGACAAGGTGCTCGACGCCCTCGTCGACGCCGGCGTCACCGTCCACGGTGACGCGGACAACCTCGGCTGGTCCGGCGACGTGGTTCCCGCCACCGACGTGGACTGGAACGACGAGTACCTGTCCATGGACATCGCCGCCAAGGTCGTCGACGGCGTGGAAGCCGCCGCCGAGCACATCAACGCCCACGGTTCCGGCCACACCGAGGCGATCGCCGCGAAGGATTGGAACACCTGCGAGATCTTCGTCGACCGCGTCGACGCCTCCACCGTCAACGTCAACGCTTCCACCGCGTTCACCGACGGCGAGCAGTTCGGCATGGGCGCGGAGATCGGCATCTCCACCCAGAAGCTGCATGCCCGCGGCCCGATGGCCCTGCCGGAGCTGACCTCCACCAAGTGGATCCTCCGCGGCACCGGCCACACGCGGCCGTAGCGGGGGACTGAACCTCCCCGCATCGGCGCCGGGGCCCGTCGTGCGGCGGGCCCCGGAGACGCGCCGCAGTGACCGCCGATTATCCGCCGCCACCTGCGGCGGGTACGATTCCCGCCATGCCGGGAGAACAGAATGAGGCGACGCGGGGCCGTTCGGCGGACCACGGCGGCGTCGTCAAGCGAAACGAGCCGACCCCGCCGCGCGCGCTGGCCGAGCGCGCCGACCGGCCGCGGCGCATCGGCGTCATGGGCGGCACGTTCGACCCCATCCACAACGGGCACCTGGTCGCCGCCAGCGAAGTGGCCGACCGGTTCGCGCTGGACAGCGTCATTTTCGTGCCCACCGGCGAGCCGTGGCAGAAGCGCGGCCGGCGCGTGTCGGACTCCGAGGACCGGTACCTGATGACGGTCATCGCCACCGCCTCCAACCCGCGCTTCACCGTCTCGCGCGTGGACATCGACCGCCCCGGCGCGACGTACACCATCGACACCCTCGATGACCTCAACGCCCAATTCCCCGACGACGAGCTGTTCTTCATCACCGGCGCGGATGCGCTGCAGCAGATCGTCACCTGGCGGGACTGGGAGAAGATGTTCGACTCCGCGACGTTCGTCGGCGTCAACCGGCCCGGCTTCCACCTGGCCGAAGACGACCTGCCCGACGTCGACCGCGCCCGCCTGCACCTAGTGGACATTCCCGCCATGGCGATCTCCTCGACCGACTGCCGCAGGCGCGCCGCCGACGGTAGGCCGGTCTGGTATCTCGTGCCCGATGGCGTGGTGCAGTACATTGCCAAAAGGGGCCTGTACCAGGATGTGCGGCCCCATGACCCCTCGCCCGCGGGCGGGGACACCTTCGAAGACAACGGGAGCTGAATTCCACTCGTGACCGCATCCACCGAGGCCGCCAACCTGGCCACCATCGCCGCACGCGCCGCCGACCGCATGAAGGGCGAGGACATCGCCGTGATCGACGTGTCCGGCCCCCTGGTGATCACCGACGCGTTCGTGCTGGTCAGCGCCGACAACGAGCGCCTGGTGTCGGCGATCGTCGACGAGGTCGAAGATGACCTGCGCGACGCCGGCGCCAAGCCCGTGCGCCGCGAGGGCGTCCGCGAGGGGCGGTGGGCGCTGCTGGACTACGGCGTGCTGGTCGTCCACGTGTTCCGCGACGAGGAGCGCGACTTCTACGGCCTCGACCGCCTGTGGAAGGACTGCCCCCGCATCGAGGTCGAGGGCGTCGAGCAGACCGCCGTCGCCGGCTCGTCCGACGCGTCGCACCAGGCGCGCTCCATCGACGAGATCCCGCTGGCCGCCCCCGAGCCGGACGCGGGCGAGTTCTAGTTTTTGGGTTGCCGGACGCTGCGTTCGCGCTTGAGTCCGGTCAGCCGGCCCGGTTCAACTCAGCCGGCCAGGCCTGCCAGCCACCCGCCCGGCCCGCCTTCCCGCCCGCCCCGATCCGAGAGGATGATGCGCCGATGGACACCGTCGCCGCCCGCCGCCTGCTGTTGCTCCGCCACGGCCAGACGACGTACAACGCCACGCGCCGCATGCAGGGGCAGATGGACACCGAGCTGTCGGCGGAGGGCATCGCCCAGGCCGAGCGCGTCGCCGCGCACCTGGGCCGCCATGAGCGGGGCATCCGCCGCATCGTGTCGTCGGATCTGCGCCGGGCGGCCGACACCGCCGAGGTCGCCGGCCGCGTGCTGGGGGTGGACGTCGAGCGCGATCCCCGCCTGCGCGAGACCCGCCTGGGCGTGTGGCAGGGCCGCACCCACGGCGAGATCGACGAGGAGTACCCCGGCCAGCGCGCCACGTGGCGCCACGATGCGACGTGGGCCCCGCCGGGCGGCGAGACCCGCGTCGAGGTCGCGGCCCGCATGCGCTCGGTCGTGGAGGACCTGCTCGCCGACGACTCCTGGCCCGGTTCCACCGTGCTGCTCGTCGCCCACGGCGGGGCCATCGCCGCGCTGACGGCGTCGCTGCTGGATGTGCCGGTCAGCCACTACACCATGTTCAACGGCCTGCGGAACACCGCGTGGGTCGAGCTGACCGCCATGCCGCGGCCGGATGGCGAGCTCGGCTGGTACCTCGGCGCCTTCAACGGCGAGCTGGTCGATGCCGGGCCCGCGCAGGCCGGGCTTGACGACGGAGGATCGGCCCGATGACCGGCGCGGGGGAGAAAGCGGCCGGGCGCGTCCAGGTCGTGGTGGACGAGTCGGCGTGCGTGGAGGAGTCCGTCGCCAAGCGGCATGGCATCACCGTGGTGCCGCTGGGGCTTGACGACGTCGACGGGGAGCAGACCACCTCGGCGATCGGTCCGCTGCCGCTGTGCGCGGCGTATGCGCGGGCGCTGGAGCGTGGTGGCGACGCCGGGGTGGTGGCGCTGCACCTGGGCAAGGGGCTGTCGGCGACGTGGTCGAATGCCGTGACCGCCGCGGCCGTGCTCGAGCGCGTGACCGTGGTGGATACGTCGATGGTCGGCGCCGGCATGGGCGCCGCCGCCGTCGCCGCCGCCAAGAAGGCCGCCGAGGGCGCGGATCTGGAGGAATGCGTCGCCGTCGCCGAAGACGTGCTGCGGCGCAACCGCCTGTGGCTGTACGTGCCCAAGCTCGAGCCGCTGCGCCGCGGCGGACGCATTTCCACCGGACAGGCGGTGCTGTCGACGGCGCTGGCGATCAAGCCGATCGTCGGCATCCAGGATGGGACGCTGGGGCTGGTGGCCAAGTGCCGCACCGAGGCGAAGGTGCTGGACAAGCTCGTCGTGCTCGCCGCCGCCGAGGCCGCGGGGCGTCCCGCGCACGTGATGCTGCACCACTCCGGGGCGCGTGAGCGCGTGGAGGAGCTGCACGCGATGCTGTCGCTGAAGCTGCCGAAGGGCTCGACCTTCGACATCGTGGACCTGCCGCCCGCGCTGGTCGCGCACACCGGCCCGGGCGCGTACGCCGTGGGCATGGTCGTGGCCGAGGAAGTCGGTGCCAGTGGTGGTGCCGGGGCTGCCGGCGCAGCTGGGGTTGCCGGAGTTGCCGGGGCCGCTGGGGTTGCCGGCGTGGCTGGGGCTGGTGGAGTTGCCGGCGCGGCCGGGGCGGGTGCCGCGACCGCGAATGGTGCCGGAGCCAATGGCGTCGGTGCAAATGGCGTGGGCGCCGGGAATGGCGCCGCGAACGTTGAGGGTGCAAACGGCGCGGGCGAGACCTTTTCACCCGACGCCGCTTCCGGTGTCGTCGCCGGTGCCCGTGCCGATGCGGCCGGTTCGGGAGACGACGCCGTTGGCGCGGACGGCAAGCCGTTGCCGCCCACCTCCGTGGTCGGGAGGGAGTCGTCGGCGCTGTTCACGACGGTCGCCGCGAAGCTGCCGACGTGGAGCGAGAACCGCCGCGCGGCCATCGAAAAGGCAGAGGCACTGGCGCATGCGATCGCCGAGCTGGCGCGACGCGATCACTCCGATCCCGAGGGCGCGGCGTTCGGTCGCCAGGCCCGCGAGGAGGCCGCCCGCAAGGCCGCCGAAAGGGCCAATGGCGACGTCGATGATGACGGGGCCGACAACTCCGGAACCGCCGCCAACGGGGCCGACAACTCCGGAACGACTACCTCAGGAACCACCTCCTCTGGAACCACTACCTCCGGAACGACTTCCACTGAAACCACCTCCTCCGGAAGCAACGATGTCGCCGTCAATGGCGACGCGGGCGGCGCCGCGAAGATGGACGGCGAAGGTGACGAGGGCGGCGTCGTAAAGCAGTAGCCGCAACGCTTTTCGGGGTTTTTCCACAGGGCCGGATTCATCCACAAACAGGGTGTTTTCGGCCCTTCGTCGTGGGCGGGCGAGGGGCGGCCGGGCCTAATCTGCGGCCGTGGATTCGTTGCGTTCGCGTTTGGGGGACCTGCTGGAGCCGGTGCCCGCCGAGGAGGCGATGCCCGTCGATTATTCGCGGCGGCGCATCGCGGTCAGCCGGCGCACCGTGGTGGCGGTGGCGATGGCCGGGGCGATGGTGCTCGCCGCGCTGGTCGCCGGGTGGGCGCTGTCGCGCGGGCCCGTGGTGGACATGCCGGTGGCGGATGCGTCGCTGGTGGGTTCGGGGGACGCGGGAGCCGGACGCGGCGGACCACGTGCGGGGGAAACGGGGAGGGGCCGGGCTGCGGGGAGGCCTGGGGATGGGGGCAGCGGCGCGGGCACGGGGGACGCGGGTGCGGCGGGCCCGTCGGGGGAGGTCGTCGCGCCGCCGGCGGAGATCATCGTGTCGGTGGTGGGGATGGTGCACCGTCCGGGCGTGGTGACCGTGCCCGGCGCCGCGCGCGTGGCCGACGCCATCCACGCCGCCGGCGGGATGTTGCCCGAGGCCAGCCCCGCCAGCGTGAACCTGGCGGCGCCGTTGGCGGATGGCCAGCAGATCCTCGTCGGCCCCGATCCGTTGCCGGAGTTGTCCACGGGTGGGACGGCGGCCGGTGGAGTGGGCGGTGATGGGGCCGGTGGTGCTGGGAGCGGTGGCGGTGCAGGAGTTGGTGGCGGCGCGGGACATGGCAGCGGCGCCGGGGGAGGTGGTGCCGGGGGTGGCGGCGCGGGGCTGGTCAACATCAACACGGCGACCGAGGCGGAGCTGGAAACCGTCACCGGAATCGGGCCGGCGACGGCGAAGAAGATCGTCGCGCACAGGGAGAAGAACGGCCCCTTCACCACCGTCGACCAACTCGAAGAGGTCCCCGGCATCGGCCCCGCGAAGCTGGAGGGCATGCGTTCCGAGGTGACGGTGTGACGCCATGACGCAGCCTCGGACGTACTCTCTCGCCGATCCCGCGCCGCCGCCACCGGATTCGGGCCCGGCGGTTCCGCGGCTCGGGCTCGACCTGCGCCTGCTGCCCGCCGCGGTGCTGGTCTGGGCCGCCACCGCCCTGGCTTTGGCCACTCCGCTGGGGTGGATGCTGCTGGTGGCCGCCGTGTTCACGGGGGCGGTGGCGTGGCGGCGGGATGCCCCGACGGTGGCGCTGCCGGCGGTGGCGGTGACCGTCGCCGTGATGGGCACGCTGCTGCGCCGAGCCCGCGCCGCCGCCCACCCCATCACAGAGAGCTTCGGCGCGACCACGCGCACGCGTCTGACCCTCACCACGACGCCGAAGGCCACCGAACACGGGGCGACCGTCGAGGCATCCATCGCGGGGCTGCCCGGCCGCGTCCGCGTCTTCGGCGATGAACGCCTGCTCGACCACGACCGGGGCACGGTGCTGGATGCGTACGCGGGGGTGTCGGCTTCGGAACGTCCGTCGTTGTCCGGGACGGTGGCGTCGGTGCGGGGGACGGTGGACGTCGTCAAGCATCCCGATGGCCACGTCGCCCGCGTCCGCGATGGCCTGCGCGAGGCCGCCGAGGCACTGCCCGCCGGGCCCGACCGGCTCATTCCCGCGATGACGCTGGGCGACGAGCGCGGTTTCGGCGCCGCCGACCGCGAGATGATGGCCGATTCCGGGCTCGCGCACCTGACGGCGGTGTCGGGGGCGAACGTGGCGCTGATCGTCGGGGCGGCGGTGTGGGCCTTCGCGTGGGCGCCGCCGCGGTGGCGGGTGGCGGTCGCGGCGGTGACGCTGGCGGCGTTCGTGACGGTGGTGGGCACCGAGCCATCCGTGCTCAGGGCGCTGGTCACCGGCGGCGTCGGCTTGCTCGCCGTGCTGCTCGGGCGGCGAGGGCAGGCGCTGCCCGCGTTGCTGGCGGGGACGATCGGGCTGGTGGTGGCGTTTCCGGACTTGGCCGTGTCCGTCGGGTTCGCGCTGTCGGTGGCGGCGACGGCGGGGCTGGTGCTCGCGGCGGCGCCGATGACGCACCGCTTGCTGCGCATCCCCGGCGTGGGCAGGGTGCCGGCGCCGATCGTGCGCGCGGCCGCCGTGGCGCTGACGGCGCACGTCGCGACGGTGCCCGTGCTCGCCCTCACCATCGGCGAGGTGTCGCACGTCTCCGTGCTGGCCAACCTCGCCGCGGCGCCCGCGGTGGCGCCCGTGACGGTGCTGGGGACGTTGGCCGCCGTCGCCGCGCTGCTGGGGTTGGGGCCGGTGGTCGCGGTGCTGGTGCACGTCGCCGCGCCCTTCGCGTGGTGGGTGTACGCGGTGGGGCACGCGGCGGCGGGGATGCCGGCGGCGTCGGGGAAGATGGGAGCGATCGGGCTGGCGGTGTTCCTCGCGGTGGCGGTGGCGGCGATCGCGTGGCCGGCCGTCGCCGCCGCGGTGACGGTGGTGGCGGTGGGAGCGGCGGCGGTCGTCGTCACCCTGGGATGGCACATTCCCGTCGCCCCTCCCGGCTGGATCGCCGGCGCCTGCGTCGATGGCGGGCGAGTTCGGGTGGTCGCCGCGGCCCCGCTTGACGACGCCCACCTCGACGCCCTTCCCCGCCCCTGCCGATTGGTGCTCGGGAGGGGAGCGGCGGGGAAGCAAGGCGAGGGCGAAGAAGCTGCGCTCGGAGCCGATGGCGGCGCCGGGCGTGCGGGCTGGGCCCCTCCTACTTCAGCGGAACTGACGGTGCATGCGACGCTCGATGACGTGGAGAAAGCCGCCCGGGATGAGGCGGGACCACGGCCGCGGTGGTTCGTCGTCAAGCATTGCGGCGATCGGGCGCGCGCCCGCATCCGCACCAGTGACGGCATCCCCGTGGTGTGCCCCGCCCGCGACGGCACCCATGCGCTGTACCCGGACGGCGCGACGTGGAGAAGCGGCGCCGGGAAGGGCCGCTCCGGGAAAGACCGATCCGGGGCGTCTGGCACGATGGGGGAGTGACTCAGACGATGCCCGCACCGGTGAATGTGATCGTCGGCAAGGAAGGGCTGCTCATCGACCGCGCCCGATTGGCCATCATCGCCGCCGTGCGCCGCACCGCCGCCACCCCCGGCGACCCCGAGGGGCGGGCGGTGCCCATCACCGACCTGCGCGGCGGCGACGTGACCACCACCGAGCTGGTCGAACTGCTCAGCCCGTCGCTGTTCGGCGAGGACCGCATCATCGTGCTCACCGACTGCGACGCCGCGGGCAAGGAACCGGCGGACCTCATCGTGCAGGCCGCCGGGGACCCCGCGCCGGGCATCACGCTGATCCTGCAGCACTCGGGGGAGGGGCGGCAGAAGAAGATGGTCGCCGCGCTGCGCAAAACCGGAGCGCAGCTTTTCGAGGCGCACCCCATCAAACGCAACGACCTCCCCGGTTTCGTGCGCGGCGAGTTCCAGGCGCACCGGCTGCGGGTGTCGCCCGACGTCATCGATGCACTGCTGGATTCGGTGGGGTCGGACCTGCGGGAACTGGCGACGGCCGTGTCGCAGCTGGTGTCGGACACCGGCGGCAACGTCACCGTCGACGCCGTGCGCACCTACTACGGGCGCACCGCCGAGGTGTCGGGTTTCGAGGTCGCCGAGTTGGCCCTGACCGGCCGCGGTTCCGAGGCGCTGGCGTTGGCGCGCCGGGCGATGCAGCTGGGCGTGCCCCATGTGCTGCTGGCGTCGGCGCTGTCGGGGATGGTCGGCGACGTCGCCCGATTGCATGCGGCGCGGGGCGTGAGCAGCCGCGACGCCGGCACCTACGGCATGCCGCCGTGGAAGCTGGAGAAGACCCACCGGTTGGCCACGCGGTGGTCCACGCCGGCGATCGCGCAGGCGGCGCAGATCATCGCCGAGCTGGACGCCGGCGTGAAGGGTTGGGCCGCCGATCCGGAATACGCGGTGGAGAAGGCCGTCACGGACATCGCCGCGCTGGCGAAGGGCTCGCACCGGCGGTAGTCGGAGGGGTGGTGGGCGTGCCATCAATGGAGGAGCTGCCCCACCACGCAAAGATAAGCGCCCCCGCCGAACAAATCGGCGGGGGCGCTCGAAGGCTGCGGCGTCCGATGCGGGACGCCGGCCGTCGTCAAGCCAGGGGAATTAGCCCTCGATCTTGTTGACGGACTTCGCCAGCGCGGACTTCTTGTTCGCCGCGTTGTTGCGGTGGAAGACGCCCTTGGACACGGCCTTGTCGAGCTTGCGGGAAGCGACGCGCAGCTGAGCCTCGGCGGCGGTCTTGTCGCCGGCCTCGACGAGCTCGCGGAGCTTGCGGATCTCGGTGCGCACCTCCGAGCGGACGGCCTGGTTGCGCAGGCGGGCCTTCTCGTTGGTCTTGTTGCGCTTGATCTGGGACTTGATGTTAGCCATGTGAATACCTCTTGTATCCGTAGTCGGTGATGGTCCGCGGCTCCCGGGGAGGCCCGGCGCCAGGCGCGTCCGCGGCGAACCCAAGGTCCTGATCACCGGCGGCCACGCGAGACTCGCGTAAACAACTCGGGAGACTTTACCAGGCGGCGCGTGGACGGCGAAATCCCCGGTGCGGTGGGCGTTCGGGGTGGGGAGGGGCGTGTGTGGGGTGTGGGCACGGCATACGGCGGCGTTCGAGTGCGGCGTGTGTCGGGGCGAGAAAACTCCGGAGCGCCCGATGGGGCAGTGCCACGAGACTCCCCCCGGCACCGTGCCGCCCGCGCCGGCACCCAATTTCGGCGTCTTCGCCCCGCGATGTGGCGCCCGCGGGCACGAGAATTCAACATGAGCGGTTTCGTGCGCGAGTATTTGGAGCGAGAACGCTGTAGTTGAAGAAAACGGGCCCGTTTTCTTCAACTATGACGGTTTCGCGGCGACCGGAAGTGGCACGAAAACGCCGAAGTTGAATTGGTGGGGGAGGGCCCATGGAACGCCGAAGACTGCGGCGCTGTGACCTGCAGTAATGGGAACGCTCGCCAGGAGGCTCTCAGAGGGCTTGTCGGGTACGCGAGTGCGCCCGCCGGTGGCCGATCGCTCTACGGCGCTTGTGGCGGCATGCGGGCGAAACGATGGTTGCGCTGCGCGGTTGAGGCGCCGGCTATTCGCGCTTGCGGCACCATTGCTTGCCGACGCTCACGTGAACGTGCAGGTGCCGCACTTTTAGCCGCGCTCAGCTCCAGTGGTAGTCCGACCGGAGGCGCGCCGCGATGCGATCGAAGCGGCGCCTCGGCATCATCGCGCCTGACCGCCGGATGCCGGACTCGGGGACCTCGAGGATCTTGTCCAGGCGCACCCACGACGGCCGCCCCTCCGGGTCCCACGCACCGGAGCCGATGAACAGCCACGTCGGCGAATCGGCGTGCCGCTGATGCGTGGAAATCAGCGCGCCCAGCAACGTCTGCTTGTGGCGGCCGACCACAACGACGGCGCGTTCGCGGGGCTTCTCGGCGTCGCCCTCGAGAAGAACGGGCGCCCACACAACCTCGCCGGGGTCGGTCTGGCCGTCCATGTCGGGGGCGTAGACGATGGACCGCGCCACTTCGGCGGTGGGGCGGGCGACGGTGGCGGGTTCGCGGTGGGCGAGGCGGTCCTCGTCGGCGTCGGGGGTCAGGCCGAGCTGCTCGTTGAGCATGGCCAACCCGCGGTCGAGGGTGTCCACGCCGCGAAACCACTCCGTCGCGGCGATCACCCAGCGCCACCCGCGGTTCAGGCCCCTGCGCCACAGGCGCCGCGCCGCGCGGCCGAACCTGCTCGGCTGCTTCGGGGTCGCATCGGCGGATTCGTCGGCGGTGGGCGTCGTCAAGCCGGAACCGACCGCCGAGGCGTTGGCGGAGACTGCGGGCTCGGGGGACGTCATGACGCACAAGTTTAGCCCAGGCAAAGGGTGTTCGCGGCGACGGTGCCCGACGGCGAATCGGCGCCGGGTAGTGTGGGCGGAGAATACCCATTCGTCCCCCAGAAGTACGGAGCAAGGCCAACGTGACCAGGAATTTCGCGGCGCAGACGTTCACGGATCCGAAGCGGATCCGCAATTTCTGCATCATCGCCCACATCGACCACGGAAAGTCGACCCTGGCGGACCGCATCCTGCAGATGTCCGGCGTGGTCGAGGCGCGCGACATGCGCGACCAGTACCTGGACAACATGGACATCGAGCGCGAGCGCGGCATCACCATCAAGGCGCAGAACGTGCGGCTGCCGTGGGTGCCGAAGTCGGGGGCGCATGCGGGCGAGGAGATCGTGCTGCATTTGATCGACACGCCCGGCCACGTGGACTTCACCTACGAGGTGTCGCGTGCGCTGGAGGCGTGCGAGGGCGCGATTCTGCTGGTCGACGCCGCGCAGGGCATTGAGGCGCAGACGCTGGCGAACCTGTACCTGGCCATGGAAAACGACCTGGAGATCATCCCGGTCCTGAACAAGATCGACCTGCCGGCGGCCGACCCGGAGAAGTACTCGGAGGAGATCGCGCACATCATCGGCTGCGAGCCGGAGGATGTGCTGCGGGTGTCGGGCAAGACGGGCGAGGGCGTCGAGGCGCTGATGGACCGGGTGTGCGAGCTGGTGCCGCCGCCGGTGGGCGATGCGGATGCGCCGGCGCGCGCGATGATCTTCGACTCGGTGTACGACACGTACCGGGGCGTGGTCACCTACATCCGCGTGGTCGACGGCCGGCTGGAGCCGCGCGACGTGATCCAGATGATGTCGACGGGCGCCAAGCACGAGCTGCTGGAAATCGGGGTGGTGTCGCCGCAGCCGCAGAAGTGCGAGGGCCTGGGCGTCGGCGAGGTGGGGTACCTGATCACGGGCGTGAAGGACGTGCGCCAGTCGAAGGTCGGCGACACGGTGACGCTGAACAAGAAGCCGGCGGAGGAGCCCCTGGAGGGCTACGCCGAGCCGACGCCGATGGTGTACTCGGGGTTGTTCCCCATTTCGCAGGCCGATTACCCGGATTTGCGCGATGCGCTGGAAAAGCTGCAGCTTAACGACGCCGCTTTGACGTTCGAGCCGGAGACGTCCGTGGCGTTGGGCTTTGGTTTCCGCGGCGGTTTTCTGGGTCTGCTGCACATGGAGATCACGCGCACGCGCCTGGAGCGCGAATTCGACTTGGACTTGATTTCCACGGCGCCGAACGTGGTGTACCGCGTGGTGGCGGAGGACGGCTCCGAGGTCGTGGTGCACAACCCGTCGGATTGGCCGGAGGGGAAGCTGCGCGAGGTGTGGGAGCCGATCGTGAAGTGCACGATCATCGTGCCGAGCGAGTTCGTCGGCTCGACGATGGAGCTGTGCCAGCAGAAGCGCGGCGAGATGGGCGGGATGGATTACCTGTCCGAGGATCGCGTGGAGCTGCGGTACACGATGCCGATGGGCGAGATCATCTTCGACTTCTTCGACATGCTGAAGTCGCGGACCAAGGGGTACGCGTCGCTGAACTACGAGGAAGCCGGCGAGCAGCAGGCGGACCTGGTGAAGGTCGACATTCTGCTGCAGGGCGAGGCCGTGGACGCGTTCAGCGCGATCGTGCACCGCGACAACGCGCAGTGGTACGGCAACAAGATGACGAAGAAGCTGCGCGAGCTGATTCCGAGGCAGCAGTTCGAGGTGCCGGTGCAGGCGGCGATCGGCGCGAAGATCATCGCCCGCGAGAACATCCGGGCCCTGCGCAAGGACGTTTTGGCCAAGTGCTATGGCGGAGATATCTCCCGCAAACGTAAGCTGCTGGAGAAGCAGAAGGCCGGCAAGAAGCGGATGAAGAACATCGGCTCCGTGAGCGTCCCCCAGGAGGCGTTCGTGGCGGCGTTGAGCACGGATGGGGAGTAGGGGCCATCAAGCTTGATGGCAGTTGTGCACTAATAGGAAGTAGGCAAATCAGTGCGTAATAAGCTTCAATTCTCTCTTGAAAACGCTAATCCTTCCGAACACTGGAGAGCATTCGAAAAACTCGCAACCGCAGTTCTTGCTTCTGAATATCCAAATCTGCGTTCGATGGCCTCGCCCGACGGAGACGGCGGGCGCGATGCGGAAATATATAAATATGAACATGTTTCAACTGAATTTATTCAGGTTTCCCTCGCTAAAGATTTCAAAGCGAAACTGAAACAAACAGTAAACCGCCTAGAGCAAACGCAACCTCAAATGACGCACCTGATCTATGTCACTAATCAAGAGATTGGGGCAAAAGCAGATCAATTAAAGATCGATTTTCGCCAAAAGCGCAAAATTCATCTTGATATCAGGGATCGAAATTGGTTTATTGAACGGGAATCCAGCTCGACGATTTGGGACAGTGCGGTCGACGACTTCTGCCGTAGAGTTGCAGATCCAATCTTGAGTGAACGTCGATTGATCCGGAGGCCGCAACAGCTCACGAAAAAGGATGCTCAAATTGCTATGCTGCAGTTAGCTTTTGAGGAGCGAGATCGTACCGGAAAGAACCTGACCAAAGCCTGTTTCGAGTCGCTGGTATTTTCTGCCCTCGACGGTACCAATGCAGAAAATCAGATGTCTAAGGAAGAAATCATTGAGGAAGTGAAACATTGGGCGCCGGAGGGGGTCAATTTTACTGTACAGAGCGACGAGCTTCATGATGACTTCCTTGAAAGCAAAGTGTCGCAAGCTATAGATAGGCTCACAAAGAAGTATCAAGGAAAACGACGTATAGTAAGGCATGGGCAAACCCAGAATTATCATATAGCTCATTCTGAGCAGGAACGACGAAATGAGGCTGCCGCAGCGGTTGCAATAGAACAAGCGCGACTTAGGGAACATTTGAAAGTTAAGCGACTTGTTGAAAGGATTCCCGAAAACAATATAGAAACAGTTATCGAATTCTTAGTTTCTACTATAGGGCGTGTGCTTTTACACATGGGGGAGGAGTTCGCGGCGTCGGTACTTGAAGGGAAGCTGCCAGACTTAAAGCTCGAGTACTTGAGTGCTATGGAGAATGGAACCGATATTCCGAATGGCTTAAGTTGGGAAGATGTGCGAGTCTGTGTAGCAGAAGTGCTTTCGGTTGAAGATCCTGAAATTCAGAATTATTTCCGGAGATTGGCAAATAGTTACACGTTTGCAGCTTTTCTTCGTCGATCAACCGACGTTCAAAAATCCATGAGCAAGGTCTGGTCAGAGGGTGATATATGGCTCGATACCAACATTATCCTTCCACTTTTTTTGGAGGAAATTTGCGGAGAGGGGGAAAGTGGGAGGTATGCGCGCTTAATGAAGGCAGCTAGCACCTTGGGGGTCAATCTCTATGTGACGGAAGGTGTTATCGAAGAGGCCACTACACACATATCAAATTCAATTAATTGTGCGAGAATGTGGGGTGCGAATTGGCGCGGCAAGGTCCCGTTTCTGTTGCACTCTTATGTTTTAAATGGATGCGATAGGAGTGCTTTCGCAGCGGCTTGCGAAAATCTTTGTGGAAATTCGCGACCCGAGGATGATGTCATAGAATATTTAAGCGGTGAGCATTCAATTGAATGCAAGAGTCTCGTGCAGGAATGCCGCTCAGCGCCAGACGAACTTAGATATGCCGCGGAGAAATTTTGGGTTGATGTTCATTCTCGTCGTCGTGCAGGTCGTGACGGAGTGGCGTCAGGGGTGACTGATCGAATGGCCGACCATGATATTGAGAATTCGGTGGGCGTTCTTATGCGTCGTGAATCAGAGCGATCCCATCATCTTGGTTATTCTTCATGGTGGCTAACAACCGACCGGCAAGCCCACGGGTTTTACAGCTCCATTGTCGAAGAGTTGGATACGCGGGCGCCTCGGATATCTCCGCTTATGTCTTTGGAGTTTTTCTCTCAGTATTTACGTTTCGCACACCAATCCGAAGGGCAGAGTTCGGCATCTGTAGACGTCGATGTGTTTTATGAAAGACTTGAAAGTCTCGATGTCCCGGACGATATTCTTGATATTGCCGATGCGGTTCGCGCCGAATGTGCCGGTTTGAGTGAACGGGTAATTCGTAGAAGAGTGCGTGACAGCCTCGAACAGGCTAAACAAGTATCGTCATAAGCGGTTTCTTAGTTGTTTATCTTTGGTGCTAGCCAGCTCATTGAGATCACCGTGTCGAGCTTCGGGACTCGTACAGGCTACTTTTCTTGGTTTTCTAAGCAGCCGCGGAATCTTTCGTGGTTTGGTTGTTCCGTTGCGAATGGATCTCGAACGGCTGGCGGCACCCGATCGCTGAATGCAACCTGGATCGGGTGTACCAGGTCACCCACCGCGACGTCGCCGACATTACCTCGATCAACTCTGACCACACTTTCCGATCGGTAAGCCCTGCCTTGTAGGCCGAGTTCACCGCCTCAGCCGTGGCTTTGTCGTACGAGTCCCCGTGTGACCCTACTGACGCCTCGTCCTCTGACTCCGCCTGGTTCTCGCCATAACGAATAGATAAGAGTTGCACCCGTCGATCCAAGTGGTGCACCAGCCCGGAAACGTCTTAACGAGGCCGATATTTCGCCGCTAAAGCCACCATGAGTGTGTCCCTGACCATGAACTCCCGAATGTGGTTAATCACCTGCCAACCAACTCCCGGTCGAAGACATCAAGGATAGACTTCATGTACCATAACCCGGCTTGCGTAGACACACACGGGATGCCGGCTGCCCAAAAACAGTGTTGTGTCGGTACCATGAACTCGCGTGCGACGAGATCATGCGGGCGGCCTTTAACATGCGCTGAGGCAGTCTTCGGACACTTCCGCTTCCGCCGGTTTCCGTCGATGCGTCACTGGCGCATCAACCGTTCCACCGTGTTGGAGGCTACCGGACTGAACTGGTCGTCGTACTCGCGGATGATCGACTTCCGCAACTTCCGCACCCCATAACGTGAATGGTTCCCGTCATAAGCATCCTGGATCATGACCATCAGTGCCTAGTCCCGACGGGCCGTGGCTGATGGTTTATGCTTCTTGTAGTCGTAATGCGAGCTCACAGAAACGCGTGCAACCGTCCCAGACAGGGCGCACACGATTGAGTTCGCTCGAGAACTCCTCGCGACTCACGTAAATGAAGCCGATGATCACTTCGATGGACAGTCGGCGGCTGCTGCCGCGATAGACAAGCCGGCGCTCTCTTCAGGGTCTCGTCGGTTCTCTTTGCATTGGCCAATTTCGCACGCAGCCGGCGGTTCTCCTGCTCAAGGTCGACCGACCCAGTCGGTGCGGCGTTGTCGGAATACTTGTGCTTACGCACCCAGACTGGCGAATCTTTTTTGCTCAGCCCGAGTTTGTTCGCGTCCCGGGTGATTGCTCCGTTCGAGGTGTTCCGATCAGTCTGGGCATGCAGGACGCGTTCGACGGCACGAGTCTTGAGTTCGTCGGTGTATTTCGCTGGCACGAGAGAGTCTCCTTCTTCCGATCTCCGTGCCTCCATAACACCCGGGACCATTCAACATCTTTCCAGGCCGCCCTTCGAGCAAGCCAGACCAGCTGTCATCTCTTCATGCAACAGTCCCCTCTGTATGCGGCTACGAATACCGTTTACCGGTTCGTTTTCACCGGCCGTACAACGCGCGGCGTACGCCGTCGACGAGGCGATCAAAGGCTCCGGTCTGCGACAACCCCTGAATTTGGACTTCGTATCCTTCGACCGCCATGTAGTCGACCGTGATGCGATCAAATCGCCGCCATTCCCCCAGTGCCAGGTCAGACGGTGACGAGATCGCGGGGTAAAGCAGGTACATTATGTCAGCCTCGGCGGCCTGCAGGAACGCAAGAGACTCGTACAGGTCGGTCGCGTTAATGACAGGGGTTCGCCCGAGTCGGGTCTTATACTTCGCATCCAGGAGGAATTGAGCGGTACCATTCTCCATCGGAGAGATGTCTGGCTTGACGACTATGTTTTCAGTTCCGCGATGGCCAAGAAGCCACTCATGCTGGCCCTCGACTGACATGTCCGGGAGTGCGCGGCGAAGTAGCTCTTCACAGAGGGACTCCCATGCGGACCAGGTCGATAGGATGAACCCAGGTCCACTGAATGAGCCATCGTCCAAATTGAGCCCCAAACCTTCGATCACTAGTCGTGCAAGGTCGTATGCCTGCTGCCAGCTCTGGTGGCGTGGGGTGAGCGGCGGAAACGTCGTGGGGACGCCCGTCTGAGGGGACAGCTGCCTTGCCAACTGCACGAGCTGGCTCTGGGTGTCGGCATCGGGAACTTCAGGCGACAGGATCTGGGCCGCTGCCGCCAAAGTGGCGTTGTACGGGTTCTGTCGGGTTAGTTCTAAGCCCGACACAGCAAACCCGTCTGCGTCCGGAAGGAAGATCGTCTCCCAATCGACGTCGCCGTCGATCGAAAAATCGAGACGCCGCCTTCTTCGGTAGCCACGGATTGGGCGGCGCCGGTTCTCAGCGTGACTGTCGAGCAGCGACATTGCGATGAGCGTTGCTAGGTCGCCGCGCTCCTGAGTTGCAGCGGAAATCTCATCGTGGAGAAACAAGTGGCCAGTCTTCGCGAGAACAGCGAGGAGAAAAAAGTCAGTGCGCCATGTGGGGTTGCTCGGGTCCAAGAACTTGGGTACCACCTCAAGCTCGACTATCGAGTTTAGACGCAAGACTCCAGCGACGCCGTCAACCTTCCAAGTATCAGAGCCGATTGCTGTAATGGGGTCCTTTTTGTAGCCCAACTGAAGTCGGACCCGCTCGTTGAGTTCGGCCAGCTGGAGTAAAACTTCGCCAGCAGAAATTCCGCTCATTTCTGCAATTTGCTTGGTGGTGCCGGGTCGCTCTTGGAGTTCTTGGAAGGTAAGTCGCTCCATAGCGTCTAGTCCGTCGCGATCAGCATCAAGAGCTTGTAGAGTTCCGAGGCAGAAGGTCGGAGAGGGCCGATGATCCGCCGAACTCGCTGGCCGGCGAACAGTTGTTCACTCAGGGAGTAGACACTCCTGCTGCTCTCGGCCCGCAGAATGTCGGAAATGGCCCGGGTATTGCCGTAGAAAACTTCATCGACGTGGCCTCGCAAGGTCGCCCAAGCAGTGGCTACGTATTCCTCCGCAGACCTAAGGCCGGCGAGATCAGGAGATGCATGCATAAGAGCGCCGTGCCCAAGTTGGTAAGCGGCACCCCGTCCAAGCATAATCTGCTCATTGATTCTAGTGAATGCTTGAACTAGGGATTCGTAGTAGTCCCCTGGGTCAAGCGGCTTGTCAGGCAGGGGAGTGGGGGCCCCAAGATTGAAGTGCGTGCGGAGCACACTCTCGTCAGGCTCCAGTCGGTGAATGTGCCATCGCCTCAGAAAAGCAACGTCGAGCGGCTCGACGCTGGTGTCGGCTTCGTTCATGGCGGCCAATATGTACAAGTCAGTAGGTAAGGCAAACGACTCATGATTGCCCTGGTCTCCGAGTATTTCGAAGAATTGGGTGGAATTCGTGGCTTCACCATTCGTGGGCAGACGTTTGTCTGGCTCAAGCCCAACGAGGGCACTGCCGAATGCGGCGACAGCCGGGCCTCGGTTGATTTCATCAACGATCACGAGCGCTGCATTTCCAGCAATTCGCGCCTTCAGTGCGGCTCGATGGAGTGTGCCGCTGGTTACCTCGAATACGCCAGCTTCGCCGACTTTCGGGACCAGCCCTCGCATGAAGTCTCGGTATTTGGTGTTTTGGTCGAAGACTGTTTGAAAAACTTCGCGGCTGTGGATTTGATCCGGACTTGGAAACCATGCAGGGATTGGACTGAGCTCTGCGGGAACTGGGATAGCGCCGGTGGGTGCGCTCCCGGTCCTACTATGATCCCACTTGAATAGCTCACGAATCTCATTGAGAAGTCGCGACTTCCCCGTTCCGGGAGGCCCTGTGATGATCACGTTCTTGCGGGTCGCGAGGGCCTTGAGAATATTCTTCGCGTCAGAGCTGATGCTGGATTCAGTCGGCATGGCAGTAACCCTTCCCCGTGACGAAATCGTAGTATCCTTGAACTGTGCGGCTCCCCTTGTGTGCACCCGCGGAGGCCATGCAATTAAGGATTTGTGTGCTGACCTCAGGAGCCCAGACATTTTTCGCCTTCAGGTCGTTCTCGTAAGCGTAGTCGCACCTAACCATAGAATTTGAGAACTTGGTGAATATCACGAAGACGCGGCCGCGATTAGTGGCCGGGAGCTGGCCGCCGAGCGCTGGGCTCGCGTGAATGCGCGAGATTCGATCCTCGCTTGGTCGGGCATTGGTAGGTGGCCAGTATTGAAGCTGAGTTGTGGCGAGCTGCTGGTTGGTGTCGATGTAGGAGACCTTCGCGACTCGGATCGGCTTGCCCCCTCGCCCCACCCCGGCCTCGGTAAAAATCTGATGCATGATCGGACGGAAAGCTCTCCACGGAAGCCGTAGGTCTCTCGCGCCACCTCCGGTTTGCGAGTTATTGGACGCTGCGATGAGCTTTCGGAGATCGCCGGCTACGATCTCCTTATAAACGAGCAGGACTGGGCGAGTCACTGGTGGCCTCCTGATGCGTACTCCGCCGGGATGTATGGGATGGCGCCAGCAATTTGAGCTAGGCGTGCACGATCTGCACTTGAATGCTGAACACCCAAAATCTTAGCCAATTGTTCGAGAACTGAGTCGGCGGTGATTGTGGAGCGGTCTTCACCGAGGATTGTCGGCTGTCCCCGATCTATCAAAGGAAAGTCACGAAGGACGATCTCCATGTCCGAAATGTTCATCCCCCATGCAGCTGCAACGAGAGCGTCAGATCTGGCACGCCACTGACCAACCTCCCACGCATCCACTGAAGAGTCCCCCTCCGCGTCGGTCAGCCGTCGCGCGAGAGCGATGAGTTCGCGACCTGTGTCCGAGGACTCGTGGATTCGCGGCAGCGTTAGCGTGTCAAGCAAGAAGAAGTTGACGGTGGTAGTGACGATACGGCGAAGCATCCAGTCCACGACAAGGGAGTTGGCCAGCACAAGGAACAGATCCTCTTTGTCGGTTGAGCCGTCGTCGAACGACAACGTCGGAACCTTATTTCCACACACGACTCCGGGGGGGACCCGGGCGGCCAGGAGCGAACGTTCATTGGTTTGTCCAGTGATGTCTCGGAATCCGATTCGGGATCTGCTGGTCCGCCGACGCGCCCCAATTTTCAGGGCGCCAGATGGTACATGCCACTGCGTCTGCAGTGTGGTCCGGGAAAGAGACTCTGGCGTCCAGATGGCAGATCGTCCCTCGCCGGACCGATAGGTCTTTGCACGCCAACGAAACTGGCTCACGTGACGCCCTTCGATCAGCGGCAGCGTATCGGTGCTTGGGCTACGTTGGAACGATTTTCGGTCCGAGGTCATGTCCACTTCGCGAAGGTACGTGGGATCCCAAGGGCCTGTCGGGTCGCCGATAGCGTGCGCGTTGGAAGCGAGTCGTGAGTATAGGTTCCATTCTTCAGCCGTACGAACCTCAGGGATGCTCAGGTCGGGCCGGACTTCTGCCAGCCGGGTGCGGCTCAGATGGACGGCGTTAGCCGGGAGGGCACCGGTGCGGTCTGCGACCTTCAAGGAAATGGGGCGTTTACGGCCGCGACCGATCGTCGCCACGATCGAGAGGAATTTGAATCGAGTGTCGATGGCGAAGTGGTTGGCGCGGTTTTCGATGACGGAAACGGAGAGTTTACGCGCCAAGGAGATGAGTTCGCGGCGGAGGCTTTCGGTCCCTTGCGATCGGATGAGGCCGGCGGGGAGTAGCAATGCGAGGACACCTTCATCCGCGGCGATGCCCATCCCAAGTTCGAGGAACAGCTTGTAGAGGTCGTGCTCTCCACGTCCTTGAAGGCGAGTACCGGCCGCCACCGTTTCGATGTACGTCAACAAGGTCGACCGATCGTGAGTTAGGTCCAAATCGACATCGTAGCTTTCGCCGTAGGAGCGAGTTGCGCCAGCCGCTTTAGCAGTTTCGTGGCGGGACACGCGCAGCTTCTCCCAAGGGGGATTGCCGATGACGAGAGCAGCTCCGAAGGGCGCGACCCGAGCCCAGACGTCGGGGCTGCGGAGGCTGTCCTGAAGAAGGAGCCTGGTTGCAAAGCCTTCGATTGCCGAGAGGTCTCCGGTGAGGCTTGCCACCGAGAGCAGTGCCCCGCGCAGCGCGTTTGTAGAGAGATCGGCGCCTATGAGGCGATCGCGAATGACCTCGTCACGTCGCGCACCTGCGGGCACCTGCATTACAGCCGCAGCGAGCAGCGCTCCTGATCCGCATGCGGTATCGACCCATGGGCCATCAGTGGTCACGTTGGGTACTGCAGAGGCAGCTAGCAACTCGGCGAGACGCCAGTCGGTGTAGTAGGCGCCGGTTTTGCGCTGCTGGGTCTGTGGTATTACCTCTCTGCTCAGAGCTGAAAGTGCCAGGGCTATCGGTATCCCGGTGCTCGCGATACTTCCGAGGACTTTTTCCGCCCAGGGGAACGGGTCTGTCTGTAGGTGCGAGGGGTCGCGTCGCATGAGCCGTTGGAAGTCGGCCAAGTCCCAACCCCCTGCTGTGGACGAAGCTGCCTCCAATACGGCTAGGCGAGCGTCTGTGCGGCTACCTTGGGGAAGGACTTCAGCAGCAGCTTCGTCAAGGATGCGATCAGCGTGCGCGAGGAGGCGCTGTTCAAGGCTTTTCACGCGCGCACCGTCGAGCGTTGGTTGTTGCCGGCCTGCTGAGTAAGCGGGGTCGGTTGCACCTCGATCACGTACTCTTCGACTGTGTCTGCTTTTGCCGACGCTCGCGCATTGGGCCGGTAACGGCCGATCGTCTTGATGTCGTGTAGCGTCACTTGGCCGACTCCACTCATGGCGTTGAGAAGCTGCTCACGCGGAACGTGCCCCTCGTTGCTGTAGCTGAGAAGGATCCGCCGTGCGTTGGTCCCACGAACCAGGCGGGTGAGAGCGTCGAGAGCTCGTGTCTTGTAGCAGTAGTCCGACGCCTTATCCTTCCATGGGCGCAGTCCGGTTACGCCGCCGACGACTGGGGAGTCGCCCGCATGAATCGTCTCCAGGATGTGGTAGTAGGCGCTGTACTGTCGCTTCGTGTATGGAGGATCTAGATAGACGGTGTCGTTGATTGTGGTCGCAACTGAGGTCACATCTCCAACGGACGCACGGAGATCAGTTGTACGTCTAGGGAGTTCGCGGGCTCGAACCTGTACCGGGCGGAGTGCCGTGGAGGACCAGTCTTTTAGGAAACAGCCGTAAGTACCGGAAATGTTTGCAACGCTGTTGGCAGCTTGCAGCAGATCAGCGATCAGAAGCTCTTCCTCAAGGTTGGACAGGCGCCCGGCCGCGGCCCACGTGGCGATCTGAGCTCTCATTGAGTCGAGTCGTGCGGCGTTGTGCTCGGTGAAATAGCGGCGCTCAACTTCTCCGGTGAGTGCTGACGCCGGGCTGTACTCGGAGTGCAGGAATCCGGGCTTGGCAGTGACTGCATTGAGTTTATTGACGGCATTGTTGTATCCGCCTAAGCCGACGAACGGGACGTTGCCCTGCCCAACCGTCGCGCCAATGCTCATCGCGACGGCCGACGGCAAGGCATCGTTCACCGAAACGTTCCAGCCTCGCGACGCGGCTGCAGCGGCGACCGCACCGGTGCCGGAGAATGCGTCGATGAAACGTCCGCCGCGAGGATCCCCCGCTAGGTCGACGATCGCGTCCGCGACGCGCGCCTTGCTCCCGATGTAGCGAACTCCCACCGCTCCTCCTCCTTTGCCCTGCGCAAATCAGCGCAGCAGATGCTCTCTTCTAGTTATCACTCGAACGCTATCAGTCGAGGACGCTCCCACTAGCGTCTTGTGCTCGGCACAGCCGGTAGGTCTCGGCCGTTGTTCGCCTGGCATTCGGGGGTGGTACCTCGACCATGAGCCTTCTTAGCTGCTCGAATGCCGCTGAGGTGACGCTGGACGCGATCTGCCTCCGGATGGTTGAGACGTCAATGAAATCTACCGCCTGAACCGCCACCATTCTGTCCCCGGCATGGAGCTTTCGTCCCGACTTGCGGTCGTCGAGCTTCGCGGTCCCACGTGCCCATCGGATGCAACCATCATCCGAACCTGTCGACACTGAGCTTGTCGTTGTCAGATAAGCACTGTCTACAAGACTCGGGGCGTGACAGGCCATTTCCTGCATCTGGTTGTACGCCCGCAGGTACATGATCCTCAGTGGTTCGTGGGGAATCGGATTGCTGTTCTCGGGGTTCTCCTGCCGATACCTCTTTTGCATCGCTTTTTCGAGACCCGGCAGGCGTTCCTCGAATGCCTGTTCCATCTCAATCTTCTTATCCTAGACGGAAATCGGGTCTGCGGGCAGCCCGAGCCGGCGGTGTGCCGCTGCGATCATCTTCCTGCTGAACATGGGGGACTCCTTGTTGTCGCGGGTCGGTTGAAGGGAAACGATGGTGAGAGGCCGCAGAACTACGGGCGCATCGAGTAGGGAATCTGCAGATCATCCGGCTTCGCCAGGATTCGCCGCGCAGTCTTGAGGTGCCTCTCCGACAGGATGTCCTCGGTGTACTTCTCGACCGCCATGGCCCACCACAGTGTCCGTTGGTTCGGGCAATTCGGGCAGCATCGGGGGCTGATCACTCCGAACTTCCCGTGATCCGGGGGATAGTCCCAGCCGGCGTTGAACGCCTCGTGACGGGTGAGAAGTTCCTCCTTGCCGCAGACCTCGCAAATGTGCGGGAAGCGCCAATGGTCCATGTTGGGCGGCACTCTCGTATCACTGCTGGGCATGTACACCTCGCTGGAAGGGCGGGCAGTAGTGCGCCGCGTCGGAAACCGACACAACCGTGATGTCCTCGACGTGAACGCTCGCGCCCTCCGTGGAAAGCGCCACGAGCTGCTCTCGCGTGATCAGAACATCCCCATTGGATAGTTCTTCCGCCACCGTCGCGGGGTAGGCGGACTCCACCGCCCGAACTCTGATTTGGTGCCCCGCAGGAACGATGATCCCCCACGACTTCGGATCGTCGAGTTTTGCCAGGAGCGTGGTGATGTTGCGTTCGGTGAGTTCGAGCCTGCGGTGTTCTTCAAACCACTCCATGGTGGCGCCTTTCCTTTTGGTGTGTGTACTGCCGCAGCCGATGGTAGGCGGACCTGCGGATCGCCGAACCGCGCCTTCGAACGTCTTTGTGGCCAGAAGGGTTCTCTTATTCGGTTACCGTCGTCCACCTTCGAGGAGATGAGGAATGCAACACCGTTATCCGTTGGCTCATTTGGAACGTTCCGCATCTACGGCCTTCGGAGACGGTCCGCGATTCCACGCCGCGCACGACGACGAATTCGCCGGAACGGCCTCGCGGACGGTTTATGGCACTAACGTGTCCACGGTCCCTCCGCTCGTCCGAGCCAACACGCAATCCACGTAGCAGGACCGATGACACCCACCCGCACCGAAGCAGACGCCGCTGCTCGGCAGGCCACGCCTCGTATCGGCAGGACATTGCTCACCCGCGAGTGCAGCCACGAGCCACGCGGCAGGCTCATTCGTAGTGGGTACAGCAAAGACGTAAACGCCGAGGCAAGCGATCAGGTGACCGCTTTCACCGGCCGGCACGTCGTGAAGCAGCCATCAGGGGGCGATCGCTGATGCCTCGGCAACGCATCCCAGGTGCCCCGCTGCTGGCGGGGTCGGGACTGTTCAACTTCGCCTCGGGCGGCTACGCGATCGCGCTGGGGCAGGGGCTGTTCGAATCGACCGGCTCGGTCGCGGCGTTCACGGCGGTCGTGATCATGGAATACCTCGGCCCCATCATCCTCGGCGCCGTCGCCGGCAGCCTGTCCGACCGCGTCAACGCGGCGCTGCTGTGCCTATGGTCCGCCGCCCTGGCCGCGGTGTCGGTCACGGCCTACCTGTTGGTTCCCGGTGCCGTCACGGCGGCCGCGGTCACCCTGGGAATAGTCATCAACATCCTGCGCCCCTTCTATCGCGCGGGCATATTCGCCGCCGGCGCCCGCAGCGTCGATCCGGCTGACCTTCCGCAGTACAACAT
Source organism: Corynebacterium hansenii (assembly GCF_030408795.1). Classification (NCBI taxonomy): domain Bacteria; kingdom Bacillati; phylum Actinomycetota; class Actinomycetes; order Mycobacteriales; family Corynebacteriaceae; genus Corynebacterium; species Corynebacterium hansenii. The sequence continues at coordinate 852,659 of NZ_CP047211.1, forward strand.
GCGGTGGACGGTGTCCGTCCAGGCCGGGCAGATCCTCGGCGGAGCGGCCGCGGGATTCCTCCTGTCCTTCGGCGGCGTCAACGCTGCCCTGGCGGCCGCGGCCGTCGCATTCGGGCTTTCGGCCGTCGCGATGGCAATCGCGCGCTCCGGCGTCGCCCCACTGCCTGACGTTGGCGATCACGAACAAGCCGGCTGGCGCGCTTTGCTTCGCGACGCCGTGGGGCAACCCCGGCGATTCATCGCCGTTCTGCTGATTGGTGCGGACTTCGTCACCATCTCCACGTTCACGGTGGCCCTCGCTCCACTCGTGGAACGCGTCTTCGGCGATACGCTGTGGCTGGGCATTCTCGATGCCCTATTCGCGCTGGGTGCCGGCGGGGTCGCGTTGATCGGATTCGGCGGACGGACAACCGAGTCCGCACTGCGCAACGCCATCTCGCGCGGGTACATCACGCAGGTCGCCGGTCTGCTCGTCATCGCGTCGGGGACCGTGGTGCCGGCGGCGGGCCGCCTGCTCGTATGTGCTGGCGCTCTGGTTCTTGGAGCTGGCGTGGCGGTCTCGTCGAGCCAACAGGTGAGCATCCTGCAGCGCGCCGTCGGCACCGGGGCCGTCGGCAAGATTGGCGCGCTGCGGCAGGCGGTCATCGGCGTCCTCACCGTGCTCGCACTACCGGTGATCGGAGCGGTGCTGGGAGTCAGTCTTACCGCCGCCTACCTGCTTGTCGGAGCGCTGCTTGTGCTCTGTCTCGGCGTCAATGTCTGGCTGCTCCGCTCCAGCATAGATGGTGCGCGCGGGTGAGCGGCACTCCGGGATCCGGCCGAATTGCCGAAGCCCCGAAGAGGTTCTCTACTCCACTCCGTCCACCGCGCACTTCTCGAGAGTGTCCTTGAAGTGCTCGACCATGAAAGCAGCGAAATTCTTCGCGGTTTCAACATTTTTAACCTGGGCAAGCTGATATCCGGTACCGATTCCCTTGTTTCGCGCTGGGATGATGCGAGCATCTCCGGACCAGCTCTCGCCATCCTTCTTTTCATCAATCGTTGAGAGAAGGGCGAAGGTCTCCTTCAGGGCGGAGTTTTGAGAGTGTGAGAATTCCTCGTTCAAGGAGTCGACGGACTTGTATTCGAGGTCGGGGATGTTTATGTAGGGAGTAAATCGTCCCGTGGAAGTGAATCGGAGGTCCGCGAGCCTGCGAGATTTGCGACGTGCGTCCTTCGGCAGCGGAAGTTCAGGGCTCAGATCGAAGAAAAGTCGTTCGTTGGAACTTGCCCGCACGATGATGCTGCGATCCAGCTCAGCGCGGTTGAACGCTTCGGCGACAGCGTCGAAGATGGTAGTTGACCATTCGCCCTTCTTGGGGGTGAAATGCGAGAGGAAGTGGCCCCGCGCCGAATCGATGCCCGCCGGCGGTCGTGAGGACCTCTTCTTGGAAGATGGTGTATGGACGAGCGATGTGAGGCTGCACAGTCGTGCTGCTGCTTTGAGTGTCTCCTCGCTCGCGTCGTTCTTCGAACTCGATGAACCTTCGTTGGCGTCCGTTGCATCGTCGACGAGCTCGAAAATCGACGAGGTCATTGGGTGTTTCTTCAGAAGTTCGGCAGAGGTGAAACGTGAGTGGCCGACGGGTCGATTCCACAAATCGGGGGCGTCGCCTTCCGGGGAGTCCGCTTGCTTGGTGTCGTCGGCTTCCCAATCGGCGTCCTGCGTTGACTCAAGCGCCTGTTCGTCGGTTTCAAGAGTGACGAAATCCCTGTAACTTTCGTGTTCAAGGATGTCCTCGATCAATTGGCTGGCCAGCATATCGTCAACGTTTTGAATGCACAAAATAGTAAACAGGCAGAAATCAAAGAATTCGTCACGATCGGCTTCTTTGCGTTCTTGACCCACTTCGTTGTGTCCTTGCTCGGCTCGAATCAGCTTGAGCAGGCTCATGGCATTGAAAACCCGCTTGATGGCGCGTGGGTTCGAGTCGAGTGCCCCCATGGCAACTTCGGCCCACGGGCTGAGATCCGTATTGTCGGGCCAGTCTTTTCGAATTTCCTTTAGGTAACTTTCGACTTCCTTTCCGGGGGACGGGACGTTGAAAGGTACCTGGATGATCTTGTGAAAGAACATTCTGGCTTTATCTTGTCTCATCGAGTCTCCGTAGATGGCCCGGGTTCCATCGGCGACGACATCGAAATCGATTGCCAAAACGAAAATGCAGTGCCTTGAATTGATGAAGAGCTTGAGGGTCTCCATAATTTGCACTGCACGGGCGGGGGGTAGGCGATCGAGATCGTCAACAAAAATTACGAGTCGGCTCCCCTCTGGGATCTCGTTCGTGTTGGGGTCGCGGAGCAGCTGGGCAACGTCTTGCTTGAATTCCTCTTGGATTTCTTGTGCTTCGCTGCGGCTCGTTCCGTTCTGTGTGATGGCGTCGAGCGCCTCATTGATACCGGCGGATACCATGTTGCCGGCGGGTCCCATGAAACTGCCCGCGATATTCGTAAGTGTCCTACGAAAGCTTGGGCTTATCGTTTTGAAGATTTTCTTCCTGTTCTCCTTCTTTTCTTTGCTGTCCGACGTCATCCTGTCGAAGACTTCTGCGACGAACGCGGCGGGGATGTCTTCTTCGGAGTTGGTGTGGGCGAGGGGCCACGTTTCGATGGTTTCTGTTTTGATCGAGTGGCCCGTCGTGCTGTTCTTGAGCTCGTCCTCAATTAGTTTGAGAATCGTTGACTTCCCACTGCCCCAACCTCCTTGGATGGCAATCGTCATTGGGGTGGGGCACTTCTGAATGAACTCGGACAGGCCCTTAACCTGGGCTTGAAAGGAAAGCTGATCCGTGCGAGCTGGCTCGTCGGTTGTGCCGTAGAACGTAGGATTGTCCGTTGATTTCGTCATGCGAATAGAATATGGGTGTACGGGGTCTTTCGTCGGGTATATCCGATGAGTTCCCCATCGTTGGGGGTAGGCCGGTCGGCCAGCGATTAACGGCAGGGCGGTTGGGTCTCCTGTGCCACTCCGCAAATCCATCCCCGCGACAGCCCCGCCGCCCGCGGGTACCGTCCTCGGCATGGCAGAGAACCTGAATCAGGAAGACCTCATCGCGACGCTGCAGCGCCTGGGCCTGGAGCTGCAGAACCCCGCCGCCATCCCCACCTGGGAGGACGAGCCTATCTTCACTCTCATCGGCGAGGACGAGGACCGCCCGGCGTTTTCGCACGTGCTCTTTTACGACACCGAAATGATCGAAGAAGACGACGCCTACACCCGCTGGGTCCTCGACTGGGCCCGCGCCACGGCCAAGCAGGACCGCGTCACCGACGTCGCCTCGCACATCGACTTCGACGGCGGCACCTCGTGGCTGACCTACACCCTCGACGGCCGCCCCGTGCGCCTGGAATTCAAGCAGGACGACGACTGGCTCGACCCCGACGTCCACGACCGCGTCCTCGAGGACTTCGGCACCGTCCCCGGCCGCACTCGCCTGTACATCGACAATGGCCAGGGCGGCACCTACATCTGGCTTCCCGACGACAGCGTCGCCGAATTCACCGAACTCTTCCCCGACGCCGTGCGGGTCTGACCTCAGCCGCGCCGTGGCGGCCTGATCTCAGCCGCGCCGCACGGTCCTGACCTCAGCCCCGCCCCTCCGCATACGCGGCCAGGTACCCCTCCAAAACGGCGTGCCGCTCGGGCCGGCGGGCGGCGAACTTCTCCGACCACTCCAGCATCGTCGGCCCGTCGCCCCGCCTGGCGTTGACCGGCTTCGACAGGTCCAGCCTCGGCTGCCCGAAAAGCGCGGCCCACATGGGGGCGCGCATGGACTCGTCCTCCACGCGGGCCTTCGCCACCAGGTGAATCACCAGCTTACCGCGCCGCTCCCGGTAATTCACGTCGGCGCCGGCGTCGACAAGCCGCGCAAACAACCCGCCATCCCGCGGCCCAACCCACTCATGCGCCCCGATCAGCACCGACAGTGCATTCTGCCCGTACGCCACCACCGACGCATCCGCGCCCCGATCCAGCAGGAACCCGGCGATGTCCGCCCGCGCGTCGCCGTCGCGATTGGTCAACGCGTCCATCAGCAACTCCGTGACATCGCCGCCGTCGCCGTCGAACGCCGTCCGAAACTCCTCGAACGAGCCCCGCGCCGCCAGGTAAGTGGGGGAAGACATGTCCTGCGCCTTTCGTGCTCCACGGGTTTGCTTGACGACGCTGCCACACCACCGCCCGCTCCGCACCGCAAAGCAGCGCCGACGGCGGTTTACTCGGCGGGAAACGGCGCGGACGGTGGTTTTCTCGGCGCGAAGGAACGCGAACGGGGATCTACTCGGGTCGAAGCGTCTTCTCCCACAGGACGTTGCCGCGGGTGGTCAGCAGCCGCACGGTCATGTCGCGCGACTGGCCGTCGATGTCGACTTCGCCGAAGTGCTGGAAGTCATCCAGCGGCGAGGCATTCTGGTTGTCCTCGTCCGGCGCATGGACGTAGACGACCTCGGGGCCGAACGTCGGATCCATGTCGTTCGGGCCGAAGGCGCCGGCGTTGAGCGGCCCTGAGACGAACTCCCAGAACGGCTTGAAATTCTGGAACGCCGCCCGCTCCGGCGAGTAGTGGTGCGCCGCGGTGTAATGGACGTCGGCGGTCAGCCACACGACGTTGGTGACCTCCTTGATGGCCGACAGCACCTTCGCCAGCTCCGACTCACGGCCCCGCGGTGCACCGGGACGGCCATCGGCGACGCCCTCTTGATCGCCGTTCTTGCCGTCCGGCACGATGATCCCGATGGGCAGATCGGCCGCAATGACCTTCCACGTCGCACGGGAGGCGCGAACCTCGTCGACAAGCCACCTGACCTGCTTCGCGCCGAGGATCGTGCCATCCTCCCCGGCACCCGCGCCCGCCCGACGGTTGTCGTCCTTGTACGTGCGCATGTCCAACACGAACACGTCCAGCAGCGGCCCGTAGGCGATCTTGCGGTACACGCGGCCGTCGACGGCCATCTTCTCGTCCAACGGCTGCCACTCGTGGAACGCGCGGTAGGCGCGCTCGGCCAGGACATCGACGTTCTTCTCGGTGTACTTGTCGTCGTCGAGGATCTCGCCCGCGTACCAGTTGTTAGTGGTCTCGTGGTCGTCCCACTGCACCACCTGCGCCACCGACGCGTTGAAGCGCCGGCAATTGTCGTCCGTGAGGTTGTAGGCGTACTGGCCGCGGAACTCGTCGAGGGTCTCCGCGACCTTGTTCTTCGCGTCGGCGGTGACGTTGCGCCACGTGCGGCCGTCGTCAAGCGCGACGGTCTCCTCGATCGGGCCGTCCGCGTAGCAGGTGTCGCCCGAATGGATGAACAGGTGCGGGTTCCGGTCGGCCATCGCCGCGAAGCCCGTCATGCCGCCGACATCCGGGTTGATGCCCCAGCCCTGGCCGGCGACGTCGCCGGACCAATGCAGGCGAATGTCGTCCGGGGCCGTCGGGGCCGTGCGGAAGACGCCGGTGATCGGCTCGGACGCGGCGGCCGTATCGACGTCTTCGAGACGCACCCGATAGTGGATGTCCTGCCCGGACTCCAGTCCCACCAGGCGCACGCGGCCCGTGCCGTCGGTCTCCGGCGTCAGCGGCGCGGGGGCGCGGAACTCGCGGGCGTTGGCGAAGTCCGGCGTCGCGGCGGTTTCCACGATCAGATGCGCCGGCCGATCCGACCGCGCCCAGATCAGACCGCCGTCGGCGCGGACGTCACCGGCGGCGACGCCATGCGTCAGCGACGGCCGATCGGCGAGGAGCCCGGGGGAGGAGCCCGCCCCCGGAGTGGCGGACGCGTCGGGGCCGTTCGAGCACGCGGACACCGGCAGCAGCAGGGCGGCGCTGCTCAGTCCGGTGGCTTTGATGGCGGTGCGGCGCGAGATCTTCATGGTCGGGTTCAACTCCTGGGGTGCGGGCGGGGGCAATGGGCTCACGGATGCCCGCGACACGCTAGGCAACCCAGGTAGCAGCAGTGCTGCGATGAGGTGAACGGGAACTGAATATGAGGTTCGCGGCGCGGAGCGGAAGACCTCGGAGCTGAAGGGACCAAAGCGGAAGGCCCCAAAGCGAAATGCCTCGGGGCGCGGCGCGGAGACACGGGGCGACCGGCGCCCCACACATCACCGCCCTACTCGACCGCCCTACGTCGACAGGTCGACGTCATCCCAGTCGGCGTCGACGTTGAACAGCCACGACAGCGCGCGATGCCACTCGAGAAGCGTGCCGGCGGTCTGCTCGTCGATGGTGGCGGGCTCCTCGGGGTGCAGCTGCTCGTCGACGGCGATCCACCGCATCGAATGCACGAACTCGTACATGTCGCAGATCCGCGGCAGCGGGATCAGCGCACGGGCCCGCTCGCGGACGGCGTCCTCGCCGTTATCGGCGACCCACTTGACCAGCGGCCACGGGTCGACGACGATCTGCCCCTCGGGAATCTCCCGGATGCCCGCCACATGCGCGAGCATCTGCGCCGCCACCGCCTGCCACGCCAGCTGCGTCGCCGCGTGACGCGCCTCTTCGCCGGCGGGGGAGTCGGTCTCGGCGGTCACGCCGGACTCGAGCAACTCGATGAACCGCCTCTCCGCGGGCGTCAGCGTGTCGAACGCGCCGGGCAGCACCCCGCGCACCGCCTCCAGCGGCGGCGCCGACTCTCCCAAGAAGAACCCGGCCAACTCCGATACCGCGATCAACGACAGGATCCGGTCGGCGATCTCCCGCGGCTCCCGCAGCACGGCCTCGGCCTCGCCGCGCACCGGCGGATAATGCCCGGGCAGCGTCGCACCGGTGTCCTTCGTGATACCCGCCCGCACCCGCAGCGCCCGCTCCCTCGCCGCCGGGTGATACGGCACGGCACCACCGGCGACGATGTCCTCGCCACGGGCATTGACGACGGACCCGTCCGGCATGAAGAACACCGAATTCGTCTGCTCCGCCCACTCCTCCAGACCGCGCAGATCCTCGCGCTCGAACACGTACTGCCGCCGCGTGTCCCCGATGTGGCGGATCAGCCCGAACATGCTCGACGTCATCTCCTGGCCGCCGCGCTCCCACACGAAGCCGGTGAACCCCTGCAGGTGCTCGGCAAGCTGCGGATCATCCGTCCCGCGTTGCTGTGAGTAGGGGCCGGGGATCTCGTCGCGGACCGTTGCATAGGCGTTGATGTACATGCCCATCGATTCTTCCATGGTCCAACCGATCCCGCCGGGGAACCGGCCGCCCACGCCCCGGGTGCCCGCGGTTCCCACACGGAAACCGCGGACGCGCCGGGCCGTCATCAAGCGAAGACCCGCCGCAACCGGCCTCAGCCCTGCGGCTCCCGCGCACCCGCCTCCGGCGACGGCGGGGCCATGACCGCCGTCATCGCCTGGTCCGCGAGCTCCTCGCCCGCGCCCTGGTACAGGTACACCGCCACGTCCGCGCCGCCCGCCAGCAGCGCCCGCTTGTTCTCGCGCGCCAGCGTCGTGCTCGCGATCACCGCGTTCGGGTAATGCTCGCGAATCGCCTTGACCAGCGTCATCCCGTCCCGGTGCGCCGGCAGAGCCAACACGAACAACTCCGGCTCGCAATCCAGCTCGATGCGCCGCCACAGCTCAAGATCCGTCACATCGCCCGAAATGATCTTCTTGCCACGGCGGCGCAGCTCCTCGATGCGGCTCTCGTCGAACTCGATGCCGTACACCCGCTTGCCGTACGTGTCGCTCAACCGCCGGTACACGCCCGCGCCCACGCGCCCCATGCCCAGCACCAGCGCATCGGCGTGGCGGATCTGCACCGGGCGCTCGTCCGGGATGAGCCGCTCCTCCGGCACCTCCGGGATGAAGCGCATGAGCCACGGCAGAATGCGGTCCTCCTTCGCCATGACCACGGACCCGACGATGAAGCTCGCCGCCACCGCGATGGCCATGATCGACGTCCACGACGACGCCAGCGACCCATTGGCCACGCCCACCGAAATGACGATCAACCCGAACTCCGAATAATTCGCCAACGTCAGCCCGGCCAGCGCGCTCGTGCGGTTCGACAGGCCCATCCGCTGCAGGAAGGCCACGAAAATCACCGCCTTCAACGCCAGCAGCACGGCCAGCACCCCGGCGACCAGGAAACCGCCGGCGTCGGGAAGCCCGCCCAGGCCGATCTCGATGAAAAACGCCACCAGCAGCAGCTCGCGCACCGAGATCAGCGCATCGGAGAACCGGTCCGCCACCGGGTGGCCCGACAGGATGATCCCCGCGATCAGCGACCCCAGCGAACCCGACACGTTCGCCAGCTCGAACAGCGAATACGCCCCCAGCGCGATGCCGATGCCCGTGAGCACCAGCAGCTCCGTGCGGAACATCCGGTCCGGCATCCGCTTCACCAGCGGGCGCATCAGCAGCAGCAACGGCAGCGCCAGCGCCCACGGGGCCGGCGCCTTGCCCGTGGAAAACACCAGCACGCCCACGGCCATGATGTCCTGCAGCACCAGCACGCCCAGCGCGATGCGGCCGACGACGGAATCGCCCCGGTTGCTGTCGTCCAACTGCGACATGACGAACACCGTCGACGAAAACGACGCCGCAATGCCCACGTAAATCAGCGCCTTGACGTCCAACCCCGTCAGTGCGGCCAACGGCAGCAACCCCAACAGCCCGAACATCGCCGCGAACGCCGCCGTGTTGGTCACCGCATGGCCGGCCGCCGTGCCGATCACCCGCGGCTGCGCGATGTCTCGCGGATTCAACTTCAACCCGATGGTGAACAACAGCACCGTCACGCCCAGCTCCGCCAGGACGTCGAGGAACGGGATCTCGGTGATCCCGACCGCGCTGGTGGCGAAACCGGCGCCCAGAAAACCGATCAGCGGCGGCAGGCGCAGAACCGTCGCGCCCAGACCGCCGATGATCGAGAACAAGATCACCGTCAGGTACAGGGACTCCATGAACAAAATGTACCGCCCGGCCCGGATTCATTCGAGGCCGCCGCCCGGGCGAGTTGACGTGACCCCGAATTCGGGCGCCTAATGGTCGGATGGCTCCCACCCCGAAGCGCCCCACCCCCATGCGTCGCGGCACGAAGCGCTCCACCCTCAAGCGCTCCGCCCCGAAGCAGACCACCGCGAAGCGCCCCGGCACCGCATCGCTCCTGTCGGCCCCGCTCCTGTTCGCCGCCGTCGTCGCGGTCGCGGTCAACCTGCGCGCGGGCATTTCGTCGGTGGGCCCGGTGCTGGAGGAAGCCCTCGCCGCGTTCGGGGCGGGGGCGTCGCAGGCGGGCCTGATCACGGCGATGCCCGGATTCCTGTTCGCGCTGTTGGGGCTGGGGGCGGTGCCCGTCGCAATGCGATTGGGGCTGACGCGGACCATCGCGCTTGGTGCCGCGCTCACGCTGGTCGGGCTGGCGGCGCGGCCGTGGGTGGGGGCGATGGCGGTGTTCATCGTGCTCACGGGCTTCGTCGTGGCGGGCATCGCGGTGGCCAACGTGCTGCTGCCGGCGTGGATCAAGCGGCACGGCGGGCGGCACGTCGTGGCATTGATGACGGCCTATGGCGCCCTGCTCGGCTTGTCCGGCGCCGCCGGCCCGCTGAGCGCGCTGGTGTTTTCCGGCGACGGCGCGTGGCAGTGGGCGCTGGGCGTGTGGGCCGTGCCGGCGGCGGTGCAGGTGGTGGTGTGGATCGTGGTCGTCGCGAAGCTTGGCGACGACGCCCGGCGCCGCCGTGTGACCGGTGCCGCGGGGGAGGCCGGGGCCGGCGCCGGTACGAAGGCTGCCGAGCCCGACTCGGCTCCCGACCCCGCGCTCGAAGTCCCCATGTGGCGTTCGCCGACGGCGCTGTTTCTGCTGGTGTTCTTCGGCCTGCAGTCGATGAACGCGTACGTCCAGATGGGGTGGCTGCCGCAGATCTACCGCGACAACGGCGCGTCGGCGGCGACCGGCACGATCGCGTTGGCGCTGGTCGGCGGGCTGAACGTCATCGGCGGGCTGGTCATGCCGATGCTCATCGCACGCGCCCGCACGCTGACGCCCTTCGTGGTCATCTTTGCGATCGCCACCGCGGGCGGGTACCTGGGGCTTTTGCTTTTCGACGCCCACCTGCCCCTCCTTTGGGCCTTCTTCCTGGGAGTCGGCGGTTTCTGCTTCCCGACGGCCATCGCCCTCATCCCGGCCCGCAGCCGCTCGCATGTGGTGACGGCGAAGTTGTCCGGGTTCGTGCAGCCGTACGGGTATTTGGTGGCGGGGGCGGGGCCGGTCGTGGTCGGGGCGGTGTACGGCGCGACGGGGCAGTGGCGGGAGATTCTCGTCGCGCTCGTGGTCAGCGCCGTGCTGATGGGCGCGGTCGGGATTCGTGCGGCGGCGTCCACGACCATCGATGATGAGCTGGCCGCTGCCGCGCGCCCCTAGTTCGGGCGACCTTCATCCCGTTCCTGAGCGCGCCGACCGTCGTCAGTGGTGTCCGCGGTTTTGCGCGGGCTGCCCGGATTTCGGCCGGGTTAGCGGGTAGTTGCGGGTGCCGTCGTGTCGTTTGATCGACGGTCATGTTTTGGACGCTGGGAAAGCGCAGGTGGTCAGGTTTGCTACTCGGGAGCGTTGACCATATGACACGAAGCCGCGGGATGCGCCGGCCGTGAGCAGGGGACTGGCCTGGCGTGAGCGAGGGGCCAGCATGTCGCGGTCCGGTGGGTGCCTATGACGTGGGGCGGGTGGGGTGCGGGCGAGCTTTTGGCCGGGTTCGCGGGCGGCTTCGCGGACGGGTGACGTGCACCGTCGTGTCGTTTGATCGACGGTCATGTTTTGGGCGCTGGGGAACCGCAGGTGGTCAGGTTTGCTACTCAGGAGCGTTGACCATATGACACGAAGCCGCGGGATGCGCCGGCCGTGAGCAGGGGACCGGCCTGTCACCGGTCGGTCGGGGACTCCGACGTGAGGAGAGTGGGGCGTCGGGCGGGTAGGTGGGCGTCGTTAAGCAGGTGTTTTTTGGGGAGGCGGAAGACGGGCGTGGGCACGCGGGTGTTTTTGGGGAGGCGGAACACGGGCAGTCGTCACGCGGGTGCGTTTTTAGGAGGGGGGAACACGGGCCGTCGTAAAGCGAAGGCCTGAGCCGGCAGCCGAGCCAGCATCGCGAGCAGTCGGGCGGGGAGCTGGCCTCGCACCGCCAGCAGTCGGGCGCGCACTGTTGGCGCCCGTTACCCGCCGGCAGTCGGGCCCGCACCCGTACCGCCGCCCGCCACCCCCGAACCCCACAAACCGGGCGCATCGGGTGCCCCCGCCCGGCCCGAAAACCACCGGTAACCGCTGCGGCCCTTCTGGAACCACCACCCGGCGGATAAGTTTTTACTGTCCCTTCCGGAACAACAGGAGGCTCCCCATGTTCACGTCCCGCAAAACCAAAATCGCGGCGATCCTCACCGCCGGCGCCCTCGCCCTGACCGGCTGCTCATCCGACGGCGGCGCCGGCGGCGGCGACAACGCCGGCGGCGACGGCGACGGCTACAAGATCGGCATCAACCAGCTGGTCCAGCACCCCGCGCTCGACTCCGCCACCGCGGGCTTCAAGAAGGCCTTCGAAGACGCCGGCGTGAACGTGGAATTCGACGAACAGAACGCCAACGGCGAACAGTCCACCGCGCTGACCATCGCGCAGCAGTTCGGGTCGAAGAACCTCGACCTGGTCCTGTCCGTGGCCACCCCGGCCGCCCAGGCCACCGCGCAGAACGTCCAGAACACGCCGGTGCTGTTCACCGCCGTCACCGACCCGGTGTCCGCCGACCTCATCGACTCGATGGAGAAGCCCGGCGGCAACGTCACCGGCACGTCCGACGCCGCGCCCGTGGACAAGCAGCTCGACCTGCTCAAGGAAATCGTCCCCGACGCCAAGAAGGTCGGCATCGTTTACGCCTCCGGCGAGGTCAACTCGAAGGTGCAGGTCGACGAAGCGAAGAAGGCCGCGAAGTCGCGTGACCTGGAGATCATGACCCAGACCGTCACCAACGTCACCGAAATCCCGCAGGCCGTGCAGGCCCTCGGCGACGTCGACGCGTTCTACGTGCCCACCGACAACCTGGTCGTCTCCGGCATCTCCTCCCTGATCCAGGCCGCCGAGACCGCCAAGATCCCGGTCATCGGCGCCGAGTCCGGCACCGTCGAGGGCGGCGCCGTGGCCACCCTGGGCATCGACTACAACGAGCTGGGCCGCCAGACCGGCGAGATGGCGCTGCGCATCCTCCGCGAGGGCGCCGACCCGGCGACCATGCCCGTCGAAACCGCCAAGCAGTTCACCTACATGGTCAACGAGGACGCCGCCAAGCGGCAGGGCGTCACCATCCCCGAGAAGATCCTGAACGAGGCCGAGAAGGCATGATCCCCGCCGTCGAGTTCGGCCTCATCTACGGGGTGATGGCGCTGGGCGTGTTCCTCACGTTCCGCATCCTCAACTTCGCGGACCTGACGGTCGACGGTTCCTTCACCACCGGCGGCGCCACCGCGGCGGTGGCCATCTTGGCCGGGTGGAACCCTTACCTGGCCATTGCCGCTGGCTTTGCGACGGGATTCGCCGCGGGCCTGATCACCGGACTCCTGCACACCAAGGGGAACATCGACGGCCTGCTCGCGGGCATCTTGACGCAAATCGGGCTGTGGTCCGTGAACCTGCGGATCATGGGGTCGTCGAATGTGCCGCTGCTGCGCGCGGAGACGATCTTCACCCCGATGCGCGAGGCGGGCCTGATGGGCACGTGGGCGTCGGTGGGCATTTTCGCGGTGGTCGTCGCGGCGATCACCGCGGCGATCGTGTGGTTCCTGAACACCGACTTCGGCCTGGCGGTGCGCGCCACCGGCGACAACGGCCCGATGATCCGGTCCTTCGGCGTGTCCACCGACCGCACGAAGCTGGTGACGCTCGCCCTGTCCAACGGCATGGTCGGCGCCGCGGGCGCGGTCTTCGCGCAGTACCAGGGCTTCGCCGACAACTCCATGGGCATCGGCCTGATCCTCATCGGGCTGGCGTCGGTGATCATGGGCCAGGCGATCCTGGGCCAGCGTTTCCTGTGGCTGTCGGCCGCGGCCGTCGTGGTCGGCGCGGTGCTGTACCGCCTGATCATCTTCGCCGCGCTGGAGCTGGGGCTGAACCCGAACGACATGAAGTTCATCACCGCCGCGCTGGTGGTCATCGCGCTGCTGGTTCCCCAGTGGCGCTCGGCCATCGGCGGGGCGATCGCCGGCACCCGGGCGAACCGGGGCCGGGACGGCGACGGTGGCGCGGCCGGGGCCGGCGCGGGCGACGGTGCCGGCGCCGATGCGGTCACGCCGAACACGGCGGCGTCGGCGTCGTCAAGCAACGGCACCGCGCGAGCCGCGGGCGCCGCGGACGGGAAGGTGAAGGCCTGATGCTGACCATCCGCAACGTCTCCAAGACGTTCTTCCCCAACAGCGCCAACGAGCGCCGCGCACTCGTCGACGTGTCGCTGGAGCTGGCGACGGGCGACTTCGTCACCGTCATCGGCTCCAACGGCGCCGGCAAGTCGACCCTGCTCAACGCCGTGGCGGGGCGCATCCCCATCGACTCCGGCGACATCGCCGTCGACGGCACCCCGATGGGGAAGATGCCCGACCACAAGCGCGCCAAATACATCGGGCGCGTCTTCCAGGACCCGATGGCCGGGACGTCGCCGAGCCTGACCATCGAGGAAAACCTGTCGCTGGCGTACCTCCGCGGGAAGCGGCGCGGCCTGCGCCTGGGCCTGTCGAAGGCGCGGCGCGACATCTTCGCCGAGCAGCTGAAGTCGCTGGAGCTGGGCCTCGAGGACCGCCTGACCGCGAAGGTCGGGCTGCTGTCCGGCGGGCAGCGGCAGGCGTTGTCGCTGCTGATGGCCGGGTTCACGCACCCGAAGATCATGCTTCTCGACGAGCACACCGCCGCGCTCGACCCGCAGCGTGCGGCGCTGGTCACCGAGCTGACGCACAAGATCGTCGAGGAGGGAGGGCTGACCACGCTCATGGTCACCCACAACATGGAGCAGGCGATCCGCCTGGGCAACCGGCTGATCATGATGCACGAGGGCCGCATCGTCTACGAGGCCTCCGCGGAGACGAAGGCGAAGCTCACCGTGCATGATCTGCTGCAGGAGTTCGTGAAGATCAAGGGCGCCACCCTGTCCGACAAGGCATTCCTGGGGTAGGGCGGTCCTCCCACCTCCAGATGCGCCAGTTCCATGCAGATACTCCCGTTGCAACGGGCGCATCTGCATGTAACTGGCGCATCTACGTTTCGGCGTGGTGGAACTGGCGCATCTGCGGATTGGGGGTGGGTGAGCCGCAGCATCTCCATGTATCCGCCGCAACCGCGCTGGGGTGGCCGAAAAGGTCCGCACCGTCGCAACCGCCTAAAACCGCCCCCACTCCTCGGGGACGGGGGCCTCGATGCGGAGGACGTCGCCGTCGGGAAGCGGCACGGTCAACTTGTGCGCGTGCAGCATCATCATCGTGATCCCGCGCCCCCGCACGTGCCGGTTGAAGCCCGCCGACCCGTAGCGGGAATCGCCGGCGATGGGGTGGCCGGCGTCGCGGCAATGCACCCTGATCTGGTGTTTGCGGCCGGTGAGCAGCCGCGCCTCGATGAGCGTCGCGCGGCGCCCGTGTCGCTCGATGACGCGGAAGCGGGTTTCGGCGCGCTGCCCGCCGCGGTGCTCCGGCGCGGCGACGGTCGCCTTCGCCGTGCGCAGCAGCGGAGTGGTGCTCACGCGCAGGTCATCGGGCCATGCGCCTTCGACGACGGCGAGGTAGCGCCGGTCGATCTCGTGCTCGCGGTCGCGGAGAATCTCCTGCAGATGGCGCAGCATCGCGGGGGTCTTGGCCACCATCAGCAGCCCGGACGTTTCGCGGTCGAGGCGATGCGCCAGCTCCAGGTCGGGTTCGTCGGGCCGCGCCCGCCGCAGCGCCTCGATGACCCCGGCGTCGACCCCGGTGCCCCGGTGGACGGCCAGGTCGGCGGGCTTTGCGACGACGATGAGCCGATCATCTTCGTGCACTATCGACTTTTCGACCGCCTCGACGAGATGCGCCGGCACCTGCCGGGGCGCCTTCTCCGCGGCGACCGTGATGTCGGGGAGGGTGAGTTCGTCGCCGCCGGAGATGCGGTGGTTCTGCTTGACCTTCGCGCCGTTGACGCGGATTTTGCCCTCGCGCATCAGGCGGAACAGCAGCGTGGCGGGCACTCCCTTGAGCTGGGAGCGGATGTACTTGTCCAGGCGGCGGCCGTCGTGGGCCTCGGGGATGGTGATGGTCCGCGCCGTGAAGGTGCGGTCGCCGGTGGCGCGCCGTGTGGGGGAGCCGCGGTTGGGTGACTGGCGGCCGGTGGAGCCCCGCCGGGTTGAACCATGCTGGGGCGATCCGCGGTTGGGTGACTGGCGGCCGGTGGAGCCGCGCCGCGCGCCCCGCCCCGGCGACCCCCGACCGTGCCGTCCGCCCCGACGCTGCCCCGAGTTGCCGCCGATTGTGCTCACCACTTCGAAAAAGACCATGACTTCGGGCCGCTGGCGGACCCTGACCAGGAATGCCCGACCATAGTCGGCTACGCGGCGCTCCGGCCAATCACGCACGGCGCCGGTTCGCCCGCTCCACGGAGCCCGGCCGAAGCCGGTACGCCCGCCCCATCACGCTTCGGCCAATCACATCCCACACCGCCACGCCCACACCGAACCAGGTCCAGCGGCGCCCCGGCGGATGGGAATGGGGGAGGGGGCATGGGCGTCGTAAAGCGGCCGCAGTGATTGAATGGAAACCGCTATGTGACCTGAAACCCCACCGAAAGGCACCGCGACGGCCATGCACGACGAAAAGAAGCTGCACGACGAAACGAAGCTGATCCACTCCGGGTACGCCCCCGGCAACAAGGACCCGCGGCAGGTGCCGATCGTGCAGTCGACGACGTACACGTTCGACTCCTCCGACGACATCGCCGCCGTGTTCGACGAGCCGACGCACGCGCTGATCTACTCGCGCTTCGCCAACCCCACCGTCATGGCCGTCGAGGCGAAGATCGCCGACCTCGAAGGCGGCGCCGCGGCGATGGCGACGTCGTCGGGGCAGGCGGCGACGGCGCTGAGCATCATGAACCTGTGCTCCGCCGGCGACAGCTTCGTCGCGTCGTCCGAGATCTACGGCGGCACGTCCAACCTGTTCTCCACCACGCTGAAGCGCTTCGGCATCGAGGTCATCTACGTCGACCAGGACGCCTCCGAGGAGGAAATCGCCGCCGCGTTCAAGCCGAACACGAAGGCGCTGTTCGGCGAGATCATCGCCAACCCGGCCATGAGCGTCCTCGACGTGGAAAAATTCGCCCGCATCGCCCACGGCCAGGGGGTGCCGCTGATCGTCGACTCGACGTTCGCCACGCCCGTGCTGTGCAAGCCGATCGAATGGGGCGCCGACGTGGTCATCCACTCGACGTCGAAATACCTCGACGGCCATGCGGTGCAGGTCGGCGGCATGATCGTCGACGCCGGCACGTTCGACTACGCCAACGGCAAGTTCCCCGGGTTCACCGAGCCGGACGAGTCGTACCACGGCGTCGTCTACACCCGCGACTACGCCGCCGCGCCGTTCGTGATCAAGGCCCGCATGCAACTGCAGCGCGACTTCGGCGCCTACCCCGCCGCGCATTCGGCGTTCATGCTCAACCTGTCGCTGGAGAGCCTGGACGTGCGCATGCGCCGCCACTGCGAAAACGCCCAGAAGGTCGCCGAGTACCTGGCCACCCGCGACGACGTGCTCGACGACGTCCGCTACCCCGGCCTGCCGTCGTCGCCCTACGGCGATCTGGCGGAGAAGTACCTGAAGGGCGCGTCGGGCGTGCTGACCATCGACGTCAAGGGCGGCCGCGAGGCCGGCGTGAAGTTCATGGACTCGCTGGAGCTGATTTCGCGCCAGGTCCACGTCGCGGATGCGCGGTCGTGCGTCCTGCACCCCGCGTCGACCACCCACCGCCAGGTGCCGGACGATCAGCTCGAGTCGGTCGGCATCACGCCGGGGTTGGTGCGCATTTCGGTGGGTCTGGAGAACGCCGACGACATCATCGCCGACATCGAGCAGGCGCTGGCGAAGGTGGCGGAGTAAGGGAGGGGCGGCTTCGGCCCGGCCGTCGCTCCAGATGCGCCAGGTACGTGCAAATGCGCCCGTTGCAACGGGCGCATCTGCCTGGAACTGGCGCATCTGCGGGCGTTGGACTCGGGTCAGCCATTCCTTCCCGCTTTTCCCGCTTTACGACGGGCCGACGTCCCCCTGCTCGCCCTGCCCGTCGGAGTAATCCGGCGCCTCCGGGTACGGCGTGTCCTCTGCCGGCGGAATGTACGGTTCGCGGGGCTCATAGACGGGCGGCGGGCCGTCGTAAAAGTTGTTGGAGCAGTACTGGGTCCATCCCGACGTTCCGTCGGTGAACCAGGTCGTGCCCCGTTCGTAGAGACCTTCCGATAATTTCGCGCAGCGGGCGATCGACTTGTTGATCGGCGTCGGATCACCCGTCGGGGCTCCCGTGTAGCCCATGTGACCGGAGGGGGTCGACGTCGGGGCGTCCGCTTGTCCGGTGTTGGGGCCGGGGGCGGCGCTGGAGCTGGTGTCGGACGTCGGCTTCGGTTTGTCGGACGTGCCGGTCGTGCTGTTCGTGCCGGATTCGCTGGTCGGGTCCGCCGGGACGTCTCCGCCGGAGCAGGCGGGCAGGACCATCAGCGCGGCGGCGGCGAGAAGGCCGATCGAGAGTTTCCTGTACATGGGCTTCCTTCCGGATGTGGGAGACCGGGTTGCTGGTGAGGCGTTCGGTTCAAGCGACGTGGCCGCGGACGGCGGTGATTGGGGCCAGTGAGGGATCGGGCATCGGGGCCGGATTCAACTGGCGGGATTTGTTTGCGTCGGAAACGGTTCGTCTCAATTCTGCCCCAAGTCCCAGATGCGCCAGTTCCGGGCAAATGCACCCGTTGCAACGGGCGCATCTGCCTGGAACTGGCGCATCTGCGTGTGTGGGGGTGGGAAGCGGCGCGGGCCGGGGCGGCGCCTACCTCGCTGCCGCCGGGGGCTTCGCGCCGGCGTCATCCGGTGCCGCGGGAATCTGCGCCGACGGCTTCTCTCCGCCACTCCGGGCGCCCGGCGCCGCGGGCACGACGTCCCACGTGGGATCGGGCGCGACTCCCTTGGCCACCAGCACCGGGTCCGCGGACAACGGGGTGCGCGGCTTCGGGAACCTCTTGTCGGACTTCCACCAGGGCATGTTGCCCACCCAGCCATCGGCCGGCGGCGTCGGGGACTTCGGCTCGAAGCCGAGCTCCGCGGGGGTTTCCCTGATCGTGTCGACGACGAAGTACTTGTCGCGTTCGTCGGCGTGCTCCCTCATGATGGTGCGGAACTCGCCGAGCTCCGCATAGAGCGGATCGCGCAGCGGATTGCGCCCGGTGGTGCGGATCTTGTGGATCCAGTAGATGAACAGCGCGACGTTGGCCAGCAGCGCCGCCCACGCGCACACCGCGTTGGCCGTCGGGTTCATCGTGGAGAAGTTGGTCATCGCGCCCGGCGGCACCAGAACCTCGGGCAGCAGGTTGTTCATGGCGATCCAGAACACCAGGGTGAAGCAACGGAACCAGATCCACTGCCCCTTCGCCCACGTGAACGCCGGGATGGTGCATGCCAGCAGCAGTGCGAGGGTGCAGTACCAGGTGTAATCCGACAGCGAGTTGTACAGGAACGCGTGGTTCCACAGGTCGTAGGCGACGACCCACGGCCACACCATGTCCACCCAGATCAGGCCCTTGGTCTTCTTCTCCGGGTTGGAGGTGATGAAGATCTTGCCCAGGCCAGTGATGGTGATGATGTTGAGCAGGCCCGCGATCGCGGTGATGATGTTCCAGTAGCCGCCGATGGTGCGGAAACCCGTCGCCGGGTCGATGCCGACGCCCGACGCCCGGAAGTTCTCCGCCACTCCGCGGTACCACTCCGGGCTGCCCACGGCCCCCGCGACGCCGCGGGATTCCGGCAGGCCGTTGATCATGTCGATTCCGGCGTGGGAGTCGTTGATGGACTTCAGGCAGGCCGGGTCGGCCGCGCAGGCGAGGTAGGTGTCCTTCTCGGCGAAGATGGTCAGGTCGCGGATGTTGGCCTCCATGATGTTGAGGGCCAATCCGATCCACAGGGCGACGCCGAACCAAATCGCGTAACGGTGCGCCTTTTCCGGGTTGCGTTTGCCGTACCAGAGCAGGAACCCGGTCATGGTCGCGGTGGCGATCATGATCGCGTATTTGCCGAAGGGGAACCAGCCGACCATCGGGGTTCCGTGGATTGCGGCGTAGGGCATGAGCGCGATGCCGCCGACCGTCCAGATGGCGAAGACGGTCCAGGTCCATCTCCGGTTGATTTCGGCTACCGCGACCTGGGCCGCAAATACGACGATCCAGAGGAAATACACCATGGGAGTTCCCAGTTCCCATAGGAAAAGCGAAGACATTTTGTTGGCCTTCCGATATTGCGGTGGGAGTGATCAAGATAATCGTATCTCTGCGCGTTACAGAATGGTATGATGTGTATATCACTTCCGGAGCCCGGCATCGTGCACGATCGTTTTCGGTGGAAGTTGTTTCCATTGCCCGGGCATTCGCGGAGTTTGAAAATTCAACACATGAATTTTCCGAATTCAATCGGTCGCCCATGTCACATCGCGTGAATGGACGAACGGATGGGGAGAAGGCGAATGGGACGGGTGGAAAGGCCCGGGCGCGCGGCTGCGCGCCTTGCGCCGGCGTCGCCCGTAGCCCCCCGGAAGCACCAAGCGGAGCGGCCGAAAGGCGGCCGCCCGAGAACTTCGACCGAAGGTGGTTGAACCATGAACGACAAGAACAAGGCCCGCCGGGGAGCAAGCCCGGCCCTCGCCGCCGGTGTGGCCGGCGCGGCCACGATCGGCGGCATGTACGTCTTCAGCCGGCTGACCGGCCAGGCCACTCCGGAGGAAAAGGCCTGGCGGTACCCGGCGGACGACCTCATCGACGCCAACTACGACAATGCGTACTCGTCGACGTACGCGGTGACCATCGACGCCCCGGCCTACGCGGTGTGGCGGCTGTTCAAGCAGATCGGCGCGGACAAGTCCGGGTCCTTCTCCTCCGAATTCCTGGAGCGCGTGTTCGCGCGGCTGCCGTTCTTCAACAGCTACGAAATCCAGGAAGAGTTCCAGCAGCCCGACTCCCTCGTGCCCGGTGACATCGCGGCATTCGACTTCCACGGCATGTCCATGGAGTGGGCCGACGTCGTTCCCGGCAAGTACCTGGTGCAGTGGGTGGACACGAAGCACCCGCCGGCGGCGCCCGGCTCCTACGCGTTCCGCTTCCCCGGCATGACGCATTTCGCCGCCGCGTGGTGCTTCTACGTCGTTCCGCTGCGCGGCGGGCGGTCCCGGCTGATCAACCACTGGCGCATCGGCTACGAGCCGGCGTCGGCCGCGATGAAGGCACTGAACTGGGTCAACATCGAGCTGATCGGCGGGGTGATGACGCGCCTGCAGAACATCTACGTCAAGCGCGTGCTCGAGTTCGAGAAAAAGCAGCAGCACACCGGCAAGTTCATGCGGGGCGTGCTCGGCGGGCGCTGGTTCGGCAGCGGCACGCCGGCGGGCCGTTGGGATGGCACGCCGCTGTTCGAGGACACCTACACGCAGTGGTTCCGCTACGGCCGCCAGAATCCGGCGGTCAAGGAGATCCGCGAACCCGTCACCGACAATCCGTCCTGGCCGCCGAAGGGGCCCGGAACCCCGTGGGCGGGCGAGGTCGACGAGGACTACTTCGAGGGCTGGACGGAACCGGAGTTCAGCTGGGAGGAGCAGATCCGCCAGAAGCAGCAGCGCACCTACCTGCCCGATTGGGGCAAGGAGTCGTCGGCGCGGCCGTGACCGACTGCATGCGTAACCCCCGGCACCGGAAGCGGTGCCGGGGGTTTTCGCGTGGGCGGCGGTGCGGGGGCCGGAGTCCGGCGGAGGCAAAGTCCGGATCCGGAGGCGGAAAAACCCCGTCCGCAGCAGACGGCCCCGACGCCCGCCGCGCGGTCAGGTCCGGATCGGGGTGCGAACCGCGCTCTCGCCGGAAGCGGCCCTCCCGCGGTCGCGGAGACCGAGATCCTCCGGGGTGGTGCCGAGGCGGGCGGCGATGCGGTCCTGCGTGGGGCCGTCGGCAAGCTCGCGTGCCAATTCCACGTTGAAGGGGGTGTCCGAGTAAACCTCCGCGGTCACCGGGTTGCGGTGCCGGGTGATGATCCGGTGGACGTGGTAGATGAACACCGCGAGGTTGATGGCCAGGGACAGCGCCGACAGGATCAGCAGCGCCGTGGGGTTGTGCGCCGAGCGGTGCGCGAACATCGAATCCTGCATGAAGTGCGGGAACGTGAGCACCACCGCGGACCACAGAGTCAGGGTGTAGGCGCGGTATTGGATCCAGGCGCCCTTGCCGAACCGGAACAGAACCGGGATGGTGCAGGACGCCAGCAGGGCGACGCCGGAGTACCAGGC
This sequence comes from Corynebacterium hansenii, assembly GCF_030408795.1. Classification (NCBI taxonomy): domain Bacteria; kingdom Bacillati; phylum Actinomycetota; class Actinomycetes; order Mycobacteriales; family Corynebacteriaceae; genus Corynebacterium; species Corynebacterium hansenii. The sequence goes on from NZ_CP047211.1 coordinate 874,163, forward strand.
GCGGTCGGCGAGGCAGTTGTACACGTAGGCCAGGTTCCAGACGTCATAGGCGATGATCCACCAGATGGTCAGGTCGCCCCAGATGATGGCGCGGGACTTGCCCTTGGCCACGAAAATGCCGGCCCAGCCGGATATCGCCAGCAGATTGAGGATGCCGGCGATGCCGTTCATGATGTTCCACGGCCCGCCCCACGTCACCATTCCCTGCGTGGGGTCGACGCCGTGGATGCCGTAGCACTGGAAATCGCGGATGACCGCTTCGATGATGTTCAGCGCCAGGATCGCCGGCGGAATGAGCAGGTACCAATAATTCGTGCGCAGCTTCTTCGCGTACTGCAATGCGACGAGGCAGAGGCTGCCGGCGAGCGCGGAGTATTGCTTGACGACGGGGAACCATCCCGCGGAATTGGTGCCCTCCGTCGAATGGGGCCACCAGAAAATGGTGAGCAGAATGGGCGCCACGATGAAGACGGCGAGGACGACCCATTTGTTTCTCTGGGCCATCCATGCCGTGGCGGCCAATGCCACGGTGACGATGATGAGCATCGCATAGTCCCACCATTCGCCCACCTCGAAAAAGAACAGAGTCGCGTAATCGGGCGGTGTGATCGCCGGCCACATGACAAGCATCGCTTTCGGGTCCATGGGTCCGGCGTTTGCGCGAAGGCGGCCTTCCGGTCGTGCTTCGTGGGGGCTCGTCGGGTCTCCGTGTCGGACCCGATTCCAGGGTACGCCTGCGTTACACATTGGCACAATGTGATATATCGCGCGATTGGGGGCGTGCGCTCCCGCGGCATGGGGGATAGTGAGCGTGCACCACGTGCCGGCCGCGGCCACGCGCGCCGAATCCGCCGGACATCCGCCTAAGGGAAAAGGAACGAACGTGAAGGTAGTCATCACCGGGGCCGCGGGATTCGTCGGCGACGCCGTGCGCCGGGAACTGGAATCGCGGGGCCATGAAGTTGTGGGCCTGGACATCGCCGCCGACGAGACGCGCGGCATCCACCGGGCCGACGTCAGCGAACCGGGCGCCGGCGCCGAGCACTTCGCCGGCGCCGACGCGGTGGTGCACACCGCCGCGCTGGTCTCCTACGCGATGACCCACGAGGACGCCTTCGCCGTCAACGTCGAGGGGACGCAGAACATCCTGGACACCGCGCGGAACGCGGGCGTGAGGCGCTTCGTCCACGTGTCCTCCGTGGTCGTCTACCCGGACGTGCCGCGCATGCTCGACGAGGACAGCCCGATCGACGTCAGCGGCGTCCCGTACATGGACACGAAGGTGGTCAGCGAAATCCCGGTGTATCGGGCGATGATCGCCGGCGACCTGGAGTGCTCGATCGTCCGCCCCGGCGACATTTACGGCCCCCGGTCGCGCCCGTGGACCGCGCTGCCGTACGAGGCCATGAAGAAGAAGCAGTTCGTGCTGCCCAAGATGGGCAAGGGGCATTTCACGCCTGTGTTCATCGACGACCTCGCACGGGGCATCGCCGCGGCGGTGGAGTCGCCGAACGCGCCGGGCGAGGTCTTCAACATCACCGACGGCACCGTGGTGACCTGCAAGGAGTTCTTCACCCTGTTGGCCCGCCATGCCGGGACGGGGTGGTTCCCCAGCCTGCCCAGCCGTCTCGCGCTGGGTCTGGCGACCGCCCTGGATCGCATCGAGCGCCTGCGCGGCCGCCGCACCGAGTCGAACCCGACCACGATCCGGTACTTCATGCGCGAGACCGGCGGATACGGCATCGGGAAGGCCCGGAAGCTGCTCGGCTACGAGCCGCAGGTCGGCCTCGAGGAAGGGCAGCGCCGCGCCGGGGAGTGGTGCCGCCGGCAGGGCTAGCGTTCGGGGGATTCGGCCCCGGATTTGGTGGCTGCATTACCCGAGACGTGGCTGCCGACCGCGATGTCGCCACCCATCCGCAAATGCGCCCGTTCCAGGCAGATATTCCCGTTGCAACGGGCGCATCTGCCTGGAACAAGCGCATCTGGCGAGGCATCGACCGGTGGGTAGGGGATCGATGGTCGGTGCTCCGTGCCGTGATCGATGGTCGGTGCTCCGTGCCGTGATCGACGTCCGGGGCTCCGTGACGCAACCGGTGAATTACACGATGCCGAGACCCAGCGTCAGCGGGATGAGCAGCGCGAGCACCGATAGGGGCACCACGACGGTGACCATGAAAATGTCCTTGTAGGACTGCCGGTGGGTCAGGCCGCACACCAGCAGCATCGTCAGCACCGCACCGTTGTGCGGCAATGAGTCGAAGCTGACCGAAGCCATCGCGGTCAAACGGTGCATGAGTTCCATGTCGATGCCGCCGGCGGCCGCCATCTCCTGCAGATCCTTGCCGAAGGTGGACAAAGTGATGCTCAGGCCGCCCGACGACGAGCCGGTGATGCCGGAAATCACGCCCGTGGAGAGGATCGACACGACCAGAGCGTTCTCGCTGACGGAGAAGATGCCGTCGCGAAGCACCGCGAAGACGGCCAACGAGGCGATCACGGCGCCGTACCCGACCTCGGAGGCCGTGGTGAAGGCGGGGAGAATGGCCGTCTTCGCGCCATCCGAAAGCCCCGTGGCGTAGTCCTTGGCCTTGCGCGGGTTGAGCGCGAAGATCAGCAGGATGGCGGTGACCAACGCGACGGTCACCGACCACACGCCGATCACGCCGCTGAGTTCCACGCCGCCGAACTTCTCCTCCGCGAGGTAGTCGAAGTTCATCATGTTCGCGAAAACGTAGGTGAACAGGTAATTCATCACGATGACCACGAGGATGGGCAGAAAACCGATCGCGCCCCGCATGACGGGGTTCTGCACCCGCTCTCCTTCGTGCGTGAGCACCGGCGAGGTTTCGCCGTGGCCGATCACGTTGGCGTCGACGCCGATGGACTCGGCTTCGGAGGTGCTGCCGTGGCCCTCGAGCTCGTGAAAATCGTGCTTCGGGTCGGGCTCCGGGGCGAACACCTCACCCGCGGCCTTCAGCCGGCGGACGCGGTATTCCAGCCACAGCATGCCGAGCGTGAACGTCATGGCGGCGCCGATAAGGCCGGCGATGGGCGCCGCATACGTGGTGGTGCCGAAGTACTTCGTCGGAATGGCGTTGTGCACCTGGGGGCTGCCGGGCAGGGCGGCCAACGCGAATGTGATCGTGCCCAGGGCCAGCGCGCCGGGCATCAGTCGCTTCGGGATCTCCGCTTCCTTGAACAGCGCAATCGCGATCGGGACGATGGTGAACGCCACGACCCAGGCGGAAACGCCGCCATAGGTCAGCAGGGCGGTGGCCAAAACCGTCGACAGCAGGGCGCGCTTCGGGCCGAGGAGCTTGGAGATGCCGGCCGCGAGATCCTGCGCCAAACCGCTGATCGTCATCAGGTGACCGAAGATCGCCCCGGACATGAACAGGGGGAAGAAGCTGATGATGAACCCGCCGAGGGCGGGCATGAATATCTGCGTGTACGTGGCCAGCAGCGGAGCGCCCGACAGCAGGACGGCCAGCAGCGCGGCGAGCGGCGCGACGACGATGACGGAGTGGCCGCGGTAGGCGAAGAAGATGAGGAAGGCGAGCGACAGGAAAATGCCGATCAAGGCAATGGCCATCAGTCCTCCTGAGACGAATGCGGAAAGGGAGGTGCGGGCGCCGGTCGTGCTGCGTGCACGGCCGGCGCCCGGGAGCCGGAGTTTGCCGGCTCGGTGGAATCGATCAGCGGCGCACGGGGTCGGTGCGCAGGGTGTCGATGATCGCGGAGAAATCGAGGTGCGCGTTGCCTGCGTCGGCGAACTCGCGGAATTTCTCTGCGGCGGTGCGCCCGAGCGGCGCGGCGGCACCGGTCGCGTCGAGCGCGCCCATCGCCAGACCGAGATCCTTGACCATGAGGGCCGTGGCGAAACCGGGCCTGAAGCCGTCGTTCGCCGGCGATGTCGGGACGGGGCCCGGCACCGGGCAGTTGGTGGTCAGCGCCCAACACGACCCGGTCGAGTTCGACACCACGGAGTGGAACGACTCGGCGGAAAGCCCCAGCTTCTCGCCGAGGACCATCGCCTCGCCGATGGCCAGCTGCTGGATGGCCAAGACCATGTTGTTGCACAGTTTCGCGGCTTGCCCGGCGCCGACTGGCCCGCAGTGCGTGACGGCGCGGCCCATGACGTCGAAAAGCGGGGCGGCGCGCGAGATGTCGTCGGCATCGCCGCCGACCATGAACGCCAGGCCACCGGCCGCGGCGCCGGTGACCCCGCCGGATACCGGTGCGTCGATGAAGGCCGATCCGGCCGCGGTGACCTTGTCGTGCACGTCCGTGGCGTCTTCGACGGAAATGGTCGAGCAGTCGATGAACAGCGTGCCGGGCTTTGCGACGGTCAGCGCTTCCGTGACCACCGAGTCCACGAGGGCGCCGTTGGGCAGCATCGTGATGACGATGCCCGCGCCCTCGACTGCCGCGGGAACCGAGTCGAAGGTGTCGATGCCCGCCTCGCGGGCCGTGGCGAGCGCTTCCGCGCCGACGTCGAAACCGTGGACCTGGTGACCGGCGGCGGCGAGGTTGCCCGCCATCGGACCACCCATGTTGCCGAGCCCGATGAATGCGATCGCGGAGTTGGAGTTGTCGGTCATGTCCGGCCTCAGTCCATGATCGGCATCGAGAAATCGGCGCCCGTGGCGACGCCGTCGGGCCAGCGCTGGGTGACCGTCTTCGTGCGCGTGTAGAAGCGGAACGAATCCGGACCGTGCTGGTTCAGGTCACCGAAGCCGGAGGCCTTCCAGCCGCCGAAGGTGTGGTACGCGATCGGCACGGGGATCGGGACGTTGACGCCGACCATGCCGACGCGGATGCGGTCGGCGAACTCGCGGGCGGCGCGGCCGTTGCGGGTGAAGACGGCGACGCCGTTGCCGTAGACGTGCTCGTCCGGAAGGCGGAACGCCTCCTCGAAATCGTCGGCGCGGACGATGCACAGCACCGGGCCGAAGATCTCCTCGGTGTAGATCGACATGTCGGTGGTGACGTTGTCGAAGAGCGTCGGCTGGATGAAGTAGCCGTCGGCGAGCGATTCGCCCTCGAAGTCCGCGTCGGTGGCGCCCTTGCCGCGGCCGTCGACGACCAACTCGGCGCCGGCCGCTTCGCCTTCGTCGATGAGCTGGCCGATGCGGTCGAGAGCGGACTTCGCGACGACGGGGCCGTAGGAGGCGTCGGGATCGAGGCTGTGGCCGACCTTCAGTTCCGGGATCCGTTCCTCGAGCTTGGCTCGCAGGGCATCGGCGGTTTCCTTGCCGACCGGAACGGCGACGGAGATGGCCATGCACCGTTCGCCGGCGGAACCGTACGCCGCGCCGACGAGAGCATCGACGGCGCTGTCGAGATCGGCGTCGGGGAGGATGATCATGTGGTTCTTGGCGCCGCCGAAGCACTGGGCTCGCTTGCCGGTGGCCGCGCAGCGCTCGTAGATGTACTTGGCGATCGGCGTGGAGCCGACGAAACCGACGGCCTGGATGACCTCGGAGTCGAGGATCGCGTCGACGGATTCCTTGTCGCCGTGGACGACGTTGAACACGCCGGCGGGTCCGCCGGCCTCGATGAACAGTTCCGCGAGGCGGACCGGGACGGAGGGGTCGCGCTCCGAAGGCTTGAGGACGAAGGCGTTGCCGGCGGCCAACGCGGGGCCGGCCTTCCACAGGGGGATCATCGCCGGGAAGTTGAACGGCGTGATGCCCGCGACGACGCCGAGCGGCTGACGCATCGAGAAGACGTCGATGCCGGTGCCCACGGAGTTGGAGAACTCGCCCTTGAGGAAGTGGGGCGCGCCGACCGAGAACTCGAGGACATCGGTGCCGCGGGCGATGTCGCCCTTGGCGTCCTCGAACGTCTTGCCGTGCTCGAGCGACAAGGTGCGGGCGATTTCATCGATGTTGTCGTTGATCAGCGAGATCCACTTCATGATCACGCGGATTCGCTTTTGCGGGTTGGTCTTCGCCCACCCGACCTGCGCGCGCTCCGCGCTCGCGATGACGTCGTGGACTTCGGCGGCGGAGGCGAGTTCGACATTCGCCTGCACCTGACCGGTGGACGGGTTCATGACGGGGGCCGTGCGGCCGCTGGTGCCCGGCTTGGCGGCACCGTCGACGAAATGCGTGATCGTGCGGGTCATCTCTGCTCCTGCATGGTCGGCTGGGATTCGGTGTCGTTACCGGTCGAGAATTCCTGTTCGGTCCGGAACGAATCTGAGCCGAGACGCTAATGGAGACATGGGTCACACTCGAAAACGATTGTGACGTGGAGCGCCGATTACCCCGCCGAAAACGGTGCTGCGGTGCGGTGGTGTGGGGCTTCGTCGGCAAGCGGTGTCCGCTGAACACCCCCGGGGCCGGCTACTCGTTCCCGTCCACGATCCCCTGGATGATCGCCGCGTAGTGGTCGATGAGTTCGGTGCGGTCGAAGGCCGCGAAGTCGACGTCTCCCACGCGCCGCATGAACGACAGGCCGGCGAGCATCGCCATCGCCGCTTGGGCGCGCAGATCCGGCGACGGATTCGGGTGCGGGGCCTCTTTCGCGATGCGCCGTGCGAGCACGCGCAGGAGGTCTTCCTTGATCCTCCGGCCGATGGCGCCGAGGGATTCCTCGCCGCCGTCGGTGACCGTGAGAACGCGGATGGTGGAGTACGGCGCGTTGTCCGGAGCACTGATCGTCTCCAGGACCGATGTCATTCCGAGCTGGTCGAAAGGCCCGCTGAACAACGCGGAGGCGCTGTCGGTGAAGTCGACCGTCTGCTCGAAAAGGCGCTCTTTGCTGTGGAAATGCTTGATGATCAACGCGGAGCTGACGCCGGCTGCCGCCGCGATGTCCTTCAGCGACACCTGGGCGAAGGAGCGTTGGCTGAACAGCTCTCGGGAGCACTTCAGGATTCGGGTGCGGGCGTCGGGTTGCGGCGCGGTGGGCTGCATGTTTTCGAGGTTACAAGCGCTGCCGCGCGGCCCCGAATCGCCATCGCGCACGTCATGGCACTCCTGGGGAGACGTTACCGCCGTCCCGGCGCTGCGCGGTCCGCGTATGGCGCGCGCAACAAACGAATTTCCACGCCGTCCCCATCCACGGATGCGCCCGTTCCGGGCAGATACTCCCGTTGCAACGGGCGCATCTGCCTGGAACGGGCGCATCTGGCAAGGAGCCCTCGGTGGATCGGGCGTCGACGGGGTCTCCGGGGTAATGGAGGCCTCCGGAGGGGAGAAGGCCATCGTTTTGAATCGGCTCATCAATCGGTTGAACCCGCGACCGGCCCCATTCCGACCGGCCGCCGCACCCAACCCATGGCAATCTATTGCCATGAAAACGAAGTCGACCTCCATCCGCGTCGCCGCCGCGCTCCTCGGCGCGACCGGCCTTCTTCTCGCCTCCTGCGGTGCGGGTGGGGCGCAGCGGGACGCCGCTCCGTCTCCGGCGGCGGGATCGTCGGAAAGTGAAACCCGCTCGACGGTCACCGTGACCAGCACGGTCGAGCGAGAGATCATCGACGTCGATGCTTCGGCGTTCGCCATCGGAGGCGGCCATGTCTTCCGGTACGTGCTCGATGGCGAGTCCGGCGAATGCTCGATCGGCGAACGGGGAGCGATGTGCATGGGCACCGCGGGCGACGACATCCCCGAGGTCGAGGTCCCGCCTTTCCCGCGGAAGCCCGCCAGTGCGGTCAGCGTCGGCGTCGACGGCACCGAATATCTGGTCTTCGAAGGTGTTCCGCCTGCGCCGGAGACGCTGCAAGCCGGTCAACGCGTCAAGGTCGGCAAGAGCGTCTGCTCCGTACCGGATGAATCGACGCTGACGTGCGAGTACGACGGCGCCTCCTTCACTTTGCGCGGCGCGGATGCGTTGATTTCCACCAGCGAGAAGCCCGTCGGGCGTTACTTCGTCGGCGATTCCGGGAAAGCGGGCGAATCCGGCAAGAAGAAGTCGGGCGCGCAGAAGATGAGCGCGACCGGTGACTCGTGTGGCACGGCCAGGAGCTCCGAGTTCCCCGGGTTCGACGGCATGAACGTCGAGGTGAAGCAGGGACCGGTCGATTGCGGCAAAGCGATGGAGGTTCTCGGCGAATACCTGGATACGCCGACGGATGCGGACCATGGCAATGCGAACATCCGCCAGTACGGAGACTGGAGTTGCGCGATGCCCACCCACGGGTCCGCGCAGCGGTCGGGATATTCGTTGACGTGCGGTGGCTCGGATGGCACGGCGATCGGCATCCGCAACGGGTGACGTCCCGGCGGCCGGCGCTCCCGCATGACTCCCGCATAACCAACGCCCACACTGCCCGGTCCCCACATTCGTGGGAGCCGGGCACTCCCGTTTTTCGGGTTTTCCCATGAATCGAGCGGACGTTTGGCTAATGTTTGTCAAGTGCATATTGATCTAGCCGGTGATCGCTGACGGCCGTGGACCTCCGCCAGCCGACCAGCGTCGGCATTTCCCGCCATGGCCACGACCATGTTCACGGCCATGGTCACCGCTACCGCAACGTCAACGGCGACGACCATCCCCGCGGCCACGGGCACCGCCAGGGACACGCCCACGCTCACTCCCACGGCGACGACCACCGCCACCAACGCGGCCCCCTCCGGCATTTCCGCGGCCTGCGCGCCGAGCTCGACCGGCTCGGCATTTCGTGGCCGGCCATTTCGCGCTCGGGCCTCCCGCACTTCCGCATCCCGCGCCTCGGGCTCCCGCACTTCGTGCCGCCGCGCCTCTCCGTGCCTCGCTTGCCGACGCCCCGCGCCGGCTTCCCGCGCCCGGCCTTCGCCCGCTTCGGTTCCGCGCACCCCGGCCGCGGCCGGATCAGTTTCGCCACATTGCTGGCGCATTGGCCGGCGACGGTCTTCCTCATCGCGCTGCTCGCGTCGCTCGACAGCGATCCCGGCCGCCTGACGGCCGTGGCCTTCGCCAGCGCGCTGATCTTCGGGTCGTGGGCGCTGCAGATGGCGTTGCAGGTGGTCATCGTCAATCTTTTCCCGTGGTGGGAGGCGGCCATCGCGGCGACGGGCGTGACGGCGATCGTGTGGCTCCAGCTGTGGCTGGCGCTGCCCGGCATGGGTTTCGTTCACGAGATGGTCGGCGATCCGCGCCTGCATGCGGGCTCGCTGGCGATGGCGCTGGTCCTGCTGCCCGTGGCCAGCGCGTTCATGGTCCGCTTCCTGTGGCACGTCGGCGTGGCGCGGGTGGTGGAGGACCTGGGCCAGGCCGAGTTCGAGGCGTGGGCGGCCGAGCATGCCCGCGTCGCCGGCTGGTATGCCCCGGATGGGCGGCGCCGCGTGGTCCGGCGGCACATCGACCGCGCCGCCCACTGGCGTCCGTACGCGGCGGGCGCGGTGCTGGTCGTGGCGCTGGGCGCGCTGACGGGGCTGTGGCACCCGGCCGCGCAGCTGGTGATGGGAGTCTGTTTCTTCGCGGCGCCGTGGGTCTACCGCCGGCTGGCCGTGCGCGCTGCCGCGGACGGCGATGGGGGACCGGGGGCCGGCACCGGCGCGTAGTGCTTTCCGACGCCCACCTCCCCATGGCATGCCCTAGGGGGTATGATGTGCCGGGAATTCGCCCATGCACCCGACCCCGGAGGTCCCCATGTCATTTTTCGCGAAGCTCTTCGGCTCCGAAGGCAAGATCGGCGGCGCCGAGGCTGTGCAGATGTGCAAGGACGGCGCCCGCCTGGTCGACGTCCGCACCGACGCCGAACGCCGCCTGGCCTCGCCGAAGAAGTCGTCGCACATCCCGGTGCAGCAGATTTCCGCGCGCTGCGGTGAGCTGAACAAGAAGCACCCGGTCATCGCCGTGTGTGCCCACGGCCCTCGCGCCCGCCGGGCCTGCAACGTGCTGCGCAAGCAAGGTTTCGACGCCTACTGGCTCGCCGGCGGCGTCAACGCCTGGCAGAACGCGGGCGGCCAGGTCAAGCAGTAGGCCGCACCCTCTGCGCCGCGCCCCTCACTCCCCGCTACCTCTCGCGGACCAGCGCCGGGTCGAGCCCGCGGCTGAACACCGCCGCCCGCGTGCGATCCAGGGTTTCCTGCAGCCGCGCGCGGTCGGGGAAGCCGCGCCCGTCCGGCCCGTCCGGCCCGGGCGCACCGTCGGCGTCGAGGCGTTTCAGGATCGCCGACACCGGCGCGACCCGCACGGGGAACGTCTGGTACGGGGTCACGACCGTCGGCACATACGTCAGGCCGGACACTCCCCATCGGCCGTCGGCACGCGAAAACTCCAGCTCAACCGTCATTCCCTCGTAGGACAGCACGGTTTCCGCGGACTGGTGCGCGACCATGTTGCCCAGCCCGTAGATGACCCATTTGCCGTTGACCATCTCGATCGGCTGCACGGCGTGGATGTGGTGGCCATAGACGACGTCGACGTCGGGGGAGGCGGTGAGCGCCTGCGCCAGCTCGAGCTGCTGCTGCGTCGGTTCGACGACGGCTTCCTCGCCGGCGTGCATGGCCACCATCACGATGTCCGCGCCCGCCGCCCGCGCCGCCGCGGCCTTGCCCAGCAGGTTGGCGGGGTCGAGGTCGCCGAGCATCCACGGGTGCTCGACGGGGATGCCGTTGGTGCCGTACGTGCCGGTGACCACGGCGACGCGGGCGCCGTTGGCGGCGGTGAAGATCCGCGGCGCGTCCATCTCCTCCGGGCTGCGCGCCGCGCCGGAATGCAGGATGCCCGCTGCGTCGAACGTGTCCAGCGTCCGGAACAGCCCTTCGGTGCCGGCGTCGACGGAGTGGTTGGAGGCCGTGGTGCACATGTCCCAGCCGGTGTCCTTGATCGCGTCGATGATCTGCGGCGGCGATTGGAACCCCGGGTACCCCAGGTACGGGCCCTCCGGTGGCGCGAAGACGGTTTCCTGGTGGCACACGGCCATGTCGGCGCCCTCGATCATGGGCTTGACGTCGGCGAACATGTCCGCGAAATTCCACGTCCCGTCGCCGTTTTCACCGGAGGCCCACACTTCTTCGTGCCACAGCAGGTCGCCCGAGACGGTCACGGTCAGGCGGTCGGGGTCCGGCTTTTCGCTTGACGACGGCCCCGCGCTCCCGTCCGCGCCGCCCCCGTCGGGACCGGCCGCCCCGGGTTCGGCGCCGCCGCGGGCATCGATCCGGCTGCCGCCGAAGAACCCGGTGTCGCCGCCGAGGAAGCCGGTGGCGTGATCGGCGCCCGCGACGAGGGCGGCGCCGACCGTCATCGCGGCGAGGATGGCGGCGAGGCCCCGGCGACTCGGTCGGGCCGCGCCGCTGCGGCGGGGACGGGAAGTGGCGTTCATGGTGCTTCCAGTATGGGTGCGTTCGCGCCGGAAGTCAGCCACCCGTGCGCACGAGCGCGCCGTGGGGCGGGCACCGGGTTCGATCACGCGGCCATTCGCCCGCGAATTCGATGCGGATCGTAAAACCCCGGCCTGACCCGGTACATTGGAACCGTGACCCATTCACCCGCACCGCGCCGCCGCCCGATCGACGACGCGCGCCGCCCCCGCCGCCGCGCCGAAGAGCGCCGTCCGGCGAAGCACCGTGCCCGCGGCCACCGGGCCAACGGCGGCGCGCAGCAGTGGCGGGTGCAGGTCGATCCCGACCGTCCGGCGCATCGGGCGGCGCGTCGGCGCCGTCGTCAGGCGCCCGCCCCCGTGGCCTCGGCCGTGCCGCGGCGCTCCGTGCTCGCCGGCGTCACCGCGATCTTCGGGGTCGCGGTCCTCGGGGTGGTCGGCGCCATCGCGATGGACATGCCGCGCGACACGGAGGAAGTGCTCACCGCCGACCAGACTCCCCAGGCCGCGCCCGAGCCGCTGCCCGCCGACGTCCGCGGCGAGATGATCCAGCGCCACCTGCAGGGCGTGCCCGTGCCGTTCCCGCGCAACGTCGAAATCCACGACCGCGTCGCCGAAACCCAGCCGCGCACCGAGGCCGACGTCATCGAGGCCGTCAACGGCGTGCTCCACTCGTGGAACCTCACGCCGGACGGGAAGCTCGTGCACAACAACTGCCCGCCGCACGCCCGCGCGTGCGTCGACGTGGACAACCGCCTGGCGTGGCTGCAGGAGGACGGCCGCATCACCCGCGGCCCCGTGCCCACCACCACCGGCATGCCGGGCTACGAAAGCCCGCGCGGCGAATTCACCGTCCAGCGCAAGGTCCGCGACGAAATCAGCTACGTCTTCGACAACGAGCCGATGCCGTTCTCGGTGTACTTCACCTCCACCGGCGTCGCGTTCCACCAGGGCGACCTGACGCAGGACTCGCACGGCTGCATCCACCTGTCCGAGCCGGATGCGGCGCACTTCTTCGACGTGCTCAAACCCAACGACGTCGTGGTCACCTTCTAGGCCGCCGCACGCACGACGCGGGCGTCGCAAAGCACACCACTTGCTTTGCGACGCCCGCGTTTCACCTCAGGGAACGATGTAGCAGCCGGCGCCCGGCACGCATTCGACGGTGAAATCCGCCGGGCCGACCGGATCGCCGTCGGCGAAGGCGGTCACGCCGTCCATGCGCAGCGAAATGTGCGACGCCCGGAAGGTGGACACGCCCTCCTCGTTGAGGAAATCGCCGGTGAAGATCTTGGGGAACTTCATCGCGGCACGGCGGCGCGACAGGCGCTTGAGCACCGTCACGTTGAGCATCCCGTCCGTCGGGTCGGCGGTGGGGCAGACCTTCATGCCGCCGCCGTACGTCCGGGTGTTGCCGATGGCGACCATGGTCAGGTTCTCGTCGAGCACCAGATCCCGCTCGATGACCAGCCGGGCCGGCAGCGAATGGAACTTGGCGAACTCGATGGCGATGGCCGCCACGTACCGCGACTTGCCCGTCGGCCAGGAAATCTGGTTCGTCCGCTCGGTGACCAGCGAATCGAAGCCGGCCATGGCGATGGTGCCGAACCAATGGTCCTCGAAGCCGGGGCCCTTCATCAGGCCCAGGTCCGTGGTCCGGAAACGGCCGACCGCGATGGTCTCCGCCGCGCGCTCCGGATCCAGCGGGATGCCGTGCTCGCGGGCGTGGTCGTTGCCCGTGCCGGTGGGGATGATGCCGATGGGCTTGCCGGACATCGCCTGCTCCTGCAGCACCAGCGACACCAGGCCATCGCCGCCGCAGCAGGCGATGACGTCGATCGCGTCGTCGGCGACGGCCTCGGCGGCCAGCTCGCGCGACGCCTGCGGGCTGGAGCCCTGCATGTGCACGACGTCGACGCCGAGCTCCGCCAGGCGATTGCGGGCCTTCGCCAGCTTGTCGCCGGTGCGGCCCTTGCCGGCCTTCGGGTTGCTGATCAGCGCAACGCGGCGGACGTCGAGCTTGCCCTCGCGGTACGTCTCGGGGTGGGGGCCGTGCGCCGGCCCGGTTTCGTTCTCGGCGGTCATCCCGGCGTCGCCGGCACCCGGTCCGTCAGTGTTCATCGGGGGCCTCCGGGGCGTCGATGGTGAGCAGCTTGCCGGGGTTCATGATCCCGGCGGGGTCGAGTTCCTTCTTCACCGCGCGCAGCACCGCGACGCCCAGGTCGCCGATCTCGTCGCGCAGGTACGGGGCATGGTCGATGCCGATCGAGTGGTGGTGCGTGATGGTGCCGCCCGCCTCGACGATCGCCCGGCAGGCCGCGTTCTTCGCGGCCCACCACTGGGCCTCCGGGTCGTGGCTCTGGGCGGCGATGACCGTGAAGTACAGCGAGCAGCCCTCGCGGTAGACGTGCGAGACATGGCACATGACCAACGCCATCGTGCCGGACTCGCGCAGCGTGTCGGACAGCGCGCGGGTGACGGCCTTCTTCAGGCGCGGCACGTTCGACCAATCGGTGGCGGTTTCCAGGGTCTCGCAGATGGCGCCGTTGTCCAGCAGGCCGTCGCGGAGCACCGGCGCGCCGAAGCGGCCCTGCTCCCAGGAGCGCACCGGGCCCTCGCCGGCCGACGTGCCGCCGGCGGCGATGAGCAGCGCCCGCGTCTCCGCGTGGCGCGACGCCGTGTGCTCCTCGGTGCCCTCGTACATGGTCAGGCACAGGCAGCCCTCCGGCGCCTTCGACGCATCGCCGATGGAATCGCCGGACGTGAGGTTCACGCTGGATTCGATTTCGTCGGACAGGCGGATCACCGTCGGTCCGGCGCCCGCCTGCTCCACGGCCCGCAGGCCGGCGACGCCCTCCTCGAAGGTGCGGAAGGAGAACGCCTCGTAGCGCTTGACCTCGGGGACCGGGTGCACGCGCAGGCGCACGCGGGTGATGATGCCGAACGCGCCCTCCGAACCCAGGAACAGCTCGCGCAGGTCCGGGCCCGCGGCGGAAGCCGGCGAGGCGTCGCCGACCTCGAGGATCCCCGACGGGGTGACGATGGTGAAGGAGCGCACCATTTCGTCGAACCGGCCGTAGCCCGCCGACGACTGGCCCGACGAGCGCGTCGCCGCGTAGCCGCCGATGGTGGCGTAGGGGAAGGACTGCGGGTAGTGGCCGATCTGCAGGCCGTGCTCGGCCAGCAGCAGCTCCGCGGCGGGGCCGGTGAGGCCCGCACCGAGGGTGGCCAGGCCGGATTCGGCGTCGACGTCGCTGAGCTCGTCGAAAAGCGCGAGATCCAGGCTGATCACCGCACGGGCGCCGCCGCGTTCCGGAGCGACGCCGCCGACGACGGTCGTGCCGCCGCCGAAGGGCACCACCGCGACGCGCTCGCGGGTGGCCCACCGCAGGATCTCCAGGACTTCTTCGTCGGTGGCGGGGGCGACGACGGCGTCGGGGACGTCGTGCGTGCCGCCGAGGCGCCAGCCGATCAGGTCGGGGTAGGACTTGCCGCGGGCGCGGCCCAGCTTTTGGCCCTTGTCGCCGCTCACGCGGTCGGCGCCGACGATCGCGGCCAGCGCCTCGAGGTCGCCGGTGCCGAGCATGGATTCGCGGATGAGGATGTCTTCCTCGGGGATGCGCGGCAGGGGCTTGTCGACGTTGAATACGCCGTCGAGCAACTTGTGCACGCCGTGGGAGAGCGGTTTGGCCTCCCCGGGCGTGCCCCAGAGGTTGAACTCCATCGGCGGAAGGGGGACTCCGGTGTGTTCGTGACCGTCCATGACCCGGATGTTACACTTTGGCCCAAAGTGGAAACCAGGGGAACTTTCGTTCAGGGGTGTCCGCCGGGGGTGGCGGTCGGAATCATGATCGCAGGCGCCGGTAGGGCCGGCCAGGCGGCGCGGGGTAGGCGGGGGTGATTTTTGGAGCGTGACAGTTGTTGACAAACTGTAATGCTCGGGACAATCTGGAGTCATCATCGAGGTCGGCGCGCACCGATCGCGCGGACGCAGCCGAGCGTTTGCCCCGCGGGCATCCCCCGCGGAACGGCCTCCCCGACTCGGAGAAGGGACACTTGAGTCGATGAACACCACCAACGGCAACTCATCCGCACCGACCTCCCCGAACGACCCCACCGCGCTCGACGCGGCCCGCCGCCGCGCCTGGCTCGACGAACTGAAAAAGCGGGGCAGCGCCGACGGAGCCGACGGAGCCTCCGCCGACGCTTCCGCGGCCGACTCCGATGGCGCCCGGCCGGTCGACCTGCTCATCATCGGCGGCGGCATCACCGGCGTCGGCGTCGCACTCGATGCCGTGACCCGCGGGCTGGACGTCGTGCTCGTCGAAAAGCACGACCTCGGATTCGGCACCTCGCGCTGGTCCTCCAAGCTGGCCCACGGTGGCCTGCGCTACCTGACCAAGCTCGAGATCGGCATCGCCTACCACTCCGCCGTCGAGCGCGGCCGCCTGATGCGGCACATCGCACCGCACCTGGTGCGCGCCCTGCCGCAGGTCACGCCGCTTGCCGACGACACCAACCTGATCCAGAAGGCCGCCGTGCGCATGGGTTACATCGCCGGCGACATGCTGCGCCTGTCCGCCCGCACCCCGTCGACGATCCTGCCGCGCTCGCGCTACCTCAACCGCGACAAGACCCTGCGCATGGTGCCCGCCGCCCTGCGCGACGGCCTGCACGGCGCGTGGGTGAACTACGACGGCCAGATGATCGACGACGCCCGCGTGGTCACCGCCATCGCGCGCACCGCCGCCGAGAAGGGAGCCCGCGTGATCACCCACTGCTCGGCGGTCGACGCCACCGGCGACGGCGCGACGCTCGTCGACGAGCTCACCGGCGACAGCTTCCATCTGCCCGCCCGCGCCGTGGTCAACGCCACCGGCGTGTGGGCCGGGACGCTCGACGGGGGCATCCGCGTCCGCCCGTCGCGCGGCACCCACCTGGTGTTCGACGCCGAGAAGTTCGGCAACCCGACCGGCGCGCTGACCGTGCCGCTGCCCGGGTCGATCAGCCGCTACCTGTTCATCCTCCCGGCTCAGCTCGGTCGCGTGTACCTGGGCCTGACCGACGAGGACACCCCCGGCGAGATCCCCGACGTCCCCCCGACGCCGGACAGCGACGTGGACTTCCTGCTGGAGAACATCAACCGTGCGCTCGGCGTCAAGGTCACCCGCGACGACGTGCGCGGGGCCTTCACCGGCCTGCGCCCGCTGCTCGTGCCCGAGGGCGCCGGCCCCGCCGACGGCGAGGACGCGCCGAAGACCGCCGACCTGTCGCGCCGGCATGCCACGGTGAAGTCGGCCGACGGGCTGATCTCCATCGTCGGCGGCAAGTTCACCGAATACCGCCTGATGGCGGAGGAGGCCGTCGACTTCGTGCTCGACGACCGGGGCATGCGCGCCGGCGAGTGCGCGACGCAGGAAATGCCGCTGGTCGGCGCTCCCCGACACCCGGGCAGCCGGGGCGTGTCGCACGCCGAGCTGGCCGCGCTTCCGCAGTCCCTCGTCGCCCGCTTCGGGCACGAGGCGCCGAAGGTCGTCGCCGCCGCCACGGTGTCCGACCCGCTCGGGCGCGTCGCCGGATTCGACGTCACCCGCGCCGAATTCGAGTACGCCGTGACGCACGAAGGGGCGCTGACCGTCGGCGACATCCTCGACCGGCGCACGCGCATCGGCATGATCGCCGAGGACCGGGCGGCCGCGGCGCCGTTCGCCCGGGAAGTGCTCGAGCTGCACGGCATCGCCGTCGCGAGCGACGACTAGGCCGGCGGGAAGCGACCGCCGGGACAATGAACGAGATGAGGAAGAGGATCTCCGCGACGATGAACGACATCAGGAACAGGGCAATCAATTGGGTGCTCGTGGAGAAGCCCGCCGTTGCGGCGAAGGTCATCCGCAAGCTGACCGCGAAGGGCTCCAAGGGCTCGAAGCGCTCCGCGAAGAAGACCGCGCAGATGGCGGCCACCCGGGGCGTTCCGGCGCCCGAGCCCGGGCCGCTGACCCGCAACAACGGCCTGCGCGCGGCCAACGTCGCCGCCCGCGTCCCCGGGGCCCGATAAAGGCGGGGAGCGCGGCGGAGCGTCGATGGGCGCAGTCACCGCGACAATGCGAAAGGCCGGGGCGGCCGGATCCGAGAAGGACCCGGCCGCCCCGGCCTTTTTGTGCCCCGTACGGCGAAGCGCCCGCGCCACCATGTGGTGGCGCGGGCGCTTCGGTGCTTCCCGGGGGCGGCCCTACTTCTGCCGCACGGAGGCGGGGACCTGGCGTGCCCCGCCGGCGTCGCGCTGGGTGCCCTGCGCGGATCCGCCGGACGCGCCGCCCGCCGGGGCGGGGGCCGAACCGCCCGAGCCGGACTTCAGCTCGGAGATGATGCTCTCGACCGACGACTTCGCGTCGCCGAGCAGCATGTCCGTGTTGTCGTTGAAGAACAGCGGGTTCTGCACGCCCGCGTAGCCGGAGCCCATCGAGCGCTTGAACACGATGACCTTCTCGGCCTCCCAGACCTTCAGCACCGGCATGCCGGCGATGGGGGAGCCGGGCTGCTCGGCGATCGGGTTGACCGTGTCGTTGGCGCCGATGACCAGCACGACGTCGACGTCGCCGAAGTCGTCGTTGACCTCGTCCAACTCCAGGACCAGGTCGTAGGGGACCTTGGCCTCGGCGAGCAGGACGTTCATGTGGCCCGGCAGGCGGCCGGCGACCGGGTGGATGCCGAAGGTGACTTCCTTGCCGGCTTCGCGCAGGGTGCGGGTCAGCTCGGCGACGGGGTACTGCGCCTGGGACACGGCCATGCCGTAGCCCGGGGTGATCATGACGGTGTTGGCCATCTTCAGCAGGTCCGCGGTCTCGGAGGCGGAGACCTCGGTGTGGGTGCCGGCCTCGCCGCCGTCGGCGATGGCGCCGCCGTCGGTGCCGAAGCCGCCCAGCAGCACGTTGAGGAAGGAACGGTTCATCGCCTGGCACATGATGTAGCTCAGGTACGCTCCGGACGAGCCGACCAGGGCGCCGGTGATGATCAGCAGCGGGTTGGCCAGCATCAGGCCGGTGAACGCGGCGGCCCAGCCGGAGTAGGAGTTCATGATCGACACGACGACCGGCATGTCGCCGCCGCCGATGGCGATGACCAGGTGCCAGCCCAGGAACAGGGCCAGGCCGGTCATGACGCCCAGCGCGGTCCACGCGATGGAGCCGTCGCCGACGATGATGAACGTGACCATCAGCGCCAGGGACACCAGCAGGATCAGGACGTTGAGCACGTTGCGGCCCGGCAGGAGCACCGGGGCGCCCTTGATCTTCTCGGCCAGCTTCAGGCCGGCGACGACGGAACCGGAGAAGGTCACCGCGCCGACGAAGACGCCCAGGTACACCTCACCGAGGTGGAAGGCGCGCGCACCGTCGCTGAGGCCGCCGTCCTCCATGAAGGAGTTGAAGCCGATGAACACGGCGGCCAGGCCGACGAAGCCGTTGAAGTAGGCGATCAGCTGCGGCAGGCCGGTCATTTCGACGGACCGGGCGCGCCACACGCCGTACATGCCGCCCAGCGCCATGGCCAGGCCGATGAGCAGGAGCGTGACCAGCGGGCCGTGGTGCTCGCCGGTGGTGTCGCGGGCCGAGGTGGCCGTGGCCTGCACGATGGCGATGAGCACCGCGATGCCCATGCCGGTCATGCCCAGCGTGTTGCCGCGGCGGGCGGTCTCGGGCTTGGACAGCGCCGCGAGCGACAGGATGAACAGCAGCGCGGCGGCGATGTAGCCGAGGGTGGACAGGCGGTTGGTCCAGTCGAGCACGGCGTCGGTTTCGGTGCCGGTCGCCGCGGCGGCCAGGAGCGTGGCGCCGTTGGTGATGTCGGTGATTGCGCTCATGGTTTACGCCTCCTCCTTGCGGAACATGCCGAGCATGCGGTCGGTGATGGTGAAGCCGCCGAAGATGTTGATCGACGACAGCATGATGGCCAGGAACGCCAGCGAGCTGACCACGAGGTTGCCGGAGCCGACCACGAGGATCGCGCCGACCAGCACGATGCCGGAGATCGCGTTGGTCTCGGACATCAGCGGGGTGTGCAGTCGCGGGGTGACGGCGGAGATGACGTAGAAGCCCAGGACGATGGCCAGGGTGAGCACCATGTAGTTGACGCTGACGGTGGCGGGGCTGGCCAGGATCACGGCGATGCCGAGGATGATGGCCAGCGCCAGCCCGACCTTCGCCTTGGCGCCGCCCATGAAGGCGACCTTCTCGGGTGCTTCGGCGGTGGCGGCCGCGGCGAGCTTCTCCTGCGCTGCGGCGGCCGGGGTGGCCGAGACCTGCACCGGCGGCGGGGGCCACAGGATGCGGGTGTCGGTGGCGGCGCCGGTGGTCTCCGCCTCGACGTTGCCGTCGCCGCCCTTGCTTGCCGACGCCCCGTTCAGCGTGACCGTGATGCCGCGGATGATCTCGTCGTCGAGATCCAGGATCGGCGTGCCGTCCTTGTCCGGGGTGATCAGCTTGAACAGGTTGACGATGTTCTGGCCGTAGAGCTGCGACGCCTGGCCGGGCAGGCGGCCGGCGAGGTCGGTGTGGCCGATGATGGTCACGCCGTTGTCGGTGACGGTGACTTCGCCGGGCACGGTGAGCTCGCAGTTGCCGCCGTTGGCCGCGGCCATGTCGACGATGACGCTGCCCGGGCGCATGGCGCGGACGTCGTCGGCGGTCAGCAGCAGCGGGGACTTGCGGCCGGGGATGTTGGCCGTGGTGATGACGATGTCCGCGGCGGCCGACTGCTCGGCGTAGAGCTTCGCGGCGGCGGTGGCCTGGTCGTCGGTCATCTCCTTGGCGTAGCCGTCGGAGGACTTCTCCGAGGCCACGGGGATCGGGATGAACTCCGCGCCCATGGACTCGACCTGCTCGCCGGCTTCGGGGCGCAGGTCGGTGGCCTTGACGATGGCGCCCATGGAGTTGGCGGTGCCGATCGCGGCGAGGCCGCCGACGCCGGCACCGATGACGTAGACGGTGGCCGGCGGGACCTTGCCCGCGGCGGTGACCTGGCCGGTGAACAGGCGGCCGAAGGAGTTGGCGGCCTCGACGACGGCGCGGTAGCCGGCGATGTTGGCCATGGAGGACAGGACGTCCATCGACTGCGCGCGCGACAGGCGCGGCACGGCGTCCATGGCGAGCGAGGTGAAGTGCGACGCGGCCAGCTCGTCGACGAGCTCCGGGTTGCGGCCCGGGGCCATGCGGGACACGAGCATCGCGCCGGGCTTCATGAGGTTGCGGCATTCGCGCGGCGGGGCGTCGAGGGTGGTGATGATGTCCGCGCGCCACACGTCCTCGCCGACGATGCGGGCGCCGGCGGAGGCGTAAAGATCGTCCGGGTAGGCGGCATGGTCGCCTGCCCCGGACTGGACGTCTACGTCGTAGCCGAGCTTGATCAGCTTGGCGACGGTGTCGGGCGTCGCCGCGACGAGCGGCTGCCGGACATCCGGTTCGATGGGGATTCCGATTCGCACTGTGGACTCCTGAGTGTGCTTGCGGGACGTGAAAAACGGGCGTGCGGCGGTCCGTGATGTGGGAAGCGGGGGTAAACCGATGCTCCGCCGTGTGCGGTCTGCTTATTAAAAGATGAAGACCGTATGTTTCGTGGGAGTTTCGCCAAAAACGGTTCTGGATTCAGTCAGTTGCTTGACGACGCCGCTGTGGGGTGGAGTCCGGCGGTCCCGTGAATAACGGTGCTGGGGTGCGTCAACGATGATGATTTTCCTCCCCGCGGCCCCCTCTCCGTTAAACGGGTGAGGGAAGCGGGGGTGTCCCGAGCCGAGGTCGCGGGAGCCGGTGCCGGGCGGTGTCGGGGGTGCGCCCGGCGGTGCGGGCGGCGTGCTGCCTGCGGTGCCTATGCGTCGGATGACGGCAGCGTCGCCGGCGGCGCCGGGGCTCCCTTCGGCGGGGCGATCTTCGGGTACGTGCCGGCGGTGGCGGAGGCCGGAGAGGTGCTTCCGGCGGTGGCCGAGCCGGAAGGGGCCGCACCCGCAGCGCTTCCGGCCGCCGCGGCGGCGGTGCCCGTGGGGCGGTGCTTCGCGGGATCCCAGTGGCCGTCGACGAGCTTGCGTTGCACCGCGATCGCACCGCCGAGCAGGACGGCCGCGAAGACCAGGATGCCGATGGCGCCGCCGACGGGGCCGAGCTTGGCCACCGAGCCGATGAGGATGCCGGCCCAGCCGAAGTCGGCGTCGCCGAAGGTGGTGTTCTCGGATCCGAAGGTGCCCAGGACGCTGACCAGGAACGCGGGCAGCAGGGTGATGATCAGCCCGTTGGCGAATGCGCCGAGCGCGGCGCCGCGGCGGCCGCCGGTGGCGTTGCCGTAGACGCCGGCCGCGCCGCCGGTGAAGAAGTGGGGGACCAGGCCGGGCAGGATCAGCGCGGCGCCGAACATCGGGTTGAGCCACGCGGCCAGCATGGCCAGGCCCGCCAGTCCGCCGATGAAGGAGGAGATGAAGCCGATCAGCACGGCGTTCTGCGCGTAGGGGAAGACGATCGGGGCGTCGAGCGCGGGGATCGCGCCGGGCACGACCTTCGCGGCGATGCCCTGGAAGGCGGGCACGAGCTCGCCGAGGATGGTGCGCACGCCGAAGAGGATGACGGCCACGGCGACGCCGAACTGCAGGCCCTGGGTGACGGACATCATCAGGTAATTGCCGACGCCCTTCGCGCCGTCCTCGAAGGCGGTGAACGCTTCCTCGGAGCCCGCGCGGACCAGGTACATCACGGCCAGGATCACGTACATGAGCACCATCGACAGGGCGGTGGCGACCATCGAGTCGCGCAGGAACCGCAGGCCCTCGGGCAGCTTGAGCTCTTCGGTGGAGCGGGACCGCTTCTCGCCGCGCCCGCCCACGGCGGAGCCGACGGCGATGTAACCGGCGGTGACAAAGAGTGCGTAAAGTCCTCTCGCGGTCAAATAGCGGTCACGGGCAACGGCGAAGTCCAGAAGCTGATTGCGTTGGGCAGTTGATCACCACTCGCATTGCACTGTGTACCTGGATGGACAGGAAAGCGTCGCGAAATGACGTGTTGTGTTGCGGCGGCGGTTTGCCGGAGAACTTGTCGTTCGCCGTAGGAGGCGAACTGGGGCAAAGACGATCAAACCATAGTTGGCCTCGATTGCGATGGTGACTCCAGGTGGTGTAGGTGCTCCGCCAATGGGGACTTTTGATTATGGCTGGCTATCTGGAACTTAGGAATCCGTCGCATCCATTCGAGTCGCGAAGCGATTACTGGCAGGCCGTGTTGTCAATGCGTTGTTAGTGATCGTCATCTATACCTCGATCACAATTCGTAGGCATCTAAGAAATGTGGGGAAGTGAAGCGTTCCCCGGCTTGTCGAGTGTGGTACTAGTCGTGACCTGTGATGCTAGGCGAAGCAAGCATTCTGCCAGTAATTGCAATGTTGGAACAAATTATCGTACAAAGCTAGACGGATGGATTGACATGTGCATGAGTCTTCTGCTGCGAATTCGGGCCGGAAGTAATGGGCGGTCGATGCGTTTGAAAACTGATTCTGTGGACTCCTGTCCCTCTTCGTGACGTTCCTGGAATGACGTGTAGTGAATTAACTCGCCTTTTTCCACTTGGATCTGGCTGGCGGGTAGTGATAAAAGGTTTGCCATTTCCTTTCCCTTGATATTGATATCGGAGTTCGCGGCGTTTTGTTGTATCGCGCCCGGCGGGAGTGAAACGATAGATGGATATTTGGAGGATCCGCAAAGTTGGAGCTGTTGTAAAAATGCCTTCCAGCTTATCATGCTAGTTGGGCGATTATTCATCTGTTTTCTTGTATTCCATTTCCAGGAAGTCCAGTGTGACGTATTCAAGCTTTGCGGTCCGTGAAATGTTGAAGAGAGAAGTGTTGCACTTTTTTGAATTTGGACTTGTGACTAGGGGGTCAAAAAGTTGGCAATATCTCGAGCGGGGATCACCTTGATCCATGTGCCCAGATCGTACGGTGAGATTTGAGTGAATCCAAGCTTTGGTGCGCGAATATGGGATTGTGTACTGGGGAGTGGTAATATACTCGTTTCGGTCAGGGGCCTCTGCCATGGGGGAATTGGAAATGCGTAATAGATGGGGTACTTGGAATATTTATAGGCACGCAGTTGTTCTAGGTCTATTTTTACAGTGTGGACGTTTCTAGTGTCGTCCCATTGTGAAGTCTTAACTTCGATCCATATTTCCTTCCCGGGAATTCCTGTCGGGCATACGGTGATATCTTCTCCTGAGGTTTTCCACCATAGGTCCACGTGTCCCTTGAAATGGTCGTAAATGTTCATGCTTAGCCAATGTTCTAGGGTTTTTTCTGGAATTGAAGTGGTCAACGTCTTCCTTTCTATTGGAGTTGCATCTTAATTCTAGTGCCAAAGGGCTACGTCCCGCAGTAGGTCGTGTACTCGCCGAATTCCGGGGGCGCGGGGCGTTCGTAGCGTTCGTCGTCGGGGTTGCCGCTGGGCGTGTACGGGGCGGTGATCCGGGCCAGCAGCGCATCGAACGGCCGGAGGTCGCGGGGCTCGTTGGCGTCTCCCGAGCCGGCGGCGGCCAGCGCCTCTTCCACCAGGTGGTTGCGCGGGATGTAGATCGGGTTCGCCCGCCGCATCAGGCCGGCATCGGGGGACAGGCCCCGCCAGGTGCCCAGCCATTCCTTCGTGCGGGCGGCATCGGCGAAGTGGCCGAGCAGCGCAGTCTCGTCGCCGCCCCCGGCCACGTCCGTCAGCGCCCGATGGACGAGGGTGTGGTCGGGGTTGTCGTCGCCGAGCATCGCCAGCCACTCCTCGGCCACGGCGGTGGCGGCCGCCGAATCGGCGTCGCGCCCGGGGTCCAGCCCCAGCTTCGTCTTCCACGTGTCCAGGATCCGGCCGTCGACCAGCTTCCTGAACCCGGACAGGTGCTCCCGCGCGAGCGCCAGGGCACGGTCGGCGTCGGCGTCGTAAAGCGGCGCGAGGGTTTCCGTGAACCGGGCCAGATCCCACTCCAGCACCCGTGGTTGGGTGCCGTAGGCGTAGATGCCCTGCCGGTCGATGGAGCTGAACACCGCGCGCGGATCGTGGGCGTCGAGGAAGGCGCATGGGCCGTAATCGATGGTCTCGCCGGAGACGGTGATGTTGTCGGTGTTCATCACCCCATGGACGAAGCCGGCGCCAAGCCACGCCGCGACGAGGTTCGCCTGCGACTTCGCGACCGCATCAAAAAGGGCCAGCGGACGCTTGTCTTCGGGAAGGGCCAGCAGATCCGGGTAGTGCCGGGAGGCCGCGTGGTCTATGAGCCGCTTGACGACGTCGTCGCCGCAATGCGCCCGCGCGAACTGGAAGGAGCCCACGCGCAGATGGCTCGCCGCGACGCGGACGAGCACCGCGCCGGGCAGCGCCCGTTCGCGCTGGACGCGGCCACCCGTGGCGATGACCGCCAGCGACCGGGTGCTGGGGATGCCGAGGGCGTGCATCGCTTCGGAAACGAGGTATTCGCGCAGCATCGGGCCGAGCGCCGCCAGGCCGTCGCCGCGCCGGGCGAAGGGCGTCGGGCCGGAGCCCTTGAGGTGGATGTCGCGCAGACTGCCGTCGCGGTCGGTGATCTCGCCGAGCAGCAGCGCGCGGCCGTCGCCGAGAATGGGCACGAACTGGCCGAACTGATGGCCCGAATAGGCCTGCGCCACCGTGCGGTAGGGGGCGGGGTCGGACCGGCCGAGCAGGAAATCGATGCCGTCGGGGGTGCGCAGCCACTCGGGGTCGAGGCCGAGTTCGCCGGCGAGGGCGTCGTTGAGCACCACGATCTCGGGCGACGGGTACTCCTGCGCGGGCCAGTCGATGGCCATTTCGGGCGTGGCGCCGGCGAAATCGGAGTTCAGGCGGACGGGCGGGTCGGGGGTGGCGGTCGGCTCGTTCGTCTGTGACATGGGTCGAGTCTACGGATGGCCCGCCATCGCCCGCGGAAGCCCGTGGTGGCGGCCGAGGCCGGGCATGGATCTCGAACGACCGTGCGGGCGGAGCCGGTGGGCGATCCGGCGCGCCGCATAGTCTGCGGGCGACGCCGCGGAACCGGCCGCGGCCACGGAGAGCGAAAGCGAGTGCCCGCCATGGATCTTCACCTGATGCAGCAGGTCAAGCGACTGTTCGCATGGGCGGACGCGGACGACGAGACCCGCAACATGGAGCTGCACATGCAGGTCGCGTTCGGGCTGCTCGCGGAGCAGGGGCGGACGACGCAGCCGAAGTGGCAGCTCTCCGAGGATGAATTGGAGGCCCGCGAACGGCCGTTGGTCCGGGATGTGCAGCTGACGCAGGCCTACCGGTGGGAGCGCGCGGCGTTGGCGACGAAGATCGCGCGTAGTTTGCACTGCTCCTTCGCGTGGATCGGGTCGCTGACGCAGGACGCTCCGACGGTCGGGCTCTTCGTCGGGTGCGCGCCGCACGTGGACCGGGCACGGCTGCTCTTCGAGCTGATCGACCCGGACCTGCGCTTGCTCACCCGCTTCATCGGGCCGCCGGATGGAAAGGGCACGGGGCCGAACGGCGCCCCGTCCGGCGATGGCATGGACTTCTACCGCTCCCGCTCTTCGGCGATGCTCGACGTCGCCGTGTGGGTCGGAGAAAGGCTCCATGAGACGGAGGCCCTCGCAGCCGCCCGGGGTGGGCTCATCAATGACTTCGCCGTGGATCTGCAGTTGGCGGAGCGCTACGTCGACGAAATGTGGGGCGACACCGTCAACGTGCTCGCGCGCACGGAAGGGCTTCCGGATCTTCCGATGGTCGATGGCCTGCCGGCGGAGCGATTCCGCGAGTTCATGGAGGAGATCGAAGAACTCGAGGAGCTGGCGGGCGAAGGCCTCGACGATGACGACGATGCCGAGGACGATGAGTTCGACGACGACGCCGATTTTGACGAAGACGACGAGTTCGACGAGTGCGACGATCCGGATGGCGACGCCGGTGGCGAGTCATACGGTGGCATCAACTTCGGCATTCTGTTCGGGGGAAACGACGAAGGTGAAGATGAAGACGACGGGGACGACGAAGACGAGGAAGGGGAGGACGGCGAGGAAGGGGAAGACGCGGACGAGGAGGAAGGAGCGGCTCCGGAGGAGTGGGAAAAAGAGTGGGATGAAGCGGTCATCGGCGACGCGTCCCAGGGGCTTGAAGATTCCGAGGAGCCCGGAGAAGACGACGTCGACGGGGTGTGGCGCGACGCGGAGGACGCCGGCGAAAACCTCGGAGACGTGCCGCTGTTCAGCCTCTTCGATGTGGAACCGCCCGCGGAGTCGTCGATCATCGATGCCACGTGGGTCTACTTCGTCGAAGACGAGGAGGGCAACGACGTCGACCCCTGCCTGATCCGGTTCGGCGCCGCGGGCTGGCAGTTGTACTACCCGGCGATGGATGAGTGGTTCGGCGATCCCGTCCTCGAGGAAATGGCGCTGGAATCCGGTCTGTTCAGATCCGCGACCCGCGAAGAGGCGGAGGATTGGGTCGACTTGCTGGCAGACCCATTCGCGGAAGTCGAGGGGGTCACGCGGCGCAGCGTCAGCGGCGAAGTGGAGAAGTGCATGGAGGATGGGATGGACGAGGAGACCGCACGGCACGTCGTCCGCCTGCGCTGGGGAAACCTCCCCGATGCGCTGCTGTCCGAATGAGCGCCTCGCCCCATCGGTGCCCATGCGGTGTCCGCGGGGTGCCCATGCGGTGCTCGTCCGGTGGCGTCAGGTGAACCCTCGACACGGTATGCCCTAGGGGGTATGATGGGCGCCATCAAGCCGACATGTCGCCGCCGACGGCGACGGGACAAGGAGCGATCATGGCCGAGAACACCGCAGGACCGAACTTCACCGGCAACACCCAGGGCGCCGACCCCCACGCCGGCGTCGACGCCGCGGAGCGCATGGGCATCGGCACCATCGTCCACGGCGACTTCGACGAGGTCGCCGACCGCACCCGCCAGGCCATCGCCGACGGCGGCTTCGGCGTCCTCACCGAAATCGACGTCACCGCCACGCTGAAGAAGAAGATCGACCGCGACATCGAGCGCATCCTCATCCTCGGCGCGTGCAACCCGACCTTCGCCGCACAGGCCCTCGACGCCTCCCGCGACATTTCGCTGGTCATGCCCTGCAACGTCGTCGTCCGCGAGGACCTCGCCCACGGCGGCGACGCCATCCGCGTCACCGCCCTCAACCCCTCCGCCATGGGCGAGATGGCCGGCGTCGAAGGCCTCGACGACATCATGGCCGAGGCCACCAAGATGATGACCGCCATCATCGACTCGCTGAAGTAAACCCCCGCTGAAGTAACCCCCGCTGGAGTTAAAGGCTCGCCGGAGCAGCCGCCCCGCCATCGCGGGCGGCCCCGCTCCCACGGCGAAAAACGACGCGGCGCCGGATTTCTCCGGCGCCGCGTCGTCGTCAAGCGGAAACTACCTGCCCAGCAGCTTGCCCAGGCGCTGGGGGTCCTCGCCCGCCCGGCGCATCACCGTCAGGTACAGCGGGCGCGCGAAACGCTTGAAGTACCAGCTCACGGTCGCGCCGCGGTCGGGGGTGATCACCTGGCGGCGGGCGTCGATGCCCCGCATCGCGCGCTCGGCGACCTCGGCGGCCGTCAGGGGTGCCTTGGTCAGCAGCGTGCGGGCGAAGTCGTCGGCCTCGGCGTCGTCGCCGCTCAGCGAGCTGGCCAGGTTCGACCGGAAGAACTGCGGGCAAATGGCCGACGTGGTGATGCCGCGGTCGCGCAGCTCGAAGTCCACCGTCTCCGCCAGGGCGACGACGGCCGCCTTCGTGGCGTTGTACGTGGACATCTTGAAGGCGTGGACCAGGCCGGCGCTGGAAGCGGTCATGACGATCTGCGCACCGCGCGGCAGCAACGGCACGAACGCGCGGCATCCGCGCACCGCGCCGAGCAGGTTGATCTCCAGCGCCCGGTGCCACGTGTCCATGCTGACGTTCTCGATCGCGCCGCCGACCGCGATGCCGGCGTTGAGCACCAGCACGTCCACCGCGCCGACCTCGGAGGCCGCCGCGGCCCAGTCCTCGTCGGAGGTCACGTCCAGCTTGCGGTAGGTGCAGTTGTCGCCGAGCTTTGCGACGGCCTCGTTCGCCGCATCATGCAGATCCGTCGCGATGACGTGATCGCCGCGCGCGATGAAGAGCTTCGCCAGTTCCAGGCCGAAACCCGACGCCGCGCCGGTGATGAGGACGCGCCGCGGCCCGCGGGGAGCCTCGGGGCGGCCGATGAGCCCGGCGGAGGACGCGGCGGCCAGGCCCGCGGCACCGACGAGCCCGGCGACGGCGGCCTTGCGTACGGGATTCTTGGATTTGGGGGATGAAGCGTTCATGGCCCGAACGCTAGTGGAGCCATGCGCGGACCGTTGCAGATTTCCTCCATCCGTCCAACTGTCGCGCTGGCCGCCCAACTGACGCGCTGGCCGTCCGGCAGTCGCGCGGAGGAAAGGTTCAGGCGGTCAACGATCCTGCGGGGTCTGGTCGACGAGGTCGCCGTCGCCCGGAATCTCATTGGCCGGCCGCGGCGGGATCGCCCGGATCTGGTTGCGGCCAAGGCCCGGCCCGAACTGCCGCGGCGGCAGGATGACTTCGCGGCCCAGTCGCAGCGACTCCTCGATGGCGGCGAAGATGCGCACGTCGGCCAGCCCTTCGCGCCCGTCCGGCTCGGGGCGGACGCCGGCGCACACGCAGTCGATGAAGTAGCGGGTCTCGCCCGCGAACTGGTCCACGGAATCGGCGACGTGGCGCCGCGAGCCGCGGTCCGTGGTCAGCGTCCAGTTGCGCGGCGGTTCCGGCGCGAAGCCGTAGCAGGAGTCCGACGTGATGGTGCCCTTCGCGCCGACCAGCTGGAACGTGTCCAGGTTCGCGCCGTTGTAGCTGAGCGTGTACTGCGCGATGCGATCGCCGGGGAAGCGCAGCGTGACGCCGACGCCGTCCCGGAAATCGAAGTTGCGGCCCCGCGAGCTGACTCCCATGGCGTGGACGTGCGTGGGTTCGGCGCGGAAGAGGTGGCGCACCATGTTCAGCGGGTACGCGCCGAAATCGGGCACCGGTCCGCCCCAGAAGCCGGAGTGGCCGCGGTGATTGCCCTCGGCGATGTCGTGGCTGAACGTCGAGGTGAACGTGCGGGTGTCGCCGATGGCGCTGCGGGCGACCATGTCCGCCAGCTCGACCATGTAGGCGTCCTGGTGCATGCGGTAGGCGACCATCAGCGTCGCGCCCGTGCGTTCGGAGGCGGCGATCATCGCCTCGCAGTCCGCCACGGAGTCGGCCATCGGCTTCTCCAGCAGCACCGGGATGCCGGCGTCGAGCGCGGGCTCGGCGAACTCGCGGTGCCGGAACACCGGCGTGGCCACGTAGATGCCGTCGATGTCGCCGCGCTCGAGCAGCTGCGGGAATTCGTCGTAGGCGTAGACGGCGACGTCGTCGGCGGTGGCCCGGCCGTCGGTGCCCGGATCGTCGTCGGGTGCGGCGCCGGCCCCTTCGCGGTCGGCGACGGCCCGCGCCTTCTCGTCCGAGCCGGTCACCACGGCGGCGATCACGGCATCGGGCAGGCTGCGCAGCGCGGGAATGAACGCCTGCTGCGAGATTTGGCCGACGCCGACGACGGCGAAGCGGAAGGGGGCGTCGGAGGTGGCTGAGGTCTGGTTAATGTCGCTCATCATCGCCGACGGTACCGACGCTGCGGAGGCGCCGCCATGATCGAGCCGCCAGCTGTTTTCCGCGATCCCGGCGAGGCCGGCCCGGTCGGCCGCGGCCCCTTTGGCCAACCCACCCCGAATTGCGCTTCGCCACCACAACCTCCGTCGCTAACCCACCCCGAATTGTGAAACCCACCTGTCATGACGGGTGGGTTAAGCGGGTTCGGGGTGGGTTAATGAGCGGGTGCGCTGCGCCGGGTGAGCTGGTGCCCCGGTGGCGGCGCTCGCTACCCGCCGAGGCGCAACAGCTAGACGGGGAGGGTCGGCGAAGTGGTGTCGCCGTTTTCTTCCTCGAATTCCGCGGGGCCCTCGAGGCCTCCCAGGAGTTCGGTGTCGTCGATGTCGCGTTGGGCGGGCTTGCCCATCGCAGCTTCCACCAATGCGAGGATGCGGCGGCGACGGTCGGTGAAGAAGCTGACGAAGTCCGCGTTGCGCAGTGTTTCGGGGGCGATCTGATGTGACGCGATGATGGCGTCCAGCTTCTCGGAATCTAGCCGCGCCCGCTTTTCAAGTTTCGGCACGTAATCCTGGGGAGATGATCCGCCAATGGCAATGTTCGTGGCCCGACCCAGCGGAGTCTTGTTGACGATGCTGTCCCGGAGGTGCGGGTCAATGCCCTTGTCGTCGCACCACTTTCGGGGGAATACGTGGTGGATGTCGACGTCCAGGTCAAGGAACGTCGCGTCGTTGAAGTTCCGGGCGGTCGCCCAGTCCTGGCATTCGTGCTGCATGAGCAGGGCGTATATCCCCTTGTATGCGGCAGCGTTGCGGGTTTTCAGGCTGACCAGGCGGGACTCCACGAAACTGGACTGCTTGATCGTGTGTGGCAGAGGAACCTCGCCGGTTTCATCGGTGGCCCATTCGGGTACCTCATCGACGTCCCAGGCGAAACGGGTTTCCGTGGTGCTTCCGTACATCTCGCCCAACACGCCGCACCAATACCACTGGGAAATCCGCTCGAAAACTCCGTGGATATCGGCCCGTTCACCGAGAATCGCGCGGATCGTGAGCAGCGGAATCAGCTGGGTCCCGTAGGGGATGTCGAATGCGGTGTGGATCCTGTTGCGCTTGAGGAAGGCGGCGACCCATTTGAGCGCGCCCCGGATCCGATCCGCCGCCGCGACGTAATCACGGAGATCGAGGCGAAGGATGTCCTCCCGTCGTGCGGAAGTGCGACCGGGGCGGTCGTGGTTCACAAGCAGCGTCACCGCCGTCAGGAACTCGGATCGGCCCACGTACTCCAGAACCGGGCTGGATCGGAGAATTTCTTCCGTCTTCTTCCAATCGTCGACGAGCCGGAAATCGTGCCCGTGCTCCTCGAAGTAGTCCCCGTCACCGGCGAATGTCGCCGTCAGCAACTCGAAGACGTTGAGGGGCAGCCCGCCCGTATTCACCTTCTCGAAAACGGTCGCCACGGCGCCCTTCGGCGTTTCTCTGTCGAGTTTGATGGCCGGCAGCCGGTATTGCATGAGGGGATTCATGATTCGGTTCGAAAACTTGGTCTGCAGTTCCGCGTTTCCCTCGGAGGCGGCGACCTTCGCCAACACCGAGTGAATCGTTCCCGAGAAGATGGAGGACATGGGGACGCATAGATGCTCGATCCACTTGTCCTCCGTCGATAGATCGAGGTCGATGTCGCGGTTGAAATTCGAGCGGATCACACCGTCGGGCGGAGTCATGAACACGGCATCGTCGGGGATTTCCTCGGATTCGAGCGCCTTGTTCAGGTCGAGGAAGTACCTGCGCTGGACCTTCTTTCGGCGGTCCGTTTCGGTTTCGACTATCCCGTCGCCCCACAGAGACTGGAAGAGCGAGGTGAGCCGTTGCTGCCCGTCCAAGATCAAGAGCGACGGCTCGTTTTTGGCTGCCTCCGGGGGCGCTCCGGTGATCGGGCGCGGCTTGAACCGGACCATGGAGTTGGCGGTATCGAGAGCCATCAGGGAGCCCATCGGGTAACCGCGGAGAACGGTGATGAGCAAAGCCCGGATTCGCTCTTCGTCCCACTTGTAGCCGCGCTGGAAATCGGGAAGCTGGATCTCGCCGGTTTCGACTTTCCGCAGGAGATCCGAGAGGGGGTACTGGGGCGTTTCGAAACCCATGGCATACGTCCTTGCTCGGTCGCATCGAAGACTTGGATACCGCCAGGTTAGGTGAATTCACGTGCCCCCGTCCGGGCCCGCGCACCGCTGCCCGAGAGCGTGGGGTGGGATATAACCGGAAGTCCCGGCCATTTCATCATTGGCCCGCACCGTCCCCGCGAGAAGCAGCCGAGGCCCGACATGAGCGACCACTCCTTTGCCGTCATCGACTTGGAGACCACCGGATTCTCCAACTCGGACAGGATCATCGAAATCGGGGTGGTGCTGACGGACTCCGCCGGCAAGGTGCAGAAGCGCTGGCGCACGCTGGTCCAGCCGAACCGCGGTTTCGACAACGGCTTCGTCCACGGCATTTCCCCGTCGGATCTCGTCGACGCCCCGCTGTTCGAGGACGTCGCGCTGCGAGTGGCGGACCTGCTCAACGGCCGCGTCATCGTCGCCCACAACGCGTCGTTCGAGAAGCGGTTCCTGGCCCTCGAATTCGCGCGCGCCGGACTGGAGCTGCCCGAATCCGGCGCGTGGCTGCTGGACACGGTGGCGGCGGCGAAGAACATCCTGCCGGGCCCCTCGTACAAGCTCTCCGCGTGCCTGGACAGCATCGGCGTGACGAACGGCGCCGCGCATTCCGCGCTGTCCGACGCCGACGCCACCGCGCACCTGTTGGAGCACCTGCTCCCGTGGATGGCCGCCGACCTCGAGTACGTCGAGCCCCTCCGGTTCGACGACTTCGACCTCGCGGTCCTGCCTGCGTCGACCGCGCCGCTGCTGGTGCGTGACGACGGCTTGTTCGCCGACGACGAGGACACCGAAGCCGAGTCCGACGACTGGATGCGCCGCATCACGGCCGCCGCCCCGGGCATCGGGGACGAGGCCGCCGACGCGTACATGGGGCTCCTCGCCGACGCGATGGTCGATGACCGCCTCGACGCCGATGAAATCGCGCGCCTGCTGGATGCGGCGCATCAATTGGAGCTTTCCGACGACGACGTCGCCGCCCTCCACGAGCAGTACCTCAAGCAGGTCTCGATCGAGGCGTGGGCCGATGGCGTCGTGACCCCGGAAGAGCGGGAACGGCTGCTGGCCATCGCGGACGAACTGTCCGTCGGCCGTGCGGCGGCGTCGGTGTGGCTGGCCGAACCGCTCGGGCAGTGGCGCGTCGTCAGCCGGGACGGGGACGGCGAAAGCGCAGAAGCCGACGATGAAGAGTCCGGCGGCGAGCTCGTCGACGTCGTCCTGCGGCCGGGCGACCGGGTCACGTTCACCGGTGCGATGGCCATTTCCCGCGAAGAATGGGAGCGCCGCGCCACCGACGCGGGGCTCGACGTGGGCGGGGTGTGCAGGCGCAGCCGGGTCCTCGTCGCCGCCGACGTTGAATCGAGGTCCGGCAAAGCGAAGAAGGCCCGCGAGATCGGGGTGCCGATCATCGGCGAGCGCGAGTTCGCGAAGGCCCTCGCCGCGATGCCGGCGCCCGGGGAGACCGAGGAGACCGGGGAGCCCCGCGAACGCGGCGAAGGAGAAGCCGCGGAGGACGTCGCGGCCACGTCGGCCGTCGACTCGGCGGACGCGGCGGACGCGGCGGACTCGGCGATCCTCGACCTCGGGCGGCTTTTCCCCTGGTCGGCCGATGTCCCGCACCGCGTGGCCGATGCGTCGGACATCGTCGAAACGTGGCTGTCGTCGCGCGCCGATGCTCCGCTGCACGCCATGTCGCCGGTGCTCGACCCCGCCACCCGGCCGGAAGGGGTCGACGTCGGCCTGAAGACCACCATGACCTGGTTCACCGCGTACCCGGAACCTCTCGCCGCTTCGGTGGAGGACCTCCGGGATCTGCGCCACGTCGGCCGGGTGAAGGTTCGGTCGTTCGTCTACGCGACGGTGCTCCAGGCCATCGATGACGCCGAGCTTCTCGACGGCCACCCGGAAACCCCGGACGTCGCCTCGGATTTCTACGGCGTGGACGGGGAACCCGAGGGCGTCGCCGCGGACGAACTGGACCCCGCCGACATCGTGGCGGGGTGGGCCGCGCTGGTCGGCGGGTGGCCGTCGTCAAGCGAAAAGGAGCCCCCCGCCGCCCTGCCGGAGATCGTGCGCGACGCCCTGGAGACCGTGGGGGACCCGGCCGAGCGGGTCATCGGCCGCGCGCTGGCCGAGATCGATCGTGCCGTCGGCGTGGACGATCTCAGGCGGGCGGCGATCCTCGATGGGCGCATCATGGACGGCAAAACGCTCGCCGAGCTCGGGGAGGATTTCGGGGTGACGCGCGAGCGCATCCGTCAGCTGGAGGCGGCGCTCCGCCGTGATCTCCGCGAGGCGGGACCGGCGTGCGGGCTCGTTCATTCCGCCGTCGCGCACCGTTTCGGCCCGTGCGCGCCCGTCGAGGAAATCGCGGCCGCGCTGCCGGGCCTCCGGCGGCACCCGGACTGCGCGAATTCGACGCTGCTGGATCTGCTGCCGCTGACCGCGGACGGCGGCGCCCCCGAGTGGCGCGTGGACGAGGGCTGGCTGCTCGCCGGGGACGTGGACGACCGGATCGCGGCGGCGTTGGCGGCGAACGCCGACCGCCACGGGATCGCGGGCGTGGCCGAGGTCGCCGAAGCCGTCGGGCTCCGCGAGGACACGCTGGCCGCGCGCCTGGCCGCGACGACCAGGTGCGAAGTCCGCGACGGGATGATCCTGACCGGGATCGGCAGCATCCCGGAACGCGCGGCCACCGAGTTGGCGCTGGCGGGCGAGCCCCTGACCACCGACCAGCTGACGGAGCTGATCCCGGATCGGTCGCCCCGCTCCATCGTCAACGCCCTGTCCGTCTCCGATCTGACGCGGCGCTGCGCCGTCGACACGTGGGCGCTCGCCGAATGGGAGATGGAGGAGTGGACGTCGATCGTCGACTTCATCAAACGCCGGATCGCGGAATCCGACTCGGGCGAGGTGCCGCTGGACGGGCTGGCCGCCGAGGCCGCCGAGCTGGGCGTGAAGCCCGGGTCGGTCCACGCCTACGCCGCGACGCCCGAGTTCACCGTGGCCGATGGCATGGTGCGCCTGGCCGAGGACCTCGACGAGGTCGACATCGATGCCACGCCCGAAGAGTCGAAGGCGCTGTACCTGCGCGACGGCGCGTGGAGGCTGCTGGTCACCGTCACACGCGATCATCTCCGCGGTTCGGGGACCGGGGTGCCCGGCGGCGTGGTGGCCGTGCACGGGCTGCGGTACGGGCAGGCCGCGGAGTTGCCGAGCCGGCTTGGCCCGCAGCGTCTCTCGTGGTCGGGAGTCTCGACCTCGACGGGCACCGTCTCGCGCTTCATGGAGGACCTCGGGTGCGCCGAGGGGGATCGGGTGTGGCTGGTCTTCGGCGAAGAGTTCGACGTCGTGCCGGCGACGCCTCGCCGGGACGGGCTCACGGGCGTCGCCGAGCTCCTCAACGCCACGGGACTGGACGACGTGTGCGACGCCGCGGACGTCGACGAGGCGCTCGCCGCCGTCAACGAGGCCGTGGGGCTGCCGGCTGATGCAGCACGCCGAAAGACCGTCTCCCGCTTCCGGCACCGGCGCGACGACGACCTCGCCGAGCTGGTCAGGGAGCTGTGAACCGGCCGCCGTCCGGTTCCTGCTTCCTCAGCGAACCCGGTCGCTCCAGCTTTTCCGGCCACTCCGGCTCTTCCGGCTGCTCCAGCTTTTCCGTCGGTTCCAGCTTTTTCAGCGCCGCCCCGTACCGCGCGCGCAGCTTTTCCGCGCGGGCGCGTTCCGCCGCAGTGGCGGTCGGCAGATTGCCCAGGCCACCGTGGTTGTCGCGGACGTCGGCGAGCTTGATCGCCCGGGATTCCTCGCCGGCGGCCGCCCGCTCGACGAAGTCCGGGTAGCTTTCGCCGGGCCGGCGGGTCACCGCTTCGACATGCTTGACGACGCCCGCGTCCAGCCGGCCGCGCTCTTCCTCCCAGAGCTCCGGATGATCCTCGGCGACGTCGTGAAGCAAAGCGGCCGCGACCATGTCGGGGGAGCCTCCGACGGCGTCGACCATTTCGGCGACGCGCTCGACATGGCGCAGGTACGGTTCGTCGGAGCCGCCGGGGCCCGGGCGAACGTCATCGCGGTGCGCGCGGGCGGCGAGTGCGTGGGCGGCGCGGATCATGGCGTCGGGGTGCGCGGAGAAGTCCGTCATGGGGCCAGATTAGGTGCGATCGCGCGGCGGGTGCGCGGGCCCATGGTGGTCGAGTTCGGCTGCGCCCACCAGTGGATTTCATGGTATGGGATTTACGTCTCATATAGTGGACGCATGACGATGCTCAACCACAACCCTCCGCACGACCCGTCGGGTGCACCGGCCACGGAGCAGAACGGGCACGCCGAGAACCGGGCCGAGGAGCGTTCCGCCGCCATCGCGGTCGTCGCGTTCCCGGCGTTCATCCTCATCGGCGCCGTCATCGCCTTCTTCGTGCCGGAACCGTTCGTGCCCATCGGCGGGTACATCACGTACGCGTTGATGGTGATCATGTTCTGCATGGGCCTGACGCTGACCATCCCCGACCTGAAGGTCGTCGCCCGCCGCCCCTGGCCCATCGCCATCGGCGTGGTCGGCCAGTTCGTGATCATGCCGCTGGCCGCCGTCGCCGTGTCGAAGATGCTCGGACTGAACCCGATGCTCGCCATCGGCCTGCTCATGCTCGGCTCCGTCCCGGGCGGCACCGCCTCCAACGTCATCGCGTACCTGGCCAAGGGGGACGTGGCGCTGTCGGTGGCCATGACGTCGGTGTCTACGCTGCTGTCGCCGATCGTCACGCCGATCATCATGCTGCTGCTCGCGGGGGAGGAGACCCCCGTCGACGGCGCCGGCATCGCGTGGACGCTGGCCCAGACCGTGCTCATCCCGGTCCTCGGCGGCCTGGTCATCCGCGTGCTGTTCGACGAGGTCGTCGACAAGCTGCTGCCGATCCTGCCGTGGCTGTCCATCCTCGGCATCGGCGCCGTGGTGTTCCCGGCCGTGGCGAAGTCCGCCGACACCCTGCGGACCGTGGGCCTGCTGGTCATCGGCGCGGTGATCCTGCACAACCTGTTCGGCTACGTGCTCGGCTACGCCACCGCGCGGGTGCTCAAGCTCCCGCCGGCGGCCTGCCGCACCACCGCCATCGAGGTCTCCACCCAGTCGGCCGGTCTGGCGTCGGGCATGTCGGGCAAGTTCTTCGCGCCCGAAGCCGCGATCCCCGGCGCCATCGCCGCGGTGTGGCACAACGTCGCCGGCGCCATCTTCGCCGCCGGCGCGCGCAAGCTGGCCGAGCGCAAGGCGGCTGAGCGGCCCGCGGCGGAGAGCGGGACGGCCGAGCGGAGCGCCGCGGAAACGTCGTCGGAGTAGGCGGAACCGGCGCCGGAACAGTTCGAGGTGCAGTAGTCCAACGCGCGGTGGCCCGAGTGGTGCGAGTCCGCGTTCCGGCGACGCGCTCGGGTAACGCTCCCCGGGAATTCCCCGGGTCCCGGTGCCGTTGCACGGGTCATGCGCATCGATATTTGGTCCGACGTCGTCTGCCCGTTCTGCTGGATCGGCAAGCGGCACCTGGAACGAGCCCTAGAAGAGTTCCGCGCCGAGCATCCCGACGCCGAGGTGGAGATCCTCTGGCGGGCGTTCCAGCTCGATCCCAACGCGGCCGCCGAGTCCTCCGAGACGGTTCCCGAGATGATCGCCCGGAAGTACTCCATCCCGTTCGAGGCCGCCGTGGAATCCCAGGAGCAGATCGCGGCGCAGTTCGAGGCGGTCGGCCTCGAGTTCAACTGGCGCGACGCCAAGGCCGGCAACACCTTCGACGCCCACCGGCTGGCCGCGATGGCATCCGACCGCGACCTCGACGACGAAGCCGACGAAGCCCTGAAGAAGGCGTACTTCACCGACGGTCGCCTCGTGTCCGACCATGCCGTGCTCCGCGAGGTCGGCGAGTCGATCGGGCTGCCCGGCGACGAGGTAGCCGCCATGCTCGCGTCCGACGAATACTCGCTCGACGTGCGCCATGACATGACCATCGCCCAGGGCCTGGGCATTTCCGGCGTGCCCTTCTTCGTCTTCGACGGCAAGTTCGCGGTCAACGGCGCCCAGCCGGTCGCGGTGTTCCGTCAGGCACTGGACACCGCGTGGGTGGAGTCGCAGAAGGAGGACGCCGAGGATGGGGGCGATGCCCGATCGCGGGAGGCGGGGGTGGAGAACGACGCAGCCGGTGACGCCACGGCCCCCGGCGCCGCCGGAAACCCCGACTGCTCGGATGGCTCCTGCTCCGTGCAGCAGCAGATTTAGTGCCCTTGACCTGGAAAATTTTATATCCGCCGAAATCTTTTTCCCGAATTCGGCCTAGTCGCGCCCGCTCACTTATATAGTCCCCGCAAAAGAAACATGTCGCCGTCTCCGGAACCGGTCAGTTTCGGAGGACGACGCCGAGTCAACCGGAAGTGAGCGGACGAATGGGACATGTGAAGAAGGCCAGATTCATCGGGATCCTCGCGGGAGGCTTGATCGTTGCGGCGGGCACCGGCGTCGCCATGGCGCAGGGAGGCATCTCCGCCAACCTCGCCCTGTCCGGCACCGTGATGAAGATGACCGTCGACGACCTCGTCGGCGACCAGTCGAGCCTGTTCGTCGGGCCCGAGAAGGTCGGGGAGGGCCAGGCCGGGGTGTCCAAGCTCCGTTTCGGCGACGCCTCGGGCACCAACGTCTGCATGTCGGCGCCGCTGGGCGAGATCCCCGGCGTCGGCAACGCCACGTTCAAGCTCGTCGTCCCCGGCAAGAACTTCGCGGCGGACAACCTCCTGATCGGCGCCACGGACATCAATGGTGCCCTGACCCTGTACAAGCCGCAGATCGGCATCGACGCCCACCAGGTCGACGGCCGGGCCAATCCCGGCAGCTGGGGTCTGGCGGCCACGCAGATGGTGGTCCAGGACCAGAAGCTCCTGGCCACGTCGGTGGCGGCGGACTCGCTGACCATCGCCGGGGCGAAGATCACAATCGAAACCGGGGAGAACGGTGGCTGCTGACGCGAATCCCGGACCCTTCAACGACCCCTCGTACGGCCCCGCCGGCAATCGCCGCGCCGACGCCGACGCCACGGATCAGTTTCCCGCTGCGGCCGCGGGGCAGTCTCACGCAGCTGCCGCGGATCAGTATCCCGCTCCGGCCGCCCAATCGAGTGCCGAACCTGCCACCGCAGCGGCGCCGGCAACAAACGCAGATGCCGACGTCGACACTTCCGCCCAAGCCACGTCCGACGGTCCGCGCGGCCGCTCCTTCACCAAGTGGCGGAAGGAGCGCCCCTTCGGCGCCGGCCTGTGCATGATCCTCGGCGGCGCCGTGATCCTCACGCCCACCTATCTGACCATCGAGATCCAGGGCATCCTGATCAACATCGCTACGATCTCGGGCGTCTCGACGCTGCTCATCGGCGTGCTGCTCATCGTCTGCGGCGTGTTGACGTGGCGCGGCGGCGACGTGCGCATCCTCACCGGCGTCACCGCCCTGATCCTGGCGATCGTCGCCCTGCCGACCTCGAACTTCGGCGGCTTCATCCTGGGCACGGGCCTCGCCCTCGTCGGCGGCGCGCTTGCGCTGTCGTGGAGCCC
Organism: Corynebacterium hansenii; assembly: GCF_030408795.1. NCBI lineage: Bacteria > Bacillati > Actinomycetota > Actinomycetes > Mycobacteriales > Corynebacteriaceae > Corynebacterium > Corynebacterium hansenii. Next base: position 913,807 of record NZ_CP047211.1, read on the forward strand.
GGAGGAGAAGCCGGAGGCCGAGGAAAGCAAGTCCGGCAAGCGCAGGGCCAAAGGCAAAGGTCGGGCCAAGGACAAGCCCAAGAGCAAGGCCGAAGCCAAGGAAGCCAAAAAGGCCATGAAGGCCGACAAGGCCGAGAAGAAGTCCCGCCGCTCCAACGGCCGCCGGGGTGCACAGGGGGCGGCGTCGATCGCCGCCGCCGTGGCACTGGTGGGAGCCATTGCGGGCACCCCCGCCGTGACGCCGCCCGCGGCGTGGGCCGCCCCCGCACCCTGGCGGATCCCGGGGATCCCCGACCAGCTGATGCCGCCCGCCGCACCCGAGGGGCCGCTCCCGGCTCCGGCGCTGCCCGGCGGGGAAGGCCTGCCGTCGCCAAGCGACATCCTGCCGGACCTGCCCGGGTCTTCCGGTTCGGAGGAGGGCGTCGCGGGGATCACCCTGAACGACCCGCCCGCCCCGCGCGAGGGAGAGCTGGCGGTGTCGGACACGATGGAAACCATCACCGCCGATTCCGTGCGGATGCTGGGCAACGTGCGGCTGTCCGAAACCGCCGTCACCGTCCCGTCGGGCGAGGTCGTGCAGGCGCTCCGATTCGACGCCGACCGCGTCGTGCTGGACAACCTGGGGCTGGCGGTGGACGGGTCGAACATCGGCATGACCACCGGCCCGGGCGAGATTTCGACGCTGACCGGCAACTTCCACATCATCGTCCGGTCGCTCACGGTCACGCCGGCGGCCGAATCCGCCGAGCTGATCCCGATCACCATCGACGCCCGGTGGATCGACGACAACGCGCTGAAGGCGCTGGGCGCGAAGTCCCTCGGGCTGCCCGACAAGCTCAGCGACGAGCTGATCATGCGCAACGTCAGCCTGGAGACTTTCATCGTCCGGTCGGACGAACTCGATCTGCCGCCGTCGGCGAGGATCGCCTGATCCACCCGCGCGGCCGGCCCGTGACGGCCCCGTGACCGCGACGGCCCCGTGACCGCGACGGTCCCGGGGCCGACACTGCCCCCCGGGGACCGCCGATCAGGCGATGGTCACCAGCATGGCCGAACCGGCGTCGGCCGCGCCGCCGTAGAACCCCGCGAGCTCGGAGAACCGGCGGCGCAGGTCGGCGGCGTCGTCGTCGGAAAGCGTTGCGGCGACGCCGTTGTCGCTCATCCGCGCGTCGAAGTCGACGGTGCGCAGCGCCTCTGCGATCTCGCCGACGCGGCCCGGTTCGAGCACCGACGTCAGGGGTTCGCGGCACACTCGCTCGCCGCCGAGGATCGACTCGCCCAGCGGATCGCCGACCGTCTGCCCGTCCAGCGGATTGCCGGTCAGCGCCAGCAGCACGTCCTCCCACGCGGTGTCGAGGTCGAACGCGGCGTCCTCGCCGACGGCCTCGAAATACCCGAAGATCACCTCGCCCGTCGCCCGGTCATCGCCGGCTTCGGCGAGTTTGCGCAGCTCGGCGATCTCGTCGTCGCCCAGGCGCACGTATTCGGCGCACATTCCCATCGGCATCGCGTCATCCTCTCCGTTCGGACGGTTGGGCAGACGAGTCTAGGGGACCGGGCTTTGCGACGGCCGCCGACGCGACGGGCAGCCGGGTCGGAGAATTCACCGTCCCCGAGTCGCCCGGCCCGCGGGTGGCCCCGGCGAAGCGGCGGGATGGCGTTTCGACGGGGAAACCATATGGTGAATGCATGATCCGCTTCGCATTCCCCCATCGGCGCAATCGCCCGGCCCTCGCGGCCGCGGCGGTTTTCTCCGCGATCGCGGTGACCGGGTGCGGCGTCACGATCGACGCCAGTCGCTCGGGAGCGGAGCAGCCGTCCGCCGCGGACGAGGGGCCGGTGACCGTCACGTCGATCGTCGAGCGCCCCGCCGACGGCGCGGGAAACCGGCCGGAGCCCACGCGGCACCCGCAGGCCACGCGCGCGAATGAGAACGCGGGGGACACCGGGATGCGGGGTTCCGACAACCCGATGGGGTACGCCACCAGCGCGCCGACGTCATCGGGAACCGTGCGGGCCTCGTCCCCGTCGTGCGACTCGCGGGGGATCCTGATCCTGGAATCCGTGCTCGTCCACCCCGGGGATGATGCGCGCAGCTCCATCGGTGCGGCGCTCGACCGCAACCCGGGCAGCGAGTTCACCGTCCCGGGCGCGTGCCCGTCGCTGCGGTCGCGGGTCGACGGCGCCGACGTCTACGCCGTGTACGTCGACTACGGGAACGACACGGGTGCACTGTGCAGTGCGGCGGCGAGGACCGGCGGCAACGCGAGGGTGTTGAGCGACCGCGCCGAATACGTCAGCCCCTGCTGAAGTCCCCGTTGATCGGCGGGCGTCGCTAAGCCGGAGGGGCCAGAGGTCGGCGGAGCGTCGCCGGCTCGTTACCCCGCCCTGAACCCGCCGCCGGCGCGTTAACCCCCCCAGATCCCGCCGCGGGCGCGTTAACCCGCCCTGAACCCGCCGCCGGTTGGTTAACCCACCCCGAATGCGTACACCCACCCCCTGTAACGGGTGGGTCAGCGCATTCGGGGTGGGTCTGCGACCGGGGTTGCGGTGGCCGGGTGGCTCGACTCCCGTGGGCGTCGAAAAGCCGAAGGGGGGCCTAGAGGTCGGCGGCCCATCGCTCGGCGAACATCTCCAGAACGCGGGCGCGGCCGATGCCGATGTCGGTGCGGCGCCGCTTCGCGACGTCGACGACGGTGATCCGCCTGGCGAGTTCATCTATCTCATCGCGGTGCGCGGACCAGAAGCGGTGGAGGAATGCCAGAGACGCATCGTTGGGGGTGGCGAACGCGGCATTCGGGACGTCCCCGCCCGCGAGGTCGCCCATTGCCCGGGCGAAGCTCGCGCCGAACCCGGGCAGGCAGCCGAACGCGCCCATCAGCGTGCGCGACGCCGCGGTGGCGGTGCCGTCGGCGCCGGGGACCAGGACGTCGGAAAGCTCGCGGTGGGCGTCGAGCAGCCGCCCGCGCTTCTTCCTCTTGGCGTAAGCGTCGACGTCGAGGCCGGCGATCTTCTTCGCGTGCGCGGCCAGCACGTCGGCGGCGGACTCGAAGACCATGGCGTTCGACGAGGTCAGCAGGGGAGACGCGCCCTGGATGAGGCCCTGCGCGGCCAAGTAGGCGGCGATGTGCAGGCCGTTGCGCTCGCGCTGTTTGCGCTTGCCCGACAGTTTCGCGCCGGCGAAGTGCAGGCGGCAAATGTCCCAGGAGAGGTGCCGCAGCCGGTCGGGGTCGGAGCCGTCGGCGAACGGCTCGTCGGGGCCGCAACCGCGGTAGGCGGCGACGGCATCGGAAATGGTGCCCTCGGATAGTTCGCGCATGAACCCAGTTTACGCCCGTGACGAGGCATTTCGGTGGGCTCGGGGGTGCCTCGGTGCCGAGGTGGGGCAGGGTGGCGGGAGCGCGTGGCGCGGGCTCGGCGGGAACTAGTGGTGCCGGCTCGGCGGGAACACGTGGCACCGGCTCGGCGGGAGCGTGTGGTGCGGGGTCAGGCGGTCAGCAGGCCGCGGTCGGCGTGGCGCTGCAGCTCCAGCCAGAAGTGCGAGTCGGTGCCCAGGAAGTCGCCCAGGCAGGCGGCGATTTCGTCGTCGACGCGCTCGGTGCCCGCCAGCACGCCGTTGATCAGCTCCGTGGACAGGCCGGTGGCGGCGGCCAGCTGTGGGGCGTCGAGGCCCAGCGGAGCGAGGAAACGGTCGTGGAGGACCGTGCCGGGGTTGGGGGCGTTCGTCGGAAGCGTCATGGGCGAACCATTCAAATTGGAGGCGGTACGACGGAGCCGTACCCGGATGAGATCTGGGTCTCAATTACTTCATCGTGTGACGCGGGCGATACGTTTCAAAACGAATCGGTAACGGCCCCAGGCGTTCTGCGTGAAGCTACGGCACGCTGGGGCGATTTGTCACGCATCGATTTTCCGCCACCCTGTTACGGGTGTGGCGAGGGGGTATCGGTGTTGTCCTGCGGTACCCCGCATGGTCACGTTTCGGTCAACGGCGCGCGGCGGCCCGAAGCGGCCCCACAGTGGCCCGCGGCAGCCCCCGCGGAGCCACCGACGGCGGGTCCGCAGCGGCCGCAAAACGCCTCCGCCCCGATCGACCGGCTCCGTCCACATCGCCCCGGCTCCGTCCACATCGGCCCGGCTCCGCCCCCGCGATCAGCCCTCCGACTCGAAGAACTCCCGCCACTTCGGCCAGTCGCGCTCGGCCTGCGCCAGGCCCGCGCCGTAGGCGGCGCTGAGCTTGGCCAGGTCGCGCTCGCGGTTGGACATCTTCATCTCGTCGGGGAAGAACAGCACCGCGCGGCCCTCGCGCTCGAGCTCGAAAAGCCGGGCGCGGGTGGCGTTGTACCGCTCGGGGCGGGCGATGATCGCCTCGGCCACGGCGGGGTTGCGCCGGAAGATCCGCCGCATCATCGCCGGCCGCGTCACCGGGGGCTTCACGTACGAGCGCTCGCGGCTCATGATCACCAGGAACCTGTCGTACCCGTCCTGCTCCGCGATCTGCAGCGGGATTCCGCCGGAGGGCCCGAGTGCGCCGTCGACGTAGCGGACCCCGTCGATGACCGGCGGCACCATGAACCCGGGCAGCGTCGACGAGGCGCGGACGTATTTCATCAGCGTCTGCAGCGAGTCGACGTCGTCGCGGCCCCAGTAGACGTTTTCGCCGGTGTCCGCCCGCACCGAGCCGATGCGCATCTCCGTCGCCGACGACAGGAACCGGTCGAAGGGGTACGGGTCGATGCCCGCGGTGGGCACCAGCGGCGACTTTTCGTAGATCCACTCCGCGTTGAAGTAGCCGCGGCCGCGGACGAAGCTGCCCCACCCGCCGAACTCGCGGTTGTTGGTCATCGTGGTGAACGTCGCCCGGGAGCGGGGGATGCTCCCGGACAGGTAGTTGGCCGTCATGGTGGCGCCGGCGGAGATGCCGCCGACCCAGCCGACGTCGACGCGGTGGCGCAGCAGCACCTCGATGCACGGGGCGGTGTAGGAGTTGCGCATGCCTCCGCCCTCGAGCACGAGCGCGACGTTCGGCGCCGCGATGCGCTCGGCGCCGTCCCCGCCGACCCTCGTGGCCGTGCGGGGGTCTGCGTCGATTGCCGTGGTTTCGCGTGCCCGTTCTCCCATGCTGCGCGATGGTAACGGTGATTGGCCGGGGGCGTGCCGGTATCGCCGGCGTTTGCGCCATGATGGGGACATGAACTCTTCGGATGACCGCACCGCACACGCCGTTTCCGGGGCCCGCGCCCCGTGGGATTCCGCCGGGGATCATCTCGCGGATCTGATGGACTTCGTCGTCGCTTCGCCGAGCTCGTATCACGCAGCCGAACAGGTCGCGCGCCGCCTGACGGCCGCCGGGGCGACGCGCATCGACGAGGCCGACGCGTGGCCCTCCGCGCCGGGGGCGTATGTCCTGGTCCGCGGTGGCGCGGCGGTCGCGTGGGTCGTGCCGGAGGGGCTTGGCGACGCCGACGATTCGACGTCCGGCGCCGCAGCTTCCGCGTCGTTCCGCATCGTCGGCTCCCACACCGACTCGCCGGGTTTCCGGGTCAAGCCCAATCCGGACGCGGGTGCGGCCGGCTACGCGCAGGTTGCGGTGGAGGTCTACGGCGGCCCGCTCATCGGGGCGTGGACTGACCGCGAGATCGAGTTCGCCGGCCGCGCCGTCACCCGCGATGGTCGCGTGCACCTCGCCCGCACCGGCCCGGTGGCGCGCATCCCGCAGCTGGCCATCCACCTCAACCGGGGCGTCAACGACCAGGGCCTGAAGCTGGACAAGCAGCTGCACACCACCCCGGTGATCGGCAATTCGGGTGACGCCGGAGCCTTCGCGCGGATGCTCGCCGCCGCCGTCAACGCGGGCGCCGGTGATTCCGCGGCCCCGGATGATGCCGCGGGCGCCCGGGTCACCGCCGAGGACCTCGTCGCCTGGGATCTGATCACCTGCGACACGCAGCCACCGCGCATCTTCGGCGCCGACGGCGAGTTCCTGGCCTGCGGGCGCCTGGACAATCTGCTCAGCGTCCATTCCTCCCTGGTCGCCTTCGAGCGTTTGCTTGACGACGGCCCGGCCCGCGCATCGGCTTCGGCCGACATCCCGGTGATGGTCGCCTTCGACCACGAGGAGGTCGGCTCGGCCTCCACGACCGGCGCCGCCGGGCCGCTTCTGGAGGACGTGCTCCGCCGCATCGCCGGTGCCGCCGGCGCGGACGCCGACGGGATGCAGCGCATGTTCCGCCGCTCGTCGTGCATCTCCGCCGACGGCGCCCACGCCGTCCACCCGAACTACGTCGGCGACCACGAGCCCGGCCACCTGCCCGTGCTCGACGGCGGCCCGGTGCTGAAGATCAACGCCAACCAGCGCTACGCCACCGACGCCGTGGGCCAGGGCATGTTCGAGCGCGTCGCCGCCGCGGCCGCCGAAGAGGCGGGGGAGACCATCCCCGTGCAGTACTTCGTGTCGTCCAACCAGAGGCCCTGCGGCTCGACCATCGGGCCGATCACGGCGACGCGGTTGGGCATCGCCACCGTCGACGTCGGCGCCGCGATGCTGTCCATGCACTCGCCCCGCGAGATGTGCGGCGTGAAGGACCCCTGGTGGCTGGCGCGGATCATCGGGGCCTACTGGGCGGGCGCCTGAAATCCGGGCGAACCCGCCCCGCAGCGGTGGCACGGGTGGTTCGCCCCCGCATAGTGTCGGTGGCACGGCGACGTGCCGCACGCCGGCCGTCGCCAAGCGAGACCCGCGGCACCCGGCCGCGGGCGCAGAGGCAGACGAGGACCCGCCCCATGACGGACCCACGCACGCACGAAGGCATGGCCTTCGCCCCCTCGGCGGGGCACGCAAACGGGCCCGCCGCGACGATCGACGTCCCGCTGAGCGACATCATCGACTGGCGCAGGCACCTCCACCAGCACCCCGAGCTGAGCTTCCAGGAATACGCCATCGCCGACTTCATCGAGGGCCTGCTCGGGGAATGGGGCATCGAAACCGTCAGGCTGACGCCGACGTCCGTGGTGGGCACCATCGTCGGCACCGCCGGCGACCCCGCCGCCGGCCGGACCATCGGCTACCGCGCCGACATCGACGCGCTGCCCATCAAGGAGGAGACCGGCCTGCACTTCGCGTCGCAGAACGCCGGCGTCATGCACGCCTGCGGCCACGACGTGCACACCGCCATGCTGCTGGGCACGGCCCAAATCCTGCAGGGCATGCGCGACCGCCTGCACGGCCGGGTGAAGCTGCTGTTCCAGCACGCCGAGGAAATGCTGCCCGGCGGCGCCCGCGAACTTGTCGCCCATGGGGCCGCCGACGACCTCGACGAGGTCTACGCCTTCCACGTCGCCCCGCACCCCATCGGGCACGTCGGCATCTGCCGCGGTCGCGTGTCCACGATGTCGGGCATCGTGTCCATCTCCATCCGCGGGCGCGGCGGCCATTCGTCGAGCCCCCAGCTGGCCGTCGACCCGGTGCTGGTCGCCAGCGAAGTGACGGTCATGCTCAACACTATCGTCAGCCGCAACCTCAATCCGCGGCACATGAACATCGTCAACGTCGGCTCGCTGCACGGCGGCGAAGCGGGCAACGTCATCCCCGACGAGGCATGGCTGGAGGTGTCCATCCGCTCCGTCGACGAAGACGATTGGGCGTCGATCTGCGGGCGCATCGAGACCCTGGTCACCGGCATCTGCCACGCCCACGGCGCCACCGCCGGCTTCGAATGGCAGACGCCGTACCCGATGGTGGTCAACGCAGACCTGGCCAGCGACCGCGCCTGGCACGCCGCGACCCGCGCGATCGGCCCCGCCCGAGTCTTCGACGCCGACCCGTGGGCCCCGTCCGACGACTTCTCGTACTTCTCGCGCGAGGTGCCAGGCTGCTACATGTTCCTCGGCGGCGGTGGGCCTGAGAATGGCATGCCGTACTTCCTGCACAATTCGCGTTACGACGTCGCCGAGCGCGCCATGTCCGCCGGCGTGAAGGTGGAGGTGCAGATCGCGCTCGACGCGCTGGCCCCCGGCCTGCCCTCCCCGCCGCCGCGCCCCGAGCAGACGGCCGGGATGGCCGCCGCCGGCACCATCCCGCCCCGCCCGGCGACCCCGGGGCTGGGCGTGCCGGAGTCGAAGGCCGGCGAGCAGCGGGACCGTCGTGAGTTCCGCGACGCGGCGGATGCCGCCGACGGGGCCGGAATGGGCGGTGCGGCCGGTGCCCCCGACGCCGAGCGGGACCGCGTGATCGAGGCTGCCGCGAAGGCCGGCACCTTCGACGGCAGCCGGTCGGCGCCCGACGGCGGGCCGGGCGTGCAGCAGCCCTTCATTTCCGAGGAAGCCGCAGGTCGGGCGCGGGATGCGGCGCTCGACGGCAAGGAGTGATGGTAAACGTGGGGGCATGAGCGATTCGCATCCCGCGCCCGATTGGATCGGGCACGCCATCGGCTGGCACGTCTACCCGCTGGGCTTCACCGGCGCCCCGATCCACGGCGACGGGACCGGTGCGGACGGGGCGGCGGGAGCGGCCGTGGCGGCCGACGGGCACGCCCCCGACGGCGCCCGGCTGGATCACCTGACCGGCTGGCTCGACTACGTGCAGGAGCTGGGGCTCAACGTCCTGCAGCTCGGCCCGGTCTTCGAATCGGCGACCCACGGGTACGACACCCTCGATTACTTCCGCATCGACCGCCGCTTGGGCGACGACGCCGCCTTCGACCGCCTCATCGCCGCCGCCCACGAACGCGGCATCAAGGTCCTGCTCGACGGCGTGTTCAACCACCTGTCCTCCGACGCGCCGATGTTCCGCGAGGCACTGGAGGACCCCGATTCGGACGCCGCCAAGCTTTTCGACGTCGACCGTTCGGGTGACCGGCCCACCGCCCCCTGCTTCGAGGGGCACCTGGATCTGGTCGAATTCGACCACCGGGCGCCGGAGACCGCCGAATTCGTCGAATCGGTCATGCGGCACTGGCTGGAGCGCGGCGTGGACGGGTGGCGCCTCGACGCCGCCTATGCCGTCGACCCGGATTTCTGGTCCGGCGTACTTGCGTCCGTGCGCGCCGACTTCCCGCACGCGTTCATCTACGGCGAGGTCATCCACGGCGACTACGTGGACATCGTCGGCCGCTCGACCATGGATTCCGTCACCGAGTACGAGCTGTGGAAGGCCACGTGGTCGTCGCTGAAGGAGCACAACTTCTTCGAGCTCCAGTGGACGCTGGGCCGCCACGACACGTTCCTGGAATCCTTCGTTCCCGTGACCTTCGTGGGCAACCACGACGTCACCCGCATCGCATCGCAGGTCGGCCAGGACAAGGCGGTGCTCGCGCTGGTGATCCTCATGACCGTCGGCGGCATCCCGCTGATCTACTACGGCGACGAGCAGGGCTACACCGGCGTGAAGGAGGACCGCTTCGGCGGCGACGACCAGGTCCGGCCGTCCTTCCCGGCGACGCCCGCGGAGCTGTCCACCTTGGGCGCGTGGGTGCACACCGCCCATCAGCGGCTCATCGCGCTGCGCCGCCGCCACCCGTGGCTCCACCGTGGCCGGGTCACCGTCACGTCGATCGCCAACGAGCGCATCACCTACGACGTCACCGCCGACGGCCGCACCCTGACCATCGAACTGGAGGTTACGGGCAAGCCCTCCGCGGTGGTCCGCGAAGGCGAGAACGTGGAATTCCGCTACCCGCGCCCGTAGCCGTCATGCCCCGGAGATTGCGAACGCCGGATACCGGGGCACCGAAGCACCGCAGCGCCGCGGTACCGCAGCACCGCGGTACCTGGGACGCGCCGGCGCCGGCGGGTGCCCACCCCCTCGCGTAAACCCACCCCGAATGCGCAGACCCACCCGCTACAGCGGGTGGGTCTGCGCATTCGGGGTGGGTTAGCCATTGGTGCCCCGGGAGTTTGCGCGGGCGGAGAAGAGGGGCCGCCGAAAAACGACGACGCGCACGCTCCGGGCACGGTGTGCCACGGGAACGTGCGCGTCGCAAAGCCGGAAAACGGCCGGGGCGCGAAGCCGGGCCCGCCCGCGCACCCGGGGACCGGGCGACGCGGGAGGGCGCTGGGCGCTACTGGACGGCCGGCTCCTGCATCATGCCGCCGGTGCCGGTGCCGTCGTAGGACTCGGAGGGGGACGTCGAGGAGGACTTGGAGCCCTTGTCGAACGTGGGGGTCGGGTTCTCCTGGTCGGTGACCTTGATGTCCGACGGGTTCTCGTTCGGGGGCGAGCAGGCGACCAGGGCGGCTGCGGCGATGGCGGTGGCGGCGACGGCACCGACGAGACGGTTGCGCATGGATGGACTCCTTAAAGCGGCTTCACGAATGAAATTCTCACCGTCATCGTAGTTGATTCTCAGCCATCCGAGGGAACCAGTGGCCCCATCGCCCCCGAACCGACGCAGACGGAGGTGCCCTCGGGCGCGCCCGTGACGTCGATGCGCAGCGTGTTGCCGCCGCCCGAGATGGCCACCCAGCGGGTGCGCAGGTCATCGTCGACGTCGACGACGGTGGATCCGCGCAGCGTCTCCTCGGGGGATTCGAACGGGTTGGGCAGGCTCAGCCGCAGCTGGGCCGGGGCGGAGGAGATCGCGCGCAGCTCCAGCACCCAGTCGCCGAGCTTCGCGATGTCGCGCAGCGTGATCTCCGCCGTGGCCGTGCCGCCGGGGCCGACGATGATCTGGTTGCCGCACGACTCGACCTCGCCCTGCGGGATCCTGGTGATCTCCGCCACGTGGGCGGGCACCAGCGCGCCGGACTGGTCGAACATCCGGGCCGCGTCGGTGACGCGGCCGAACTCCGGGCGCTCGGGCAGATCGCGGAAGACCTGCGAGTACATGTTCTTCGGGTACGCCACGGGCAGCAGCACCTCGTAGGGCACCGGCTGGTCGAGGATCACCGGGCCGCCCTCCTTCGCGGCCTCGGTCAGCGACGCCGACGCGGTCTCGAGCCACTTCCCGGTGTTGTCGTCGGACCAGGTGTTGCGGTAGCCCACGACCGAAATCGTCGCGGACACCAGCAGCACGCCGGCCAGCGCGAGCACGCCGAACCGCGAGCGTGCCGGCAGCGGACGGACCCGGTCCGACCACGACGCGGCCAGCGCGAAACCGGTGACGATGGCCGAATCGCCGTAGTAGTGCAGCGTGCGGGCCAGGACGTCGGAGGTGTGGTCGCCCGAGCGCATCAGCGTCACCGACAGCAGCGTGACGGACAGGTAGCCGGCGGCGATGAACCACGGCAGCCAGGCCCGGTAGTCGCGGCCGATGGTCACCGCCATGGTCAGCAGCACCAGCACCGCGCCTACGCTGACCAGCCCCGAGGGGGCGTCGGACCACGGCTGGCCCGGCGCCCAGCGGTCCCAGAACCAGGGGCCGCCCGCCAGACCCGCCAGCACCTGGCCCAGGCCGTTGAAGAAGAGCTCGGCGCGCGGCTCGGACGACGCCTCGCCGGCGTCGGCCAGGGCGGTGAGCGAGTAGAACAGCGCCCACGCGCCGGTGACCAGGCCCAGCGACAGCCACAGGGCGCGGGCCCGCAGCAGCACCTCGACGATGGACCGGCGCTCCATGTAGGCCACGGCGATGGTCACGGCCAGCGCCACCGGGGCGACGGCGAGCGTCTTCTCGAAGAAGCCCAGGGCGATGACCAGTCCGACGGTCGCGGCGGCGATGGCGCGGAAGGAAACGGGGCGCTCCTGGCGCAGGCTCACGCGGATGGCCAGCGCCGTGATGCCGGCGATGGCCAGCTGCATGGGCAGGGCGTTGGCCGCGGCCGACCACCACGTCGACCCCGGCAGCGTCAGCGGCGTCCACGCCACCAGGGCCAGGGCCGCCAACGCCTGCCAGGACCGGCCGGCGATGTAGCGCAGCGCCCGGGCGATGAGGACCGTCACCGCCACCTGGCCCAGCAGCATCAGCGTCGCGGGCAGCCACCACTGCCACGGGGCGAGCTGGTTGATCACCGCCTGGACGATGAACGCCAGCGGCGCCAGGTGCCCGTCGTGGGGCTGGAGGAAGTAGTCCGGGGTCCACCATGCGGCGTCGGCGGCGGAGCCCACGATGATGAAGTCGTCCCAGTAGAACGTCCGGCCCGCCAGCACCCAGATGCGGCCGATCGCCTGGATGGCCACGATGACCCCGACGAGCAGCAGCCACGTTTTCCGGGTGATGCGGGGCTCGAAGGCCTCCTGGTCGTCCATCGGCTCGGGTGCCTCGGCGTCGTCCACGCGCGTGGCGGTTGCGGCGGTCTGGTCCGCGTGTTCGGTGCTCATAATTTCCCAACTTTAGGGGCGGTCCCCGGGGTGAGGTACCATTCGGTCGAAATGCGCACGGGAGCCCCGGCCGATCCGACGGATGACGTGGGGCTGAGAGGAGGGCGCGGTCCGCCGCCCTCGACCGTAGGAACCTGTCCGGGTAATGCCGGCGAAGGAAGCGACGGAGGCCACTCACATGTCCAGCGATCACCGTAATTCGTCCGATGCGGCGCAGCCCGCCCGGACCGGAGTCGATGAGGGGGCGGGGGTGATCGGGGGCTCCGGCACCGCCCCGGCGCCCGACGCCGGCAAGAAGGCCCGCCGAGGTTGGCGGGTCATCGACATCGTCACGGCCGCCGTGCTGGGCGTGGCGGTCGGCCTGATTTTCGTGGTGTGGAACGTCGTCGGCGGCGCGTGGTTCACCGCGGCCGACGCGCTGACGCCGGGCCTCGGCGGCCTGGTCGTCGGCCCGTGGCTGCTGGGCGGCGTCATCGGCGGGCTGGTCATCCGCAAGCCGGGTGCGGCGCTGTTCGTGGAGGTCATCGCGGCGACGGTGTCCGCGTTGATCGGCAACCAGTGGGGGATCTCCACCCTGTATTCCGGCCTGGCCCAGGGGCTGGGTGCGGAGCTGATCTTCCTGCTCTTCGCGTACCGCCGCTTCACCGCGCCCGTCGCCGTGCTGGCGGGGGCCGCGGCCGGCGCCGGCGCGTTCCTGCTGGAGCTGTTCACCTCCGGCAACTTGGCGCGCACCTGGCAGTTCAACTCGATCTACCTCGTCTGCCTGCTCGTCTCCGGCGCGGTTCTCGCCGGCCTGGTCGGCTGGGCCCTGGTCCGCGCGTTGGCGGGCACGGGTGCGCTGGACCGTTTCGCCGCGGGCCGCGAGCGCCGCGGCGAGATCTAGCCGCGCGAGGGCGCGATGGCATTCATCTCCGCCGCCGGTTTCGGGTGGCGCCACGCGGGCCGGCGCAGGCCCGCGCTTTCCGACGTAGACCTGGACATCGATTCGGGCGAGAAGGTCCTTTTGCTCGGCCCCTCGGGCGCGGGCAAGTCGACGCTGCTCGCGGCGATCGCCGGGGTGCTCGGCGACGACGAGGACGGCGAGGACGCCGGAACGCTGCGCGTGGGCGGCGACGACCCGGCCGAGGTGCGCGGCGTCGTCGGCCTGGTGCTGCAGGACCCGGAGAGCCAGGTCATTTCCGCCCGCGTCGGCGATGACGTCGCCTTCGGCGCGGAGAACCTGGGCGTGCCACGCGACGAGATCTGGCGGCGCGTCCGCCGGGCCCTCGATCTGGTGGGGCTGGACGTGCCGCTCGATCATCCGACGTCGAAGCTGTCCGGCGGCCAGAAGCAGCGCCTGGCGCTGGCGGGCGTGCTGGCGATGGGCGCCCGGGTGATTTGCCTGGACGAGCCCACCGCGAACATCGACCCGGAGGGCGTGCCGGTTCTGCGCGACGCCGCCATCCGCGCCGCCGACGCGACGGGTGCGGCGCTGATCGTCGTCGAGCACCGCGTGGAGGCGTGGGTCGGTCACGTCGACCGCATCCTCGTCATCGACTCGCCGGAGGGTGCCGCGCGCGATCGGGCGACCACGGGTTCGACCGTCATCGCCGACGGGCCGCCGGCGGAGATCCTGTCCCGCCACGGCGACTTCCTCCGCGACGCCGGCGTGTGGCTGCCGGGGCCGCCGCCGGAGACGGGCGCGGCCGTGCCGGTGCCCGCATCCGCGCCGCCCGCGCTCATCCTCGACGACCTCGCCATCGGCTACGGCGGCGATGGCGCGCCCGTGCGGCGCGGGATCACCGCGATGGTGCCCGCGGCGGCGTCGACGTGCATCGTCGGGCCCAACGGCGCCGGCAAATCCACGCTGGCGCTGACCATGGGCGGCCTGCTCGAGCCGATGGGCGGGCGCATCGCCGCCGCGGATGCCATCGCCCGCGGCGCCGGCCCGGACCCGATGAAATGGAAGTCGAAGCAGCTGGCGCAGCGCATCGGCAGCGTCTTCCAGGCGCCGGAGCACCAGTTCGTCACCCCGACGGTGCGCGAGGAACTGGAGCTGGGCCCGAAGCTGCTGCGCGATCCCGCCGGCGCCGCGCGCGTGGAGGAGCTCCTCGAGCGCCTGCGCCTGGCGCACCTGGCCGGGGCGAACCCGTTCACGTTGTCGGGCGGGGAGAAGCGTCGCCTGTCCGTGGCCACCGTCCTGTCGACCGCGCCGTCGGCGGTGATCCTCGATGAGCCGACCTTCGGGCAGGACCGCCGCACGTTCGCGGAACTGCTGCGGATGCTCCGTGGCCTCGTCGACGACGGCGTCACGGTCGCCTCCGTCACGCATGACCCGCTGGTGGTGGCCGCGATGGGCGACCATGTCATCGACCTGGGGGAGATCGGCTCGGGCTGCACTGGCCGACGCGGCAATGGCCGGCGGGGCGATGACCGGCGCGGCAACGGTTCGGACGACGTCGGCCCCGGGAAGGAAGGTGCGCGGTGAATCTCATCCGTGACGTCAATCCCGTCGCAAAGCTCCTGGGTCTGCTGCTGGTGACCACTCCGCTGCTGCTGTCGATCGATTGGGTGTCGGCCGCGGTGGCGCTGGCGTGCGCGTTGGCCGCGGCTCCGCTGTGCGGCGTCGGGCCGCGGCGGCTGGTTCGCAGGGGCTGGCCGATTCTGCTGGCCTCGCCGGTGTCGGGCATGTCGATGCTGCTGTACGGCGCGCCCGAGGGCCGCGAATACTTCTCCTTCCTATTGGCGACCGTGACGGACAACTCGATCGCGCTGGCCATCGCCATCACGGTGCGCGTGCTGGCGGTGGGGCTGCCGGTGGTGGTGCTCACCGCGGACATCGACCCGACGGAGCTCGGCGACGGCCTGTCGCAGGTGCTCAAACTGCCGTCGCGGTTCGTGCTCGCGTCGGTGGCGGGCGTCCGGCTGATCACCCTCTTCCTCGACGATTGGCGGGCGCTGACCCGTGCCCGCCGCGCGCGCGGGCTGGGTGATCGCGGGCGCATCCGGCGGTTGTTCGGGCAGGTCTTCGCGTTGCTGGTGTTCGCGCTGCGGCGCGGCACGAAGCTGTCCACCGCCATGGAGGCCCGCGGATTCGGCGCCCCCGGCGAGCGGACGTGGGCGCGCGAGTCGACGTTCGGCGGTCGCGAATGGGCGGTGCTGGCGGCGTGCGCGCTGGTGGCGGCGGCGTCGCTGGGCATCGCGGTGTGGACCGGCGAGTTCCGGTTCCTGGGGGTCGCATGATCCTGCTCATCGACGGCCGGTCGGGCTCCGGCAAGACGACGTTCGCGGAGAAGCTCCGCGGCGTGCTGGGCTGGCCCGTCGTCCACCTCGAGGACGCCTACCCCGGGTGGGGAGGTTTGGCCGCCGCGTCCGGCGCGGTGGCCGAGTCGATGCTCGACCCCGATGCGGCGGGCTTCCGGCGCTGGGATTGGTTCGCCTCCGACTGGGCGGAGTGGGTCGACCTGTCGGGGCACATGGCGCCGGGCCGGTCGCTGATCATCGAGGGCTGCGGTGCGCTGACCGCCGCGAACCTGGCCGCGGCCCGCGCGATCGGCGACGGCGAGGCGTGGGGTGCGTGGGTCGAGCTCGACGAGCCCACCCGGTTCGCCCGCGCCATGGCGCGCGACCCGTATTTCCGCGGGCACTGGCGCATGTGGGCCGAGCAGGAGGACGCCCACATCGCCCGCCACGATCCGCGGGCGCTCGCGGACTGGACGGTGCGCCCGCGGTAGCACCGCCATGCGCGGGTGCCTCGCGCGGGTTCGTGCCCGGCGGCGGCATCCGGGGGCTGGGCTACCGTGGGTCCATGACCCGCTTGACGACGCCCCGCCGCCCCATGTTCGCGGCACTGGCCGCGGTCCCGGGGTGCCTCATGGCGGCGACGCTGACCGTCGGCGGCATCGTGGCGTGGCGCGACCCGCTGATGCGGCCGCCGAAATTGCCGAACCGCCGGCCGCCGAACTGGGGGCTGCCCGCCGCCGGGGTCGCCTACGGAGCGGTGGTCCTCGGTGCGGCGAATGTCGTGGCGCGGGGCGGATCGGGGCGTGGAGTGACGCGCGGCCGCGGACACGGTTGGAAAGACCGCGGGGGAGCGGGCCGGAAAGACCGCGGGGGAGCCGGCCGTGGCGCGCCGCCCGCCGCGGTCGCCGCGTCCGCCTTCGTGCTGTCCGCCGCCGCGGCCCCCGGCGCGATGCTCCCGGTGTTCGAGGTCGCCCGGCGCACGTGGGCGCGCCGCAACAGGGGGCCGGCCGGGACGGTCATCGTCCTCGGGTGCGCGCTGCGCGATGGTCGGCCGTCATCGCTGCTGCGCCACCGCCTGGAGAAGGCGGAAGAGGTGGCCCGGCGGGTGCCGGGCACCGCGACGGTCATCTGCTGCGGTGGGGTCGGCGAAGACGGAGGGCCGTCGGAAGCCGAGGTCATGAGCTCCTGGCTGGGCGAACGCGGGCTCGCGGACCTTCGCCTGGAGTCGCATTCCACGTCGACGAAGGAGAACCTCGCCAACGCCGAACCGATGGTCGAGCGCGGCCCCGTCACGGTCGTGACCAGTGATTTCCACGTGTTCCGGACCGGATCCCTGGCGCGCCGGGCGGGGCATCCCGAATGGCGGGTGGAGGGGGCGCCGACGCCGCCGCGGTACTGGGCGACTTCGATGCTGCGGGAGTTCCTGGCGCTCGGCGCCTGGTGGCCCACCCCCGGCGCGGCGGTGGGCGCAACATTTTTCGGCCTGTGGCTGCAACACCGCATCCCCCGTCGGGGGTGAGCCATGCCACGGCGAACGTTCCGCTAATGGCGATTAATCGTTATGCTCGGCCCTTGACCAAACGCACCGACCGCATGGAGGATCACCCCAATGGCACTCACCCCCGGATTTGACCTGTTCCAGCTGCCCGAAGAGCACCAGGAGCTGCGTGCCGTCATCCGCGACCTCGCCGACAAGGAGATCGCCCCCCACGCGGCCGACGTGGACGAGAACGAGCGCTTCCCCCAGGAGGCCCTCGACGCGCTGAACGCCGCCGGCTTCAACGCCATCCACATCCCGGAGGAGTACGGCGGCCAGGGCGGCGACTCCGTCGCGGCGACCATCGTCATCGAGGAAGTCGCCCGCGTCTGCGGTTCTTCGTCGCTGATCCCGGCCGTGAACAAGCTGGGCACCATGGGTCTGATCCTGAAGGGCTCCGAGGAGCTGAAGAAGCAGGTGCTGCCGGACATCGCCAACGGCGAGATGGCCTCCTACGCCCTCACCGAGCGCGGCGCGGGCTCCGACGCCGGCGCCATGAAGACCCGCGCCGTCCGCGACGGCGACGAGTGGGTCCTCAACGGCTCCAAGTGCTTCATCACCAACGGCGGCAAGTCGCTGTGGTACACCGTCATGGCCGTCACCGACCCGGAGAAGGGCGCCAACGGCATCTCGGCCTTCATGGTCCGCGCCGATGACGAGGGCTTCCGCGTCGGCGGCCTGGAGAAGAAGATGGGCATCAAGGGTTCGCCGACGGCCGAGCTCTACTTCGAGGACTGCCGCATCCCGGCCGACCGCATGATCGGCGAGGAGGGCACCGGCTTCAAGACCGCCCTGGAGACCCTCGACCACACCCGCCCGACCATCGGCGCCCAGGCGCTGGGCCTGGCGCAGGGCGCGTACGAGTACGCGGTGGGCTACGTGCTGGAGCGCGAGCAGTTCGGCAAGCCGATCTCGGCCTTCCAGAACACCCAGTTCATGCTGGCGGACATGCGCACCAAGATCGAGGCCGCGCGCCTGATGGTCTACACCGCCGCCGCCAACGCCGAGCGCGGTTCCGCCGACGGCGGCTCCAAGATCGGCCTGATGGCCGCCGCCGCCAAGACCTTCGCGTCCGACGTGGCCATGGAGGTCACCACCGACGCCGTGCAGCTGCTCGGCGGCTACGGCTTCACCCGCGACTTCCCGGTCGAGCGCATGATGCGCGATGCCAAGATCACCCAGATCTACGAGGGCACCAACCAGATCTGCCGCATGGTCGCCGGCCGCCAGGTCCTGGCCGAGGGCAAGAACAAGCGCTGATCGCGGACCAAGATCCGATGATCTGACGATGCGATGATCTGACCGGACGTCGATCCGAAGCGGATCGCCGCATGCCGAAAGCCCCCGCCGCGCACGTGTGCGCCGCGGGGGCTTTCGCATTGTCCCGGGTCGGGGAGCGGGGCCGGTTTCAGGGGACCGGCCGCCGGGCCCGGGATCGGCGACCGGGGCCGGGGCCGGGATCCGGTGGCGGACCCGGGCCCCGTGACCGGGGCGGACCTACAGGCCGAAGGTCTTGCCGATGATGTCGCGCTGGATCTCGTTCGTGCCGCCGTAGACGGTGGAGATGATCGCGCCGCGCATCTGCTTCTCCATGTCGAACTCGGTGGCGTAGCCGTAGCCGCCCATCATCTGCATGCCGTCGATGGTCATGCGCTTGGACAGCTCGGTGGCCTTGAGCTTGGCCATGGAGGCCTCGCGGGGGAGCATGGCCTTCGGGTTCGCCGCGACCTTGTGGGCGACCGAGTAGACCAGCAGCTTGGTGCACTCCAGCTCGGTGGCCAGGTCCGCGATGCGGTGCTTCAGGGCCTGGAAGGAACCGACCGGGCGGCCGAACTGGTGGCGCTCGGTGACGAACTTCAGGGTGTCCTCGAAGGCGCGCTCGGCGACGCCGAGCTGCATGCCCGCCAGGATCAGGCGCTCGATGTTCAGGCCGGCCATCAGCTGCTTCCAGCCGTTGCCGACGGTGCCGACGACGGCGGAGTCCGGAAGCTCGACGTTGTCGAAGTAGAGGTCGTTGACCTCGCGGCCGCCCAGGGTCTCGATGCCCTTGATGGTCAGGCCGGGGGTGTCGGCGGGGACGTGGAACTGCGTCAGGCCCTCGTGCTTGCCGCCGGAGGAGTCCGTGCGGGCGATCAGCAGGATGGACTTGGCGAAGTGCGCGTTGGAGCACCAGGTCTTCTGGCCGTTGATGACCCAGCCGTTGTCCGTCTTCTCCGCCTTGCAGGTCACGTTGGCGACGTCGGAGCCGGCCTCGGGCTCGGACATCGACACCGACAGGGAGTCACCCTCGGCGACGCCGCCGAGGACCTCCTTCTTCTGCTCCTCCGTGCCGAACTTCTCGTACGCGGCCGCGGTGATGATCGTCGGGCCGATGCCGCCGATCGGGGCCAGGTTCTTCATGGCGTGCTCCAGCAGCACGACCATGTCCACGGCGTCGCCGCCGGCGCCACCGTACTCCTCCGGCACGGTGATGCCCGCCCAGCCGAGTTCCGCCATCTTCTTGTACAGCTCCTGCGAGTGGAGCTCGGCGCCGTTGTCGGTGTACGCGTCCCGCTGCTCGCGGGTGCCGATCTCGCGCTTGCAGAAGTCATCGATCGACTGGGCGAAAGACTCCTGTTCGGGGGTCAGGAGATTGAGCATTCGTTCCTCCACTTCTCTCGCTCGCCGCGGGGCGGGAGCGTTCGTTGCACCCGCGTTCCGGTTGGAACGCGAGCATTATGTGATTGCGGCCACTTCAGCGTACATAAAATATATGATCGAGGCTAGCCTTTGGCTAGAAAACGAACATGGTGCGTCAAAATGCCCTGGTTGAAGGGATATTCGCGAAACGCTTGACAGGGCCGCCGCGGCCAAGCATGATGTGGATCACACATAGTGCATATATGTGACCTGGAAATCAGGCGTCGCGGTGGCCGGTCGAACGGCCGTCACAGGATCTCCGGATCGTCCGCGGCGAATCCCGGGACCAGGGCCACGGCGCACCACACACGATGAGAGGAAATTGATGACGAACCCAGATGCCTACATCTTCGACTCGGTGCGCACGCCGCGCGGCCGGGGCAAGAGCAGCGGCTCGCTGTACACCGTCAAGCCCATCGACCTGGCCGTCGGCCTGATCGAGGCCATCCGCGAACGCAACCCGGAGCTCGACGCCGCGCAAATCGACGACCTCGTGCTCGGCATCGTGTCGCCGGTGGGGGAGCAGGGCTCCGTCCTTCCCCGCGCCGCCGCCATCGCCGCGGGCCTCCCGCACACCGTCGCCGGCGTCCAGCAGAACCGCTACTGCGCATCGGGCCTTTCCGCCGTCAACGACGCCGCGCAGAAGATCCGCTCCGGCTGGGAGGATCTCGTCCTCGCGGGCGGCGTCGAGTCGATGTCGCGCGTGCCCATGGGCTCCGACGGCGGGCCGCTTCACGACGACCCCCGCACCAACTACAACGGCTACTTCGTTCCCCAGGGGATCTCCGCCGACCTCATCGCCACCCTCGAGGGCTTCTCCCGCGAAGACGTCGACGGCTACGCGGTGCGTTCGCAGGATCTCGCCCAGAAGGCGTGGGACGAGGGCCGCTTCGACGGCTCCATCGTCCCGGTCGTCGACATCGCGGGCACCGTCGTCCTCGACCGCGACGAGCACATGCGCCCCGGCGCCACCGTCGACGGTCTGGGCAAGCTGAAGCCGTCGTTCGGCCAGCTCGGCCAGGCCACCGGCTTCGACGACGTCGCCATCCAGCGCTACCCGGAGGTCGAGCGCATCGACCACGTCCACCACGCCGGCAACTCCTCGGGCATCGTCGACGGCGCCGCCCTGATGCTCATCGGCACGAAGGAGGCGGGCGAGCGCAACGGCCTCACCCCCCGCGGCCGCATCGTCTCCGTCGCCGTCACCGGCTCGGACCCGACGATCATGCTCACCGGCCCGACGCCCGCCGCGCAGAAGGCGCTGGCCAAGGCCGGCCTGTCCATTGAAGACATCGACCTGTTCGAGGTCAACGAGGCCTTCGCCGCCGTGCCCATGAAGTTCGCCAAGGACCTCGACGTCCCCATGGACAAGATCAACGTCAACGGCGGCGCCATCGCCCTCGGCCACCCGCTGGGCGCCACCGGAACGATGATCCTCGGCACCCTGCTCGACGAGCTGGAGCGCCAGGACAAGCGATACGGCCTGGCCACGCTGTGCGTCGGCGGCGGCATGGGCATCGCCACCATCATCGAGCGGGTCTGATCGGGCCCCGGATCACTCAATTCACACCGAATTACGCAATAGAAGGGCCTGCACACAATGACCGAAAGCACCATCAAGTACGACCGGGATTCCGAGGGCATCGTCACCCTCACCCTGGATGATCCGAATCAGTCGGCGAACACCATGAACGAGGCCTTCCTGGCCTCCTACGCCGACGTCGTCGAAAAGCTGAAGAAGGACGTCGAGGAGGGTGGCGTCAAGGGTGCCATCCTCACCTCCGCGAAGAAGTCGTTCTTCGCCGGCGGCGACCTGCGCGACCTGCTGCACTCCAGCCGCGAGAACATGGCGGAGGCCGCGACGGCCTCCAACGAGCTGAAGAAGAACATGCGCACCCTGGAGACCCTGGGCATCCCGGTGGTTTCCGCGATCAACGGCGCCGCGCTCGGCGGCGGCCTGGAGCTGGCGCTGGCCACCCACCACCGCATCGTCCTGGACGGCCCCGGCGTCGTCCTCGGCCTGCCCGAGGTCACCCTCGGCCTGCTCCCCGGCGCCGGCGGCGTCACCCGCACCGTGCGCATGCTCGGCGTGGAGGCCGCGCTGCAGAACGTCCTGCTCCAGGGCAACCAGCTGCGCCCGGCCAAGGCCGTCGAGGTCGGCATCGCCGACGAGCTGGTCGACAGCGCCGATGACCTGATCCCGGCCGCCCGCCGCTGGATCGAGAGCGTCGCCGGCGACGCCGAGGCCGCGAAGCAGCCGTGGGACCGCGACGGCTACCGCCTGCCGGGCGGCGCCCCGAGCAACCCGAAGCTGGCCTCGAAGCTGCCGGTCCTGCCGGCCTTCCTGCGCAAGACCACCAAGGGCGCGCCCTACGAGGCCCCCATCGCCATCATGTCCGCCGCCGTCGAGGGCGCGCACGTCGACTTCGAGGCCGCCTCGGTCATCGAGTCCCGCTACTTCGCGGAGCTGTCCACCGGCCAGGTGGCCAAGAACATGATCCGCGCCTTCTTCTTCGACCTCCAGGCCGCCAACGCCCTGGGCAAGAAGCTGTCCGGCGGCAAGCAGGAGAAGGTCTCCAAGGTCACCGTCCTCGGCGCCGGCATGATGGGCGCCGCCATCGCGTACGTCTGCGCCAAGTCCGGCGCGGAGGTCGTGCTGAAGGACATCTCGCTGGAGAACGCCCAGCGCGGCAAGGGCTACTCCGAGAAGCTGGTGGCCAAGGCCAACAAGCGCGCCGGCGAGGACGCCGACGTCGTCGCCCGCAACCAGGCCCTGCTCGACCGCATCCACCCGACCGAGGA
Source organism: Corynebacterium hansenii (assembly GCF_030408795.1). NCBI lineage: Bacteria > Bacillati > Actinomycetota > Actinomycetes > Mycobacteriales > Corynebacteriaceae > Corynebacterium > Corynebacterium hansenii. The sequence continues at coordinate 936,300 of NZ_CP047211.1, forward strand.
TCCCGCGGACACCCGCGACTCCGAGGTCGTCATCGAGGCCGTGTTCGAGGACCCGAAGGTCAAGGCGCAGGTCTTCGCCGAGATCGACGAGTACATCAAGCCCGACGCGCTGCTGTGCTCCAACACCTCGACCCTGCCCATCACCCTGCTGGCCGAGAAGATGAGCCGCCCGCGCGACTTCATCGGCATGCACTTCTTCTCGCCGGTGGACAAGATGCCGCTGGTGGAGCTGATCAAGGGCGAGCAGACCTCCGACGAGACCCTGCAGCGCGCGCTGGCCGTCGTGTCGCAGATCAAGAAGACCCCGATCGTCGTCAACGACGCCCGCGGCTTCTTCACCTCCCGCGTGATCGGCACCTTCACCTCCGAGGGCATGGCCATGGTCCACGAGGGCATCTCCCCGGCCGTCGTCGAGCACGCGTCCACCCAGGCCGGCTACCCGGCCCCGGTCCTCGCCCTCATGGACGAGCTGACCCTGACTCTGCCGCGCAAGATCCGCGACGAGACCTTCGCCGCCAAGAAGGCCGAGGGCGCCATCCCCGAGGACGCCCCGCTGCCAGACCCGATCCTCGACGAGATGATCGACGTCCACGACCGCAAGGGCCGCTCGACCGGCGCCGGCTTCTACGAGTACGACGCCGACGGCAAGCGCGTGGGCCTGTGGAAGGGCCTGGCCGACGCCTTCGGCGGCGACAAGGAGATCCCGTTCGAGGACGTCAAGGAGCGCATGCTCTTCATCGAGGCCGTCGAGACCGTCCGCTGCATCGACGAGGGCGTCCTGGAGACGGCCCGCGACGCGAACGTCGGCTCGATCCTGGGCATCGGTTACCCGGGCTGGACCGGTGGCGTCGTCCGCTACATGGACCAGTACCCCGGCGGCCTGCCCGGCTTCGTCGCCCGCGCCGATGAGCTGGCCGACAAGTACGGCGAGCGCTTCCGCCCGCCGGCCTCGCTGCGCGAGAAGGCCGCCAACGGCGGCACGTACGAGGAAGTGAACTGATCATGTTGCGCACTCGCTTCACCGAGGAATTCGGGATCGAGCATCCCATCGTCCAAGGCGGGATGATGTGGGTCGGCCGCGCCGAGCTCGCGGGCGCGGTGTCGGAGGCCGGTGCCCTCGGCATCATCACGGCCCTGACGCAGCCGACCCCGGCCGATCTGGTCGCGGAGGTCCGGCGCGCCAGGGAGATCACCGACAAGCCGATCGGCGTGAACCTGACCATCCTGCCGTCGATCAACCCGCCGCCGTACGCCGAGTACCGCGACGCGATCATCGAGTCGGGCGTCAAGATCGTCGAGACCGCAGGCTCGAACCCGCAGGAGCACCTGCCGCATTTCAAGGATGCCGGCATCAAGGTCATCCACAAGTGCACCTCGGTGCGCCATGCGCTGAAGGCCCAGGACATCGGCGTCGACGCCGTGTCCATCGACGGGTTCGAGTGCGCGGGGCACCCGGGCGAGGATGACGTGCCGGGCCTGGTGCTCATCCCGGCGGCGGCCGACGAGATCGAGATCCCGCTGATCGCCTCCGGCGGCATCGCCGACGCCCGCGGCCTCGTCGCGGCGCTGGCGCTGGGCGCCGATGGCGTCAACATGGGCACGCGCTTCATGGCGACGCAGGAGTCGCCGGTCGCCCGCGCCGTGAAGGACCGCCTGGTCGAGGCCTCGGAGCTGGACACGAAGCTGATCTTCCGCACGCTGAACAACACGGCCCGCGTGGCCAAGAACGCGATCAGCGAGGAAGTCGTGCAGATCGAGTCGAAGGGCTGCGAGTTCTCCGACATCCAGCACCTGGTCGCGGGAGCGCGGGGCCGGAAGGTCTTCGAGGACGGCGACCTGGACGCCGGCATCTGGACCGCCGGCATGGTGCAGGGCATCATCCGCGACGTGCCGACCGCCGGCGAGCTCGTCTCGCGGATGGTCGGCGAGGCCGAGGAGATCATCGGCTCGCGTCTGGCGGGCATGATCGGCGGGGGAGGTGCGCGATGAGCGACTCGCCCCCCACCGGAGCCGACGCCGTGCGCGTCGAGGTGTCCGACGGCGTGGCGCAGGTGTCCTTCGCCCGCCCGCAGCGCCTCAACGCCGTGGACTACGGGACGCTGGAGGCCTTCGGCGACGCCGTGTCCGAGGTGTCCCGGCGCGATGACGTCCGAGCGGTGATCATCCGCGGCGACGGCCCGTCCTTCTGCGTCGGCGCGGACATGCGCGCCGCGATGGAGGGCACCTACAAGGTCACCCCGCAGCAGACGATGGAGGTGTCGGACCGGGCGGTGCTCGCCGTCGTGGAGTCGCCGGTCCCGGTGATCTGCGCGCTGCGCGGCAACGCCGTCGGCGTGGGCGCTTCGCTGGCCCTGGCCACGGACCTCACGGTCATGGCCGACGACGCCAAGCTGAAGTTCCCCTTCATCAATCTGGGACTGATGCCCGACGGCGGCGCCACGCAGATGCTGCCGGCGCGGTTGGGCCGCCAGCGGGCCGCGAAGATCCTGCTGTTGGGCGGGGACATCGCCGCAAAGCAGGCGCTTGACGACGGGCTGGTCGTGGACGTGGTCCCGACGGACCGGGTCGATGACGCCGCACGAGAACTTGCCGCAGCAGTGGCCGCACGGCCGGCCAACGCGGTGGCGCACACCCGGGAGGCGCTGTCCGGCGCCTTCGCAGGGGAAATCAAGGCTGCCCTGACCATCGAGGGTCGGGGCCAGGCCTCGCTGTTGACGGGACCGGAGTTCGCGGCGGCTGCCGCGGCCCTGGCCGGGAAGAGCAAGGCCTGACGCAGGCGCCGGGTGGTCGAAGTGTCGTCGACCACCCGGCGTCTTCGCGGATCTCCGGTATTTCCATCTTTTCATTGATATTTGTAGCCAAAGGCAAATCATGCCGCCGCAACCCAAGGAGTAACTGATGTCCATCGTCACCAGCCCCCTTCGCCAGCCCCTCCACTCCAGGCCGAACAACTGGATGAACTGGGTGGAGAACCACGCCGGGATGCGCCCGGATGCGCCGGCGCTCCGCTTCTTGGGCGTGACCACCACGTGGAAGCAGCTCGACGAGCGCTCCAAGCGCCTCGCCGACGGCCTTTACACGATGGGCGTCCGCCAGGGTGACCGAGTGCTCCTGCTCACCCTCAACTGCACCGAGTTCTTCGAGGCCGTCCTGGCCATCAACCACCTCGGCGCGCTGGCCGTCCCGGTGAACTTCCGCCTGGCCCCGCCGGAGCTGGCGTACCTGATCAAGGACTCCGGCGCGAAGCTGGCCTTCGTGCAGACCCCGCTGTCGCCGCTGCTGGCGGCGGCCCGCGCCGAGGCCCACCAGCTGGAGAAGGTCATCGAGATCGGCCCGGAGCTCGGCGGCACCACCGTCCACGGCAACGTGCCCTACGAGGACCTGATCCACCGCGAGGATCCGCGCCGCGAGCACGTGTTCGTCGGCGCCGACGACGAGTGCCTGGTGCTCTACACCTCGGGCACCTCCGGCCGTCCGAAGGGTGCGGTGCTGACCCACTCGAACATCGTCGCCCAGTCGATCACCTGCATCCGCGCGATGCGCTACTACCAGGACGACAACGTCGGCTTCCTGGCGTCGCCGGTGTTCCACGTCGCGGCGCTGGGTTCGATGGCCCCGATGATCATGCTCGGCGGCCTGACGGTCATCCACCCGCTGAAGGAGTTCAACTCCACCGAGATGCTGGACGCCTGGGAGCGCGAGGGCGTGACCACCACGTTCTGCGTGCCGACGCAGTGGCAGGCGATCTGCGCCGACCCGACCCTGGAAGGCCGCGACCTGAAGCTGCGCGTCATCTCCTGGGGTGCGGCGCCGGCCACCGACGCGATTCTGCGGGCGATGAACGAGAAGTTCCCGGATGCGCTGAACGTCTGCGTGTTCGGCCAGACCGAGATGTCGCCGATCACCACCGTCCTCGACGGCGATGACGCGATCCGCAAGCTCGGCTCGGTGGGCAAGGTCATCCCGACCATCCAGGCCCGCATCATCGACGACGAGGGCAACGAGGTCCCCGACGGCGAGGTCGGCGAGATCGTCTACCGCGGCCCGACGATGATGACCCGCTACTGGAACAACGCCAAGGCCACCGCCGAGGCCTTCGAGGGCGGCTGGTTCCACTCCGGCGACCTGGTCCGCCGCGACGAGGAGGGCTTCATCTACATCGTCGACCGCAAGAAGGACATGATCATCTCCGGCGGCGAGAACATCTACTGCGCCGAGGTCGAGAACGCCCTGGCGGAGCGCCCGGCGATCCTCGAGTCCGCGGTCATCGGGCGCAAGGACGACAAGTGGGGCGAGATCCCCGTCGCCGTCGTGGTGCCGAAGCCGGGTTCGGAGGTGCCGAGCGTGGACGAGCTCCGCGAGTTCCTCGACGGCCGCATCGCCCGCTACAAGTTCCCCCGCGAAGTCATCGCCTCGGAAGCGCTGCCACGCAACGCCGCCGGCAAGGTGGAGAAGCATACGCTGCGTGCCGCCCATGTCTAGGTGGTTCTATTGCGATAAATTTATCCGATAGATGCGGGTGGTGTGTAAGGTTGGTTTACATGAAAGAGTCCTCGAGGGTCGGTGAAGAGCCTGACCATGGCGTCGTTTCCCGGTCAACCGCGGATGCGGGACCGGCGACCGGCGGCGACCAGGCGCCCGCGGCGGCGGAGGTAGCGCCGCCCGCCCCCGCGGCTTCCGCATCGTCATCGGTTTCCGCCGCCAAGGCGGCTCCGGCGGCTCCGGCCGCTCCTGCGGCGGAGGCGGCGGCGACGGCGCCCCCGCCGGCGGCGCCCATGCAGGGAAGCCGGTTGCCCCGGTTCAAGACGCAGCTGTCGGAGGTGGTCACCGACCACATCCGCAACATGATCCTGTCGGGCCAGCTGGTCCCGGGCACGTCGATCCGCCTGGATGACACCGCCCGGAGCCTGGGCGTCAGCGTCACCCCGGTGCGCGAGGCGCTGCTGTCCCTGCAGGGCGAGGGGTGGGTGTCCCTGATGCCCCGGCGCGGGTACAAGGTCAACGAGCTCAACGAGGAGGACATCTCCGACTTGTACTCGCTGGCGCAGTTCCTGTCGACGGAGATCTGCCGCCGTGCCGCGCCGAATCTCACGGCCGCGGACATCGCCGCCCTGCGTGGTTTCACCAGCGGGCTGGAGGTGGCCATGGCCGTGGGCGACATCGACCGCGTGGTGGACAACGAGTTCCAGTTCCACCGGCTGATCAACATCCGGTCCAAGCGCCACAAGCTGGTGTGGTTCCGCGAGAAGGTGGCCAGCTACGCGCCGGTCGACGTGTTCGCGCACAGCTCGCGCTGGGGCGAGGCGTCGGTGTCGTCGCACCGGAAGCTCATCGACGCGATGGCCTGCAGCGATTTGGGCGGCATCGAAGAAGCGAACCGGAAGCAGTTCGAGGCGAGCACCGAGGTCCTGGTGGCCCATCTCAAGGCCGTGGGGGCCTTGGTCGGGCCCGCCTAGGGCGGCTGCGGTCCGCATTCCGGTCCGCACCATGAATCGGGCCCGTCGGCGCCATGTGCGCCGGCGGGCCCGACTCGCGTGCGTCAGTCGCCACGCTCGCTTGCCGGGCGCGTCACGCAGCGCCCGCGGCGGCCGCCAGCGCCGGCAGGCCGGTGGCCGCGGTCGTCCGCCACGAGTGCGTGGCATGCGGGGTGAAGTCGGTGTCGTCGGGGGAGATCTCGATGACCGGGATCCCGGCCGCCACGGCCATCAGCGGCAGCCCCGCGGCGGGGAACACCACGCCCGACGTGCCCACCACGACCATCAGGTCGCAGTGCCGGGCGTGCGTTTCGGCGTCGTTCCATTCCCGCTGGGGCAGGGCCTCGCCGAACCACACGACGCCGGGCCGCACGAAGCCGAGCCCGCAGACCGCGCAGAACGGCGGCATGAGGTGCTCGACGGGCTCGTCGGGCAGTTCCGGTTCATCGGCGGGGGCGTCGCACCGGTCGCACCGGAACGCGAACAGGCTGCCGTGCAGGTGGGCGATCGAGCGCGGGGAGGTGCCGCCGCGCTCGTGCAGGTCATCGATGTTCTGGGTGGTCACGTGCCCCCAGCCGGCGCCGTGGTCGAGTGCGGCGCACCAGGCGGCGATGGCCTCGTGCCCCGCGTTCGGGGCGGCGCGCCGCGCCAGGTTCATGCGCCACAGGTACCAGGGCCAGATTGCGCCGGGGTCGTTGCGCCAGGCGTCGAAGCTGGCCATCGCCTGCGGGTCGACCTTCGTCCACAGGCCGGTCTGCGCGTCGCGGAAGGTGGCCAGGCCGGATTCCGCGCTCATGCCCGCGCCGGTGAAGAACTCGACGCGGCGGGCGTCGCGCGCGAGTTCGGCGATTGATTCGGGGACCTCGCCGGGGCCGGAGCCGTCGTGATGGTTGTCGTCATGGCGCCTCATGCCCCCAGGTTATGCGGGTTCGCGCGGCTTTACGACGTGCCGCCCGCCCCTTCGCGCGCCGCGGTGGGCGGTTCCGGCCGCACGGTGGAAGGCCGATCGCCGGGCCGATCAGGACGCGACGGCGGACTCGCGCAATGCCAGGCCCGCGGCGGCGACGACCACCACCAGCCCGATCCAGCTGAGCACCGCGAGCCGCTGGCCCAGGATCGCGACCCCGGCGATGGCGGCGGTGGCGGGCGCGAGCGCCGTGAGCGTGGCGAACAATCCCGCGGGCAGGACGCGCAGGGCGGCCATGTCGATGCCGTAGGGGATGATGCTCGACATCACGGCGACGACCGCGCCGAGCCCGAGGATCCGCGGGTCGAGGAACGCCGACGGCGCGGTGAGCAGACCGATCGGTGCAAGGCTCATGCCGCCGACGGTCAGCGCCAGCGCCAGGCCCGTCTGCCCGGAGAAGCGCCGGCCGGTGCCTTCGGTGGTCAGGATGTAGCCGGCCCAGAACGCGCCGGCGGTCAGGGCGCACGCGACGCCCGCGACGGTGAGGTCGCGGAGCCCGGACCAGCCGAGCATCACCACGCCGCCGAACGCCAGCGCCGTGAACAGGGCCGACCGGGGCGAGCGGGCGCGGACGGCGGCGAGGATCAGCGGCCCCACCAGCTCGAACGTCACGGCCGCGCCGAGGGGGATGCGATCGATGGACAGGTAGAAGAACAGGTTCATCGAGCCCATCGTCGCGGCCAGGCCGCCGAGCCAGGCCCAATCCGTCCGCGATAGCCCCCGCACCCTCGGGCGCAGCAGGAGCAGGAGGATCAGCCCCGCCAGTCCCATGCGCAGCGTGACGACGACGCCGGCCGACGCGGATGTGATGGCGACGGCGGCGAACGCCGACCCGAATTCGAGCGAGAACATGCCGATGACCAGCAGGACGGCGAAGAACCAGAGGCGGGCGGCGGTGGCCGGGGCGGGGGAGGAGGGCCCCGATGCGGAAGCGCCGGGAGCCCCGGCGGCGGGAAGCTGCGGCACGGGCTACGTCGTGGTGAAGAACGCGCGGTTGTCGGACCCCCGGTACGCCTGCACGGTCGCCCAGACGGCGATCGCGGCGGCGACGACGATGAGCACGGTCACCGCGCTGTCGATGAACTCCGCCGCGCCCCCGCTCACGCCGGCGTCGTTGGCGCCGGTGGCCATGGCGGTAAGCGAAAGCACCGCGTTGACCGCGAAGACGGTGGCCGCGATGCTGAGGATCATCCGCGCCGCCGCGCTGCCCCGCAGCAGCTTGCCCGCCAGGAACCAGCACGCCAGGGCGACGAGCCCCTGCGCGACGGTGGCGAATCCCACGCTGATCAGGATCGACGTCTGCGCCTGGGCCCGGGTGGGAACGATGGTGCCGGTGCGGCCGGACATCGCGGCGTCGATCATGTGGTCCCAGTTGAGGATGGCCGTCGCCACGGTCAGCACGAGCGCCGGCACGTATACGGCGACGGCGATGCGCCACAGCCTGCTCGCCTGCGCGGCATGGAACGGAGTGGTGCGGTGAGGGGTGCCTTCGGCGCTCGATTTCATGCCCATCAATGTATCAATCGGGGGTCACCAGCCTTAACGGCATTACCTTCTTACCTGCGATTATGAACGAGGACTCAGACAGATCTGTTCAAACGCTCATCTCATGGGGTACGGTACGGGGTATGTGAAGGTACCGCGCAGGTGCCGACGCCCCCGGGTTTCCCGCCGTGCGCCCATCGCCGAACCGCCGAAATGGCCGTCGGTGGGCGATGCCGGCGGGAACCCCGGGCGCCGACTCTGCGCCAGGATGGATCGATCGACGATCAGACAGGGGAGTTCGGTGGCTGCTGAGGCGATTGCTTCGACCACGGATCCGGATCCCGGGTTCGACCCCGACGCGCAGCGTCGGGCAATCATCAACCGGCTCAAGCGCGCCCACGGGCAGCTCGCCGGGGTCATCGCGATGATGGAGGAGGACCGCCACTGCCGTGACGTGGTCACCCAGTTGGCGGCGGTGTCCAAGGCGCTGGACCGCGCCGGCTTCAAGCTGGTGTCGTCGTCCATGCGGGGTTGCCTCAACGGCACGGACAACGGCAACCTCAGCCCGGACGAGATCGAGGAGCTGTTCCTCCGCCTGACCTGATCGGCACGGTCCCCGGGGCGGCGCCCGGGCCGTTACACCGCGCTGGCCCTGTGCGGGTCCGCGAGCACGGTGCCCCGGTCGCGCCACTGCGCGCGCAATTCCGCCGTGCCCTTCGCCCGTGCCAGCGCGAATTCGTTGGGAGTGGCCGGGACTGCCTGGAGCATCGACACCAGCACCTGCTCGCCGGTGCCGCCGGCCACCGTCACGTCCGGCACTGTCACGTCCGGCACGTCGGCGTCGACGAGCACGAAACCCGTGAACCGCGCGTCCGGCCACAGCGGTCGGCCGAAATCGAGAAGCGCGCCGTCCTGCAGCACCAGTCCCTCGATGCTGGGTGACGCCGCGAGCATGGCCAGCGGGCGCGTCACCGCATCGAGCCCGCCGATGACGGGCAGCACCAGTTCGGCGCGCGGCCCCTCGTTGGGGTCGGTGACCATGGCTGACGGATCCTGCATGGGCGACCGCGAGCAGCCGAGCGTCGCGTAGGTGACCGTGCGCTCGCGGTCGGGGCCGAACCTCAGCACGGTCAGGGGGTCGGCGCCGAGGAACGTCAGCTTCGCCTCGCCGGGCTGGCTTTCCTCGAAGTAGCCGCACAGCTGCGCGCGCACCGCATCGATGATGGCCGTCATGGTTCCCGCTTTCCGGTCGGTGGGTGGTCGGTCATTGCCTTATGACGCTAATGCCTCCGCCATCGGCGCCCGCGTTCGGGCCGCCGGGACGGGTCAAGCGGGATCCCCGACGGGTTCGGAGCCGGGGCCGGCGCCGATGGCGACGCGCTTCGGGTGCGGTTGATTCGGCTCGGCGAGCGTGACCCGTTCCGCCCACGTGACGGGGCAGCCGGCGGCGGCGAGCCACGCATCGGGGTCGCCACCGTGGGCGGTGATGCCGGCCAGGGCGTCGAAGGCCCGGTCGATGGCCCGGGCGCCGGCGTCGGCATCGACGATGCCCGCGGCAAGGGCGGCGGCGAGTTCGTCGGCGTCGTCGACGCGGACGGCGCCGTCGAGGGCGACGACGTCCAGGTAGAGATCGCGCGTGCGCCACACCTCGGAGCCGTCGGCCCCCGTTTCCCGCGTCACGTCGGCGACGTCGAGGTAGCGGCGGCTGGTCGCTTCGGCGCCGGGGCGGAAGTGGAAGATGTTGGCCCGCAGGCCCTGCGAGGGCAGCAGCCATGATTCGAGGTAGCCGAACTGCGGGTGGTCGGCGCCGCGGGCCATGTACAGGCCGTGCGGGTGAACCTCGAAGACGTCGACGTCCCGCACGAACCCCTTGGGGTCGACGTTGGCGCGGGCGCCGAGGTCGAAGGTCTCCAGCTTGGGTGCGTGCGGGACGGGCATGGCCCCGACTCTAGTGCCGGCGCCGCGGACGCGCCGTCAGCCGAACAGGCCCATGAAGCCCGATGCCTTGGGCTGCTGCGCGCGGCAGGTGCACTGGCGCTCCTTGGGCACGGTGGCCATGACCTGGTCGACGTGCATGCCGCAGCCTCCCCACGTGGTCTTGTGGCACTTGGGGCATTCGACGGGGTAGCACATGCGGGGCTCCTTGGGGTTCGTGTCTCGGCTGGAAGACGTTTCCGGGTGAAGTCCGCGCCCGGGCAATGGGCGAGTTCGGCTTCGGCGGGGCCCGATCGGGCACCGCAATGCACGGTACTATACCCCACCGGGTATAAAAATCCAGCGAATGTGACGAGCATCAACGGTGGGGTCATCGACGGTGCACCCGCCATCGCCCGGAAACGGCGGAACCCCGCCCTCCGGCCGTGGGCCGGGGACGGGGTCCGTCGTGAAGCGAAGTGCCTCTTTTACTCGACGACCGTGTAGGTGGCGGTCGGGGTGTAGTTGCACTCGGTCGGGCCGGACTCCTCGTCGGCGGTGAAGCCGCCCTGGAGCGCGGCGATGACGATGCCGGAGCCGGTGTCGGCGACGCCGTTGACGGTGCCGTGGCTGCCCTCGTTGATGCCGTTGTAGGTCAGCGGGGTGGTGCCGAACTTGCCGTTGGCGATGTTGACCCAGTGGACCTTCATGTTCGACTGGCCGTTGTAGACGCCCTTGGTGCCCAGGCCGGTGAAGATGTAGCCGACCTGGTGGGCCGGGACGCCCGGCAGCGGCAGCGGCGCGGGGCCCGGGACGGAGGTGGCCAGGCCGAAGGAGCGGCCCTCGCCGTTGATGCACTTCTCGGCGACGGTCGGCAGCGGGAAGTCGGAGGTCGACGGGGAGTCGGACGGCTGCTCCCAGCCCGGCTCGCCGGAGCCGGTGAGGAAGCCGGACACGCGCTCGAGGGCCGAACGGAGGTCCTCCGGGACGTTGGGCTGGCTGGTGATGCGCTCGATGGCGGCGGCGATCTCGTCGGCCGGCAGGTCGGCGCTGCTCGGGGCCTGCGGGATGGAGCCGTAGTTCGGGGCCGGCAGGGCGGGCTGCGCGATGGAGGCGGGGGCGAGACCGGCCGACAGCAGTGCGGCGGTGCCCAGGGCGGCCGCGGTGCGGCGGATGAAGGTTCGTCGGTTCGAGACCACGGTTGAAATACCCCTCGTAGGTCGTGTGCGGGTGGCCGCGTCTGCGGTCTCCCGGCGTCGTTCGGTCGGTCCGTTCCGGTCGTCGTCGGCGACCCCCTTGCTTTGCGACGGCCGGTGCCGGAGCATTTGCTGAGGAGCGCCTGAGGCGACGTTTACGGAATCGACGCCATCATAAGGCCCTCAAACTCATTTGGGAAAAGATTCGGTAAATTTCTTCCCCCCGCGGAAAACCGCGATCGGCGTGTCTTGTGTGACTGGTGAGGCGCGTGTGCTATGGAGTTACTGCTGGTGTTCGCCATTAAGCCCCGAAAAGCCCCGGCCACCCCTTGCGTTGCACGGCGCCGGAGCGCGGTGGGGTGACAGGGGGTGGCCGGGGTGGGAACCCGGAAAATCAGGCGTCGATTTTCTCGGGGGTCGCGGCGGATGCGATGGGCGCGGAGGGTGCGGCGGCACGGGTCCGGGCGATCGCGCCGGACGTCGACAGCTGGTTGCGGAACAGCGTCACGGCAGTCCACAGGGTCACCGAGGCGACGGCGACGATGATGGCCAGCAGCACGTAATAGATGACGGAGAACTTCTCCACGAGACCATTGGCCACCAGGCCGACGTGGAGCGCGAACATCGACAGCACCGACAGGCCCACGCCCGGGCAAACCAGGGTGAAGGCGGCCGGCGACGCGGTCTCGCGGCCGAAGACGTACTCGCGGTAGAAGCCGTTGGCGCGCATGACCAGATGGCCCAGGCCGAGGAAGGTCATCTGGAACATGATCGCCGCGGCCAGCATGACCAGAACCGGGATCGAGGACTTCGCGTGCACCGCGCCCTCATGGGCGGGGGAGAAGGTCTCGAGGGTCTGCAGCCCGTGGCGCAGGCGCAGCATGGTGATGGCCAGCAGGGTGGAGATGGGCACCGCCAGCCACAGGGTCGCGGAGTTCTGCAGCGACAGGCCGTAGCGCAGCATGCTCATCACGCCCAGCGGCAGGAACACGGTGAACAGCAGCACGGCGACCGAGCCGAAGAACAGGGAGCCCAGCAGGGCGATCAGGACGATGGTTTTGTTGCCCGACATCGCGGCCGGGGCCGCGAAACCGACGGCGACCATGGTGAAGGCGAACGCGGACAGCAGCTGGTTCAGGCCGCCGTTGGCCTTGAAGTCGAAGCCCGCGGCGATCACGCGCTTGAGGTACGCGGACATGATGACCAGGGCGAGCGCGCCCACGGAGCCGTAGGCCAGCAGCGCCAGCGGCATCAGGTTCTCGATGACGCCCCACAGTCCGGGGACGAGCGCCATCGCGGCGACGAACATGCCGTTGACCGTCATGCCGAGCGTCAGCGGGATGGCCATGAGGGTGACCTCGGCGTTGGTGGACTTCAGCGTCCGGTACGCCGGGGTGCGGCGGAACTGCGCGAACTCGCGGATGTTCCACGCGAGCAGGAACAGGTGCACGGCGAACATCGCGATCATGCCAGCGTAGCCGATCGCGATCGCCGACTTCAGGAACGTGCCGCCGGTGGCCCAGGCATTCTGAATCGACTCGAAGGTCGGCATCGGGGTGTCGGGGTGGGGCGTGATGTGCATGAACGCCATGAAGAAGAAGACGGACATGCCGCCGAAGCCGAGGGCGGCCAGGAAGTAGAGGGGCGAGTACTTTTCGCCCAGGTCGCGGATCATCGGTGAAGACGCTCACTTTCGTGGTCGTGGGAACATGCCCCGCGGGAGTGGATACCCCCTGGGGTATGGAAACCGAACATTAGAGCACCCTGAGCGGCAAAGCGATTCGGGATGCCCATGGGGGTACCCGTTCGCCGTGGGCCGGCCGTCGGTCCGCCCAACCCCGCCCGCCGCCGAAATCGCGCCCGCCCCCGACATGCGAGTAGCCTGTATCCGCTAGGCCCACCGGGGCCCTGATGCCTCAATCTCCAAGGAGCACCCCCCACGTGAACGAAACCGAGTTCCGCAACGTAGCCATCGTCGCCCACGTCGACCATGGCAAGACCACCCTCGTCAACGCCATGCTGGAGCAGTCCGGCGTCTTCGGCGACCACGGGGAGGTCGCCGACCGCGTGATGGACTCCGGTGATCTGGAGAAGGAAAAGGGCATCACCATCCTGGCCAAGAACACCGCCATCCGGCGCAAGGGCGCCGGCAAGGACGGCCGGGACCTGATCATCAACGTCATCGACACCCCCGGCCACGCCGACTTCGGCGGCGAGGTCGAGCGCGCCCTGTCCATGGTCGACGGCGTCGTGCTGCTCATCGACTCCTCCGAGGGGCCGCTGCCGCAGACCCGCTTCGTGCTGGGCAAGGCGCTTGCCGCCTCGATGCCGGTGATCATCGTGGTCAACAAGACCGACCGCCCCGACGCCCGCATCGACGAGGTCGTCGAGGAGGCCCAGGACCTGCTGCTCGAGCTGGCCGCCACCGTCGAGGACCCCGACGCCGCCGAGGCCGCCGAGCGCAACCTCGAGCTGCCCGTCCTCTACGCCTCCGGCCGCGCCGGCAAGGCGTCCACCGAGAATCCCGGCAACGGCGAGCTGCCCGACAACGACGACCTGCAGCCGCTGTTCGACGTCATCACCTCGGTGCTGCCGGAGCCCTCCGCCGACGTCGACGGCCCCCTGCAGGCGCAGGTCACCAACCTCGACTCCAGCTCCTTCCTCGGCCGCATCGGCCTGATCCGCATCCACTCCGGCAAGATCCGCAAGGGCCAGCAGGTGTCGTGGATCCACTACGACTCCGAGGGCGAGCAGCACGTCAAGACCGCCAGGATCGCGGAGCTGCTGCGCACCGTCGGCGTCACCCGCGTGCCCACCGAAGAGGCCATCGCCGGCGACATCGCGGCGATCTCCGGCATCGACGAGGTCATGATCGGCGACACCCTCTGCGCCGTCGACGCCCCGAACCCGCTGCCGCGCATCATCGTCGACGAGCCGGCGATCTCCATGACCATCGGCGTGAACACCTCCCCGATGGCCGGCCAGGGCGGCGGCGACAAGCTCACCGCCCGCGTGGTCAAGGCCCGCCTGGACCAGGAGCTCATCGGCAACGTGTCGCTGCGCGTCCTGCCCACCGAGCGCCCCGACGCCTGGGAGGTCCAGGGCCGCGGCGAAATGGCGCTGTCCATCCTCGTGGAGACCATGCGCCGCGAGGGCTTCGAGCTGACCGTCGGCAAGCCGCAGGTGGTCACCAAGACCGTCGACGGCAAGCTGCAGGAGCCCTACGAGCACCTGACCATCGACGTCCCCGAGGAGCACCTCGGCGCCGTCACCCAGCTCATGGCCGCCCGCAAGGGCCGCATGGAGCAGATGGGCAACCAGGGCTCCGGCTGGGTCCGCATGGAGTTCGTCGTCCCGTCGCGCGGCCTGATCGGCTTCCGCACCATCTTCATGACGGAGACCAAGGGCACCGGCATCGCCAACCACTTCTCCGCGGGCTATGACGACTGGGCCGGCGAGATCAAGGACCGTGCGACCGGTTCGCTGGTCGCCGACCGCACCGGCCAGATCACCGCGTACGCCCTGCTGCAGCTGGCCGACCGCGGCACGTTCTTCGTCGAGCCGGGCTACCAGGCCTACGAGGGCATGGTCGTCGGCGCGAACCCGCGCGACGAGGACATGGACATCAACATCACCAAGGAGAAGAAGCTCACCAACATGCGCGCGGCGTCGGCCGACACGACGGTGACGCTGGACAAGGCGCGCTCGCTGACGCTGGACGAGGCCATGGAGTTCTGCGGCGCCGACGAGTGCGTCGAGGTCACGCCGGATGGCATCCGCGTGCGCAAGGTGATCCTCAACGCCACCGAGCGCAACCGCGCCCGCTCCCGCGAGAAGGCCCGCAACCAGGGCAAGTAGCGGCTGCGGCGGTTGGTGCGGAGGCATCGGCCGCCCGTCCGCCCGGCCCGGGCCCGGCGCCCGTCCGCATCGATCGGGCGGGGCGATCCGGCCGGTGAAGTAGGCTGATCTCCATGTTCGAACGCCAGAATCGCCGTCGTCGCACAGCTCTGTTCGGGAGCCTCGCGGCGGCGGTTCTGCTGTCCGGGTGCATGGCCAACCCGGGGGACGCGCCGACGGTGGGGGAAGAGGAGCCGCGGCGCGAGGATCCGGTGCGGTCGGAGGAATCGGCGAAGCAGATCCGGGTGGGCGTCGACGCGTTCGGCGAGGGTTTCAACCCGCATCTGATCGCGGATGCCTCGCCGGTGACGGATCTGGTGGCGTCGCTGACGCTGCCCAGCGCCTTCGAGCCGGATCCGCGGGATCCGGAGCGGTGGCGGATGAGCCCGGATCTGCTGGAGAGCGCCGAGATCGTGCCCGTCGATGAACCGGTGCCCGACGAGGACGCGGGGGCGGCCGGCCGCGGCGACGGCTCGGGCGACGGTGCCGCGGCGGAGGGGTCGGCGCCGTCGATCGCCGCCGAGGCCGCGGAGGCCGACGCCACCGACGCGCGCCCGGGCGACACCCGCATCCGCTACCGCATCCGGCCGGGCGCGCAGTGGTCGGACGGCACGCCGATTTCGGGTTCCGACTTCCGGTACCTGCATGCGTCGCTGCTGGCCAACGCCGGCGTGGTGGATGCCTCGGCCTATGAGCGCATCAAGGCCATCACGGTGTCTTCGGGCGGCCGGCAGGTCGACGTGCTGGTGTCCGGGCCGATGCCGGAGTGGCGCACGTTGTTCCGGCATCTGCTGCCGAGCCACCTGCTGCGCCCGTCGGCGACGCCGTTCGTCGACATCCTGGACGGCGGGCTGCCGGCGTCGGGCGGGCGCTACACGGCGCAGTCCATCGACGTCGGCCGCGGCGAGGTGCGCCTGGTTCGCAACGACCGTTTCTGGGGCGACGTGCCGGCGAAGACGGACACGGTCATCGTCCGTTCGGTCGATGGCGCGGTCACGGGCGCGGAGCAGTTGCGCGCCGCCCAGCTGCAGGCCCTGCGCCTGCGCCCGCAGCAGACGACGGCGTTGACGTATGGGCTGGTGCCGGGTGCCGTGGAGCTTCCCGCGACGCTTCCGCGCCAGTTGACGTTGCACGCCAACGTGGCGTCGCCGTTGCTTGACGACGTCTCGGTTCGCCGCGCAGTGTTTTCCGCCGTGGACGTCCGTGCGGTGGCCGCGATCGCGACGGGGCGAACGGATGACCTGGAGATCCCGGCGCCGCCCAAGCTCGGTTCGTCGCGGGAGTCCGCCGATGGCGGGGAGCGGCGGTCGCTCGCCGGGATCGTCGACGGCGTGACCGAGAATGATCCGCTGCTCATCGGCGTCATGGGGGAGGACCAGCAGGCCGTCGCCGCCGCGCGGGCCATCGCCGACCAGCTGACCGCCGCCGGGCTGCCGGCGAAGGTGACCGGGGCGGGAGATCAGGAACTCGCGGGATCACTGCTGCCGCATGGGCGGGTGGACATGGTCGTGGCGTGGAACGACGTCGCCGATTCGCCGCAGCGCGCGGCGAGTCGGTGGTCGTGCCCCTACGAGAAGCGCGCGTCGGTGAAGCCGTCCGAGGAGGCGGCCTCCCCGTCGACCGAAACGTCCGCCCGCTCCGGGCGACCCACCTCCGAATCGTCGGCGCCCGGCTCATCGGCTCCGCGCGAGTCCGGCGGGGATCGGGATGCGGGGCAGGGCGCACGCGGCGATCGGAAGCCGACGCCGGCCGCGTCGCCCGACGTCGCCCGCGGTTCCAACCTCTCCGGCCTGTGCGACCCGCGCATCGACGCGATGCTGGACGAGGCCGTCACCCGGGGCGGCACCGGCGCCGCCACCGGTGCCCGGGGGCTCGGCGCGACGGTCGCGGCCCCCGAAGGTTCGGTTCCCGCCGAAATCCGCGATGCCATCGACGCCGAGGCCATCGAGTTGGGCATCGTCGTCGACCGCATTCTCACGGTCATGGGCCCCGGCGTCGAGCTGCCCATGGCGGGAGGCGCGGCCGGCAATCCCGCCGAGTGGCCGGCCGGGCCCCGCATCGGACCGCTGATGACTCTGCCGGATTGGCGGCGGGTACCCTCGGCCACGGCATCGGACGGAGCCGATCCCGGCGACGAACGAGGCGCGGGCCCCGGCGCGGATGAAGCCGGAGACGGTGCCGGAGACGGCGCGGGCGAAGGCGGCGCCGGTGACGGCGGGGCCGAACCCCGTGGCGGGGGCGGTGCGGGCGGCGGCGGGACGTCGTAAAGCGAAACCCGCCACCGACGCCGAGCCCCGAATTCGACGCCGACCCCGAACCCGGCCCGGCCCCTGAACCGGACCCCGACCCCGACAGCGACAACCACCGACCCCACGGAGGAGCCGACATGGCCCAGCCCGCCGACCAGGCACGCGATCTGACCGGGATGCGCGTCGCACTGGTTCACGCGCACCCCGACGACGAGGCGATCACCACCGGCGGCACCATCGCGCAGCTCGTGCGACGCGGTGCCGAAGTGACGGTGGTGACGTGCACGCTCGGCGAACTCGGCGAGGTCATCGGCGAGCCGTACCAGGGGCTCGTCGGCGGCGAAGCCGATCAGCTGGGCGGCTTCCGCGTCCACGAACTCCACGCGGCCCTGACCGCGCTGGGCTGCAACGGGCCCGGGCATGCGCCCGTGCACCTCGGCGGCGCCGGGCGGTGGCGCGACTCCGGCATGGTCGGCGACCCCGGCAACGACGCCGAGCGGGCGTTCATCCGCTCCGGCGACGAGGCCCTGGACCAGCTCACCGACGTGCTGCGCGATCTGCGCCCGCACGCCGTGATCACCTACGACGCCGACGGCGGCTACGGCCACCCCGACCACATCCGCGCCCACGAGCTCACCGTCGCTGCGTGCGATCGGCTGCGCGCGGAGGTTCGCGCCGGTTCCGACGCCCGTTCCGACGCGGGATCCGACGCGGACCTGTGGGCCACCCTCTGGACCGTCACCGACGACGACGCCCTGCGCGCCGGCCTCGACGCCGTCACCGTCGTGCCCGAGGGATGGACGCGGGCCGGCTTCGACGAGCTGCCGTCGGTGGCGTCGGACTTCGCCATCGAACTGTCCGACTCCGACGTCGCCGCCAAGGCCGCCGCCCTGCGCGCCCACGCCACCCAGGTGTGGGTCGGCGACGGCGCGGTGAACATGGTCAATCCGCACGCGGCCCTCGGCGCGGTCGACGCATCCGGCGCCGCCCGCGGGGTGTGGGCCCTGTCCAACCTCATCTGCCAGCCGATCATGCCCGCCGAGCACTACCGCCTGGGCACCGCCACCGCCGACCTCGCCGCCGTGCTCGCGGGGGAGAAGGACCGGGCCGGCGGGAAGGACCGGGCCGGCGCGGAGGACGAAACCACGGGAGCGGCGCGATGAACGGGCCGGGCGAAGGCGGCGAGGTGACCGTCGAAAAGCACTGGGGCGACCCCGACCGCAGCCAGGTCCGCGAGGACATCGGCCGCGGGGAAATGATCACCGGCATCGCGTGGCTGTCCGTCGCGTCGCTGGTGTCGCTGGTGCTCGAGGTCGTGTACCTGGGCATGCGCGTCGACGTCGCGGGCGCGTCCATCCCCGTGCCGTGGACGATCGCGGCGGCGTACCTGTTCAACCTGATCATCACGCGCACCGCGATGCTGTGGACGAAAAACCGCGCCATCGCCCTGGTGCCCATGTGGGCCTGGATCGCCGGGTTCGTGGCGCTGTTCATCTGGACCGGCCTGCCCTTCGGCGGCGACAAGGTGCTCGGCGAGAGCATCCGGACCATACTGCTGCTCATCGCCGGTATCGTCGGGGGCGGTTGGCCGCTCCGGCACCTCAAGTGACACAATGGGCTGGTTACAACCAGCCCGCATTCGTGAAAGGCCGTTTCCCAAGCCATGACATACGTGATCGCCCAGCCCTGCGTGGACGTGATGGACCGCGCCTGCGTGGAGGAATGCCCCGTCGACTGCATCTACGAGGGCAAGCGGATGCTGTACATCCACCCCGACGAATGCGTCGACTGCGGCGCCTGCGAACCCGTGTGCCCCGTCGAGGCGATCTTCTACGAGGATGACGTGCCCGACGAGTGGGTCGACTACACCGACGCCAACGTCGACTGGTTCGACGAGCTCGGCTCCCCGGGCGGCGCCGCGAAGCTCGGCCCGCAGGACTTCGACGTCAAGTTCATCGCCGAGCTGCCGCCGCAGGCCGAGGACTAGCCGCGCATGACCGGTTTGCCCCCGCAGTACCGTCCGCGCACGACGCCGGCCGGGCGGTTGCCCGCGTTCCCGTGGGATTCGCTGGCCGACGCGAAGGCGAAGGCCGCGGCGCATGAGGACGGGCTGATCGACCTGTCCATCGGCACGCCCGTCGACGACGTCTTCGAGTCCGCGCGCGCCGGTCTGGCGGCCGGCTCGGCGGCGCCGGGGTACCCGCAGACGGCGGGCACGCCGGAGCTGCGCGCGGCGATCGCGGGGGCGATGGAGCGCCGCCATGGGGTGGCGGGCCTGTCGGCCGACCGCGGCGTGCTGCCGGTGGTGGGCACGAAGGAGGCCATCGCGTGGCTGCCGTTCCTGCTCGGCGCGGGGGAGGGCCACACCGTGGTCATCCCCGAGCTGGCGTACCCGACGTACGAGGTCGGCGCGCGGCTGGCGGGGGCGGGCGTGGTGCGCGCGGATTCGCTGACGCAGTTGGGGCCGTCGCGCCCGACGCTGATGTACGTGAATTCGCCGGGGAATCCGTCGGGCCGCGTGCTGGGCGTCGATCACCTGCGGAAGGTGGTCGAGTGGGCGCGGGAGCGCGGCGTGATCGTCGTGTCCGACGAGTGCTACCTGGGGCTCGATTGGGAGCTGGAGGCGCCGTCGATCCTCGATCCGCGCGTGTGCGGCGGTGATTTCACGGGGCTGTTGGCCGTGCATTCGCTGTCGAAGATCGCGAACATGGCGTCGTACCGCGCGGGGTGGCTGTGCGGCGATGAGTCGCTGGTCCAGGAGTTGCTGGCGTTGCGGCGGCAGGCGGGGCTGATGGTGCCGGGGCCGGTGCAGGCGGCGATGGTGGCCTCGCTTGACGACGACCGGTCCGCCGAGGTTCAGCGTGCCCGTTACGGGCGGCGCCGCGCGGTTCTGCGTGGGGCGCTGGAGGGGGCGGGGTTCCGCGTCGATGATTCGGACGGTGGCCTGTACCTGTGGACGACCCGCGATGGCGTGGGCGGCGGCGAAACGTGCCGTGAACTGGTGGATTGGTTCGCCGAGCGCGGCATTCTGGTCGCTCCCGGCGAGTTTTACGGGCCGAAGGGCGTGCGGCATGTGCGCATCGGGTTGACGGCGTCGGATGAGGCGATCGACGTCGCCGCCGGCCGTCTCCGCGCGTAGCTCTGACCTGCGACGATCCGGTCGGTTTGGCCGATCTCGGGTCCGCCGGCCATCGTAAAGCCCCGGTTCGTGCGGAGAGCGCGGATCAGCCCGTCCCTTCATGCCCGACGACTTGGAAAGGCGTCCCCGCTACCGGTCCACTGTTCCCCACTGACCACAAGCGCCCCACTGGTGCACTTGGCGCATTCATACACACTTTTCGTTGCTTGAAAGTGGTCGAAAACCCCGAAATCGGCCTTGTGGAGCAACGAAAGGAGTGTAAGAAATTCTCAGGTTGTACGGCGGGTGTGCGCCGGCGCCAAACTGGTCCGTGGGGAAGGGGTTTCGGTGGCGAGGACATGACCCCCGGATATCGGTGGCGGGGTTATCGGCGGTGGGTGATCGACCCGGGGTTATGCGGAGGGCATGGTTGACGAGGGCGGCGTTATCGCCGGCGGGAACGGAAGTTCGCCCGCACACGGTCCGGCAGCTTCTCGTGGTCCCGAAAGTGCTCGCCACCGAACTGGGACCCTGCAGCCGCGAGGAGCGCGCGGCGCTTCTCCGCCCGCTCGAGGACCATCCGCCTCGCCTCATCGCTTACCACCATCGGCCACGTGAGCTGCACGACGTCGACGCCGGCGTTGATCAACTGTCTGACCTGCATGTTCTCGTAGGTGGAAATCGCATCGCCATCGCCGTACCGCCCGTCGTACTTCATCGCGCCGTGGAACTGGACGACCATCTCCAGCCCAGGATGGAAGAAGTCCACCCGGCCGATCGGCATGCTCCCCGGACCGACGATCCACACCTGCTGCAACCAACCGTCGATGCCGGTGCCGTGGAGGATCCATTTGGTCAGCGACTCCGCCGCACTTTCCGACTGATCCGACGCCAACATGACCACCTCGGCGGTCCGTGCGGCGCCCGGTGCCCTCGACTCGATGAGTCGGGCCGCGCCCCGGGCCAGGCTCCCGCGGCCGCCCCGCTCGCGAACGACGTGGTCGGCGGCGGCCAACGCCTGACCAGGCCCCACTTGGCGGCACAACTGGTGGATGACCGAGATGTCCGTGCACACCTTGATGCCGCCGAGCGACGTCCATTCCGCGTGGCGGGGAAGCGGCCGAATGATGCGGCGACCGTCCTGATTGATGGCGCGGCTGCGTCCGGGGCGTCCGAGTTCGACGAGCTCCCCGGTGTCGGCGTCCGGATCGTCGAGCACCGGCATGCCCAGGACCCGGGCCGCGCTGATGCCGGTCAGAACGAGATCCGAGTTGGCCAGCGCGTGCGCCGCGCATCGGGCCCGTCTGCGGTCGCGCCACGCGGTCGATTCCCAGGTGTCCGTGGCCACGGCGACCGACGGGGCGAGGCGGACCAGGCGCCCGGCGTGGCATTCGCGGCTCAGGTGGGCCCGCCCGGATGAGTCGATCGCGTGGAGCAGGCCGCCGTGGACCGAGCGGATTCCCCGGATCGTGGCCGTCGTCGCCGTCGCCGTCGCCGAAGTTGCCGTCGTCGAATCCGCTGAGAGATTGGCGGTGGAAGTATTAGTTGTGAGCGTAGTCGTAGTTACCGTTGTCGCGGCCTCGGTCATGGTCGTGTGCTGCGGAGCGGCGCGCCCGTTCCCCTGTGCGTCGTTGTCCCCCATGTCCTTATCGACGCGGGCCGCCGCCGATCGGTTCCGTCGATTCTCGGCCGGGTGTCCCCGTCGTTGTATCCGCGGGGCGTTCGGAGGGGCCGGCGAATTGGCGGCGCGGGCAGTGAGCGGCAGCCGAGCATGGTCGCGCAGCCGAGTAGCGAACGAAACCGGCTCCCCGGTGGCCGTCGCAAAGCGAAGGCGTGAACCTAGTCGTCGGCGAACTCCGCGTCGAGGCGCTCGACGTCCTTGCGGCGCCCCCGCCTCTGCATCCACATCGCGATCGCGCCGCCGCCGACGCCGCCGACGATGCCACCGACGACCATGCCCAACGCCGTCGCCAGGTCATGCTCGGGGTTGTTGAACTGGAACCCGGCGAGCCACACGGCGGCGAGGAAGATCATCAGCGCCAGCTCGGCGGGCTTCGGCGCCAGCACCCGGGGGCGGGGGATGCGCCGCCGCAGCCACTTCGTGCCGATGATCGCGGACACCAGCATGGGCACGATCACGATCATGGACGCCCACCTGCGCTCGTACGGCAGCAGCCACCCGAGCGCCGCGCCGAGCGCGATGTACCCGTAGTACGCGATGTGGAAGCCGATGGTGTTCGACTGGTGCAGGACCAGCGTCTGATATTCGTCGTCGACGGTCGTTTCGTAGCCGGCGACGATCTTGTCTCCGAGGCTCATCGTGATCATCCTTCCTGTTCGTCGCCGAAGACCTGCTCGACGGTTTTCCCCAGTTCCCGGCAGATGGCCAGCGCCAGGTGCACGGAGGGGGAGTAGTTGCCGCGTTCGATGTTTGCGATGGTCTGCCGCGACACGGACACGCGCTCTGCGAGTTCGGCCTGCGACAGCTCGTTCCAGCGGCGGTATTTGCGGACCATGTTGGCCAGTTCCCCGTCCATCACGGCTCACCTCCGCTTCTTTCGTCGGTCGGGCGCGGCGCTTCGAAAGTTCCCACCGTGCCCATCTTGCATGACCCAGTGTAAAGAATACTTGTCACACTGGCAAGGGTGGTTGCACGAAAAAACCCGGGCACGGTGGCCCGGGCGTGAAATCCCGCTTTGCGGTTGGCTTTACGACGGCCCCGCCGTCACCTGGTCCATCGTCACCGTTGGGCGGCGGCGCCTGCGCGGTTGCGGGCGCGGCGCTCGCGCATCATCGAATTGACGGCCAGCCCGATGAGCACGGCCCCCGCGACGACGCCGGCGAGCCCGACGATCGCGGCCCACAGCGGCCGCCCATCGACCACCGTCGGCAGTCCGCCGAACACCACGATGAGCAGAAGCCCCGCGACGATGCGCACGCTGTACGCCGTCGACGAGGCCGTGGCGGGGTTCGCCTCGGACTGCGGGGTCTGGGGCGCGTGGACGTCGGCGGTGGCGCGCGCGTCGGGGCGGCCCGCGGCGGCGTGATCGGGGCGATCTGCGTGGTTGGAGGGGGTGGCGTCGGTCATGCGGCCAGGATACGGCAGTATTGCGGGCGCATGATCGGCAATCGCCGAACCGTGGCGCGGACGTGGAAAGGGAGCGTGGCTCGATGGGCAGGGCGGCGGGCAACCGCGACGAATGGTGGGGCGCCGAGAAGGGCGCGGGGCGGCGGCCGGGCAAGGAATCGGAGACGTTCTCGGGGAACGGCCCGGAGACGTTCTCGGGGCAGAGTTCGGCGCAGCGCGGCGCCACGGGCGCGCCGGCGCCCATGAGCCCGGGCGGTGCCGACGGCGTCGGCGACTCCGCCTCCGTCCCCGCGTGCACCTCCGCCTCTGTCCCCGCCCCAACGCACGCCCACCCCGAACCCGACATCCCGTTTGATCCGGTGGTGGTGGCGGAGGAGGCGGGCATCGTCGTCGTCGACAAGCCGCCGTTCCTGGCCTCGACCCCCAACGGCCGTCTGGTGCGGGCGACGGTGCTGCAAAGGTTGCGCGATCGTTTCGGCGAGCCGGATCTGACGTGCGTCCATCGCCTCGACCGGCTGACCTCGGGTCTGCTGCTGGTGTCGCGCGATCCCGCGACCCGCGGCGCCTACCAGCGGCTTTTCCAGGACGGGCGGGTGCGCAAGACCTATGAGGCCCTCACCGTCGTCCCGGATGATTGGGCGCCGGGCGAGTCCCGCGACGTCGTCGTCGAGCTCGCGAACGTCGACGGCGAGCGCGGGGTGCGGGTCCGGGATCCTCTGCTCGCCGACGCCTCGTCCGACGGCGTTCCCGACACGGCCGATGCCACCGAGCCCACCACCGCCGACTCCATCCCCGATAACCTCTGGCGCACCGCTGCGACGCGCGTGACCTACGTGGGCACGGTCGCGTCGGACGTCGGCGACGTGCTGCCGGGCATGTTCGGCGGCGCCGCCGGCGCGGGCCATTCGGCGAGCTGCTCCTGCGGTGCGTGCGGCACGCGGATGACGGTGGGGAAGTGGCGCCTCGAGCCGTCGACCGGCCGCACGCATCAGCTCCGCGCGACGATGGCGCACCTCGGTTACCCGATCCTCGGCGACGACACGTACCCCGACGATCTCGGGTTGGATCTCGGCAACGTCACCAGGGTGCTGCGTTTGGTGGCCACCGAATTGCTTTACGACGACCCCCTCGACGGCTCGCCCCGGCACTTCCGCTCGAACCGCGACGTGGCCGATCCGTTGGCCGACCCGTCGTACTGACCGCGCCCCCGCACTGACCGCGCCCCACACTGACCGCGCCCCCAACCCGACGAAGCCCCCAAAAGTGGCGTGACCTGCGCCATGTCGGTGGTCACCCGTTTTTGCGGCGTTCGGGAACTCCGGTGAACCGGGATTAACATCGCCTGTGTCGAGTTGTTGACCGCACAGGGGACGAACATGAAGAACACGCGCGCCGCAGTCACCGGCGTCACCGTCGGCATCACCGCCATCGCCGTCACGGTCGCGGCCGCGATCGGCGCCCCGGCGCCCGCGTCGGCCGCACCCGGAACGGCGGCGGAAGCGCCCGCGGCGGCATTCGCGTCGCCGCCCGACTCGGTCCCTTCTCGGGTCTCCTCCTCGGTCCCTTCCTCGTTCCCCTCTTCGTCCCCCTCCTCGATCGGGGACGACCTGAACCTGGGCCCGCTGCTGACCACCCCGCCGACGATCCCGTACGAGCCGCCGGAGCTCGAGCACGGCGGCGTGCGCAGCCCCAAGCTCCCTGCCGCCGCGTGGGACCGGGCGGAACGCACCATCGGGCGCCTCGCCGGCAAGGACCTCGGCATGGATGCCCTGGATGACCGCGAGTGCACCCCCATCACCGCCATCCACGTCCCCGGCACCGCGGAGACCAACGAACAGCGGGACCCCGACGTCCCCCACGGCCGGGTCGTCTCGGGCCTGGGCCACGATCTCGCGGCGGCCTACGGCGACGAGGTCCGCAACCTCTACCTGCCCTATCCCTCGGATGTCCTCCTGACCACGTCGTACCGGGCGTCGGCCGATCGGGGCGTGGAGATCCTCCGCGACCTGGTCGACCGCGTCGCCGCCGCCTGCCCGGACACCCGTTTCGTGTTCTCCGGGTATTCGCAGGGCGCGGACATCGTCAACAGGTGGGCCGGCGACGCGCTGGCCGGCCGTACGGGACTGTCCGCCGATCAGGTGGCGGACCGCGTCATCGGCATCGCAATGTTCGGCAACCCCCGGCGCGGCCCGGTCGTCGCAGAAGCGCACGGCACCGCTCCCACGGATTCCCTGGGCATCCTCGGCCCGAGCGAGGGCACGTGGGGCCCGCTGTCGGACCGGGTCTTCGATTCCTGCAACGCCGGCGACGTGTGGTGCGACTCCACCCCCGGGATGCGGGCCCTCGCGCCGGCGGTGATGACGGCGTCGCTCAACCCCCGCGACGCCGACGGCACGCTCGCGTCCATCGAGGCGGTGGCCGGCACCGATCTGCTGGCCGACCCCGAGGTGCGGCGGGCCGTCGAAAAGCTGCTGCGGTTCCTGCTCGACGAATCCTCCGACCACCTGCAGTACGAAACCGAGGCGGATGGGGTGCCGTCGGCGCGTACGGCGGCCCGCGAATTCCTCATGGGCAAGATCGGGCCGGCCCAGGGCAACTGAGGGGCGCGCCGGGCGGGATGATCCGGGGCCCGCGCCCGCCGCTCGCGCAGCTCGGGCCGGCCCAGGGCAGCTCACGGCCCCCGCCCCCGGTTGTTGTGGAGCCGGTTCTCGTGCGGCTAGTTCTCGTGCGGCTAGTTCTCGTGCAGCTAGTTCTTGTGCAGCGCCTCGTTGAGCTTGACGCGCTCGGCCGCCCACGGCACGACCTCGACCTCGCCGGTCTGGGAGTTGCGCCGGAACAGCATGTTCGAGCCGCCGGACAGTTCGGCGGCCTTGCGGTGCTTGCGCACGCCGTCGAGAAGCACCGTGCACTTGGTGCCCGCGGTGATGTAGAGGCCGGCCTCGACCACGCAGTCGTCGCCGAGCGAGATGCCCACGCCGGCGTTGGCGCCGAGCAGGCACCGCTCGCCGATGGAGATGGTCTGCTTCCCGCCGCCGGACAGCGTGCCCATGATCGACGCGCCGCCGCCGACGTCCGACCCGTCGCCGACGACGACGCCCGCCGAAATGCGCCCCTCCACCATGGAGCTGCCGAGCGTGCCGGCGTTGAAGTTGACGAAGCCCTCGTGCATGACGGTGGTGCCCTCCGCCAGGTGGGCGCCCAGGCGCACGCGGTCGGCGTCGCCGATGCGCACGCCGGTGGGCAGCACGTAATCGATCATGCGGGGGAACTTGTCCACGGAGTAGACGGTCAGCGGGCCGCGGCCCAGCAGCTTCGCGCGGACGACGTCGAAGTCCGCGGTGGAGCACGGGCCGTAGTTGGTCCACACGACGTTGGCCAGCAGCCCGAAGATGCCGTCCACGTTCGCTCCGTGCGGCTGCACCAGCCGGTGCGACAGCAGGTGCAGGCGCAGGTAGGCGTCGTAGGCGTCCACGGGGGGTTCGGAGAGGTCGGCGATGTCGGTGCGCACGCCGACGCGGTGGACGCCGCGGTCGGGGTCCTCGCCGATCAGGTGCGCGAAGAAGTCGCACGAATCCGGCAGATCATCGGGCGCCATGAGGCCGGTGCCGGTCTTGCCGTTGCCGTCGAGCTCGGGGCAGGGGAACCAGACGTCCAGGACGGTGCCGTCGGAGGCCAGGCTCGCGAGTCCGTAAGAGTGTGCTCCTCGTGTCATGCGCACAACGGTACTCCGCGCTCCGTTGACGGTCGCGGCGTGTTTGTTACGTCCGTGTTACGCGGTCGGCGGGCGTCCGCGACTGCTTTGCGACGCCCGCGGGCACCCCGATTCGGCGTGCCCGCGGGGGAGCGGCGCGGGAGCTAGTGGTGCACGCCGTCGACCGGGGTCTGATCGGCGGCGCCGCGAGCCCGGGCGCGGGTCTTCGAGGTGAGGCCGGCGATGACGCCGAGGAAGAGGCAGACCGCGGCGACGGCGTAGACCTGCTGGCGGGCGGTGTCGTCGAAAAGCATCATGACCGTCAGCCCGAGGATCATGAACACCGACAGCCACGACAGCCACGGGTAGCCGGGCAGGCGCACGGTGAGTTCGTCGTTGGCCTCCATCCGCGGGCGCAGCTTGATCTGCGACAGGGCGATGAGCAGCCAGATGACCAGCAGGCAGCCGCCGACCGCGTTGAGCAGGAACACCAGGACCGACGAGCCGTCGAAGACCACCTGGAAACCGACCGACAGGAACGCGAAGACCATCGACATGATGACCGCCTTGTACGGCACCGACTGCGAGTTCATGGCGGTGAACAGGCGCGGGGCCTCGCCGCGGCGCGACATCGAGTACACCAGCCGTGAGGTGGCGTAGATCTGCGCGTTGAACGCCGACAGCAGGGCCAGGACGATGACGGCCTCCATGAAGCCGACGACGCCCGGGATGCCCGCCTGCTGCAGCACCATCGTGAACGGCGACTCGGCCGCGGTGTCGGCGCCGTCGATCTGCGAGTACGGCAGCAGCATGATGATGATCAGCACGCAGCCCAGGTAGAACACGCCGATGCGCACGATGATCGAGCGGACCGCCGAGGCGATGGAGCGCTTCGGGTCATCCGACTCGGCGGCGGCGATGGTGACGATCTCGATGCCGCCGAACGCGAACGCCACGGCCAGCAGGCCCGCCGCGACGCCGGAAAGGCCGTTGGGCAGGAACCCGGACTCCATGATGTGCTGCGCGCCCACGAACGTCGTGCCCGGCAGCAGCCCGAACACCAGCAGCGTGCCGATGGCCAGGAACCCGATGATCACCGCGACCTTGATGAACGCGAACCAGAATTCGAACTCGCCGAAGCCCCGCACCTGGGCCAGATTGACCACCGCGAAGAACACCACGCACGCCAGGCCCGGGATCCAGCCCGGGATTCCCCACCACGCGCCCATGATCGCGCCGGCGCCCGTGATCTCCGCGCCGAGGACCATGATCAGCATGAACCAGTACAGCCAACCCAGGACGAACCCCGCGCCGCGGCCGAACGCCATCTCCGCGTACGTGGAAAATGCGCCCGAGGCGGGCCGCGCGGCGGCCATCTCGCCGAGCATGGTCATCACCAGGACGACGATGACGCCGGCGGCGAGGTAGGACAGCAGGACGCCGGGGCCGGCGGCGTTGATGCCGACGCCGGTGCCCAGGAAGAGCCCCGCTCCGATGGCGGAGCCGAGGCCCATCATGGTCAGGTGGCGGACTTTGAGTCCCTTGCCGAGCTTCGCGTCGTTCGCGGCGTCCGGCACGGCCTCATCGGTCCGGGACAAGGGGGAATTGGTCATGAAAGGGACATTACTAGCCGTCCCCGCGCCGCCATTTCACGCGTCGGCGGGCCGGAATGCGGGGTGCCGGGCGGACGCCCGGGGCCGGGTCCGTGCCGCCGCGGGCCTCGCCGGGCCGAGCCGCGCGCTACACCTCGGTGGGCTTCATGCACACCGCCGCGTAGTCGGGATGGCGCAGGAAATGCATGCGATCGCGGCCGTTGAGCTCCCACGCCGACACGCGGCGACCTTCCTCGAGGAGCTCGATGGGCGTGTCCTTGTCGATGAGGATGTTCTTGTCGATCACGCAGTCGTCGCCGAGGTCGACGCCGACGGTGCCGGCGGAGACGCCGATGTTGCAGCGGCGCCCGACGGTGAGGGGGATGCGGCGGCCGCGCGAGTCGTGGCGGGCCATGACCGTGCCGGCCAGGCCGACGGTGGTGTGCTCGCCGAGCACCACGCCCGAGGACAGGCGGCCCTCGATCTTGCACGGGCCGAGCGACCCGGAGTTCAGTGACACGAAACCCTCGCGCAGTACGGTGGTGCCCGGCGCGAGGTAGGCGCCCAGGCGCACCCGCTCGGCTTCGGCGATGCGCACGCCGGAGGGCACGACGTAGTCGACCATCCGGGGCATGCGGTCGATGGAGTAGACGTGGATCAGCCCGCGCATGCGCAGGTTGGTGCGCACGGCCTCGAAGTTGTCGGGCAGGCAGGGGCCCTTGTTGGTCCACGCGACGATGTTGAGGGCGTCGAAGACCTCCGCCATCTGGATGGAATGCGGGGTGACGATGCGATGCGACAGCAGGTGCAGCCGCAGGTAGGCGTCGTGGGAATCGACCGGCGGCTTGGACAGGTCCGCGATGGTGGTCCGCACGGCGACCTGCTCCACCCGGCGGTCCTCGTCGAGCAGGACCTGGCGCAGCAGCTGCGGGGTGAGGTGCTGGGCGCCCAGGCGGTGCGTGCCCGATTCGGTGACGGTGTCGTCGAGCCGGGGATCCGGGTACCAGGTGTCCAGGACCGTGCCGTCCATGGCTATGTTCGCGATACCCGTGGCCGAGGCACCAGTCGTCATCATGCTTCCGATACTATCCGCTGCCGACGGCGCCCTCGACCGCACCGCCGCCCGCGCCGCGCGAATTGCCCGAGGTCCGCGGCGTTCATCCATCGACCCCGGAGGTTCCCCGTGCCCGGCCAGCCGACCAGCGATCCGTCCCGCCGATCCCCGGGTTCCGGGCGCCGGCCGCGCCCCGGGAGTCCCTCGAACCGGTCGGGCCCGGCGCGTCGGGAGGGGCGCGCGTCCGTCACCTCCGCGCTGTTGGTCCGTTCGGATCTGCCGAGGGCGGCGAAGGGCGCGATCGCGGCGTCACAGGCGCTCGGCGGTGCGGCGCTGATCGCGCTGGTCCTGGGAGTGGTGGCGGTGGTCGTCGGCTGGCCTTTGCTGGCGTGGACGGCGATGCTCGTGGTGCTGGCGTGGTGCCTGAGCTGGGGCGTTTTCGCCGGCGTGGCCTCCGGGGCATGGGCATTGGCGGCCGCTGCGGCGGTGGGCGTCCCGGCGGTGTGGGCCATCGTCTCGGGTCTGTCGGCACCGGGTCCCGCGGGTTTGCCCGTTCTGGTCGGAGTCCCGCTCGCGGGTCTCGCCGCGGGGCTGGTCGGGGGTGCGGCGGTCCGGGTGTCGTGGGACCGTCGCCAAGCGGAACGGGAGCGGAGGCTGGCCGCATTGCCCGACTGGGCCCGCGACGAACTCGGCGCGGCGGCCGACGACCTCGACCCCGAATTCCGCCGCGACCCCGGGCCGGCCGTCGTCGGGTCGCATTCGGACCCGGCGGTGCGCCTGCTCGCCGCCGTCTGCCGCCCCCTGCCCGGCGCGACGGTCCTGGCGGGGGAGCCGGCCGTCGCGGTCAACGGATCCCGCGTCGCCGTCGTCGCGTGGGGCCCGCGCCTGGACCGCGCCGACCAGGCGCCGCCGCTGCCGCGCCTGCCCGAAGGCGCGACCGCGCGGGTCTTCGTCCTGCGGGAGGGCACGGAGCTTGGCGACGGCACCGAGCTTGGCGGGGCGACTGAGCTTGGCGACGGCCCGGCCCCCGCACCCTCCGCCGCGCCGGGCGAAACCGGCCGAACGGGGGAAGGCGGGACGGCGGGCGCGGTCGAGATCATCGCCACCGAACCCCAGGAACTCGCCGCCCACCTCGGCGCGGGCACCCCGCCGGACGGCGACGCCCGCCACGGCATCGCCGCCGACCTGCATGCCCGCGTGCTCCGCGCCCTGGATGGCTACCCTGGGTCGGGTGAACGCTAAAGACACCTCCGCCGCTTCCACCGGGGCCTTCGGGGCCGCCGGGGCCGCTCGGACGGACGGGACCGTGGACACGGCCCGCGACGTCCTCGACCTGCGCGCGGACCCCGTCGAGCTGACCGCGGCGCTCATCGACATCCCCAGCGTCTCCCGCGACGAAGCCCGCATCGCCGATGCCGTAGAGGCCGCGCTGCGCGACGTGGCGCGGAGCATCCCGGAGGGAATGCCGGAGGTGACCGTCGAGCGCATCGGCGACAACATCGTCGCCCGCACCCACCGGGGCCTGCCGCAGCGCGTCATCCTCGCCGGCCACCTGGACACCGTGCCCATCGCCGACAACGTCCCGTCGACCCGCGGCGTCGACGCAGAGGGCCGCGACACCCTCTTCGGCTGCGGCGCGGTGGACATGAAGAGCGGCGACGCCTGCTACCTCCACGCCTTCGCCACGCTGGCCGGCTCCGGGGATCTGCAGCGGGACCTGACGCTGATCATGTACGCCTGCGAGGAAATCGCCGGCGAATTCAACGGCCTGGGCCACCTCTCCGAAAGCCACCCCGAGCTGCTGGAGGGCGACGTCGCCCTGCTCGGCGAACCCTCCGGCAACGTCATCGAAGCCGGCTGCCAGGGCACCATCCGCGTCAAGATCACCGCCCGCGGCACCCGCGCCCACTCCGCCCGCGCGTGGCTCGGCGACAACGCCGCCCACCGGCTGGTCGGCGTGCTCTCCCGCGTCGCCGCCTATTCCGCCGGAACTGCGGAGATCGACGGCCTGACTTACCGTGAGGGAATGCAGGTCGTCCACATCCACTCCGGCGTGGCCACCAACACCGTGCCCGACGAAGCCTGGGCGTACGTCAACTACCGGTTCGCGCCCGACCGCAGCGCAGACGAGGCCATGGCGCACCTCATGGACGTGCTGGCCATCGACGATCCCCTCGTCGAGGTCGACGTAGAGGACGTCAGCCCCGCCGCGCTGCCCGGGCTCGACCGCCCGGCCGCCGCGGAACTCGTCGACGTGGCCGGGGGAGTGGCCAAGCCGAAGTACGGGTGGACCGACGTCTCGCGATTCGCGGGACTGGGCCTGCCGGCCGTCAACTTCGGCCCCGGCGACCCCGCCTACTGCCACAAGCGCGACGAACAGATCCCCGTCGACATGATCACGGCGCTGTCCGACGACCTGCTGCGCTATCTGACCACCGCGCCGGCGTCGTCGTAAAGCAACCAACCGACCCAGGAGACCACGAACATGGCCCCCCACCGCACCCCGTCCCCGGACCGCAAGCGCCAGCTGCGCGGACCCATCATGGTCCGCGACACCGGGGCGGCCGACCACAACCGGTCCACGACCGACCGCCGCCTGCTCGACCCGCACCAGTCCACCGACTGGCTGCACACGGACACCTGGCGCGTCATGCGGATCCAATCCGAGTTCGTCGACGGGTTCGGCGCGCTGGCGGAGATACCCAAGGCGATCACCGTCTTCGGGTCCGCCCGCACCCCCGAGGATCACCCGTACTACATCCAGGGCTGCGAACTCGGGCGCGCGATCGTCGACGCCGGCTACGCCTGCATCACCGGCGGCGGCCCCGGCCTGATGGAGGCGCCCAACCGCGGCGCCTACGACGCCGACGGCCTGTCCGTGGGCCTGGGCATCGAGCTGCCGCACGAGCAGTCGCTCAACGACTGGGTCGACCTGGGGCTGAACTTCCGGTACTTCTTCGTGCGCAAGACGATGTTCCTGAAGTACTCGCAGGCGTTCATCGCGCTGCCCGGCGGCTTCGGCACCCTGGACGAGCTGTTCGAGATGTTGGTCATGGTGCAGACCGGCAAGGTCACGCGGTTCCCCGTCGTCATGCTCGGCACCGAGTTCTGGGGCGGCCTGATCGACTGGATCCGCGGCCGCGTGCTGGCCGAGGGCATGATCTCGCCGGAGGACATGGACCTGTTCCTGGTCACCGACTCCATCGACGAGGCGCTGGAATTCATCGTCGCCGCCCACGAGGGGCAGGAGCGCGACCGCCGCGAGGAAGCCGCCCGCCGCGCCGTCGCCCGCGCCCACCGCGACGGCGACCAGGGGCTGCTGGACCGACGGTGAACGCTTCTCGACGGGTGGCCAGCGCGTTCCAGCCGACGCCGCTGCCCGCGGTGATGGCGATAGTCAACCGCACGCCCGATTCCTTCTACGACCGCGGGGCCACCGCCGCGGAGGACGCCGCCCTGGCGCGCATCGACGCCGTGGTCGCCGCGGGCGCCGACGTCATCGACATCGGCGGGGTGAAGGCCGGGCCCGGGCCGGTGGTCGACGCCGCCGAGGAAATCGACCGCGTCGTGCCCACCATCGCCGAGGCCCGCCGCCGGCACCCCGGGGTGACCATCAGCGTGGACACGTGGCGGGCGTCGGTCGCCGAAGCCGCCATCGCCGCCGGCGCCGACCTGGTCAACGACACGTGGGCCGGGCACGACCCAGAGCTCGTGGAGGTCGCCGGCGCCCACCGCGCGGGGTACGTCTGCTCGCACACCGGCGGCGCCGTGCCCCGGACCCGGCCGTTCCGGGTGCATTACGACGACGTCGTGTCCGACGTCATCGCCGAGACCGCCGCCCTGGCGGAGAAGGCCGTGGCCTGCGGCGTGCCCGAGGACCGGATCCTGGTCGATCCGACGCACGACTTCGGCAAGAACACCTTCCACGGGCTCGAGCTGCTGCGGAGGCTCGACGAGCTGGTCGACGCAGGCTGGCCCGTGCTGATGGCGCTGTCCAACAAGGACTTCGTCGGCGAAACCGTCGGCCGCGGCCTCGAGGGGCGCGTGCCCGCGACGCTGGCCGCGACCGCATGGGCGGCGGCGAAGGGCGTGGCCATGTTCCGCGTCCACGAAGTCGGCGACACCGTCGACGTCTGCCGCATGATCGGCGCCATCCGCGGCGACGTCCCGCCCCTGTCCACGATCCGGGGGCTGCAATGAGCGGCGTGAAGGGCGTGAGCGGCGTCAGCGGCGCGGGGGACGGCGCGACGGGCGTCGGTTCGGGAGCCGCGACGGGGACGGCGGACGGCGGGGACGCGGGCGTCGTCAAGCGGCCCACCGTATCCGTGATCCTGCCGGCCCTCGACGAGGAAGCGACCGTCGGCGCCGTGGTCGAGTCGGTGCTGCCGAGCCTGGCGGCCGGGATCGTCGACGAGATCATCGTGGTCGATTCCGATTCGTCCGACCGCACCGCCGAGGTCGCCGCGGCCGCCGGCGCGCGCGTGGTCAACTGGGCCGACGCCCTGCCCGGCGTGCCCACCCGGCCAGGCAAGGGCGAGGCGATGTGGCGCGGCGTCGCGGCGGCGCGCGGCGACATCGTGGTGTTCCTCGACGCCGACCTGCGCGACCCGTCGCCGACGTTCGTGCCCTCGCTGGTGGCGCCCCTGCTGAACGGCGACGACGTGCGGCTGGTCAAGGGTCACTACCGCCGCGACACCCCGGGCGACGTCGGCGGCGGGCGCGTCACCGAACTGACCGCCCGGCCGCTGCTCGCCGCCTTCCGGCCCGACCTCGCCGTGATCCGCCAACCGTTGTCCGGCGAATACGCCGCCCGCCGCGCCGACCTGATGGAACTGCCGTTCGCGGCGCGGTACGGCGTCGAGATCGGCCTGCTCGTCGACGTCGCCGACCGGTGGGGCGCCGAGACCATCCACGAAGTCGACCTGGGCGTGCGCGCCCACCGCAACCGGCCGCTGGGGCAGCTCGGCCCGATGGCCGTCGACGTGTCGGCGACGCTGCTGCGCAAAATCGGCCTGGAGCCCGCGACCGCGGAGGACTTGCCGGACGACCGCCCGCCGCTGGCGCGGGTGCTCGGCGCGGGCGCTCCGGGAGAGGTTATGAAACAATGATCCAAGCTCTCGCATTCACCTTATATGTGCTGCTCATTCCCATGTTCTGGGGGCTGTTCTCCGTGGTGCTGTCCCGGTTGCCGAATGGCCCGGAACGGCCCCCGGCGGTGCGAAAGCGCGTATCATGGACACACAGGCGCGGCATCGACGATGAGCCGCCCATGCATTTTCGCGAATGAGGAGAACCACATGGCAGCGATGAAGCCCCGTACCGGAGATGGCCCGCTGGAGGCCGTGAAGGAGGGCAAGAAGATCGTGATGCGCGTTCCCGCGGACGGCGGCGGGCGCCTGGTGGTGGAGCTGACGCCGGAGGAGGCCGCCGAGCTCGGTGCCGCCCTCAGCGCCGTCGGGCAGTAGCCCCGGACGATCTTCGATCGCGCCGGGAGCCCCGCCACCCGAGGACCCGGCCGATGTTCGCCGTGCCCCGCCGACGAAATGTCGGCGGGGCGTTGCGTTTGCGTGGGGAGGGGCGGGGTGGCCCGGCCGGTTTGGCCGGACGGCCTGGCCGGGAAGTCTGTCCCGCCCAGCATGCCCGCCCCTTCCGACCGGCCCGTTTGCCGGACCCGATGGAGGGGGCCGGGGGCCGCGGGCGGGGGCGCGCCCGGTAGGATTGGCCACCATTCACCGGCGACCGCGGTCATCGCCGCCGGTTCGCCCGATTTCCGAGGAGGAACCAGGTTGCTCGCCGACATCATCGACGTGCTCGCAGACCCCATCGACGGGTCCCCGCTGCGTTGCGGCGACCCCGAGTGGGCGACGCTGAAGTCCGAGTCCGGCCACAGCTACGACGTCGCGAAGCAGGGCTACGTGACGCTGGCGGGCGGCGCGGGGCTGCGCTATTCGGGCGATGACGCGAAGATGATCGGCGCCCGCGAGGAGTTCCTCTCCGGCGGGCATTACGCGCCGTTCGTCGAGGCCGTGACGGGCAACGTGCAGGACGTCCTGGACGACGCCGGCGTCGCGGAGGAGGCGAACCCCGCGATCCTGGAGATCGGCGCGGGCACCGGCTACTACCTGGCGCACACCCTCGACGGCGTCGATGGCGCGCGTGGCGTGGGCATCGACGTGTCGGTGCCGGCGGCGAAGCACCTGGCCAAGTGCCATCCGCGGGTCGGTGCGGTCGTCGCCGATGCGTGGGCGCGGCTGCCGATCCGCGATGGGTCGATCGACGCCATCACGGTGATTTTCGCGCCGCGCAACGCGGAGGAGTTCGCGCGGGTGCTCAAGCCGGGCGGGCAGGTCGTGGTGCTCACGGCGGCGACGGGCCACCTCGGTGAGCTGCGCCAGCCGCTGGGGATCATCGATGTGGAGCGCGGCAAGGTCGAGCGCATGATCGCGCAGGCCGAGGGGCATCTCGTGCCGGTCGGGGAGCCGGAGCTGGTGGAGTTCACCATGACGCTGGATCAGGATGCCATTGCGTCGCAGATCGGGATGAGCCCGTCGGCGCGCCACATCCACCCGGATGTGCTGGCGGAGCGGATTGCGGCGCTGCCCACGCAGATGGAGGTCACGGCCCGCGCGTACGTGACGCGTTTGGGCAAGGTGGGGTAGCGCCCGGTTTTCGCTTGACGACGGCCGCCCTCCTCGTGGGCGGCCGTTTCGTCGTTTTCGGGGTGGTGCGACGGCCTCTTCACCGGAGTGGCCCATCCACGCCCGGCTGACCTCTTCCCACCTCCTCGTCTGGGTGCCCCCTCCACGTCCGGTCGACTTCCTTCCACCTCCTGGTTTGAGCGGCCCCACCACGCCAGGCCGTCCGTTCCCGCCGACCTGACGCGCCCGACCGCTTCACCGAAGTGGCCCCTCCACGTCCCGGCGACCGTCGAAAAGTGCACATTTTCGGCCCACTCAAAACCCCGACCTGGAGTTTTGCGGAGCGGTGGTAGCACTTTGCGACACCTCCCACCCGCGAACCCCGACCGAATGACACGAACGCCTCGGGATGAGGGTCGGGGAGTGCCGACGGCGGGCGTGGGGTCGGCGATTGGCCCCATTTCGAGGTGGGTTTACGGCCGGCAAGTGTCGACCGGAGTCTTGGGGTCGGCGGTTGGGCCCACTCGAGGTGGGTTTATGACCGGCCCGAGGGGGCGTCGTGTCATTTGATCGACGGTCCGCACGTGGCGTCGGGGAAACCGCTGGTGGTCGAGTGTGCTACTCGGGAGTGTTGACCGAATGACACGAACGCCTCGGGATGAGGGTCGGGGAGTGCCGGCGGCGGGCGTGGGGTCGGCGATTGGCCCCATTTCGAGGTGGGTTTACGGCCGGCAAGTGTCGACCGGAGTCTTGGGGTCGGCGATTGGCCACATCCGAGGTGGGTTTACGGCCGGCAAGTGTCTACCGGGGGCGAGGGTTCGGCGATTGGCCCCATTGCGGGTGGGTTAGCGGCCGGCCAGAGGGGGCGTCGTGTCATTTGATCGACGGTCCGCACGTGGCGTTGGGGAAACCGCTGGTGGTCGAGTGTGCTACTCGGGAGTGTTGACCGAATGACACGAACGCCGCCGGACCGCCCAACCTCCCCCGCCGCCCGTGAACGCTCGGAGAGAGAAGACGCCGGCACCGTCGTCGGCGATGATCTCGATCGCCGACCGATCAACGACGACATCGAGGCGATGGCCGCCGGCAGCTCCTGTGCCGTTCGTCGCTTCGGTGGGCCGCAACGTCGTGGCACGCTCATCGCCGAAATGGTTGGGGGCGGCGGCATCGCTGCGCGTCACGGTCACGCGATCACCGGTCAACGACACCGTGACCAGCGGCGTTTCGCCGGTGTTGTCGCAGGTGGTGCCTTCGACGGTTCCGTGTGGGGTCGAATTCGAGGTGCCGCGTGAATCGGCGGCGCGGTTGTCGTTTTCGGCGAGTCCATGATTGGCCGACTTCGAGGTGTCGGGTGAATCGGCGAGACGGTCGGCGTCGTAAAGCTCCACGATCCCGTCGCCCTCGAGCCGCACCCGGAAGACTCCGCCGATGTGACCGTCGCCGACCTCGGGCAGCTCCTCGCCCGGGGGGAGGATGAGGGATTGGAGGAGGCGGCCGTCGTGAAGTGCGAGCTCGCGGGCGAACGTCAGGCAATGGACCCAACCCTCCGCGGCGACGGAAGGGTGATCGTCCTCCTCCGGCATGCCCATCCAACCGAGCATGACCGGGCCGCTTGGCGACGACATCGACGCAGCGGATTTGTCCGAGCTTTCTGCGGCGCCCGGGCCGGTGGGCGACGACGAAGACGACCCGGCGGAGTTGTCCGGGCCGCTCGACCCCAACATCGACGCGGCGGAGTTGCCTGAGTCGCCGTCGTCCCCATCGGCGAAAATCTGCGGCGCGTAGAACTCGAAGCCGTGGTCGAACTCCGTGAAAGGCGTGGTCACGCGGAAAACCAGGGGAGCGGCGGAAGATTCGGGCGCCTCGACGTGCCCGACGACGTACCCGCACTGGTAGCGATTGCGCAGCGGATCGCCGGAGTCGGCGCGGATGCCCTGGGGCGACAGGACCAGGACGTCGGCATCCTCGCCGGTCGCCGCATCCGTCATGCGCAGCAGATTCGGGCATTCCCACATGTAGCCGCCAGGCGACGGGCCGTCGATGAGCAGCTCTCGGCCCGCATCCCACCTGCGGCGATCCCGCGAAAAATGCACGATTGCAGTGCCGCGGTCATCGTCGGTGCGGGCGCCGAGGATCATCCGCCACACGCCCGGGTGATCGGGATCCTCGGTGACGATCGGGTCGCGGTAATGCGCGGTGATCCCCGGCGGCGGTCCCGGGATCAGCGGATTTCCGGGATGTTTTACGGGTTCGGCGAGCGACCCGTCGGGCAGCACGTCGGCCGTCGCCAGATTCTGCGTCGCGCCCCAGACGTGGCCGACGGGAAGGCCATCGGGGAACTCCTCGCGCAGACGGTCGGCGGCGAGGGCCGCCCTCACATCGCCTGCGGCGTCGTCGATTTCCTCGGTGGACCCGGTATCTCCGGCGTCCCGGGCCTCACCAGCGTCCCCGCCGACCCCGCTGGCCCCGGTCACCCCGCCGCCCCCGTACTCCTCGGGCGCCGGCAGGTTCCCTGTGTAGAACAGCTCAACGGGCCCGCCCGGCTCCTGCGGCGGGACGGCACCGCCGGAGTAGCAGCCGTCGGCGTCGTAGTCGTCGTCGGGGTGGAGCGCCTGCGGGCGGTGGCGCCACGTCAGCAGGTCCTCCGACGTCGCGTAGCCCCAGCCGGTGCGCCGCGGCGCCCGCGGGAAACCGGGGTCGAGCTGGTAGAACACGTGCCAGACGCCATCCAGCCGGACCAGCCCGTTCGGGTCGTTGAGCCGGCCGCGCTCGGGCGTGAGGTGGAACGCGGGGCGGTGAGTCCGGTTCGCCGCCACCGCGTCAGCCCTTGACTTCGGTGGCGTGGATCTGCGCGTCCAGGTCCTCGGGCGCCAGCTGCGCGCCGGAGAATTCCTCGGACAGCGGCAGCCGCAGCTGCAGGTCGGTGCCGGGGCAGATTTCGATGACGCCGCTCTTCAGCTTGAAGTCGAGCACGTGCCCGCCGCCGGTGCGGGCGTCGTCGATGAAGTGCACGTGGCAGCCGGGCACGGAGATGCCCTTTTCGTACACGGGCGTGCGGAACCCGGCGATGACGCCGCGGACGTTCTCGAAGTCGACGGATTCGTCCGCCTCGGTCGCCTCGACCATCTTGGGGTAGGGGCGGGACTGCTTGACGACGGTCCGCGTCTTCACCCATTCGAACTCGCCGGTGATCCGCAGCGCGTACATGTAGTTGGCGCTGGGCACGGCGGCGTCGATGAACGGGGTGATGTCGGCGCGCACGGTGTCGGCGGGGGCGTCGCGGACGATGTGCGGCACGAAGTTGGTCACCACGGCGTAGGGCGTCTTCTGGTTCATGGAGGCCCTGGTCGCGGAGCCGTCGCCGCGCAGCTGCCAGCACACGCCGTCGATGATCACCATTTCCCCGTCGAGGCCGTCGAACGTGCCGATGCCGAAGTTGCCCTTGCCCAGCAGCTCGCCGATGGACATTTCGCCGTCGTAGATGCCGTCGAGCAGGGCCGTCATCAGCGACGCCTGGAAGAACGTGTGTCGGGTGGTGGGCAGGTCCGCGGGGTGGTTGCCGCGGGCGGGGTTCGCGTCGATGGTCACGGTTCCCAGGCTAGCGCCGCCGCGTTCGCTTTACGACGGCCTCCGTCACCCGTGATGCGGCGACCCTGTTGTTTGCGATGAGCCGATAGACGATGGATGCGGGGGCGCGCACCAGCGGGTTGAGCAGGATCGAGCCGGCCAGGCGCCACCGGCGGGTGCGCCCGTGGTCGCGCAGGGCGTGGCCGATGGCTTCGTGGCCCAGCGCGACGAACGGTGGCGCGTGCGCCGTGTCGTTCTCCGCGCCCGTGCGCGCGCCGGTCGCGCCCGTGCTCGCGCCGGCCGTCACGTCGCGTTCTTCCACGTAAAGCGCGTTCCGCTCGATGAGGGCGGCGTCCACGCCGACCTCCTCGAACGGGTAATCCCACGACGAGGCGATGTTGAGGGAGGGGGCGGGGACGTCGTCAAGCGAACGCGGACCCGGTGCGCCGGCGACCGTGATCCGGCCCAGGGCCCGCGCCGCACGCGCGCAGAAACCGCAGCCGCCGTCGTAGACGAAGGTGGCCGCGGCTCGTGCGGGGAATTGCGGGGACATGTGGAGCGGCCTACATCAGGCTCTTGTAGACCTCGACGGTCTCCCGGGCGATGTTCTCCCAGCTGAAGACGGCGATCGCGCGCTGCATGCCGGCCTCGCCGATCTTCTTCGCCGCCCCGCGGTCGGCGACCATCTTGTTCACCGCGGCGGCGATGCCGGCCTCGAAACCGGACGGGTCGGACTCGTCGTAGTGGACCAGCGTGCCGGTCTCGCCGTCGACGACGACCTCCGGGATGCCGCCGACATCCGACGCCACCACCGCGGTGCCGCACGCCATGGCCTCCAGGTTCACGATGCCCAGCGGCTCGTAGATCGACGGGCACACGAAGGAATCCGCGGCCGTGAGGATCTCCTGGATCTTCTCCTTCGGCAGCATGTCCTTCACCCAGAACACGCCGTCGCGCTCCGCCTGCAGATCCGTGACCAGCTGCTCGGTCTCCGCCGCGATCTCCGGGGTGTCCGGGGCGCCCGCGCACAGCACCAGCTGCACGCCATCGTCGAACTGCGACGCCGCCTTGACCAGGTGGGCCACGCCCTTCTGGCGGGTGATGCGGCCGACGAACGCCACCATCGGGCGTGAGGGATCGACGCCGAGTTCCTCCAGCACCGACCAGCCGTTGGCCTCCTTCGACTCCTCCCACGTCGGGCGCGGGTGCCACAGTTCCGTGTCGATGCCGTTGAGCACCACGTGCACGCGGTCCGGCTCGATGCGCGGGTAGGCCTCCAGGATGGCGTCCTTCATGCGCGCCGACACCGCGATGACGCCGTCGGCGTACTCCATGGTGTTCTTCTCCGACCACGACGACACGTCGTAGCCGCCGCCGAGCTGCTCGCGCTTCCACGGGCGGTGCGGCTCCAGCGAATGGGCCGTCGCGATGTGCGGGATGCCCTTGAGCTTGCCGGTCAGATGCCCGCCGAGGCCCGAGTACCAGGTGTGGGAATGGACGACCTCGATGTCGGTGGCCGCCGCGGCGTCGGCCATGCGCAGCCCGGTCGACAGCGTCTTGACGGCCGGGTTCGCGTCCGCGAGTTCGGGGTCGACGCCGTGGACGAAGCACCCTTCCTCGTCGCGCGGGGCGCCCATGCAATGGACGTCGACCTCCACGCCGTCGAGCCCGCGCATGAAGCGCGTCAACTCGGTGACGTGCACGCCTGCGCCGCCGTAGATTTCCGGGGGATACTCTCGGGTCATCATCGCAACTCGCATGGTCACCAGCGTATCCGCATTCCCGGGGCTTGGCCGGGGGCCGCAAGCGCGGGGGCGGCGCGGAGCGTGCCCGAAGGGGCGCGCTAACCGCCTCACGGGCCGCCGTCGCAAAGCCCGCAGGTGCCGCCGCGGGGGTAGTCACATCGGAAGCGGGCCAACGAAAACGCATATAGGTTGGAACCCGTGAGGAGTCAACCGAATGTTCTGTCCATCGTTCTCGCCGGAGGCGAGGGCAAGCGCCTGTTTCCGCTGACCGCGGACCGCGCGAAGCCCGCGGTGCCCTTCGGCGGGAGCTACCGCCTCATCGACTTCGTGCTGTCGAATCTGGTCAACGCGGGTTATCTGAAGATCTGCGTGCTGACCCAGTACAAGTCCCATTCGCTCGACCGCCATATCTCGCAGGCGTGGCAGCTGTCCGGCATCACCGGCCAGTACGTCACCCCGGTGCCGGCGCAGCAGCGACTGGGCAAGCGCT
This sequence comes from Corynebacterium hansenii, assembly GCF_030408795.1. Lineage (NCBI taxonomy): Bacteria > Bacillati > Actinomycetota > Actinomycetes > Mycobacteriales > Corynebacteriaceae > Corynebacterium > Corynebacterium hansenii. The sequence continues at coordinate 978,465 of NZ_CP047211.1, forward strand.
GGTTCACCGGCTCGGCCGACGCGATCCTGCAGTCCCTGAACCTCGTGTACGACGAGTCCCCGGAGTACGTCATCGTCTTCGGCGCCGACCACGTGTACCGCATGGACCCGGAGCAGATGGTCCAGGCGCACATCGAGTCCGGCGCCGGCGTCACCGTCGCGGGCATCCGCGTCCCGCGCAGCGAGGCCCACGCCTTCGGCTGCATCGACGCCGACGACAACAACCGGATCACCAGCTTCCTGGAGAAGCCGGTCGACCCGCCGGGCACCCCGGATGACCCGGAGGCGACGTTCGCGTCGATGGGCAACTACGTGTTCACCACGGATGCGCTCATCGAGGCGATCAAGCGCGATTCGGAGAACGAGGACTCGAACCACGACATGGGCGGCGACATCATCCCGATGCTCGTCAACGAGGGCGAGGCCTACGTCTACGACTTCAAGGACAACTACGTCGCGGGCGAGACCGAGCGCGACAAGGGCTACTGGCGCGACGTCGGCACCATCGACGCCTTCTACGAGGCGAACATGGACCTGATCTCCGTCCACCCGGTGTTCAACCTCTACAACAAGAAGTGGCCGATCCACACCTTCGCGGACGAGAACCTGCCGCCGGCGAAGTTCGTCCAGGGCGGCATCGCCCAGGCGTCGATGGTAGGCGCGGGCACCATCATTTCCGGTGGCACCGTGCGCAATTCGGTGCTGAGCACCGGCGTCGTCGTCGAGGATGGCGCGACGGTGGAGGGCTCGGTGCTCTTCCCGGGCGTGCGCGTCGGCCGCGGTGCCGTGGTGCGCCACGCGATCCTGGACAAGAACGTGGTGGTCAGCGACGGCGAGATCATCGGCGTCGACCGCGAGCGCGATGCAGAGCGCTTCAAGATCAGCCCCGGTGGCGTCGTCACCGTCGGCAAGGGCGAGGTCGTGTAGCTTTTCCCGGTTCCCGGCCGCCGCTTCGGGCGGTGGTCGGGGGCGTCGCCGTCCGTCGTCGGCGAGGTGCGCGTTCGCGCACGTTCGCTTGACGACGTCCCGGCGTCATTGACTCCCCGGCGTCCGCCCCGGTTTTCGGCGGAACGGCCGCGGCGCGTGTCTCTCACGTGCCGCGGCTTTTGCGTTGTCAGGGGGCGCGGCCGGTTGTGGCACGCCGTCCCCGATCAGTGAATAATGGTTACCGCTGGGTCGCCGCAATCCGCGGTCGCGGGTCGGACGGTCCGGGCCGGGGCGTCATCGCCCCGGATTCGATGGACGGATGATGGACGAATGAGGAATGAGGAGACCATGACGGATTCGACCAATCAGGATCAGGCCGACCAGGACCAGGCCAACCAGTCGCCCGCGGTGAGCCGCGTGCTCGAGGGGCGTCGCGTGGCGGTGCTGGCGGGGCAGGGCGTCGAGCAGGTCGAGCTGACCGATCCGATGCGCGCGATCCGGGCCGCCGGCGGTGAACCGGTGATCGTGTCCTACGCCGACGGTTCCTTCGTGGCCATGAACGGCGACTGGGAGCACGCCGATTCCTTCGTCGTCGACGTCGACGTCAAGGAGGCCGACGTCGAGAGCTTCGATGCACTGGTGTTGCCGGGCGGCACCCTCAACGCGGATGCGGCGCGCATCGACGATGGCGTGCTGCGTTTCGTGAAGGCGTTCCACCGGACCGGCCGCCCGCTCGCGGCGATCTGCCATGCGCCGTGGATCCTGATCGATGCCGGTCTGGCGTCCGGGACGAAGCTGACGTCCTACGTCTCGTGCAAGAACGACCTGCTCAACGCCGGTGCGGACTGGGTTGACGAGCCGCTGGTGGTCGACGGGAACATCATCACCTCGCGCAACCCGGGTGACCTGGAGCAGTTCTGCTCGGCCATCGTCGAGGCGACCGCCGCCGCGCGCTGAGGCGTCAGTAGGTCGCGAACACGCGGCGGTTGACGCCGTCCAAGCGCACCTGCCCGCCGTAGGGCAGAACCCACTGCGGGCGCGTGTGCCCGAAGGGGATGCCCACGCACACCGGGGCGCCGGGGTTGTACGCGGACACGGTGGAGATGATCGCGCGCGCCTGATCGTCGGCGTATGCCCGGCGGTCGGCCTCGGAGGGGACGTTCGTGAACGTCGACGACGGCGGGCACGCCGCGATGACGCCGGTGACGGCCCCGAGGATCCCGCGTTCGCCGAGGCACGTCATCCATCGGGCGACCCACGCCGGAGTCGGCACTTCTTCGCTGGTCTCGACCATGAGGATCGCGTCGCGCAGCGTTTCCGGAGCGGGCAGCCTCCCCGCCATCCCGATCTCCGACAGGGATTCCAGGCAGCCGCCCCACGTGGGGCCGGCGACCTCGATGGAGGGGCCCGACCACTCCCAGGGGCGCGTCGGACGCCGCTCGCCGAACCTCGTGACCGCATCCGGCGAGGGCCAGTCGACGCCGAAATCCTCCATCTCGCCGGGATCCGTGATCTCGACTTCCACGCTGCCGGAGGTTCCGGAGCCGCCGGACCCGCCGGGAACGGCGAAGCCGCCGGAGGAGCCGGAGCTGCCCGAACCATCGCCGCCGGGAGCCTCTCCGAAGAGGGCGGCGCGCAGGGCGATCATGTGGATGTCGTCGATCGCCGGCCCGGCACCGAGGTGAACCTGGGTGGAGCCGCCGTAGAACCCGCCGACGCCGAGCCCGTGCAGATGATTGAGCAGATGCGAGTTGTCCGAGTAGCCGAAGAAGGGTTTGGGGTTGTCGCGGAGGACGTCGTCGTCGAGAAGCGAGACGACCTTGACCTGATCGGAGCCGCCGACGGTGGCGAACACCGCCCGGATCTCCGGATCGGAGAACGCGGCGTGAATGTCGGCGGCGCGGTCGGCGGGGGACGACGGGTTGCGCGTGCAGGGGTACTCGACGGGGACGAGGCCGAGCTCATCGCGGATCCGGCGGAGGGCCTGCTCGTGGACGTGCGGGCCCACCGACGGCGCCGCGAAGGACGGTGAAATGACCGCGACGCGGTCGCCCCGGCGGAGCCTGCGAAACCGCGGCTGGTCGGGGTGGGGGCGAGAGCCCGGCCCCATTCGCTCCGGCATCGCCCCTACTTCTTGATCAGCGCAATGGCCCCCGCGCCGATCGGCATGCGGGTGACCAGGGCGTCTTCGCGCTCGAGGAGGTGCTTCTCGGCCTCCCGGGCGGCGACGGTGTCGCGGTCGCGGCGGGATTCGTCGGCGATGGTCCCGTCGAGGAGGACGCCGGCGAAGATGAGCACGCCGCCGTCGGAAAGCAGGGGCCACGCACGCTCGCGGAACACCGCCACCTCCGCGGGGGAGACGTCGGCGTAGATGAGGTCGTAGGCGCCCGGCGCCAGGCGGCCCAGCACGTCCAGCGGGCGCGAGGGCAGGAAGCGGTGGCGCGACGGGCCGACGCCGGCGCGGCGGAACGCGTCGCGGGCGAGTTTCTGGTGCTCGATTTCGGGATCGATGCACGTCAGCACGCCGTTGTCGGGCATGCCGGCGAAGAGGTGCAGGCCCACGACGCCGACGGCGGGGGTCGCGGCGACGGCGGCCGGCCCATCGGGGCGGCGGGCCGAGGCGAGGGCGGCGAAGGCGGTGAGCATGCCGCCGGCGACGGCGTCGGGGATCGACAGGCCGAATTCGGCGGCGTCGTCGCGCGCGCCGGCCAGGGCCTCATCGGCCACGGCCGTGGCGTTGATGTGGGCGCTCATGGCGTCGAGGGCGGAGATCGGAGCTGCGGAATCGGTCACGGGGCCGAGTCTAGGGTCTTTGGCCCGGCCCGCAGGTGACGGCGCGCCGGAAACGCGGGGCGAAGGCGACCCGCGGGCGGACGTTCGTTGCCGAATTGGAACTGTACTCACACTCGTCTATCAGGTTAAGGTCAATGGACCCCCAGGTGAATAGGGCAAGGTACCTCCCATGAACGACGAAGGCTCTTCCCGCGCACGCATCGACGCGCTCCCCGAGGCGCTCGACACGGCCACGGCCGCTTCCGCGGCGCCCGAGACCCTTTCCGGCACGGCCGCCTTCGACGCGGGCGAGGGGGAGATGCCCAGCTGGTCGCAGCTCGTCGAGGAGCACGGCGACAGCGTCTACCGCCTGGCGTTCCGCCTGACGGGCAACCCGCATGACGCGGAGGACCTGACGCAGGAGACGTTCATGCGGGTGTTCCGGTCGTTGAAGCGCTACAAGCCGGGGACGTTCCAGGGGTGGCTGCACCGCATCACCACGAATCTGTTCCTGGACATGGTCCGCCACCGCCAGGCCATCCGCATGGAGGCGCTGCCGGAGAATTACGACCGCGTGCCGGGCACCGCGCCGACGCCGGAGCAGGTGTACGCCGACGCAAACCTGGATCCGGACCTGGAGCGCGCGCTGGCCGCCCTCCACCCGGATTACCGCGCGGCGGTTGTCCTGTGTGACGTCGTGGGCCTGACCTACGAGGAGATCGCCGACACCCTCGGCGTGAAGATGGGCACCGTCCGTTCCCGCATCCACCGCGCCCGTTCGCAGCTGCGGGCGCACCTGGAGGCCGCCGAGCGCGAGCGCGAGGAGCTGGGCAGCTTCAGCCACGTGCGCTGATCCGGGCGGTCGGCGTCGTTCGCCCCGCGCCGCGGGGCTCCTCGGTATCGTGGGCAAGAGAATCATCCGGTGGGTGGCCGGTCCGTCGCGCCGCGGTTTTCCGCGCGGTTGCCTGACGACGGTCCGGCGTTCGCGCCCACCGCCCGACACCCGTGAGGAGGCGCGGAATGGCTGCACCGCATCATGAGTTCGCGTCGACCGATCATTTGGGGACGGAGGCCGTGGCGGCCTTCGTCGACGGGGAGCTCAGCCCGAGCGCGCACCGGCGTGCCCAGGAGCATTTGCTCGCGTGCGGTGAATGCCGCCGTGAGGTGGCCCGCCAGCGCCAGGCCGCGCGGCGGCTGCGCGATTCCAGCGAGGTGCACATCCCCGCCGATCTGAGGAAGCGCCTGGCGTCGATGTCGCGGGACCAGATGCCGGAGAACGCGCCCGGGGCCCGGCGGCTGTCGCACCGCCGCCCCGATTCGCTGGCGGCGTTCGTGGAATCGGCGTGGCGCACCCTGCGCAAGTCCAGGAACGGCCAGTGACGGGGCCGGGCGAGCAGCCGGAGCCGGCACGGAACGATCCGTTCGCGCGGCCGCCGGGCGTGGTCGGCGGGGCGGATCCCCGGCACATCGACGAAACGGCCGGAGCCGACGTCGACCTCGGCCGCATCGTCGCGGCGCACGACATCGAATGGGACGCGGCCTTCGCGCCCGCCGGCCGCACCCACCAGGGCCTGCAGTTGCCGCCGGAACGGGGCAGCGGCGGGGCGTCGTCACGCGATGGCGGCGGCGGGCTGTTCGGCGATTCGGACGGTCAGGCGGAATCCGGCGGCGGCAGCCGCGGCGGGTACTCGCCGTGGGCCGACGCGCGCACGCGCATGGTCACCGGCGGGACGGCGCGGAAGGCGGAGCGGCCCGAGGAGGAACCCGTCGTCCCCGTGCCGCGCGTCGACGTGCGCGAGGCGATGTTCGGCCGGATCGTGCCGTGGCGCTTCCTCGCGCTGGGGGCGGCGGTGGTGCTGGCGCTCGGCGGGATCGGCGGATTCGCCGGCGGCTGGGCGGGCAAGACATTCCGCTCGGGCCACGAGCGCGTCGAGCTGCGCCAGGTCGACGGGCGGCCCGGTTCCGGCGACCTGACCGAGATCGGCGAGGTCGCCACGCGCGTCGAACCGGCGGTGGCGTCGATCAACATCGGCGCGCCGGGCATCAGTGGCGTCGGCTCGGGCGTGGTCCTCGACGGCGACGGGCACATCCTGACCAACAACCACGTCGTCTCCGCCGCCGACGTCCCCGGCGCGACGCTGACGGTCACGTTCAAGGTGGACGGCATCCCGCGCAGCGTGCCCGCGCGCATCGTCGGCCGCGACACGATGACCGACCTGGCCGTGATCCGCGTGGAGAACGTCACCGGGCTCACCGTCGCCGAGCTGGCCGATTCGTCGAAGGTGCGCGTCGGCGACACCGTCATCGCGATGGGTTCGCCGCAGGGGCTCAACGGCACGGTGACGTCGGGCATCGTCTCGGCGCTGAACCGGCCCGTGCGCCTGGCGGGCGAGGGCACCGACACCGACGGTTTCGCCGACGCGATCCAGACCGATGCGTCGATCAACCCGGGCAACTCCGGTGGGCCGCTCGTCGACCTGCGCGGGGCGGTGATCGGCATCAACACCGTCATCTACACGGTGTCCGGCGGGTCGCAGGGCCTGGGTTTCGCCATCCCCATCAACATGGCCAAGGACATCGCCGAGCAGCTCATCGCGGGTGAAGAGCCCGTGCACCCGAGCATCGGCGTCACCGCGCGGTCCGCGGTGAACGGGGCCGTGACCGGTGCGGAGGTCGCCACCCTGGTGCCCGGCGGGCCCGCCGAGGCCGCCGGCATCCGCGAGCGCGACGTGATCACCGCCGTGGGCGACCGGGCGGTGGGGTCGGCCGACGAGCTGACCGTGGCCGTCTGGTCGGCCGGCGCGGATGAGCCGGTCCGCGTGACCATCGTCCGCCGCGGGCAGACCATGGAACTCGACGTCACTCCGCGAGGGTAGGCCGCGCTACTCCGCGGGGATGGTCCGCGTCCGCCGGGAACCGCGCCCCGCACCTGCAATCGCGTGGCGCGGCGGCTAAGGTGGTTTCCCGTGTTCTCAAATGTCGGTTGGGGAGAGATCCTCCTCATTCTCATCGTCGGCCTGGTGCTGATCGGGCCCGAGCGGCTGCCGCACATCATCACCGATGTCCGGGCGATGATCCTCGCGGCCCGCACCGCGATCGACGACGCGAAACAGAGCCTCACCGGCGAGCTCGGCGAGGACTTCGACGAACTGCGCAAGCCGCTCGGGGAGCTGGGCGAGCTGCGCAAGCTCAACCCCAAGACGGCGCTGACGCGCACGCTTTTCGACGGCGACGACACCTACCTCGACCTGCTTTCCGGCAAGCCGGCCGCGGGGGGAGGGGCCGCCGACGCCGGCGCGACCGGTGCAGGGGCGGCTGGTGCGGGTGCTGCCGGAGCCGGTGCCGTGGGGTCCGGCGCGGCGGGTGCCGCGCAGCCCAACCCGGGTTCCGGCGTGAACAACACGGTGAACCTCAACGACGCTGGCGCGAGTGGTGCTGCGGGCGCCACGGGCGCGACCGGCGCGACCGGCGCGACCGGTGGCGCACAGCCCGGTGGCCAGGCTTCGGGCGTCCGCAACTGGGCCGACGACGACGTTCTCTAGTCTGCGGACGGCGATTGGGCGCCCGCCCTTTGAATCCGCCGCCTACGGTGTCAGTTCGGCCAGAATCTCCGCGGCGGATGCCGCACGGCACGACCGGTGCCCGACGCCCGCCCACAGGTTCAGGCCCTCGGGATCCCCGGCGGCGGTGGCGGCGGCGCGGATCGGGGACGTCAGGAAATGCACGTGCGGGTACGCCGCCGGCGCGATGTCCGAATACTCCAGCGTGAAGTCGTTTTCCAGCGCCCGGGCGTAGCGGCCCGAGAAGCACCTGGTCAGCACCGTGTCACGGTCGTGGGCCAGCAGCGCGTTGCGGTGCGGTTCCTTCGTCCCCGCCTCGCCGGCCGTGAGCAGCAGCGTGCCCACCTGCACGGCGTCGGCGCCGGCTTCGATGAGCACCCGAACGTCGTGGCGCCCGCCGACGCCGCCGGTGGCGACGATGGGCACGGTCGTCGCCTCGCCGTCGACCATCACGGCGTAGTCCTCGGTCAGCTGGCGCACCGACCGCACCAGCGCCGCGGTCCCGGACACACCGGCGTGGAAGCCCACCGCCGCGGGCATCTCGGACACCGCGAACGTCGACTGGTGGCCGCCCGCGCCGGGGCCCTGGACGACCAGGTAGTCGGCGCCGACGGCCAGCGCCGCCCGCGCTTCGTCCTGACTGGTCACGGTCACGCCGACGGACTGTCCGGCGTCGTTGAGGGCGCGCACGATCCGCCGCTTGGGCAGCCCGAAGGTGAAGGTGACGGTGGCCACCCGGCCGCTCGACGACGACGCCGCGCCGTCGCCGGTCAGCAGCGCGATCTTCGCGTCCCAGTCGTCGTCGGACCACTTCGGGTCCTCGGGGAGCTCCACGGAGGGGAAGTCGGCGGCGAGGCGATCGCGGTACTCGTGCCACCCGTCGGACACGTCCGGGTTCGGCACGAACAGGTTCACGCCGATGCGCCCGCCGCCCGACCCATTGCGGTCGGGGAACCCGTGGGCGGGACGTCGGGACGGCGGGCCGTCGTAAAGCGAGAAAGCGGAATCGATGGCCTCGCCGAGCTTTTCGGCCGTCAGGTAACCCGCCGCGACCATGCCCAGGCCTCCGGCGCGCGCGACCTCGGCGACGAGTTCGGGCGTCGACGGGCCGCCGGCCATCGGGGCGCCGACGAGGGGGAGCGGGAGGTCGCGGGGACTGAACATGGCGTTCAGATTACGCAATTGAGGCTCTGCGGAGTAGGGCCTGCGCAGCCCGAAACGGCCAACCCACCCCGACTGGGCGAAATGACCCGTCGCAGTGGGTGGGTCGTGCACATTCGGGGTGGGTTGGCAGTTCGTGAGGTGCGGCCGGTGAGGTGCGGCTGGTGAAGCCCGGCGGGAGGCCCGGCCGGGAGCCATGCCCGGCCGGTGAAGCCCGCCTACTTCGGCGTGACGCCCAGGCCCAGCGACTTGCCGGCCAGCGACTCGCGGCGCGTGAACAGCTTGCCGGCGATGTCATTGAGCGCCTTGCCCGCGCCGGACTCCGGCTCGGACAGCACGATCGGGGTGCCCTCGTCGCCGCCCTCGCGCAGGCGGGTGTCCAGCGGCACCTGGCCCAGCAGCGGCACCTGCGCGCCGGTCAGCTGCGTCAGGCGCTTGGCGACGGTCTCGCCGCCGCCCGAGCCGAAGACCTCCATCTTCGAGCCGTCGGGCATTTCCATCCAGCTCATGTTCTCGATGACGCCGGCGATGCGCTGGCGCGTCTGCAGCGAGATGGTGCCGGCGCGCTCGGCGACCTCGGCCGCCGCCATCTGCGGGGTGGTCACGATCAGCAGTTCGGCGTTGGGCACCAGCTGCGCGACCGAGATGGCGATGTCGCCGGTCCCCGGGGGCAGGTCGAACAGCAGCACGTCCAGGTCGCCCCAGAAGACGTCGGCGAGGAACTGCTGGATCGCGCGGTGCAGCATCGGGCCGCGCCACACGACGGGGGCGTTGTCGTCGACGAAGTGGCCGATCGAGATCAGCGACACGCCGTGCGCCTGCGGCGGCATGATCATGTCGTCGACTTGGTGCGGCTTGTCCTCGGAGCCCATCATGTGGGGCACGGAGTGGCCGTAGACGTCGGCGTCGAGCACGCCGACGGCCAGACCCTTGGCGGCCAGCGCGGCGGCGAGGTTCACCGTCACCGACGACTTGCCGACGCCGCCCTTGCCCGACGCCACCGCGTACACGCGGGTGCGGGATTCCGGCTGGGCGAAGGGGATCACCGGCTCGGCGGACGAGCCGCGGACGGCGTTGCGGAATTCACGGCGCTGTTCGTCGTTCATCACGTCGGTGGTGACGGTGACGGCGCCGACGCCCTCGATGCCCTTGACGGCATCCTCGGTGCGCTCGACGATGGTGTTCTTCATCGGGCACGCGGCGATGGTGAGGTACACCTCGACGGCGACGTCGTTCGACTCCGAAATGGCGATGGACTTGACCATGCCGATCTCGGTGATCGGGCGACGGACCTCGGGATCCTCGACCGTGGACAGGGCGGTGCGGACCTGGGCTTCAGTAATCGTGGACATCGGGTGGGATCCTATCGGTCGCGGTGGTCGTCGGGGGAGCCGGGGTGCCGATCATCCGGGTGCCCGCCGGGGTGGCGGTCCTCCTCGTACAGGCGGGCCTCGATGCGTTCGAGGACGCCCGTGAGGTCGTCGAGTTCGCGGCGGAGGTAGTCGCGGGTGACGGCTTCGCCGACGACGGCGCGGACGCCGGCGATTTCGCGGGCGAGGAATTCGGTGTCGGCCTTCGTTTCGGCGGCGCGGCGGCGGTCTTCGGCGATGGACGCTCGGTCACGGTCCTCCTGCCGGTTCTGGGCCAGCAGGATCAGCGGCGCGGCGTACGCGGCCTGCGTGGAAAACGCCAGGTTGAGCAGGATGAACGGGTAGGGGTCCCAGTTCCACCACATGCCGCCGATGTTGAGGGCGATCCACGCGATGACGATGATCGTCTGGAACGCCAGGTACTTGCCGGTGCCCAGGAACCGCGCGACGCTCTCGGCGACTTCGCCGACGCGGTCGCCGTCGAAGTCGACGTATTTCTTCCGCCGGTCGACGACGGGCGTGTCCAGGACCAGGCGTTCCTTGGACAGGTTCACGCCGCCGTGGTGGTTGTCCTTCGCCATGGGTTACGCCTCCTTCTTCGCGGTGGCCGTCGTCGCGGCCCCGGTTGCCCCGGCGCTGGTCGTCCCAGCGCCGCTGCTTTGCGACGCCGCCGCCCCCGCCCCGGAATTCTCGTCCGGGCGGATGCCGTCCTCGCGCCAGTCCTCGGGCAGCATGTGGTCGAGCAGGTCGTCGACGCTGAGGGCGCCGAGCAGGTGCCCTTCGTCGTCGATGACGGGACCGCACACGAGGTTGTACGTGGCGAAGTACCGCGCCGCCGTTTCGTCGTCGTCCTCCGCGTACAGCGGCGGCAGGTCGGGATCGAGGATGCCGCCGATCTGGGTCGACGGCGGTTCGCGCAGCAGTTTCTGCAGGTGCACGCAGCCGAGGTAGCGGCCGGTGGGGGTGGCCGTCGGTGGGCGCACCACGAACACCATCGACGCCAGCGACGTCGGCAGCTCCGGGTCGCGGGCCCGCGCCAGCGCCTCCGCCACGGTCGTCGTCGGCTGCAGGATCAGGGGGTCGGAGGTCATCAGGCCGCCGACGGTGTCGGGCTCGAAGACCATCAGACGGCGCAGAGCCTGCGATTCCTCGGGATCCATCAGTTCCAGCAGCACGTCGGCGCGGTTCTCGTCGAGCTCGCCGAGCAGGTCGGCGGCATCGTCGGGGTCCATCTCCTCGAGGATGTCCGCGGCGCGCTCGATGGTCAGGTCCTCCAGGACTTCCGTCTGGTCGTCGTCGGGAAGCTCCTGGATGATGTCGGCCAGCAGTTCATCGTCGAGGGCCTCGGCGATGCGGCGCCGGCGGTCGGCGGCCATTTCGGCCATGGCCGCGGCGATGTCGGCGGGCCGCATCTCGTGGAATTCCGCGATCAGCTCGGCGTCGTGGTCGCTGGGTTCGGCACCGGCGCCGAGACCGTGCACGTGGTTCCACGGCGCGACCGCGACGTCGCGACGCCCGCGCAGGCCCCGTTTCGGCCCCAGCACCGCCACGCGCGTGAGCACCCAGTCCCGCGTGCGCGACCGCTCCATCTCCACGTCCGTCAGCTCCTGCGGCACGCCGTGGAGGTGTTCAAGGTCGGGGTCGTCGATCTGCACTTTCGCGCCGACCAGGTCGCCGAGCACGGTCGATTCGCCGGGCCGCACCTTGAACTGGCGCAGCGACACGAGCCCGGAGTTGAGCAGGATCTCGTTCGGCTCGATCGCGGTGATGCGCCCCATGGGCACGAACACCCGCCGCTTGTCGGTCAGCTGCAGAACCAGCCCCAACGCCTGCGACGGCGCACCGGAGGGCCGCAGCCGCACGACCACGTCGCGGGCCCGGCCGATGGCGTCGCCATCCGGGTTGCGCACGATCATCCCCGACAGACGGCCCGCGTACACGCGGTCGATGGAAGTCATGGTCCCCAGGATAACCGCCCCTCCGGATCACCCCTCCCGCTTGACGACGCCCACGCGGCCCGCCGTCCGCCCGACTGGAACAAAAGGGGCGCCGGCGCCGTTGAACGGGGAGAATGGGCGGGAACCGACCGCCGGACGATCACAGAGGAGCAGCACCGCCATGGCCGAGGGACGCACCTACGGTAAACCCACCGCGACGCCGCCGGAGGGGTGGCCGATCGGGACGTTCACCACGTACGCCGAGGCCCAGGCCGCCGTCGACGAGCTGTCCGACCGCGACGAATTCCCGGTGTCCGACCTGACCATCGTCGGCGTCGACCTGATGCAGGTCGAGCGCGTGGTGGGCCGCCTGACGTGGGGCAAGGTGCTCGGCGGCGGTGCGCTGTACGGCGTGTGGATGGGCCTGTTCTTCGGCCTGCTGCTCGGCCTGTTCCAGGACAATTGGATCAGCCCGCTGATCACCGGCGTCGTCGTCGGCGCGGTCTTCGGCGTCATCCTCGCCGCCGTGCCGTACGCCATGCAGAACGGCAAGCGCGATTTCGCGTCGACCACGGAGATCGTCGCCCGGCGCTACGACGTACTGTGCAACCCCCGCAACGCCGAAAAGGCCCGCGACCTGCTGGCGCAGCGCCGCCTGAGGTAGCGGGTCACGGCGGTCACAGCCACTTGTTGCGGCGCAGCAGCCACACCAGGAACGCCACCACGGCGCCCATGATGGCCAGCACCGCGAAGTACCCGTACTTCCAGTGCAGCTCGGGCATGTTGTCGAAGTTCATGCCGTAGATGCCGGCCAGCGCCGTGGGCACCGCCAGGATGGCGGCGTAGGCGGAGATGGTGCGCATGTCGGTGTTCTGCTGCAGCTGGATCTTCACGGCCGCGGCGTCGATCAGGGCGGACAGCCGCTCGTCGAAACCCTGCGCCATGTCGGCGGCGACGAGCTGGTGGTCCAGGACGTCGGAGAGGTAGCGGCGCACGGCCTTCGGCATCAGCTGGCCGCGCATGCCCATCAGCGTGCGCAGCGCCGTGGTCAGCGGGTCGATGGCGTGGCGCATCTCCAGAATCTCGCGCTTGAGAATGTAGATGTCCTCGATTTCCGTGATGTACCCCGGTTCGAAGACCTCGTCCTCCATGTCCTCGACCAGATCCTCCAGCTGCTGGATGGTGCGCAGGTAGTCGTCGACCAGGAGGTCGGTGATCGCCCACAGCACGCCGGCGGGGCCGGGCTGGATCATCTCGGGATCCTTGGACACCCGCTCGCCGAGGATGCTCAGCTTCTCGCGGTTCATGCCCATGCGGATGGTGATGATGTAGTTGCGCCCCAGCACCATCAGCAGCTGGCCGGTGCTGATCTTCTCGTTCTCGTCCTCCGCCGTGCCCTCCGGGCTGTAGTGGACGGAGCGCAGGACGAACACCATGTGGTCGTCGTGGATCTCGACCTTCGGGCGCTGGCGCGGCGTCAGGGCGTCTTCGACGGTCAGCTCGTGGAGCCCGTATTCCTCCGCGATGGCGTCCATCTGGACCTCGTCGGGGCGCGACAGAGACAGCCACACGAAACCCTCGCCGCGGTTGCGGACCTCCTCCAGCGCGCTGCGGTGGTCGTATTCGCCGGGCAGGCGGTGGCCGTCGACGTAGACCCCGCAGTCCCGCATCGCGTCCGAGGTGGGCCGGAAGGCTTTGCGACGATTCGTCCGCGGGAGCTGTCGGGGGGACGAGGGCACGGGAGCCTCCTTCGGGGGTAGTCTGGCGACGTTATGCGAGTTGGCGTGCGCGGTGGCGCGGCCGGGGCCGGCCCGATGGATCAGGAGCGACGGATGGTGTCCAGGAACGACGCTGCGGAGGGTGCCGCGGGGGGTGCTTCGGGCGGCGACGGCGTCGTCCCCGGGGCTCCCCGCGCCGCCCTCGCTGCGAACGCGGTGGTCGGGCGCATCGGAAAAAGCTTACGTCGTATGCGGGATGCCCGCCGAACCGGCGGGAGGCGGGCGTCGTCAAGCAGGCGCGTCCCCGTGATCGCCGGCGCGCTGGCGGGGACGCTGGCGCTGACGGCCTGCGCGTCGCAGGACCCGGCGTTGCCGACGCCGTCGACGCAGCGTGAACCCGTATCGGTCGGCGCGGACGCGCGGATCGCGCAGCAGGCCGTGATGGCCGAGGTGTACGTCGGCGCGCTGGAACGGCGCGGCCGCGGGTCGTCGGGAGTCGTCGAGGTGCCGTCGGACGAGCGCATGCAGGCGGTGCAGTCGGGCACGGTGACGCTGTCGTTCGGCTGCACCGGCGAGCTGCTCGGCCTGATCGACCCGGCCACCGCCCGCGAACTGGCGAAGGAGTACATCGCCGACGACGACCCCGGCAAGGCCATGTCCGCCGAGTGGCGCGACCGCGTGTACGGGGCGATGTCGGCGGCGCTGCCCGGCGAGATCATGGCCACCGACCCGTCGAACGCGCAGGGCTGCGGCCGCGAGGATGGGTTGACCGAGGGGGAGCGGGCCCAGCTCGAGGCCGCCGCCGACGAGGATCCCGGCGCCGTGCTGCCGCAGCACATCGTGCCGTTCTATCTGAAGCCGGCGATGACGCGGGCCGACCGCGTCAACGTGCTCAACCGGGTGGCGGGGTCGCTGTCGACGAAGGAGCTCGAGGACCTCACGCGGCGCGTCCGCGAGGGCCGGGAGCCGAATGCCGTCGCCGCCGAATGGCTGGACACGTCGAGGTTCACGACGGGATAGGCGCAGGTTGGAGCCGTCATCGGGGAACCTGCGCAGATGCGAAGGTGAACATGATAAGTGCTGCTCGGATTGATGTTCGCCTGTGTTAATGTGTCGGCATGAACAGCTACCCGCGTGCAGTCGACGAGCCGGCTGAAGACGTCGTCAAGGACGATCCCGCATATTGCGAGGAGTCGGGGCACGCGACGTCGCTGGAGCCGGACTCGCCGTACATCGACGTGGCGGTCGAGGTGTTCTCGATGCTGGCGGACATGACGCGCGTGAAGATCATCCTCGCGCTGCGCGACTCCGAGCTGCCCGTCGGCGAGCTGGCCGTGCGCGTGGGCAAGACGCCGACGAGCGTGTCGCAGCACCTGGCGAAGCTGCGGATGGCGCGGATGGTGCACGCGCGGCAGGAGGGGACGCGGGTGTTCTACTCGCTCGTCGACGAGCACGCCGCGACGCTGGTCGTGCAGGCGATCTACCAGGCCGAGCATGCGATCGAGGGGGATCCGCACCCGCCGCGCAGGTGGCGGTAGCGGGGCGCGGTTTGCGCTGATTTCGCGGACTTTCCCGCCCGGCGCCCTTCGGGGTTGCCGGGCGGGCTTCTTTTGGTCCACAATATGCGCATGAATGCAGGTATGCAGGGAATGGGAGATGCGGGGCGGCGCTCGCATGGTCGCGGCCATGGACATGACCACGATCGCGACCATTCCCACGAGCACGGCCATTCCCACTCGCACGAGCACGGTCACTCCCACCCGCACGACCACGACCATTCCCACGGCGGCGTCCTGCATGCGCTGAAGCACTTCTTCGTTCCGCACAGCCACGACGTGGGCGACCGCATCGACGACGCCCTCGAGGCCTCCGAAGCCGGCATTCGCGCGACGAAGATCGGTCTGATCGGCCTCGGCGTGACGGCGGCGCTGCAGATGATCATCTTCGCGTTCTCGGGTTCCGTCGCGCTGCTGGCGGACACGATCCACAACGTCGCCGACGCCTCGACGTCGTTGCCGCTGTGGTTGGCGTTCATCGTCGGCAAGCGTCTGCCCACCAAGCGGTTCTCCTTCGGCTACGGCCGGGCCGAGGACCTCGCGGGGCTGTTCGTGGTGCTGGTCATCGCTGTGTCGGTGGTCGTGGCGGGGGTGACGTCGGTGCGGCGGCTGATCGATCCGCAGCCGATCGACCACGTCGGGTGGGTGCTCGCCGCGGGCATCGTCGGCGCGATCGGCAATGAGGTCGTCGCGGCGTACCGCATCCGCATCGGCCGCCGCATCGGGTCGGCGGCGCTCGTCGCCGATGGCGTCCACGCCCGCACGGATGGGCTGACGTCGCTGGCGGTCGTCGTCGGCGCGGTCGGCGTGCTCGCGGGCTTCCCGCTCGCGGACCCCATCGTCGGCCTCCTGATCACCGCCATGATCGCCGTCCTGCTGGTGGGCACCGCGCGCGACATCGGCGGCCGGCTGCTCGATGGCGTGGATCCTTCGCTTTACGACGCCACCGTCCACGCCATCGCCGACCACGTCGATGCCGCGCGGATCGCCCATCCGCCGAGGCTGCGCTGGTCGGGGCATCGGCTGTTGGTGGACGTCAGCGTGGCCGTGGACCCCGAGATGCCGATGGCCGCCGCCACCGCCATGCGCGCGGACATCATCGCATCGGTCCGCGCCCATGTGCCCCGGGCGAGCGATGTTCGGGTGGAGTTCCTGCCCGCCGGGCAGTGCACCCGGGGCGCCGCCGGCGTCTGATCCCGCCGCGCCCCGCCCACCTTTCCCAGATGCGCCAGTTGCAGGCAGGTGCGCCCGTTGCAACAGGTGTATCTGCACGGAACTGGCGCTTCTGCGGGCGGGGTGGGAGGTGTGGTGGGGTGCGGCGGGACACGGCGTCGTGAAGCAGCCGGACATGCGGAAGGCCGCCGGAGCCTGCCCCGCTGGCCGCGCCTCCACCAGACCAACAGCCGCCCAGTTGGTTCGTTGCGCGAATTCCGAGGCCGGTCCCTGCCAACTCCGCGCCCGCCCCCCACACCGTGGCCCACTGATCTGCCGCGCCCCGCCCACCTTCCCCAGATGCGCCAGTTACAGGCAGGTGCGCCCGTTGCAACAGGTGTATCTGCACGGAACTGGCGCATCTGCGGTGGGGCGGGAGGAACGGTGGGGTGCGGGGCGGAGGGGGAGGCGGGGGAACACGACGTCGTAAAGCAGCCGGACATGCGGAAGGCCCCCGCGCCGACTCGAAAGTCGGAGCGGGGGCCAACCCCGGGGCCTAAGTCAACCGTGGTGCCCGGGAACTTGCCGGCACCACCGGGAGCGGGGCCCGGAACGTGCCCGGGAGCCTGGTCGGGCCCCGGACGCCCGCGGCCTACTCGAAGGCCTCGTCCAGCAGGGCCTTCTGCTCCATGGCGTGCACCTTGGCCACGCCGGTCGCCGTCGACGACTGGGCGCGACGGGAAACGCGGGTGAGCTTCGGCATGTCCGGCAGCGCCTCCGGCAGACCCAGCGCCAGGAACGGCCACGGACCCTGGTTCGCCGGCTCGTCCTGGACGAAGCGGACCTCGTCGGCGTTCGGGTAA
Source organism: Corynebacterium hansenii (assembly GCF_030408795.1). NCBI lineage: Bacteria > Bacillati > Actinomycetota > Actinomycetes > Mycobacteriales > Corynebacteriaceae > Corynebacterium > Corynebacterium hansenii. The sequence goes on from NZ_CP047211.1 coordinate 995,480, forward strand.
TTCTCGAACGCATCGCGCAGGCGGTTGAACGGGATCGGGTGCAGCATCTCCAGGCGGACGATGGCGACGTCGTCGCGCTTGTCCTTCTGGCGCTTCTTCTCCAGCTCCCAGTACAGCTTGCCCGACACGAGCAGGATCTTCTTGACCTTCTCCTTGTCGCCCTCGCCGGACTCGAAGTACTGGTCGTCGATGACGGACTTGAACTTCGTCTGCTCGGTGAACGCCTCCACCGGCGACACCGCGGCCTTGTTGCGCAGCATCGACTTCGGGGTGAAGACGATCAGCGGGCGGTGCAGGTCCGACAGCGCGTGGCGGCGCAGCAGGTGGAAGTAGTTCGCCGGGTCCGACGGCTGGGCGACGGTGTACGACCCCTCCGCGGCGAGCTGCAGGAAACGCTCGATGCGGGCGGAGGAGTGGTCCGGGCCCTGGCCCTCGTAACCGTGGGGCAGCAGCAGGATCAGCTTGGAGGTCTGGCCCCACTTCGCCTCGCCGGACGAGATGTACTGGTCGATGATGGTCTGCGCGCCGTTGGCGAAGTCGCCGAACTGCGCCTCCCACGCGACGACCGCGTCCGGGTTGCCCAGGGTGTAGCCGTACTCGTAGCCCATGGCGGCGTACTCGGTCAGCGCCGAGTTGTACACCATGAAGCGGCCGCCGTTGCCCTGCGCCTCGGCGTAGGAGTCGACGGGGTTGTACTCGGCGCCGGTCTTCGGGTCGACGAGCACCGCGTGGCGCTGGGTGAAGGTGCCGCGGCGGACGTCCTCGCCCGCCAGTCGGACGGTGCGGCCCTCGCCGGCCAGCGAACCGAAGGCCAGCAGCTCGGCGAAGCCCCAGTCGATGCCGCCTTCCTTGGCGGCCTGGGCGCGCTTCTTGGCGACGGGCGCGACGCGCGGGTGGATCTCGAAGCCCTCGGGCAGCTCCACGTGGGAGTTGCCGATGGACTGCAGCTCGATCTTGTCGATGCTCGTGTCCAGGCCGTGCGGCAGCGGCTGCGAGCCGGTGATGCCGGTCTGCTCGCCCGGGCCGGAAGCCTCGGCGGAGCGGACCTCGTTGAACACGGCCTCCATCTGGTCGTGGAAGTCGCGGCGGGCGGCCTCGGCCTCTTCCTCGGACAGGTCGCCGCGGCCGATGAGGTCCTCGGTGTACGCGGCGCGGACGCCTTCCTTGGCGTCGATGACCTCGTACATGGCCGGCTGGGTCATCGACGGGTCGTCGGCCTCGTTGTGGCCGCGCTTGCGGTAGCAGACGAGGTCGATGACGACGTCCTTGCCGTAGCGGTTGCGGTACTCGACGGCCAGCTGGCCGACCCACACGACGGCTTCGGGGTCGTCGCCGTTGACGTGGAAGACCGGGCAGCCGTAGGCCTTGGCCAGGTCGGTGGCGTAGTACGACGAGCGGGAGGAGTCGGGGGAGGTGGTGAAGCCGATTTGGTTGTTCACCACGATGTGGACGGTGCCGCCGACCTTGTAGCCGCGCAGCGCCATCAGGTTCAGGGTCTCCTGGACGATGCCCAGGCCCGCGAACGCGGCGTCGCCGTGCAGCAGCATCGGCATGACGGTGTAGCCCTCTTCGCCGCGGTCGATGATGTCCTGCTTGGCGCGGGCCAGGCCGACGACGACCGGGTTGACGGCCTCGAGGTGCGACGGGTTTGCGGTCAGGGTGACGTCGATCTCGCCGTCGCCGAACATCTGGATGTGGCGTCCCTGGGTGCCCAGGTGGTACTTCACGTCGCCGGAGCCGCCGGCCTGCGCCGGGTCCATGTTGCCCTCGAACTCGGTGAAAATCTGCGACAGGGGCTTGCCGACGATGTTCGCCAGCACGTTGAGGCGCCCGCGGTGGGGCATGCCGATGACGACCTCGTCCAGGCCCTGGCCGGCCGCGGTGTCGATGGCGGCGTCCATGAGCGGGATCAGCGATTCGGCGCCCTCGAGGGAGAAGCGCTTCTGGCCGATGTACTTGGTCTGCAGGAAGTTCTCGAAGGCCTCGGCGGCGTTGAGCTTCTGCAGGATGTACTTCTGCTCGGCGTGGGTCGGGCGGGGCTGGCCGCCTTCGATGCGGTCCTGCAGCCACTCGCGCTCGTCGGCGTCGAGGATGTGGCTGTATTCGGAGCCGACCTTCAGGCAGTAGGCGTTGCGCAGGCGGATGAGCACCTCGCGCAGCGTCATGCGCTCCTTGCCGCCGAAGCCGCCGACGTTGAACGTGCGGTCGTAGTCCCACAGCGACAGGCCGTGGGTGGCGATGTCCAGGTCGCGGTGGTCGGGCGTGATGATGTTCGGGTGGTCGAAGTGCAGCGGGTCGATGTCCGCGAGCAGGTGGCCGCGCTGGCGGTAGGCCTCGATGAGGCGCATGACGCGGGTGTTCTTGTCGACGCCCACGTTCGGGATGTCCTGCGCCCAGCGAACCGGGGTGTAGGGCACGCCCATGTCATCGAAGATCTGGTCCCAGAACTTGTCGTCGACCAGCAGCTGCGACATGGTGCGCAGGAACTCGCCGGACTCGGCGCCCTGGATGATGCGGTGGTCGTAAGTGGAGGTGATGGTCACCAGCTTGCCGACGCCCAGCTCGGCGAGGCGGTCGGCCGACGCGCCGGCGAATTCGGCGGGGTAATCCATGGAGCCGACGCCGATGATGGCGCCCTGGCCCTTGGTCAGGCGGGGCACCGAGTGGCGGGTGCCGATGCCGCCCGGGTTGGTCAGCGAGATGGTGACGCCCGAGAAGTCCTTGCCGGTCAGCTTGCCGTTGCGGGCGCGGACGACGATGTCCTCGTACGCGTCGACGAACTGCTTGAACGACAGCGTCTCGCATTCGCGGATGGCGGCCACGACGAGGGCGCGGGAGCCGTCCTTGTTCTGCATGTCGATGGCCAGGCCCAGGTTGATGTGCTCCGGGACGACGAGGGTCGGCTTGCCGTCGATCACGTCGTAGGAGTTGTTCATGTCCGGGTGGGCCATGACGGCCTTGATCATCGCGTAGCCGATGATGTGCGTGAACGAGATCTTGCCGCCGCGGGTGCGCTTGAGCTGGTCGTTGACCAGGGTGCGGTTCTCGAACATGAGGCGGGCCGGCATGTCGCGGACCGAGGTGGCGGTCGGGATCTCCAGCGAGATGTCCATGTTCTTGGCGATGGCCTTGCCGATGCCGCGCAGGGCGGTCTTGCCGGCCTCGGGGGCTTCGGCGTCGGCGGCGATGTCCATGGGGGACTTCTTCGCCTTGATGGGCGCGGCCTTCTGCGGGGTGCGGGTCGGCTCGGGGCCCTTCGACGGGCGGCGGCCCGTCTCCTTGACCTCGGCCTCGGTCGCGGCGGCGCGCTTGGCCATCGGCGCGGCGTCGCGGGCCGCGTTGCGCGGGGCGGCGGAGCCGATGCGGCTGGCGGCCGACAGGTCCGTACCGGAGGCGTTCTTGGTGAAGTAATCCCGCCATTCCTGGTCGACGGACTCGGGATCCTTCTTGAACTGCTGGAACATCTCGTCGACCAGCCACTCGTTCTGGCCGAAGCTCATGTCGCTGCTCACGGCAGGTACTCGCCTCATTTCATGTTGATTGCATTTACGCGGATACCGCGGAGTTTTTGGGGTCAATCAAGGATAACGGGTGTTGCCCGGTTCCTCCACGTCCGCCGTGCCTTTATGGTACGTGTCCCACAACCGCGCGTAGGCGCCGCCCTTTTCCAGGAGAACGGTGTGCGGGCCGTCTTCGATGATACGTCCATTTTCGAGGACCAAAATTCTGTCGGCGCGGGCGGCGGTGGCCAGGCGGTGGGCGACGATGACCGAGGTCCGCCGCTCGGTGGCGCGGTCGGCGGCGGCGAGGATGGTCGCTTCGGTGGCGGGGTCGAGGGTGGCGGTGGCTTCGTCGAGGAGCAGCAGGGCGGGGTCGATCATCTCGGCGCGGGCGAGCGCGATGAGCTGACGCTGGCCCGACGACAGCCCGCGCCCGCGTTCGCCGACGGGGTGGGTGAAGCCGCCGGGGATGGCGGCGATGGCGCCGAGCGCGCCGACGCGGCGGGCGGCGTCGGTGATGGCGTCCTCGTCGGCGTCGGGCCGTCCGTAGGCGATGTTCGACGCGATGGTTCCGTTGAACAGGTGGGGCTCCTGGGGCACGTAGCCGAGGGCTCCGCGCCATTCCTCGAGGGGGAATTCGCGGATGTCGGTGCCGGAGGCCCGCACCGCGCCGGACACCGGGTCGTGGAAGCGGGCCAGGAGCTTGACGACGGTCGACTTCCCCGCGCCCGTCGGCCCCACCACGGCAATGGTCTGCCCCTCGGGGATGTCGAGGTCGAGCCCGTCGAGGATGACGGGGTTGCCGTCGGGTTCGACGGCGGAGTAACGGAACGAGACGTCGTCAAGCGAAATGTCGCCGCGCGCGGCCCGGCCCGCCCCGGGGCGCGTGCCCTCGTCGGCGACGACGGCTTCGGTGGCCAGCAGATCCGAGATGCGGGTCAGTCCGACGCGGGCCTGCTGGTAGCCGTCGAAAACCTGGGACAGCTGCTGGATCGGGCCGAAGAGCATGCCCAGATAAAGGGTGAAGGCGATGAGCACGCCCGCGGTGGTCGCGCCCTCGGTGACCTGGGTGGCGCCGACGAAGAGGACGGCGGCGGTGGTCAGCTCGGCGATGAAGTTGATGCCGGGGAAGAAGGTGCTCACCGCGGCCTGGGCGCGGATGCGCAGACGGCGGTAGCGGTCGGAGGCGCGGGTGAAGGACTCCTCGACATCGGCGACGCGGTGGTGCATCTGGCTGGCCCGCAGGCCGCCGATCGCCTCCTGGAAATCCGCGTTGACCGTGGAGACCTGCTCGCGGGCGGCGGCGTAGAGCTTCGACGAAATGGAGCGGAACACCACGGTCGCCACCGCGACGACCGGCAGCGCCAGCAGCGCCACCCCGGCCAGCGACAGGTTCGTGGCCAGCAACATGCCCGAGACGCCCATCAGCGTGAAGAGGGCGATGATGCCCTGGGCGACGCCCGTCTGCAGGAAAGAGGACAGGGCGTCGATGTCGGTGGTCATGCGCGTCATGATCCGCCCCGACCGCTGCCGCTCGAAGTAGTCCAGCCCCAGCGAATGCAGGTGGCGGAAAGACCGGACGCGCAGGGCGTAGAGCAGGCGCTCGCCGGTGCGCGAGGTGAGTACCGTGGTCGCCGCCACCGCCATGAACCCGAGCGCGACGACGCCGAGCCCGGCCGCCGCGGCCCGCCAGAGCGCCGACGCATCGCCCGCGGAGACGCCGTCGTCGATGGCCCACCGCACCAGCATGGGGAAGGCGAGGTCCGCCGCCGTGGACACCAGCAGCATGGCGATCACGGCCAGGATGAGCAGCCGCGCATTCGACAGCAGCGAAATCAGGCTGAAGCGGCGGGAATCGTCGAGGGCGGATGCCGGGATGCGCGGTTGTTCGGTGGCCGGGGGCAGGGCGTTGATGCGGTCGAGGAGGTCGTCGGTGGCGGGGGCGTTCATCATCGCAGCGCCCATGCCGCCGCCCATTCCGCCGCGGCCGGGGCCACCGCCGGCACTCGAACCGGGCCCGCCGATGCCGCCGGGGCCCTGGACGGTGCGCCCGTCGGAGCGGCCGGAGGAAGTGCCGGTGGATGAGCCCGATGATGCGTCGGCGGAAGTCCCGGAAGCGCCGGCCGTTCCGCTTGACCCCGGCCACAGCAGTTCGCGGTCGGGCCCGGCGCAGTCGGGTTCGTCGATGACCAGGGGAGCCGCGCCCGAATCCCGGGATGCGGCGAGGGCGGCGCGGGCGCGGGCCCGGTCGGCGTCGGAGAGGTCCATCAGGTCGGCGAAGCCGGGGTGGCCGGCGACGAGTTCATCGCGGGTGCCGTAGCCGGTGACGCGGCCGCCGTCGAGGACGAGGATGTGGTCCGCCAGCTCCAGCGTGGAGGAGCGGTGGGCGACGATGACCGTGGTGATGTCGCCGTAGTGCGTGCGCAGCGCATCGAAGATGAGGGCCTCGGTGCCGGCGTCGATGGCCGACGTCGCATCGTCGAGGACCAGGATCCGCGGCCGCGCCAGCAGCGCCCGCGCCAGTGCGACGCGCTGCCGCTGGCCTCCGGAGAGGTTGTGGCCGCGTTCGCCGATGGCGGTGTCCCAGCCGTCGGGCAGCTTGTCGACGAAGGTGACCTGCGCGTGGGCCGCCGCGGCGTCGATTTCCGCGTCCGTGGCGTCGGGGTCGGCCATGGCGATGTTCTCGCGAAGTGTGCCCGTCTTGAGGAAGGGCTCGTCGGGCACCACCGTGATCGCGCGGCGCACGTCATCGGCGGCGGCATCGGCGATGTCGGCGGCGTAATCGGCCCCGGCACCGTGCCCCGCGCCCCGGCCGACGATCTCGATCGAACCCGAATCGGCGACGTAGAAGCGCCCCAGCAGCTCGGTGAGGATCGTCTTCCCCGCGCCGGGCGGGCCCACCAGCGCCAGGGTCGATCCGGCGGGGAGGTCGACGGTGACGTCGTCAAGCAAGGTCCTGCCGCCGCGCGAATGCGTCACCCCGCGCAGCCGCAGGCCCACCGGCCCTTCCGGGACGGGGACGGGGTCGGCCGGGTCGGGGTGGTCGGGCGCGGATTCGATGACCTCGCCGACGCGGTCGATGCTCGCCGCCGTCAGCTGCAGCGAGATGAGCATCGTGGACACCATGCGCGACAGCGCCGTCAGCGTGGCCAGGTAGGAGGCGAACGCGACGAACGTGCCCACCGTGATGGTGCCGCGCAGCGCCAGCCAACCGCCCACGGCGATGTTGGCCACCAGCGACACCTGCGGCAGCGCCTGCAGAACCGGCTGGAACCGCGCGTTCAGCTTCGCCGACCGCATGCGCAGCGCGTACAGGGCGCGGGAGAGAGAATCGAGCTCCTCGACCTCGCGGGCCGACTGAGCGAAGGCCTTGACCACGCGCACGCCCGTGACCGTCTCCTCCACGTGCGTGGCCACGTCCGCCGCCTTCTGCTGCGCCGTCCACGTCGCGGCGTACAGCGCCGAGCGGGATTTCAGCGCCACGGCGACGACCGCCGGGATCACCGCCAGACCGACGAACGTCAGCGGCAGCGACAGCATGAGCATCACGCCGACGGTGAGGAAGATCTTGAACACCGACCCCAGCGTCAGCGGCAGCATCGCGAGCATCCCCTGGATGCCCTGCAGATCCGAGATCGACCGCGAGACGACCTGCCCCGTGCGCACGCGATCCTGCGCCGGGCCGTCGAGGGCCTGGAGGGACGTCAGCAGCCGTACGCGCAGGTCATGCTGCACGTCGAGGGAGAGCAGGCCCGCGGTGAAGCGCCGGGCCATCTGCGCGACGAAACGCGCGGCGGCGACGGCGAGGAACACCGCGATGACCGCGGTCAGCGGAGCCAGGCCGGACAGGACGCGCGCCGACGCGCCGCCATCGCCCTGGCCCGTCGCGACGTCGATGGCGTCGCGGGTCAGCAGCGGCGCGATGGTCTCCAGGACGGTCAGCGCCACCGTCGCGGCGATCACCGCCGCCAGCGGCCCCGGGTGCCGGAGGCAGGAGCGCCAGATGGCGCGCGCCGGGCGTCTCGGGGACGTGGCGGCGGAGTCGGTCATCTAGGCCTCGGGATCCTTCGCGCCGGGGGTGCGGTCGTCTTCGCCGGTGTGGTCGTCCTTGCCGCCGATGGCGCCGATGGACAGCGGGATCTTGGGCAGGGAAAAGCCGGCCTTCTTGACGTCGTCTTCGGAAAGCTCGAAGGCGTCCGGCCACGTCGCCGGGATCGGTCCGAGCGCCATGCGGGCGCGTTCCTGCAGCGTCTTGCCGATCTTCCGGTTCGCGCCGGCGCCGACGACCGCGCCGATGCCCATGGGCATGAGCTTGCCGATGATCGCCAGCCGCGCCGACTTGGCGATGCGCTTCTGCGCCTGCTTGATGAGCATCTTGTTCAGGCCGCCGAGCTGCGGGATGCCCAGGCGCGCGATCAGGGACGCCGCCGGGTCCTTCTCGGGGGCCTGCTTGCGCAGCGGCTCGTCGCCCATCGCGGCGGCGACCAGCGCGGTGCCGGCGGAGCCCATGAGGGTGACCAGCACGAGGCTGCGGCGACGTTCCTCGGCCTCGATGTCGATGCCGCGCAGGGAGGCCGACGCCAGGGTGTACCAGGCGGCGATCTCCAGGAAGACGACGGATTCCAGCGCCACGGCGCCCAGGCCGGTGACGAAGCCCACGCCCGGGATGACCGCCGCGCCGCCGGCCGCGCCGCCCGACCCGGTGACCAGGGCGAGGAAGTGGTCGTCGATGCGCTTCTGGATCTCCGCCGGGGTTTCGTCGGGCTTGCGGGCGTGGAGCTGGCGGACGTAGCCGGAGATCGCGGAGGTCTGCCAGCCCATGGCGGTGTCCAGGGACTTGATGAGCATCCGCCCGGCGACGCCGGATTCGTCCTGCAGCTTCTTCGGGTCCGAGCCGACGGCATCGGTGAGGAACCCGCCGTCGCGCGGGGCGCTGTCGACGCCGATGGGGCCGCCGGCCTGGTCGCCGCCGGTGGTCTTCCCGCCGGACTTGTCGTCCTTGCCAAAGAATCCGAACATGTGGGGTCCTCCCTGATCGTCGGTTATCAGCCTGATTCTATCCGTAATTTGCGCCTGCGAGCACGGCGCAGTGAGTGCCGTTACCCAACTGTGTCGGGCGGTGCCGCGGGGTGCGGGGTTGCGGTTGTCCTGATGGTGGTTGGGGTGGGGTGGCCGGTTGCGGTTTCCGCTTTGCGACGGCCGGTGGCCGCGTCGTCCGCCGTGGGTTGTCTTTACGCTGGGTTGCGGACGCCGGAATAGGAATGCGGCGGAATCGTGGCGGAAGGTGGTTGGTCGAGGTGGCCGGGACGTCGTCAAGCAGGTGCGAGCCAAGCGAAAGCGGCAACGCCGGGAACGTGGGCGGCATTCCCGAACCCGCGCGGGAGTACGCGCGGACGTTCGCCGAGATCCCGCGGATGAGCGCCGAGGTCGAGGCGCCCGAGGGTGCGCGCTGGTGGAGCGGCGGGGATGCGCGGGCGCTGCTGTGCGACGGCGATTTCCTGCGGGCGCGCGTGGCCGCGTCGCGGGAGCTGTACCCGATGCCGGAGGCCGACGAGACCGGTCGCGGCGGGCTGCCGGGGGACACGCGGTTCCAGATCCAGGTGTGGTGGTACTCGACGTGCAATTCGTGGCTGGGGCCGGCGGCGGCGTCGATCGTGGTGCAGGGGCGCGCGCCGCGGCCGGGGTGGGACGGGCTGACGGTGTTCCGCCGCGACGACTACTGGCTGGGGTACGCCGCCGACCGCTTCACCGACCTGGGGGCGGACGCGGGGCTGGAACCGGGGGATGCCGAGACGGCCGAGGGCGTGCGGGCGTACGGGCGCGCCGTCGGGGAGATGCTGGAGCCGGTGGTGGAGGCGATCGGCGATGAGCTCGGCGTGCGGCCGGCGCCGCTGTGGGCGATCGCCGCCGACGGGCTGGCCGGCGCCGCCGTCGCCGCGGGCAACGAGATGATGGAGCCGTGGGCCGGGGCGCTGGTGGGAACGTGGCTGGTGGAGGGCCTGGCGGAGGTCGGGCGGGTGCCCGCGCCGAGGTTCGTCGACGTCGAGCCGTGGGCCGGGCCGGAGGGCGTGGCGCCGACGGATCTGGAGGCGGCGGCGGAGGGGGAGATGGCGGATTTCGACGTCGTCACGCACCTGGAGAGGACCTCGTGCTGCATGATCTACCGCAGCCCGAAGGCCGGATTGTGCGTGTCGTGCCCGCGCCGGTCGGCCGACGAACGGCGGGCCCTGTGGGCGGGCGCGTGACCGGGGCCGAGCCCGGGGCGTGACCGGCCCGTTATCGCTACGATGGCGTGCGGGCCGCGACCGGTGAGCGGGCGATGGCCTCCGTCGATTGAGGGAAGGGTCCCATTCATGAGCTTCTTCGAGCAGATTGCCGCGGCGCTGGACCGCGAGGACATCGAGAGCCGGGTCAACGGAGACACCCTGTTCGTGCCCATCACCATGGATCTCGAGGTCCAGTTCGTCACCATCGACGACGATCTGCCGGCCGCGGAGGTCTACGTCGCGGCGGCCGACGTCGATTCGGACGACGCCGATTTCGAGGCCGTGCTGGTGTCCGTGGTGTTCTCGGTGGAGGACGCCGTGGATGCGGTGGCGCACCACGTGGCCACCGACCGGGTGGTCAATCTGCTGCGCGTGCTTCTCGACGGCGAGGACGACCGCGTGTCGGACCTGGAATTCGAGCAGGACGCAGAGGAGGCGACGCTGGTCACCGCCGAGGTGGGGGAGGCGTCGCTGCTGCAGGTGCTGGTCACCGCGAACGACAACGACCCGGTGGCGCACGTGCGGTTCATCGCCCAGGACGAGAACCTGGACGACATCGTGGACCAGGCGATCGCGGAGTTCTGGGATTCGGACACCGAGACGATTCTCACCGACGATGACCGCCGCAAGATGTTCGCCGACCTCTACGCCGACGCCGCGAGCCTGCGCAATGAGGTGCTGACGCTGGGGTCGTTCAAGGACTTCGACAAGCTTCTCGACGTCCTGTCGCTCGCCGCCGACAAGGCCGAGGAGTGGGAGGACCAGCTCGCGCCCGTCGAGGACGGCTTCGCCGAGACCCTGTACTCCACGTACCAGGACGACGACTGGGACGACGATGACGACGAGTACGGCGATGACGATGACTACGACGACAACGACGAAGATGACTTCGACGATGATGACGCCGCCGAGGACGACGCGGACGACCGGGATGGCGCTGGCGCCGGCCGGGATGGCGCCGGCCGGGACGGTGACCGCGGCGACCGGAGTGGTGACCGCGGCGCCGGCAGCGATGCGGGCCGCGGCGCGGACGATGATGGCGCGGATGAGTCGGACAAGAACGAGGGCGTGACCGTCGACGAGGCGTAGACGGCCTCAAACCCGCGTTGGCGGGCGAGAAGCGGGGCACTGGCTTTGGGCCGGTGCCCCGCTTTCGTCATACCAGCCCCAAGGTCCGTCGATCGCGTTCGATTTGAAACGCCCGCGGCGCAAAACTCCTGGTGATTTGCCGTCGCGGTGTTTCAAAATGAACGCGCGCCCGGGATGTTGGGGCTGGTGTGACGAGCAGCGGGCGGTTATGCCTCCGCGACGCGATCGAGCGCACGGGCGAGCGTCGCTTCGGCGCCGTGGGGGCCGGCGTCGGCCGCGTACCCGGGATTCTCCAGGCAGCGCAGGGCGATCCCGTCGACGGTGACGCGCAGGTCGGTGACCAACTCGGCGGTCATGTCGCCGTCCGGTTCGAGGTCCGGGCGCAGCTTTGCGACGGTGCCCGCGCACAACTCATCAAGCTGCCGCCCGGCATCGGCGACGGCCTCTCGGATGGGTGCGCTGTCGGGGTGGCCGGTCATGAGGGCGAGCTGGACGACGAAGTCGGTGCGCGAGACGTCGTCAAGCGGAATTACCTCGCGCAAGACGGCGAGGAACGTGTCGCGAACCGGGGTTCCGGCGGCGAGCTCGCGGGCGAAGACGCCCTGGATGCGGGTGGCGGCGCGGGCGGCGTTGTCGCTCATCAGGGCGATGAACAGTGATTCGTGCGACGGGAAGATGTGGCGCAGCGAGCCGGTGGCCATGCCGGCTTCGGCTGCGACGTTGCGGACGCTGGCGGCTTCGATGCCGCCGGCGAGGATCAGGCGGCGTGCGGCGGCGAGGGCCTGCTCGGAACGTTCGGCGGCGGTGAGCCGCCTGCGAGGGGCGGGGCGGGAGGTGCCGGATGCTGCCATGGGCCAAGTCTAGCTCAGTCGTGCTAGTGTCCGGAAGTGGCACGACCGTGCTAAAAGCTGGGAAGGGAAGTGATCGGCCATGGTGTACGCGATCATCGCTTGTGAAATCGGGTTTTGGTTGCTCATCGCGCTGGGGCTGGTTGCGCGGTATCCGCTGCGCCGGCCGCGGTTGGGGCTGGTGCTGCTGGCGCTGACGCCGGTGGTCGACGTGGCGCTGCTGGCGTTCACGGTCATCGATCTGCGCGCGGGCGGGCAGCCGGGATGGGCACACGGGTTGGCGGCGCTGTATCTGGGGTATTCGGTGATGTTCGGCAAGCGGGCGATCGCGTGGGCGGACCGGACGTACCGGCGCCGCGTGCGTGGCGAGCAAGTGCCCGACCCCGTCGCCGGTTCGAAGCTGCGCCGGGAGTGGGCGGATTTTGGCCGGGCGGTCGTTGCCGCGGGGATTGCGGCGGTGGTGCTCGAGGTGTGCGTGGCGTTGGCCGGCGGTGGTCCGGAAGCGATGGCGCTGCGGGATTGGCATCCGCGCATCGGCGTCGTGCTGTTTTTCTGGTTCGTCACCGGTCCCGCGTGGGTGATGCTGTCGCCGTCGGAGCGTCGTGCGGTGGAGGCGCGGTAACTGCGTCGCGGCTCCGGGAGCGCGCTTTTCCTTATTGTGGTGCTCATGACTTCCGTCGATCCCGCGCTTTTGCGCGACCGCGCCCGCGGGTGCCTGTTGGGCCAGTTCATCGGTGATTCGCTAGGCAGCCTCGTGGAGTTCGAGACCGCGGAGGAGATCGCCGAGCGTTATCCGGATGGGGTGCGCGATCTTGCCGACGGCGGCACGTGGAATCTCATCGCCGGCCAGCCGACGGACGATTCGCAGATGGCCATGATGCTCATCCGCAGCCTCCTGCGCCGCGGCACGTTCGACGCGGATGATGTGCTGCGCGGCTACGTCCACTGGTATTCGACGGGGCCGTTCGACATCGGCGCGACGTGCGCGCAGGCGCTCGGCGGCGCCGGGCTCAACGAGGACTCTCAGGCCAATGGCGCGTTGATGCGCGTTTCGCCGTTGGGTGTTTTCGGCGCTCGCGAGGATGTCGGCGTTCGCGTCGCCGCGGATTTCGCCCGCGAGGATGCCGCGCTGACCCACCCCAATCCAGTTTGCGTCGATGCGAACGCGGTGTTCGTCACCGGCCTGGTCACGGCGATTCGCGGCGGCACGCCGAAGGAGGTCGTCGATGCGATGGAGGCGGCGACCTCCGAGCAGTCGGTCGCGCAGGCGATTGCGGCGGGGCGGACGGGTGATGTCTCCGACTTTGAGGAGCACATGGGCTGGGTGTTGCTGGCGCTTGCCATCGCGGTGCGTCAGCTCCTGCTTTTCGACGACCCCGCCGACGCCCTTGTCGACGCGATAGGCATGGGCGGCGACACCGACACGAACGGCGCGATCGCGGGGGCGTTGCTCGGCGCGGTGCATGGGGCGGAGGCGTGGCCGGAGCGGTGGGTCGCTGGCGTGCTCGAGTGTGAGCCAGCAGAGGGCCGCACGGGCGTGGCCAATCCGTTGGGCCCCGAGTTCTGGGCGACGGACCTGCTTGCCCAGGCCGACGAGCTGGCGGGATTGGCGTAGCCCGCGCAGCCACGTAGATCTTGTACTTGGAGCCACGGCGCGATCCTGGACGATTGCCCCGATCTCTCATGCGGCTCGCGTGCGTGGGTTGAACAACTCGGGTGGGCTGGTGAACACCCGGCCCTCTCGGTCGCCGATCCAACTGAATCGGAATGCGCCGCTGGCGGGGTCGGTGCCGTTGGGGTGGATGTTGCCGGCATCGTGTCGGCCGTGGAGTGCTTCGGCGATCGCCCGGGCGTGAACGGGGCCGGCGAGGGGAGTGGGGTGGTCGTCGTGAAGCCCGACGCGGATCGAAGCCGTGAATAGGTAGACCGGATTGCCGCCGAGCATGAGGTATTCGGGGTAGCGGAGCGATAAATCCCGGACCAGGCCCGCGGGTACTCGTGCCCGTCGGGTGCGGATGGTCGCCGTGACGCCGCCGGAGTCGGGTAGTGCAATGGTGTGGTCGAGTGCGCCCGGTCGGATGGTGCGTGCGGCGACGGGGTGGCGGTAGAAGGTCGACACCAGCGCAAGTTCGTCGGCGCACGCGGAGCGGTAGAGGTCGGCGAGCGTGGGGGCGTGCTGCGGGAGCTGATGCACGTCCCGGCTGGAGCTGTCGGGGGAAGAAATGGGCTGGTCGGTGGTGGGATGGTTCGAGGGCGTCGTCATGGCCCGCACTCTAGAACATGGCTCGGACGGGTGTTCGAACATATATCGAACATGTGTGCCAACCGGCTTTGGCCGGCATGATCGGGGTTGACGGAACGGCGGTGGTGGCGGTCGAAGATCCAGGGAGCGGAAATGAAGCGGTCGGGTCCCAAACCCCTGAGTGATCGGGTTTCGCAGAACTTGAGTCGCGTCAAGCGGCGCGACACCAAACCGGAGATTGCTTTGCGGCGGGAGCTTCATCGCCGTGGCTTGCGGTTTCGGGTGGATTATGGACGGGTACCCGGTCATCCCGACGTTGCGTTCACCAAGGCGAAGATCGCCGTTTTCGTCGATGGATGCTTTTGGCACGGCTGCGACATCCATGGATCGATGCCGAAGAACAACTCCGAGTGGTGGCGAGCCAAGATCGACCGCAACCGAGCACGTGATGCCGAGGTATCCCAAGAGCTTCGAAACCTCGGATGGATCGTTCTCAGGTATTGGACGCATGACGACGTCGACGAAATGGCCGATGAAATCGAGGACACCTGGAGAGACCTCGTCGGTTTGGAGCCCCTGGCACGGGTTTGATGAGATGCGGGAAAGACGAAGTCAGACCATTCCCGGCAGAGTCGGCGTGGCCTCGATCCTCCCGATACCTTCGAAGGCATCGAGCAACGAATCGGCGATCGCTTTCGCCAAAGGAATCGGAACCGCGTTTCCTATCTGCTTTCCGATCGAGGTCTTCGAGCCGAACCAGAGATAGTCTTCCCGGAAACCCTGAATCAGCGCGGCCTCGAAGTGCGTGATCGCACGATGCTCGGTCGGATGAATGTAACGGCCCTTCTCCGGCTTGAAGAACTCGGTGCGAATCGTCACGGAAGGGCGATCCCACCGGAGCCGGCCCATGACGTCGGCGGATCCGGACTTGTGATTGCGCCAGCAGGGGGCGAGGTATTCCTCCCTGATGTCGAACCGGTTGCCGCCCGGGGGAATGTCCCGAAATCGCTTCAAAGAGATCTCGCGGTAGTCGCGGGTGAAATGAAGCTCGTGGGTCTGCACGGGACGTTCGCTGCGGAGATGGGTGCTCGTCACGGAAGCGGGCACGCCCGCCAGGACGTCGCGGAGTACGAGCTTCTTCTCTTCGGGCAAGTCATCGGGCCAAGCAGGTGCCGTGGCGCCCTTCTTCCATCCAAGAGCGATGAACCGTTTGCGATTCTGTGCCGCACCGTAGTCATTCGCGTTCAATATCAACTGGTCATGAGTGTAATCTGCGAGAATTCCGCCCGGATCGAACTCCTTCATGAACAGGGGCGCTTCCAACGACTTCATGAACTGCGGAACATTCTCCATGACGAAGTACGTCGCGCCGGAGTCGCGCACGGCTTCCGCGTAACGACGCCAGAGCCGGTTTCGTTCGTCATCGGCGGCTTGCTTCCCCAGCTGCGAAAAGCCCTGACACGGAGGCCCGCCGACGACGACATCGACTTCGGGGACGGTTTCGTGTTCCGTCCACGTCTCGATGTCGCCGGCGAAAGTGATTCGATCTCCGTCGCCGTGGTTCGCGTCGAAGGTGTTCGCGGCGTCGACGTCCCATTCGACTGCGCGCACGCATCGAAATCGATCGCTGGCCTGCCGGAACCCTTCGGTGATTCCTCCCGCACCGGCGAACAGGTCCAGGGTGCGGAGGGGAGTCGAGGTCATTGCCCCAGGCTAGCCGGCCGCATGTTCCATCACCAAACGCGGGGTCACACGGCCGGCATTCGCCATCTCGCGTGGGCTTCGCACTTCCTTCACCCGAGCGCATCGACGCTTTCGGCGACGACTTCGTCCACGAATGCCCGCAGCTCGGGAGGCGTCAAGGCGAACGTGTCGATGAACGCGAGCCGACGTCGCATGCGCTTGGTGACGTCTCGGACGAACTTCCTTCGCGGCAACCGTGTCAGGTGGCGCGCGGTCGCCTCCATGAAGTACAGGAAGAACTCCCGGTGGCGCGTGAAGGAGGTGCGTTCGAAGAACTGGTTCAGTTCGGATTCATTGAACGTTTCCAGAAGTCCGGGGCGTTCCCGGCAAACGGTTTCCTGCCACCACAGGCGGCCCCAGGCATGCCTGGTGGGATCGATGCAGATCCACCGTTCCTTGTTTCCGGGCGTCCCGTTCGCGTTCGCCCATCGCCAGTGCGTGAGGTCGGGAAGCAGAATCAGGGAAACGAAAGACCAGATCCCGGGCTGCCCGGCTTCTTCCCATGTCAGCCGCATGTGGTCCACGATCAGCGGCGCCGCGGCGCGATCGAAATCCGTTCCCGACGCGGACGCATGTGCATCGGGGCCGTACCCGTGCTCCCGGGCGACCGCGATCAGCGCTGCCCTCATCGCCTCCATGTCCCGTTGGCCGATGCGGCCGCCGGTGGGGCCGTAAGTCATTTCGTTGTGGCTCAGACCCTGCGGGGGAATGTCTCCCGCCAGCAGCTCCGTTTGGAAAATGGTCTCGGCGATCGACCTGGCGATCCGCGGCCACAGTTGGGCCTGTTTGGCGGTCATCAGAAGGGACGCCCCTTTCCTTGTCGTCGAGTGATTCCTTCGAGGCTTGCTCGGAGACGCGTGATTTGGTCGAGACCTCCGCCCAGGTTCGAGCCTGAAAGCTGAGCCTGTTCCAGCAGCAACGAGAACATCGCCCCGAGCGACCCCACCGGCCACGAGGAAACTTCGCCGAGTTCTTCGACCCGGTCGATTTCCATCGCCAGGTGGAGCATGTGCGTCGACAATCCATGGCTGAGTTCGCGCAGCAGGGTTTTCTGCGTCGGAGTCGGATTCTCCGCGGTGGTCGCCTTGACCAACTTCTCGTCCCTCTCGTTCAGATGCAGAACCGAGGCCGAGTTGAACGATGCCGTCAAGTCCGTCGAATCGAGTTCGAAGTACCAGGAAGCATCGGGGTCGAAGGGCGTGTGCGCGAAATCGTCGATGCACACGGGGAATTTTCCTTCGTCATCGCCGAGAAGCACGGTCTGGGAGTCCTCGTACAAGACGGTTCCGGGGCTGCTCGGGGAGCCCTCCTCCGAGCCCGCCGCCGGCACCGCCGTCACCGTGGTTCGGAGCGTCAGGCGGCCGCCGATCTCCATCCCGTCCAGCTTTCCCCGGATGCTGCGTTGCTTCTCGTCGACGACGATGTCAAGGGCGACGATGCCTCCCATTTTCGTGGAATCGCTGGACCACGAGACCGTCACGCGAACGGCGGAATGGTCCGCCAATCCGCAATCGGCGCGTATGCCGTCGATGTCGATTTCGTAGGGGCGCGAGATCTCCAGATCGGTTCCGGGATTCCAATCCGGAATGCCATCCTCCAAAACGGACCAGTCTTCGCCGACGCGGCGCGTCCAGTCTTCGAAATCGATCCGTTCTTCCGAAGGGATGAGGTAGGGACGATTCAGCATCACTCCTCCTTCGTTTCGACGCTCAGACCGATCGACGCATTGGCGACCCTCGAGATCACCACGGTGAGGGTTTCATTGCGGGAAACGTCACCGGTGACCGATAACGCACTGCCGTCGGAAAGGACGTTTCCCTCCTCGTCGCGCCAGCCGATGATCGTCGGCGTGGGAGCGTTGATCGGAGCGTCGTTTTCCCGGCGTCCGTCGTCGAGAACGACGTAAGGGTCGGCGATCAAGGTGACTTGCCGATGGCCGACATCCGGTGGCCGAACCTCCGCGATCATCTTGAGTTCGCTTCCCTCCCGCACGAGTCTCGGCGGACCGATGACCTTCGCAGTCGGGCCACGTTTGCCCCCGGCCCGCGTGGCCTGGGTCTTCTTGGGCGTCGCCGGATTGGCTTCGCGTCCGTCGAAGGGGATCAGGCGGGCCAGATTGGACGACAGTCGTCCGAGCCCGGCCAAATCGGACGATCTCGAAGACGCCCTGCTCGCGAGGAGTTCCTTGATGCCCTTTCGGAGGTTCGTGGTCGCATGGTTGACGACGAGGCGTGCCTTGTCCGGGAGGCCGCGGGTTTCCCACTTGTCGTGCGTAGGCGGCTCCGCATCCGCGAAGCACTGGTCGAAATCGGGGGACGCGATGAACGCGGCACCGTATCCCATGTCCTGCCCCGGATACGGCTCGCATTCGAGGTAGTCCACGACGAGTTTCGCCTGACGCATCCGGGCGACGTGGTGGTAGGGACTGGTGAATGGTTTCGCCGACAGCAATCCCGCGTTGGAGCCCGAGGTGGGGTCCGCCTGGCAGAAGTGAATCGCCCACTTCCCGACTTCCCCGGGGAATTTCTTGGTCTTTCGGACGATGGTGCTGCCCTTGTCCGCCTCGATGGCGTCGAGGGAAAGCGTGAAGGGGCGAAGGAACGGGTACTGATCGGGCCGTTGGATGGGCACGGGACGGCCGTCCGCGACCACCGATACCTTGATTTCCGGTCGCCGGCCGGCTGATCCGAGCTTCGGCCACAGATGCCACAGGATCGCGGAAACGACGCGATCCGCCGCTTCATCGATGTTGTCGTGACGCGATTCTTCCTCGCCCTCGGCCAAGCCGAGATTCGGCATCAGGATGGCGACGTCCGTGCCGGTTTCCCCGTCGTCGAATCCCGGCAACCCGAATTGCCGCGACATGGCGGCGGCTTCGTCCTCGAGCAGGGGGAGGGGAACGCCGCGCGAGTCATCCGTGGCGCCCCACCAATGACGACCGGTGTAGCGCACGCCGTCGGTGCCGCTGAACGGATCGCCCAATGCGGCTCCCATCAGTCGCCGCCGGTTCACCCGATCCGTGCAGTGGGTGTCCACGAGAATGGCCCCGCACGCGCTGAGGTTGTAGAAGATCGCTTTGCCGAAGCCGTACGTGCCGCCGCCGAGATCCTTGTCCCTGGGCTCGCCGACGTTGCGGAGAAACTGCACGAAATTCGCCACGTGCCCGGGCTTCACCTTTTCATCCGCGAGCAGGGGACCGCCCAGGCCCGATGTGCCGCGATCGCCGATGATCAGGATCAGGGTGTCGGGCGTCAGGTCTCCGGGGTGTACGACGGTTCCGTCGGTTGAATCCGAGTCGCCGATCAGCCGGCGCCACGCATCCGCGTGCTCTCCGAGACGCCGGAACTCGATCGAATAACGAATCTGGTCGCCGATCGCGGCATCCCAGCTGTTCTGGGCGGATTCCCTGACCAGCACGTCGAGGAGCTCCATCGAGGGGGTTCCGAGCTGCCGCATGACGCCCGAACCGGTCACCCCTCCCTCCGGCGGGAAAGGTTGGGACCACCAGCGAATGTTGCTCATTCGTCGACCTCCGCCAGCCAAGACCGGACGTTCGAGTAAGCGTCGCCGGTGACCAAGTCCTCCGGCTCGATCGAATACCTGAGACGTTCGATGCCGGCGGGGAATTCGCCGTCCGCGAAGGACGAAGCGACGATGCGGGGAGTCTCGTCGGTGACCTCGAAGAGAGATTCCCGGACCACCGCGTACTTGAACTGTGCGAGGGACTCGTCGTCCTCGAGCACGCCGATCTTGTTCAGGGTGGTGCGGAACTTCTGCTTGTCCTCGACCAGATCCTCGATTTCTTCGGCGAGCTCCAGCAGACTGTTTCCTCCGTCGTCCTCTTCGACCTGCCGAAGGCAAAGAAAGAGGGGCTTGTTCCCGAGATTGTCGAGTTGGAGCGGACCGTGGAAGGTCACCTGGTCGGAACCCGAACCATATGCCTTGACTTCCAGGGACATGGTGTCGAACTCGAAATCATGGGGGGCCTTGGACGGCCCGGTCCAGCAGGTGGTCTCGATGATCTGCCCTGCTTCGAGAAAATCCTTCAGCACGCCGAGTTCCGCGAATATCCCGATGCGTTGTTGCGGCGTAAGCGAACGACGTCGGCGATCCAGGAAGAGGTGCTTCCACTCGCCGAGACACTCGAGCGAAGCCTTGACGGGATCGGCGCTTGCGGCGGCGACATCGATGAGCGCGGCCGCGAGCCGGTCGAACGTCCGGGTGAGAGACGGATTGACGCAGTAGACGTCGAGATGGCGCTCGTAACGATGGCGTGCGACTCCCACGTCGCGGATCCTGACGCGGAGCGAATCGCCGTCGTGGAACACCGAACCACAGTAATCGCCGGCCGGGATCAACACATGATGGAATCCGTCCTGATCGAGCGCCAGCCGGATTTTGGTGCCAAGGGCGTAGCCCATGGTGAATTCACCCGTCGTGGGGCGTTCCAGTTGCGCCCAAAGGTCGGAAAACTTGGGTTCGCTCATCAGTCGTCCTCGGCATCGGAGTCGAAAATGGTCTGCATCTCTTCGGCGGCTTCTTCGGCCGTGTCCTCGTACTGCGGCAGCTCGACCGCCATGTGAGTGCGAAGACGGCGCTTCTTGACGTCCACCTCGCCGTTCAATTCGGGCTCGGGGAAACCGATGCCGATGCCGATCGGCGCGATGCCGCCGGCCGCGTCGATGTTGTACTTGCGCATCTTCGGCGTCTTTCCGGTCGCCTTCGGTTCCGAGACGGGATCGATGGGATAAACGAGGAGAATGCCCTTCCGGCATTGTTCGTCATCCAATCCCCGCAGCGTCAGCATCCTCGGATCGGAGGCGATCTTCTTCTCTCCGCCGCCGGCCACGCGGAGTTCCGAACGGCTCTTGCCCAGTCCGAGGCCGAAGTCCGTGGGATTCGACAGGGTGTGGATGCGCTTCTTCGTGGGGTCCGGGATCTCGGCCGAACGACGGGACGACGAAATCGCCCCGAGCTTCCCGAGCTCCACGTCGCTTCCGTCACCGGCGATGAACGCGACCGTCCACTTTTCCAGGTAATCATCCCCGACGTTCACGTTGTCGCGGATGAACTGGGACAGCAGACGCGGGTCCATGTTGGGCTGCGAGTCGTGGATCGAATACTCGGAGAGGAAATCGAGGATCGCGTCGGCCGGCACATCATCGAACACCTTGGATCCGCCGAGATTGTCGCTTTCCGGCAGGAGCTTTCCGTCCCGGACGGCGGCATCGGCCAGTTTCGCGCCGGCGGCGAGGTTCGCCCGCAGGAGCTCTTCGTCGCTCACGTCGAAGTAGCGGGTGGTCAACGCATGCCCCGTGAACGTGATGTCGGTCGTCTTGGCCGCTCCCATCTTGGCGGTGATTGCCAGCGAGGGGTGCGTGAGAATGCGGACGGCGACGTCCGTCGGGGTCAGGTCCTGTTCCTGGTACCGGTCGATGTCCAGGCGCATTTCGAACTCGACCTGGGCGAGGTGCCGGAACTGGTCGCGCAGCTCCTCCGTCATCCAGATTCGGGGGAGTTCCTCGTACCCGTTGCGGAAGCCGAACCATCGACCCATCTGGAGGAGGGTGTCGTACGCGCGGGCGGTGCGGACGAACACCGACGAAACGAGGCCCTCGAGCGTGAGGCCGCGCGAAAGGGTGTTGGCGCCGACGGCGATGACCAACTGGGGCTCGGTCGCGCCCGTGTAGTCGAGGCGGTCCTTGCTTCGGTAGTTGTCGAGCACGATCCTCGTGCGTCGAACGACTTCGGGGAGCTTTTCGAGCACCTTGTCGAAGCCGAGGCTGGCCCTCTGGAAATCTTCGGCGGGCACGGCCGACGATTCCTCGTTCCATTGCAGTCGGAGGCGATCGATGGTCTCCGGGTCGTTCGCCTCGATCTTCGCGAGCAGGTCATCCCGGTACGTTTCCAGCGGTTCCCTGAACGTCTCGTGCACGTCGGTGGCGATGTGCGTGTGGACCAGCATCGAGCTGTGCTCCTCCTGGCCGCGCGCGAATCGTGCGGCGGTCGCGAGGAAATACCAATCGACGGCCTTCTTCAGGACGCCCGAGACGGACGGCTTGAAGTTCGGGATGTCCTTCTTGGTCGCCGGGCGCAACGCGCCGAGTTCGCTCTCGTCCACGAGCCGGACCATGTCGTACCCCGCCGACTCCTCGGAATCGTTTTCGGCGTCGAGCCGGCCGAAGATCATCTCCGGACCGAAGTAACGATCGGGCCGGGGAAGGTTCAGGATGAAGTCCCGGGGATAGAAGTCCTCGGATTCGGTGGGGTCGATGAAGACGTTGGCGAAGGGGGTGGCCGTGTACCCGATGTAGGTGTTGCGCGGCATCAACGCCAGGATCTCGCGGATGAGCGGGTTGATCGTGGCCGTTCCGACCGATGCCTGATCGGCCTCGTCGTCGATGACCAGCACCCGGAGGCTCTTCAGGTGCTCGCGCATGACGTCGGTGCCGAGCCAGTCCCTGAGTCGTCGGAGAACGACCGGGTTCTTCTTGATGACCATCAGGCCGGTGGCATTGCCTTCGCCCAGCGCCGCTTCGCCGTTGAAGGTGGGTTTGCGGAAATCCGATTCATCGGTGGTGAGGGAGAGCCACTTGTCGGAATTGAGATCGGTCAATTCGGAGGACAGGCGATTCTGCGTCTGCTTTCGAAGTGAATTGTGGATGCCCGAAAGCACGATGACGAGGTGGTACCCGAGGTCGGCCGCCTTCGCCGCCACCGCCGTGAAGTTGGTGGTTTTGCCCGACTGGATGTAACCCACCACGAGGCCCCGGCAATTGAAGGAACTGTCGTCGGGACGATGGGTGTGGGCGACCACGACGTTGGAAGCCTCATCGACGGAGTCGACCTGGTTCTCCGGGCGCTTCTTCTCCGTCAGGTAGTACTCGCGCAAGCGGGGCCAGCAAATGTCGTCTGCGCCGGGGCCGGGGTACCAGGGTTCCATTCCGGCGGGGCGAATCGCGGCGGGCTGAGACTCGATGATTTCGGTGAGCTTGAACTCGAAACCCTTGCACAGCTCTTCGACGGTCTCCGGGTCCGGGACCATGTGCTCGAATTTCGAACGAGCCGCCTCCATGCCGTGCGTTCGGGCGTAGGAGTCGAAAACGTCCCGAAAAGCGTCCAACATCTGCATTGCATCCTCCAATTCACGATTTCGGTGAAAGGTTATCGCGCGCACCGGATTCGAGCATTGCCGGACCGGGCCCACGGGCCGTTTTCTCGAATGAATGCTCGATGTGCCGTGGTTGCCGGGGGTGTTTCATGGGGGTGTGGAGTGAATCGCATTCTCCCGCTTCCATTCACCTCCCACCCCTACTCCGGCAGCACCTCGCCGAGCACGCGGAGGGTGTTGCCGCCCATGATCTGCGCGATGTCCTCTTCCGAGTACCCGCGGTCCATCAGCTCCTGGGTGATCACCGCCAGCTGCGACGCATCCCACGGCACCTCCACCGACCCGTCGAAGTCCGACCCCAGCGCCGCGGCGTCGATGCCGGCGACCTTCACCACGTGGTCGATCGCATCGACCACCGGCCCCGTCCCCAGGCCGCACACGGCGTCCTCCCAGTAGCCGACGCCGATCACGCCACCGGTGCCGGCGATGCCGCGGATCTGCTCATCGCTCAGATTCCGGTTCACGTCGCAGGTGGCGCGCACGCCGCCATGCGAATAGACGACCGGCCCGTCGGCAAGCGAAATCATCTCCTCCATCGCCGCAGGACTCGCATGCGCCAAGTCCACCACCATGCCCATCTCCTGCATCTGCGCGAACATCTCGCGTCCCAGATCCGTCAGGCCCCCGCGCTCGACGCCGTGCATGGACCCGGCGACCTCGTTGTCGAAGAAATGCGTGAACCCCGCCATCCGCGCCCCTGCGTCGAACAGCCGCCGCAGATTCGCGCCATCGCCCTCCAAGTTGTGCAGCCCCTCCAGCGAATACAGCGCGCCGACCGCATCGCCGCCGGCCTCCCGATCCGCCAGCAACGCCCGCAGATCACCCTTCGTCCGGATCCACCGCAGCCGCCCCTCCGACCCCTCGACGGCCCGGTCGAGCTTCTCCGCGTGGTACATCGACCGCTCGAACGGCGAATTCCACGTCCGCGGCGGCTGCATCTGCACCACCGACAGGGGAGTGATGTTGTCCGTCTCATCCGTGTTGCCGTCCAGATTCTGCCCCCGCGGCGACTTGGTCACCGACGCGAACACCTGCAGCGCCACATTGCCCTCCCGCAGCCGCGGCAGATCCACGTGCCCGCGGTCGGCGCGCTCCAGAATCGACCGCTTCCACAACAGCGCATCCGAATGCATGTCGGCGATGGTCAACCGCCCGTGCAGGTCCAGGGCCTCCGGCGTCGGCTGCTTCAGGTCCACGTCGGCGACGGGATTGCGCTGCTTTTCGACGACGCCGGGAGCCACCGCGAGCACCACCGCCACCCCGACGACCAGCACCGCCAGCAGCGCGCCCCCGATCTTCAGCCCGCGGCCGCCCCGGTCCTGTCGCTGCCCTCGTCGCGCATTCATGTTTGCCACGCTAACTTAATCGCACGCGAGTGTGGCGTGGATCACCTCGATTCGAGTCGTGCTTGCGCCGCGTCTCGGCCCAAGTCAGCCTCCATGCCCGCGCCATGCCCGCGCCTTGCCGCGCCCGATGCCCGGCCCCCGGAGCCCCGTCGAAACGGCCGAAAAGGGGAGGCCGCGGGCGTCGCAAAGCGAAATCCGGGCGTTTTGACCCCGGGTCTATGGTGGACACATGCAACAAAATCGTGGCCGCCCCGCTGCCACGCACCCGGCGAAAACGCCGATCCCTCATGAGATCTGGGTGCTGGTCAGCGCGGCATTCATCATCGCGCTCGGCTTCGGCCTCATCGCGCCCGTGCTGCCCCAGTACGCCCGCAGCTTCGACGTCTCCGTCTTCGCGGCGAGTTTCGTGGTCAGCTCGTTCTCCATCTTCCGCCTTATCTTCGCGCCGACGTCCGGGCGGCTCGTGGACAAGGTCGGCTACCGTCGCACCTATCTCACCGGTCTGAGCATCGTCGCCATCTCCACCCTGCTCGTCGCCGTCGCCTGGGACTATTGGTCCCTGCTGGCGTTCCGTGCGATGGGCGGCATCGGCTCGACCATGTTCACCGTCTCCGCCATGGGCCTGATCGTGCGCATGGCGCCGCCGAACATCCGGGGCAAATGCTCCTCCGCGTACGGCTCCGCGTTCCTGCTGGGCAACGTGTTCGGCCCGCTGCTCGGCGCCGCCATGGCCGCGTGGGGCATGCGGACGCCGTTCTTCATCTACGGATTCGCCCTGGTCGTGGCCACGCTGATCGTCGCCGTGCGCCTCAACCCCGAGGCGCTGCGGCAGAAGGTGCCCAAGCGCACCACGCCCGTCATGCGCTTCCGCGACGCCTGGCGCGACTCCGCCTACCGCGCCGCGCTGGTGTCCGGCTTCGCCAACGGCTGGTCCAACTTCGGCGTGCGCGTGGCCATCGTGCCGCTGTACGCCGCCGCCACCTTCGAGCACGGCGCCGCCGTCGCCGGCCTGGCGCTGACCGCGTTCGCCGTGGGCAACGTCATCGCGCTGCAGTTTTCCGGGTCGCTGTCCGACCGCATCGGTCGGCGCCCGCTGCTGTTCACCGGCCTGGCCGTGAATGGCCTGTTCACCGGGTTGGTCGGCTTCATGCACGGCGACGTCACCCTCCTCGCCGTGTCCGCCGCCGCCGGTTTCGGCGCCGGCATGATCAATCCGGTGCAACAGGCCGTGCTTGCCGACGTCATCGGGTCCGACCGGCAGGGCGGCAAGGTCCTGGCGAGTTTCCAGATGGCCATGGATTTCGGCGCGATTTCCGGCCCGCTGGTCGTGGGCCTGATCGTCGACCTCGCGGGGTACCGGGCGGGGTTCATCGCGTGCGGAGTGATCACCGCGATCGCGTTCATCGCGTGGCTCGGCGGGCGCGAGACGCTGGCGAGCGTGCCGACGAAGGTGAAGCCCGCGGGGGAGTAGCGCGTGGGCTGGTGTCGTGTGTCGATCAAATGACAAGAAGCCCGTGTCCTTGGTGGTCGAGAGCCTGCCATCCTCTCCTGGGAGCCGGCGACGTCCTCTTCCTGCTTTATCGTCCCTGCTCAGTGGTTCGGGCGCACCGTCCTCGCCCCGGCCTGGTGGTTCTGGCTTATCGTCCTCGCCTCCGCCCGTGGTGTGGGCCAACTTTCCTTCGCGGCCGGCGGTTCCGCTGCCTCCCCTCGCGGCGAAATGTCGTTTGATCGACGCTCCCGAGTAGCACTTGTGACCGCCTGGTGTTTTAGAGAGCGCCGGTGAGGAGCGTCGATCGAATGACACGAAGGCCGTTTCCTGGTGGCCGGAGGCTCGCCGCCCGACATCGTCCGGGTACCGGCGACGTGGTCTTCTTCCGACATCGCCCCGGCCATTTTCCGGGAGACGGCGGCCCGGTCGGTCCTCCGTCGTCGCCCCCCGCACCTGGTGGTTTTGGCCCAATGATCCTGCGTAGTTCGGGCTCATCCGTAGTTCGGGCTCATAGTTCCTTCGAGGCCGGCGTTGCTGCTGCCTTCCCGCGCGGCGAAACGAAGGTTTTCGTGGGGCGAAATGTCGTTTGATCAACGCTCCCGAGTAGCACTTGTGACGACCTGGTCTTTTGGAGGGCGCCGGCACGGAGCGTCGATCAAATGACACGAAGACGTCGTCCCGGTGGTCGGAGAACTCCGACGCTGGAGCTGAGCCGCCGGAAAGTGGGGAGCTGCGGGGCGCCGAGGATTGGGTGGCGCGGAAGCCGGAAACGGGGTCGACGTAGATGCCGGGGAGTGGGTCGACGTAGATGCCGGGGAGAGCGCCGGGAAGGGGTCGCCGCGGGCACCGGGGAAGCAGCGGCCGAAAGCTCGCGTGGCGGCGATGGGTACGCGATTAGAGTGACCTCCGCCACCGTTGACCCCAGTTAATCGCGTTTTGGCATGTAGAACGGGTAAGGTGGCCCGAGCAATGAGCACAACCGATGACGGTGCCGGCGACGCGAAAACGCCGGAGAACTATGACGAATCGGTATCCACGGATAGCTCGCACGACGGCGCACCCCTCACCCTCGACGACGTAATCAACGCGTCGGGGGTTGATGCTGCGCAGGTCAGCAGGGAAAAGAGCACCACCGCGGACACTGAAGATGGGCGGGCCACAACGGCCCACGACGACAATTCACATGCAGAGCACGCGGCACACGAGACCGCGGACGAGACGGCCACACGGGCCGCACACGAGGCCCCGCGGGGCCGGGAAGACGCCCCGACGGGCGATGAGATGGGTAACTACATGGGCAATAACGACAACAACGACGTGATCCGCGAAGAGCTGGGAGCGGACCGCAGCGAGAACAACGCCGAGCAGAACAACGGCGATAACACCGAAAACGCCGCCGCCGAGCAGCAGTCCGAAACCGCGGCCGTGAAGGTCGACGGGGACGAGGTCTCCAACGCCGACGAAGCGCCCTTCGAGGCCAACGCCGAAGTCGAAGAGGCGAAGAAGAGCGGGGACGCGGGCGTCGCAAAGCAGACCGAGAAGCTTGACGACGAGCCCGCCGACGCCAAGTCCGCCAAGCAGGACGAAACGGCCGACAAGAAGGCCGAAACCAAGAACGGCGACAAGACCGACACCAAGGCCTCCAAGAACGACGACGACCGCCCCGAAGGCCCGGGCTTCGACGAGCTCGACCTGCCCGACGAGGTCGTCCGCGCGGTGGCGAAGGTCGGCTTCGAAACGCCGTCGCCGATCCAGGCCGCGACCATCCCGACGCTGATGGCCGACCGCGACGTCGTCGGCCTGGCGCAGACCGGCACCGGCAAGACCGCCGCGTTCGCGCTGCCGATCCTCGCCCGCATCGACCGCTCCGTCCGCGCCCCGCAGGCCCTGGTGCTCGCGCCGACCCGCGAACTCGCGCTGCAGGTCGCCGACTCCTTCCAGTCGTTCGCCGACCACCTGGGCGGCATCTCCGTGCTGCCGATCTACGGCGGCCAGTCCTACGGCATCCAGCTGTCCGGCCTGCGCCGCGGCGCGCAGATCATCGTGGGCACCCCCGGCCGCGTCATCGACCACCTGGAAAAGGGCTCGCTGGACATCTCCGGCCTGCGCTTCCTGGTCCTCGACGAAGCCGACGAGATGCTGAACATGGGCTTCCAGGAGGACGTCGAACGCATCCTCGCCGACACCCCGGAGGACAAGCAGGTCGCGCTGTTCTCGGCGACCATGCCGGCCGCCATCCGCCGCCTGTCCAAGCAGTACCTGGACGACCCGCGCGAGATCACCGTCAAGTCGCAGACCCGCACGGCGGACAACATCCGCCAGCGTTTCCTGATGACCGCCCACCGCAACAAGCTCGACGCCCTCACCCGCGTGCTGGAGGTCGAGGAGTTCGAGGCGATGATCGTGTTCGTGCGCACCAAGCACGAGACGGAGGAGCTCGCCGAGAAGCTCCGCGCCCGCGGCTTCACCGCCGCCGCGATCAACGGCGACATCGCGCAGAACCAGCGCGAGCGCACCATCGGCCAGCTGAAGTCCGGCCGCCTGGACATCCTGGTGGCCACCGACGTCGCCGCCCGCGGCCTGGACGTCGACCGCATCAGCCACGTGGTCAACTTCGACATCCCGCACGACACGGAGTCCTACGTCCACCGCATCGGCCGCACCGGCCGCGCGGGCCGTTCGGGCGAGGCGCTGCTGTTCGTCACGCCGCGCGAGGGCCGGCTGCTGCGTTCCATCGAGCGGGCGACCAAGTCGTCGCTCCACGAGATGCAGCTGCCGAGCGTCGACGAGGTCAACGATTCCCGCAAGTCCAAGTTCATGGACGCCATCACGGAAGCGCTTGCCGACGAGCAGGTGCCCGTGTTCAGGGAGCTCATCCAGTCGTACGCCGAGGAGCATGACACGCCGCTGGTCGACATCGCCGCCGCCCTGGCCGCGCAGTCGCAGAACGGCGAGTTCCTGATGAAGGAGCAGCCCCGCCGCAAGCGCGACGACCGCGGCCGCGAGGGCCGGGGCCGTTTCGAGGAGGAGCGCGGTGGCCGCGGCCAGCGCGACCGCCGCAGCGAGCACGCCGCCCGCCGGGCGGAGCGCGCCGAGTTCACCCGCGAGGGCATGTCGAAATTCCGCATCAGCGTCGGCCGCCGCCAGCATGTGCGGCCGGGCGCGATCGTCGGCGCCATCGCCAACGAGGGCGGCCTGACGTCGAAGGACTTCGGGCACATCGACATCCGCGGCGACCACACCCTGGTCGAGCTGCCGGCGAACATGCCGCAGCGGGTGTTCGACAACCTCCGCGACACCCGGATTTCGGGCCAGCTGATCCACATCACGCCCGACGACGGCACCAACGTCGACGACGGGTCGCACGCCTACGACGATCGCGATGACCGCGGTGGACGTGGCGGGCGCGGCGGCGATCGCGGCGGTTACCGCGGTGGCCGGGGCGACCGTGGGGACCGTGGCGGTCGCGGTGGTTTCCGCGGCGGCCGGGGTGGCCGTGACGACGATGACCGCGGCGGCCGTGGTGGCCGGGGCGGTTACCGCGGCGGCCACGACGATGACCGCGGCGGCCGCGGGGGACGCGGCGGTCGCGGTGGTTTCCACGCCGGCCGCGACGACCGGGGAGGCCGCGGCGGCTACCGGGGCAACCGCGATGACCGCGGTGGCCGTGGCGGCCGCGGCAGCTGGGACTAGCGAATGATAATCGGCCCGCACCCTTGATGGGGTGCGGGCCGATTCGTCGTTGAGTGCGAGCGACGGGATGGGGAGGAGCGGGGCGGCCAGGACGAGCGGGGCGGGGAGGCGCCGAGCCGGCCTCACCCTGCCCCGGCCGCCGCCCCTAGAACCTGATCGCGTCGATCGGCTTGACGCGCACGGCGATCGTCGCCGGGATGACGCCCGCCATCGCGCCCACCAGCGATGCGATGGCCACGCCCATGAACGCCGCGGTCAGCGGGTACGGCACGCTGCCCAGGTCCATCGGCATCTCGAGCATGTCGGCGATGGGCAGCTGCTTGACGGTGATGATCGACAGGATCACGCCGACCACGCCGGCCACCGTCGTCGCCACGATCGATTCGAGGAACACGGAGATGAAGATCCGCGCCGCCGACGCGCCCATCGCGCGGCGGATGCCGATCTCGCGGACGCGGTGGCCGATGGTGACGATCGACACCGTCAGCAGGCCCAGCGCGCCCAGGGCGATGACGATGCCGCCGATGATGCCCAGCACCTTCGTGATCATCGAGTTCATCTGCTCGGTCTGCTCGACGTTGCGGTCCGCGGTCGATCCGGTGACCTGCCAGCCGCCGCCGAGGTGGCCGCGCAGCATGTCGGACAGGGTGCGCTGCGCCTCCTTCGCCTCCTCCGGCGGGGCTGCGACCAGCAGCTTCGGCGAACCGACGGAGGTGTGCCGCGCGTGCATCAGCGTGTCGTAGTGGGTGACGGCCAGCGGGGAGTCCCACGAGCCGATGCCCTTCATCACGCCGACGACGGTGAACTGCGCGCGGCCGGTCTCCCGCGCCGTGAACGTCGGGTGGGAGGCGACGTCGGGGTTGCCGAGCTTCTCCCACAGGGCCTCGTTGACCACGACGGGGTTCATCAGCCGCTGTCCGTCCTCCGGCTGCAGCGCGCGGCCGGCGATGATGGTCTTGCGGTGGATGTCGAACCACCCGGGGTCGACGCCGTGCATTTCGGGCGTCTGCTGCGGGACGCACGACGGGTCGGTGGCCGGGTCGCACTTCGGCTGCGAGGGGATCTGCACGTCGAGCGTCTGCGTCCGCATCCGCGTCCACGTGTTCGCGCCGACCTGGCCGACGGTTTTCAGGGCGGCGTCGGAGAACGCGTCGTCGATGGAACCGTCCGGCTTGACGACGTCCAGCGTCTCCCCGGCTGAGCCCTGCGAGGATGCCATCGGCGGCATCCCCGGGATGGGCGCGCCGGCCGGTCCGCCCGCGGCGGCGCCGCCGCCTTCGCCCCCGCCGGAGCCCGGCGTCGCCGACAGCGTCACCGTGCCGGCGATGCCGGAGTACTGGGCGCTGGAGGCTTCCGACGAGGACGTGAGGATGTTGCCCAGCGCGATCACCGTGGACATCGCCCACACGGCGGCGGCCACGCTGACCAGCGACAGCATGATGCGGTTGCGGTTGATGCGCAGCTCGTGCCACGCCTCCAGCAGCGCCCCGATGTAGGGGGTGAGCGAATACGCGAGCTTGTTGTTCGTCGTCTTATTCATCGTCGCCCCCGATCGGCAGATGGGGTGCGCGGAGCAGCGAATCGTCGTGAAGCTTCCCGCCCCGCAGTTCGACGATGCGGCTCGCCCGTTCGGCGACCTCCATGTCGTGCGTGATCAGGACCAGCGCGGAGTTGTTCTCCGCGGCGACCTCCTCGAGCAGTTCCATGACCACCTTTCCGGTGTCGAGGTCCAGCGCGCCGGTCGGCTCGTCGGCGAGGATGACCTTCGGCTGGCGCACCAGCGCGCGCGCAATGGCCACGCGCTGCTGCTCGCCGCCCGACAGGCGGCCCGGCATCGCGTCGATGCGGTGGCCGAGGCCCACCCGCTCGAGCATTTCCGTCGCCAGCTCGGTGCGGTTCCAGAACTTCGGGCCCTTGTCGTACATGAGCGGAACCTCGACGTTCTCCAGCGCCGTGCGCGTGGGGAAGAGATTGAACTGCTGGAACACGAACCCGAAGGAGTCGCCGCGGAGGGTGGCCAGGGCCTTGTCGCCGAGCTTGGACACGTCCGTGCCGTCGAAGGTGTACGTGCCGCCGTCGGGCAGATCCAGCATGCCCATGATGTTGAGCAGCGTCGACTTGCCGCTGCCGGACTGGCCGATGATGCTCACGTGATCGCCCGGAAAAACCTCCAGGTCGATGCCCTGCAGGATCGGCAGCATTTCGCCGTTGGGCAATTCCACCGTGCGGGTGACCCGCGTCAGTTTCAGCATCGGGCGCCGTCAGTTCGCGGCCGGGGCGTCGGCGGGGGCGGGGTCGCCGCCGCCATCGGAGCCATCGCCGGAGCCGCCGTCGCCGGAGCCCTTGGCGCCCTCGCGCTCGGAGACGGCGGGCACGAACGTCAGCACCTTCTCGCCCTCCTTCAGGCCGCCCTTGATCTCGATGTTGGTGCCGTCGTTGGCGCCGAGCTGGACCTTGCGCTTGACGGGCTTCTTGCCGGGCCCGTCGCCGGGCAGGAACACGATGCCCTCGTTGAAGCGGCCCTCGACGGCGGTGACCGGAAGGGTGGAGACCTCGCCGGTGGTGGCGCCGCCGATGGTCAGCGTGGCGGGGACGCCCTCGTAGACGGTCTGGTCGGAGGGGATGGAGCAGCGGATCTGCGGGCCGCCGCCCGTCGTCGAGCCGGTGTTCTGCGCCGCCGCGCCGGAGCCTTCGCCGGAGCCGGTGGCGGGCGCCGACGACGCGGTGACGATCTTCACCTCGGAGCACAGGAACGGCCCCGGCCCGTCGGTGATGCTCAGCTTGCCGGACCGCAGCGCGTCGCCCATCGAGTACAGTTGGCTCGGCTTGAGCTGCGCCAGCGCGTGGAAGGAACCGGGCGAGATGGTCCCGATCTCCTGGCCCGCCTCGACGTTCTGGCCCAGCACCACGTTGAGCTGCACCGTGCCGCCGGAGGGGGCGGCGATGTCCTGGTACTTCACCACGGGGGCGGGGGCGGCGGCCTCGGCGTCGGAATCGGAGTTGGCGCCGGTTGCTGCTGCGCCGGACCCGGCGGGCATGGTCGTCGACTTCACCTGGAAAAGGCCCTGGCCGGCGTTGACCGCCTGGCCGGAGGCGACGAACAGCGTGCTGACCTGACCCGACGCGGTGGCGCGGATCGGCGTCGGCGCGTCGCGGAGGATGGTCGCCGACAGCTTGGTCTCGTTGTCGATGGTGTTCTTCTCCAGCGTCGTCGTCGGCTGGGAGAAGTCGCCTTCGCTGACGTGCTCGGGCGTGTCGTTGCCGGGGAAGAAGGCGATCTTCACAAGTGACACGGTGGCCAGGATCAGCAGGGCGTACTTGAGGCCCCGCAGGATTCCCGCGCCTCGCTTCGTGTTGTTCATCGTGGGTGTTTCGTCCGTTCGGGAAGGGCGTGCGCCGGGGTCGCCGGCGTGGATGGCCGGGCGGTCGATAACAGCCACGGCAAAAATGTAACGACGCGAGCCTATCAGCCCTTGAGTCCCATCCACATTGTGTTCTTGGCAACGATTTCCAGCGCCGCCGTCGGTCGCGGCGTCGATCGTGCCGAACACCGTTGTACCCGGCATTCGTTCGCCGCCGAGTATGGCAGAGGGGAGGGTGCGGGCGAGCGCAGGCGGGGGAGGGCCGGTTCATGTCCGACGGTTGCCCGACCGGGCCCGCTTCACGACGAACCGGCCCGCACCCCGAATGGGGTGCGGGCCGGGCGTCGTCAAGCAGGATCAGAGGCCTGCCCGACGGCGAAATCATCGGTGTGGCCTCGGTGGTGCCGTGGGGGCGTTACGGCTGACGGTACGTCACGTCCTTGCTCTGGCCGTCCGGGCCCTTCCACGTGACCTTGACCGCGTCCATGCCGATCACCGACACGGACTCGACCTGGCCGGTGCGGTCGCCGAAGGTCCGGTCGGCGCCGAAGCCCTCGGGCACGGCCGCGGTGCCCACGTACCCGCCGTCGTTCGGTCCGTAGAGCAGCACCGCCTGCGGCGACGAACCGGTCGCGCCTGCGACGGTGATCACCTGCGCCGACACCGAACCGTCGGTGCCCCTCGCGACCGGGAACCACGGATCCGCCACCCACTCGTGGCCGGCGGAGATGTGGCCGTCGCGCGTGGCCTGACCGATGGCCTCCTTCAGGCGGGAATCGCCGGTGGGATCGGCGGCCGCCTCGGCGGCGGGGGCGGCATCGGCCGCGGGGGCCGCGACGGCGGGGGCGGCGCCACCGGCCGTCAGTGCCAGCGCCGCGGCGGCCGAAGCGGTCAGCGCGCCGGCGCGGCGCGGGCGGCGGGTGTGCGTGGCACCGGCGTCGGCCGTGATGGCGTCGGTGACGTCGGCGGTCGTGCGGTTGGCGTTGTTCGTGCGGAACATGTCTTCCTTCCAATGGATGGTCGTGTGTTCTGCGGACTGGATGGTGCGGTGAGCGGTCGTGCGCCGCGCGCGGCGTGGTGCTGGGCCGGCGCGGCGCCGGGGTGCGGCGCGGTTATGCCTGCGCGGTGCGCCGTTACGGCGTCGAGCCCTCCAGGAACATTGGCTGGAACACGCCGTCGTCGAGCATGTAGCGCATCGTGGCGTGTTCGCCGGCCGCGTTCCTCCACCAGACGGTGATGTCGTACGGCGCCGTGCGGGCGATGTGGACCATGCCGCTGGTGTAATCGCCCCACGCCGGCCCCTCCGCCGCGAAGCTCGGGATCTCGGCCGTGGTCGCGTAGCCGCCCTGGCCCGGGTAGTACAGCAGCACCGCAGTCGGGGCCGTCGGGTCGCCGCCGCGAGCCGAAATCGGCTGCGCCGTCGGCAGGTGGCACGGGCCCTCGAGGTACGGCATCGCCTTGTTCGGCTGCCAGTCGTGGTTCGGCGAGATGTGGCCCTCCGCGATCGCCTGCTCGATGGCCGCGTGCGGATCGGCGGGCGGGAGGTTCTCGTCGCACTTGCCGGTGACGTCCCGGGCGGGCGGTTCGGGCACGGCGGCCGCGGTGGGTGCGGTCGCCGCGGCGCCGAAGGCCATGGTCAGCGACGCGGCGGTCGCCAGCGCGGCCTTGCGGATGCCGGACCCGCGGGTACCGGCCTCGCGGGAATTCGGAGTGTGCATCATGTCGAACATGGTGTCCTCTCCGATCCGCCGGGGGTCGAGCTGTTGGGGTCGGGGCGGCGGATCGAGTTGAACGGGGACCCGGTACCCGGCGTCGGATCCGGTGGCGCGTCCCGCCGGTTGGGGCGGAACCCGTCTCCCGGGTCCGGAGCGTGTCCCGGAGTCCCGATCAACTGTGGCGCCCACGGTGCTCGCCTTGTTTGGTGATCGCAAGCGCTCATGAATGTTGTTAAACCATCGTAGTTGAGGCGTTATCGAACCGTTATTCATTGGTTCGGCGGGTGCTGGGCGTCATTTACGGTGGTGCGCTGGATCAATGACGTGCATTTTTCGGCGTCGGCGTCGGGGGTGGTTCCCCTCGCGCGCGGGACTTGAAAGTGGCGCCGACGGGCGTTACGCGGGCGCCATGTCGCCCGGTTATCGAGCGACCCGGTTCCCGTCGTGAAGCGGGAACGAGCGACGCGGGCGGCCAACCGACCGGCAGACGCCGACCGGGAGACACCGCCCGCGCCGCCCGCACCCGCCCCGCGCCTACGCCTCCAGCGCCCGGCGGAGGCCCGCCTCGACGCCCGCCGACACGTGGCCGAAACGGTGCAACGACCACGAGATCGACTGCTCGCGCAGGTAATGCAGCATCTCGTGGCGGCCGCTCTGCACCACCGGCGCGGGGTCGAGCCACGAACCGTTCTCGGCAGCCGCCTTCAGCGCCCCCGCCGGCACGGCGCCCAGGCACCGCACCCGCGACGACGCCGCCACGGACACTCGCGCGGTGAAGTCGGCGTCATCCTCCACGACGACGTCAGCCAGCCCGTGCGCCGCCAGCACCCGCAACGTTGCGGCGATCGGCGAATCGGCGCGGCTCGGCGACGTTCCCGGTCGGGCGGCGTCCTCGGCGTCGCCCATCACGGACGGCGCGACCGTGACCACGGGCACGTCCGCCCGCCGCGTCCCCGTCCCCGCGCCGCCGGCGCCCACGGCTTCCTGCGCCGCGGCCGCGGCCAGCACCGTCCGCGCCAGCTGCACGGGGTGCGCGCCCGGCCCGACGCGCACGGTCGGCCGCGGGTAGGGGCGGTAGCGGAACACGTTCGCCTCGCCGATCAGGCCCGACTGGTCGCGCGGCACGCCGAATTCGGTGCCGGCCCAGTACGCGTCGGATCCGGCGGCGGCGCGCAGGTACTCGATGGCGTCGTCGATGAGCTGCGCCGTCGCCTCGCGCCCGTCGATCGGCCGCGCCGCACCCTCGCGCAGCGCATCGGCGAGGTCGCGCAGCACGGCGTTGACGCCGCGGCTGGGGCTGGCCTTCGGCATGCTCGACGACGGCGCATCGTGGACCGTCCCGAGCTGCGCCACGTAGTTCGGGCCGCCGGCCTTCGCGCCCGGGCCGACCGACGAGCCCTTCCAGCCGCCGAACGGCTGGCGGCGGACGATGGCACCGGTGATGTGCCGGTTGACGTAGGCGTTGCCCACCTCGACCTTCGACAGCCACGTGGCCACCTCCGACGAATCGAGGGTGTGGATGCCGCCGGTCAGGCCGAAGTCGACGGCGTTCTGCCATTCGATGGCGGTCTCCAGGTCGGGGGCGCGCATGATGCCGAGCACCGGGCCGAAGCACTCGGTCATGTGGAACCACGATCCCGGCTGGACGTTGTCGCGGATGCCCGGCGACCAGATCGTGCCCTCGTCGTCGAGTTGGCGGGGCCGGACCAGCCACTTCTCGCCGGGCTCGAGGATGGTCAGGCCGCGGCGCAGCTTTTCGCCCGGCGGCTCCACCAGCGGGCCCATGTCCGTGGACAGGTCGCGCCCGTGGCCGACTTCGAGGGTGCGGGTGGCGTCGAGGATCTGCTCGAGCAGCCGCTCGGACTTGCCCGCCGCGCCGACGAGGATCGCCAGCGACCCCGCCGAGCACTTCTGCCCGGCGTGGCCGAACGCGGATGCCACGATGTCGGCGGCCGCCAGGTCCGGGTCCGCTGCCGGCGTGACGATGATCGCGTTCTTGCCGCTGGTCTCCGCCAGCACGGGGCGCTCGGGGCGCCACGACCGGAACAGCGCCGCCGTTTCGGAGGCGCCGGTGAGCACGACGGCGTCGACGTCGTCATGCGTGATCAGGTGCTTGCCCGCGGCCGACTCGTCGGTGTTGGCCAGCTGGATGAGATCGGGGTCCGCGCCGGCGTCGCGCAGGCCGTCGCGCAGGGCGGCCACGGCGACCTCCGCCACGCGAACGACCTGCGGCGCCGGCGAGATGATCACCGCCGACCCCGCCGCCAGCGCCGACACGATGCCGCCGACGGGGATGGCCACGGGGAAGTTCCACGGAGGGGCGATGACCGTCACGCGGTTGGGCGTGAACGCCACGCCGGGCTCGTCCGCCAGCGCCCGCGCCGACGCCGCGTAGTAGCGGATGAAGTCGATGGCCTCGCTGATCTCGGGGTCGGTTTCCGCCACCGTCTTGCCCGGCCCGTGCACGGCGGCGGCGATGAGGCTGCCGCGTCGTGAAGCGAAACGCTGCGCCACGACCTCCAGCACCGACGCGCGCCCGTGCTCGCCGAGGTCCGCCCACGCCGACTGGACGCGGGTGGCGCGGTGCACGACGGCGTCGACGTCGGCGACGTCGTCGATCAGCGGCGCGCGCGACGGGCCCGGATCCTGCGACGGGTGGACCAGCGCCTTCGCCCAGTCGCGGTTGGCGGGCAGCGCGGAATCGGTGTCGGGCTCGTTGGCGAAATCGGTGAGGGTCGGCGCGGTCTTCGCCTTCTCCGCCCGCGGCGTCGTGGTCGTGCCGGGCGCGGCGTCGGGCGACGTCGGCGGGCCCTCCACGCGGCGGTCCTGCGTGCGGCGCGGCTCGGACCGGGTGGCGTCGCGCTCGTCGACGGCCTGCCGGAAGCGCGCCTCCTGCCCGGACATCGGCGACTGCGGCGACTTCGGCGACGGCCCGTCGCCGCCCGCCCGCTCGCCCTCGTCGAGGGAGGTCATCGCGTGCAGGAAGTTCTCCTCCGCGGCGTTTTCCTCCAGGCGGCGCACCAGGTAGCTCACCGCGACGTCGAAGCTGCCGGCGTCGACCACCGGGGTGTAGAGGATCAGGCGCCCGACGTCCTCCTGGATCACCTTCTGCTGCATCGGCGCCATGCCCTGCAGCATCTCGGCGTCGATCTGCTTCTCGACGCCCCGGGCCCGGGCGAGTTCCACCGCGGCGGCCATGGAGAAGAGATTGTGGCTGGCTACGCCCACGCGCAGGCTTTCGGCGACGTCGGGGCGCAGCGCCCGATCGAGAAGCCGCAGGTAGTTGGCGTCGGTCTCCGCCTTGGTGGCGTACGGGGCGCGGACCCACCCGTGGGTGTCGGCGGTGACGGTCTCCATGGACAGGTTCGCGCCCTTGACCAGGCGCACCTTCACCGGCGCGCCGCCGCGGGCGACGCGGTCGCGGGAGAAGCCGATCAGCCGGTCCAGCGCCGCCACCGAATCCGGCAGGTACGCCTGCAGCACGATGCCCGCCTCCAGGCCCATGAACTCGTCCTCGGAGAGGATGCGCTCGAAGACCTCCAGCGTCAGGTCCAGGTCGTGGTACTCCTCCATGTCCAGGTTGATGAACGGGGGAGAGGTGCGCGACGACGTGCCCGGCGCGTCGGCGGCGATGCGGTAGAGGGGGCGCAGGGTGCCCACGAGCCTGTCGACGCTGCCGTCGAAGTCCCAGGGGTTCAGCTGCGACACCACGCTCGACGCCTTCACCGAGACGTAGTCGACCATCGGGTCGCGCAGCAGCGCCATCGTTGCGTGCAGGCGGCGCTCGGCCTCCTTCGCGCCGAGCACGGCCTCGCCGAGCAGGTTGAGGTTCAGGCGGCGGTCGCGGGCGCGGGCGCCGGACAGCAATTCGTTGAGGGCTTCGCCGTCGGAGTCGAGGATGAGATGCCCGACCAGCTGGCGCATTCGGCGCCGGGCGATGGGCATGACCAGCCACGGCAGCTTCGGGGCGAGCACGCCGCCGAGCTTCATCGCCGCGCGGTCCATCGCGGAGAGGAACTCCGGCGTCTTCGTGCCGCCCGTCAGCCCAGCCAGCTGGCGCGCGGCGGTGGCGTCGTCCTCGGGGCGGGCGACCTGGTCGACGAACGCCATGGTGTAGTCCACGCCCGCGGGGTCGTGGACGAGTTTTGCCAGCTGCTCGGCCGCGTGGTCGGAGGCGTCCTTGACGGGATCCTCGGGTTCCCCGTCGCCGGCCCGCGCCTGCGCGAGGTCGCTGGCGCCGGTGCGTCCGGCGACCTTCTCCGATTCTGCGAGCCAGCCCATCGCACGGTCGACCGCGGCGTCGACGAGGTCGTCCAGGGGAACCAGGCCGTCGTCCCGGCCGGCGGCCATCCGGGCGGTGCCGTCGTCCCGACCGTCGTCGTCGATCTGATGGCGGGCGTCGTGCGTTGGGGCCATGGTTTCCTCCTCGTGCGAAAATCGGGCGTTCCCCGCGCCGGACGGGGGTTTCCCGTGGGGTCGCGCGGGGCGGGCGGCGCGATGGCCGCTCCCGTCCGCGACCCTACGTATGCTTCGAGGGAGAAAACAACCATGCTGGCCCGTGCCGTGATTCCAGCGTGGCGGGGGTTTTCGGGGGTCGGCGCGAACGCGGAAAAACCGGCCGGCGGAACGGATCCGCCGACCGGTTTCGGGTCGGGTGCGGGCCTCGGGGCGGAAGGGGCGCCCGGGGCCGGGCGGGAAAACCTAGATGAAGAACATCAGCACCGCGGTGATCAGCCACAGGGCGCTGAAGATGCCGGAGAACATGGCCAGCTGGCCCTT
This sequence comes from Corynebacterium hansenii, assembly GCF_030408795.1. Lineage (NCBI taxonomy): Bacteria > Bacillati > Actinomycetota > Actinomycetes > Mycobacteriales > Corynebacteriaceae > Corynebacterium > Corynebacterium hansenii. Next base: position 1,034,723 of record NZ_CP047211.1, read on the forward strand.
GGCCTTGCCCCAGTCGAGGTTCGCGGCCTTCTCGGCGCGCTTGCGGAAGTCGGGGTCGTCGGCGAGCTCGTCCTCGCCGGCGACGCCGAGGCCGGCCATCATGACCGACTGCTTCGGGGTGATGACGAAGTACAGCAGCGCCCAGGCGATGACCGCCAGCAGGATCGAGGCGTGCAGCGCGCCGGCCTTCATGTAGGTGCCGAGGTCGGTGAACATGACGCCGAAGCCGAGCAGCGGCACGGCCAGGGAGAACAGGCCGTAGGTGCGGGTGACGGCGTGCATGGTGCGGGCGGCGCCGACGGAGCCGGCCTCGCCGTCGCGCGCGGCGAGCGCGAGCCGCGGGAACATGGAGATGGCGACGGTGACCGGGCCGAGCAGCAGGATCGCCGCGACGACGTGGGCGATGAGGACGACGTTGTTCACGAAGTGCCTTTCATTGGGAGGGTGGGCCCATGTGCGGGTGTGGGCTGGTTCACGGGGATTCCGCCGGGCTGGGCGGGGAGTCCATCGGGGCGCAATGGTAGCCGATGGCGGGGCCCGGCGCCCAAGCGGTACCGACGCGGCGTCGTCAAATCCGGGGCTCGCTTTGCGACGGCCCGGCGCCCGAGACATCGCCCCTCCCGCGGGAGCGGCGGGGAGCGTGCGCGGCGGTTACCGCGCCCGGATGCCGCAGGCTCCGGCCATCGCGGTCCAGTCGGCGACGGACACCGGCAGCTCCCATGCGACGGCGACGCGGAGGTAGCGGACGGAGTAGCCGCACCGCAGTTCCCGGGCGGGTGGCAGCCACTCCGCGGGCGTGAGGTCGGACTTCTCGCGGTTCACGGCGGAGGCGACCGGCACGAGGTTGAGCGCGGCGTCGTTGGCGAATTCGCGCCGCGCCCGCGCGCCCCAGGCGTGCGCCCCGAAATCCCACGCCGCGGCGAGCGGGTAGAGGTGGTCGACGTCGACGCCGTCTGCCGCGACGTCTTCGCCCGTATACGGGTCGGCGATGGTGGGGGAGCCGGAGAACCACTCGGCGAGCACCGCGTCCCGGGTGTCGCCCGCGCCGGAAGCCGTCCCGGCCGCGGTCCATCCTCCGAACCGGGAGCGGTCGTAGCCCAGCACGGTGATGCGCTCCGGGGCGACGGCCACGGAGGACAGGAGAGCGGCGGCGTCCCGTGCATCGCCGGACTCGCCGGCGCCCTCACCCTTGCCCGGGCCGTCGCCCGCGCCGCCGCAGGCCGCGGCGAATGACAGGAAAAGGGCGAGGAGCGGGGGCGCGAGCCGTCGTAAAGCGGATGCGGAAACGGGGTCGGGAGCGGGATCGGGGGCGGGACGGGGAGCAAGACGGGGAGCGGGGACGAGAACGCGGAAGAGGCGGGCCACATCCCATTGGACGCGGCCCGCCCCTTCGCGGTTCCGTTCAGTTTTCCGCCCACCCCATCGGGGTGTGGCGGCGGCCTACGCCGTGGACTCGACCTTCACGGCTTCGCCACGCGGGGCGACCGGCTTGGCGGCCTCGGCGGCGGCGTGGTCGAACTCCTCGACGATGTGCGGCGACGGGGCCTTGGTCATCAGGGTGACCGCGACCATCGCGATGGCGGAGGCGGCCACGCCCGGGACGATCTCGTAGATGACGTCCGTCAGCGGGCTCATGCCCCACGCGAAGGACACCAGCGCACCGGTGATGATGCCCGCCGCGGCACCCGGCATGTTCAGGCGGCGCCAGTACAGCGACGCCAGGATGACCGGGCCGAACGCGGAACCGAAACCGGCCCACGCGAAGCCGACCAGCGACAGGATCGACGAGTTCGGGTTCGAGGCGATGACGCCCGCGATCAGCGCGACGACCGCCACGGCGATGCGCGACGCCAGCATCGACGTCGACGAACGCAGGTTCTTGTTGACCACGCCGCGGTACAGGTCCTCGATCAGCGCGGAGGACGACACCAGCAGCTGCGACGAAATGGTGGACATGATCGCCGCGAGGACCGCGGTGAGGATCAGGCCGGCGACCAGCGGGTGGAAGATGACGCGGGTGAGGTCCAGGAAGATGGTCTCGTAGGACTCGGTGTCGGTGACCGACGCATCGGGGTTGCGGGCGAAGAACACCGTGGACACCACGGCGACCAGCGTTGCGCCGAGCATGCAGATGACCTGCCAGGTCACGCCGTAGCGGCGGCCGGCGACGGCGTCGGCGGGGGAGCGCAGCGCCATGAAACGAACGATGATGTGCGGCTGGCCGAAGTAGCCCAGGCCCCAGCCGATCAGGCCGATGGTGCCCAGCAGCGGCACGCCGCTGAACGCGTTGAAGAAGCCGTCGACCGGGGCGCCCCCGCTGCCCGGGTAGGCGTTCTCGGCGGCGAAGGAGAACAGGTCCGAGACCGGCTCGCCCTCGCTCGTGAGCACGAACATGGCGACGACCGGGACGATGAGCAGCGCCAGGAACATGATGACGCCCTGCACGGCGTCGGTGTAGGACACCGCCAGGAAGCCGCCGAAGAGCGTGTACAGCACCGTCACGGTGGCGACCAGCAGCAGGCCGACCAGGTAATCGCCGCCGAACGTCGACTCCCAGTAGCGGCCGCCGGCGACCATGCCGGAGGACACGTAGAAGGTGAAGAAGACCAGGATGATGATGCCCGAGGCCACGCGCAGGATCTTCGTGCGGTCCTCGAGCCGGTTCTCCAGGAACGACGGGATGGTGATCGAGTTCTTGGCCACCTTCGTGTAGCTGCGCAGGCGCGGCGCCGTCAGCTTCCAGTTCGCCCACGCGCCGATGCACAGGCCGATGGCGATCCACGTCTGGTTGAGGCCGGAGAGGTAGATCGCGCCGGGCAGGCCCATCAGCAGCCAGCCCGACATGTCGGACGCGCCTGCGGACAGCGCCGCGATGAACGGGTGCAGACCGCGCCCGGCGAGCATGTAATCGTCGTACTCGGTCGTCTTCCGGTAGCCCGTGTAGCCGATGTACAGCATCAGGGCCAGGTAGATGACGATGGCGATGAAATACCAAGTCGTCGTTTGCAAGTGCTTCGACTCCTTCTGGTGAGGGCAATCATGTCTACGTTCGTAAAAGCGACTTAACGACGCTTTCACGTTCCCGGCGGGGCACGCAAAACGGTGACCAGGGTTTTTCCGGTCAACCGTGTTCTTTGGAACCTTAATGTCGCCTGTGAGCGGCAAGGATAACGAATCGGTAACAATGTGGCGCAGCCCATCCTCGTGGTGGGGTTCGGGCGTGATCGGGGCTTTTCGGGCAATCTGCGCACTCTCTTGTTGATCGGCGTTCGAGGATGGTAAGACTAGCCGGGCCCGCAATGCCTACCCTTACCTAAGGCATTTGCGGGCTTGCGGTGGTACGCCCACCCGTCGGCCGAGCCAATTCCGGGCACGGCCGGAACCGGGCACCCGTCACCGTGAGCACCATCCCGGCCGTCTCGGCGGCCCCGAACCGAAAGGCACTTCACGTGCAACGTCCGATCTTCCGCAAGGCGGCGGCCGCCGTCGCCGCGTTCACCGGCGCCGCCCTCCTGCTCGCCGGCTGCTCCGCGCCCGGAGCCGCCTCCGACGACTCCGCCTCCGGCGGCGAATTCACCGTCACCGACGTCGCGGGCCGCACGGTCTCCTTCGATCGGCGCCCGGAGCGCGTCATCCTCGGCGAGGGCCGGGCGTCGTTCGTCACCGCGCTGCTGGACAAGGACAACCCCACCGAGCACGTCGTCGCCTGGGGCGGTGACCTGCACTCCGGCGCCCCCTCCTTCGAGAAGAAGCTGTTCGAGGCCCACCCGAAGGCGAAGGACGTGCCGGTCATCGGCAACCTGGCCAAGGGCGACGTCACCGTGGAGAACCTGCTGGCCCACGACCCCGACGTCGTGGTCATGACGCTCGACCACAAGAAGGCCGCCGAGAAGAACGGCTTCCTGGCCAAGCTCGACCAGGCCGGCCTGAAATACGTCTTCACCGACTTCCGCCAGAAGCCGCTGGAGAACACCACGGCGTCGGTCCGGCTCCTCGGCCGGATCCTCGACGAGGACGACGCCGCGGAGCGGTTCGCCAAGTTCTACGACGCGAAGGTCGCGGACGTCACCGACCGCGTGAAGGACGTCAAGGACAAGCCGCGCACCTTCGTGTGGCGCGCCGCGGGCCTGAAGGACTGCTGCGCCACGGTGAAGAACTCCAACCTCGGCGACCTGGTCAACGCCGCCGGCGGCGACAACATCGGCGACGGCATCCTCGATTCCGAATCCGGCGACGTCACCGCCGAGAAGGTGCTGGCCGAGGAACCCGACGCCATCATCGCCACCGGCGGCTCCTGGGCGCCGGACCCGGAGAAGCCCGCCGTCCTGCCGCACGTCGAGCTCGGCTACGGCGCCAACGACGGCACCGCGCGCAAGACTCTCGACGGCCTGACCGCCACGCCCGGCTTCGACCACCTGCGCGCGCCGGCCGAGGGCAACCTCCACGGCCTCTACCACCAGTTCTACGACTCGCCCTACAACGTCTTCGCGCTCCAGCAGATCGGCGCGTGGCTCCACCCCGACAAGTTCAAGGACGTCGACCCCGTGGCCGACTTCGCCGAGTTCCACCGCGAGTGGCTGCCCTTCGAGCTGACCGGCACCTTCTTCACCTCCACGGGGGCCGGGAAGTGACGCTGTCCGTCGTCAAGCGGAAAGGCCCGCCGGCCGAAACCCCATCGGCCGACGCACCGGCAACCCCCGGAGCCCCGCCGGCCGACGCGTCGCCGAGCCCCGGCGCGGCGGCCGGGTACCGCTCGCGCGCCCGGCGCAAGGTCCTGGCCATCGCCGCGCTGACCGTGATCGCGTTCGCGGCGTTCGTCGTGGCCACCGTCGTCGGGCCGCTGCCGCTGTCCGTGGGCGACGTGCTCGGCGGCATCGCCGACCCGTCGTCGGTCGATGACCGCACGCGGACGGTGCTGTGGAACCTGCGGCTGCCGATGTCCGTCATGGCGGTGCTCATCGGCGCCGCGCTGTCGCTGGCCGGCGCGCAGATGCAGACGATCCTGGACAACCCGCTGGCCGAACCGTTCACGCTGGGCATCTCCGCGGCCGCGGCGTTCGGCGGGGCGGCGTCGATCGTGCTGGGGTGGAGCGTCATCGCCAACCCGCAGTTCAACCTGGCGGCCGTGGCCTGGGCGTCGGCGATGATCGCCGTGGCCGTGGTCATGGTCGCGGCACTGTGGCGCGGCGCGGGCTCGGAATCGATGATCCTGCTGGGCATTTCGCTGGTCTTCCTGTTCCAGGCGCTGCTGGCGCTGATGCAGTACCGGGCGACCACCGAGGCGCTGCAGCAGATCGTGTTCTGGACCATGGGGTCGCTGGGCCGCGCCACGTGGACCGCCAACGGGCTGATCGCCGGGGCGCTGCTGATCGCCGTGCCGTTCACCATGTTGTCCGCGTGGAAGCTCACCGCGCTGCGCCTGGGCGAGTCCCGCGCCGCCGCGATGGGCGTCGACGTGCCGAAGCTGCGGGCGGCGACGCTCGTGGTGGCGTCGCTGCTGGCGGCCACGGCGGTCGCCTTCGCGGGGATCATCGGGTTCATCGGACTGGTCGGGCCGCACGTCGCGCGGATCCTCGTCGGCGAGGATCACCGGTTCTTCGTGCCGGCGTCGATGGCCGCCGGCGCCGCGCTGCTGGCCGCCGCCCACGCCGTGTCCATCACCATCGTGCCGGGCATCGCCATCCCCATCGGGATCATCACCGCGCTGGTCGGCGTGCCGTTCTTCGTGGTGCTCGTGCTGGCGCGGCGCCGCGTGCTGGGAGGTCGCTGACATGACCGCGACTTTGACGGTGGAAGGGCTGCGCCGTTCCTACGGGCGGCGCGAGGTGTTGCGCGGGGTCGACCTGGGCCCGGTGCCCGGCGGCACCGTGACCGGTTTGATCGGCCCGAATGCGGCCGGCAAGTCCACGCTGGTCAGGGCCATCGCGGGCATCGACCGCGTCCGGAGGGGCAGCATCGGGGTGGAGGCCGGCGGCGGGCCGCTGACCGGCGCCGCCGCCCGCGATGCGATCGGCTACGTCCCGCAGGACCTGCCGGGCACGGCATCGCTGACGGCGTTCGAGTCGGTTCTCGCCTCCTCCCGGCGCGGCGGCATGTGGCGCGTCGGCGATGATGCGCTGGCCGCGGCCGCCTCGGCGATGTCCGCGCTGGGCATCGAGCATCTGGCGGACCGCGGGCTCGGCGAGCTGTCCGGCGGGCAGCGCCAGCTCGTCGCGGTGGCGCAGATGCTGGTGCGGCGGCCGGCGGTGATGCTTCTCGACGAGCCGACGTCCGCCCTCGACCTGCGCCACCAGGTCCGCCTGCTGGAGCTGATCCGGCGCGAGGCGGAGGCCAACGGTGCCGTGGCCCTGGTGGCCATCCACGACCTGAATCTGGCGGCGCGCTACTGCGACCGGCTGGCGGTGCTGTCCGGCGGCGTCATCCGCGCGGTGGGCGAACCGGCGGAGGTGCTGGTGCCCGAGCTGCTCCAGGAGGTTTACGGCCTGCGGGCCCGCGTGCTCGACGACGGCGGCGTGCCCGTGGTGTGCCCCGTGCCCGAGTAACGGGGCGCGCTTCCCGGCCCGCGTGTTCGAACGCGCGGTCCGGGGTGGGCGGGGGCGATCCGGGGCGGGTGGCATGATCGGGGCATGTCTTCGCCCACCCATCTGCTCCACGGACTGTGGCTGCCCGGCACGGGGCTGAATCTGTGGTTGGAGCGGGTCGAGGGGCACCGGGTGCTGAGGGCGCTCGACGACGCCTCGCGGGCCGCGTTGCCGGCCGCCGCATCGGCCGTGCTGGCCTCCGTGCCCAGGGGGCGCCCCGAGGTGGAGCTGCGCACGCCGAAGGGGAGGGCCGTCCGCCACGTGCTGCCCACGTGGGCGTTCGTGCCCGAGCGCGCGGTGACCGTTCTGGAATCGCTGCGCGCCGACGCCGATGACCCGGCGTTCGCTCCGGACCTGCGTTTCCTCATCCGCGTGCAGGAGTCCCTCGAGCGGTGGGCGCGCGCCGGGCGTGCGCTGGTCGCCGTGACGTGGGAGGACGGCCGGTGGTGGCCGCAATGGCGGTTGCCGGACGGGCTGAAGGAAACGTCGTGGCGGGCGCAGGTCGCGCAGCGCACGCCGCCGGTGCTGACCGTCAACGGCGGCGGCGAAATGCTCGACGACCTGATGGGGCGGCTGTTCCACTGGACCGTCAACGCTCTGCTGGCGGACCTGCCGGACCCGCCGAAGGGACGCCAGGCGTTCGTGCGCGCGCTGCTCGATTCGGAGCCGCTGCGCCGGGCGACGCCGGACGTCGCGTCGGATCTGGCCCAGTGGCGGTCGTCGGCGTCCGGGGAGGACGTCCGGCTGCTGCTCGTGCTGGAGGAGCCCGAGGAGTTCGACGACCCCGACCATGGGCGCGTCATCGACATCGTGAACAACCGCGGCGGTGGCGCCGACGACCCCGACGAGGGCCTGTGGTGGCCGCTGCGCATGCACTACCGCATCGGGGTGGGCGCCCCGGAACGCCTGGACCCGTCGATGTGCCGCGGGTCGGTGCTCACGCAGTTGCGGCCGCAGCTGGAGGTGGCGCAGCAGGCGTTCCCGCCGTTCCGCGAGGCGATCTCGGACGGCGCGGGCCTGGATCTGCTGCTCAACCCGCGCCAGGTCGTGGACCTGGTGGCGCACGGAGTCGACGCCCTGCGCGACGCCGGCATCGCGGTGATGCTGCCCCGGTCGTGGGTCAGCGCCCGCCCGTCGCTGCGCCTGGAGGTCGATCCCCGGGAGAAGGAGCCGGTCGGGTCGGTGCGCGGCGCGACGGAATCGCGCGTCGGGTTCGACCAGATCGTGGACTACAAGTGGCGGCTCACGCTCGGCGACGAGGTGCTGTCCGACGACGACGTCCGCCGCCTGGCCGAGTCCGGCTCCGGTCTGGTGCGGCTGCGGGATTCGTGGATCGCGGCTGACCCGGACACCACGCGCAGGGCGCTGAAGTTCCTGGAGGAGCAGACGAAGGCCGGGGAGGCCACGGGCAGGGGCTCGGCGGCGCTGAGCGAGATCCACTTCGCCGGCGGGTCGGTGACGCGGGCGCCGGTGCCCGTCGACGTCGACGCCCGCGGCTGGGCCCGGTCGCTCTACGGCGGGATGATCGGCGACCCCGATGACGATGGCTTCGAGGGCCCCGCCGAAATCCACCGTCGCCGTGTGCCCGTGCCGGAAGGATTCGTCGGCGAATTGCGCGAATACCAGCGCCGCGGCCTGGATTGGCTGTCGTGGATGTCGGACGCCGGTTTCGGCGTGATCCTCGCCGACGACATGGGGCTGGGCAAGACGGTGCAGATCCTCGCCCTGCTGCTCCACGAGAAGGAAACGCGGCTGGCCGCCGAATCCGACGATGAGCGTCGCGCGCGCGAAGAACTCGACGCCGCCCTCGACGCGGGCGACGGCTCGGTGCGGGCGCTGGACGGCGTCGTCAAGCGGTACCCGACGCTGCTGGTCGCACCGATGTCGGTCGTGTCCAACTGGGCCGCCGAAGCGCGGAAGTTCGCTCCGGGCCTGACGGTGAAGGTGCTGCACGGCGGCAACCGCCCGCGCGGGGCGGAACTCAAGCGCGTCGCCGAGGGCGCCGATCTGGTGGTGACCACCTACGGCATCGTCGCGCGCGACCCCGGCGAATGGGGCGCGGTGCAGTGGGACCACGTGATCCTGGACGAGGCGCAGGCGGTGAAGAACCCCAACACCGCCGTGGCCAGGGCCGTGCGGCTGCTGCCGGCGCGGCAGCGAATCGCGCTGACGGGCACGCCGGTGGAGAACAACCTGGGCGAGTTGCGGTCGATCATGGATTTCTGCAACCGCAACATCCTCGGTTCGGCGCGGTCCTTCCGATCGCGGTTCGCCGCGCCCATCGAGCGCGACGGCGACGAAAACGCGGCCGCGGAGCTGCGCACCATCACCGCGCCGTTCATCCTGCGGCGCATGAAGTCCGACCCGGGGATCCTCGACGAGCTGCCGGAGAAAGACGAGGCCGTCACGCTCGTGCCGCTGACCGCCGAGCAGGCGCTTCTGTACCGCGGCTGGGTCGAGGAGCTCGAGCGGGAGGTCGACGCCGCGAAGGGGATGAAGAGGCGGGCGCTGGTGCTGCAGGGCATCACCAAGCTCAAGCAGATCTGCAACCACCCCGCGCATTACCAGTCCGACGGGTCGCCGCTGCTCGATCGCGGCCGGCACCGGTCGGGCAAGGTCGCGCAGCTGCAGGCCATCGTCGACGAGGCCGTGCTGGCCGACGAGCGCGTGCTCGTGTTCACCCAGTACACGACGTTCGGGAAGATGCTGCAGCCCTGGCTGTCCGAGCGGTTGGGCCGCGAGATCCCCTTCCTCCACGGCGGGGTGTCGCGGGCGGCGCGGCAGCGGATGGTCGACGAGTTCAACGCCGAGGGCGGCGCGCCGGTGATGGTGCTCAGCCTCAAGGCCGGCGGCACGGGCCTGAACCTCACGGCGGCCAACCACGTGGTCCACGTCGACCGCTGGTGGAACCCGGCGGTGGAGGACCAGGCCACCGACCGCGCCTACCGCATCGGCCAGCGGCGCGACGTGCAGGTGCACAAGCTGGTGGCCAAGGGCACCATCGAGGAGCGCATCGACCAGGTCATCGCCGGCAAGGTCGACCTCGCGCGGGCGGTGATGCCCACCGGCGAGTCGTGGCTGACGGAAATGGGGCTCGACGAACTGCACCGCCTGTGGCGGCTTGACGACGACCGCTCGCGCAGGGCCGCAGAGGCCGCCGAAGCCGGGCACACCGTGGAAGACGAGTGGGCGCGGGACGCGGCCGGGGGCGGGAAAGGCGGGGGCGGCGCGGATGGCGCGGATGAAGAGGGCGGGAAGGACGAGAAGGACGCCGTCGCCGACGTGATCGAGCTCGGCGCCGGCAAGGATTCGGCGAGGAAGGGGAAACGCGATGGCCGACGGTGATGTGACCTGGGGCGACAACGTCATCTACGCCGATTTCGGCGCGCGCGGCGCCGGCGGCGGAACCCGGGGCGCACGGCGGGGGAAGAAGGGGCCGGGGCGTCGCAAAGCCGATTCGGGACAGGCGCGGCCGCGCACGGACGTGGCGCGCAGGCTCTACGACGCAGTCGCCGGCGTCGCCGACGGCGGGCGGCGCGAGCGGGGCGAGGCGTACTTCCGCGACGGCCACGTGCTGGGCTTCCGGATGGTCGACGGGCAGGTCGTCGGCGAGGTCAAGGGCAGCCAGATCGAGCCGTTCACCGTGGTGATCAAGCTTCCGTACCGCGACGCCGGCGCCGCCGACGGGGTGCTGCGGTGGCTCGCGGCGACGAACGGCGCGGCGGATGAGCTGGCGCGCGGGACGCTGCCGGAAGTGCCGCTGGGGAAGCTGTTGCTCGCCGCCGACGAGGCCCCGGTGTGCCGGTGCTCGTGCCCCGACCCGGCGCCGGCCTGCAAGCATGCGGTGGCGGTGGCGGCCGCGGCGGCGCGGGCCATCGACGCGGAACCGATGAACGCGCTGGAGCTGCGCGGCGTCGGCGTGCACGAGGCCAAGCACCGGCTGGCGGGGCTGATGGCGGAGGCGGCGGCGAAGTCGGCCGGGCGGGGCGCCGACGGCAAACCCCGCGGACCGGTGCGCCGGACGACGGGGCCGCGGACGGAGGATCCCGTTCTCGAGCTGGTTAGGGAGGACTTCTGGGGAGCGGACCTGCCGTCGATCGAGGTGCCGGCGCCGGCGCCGATGGTCGTGCTGCGCGACACCGATCCGACGCTGCTGCACGCGGCGCTGCGGTCGACGACGGTGCTGTCCGTGGAGACGCTGCGGGCGGTGTCCGATCTGGAGGACTGCTGGGATCATTTGACGTCGCCGCCGTCGTTCGACGACGGGGACTTCGCCGCGGGGGCCGGGCGGCCGCGCGGCGAAGACGACGATGGCGTCGTGGCGGCGTCCTTCGACGATGAGGAGTGAGAAATGAGGAATGATCAGCCCTTCGAACGGGGGTGCGACCCGGGGGTGTTTCGCCGGGCGGTGATCCGGGGGCTCTGATAAGACTCGGGACATGGATGAGCAGCGGGATTCGCGGGCTGGGGACGATTCGGCGGTGCGGTTCCTGCACACGTCGGACTGGCAGCTGGGCATGACGCGGTGGTTCCTCAAGGAGGGCGACGGCGAGGCCCAGGCCAGGTACTCGGCCGACCGTCTGGAGGCGGTGCGCGGGCTCGGCCGGCTGGCGCAGGAGCGCGGGGCGGAGTTCATCGTCGTCGCCGGCGACGTCTTCGAGTCGAACACGTTGCCCGACCGCGATTTCCAGCGGTCGCTCGACGTGATCCGCGAGCTGCCGGTGCCGGTGTACCTGCTGCCGGGCAACCACGACGCGCTGGATGCGACGTCGATCTACCATCGCCGGGTGTTCGGCGAGGTGGAGGAGAAGGGCGTCCACGTGCTGCGGGATTCCTCCCCGGTCGAGGTCCGGCCCGGCGTCGAGATCGTCGGCGCCCCGCTGACCACCCGCGCGCCGGACGTCGATGTGCTGGCCGAGGCGCTGGAGGAGCTCGAGCCGACCGGCGGCGTGCGCATCGCCGTCGCCCACGGCCAGGTCGCGGGCTTCGGCGCGGAAGTCGGGGCGACGCTGTCGCTGGATGCCGTGGCCGCGGCGGTGGAGAAGCGGGCGGTGCATTACGTCGCGGTCGGCGATTCGCATTCGACGCAGCGGCTCGACGGCGAGGGACGGGTGTGGTTCTCGGGATCGCCGGAGACCACCGATTACGACGACAAGGAGCGCGACTCGGGCAACGTGCTCGTCGTCGACGCGTGGCCGGATCGCGCCCCGCACGTGGAAACCGTGCGCGTGGGCCAATGGGATTTCCGGGCGATGGAACGCGATTTCGCCGACGCGGGCGACGCGCGGGCGTGGCTCGACGAGCTGCGGATGCTCAGCGACAAGTCGCGGACCTGCGTCAAGTACTCGCTGCGCGGGACGCTCAACCTCATCGCCGATGCGGAACTGAAGCGGGGGCTGCGAGAGATCGAGCCGTCGTTCGCCGCGCTGTACAGGCGGGGCAGCGGTTCGGAGGTCACCGTGGTGCCGGAGGACGGCGACATCGATTCGCTGGGCGTCAACGGTTTCCCGCTCGATGCCGCCGAGCGGCTGAAGGCGCGGACCGCTGATCTGACGCTGGCGGAAGACGACCGCCGCACCGCTGCGGATGCGCTGGCGCTGCTCGCGCGCCTGGCCGGGACCGGGAAGTAGGGGAGCACGCCATGAAACTGCACTCGATCGAGCTGAAGAACGTCCGCGGCATCGGCCATCTGGTCGTCGACGAGCTGCCGGACCGGGGCGTCATCGTCATCGCCGGCGACAACGAGATGGGCAAGTCGACCATCGCCGAGGCGATCCACGTCGCGTTGACCTGGCCGGCGAAGGCCGAGCGCAAGGAGACGAAGGCGCTGCGGCCCAACAACCGCGATGCATACCCGGACATCACGCTGGACATGACGCTCGGCGGGACGCGCTTCACCCTGCGCAAGGTGTTCGCCGGGCAGCGCGCCGCCACCGTCACCGAAGTGACCGTGACCGAGCCGGAGCGCAGGCAGCTGACCGGCGAAGCGGCCCAGCAGTGGCTCGACGAACTGACGCGCGGGGAAGGAACCCGCGACCTGTGGAACGCATTCGTGGCGCGCCAGGGCGGGGAGCAGAAGGCGCTGCAGATGGGCGCGTACGCGCAGGTGACGGCCGCGTTGCAGGAGGCTTCCGGCGGTACGGCGGAAACGGAGGATCAGAAGTCGATCGTCGAAGCGGCGCTGGCGGAGCGGGCGCTGTACTACACCGCGCAGGGGCGCGAGAAGGCATCGCTGAAGGAGGCCCGGGAGGCCGTCGAGGCCGCGGACGGGCGGTGGGCGGCGGCGTCGGAGCGGGTGGCGCAGGTCCGCGACCTCGTGGACGAGGCGAAGAAGAACGATCGCCGCCGGGCCACGCTGGAATCTTCTCTGCCGGAGGCCGAGGCGGAGGTGGCCAAGTGGCGCAAGACGGTGGAGGAGCTCGCCGAGTTCCGCCACGCGAAGTCGCGGGCGGACGATGCCGTGCGGTTGGCGACGGTCGAGTTGAAGACCGTCCGGCAGGCCCGCGAGAGCCGCGACGAGCTGATGGCCCAGGAAAAGCAGGCGCAGGCCGCGCTGGAGCGGGTCATCGAGGAGCTCAAGCCGTTGCGCGAGGCCGCCGAGGCGGAGTCTCGGGAGGTCGAGGAGGTCGAGGCGACGGTGGTGCGCACGCGCGCCCGCCGCGACGCCGCCCGACGTCTGCTGCAGTTGGCGGGCGATGACCTGAACCACTGCGCGAACGTCCGCAGGTTCGCCGAACTTGAGGACGTCCTCGAGCGGGTGCGGGAGCTCGATGAGGTCGTGCGCGAGAAGCGCCGCAAGCTCGCAGAGCACCGCATCACCGCCGAGGACGCCAAGCGCGCCTACGATGCCGAAAGCGAGTGGCGGACGGCGACGACGGTGCTGGAGGCGTCGTCGTCGGAGCTGACCGTCGGCGCGGCCGCCGCGACGACGGTGTCCATCAACGGCGAGGATGTCGAGGTGGGGGAGTCTCCGGAGACGAGGGCCGTGACCGCTCCGACGAGCGTGCGCGTCGGCGACGTGACCGTCACGGTCACGCCCGGCGACGGCGCCGGCGCGTACGCCGGGCGGGAGTCGCTGGCGAAGGAGAAGCTGGACGAGATCCTGTCGGAGCTGGGCGTCAGTTCCGTGCGCAGGGCGGAGGAGAAGGCGAAGGCCCGCTCGGTGGTCGAATCCGAGTTGGAGGTCGCCCGCGCCCGCCTCGACGCCGAGCTGAGCAATCGGGACCTCGGCGAAATGCGCGATGCCCGGGACGCGCTCGACGCCGAAGTCGAGGCGTACCCGGCCGTCCGCGCGGACATGATCGCCGGGTGGTCGGGCAATGGCGGCGGCGATGGCGGTGGAGCCGGTGACGGCGGCGAGGCCGACGCCGCGGCCGCCGCCGGCATCGGGGACGTCGCCATGCCGGCCGACGAGGCAGAAGCGCAGCGGGTTCTCGACGAAGCCAAGGAGCGCGAACGCACCACCGCCGGCGAATACGAGGCCGCGATGCAGGCCGCCCAGTCGATGAGCGCCCGCCCGGCCCGCCACGAGCTGCACGCCAAGCAGGCCGACGAGCATGCTCGCGTGGAGGACGTGCGCCGCGCCGTCGACGCCCTGACGGAGGCCCGTTCCCGCGAAACCGACGATGCCCTGGCGGAGCGCCTCGACGGCGCGCAGTCCACCTTCGACGATGCCCGCGCCGCCGCCGACAGTGCCGCGCGGATCCTGGTCGAACGGGGAGCCGAGGACGCCGACGAATCGCTCGCCGGCGCGGAAGCGCACCTCGCGGGGCTGCGCGACGAGCAGATCCGCCTGCGCATCCGCCGCGGCGCGATCACCGGCGAGCTGAAGTCGGTCACCGGCGTCAACGAGGAACTGGCCGACGCCGAAGCCGAGCGCACCCGCCTGCGCCGCGAGCTGGAATCCATCACCCGCCGGGCGGCGGCGGCGAGGCTCCTCTACGAAACCCTCGAGGAAGCACGCAGGGAAACCCGCCGGACCATCGGCGAGCCGCTGCTGCAGAAGCTCGCGCAGTACGGCGGCGCGGTCTTCGGCCACAGCACCACGTTTGAGCTGGACGAGGGCATGGCGGTGAAGTCCCGTTCGAATGCCTCGGGCACCTTCGAGTTCGACGCGTTGTCCGGCGGCGCCCAGGAACAGATCGACGTGCTTCTGCGCCTGGCCGTCGCCGGAGTCATGGACGGCGAGGGCGGAGCGCCGGTGATCATCGACGACGCGCTGGGCTACTCGGACCCCGATCGTCTGAGGAAGATGAACAACGCCTTCGCCCGCGCCGGCGAGGACAGCCAGATCCTCGTGCTCACCTGCTACCCCGAGCGTTTCTCGCGCATCGCCGAAAGCCATCGCCTGGACATGGACGACCTCCTGCGGCGGTAGCGGGAGGGCGGGTGCTCCCGTTCTTCCCCCGAACGGCGAAACGCGGCGCCGCCGCCGAGATGGCGGAGACGCCGCGCGTCGCAAAGCGGGCCCGGCTCGTCACCCCACCCCGAATGTGGCTCCTCAACCCACCCCGAATGCGCCAACCCACCCGCTGGAACGGGTGGGTTGGCGCATTCGGGGTGGGTTCGCCGTTGCGTCCCGGGAGGGCGCGGTGACCGGGCCCGATTCGGGATGGATCAGCCGTTGCGTCCCGGGAAGTCGGGATCGCCGGGCGCGATGCCGGACTAGGCCTTGGTGCCGGAGACCTCGATCTCCAGGACGACCTTGTCCGACACCATGACGCCGGAGTTCAGCGGGGCCTGCCAGTCCACGCCGAAGTCCTTGCGGTTGATGGAGCCGGAAGCGGTCAGGCCGATGCGCTCGACGTCGAAGGCGTCGACGTTGGTGCCCTCGAACTCGACGTCGAGATCGATGGACTTGGTCACGCCCTTGATGGTCAGATCGCCGGTCAGGACGCCCTCGTTCTCCGAGGTCACCTTGGCGCCGGTGGCCACGAAGGTGATCTCCGGGTACGTCTCGACCTCGAAGAAGTCGCCGGCGCGGACGTGGTTGTCGCGGTCCTCGTTGCCGGTGTCGATCGACGCGGCCTTGATGGTCACGTTCGCCGCATTGTTGGCGCCGTTGTCCGGGTCGATGGTGAAGGAACCGGTGTAATCGGTGAACTGGCCGCGCGTCTTGGTCACCATCGCGTGGCGGACCATGAAGCCGATCTGGGAATGCGCGGGGTCGATGTTCCAGGTGCCGGCGAGGTTGGGGGAGAGAGCCATGGGAGATCCTTTCGGGTTTTCGTGTCCCGGGCCGGAGTCCGGACCGGACGGCATGTTGCCGCATCAACAATTGGAACTGTAACGCACTGTAGGTGATGTGTCAACAACTTTGCGGGGTTTTGGTGAAACTCGTGGTCAATCCGGTAGCGTGATCGACATGCAGCAGGATGTTCCATGGCTCAATGACGACGAGCAGACGCTATGGCGCGCGATGATGAACGCGGCGAAGGCCGTCGAGCGCGCGATGGACACGCGCCTGCTCACCACCGAAGAGATCTCCAGCGCCGACTTTTCCGTGCTCGTCCAGCTCTCCGAGGCCGAAGGCGAGACCGTCCGCATGCGCGAGCTGTGCGAGGGGCTGAAATGGGACCGAAGCCGCATGTCGCACCAGATCACCCGCATGGAAAAGCGCGGCCTGGTGACCAAACTCCGCTGCGCCAACGATAGCCGCGGCATCGACGTCGAGCTGACCGACCATGGCCGCGACGTCATCCAGCGGGCCGCGCCCGACCACGTCCGCATGATCCGCCGCATCGTGTTCGACGAGCTCGACGCCGTTCCGGGCCTCGACCGGACCGCAGCCCTCACCGCCCTGCGCAACGTCTCCGCGGCGGCCGAGGACTTCCGCGACAAGACGATTGGGTAGCGGCGCTCCCGTTCGGCCCCTGCCACCCCCGCCGCGACCGCACCCGAACCAGCCCCACCCCTGTCGGCCCCGGCAATGCGGGCCATTCCGCGGTACACCCGTTAGCCTTGTCGCATGAACGAGTATGAGTGGTTGACCGACGACGAGCAGCAGTTCTGGCAGATGCTCGTGCCCACCTTCCGCAGCGTCGAGCGCAACATCGAGCTGAGCCTGCGCGAGAACACGGGCCTGACGTTCGGCGACTTCACCGTGCTCATCGCGCTGAGCGAAACCGAGGACGGCGTCATGCACGTCGACGAGCTGTGCCGCCGCCTGAAGTGGAACCACCCCCGCGCGCTGCTGCACACGACGCGGATGGAGAAGCGCGGCGTCATCACCGTCGAGGATCCCGGCCCCGACCCGGATTCGGACTACACCGTCGCGCTGACCGGCGTCGGCCGCCATGTCTTCGCGGAGGCCGCCCCGGATTACGTTGCGACGGTCCGGTCCGAGGTCTTCGAGCAGCTTTCCGACGACGACCTCGCCCACATGTCGCGCTGCTTCACGGCGATCATGCGCCACGCGGAAGACGGCGACGACTCCCAGCTGCTCTGACCCCGCCCGGACCTGCGCCGCGGCGTCTCCCGCGTCCCGCGACCGGCGCGCCGTGAACCGCATGTTCCCGTATAACGGGGGTATGGCGAACATGGACAAGAACGAACTCTTCAACCAAGAGGCCATCTCCCGGTCGATCGACAAAATGGCGGGCCGACCGGTGCGCCGCAGCCACTCCAACAAGTGGATCGCGGGCATCTGCGGCGGGATCGAGGAGGCCACGGGCTTCAACGTCACGGCGCTGCGCGTCATTTTCGCGGTGCTCGGCCTCACCGTCGCGCCGCTCGCGCTGATCCTGTACCTGGGCCTGTGGCTGGTGCTGCCGGAGTCGTGATCCGACCGGCGATCGAGCCCGCGCCACGCGGCCTACCGGCCCTTTCGCCGTTGCGCGGGAGGCGGTGCTAAAGTATCGGACGTTGCCCGCAAGGGCGCACGCCTCCGTAGCTCAGTGGATAGAGCACCGGTTTCCGGTACCGAAGGTCGTAGGTTCGACTCCTATCGGGGGCACCTCGAAAAGTCCCGCACCATCAGGTGCGGGACTTTTTCATGCGCGGCTCCGATCCCGAACGGCACCCGATCCCGCGCGGCGCCTACCCCGCCTACCCCGCGATGACCACCACCAGTGTGCGGGGGCCGTGGACGCCCTCGACGCGGTTGAGCTCGATGTCGGAGGTCGCAGACGGGCCGGAGATCATGGTGATCGGCGCGGTCGGCTCCAGCCGGGCGATGGCCTCGGGCACGCCGTCGACGATGGAATCCACCGGCACCACGCACACGTGCAGGTCGGGGACCAGGGTCAGCGCGCGCCGGCCGCAGGTGGGGGAGCCGTCGAGGAAGATCGTGCCGGTTTCCGCCGACGTCACCGCCGAGGACGTGACCACGCCGTCGAGGGCGTCGAGCTCCGTCGGCGCGAATAGGCCGGGCTCGTCGACGACGACCGCGCCGCCTCCGCCGGCCGCCCCGAAGTCGCCGAGCCACGCCTCGTCCAGGCCGGCGGGGATGCCGACCCGGCCGACGCCATGCGCCGCCAGCGCCTTCGCCACCGCCGCGCCGATGCCGTCATCCCCGTCGACGGCGGCCGAGCAGCGGATGACTTCCGCGCGGTAGTCCTCGAGCCGGTCGACCAGCAGGTCCAGCAATTCGGTTCCCGGCGTGGTGCGCCCGCGGACGTAGTCGCGCGGCACGGGGAACGCCTCGCCGGGCGTGCCGGCCTCGATGCCCGCGCCGTCGGAGACCACGCGGCCCTCCTCGGCCCGCGCGTGGGCTTCCCGGATGCGCTCGAGGATCTCGCGCTTCGCGCCCGCAGTGCCGTTCCCGCTCATCGGTCGTCCTCCTCGGTGCCCGGACCGGCGTCGGTTCCGGTGGTCGGTTCCCCGCCGCCGGTGATCCGGGACGGGATGGGGTGCGCGGCTTCGTCGTCAAGCAGGGCCCGCGCCGAATCGGAGCCCCACCACGCCCGGAAGGGCTTCTTCGGCGGCACCGGGGTGTCGCGCGCGTCGGACCACCCGGACAGGAACAGCGGCAGGCGGTGGATTTCGCCGTCGCGCAGCCCCAGCACGCGGGCCAGCGACGCCGACCGCACGGCCATGTCCCACAGGCGCGGTCCGCCCATGACCCAGCCGAGCAGCCCGAAGATCTTGCCCTCCACCGGCGGGCGGTGGTCGCGGACCTTCTGGTGGCGCAGTTCCAGCAGCGCCGCCGGGATGTCGATGCGCACCGGGCACACCTCGAAGCAGGCGCCGCACAGCGACGACGCGTAGGGCAGCGAGGCATTCGGGTCCTTGGCGGAATCCATGCCCGTCAGCTGCGGCGACAGGATCGCGCCGATGGGCCCCGGGTACGTCGAGCCGTACGCGTGGCCGCCGGCGCGCTCGTAGACCGGGCAGATGTTCAGGCAGGCGGAGCAGCGGATGCACTTGAGCGCCTCGCGGCCGATGGGGTCGGCCAGGGTGGCGGTGCGGCCGTTGTCCAGCAGCACGATGTGGAACTCGCGGGGGCCGTCGCCGTCGGCGACGCCCGTCCACATGGAGGTGTAGGGGTTCATCCGCTCGCCGGTCGACGACCGCGGCAGCAGCTGCAGGAACACCTCCAGATCCTCGAAGCGCGGCAGCAGCTTCTCGATCCCCATCACCGTGATCAGCGTCTGCGGCAGCGTCAGGCACATGCGGCCGTTGCCCTCGGACTCGACGACGGCGACGGTGCCGGTTTCGGCGACGCCGAAGTTCGCGCCGGAAATGGCGACCTTCGCCGACATGAACTGATCGCGCAGGAATTGCCGCGAGGCCTCCGCCAGTTCGGCGGGTTCGTTGCCCAGGCCCGGGTCGACGCCGGGGATGCCGCGCAGGAAGATGTCGCGGATCTCGTCGCGGTTGCGGTGGATGGCGGGCACGAGGATGTGCGACGGCTTGTCCTCGCCGAGCTGCACGATCAGCTCGGCCAGGTCCGTTTCGCGGGCGGAGATGCCCGCATCGGCCAGGGCCTCGTTGAGTCCGATTTCCTGCGTGGCCATGGACTTGACCTTGATCACGTCGGTCTCGCCGGTCGCCTTCACCAGGTCAGTGACGATGGCGTTGGCCTCCGCCGCGTCGCGCGCCCAGTGGACGTGGCCGCCGCGGGCGGTGACGGCGGACTCAAATTGCTCCAGCAGTTCGGGAAGCCGCGCCATGACGTCGCGTTTGATGGCCGAGCCCGCCAGCCGCAGCTTCTCCCAGTCGGGCTTTTCGCCGACGACCGCCGCGCGCTTGGCGCGGATGGAGTGGGTGGCGTTGCGCAGGTTGGACCGCAGCTGGCCGTTGCGCAGTTCGTGGTGCGCGGCGGCGGTGAATCCCTCGTCGCCGCGCAGGTGGCCGACGCCGGCGGGCGCGCGCGGGGGCACGGGCAGCCCCAGGTTGACGGGGGTCATCGCGATCCGCCTCCTTCGCGGTCGGCGGGGGCCTGCGCGGGTTGCTTTGCGACGTCGCCGTGCCCGCCGTCCGCCTGATACGGGCGGCGGTGCGTCGACGCGAGAATCTCCGCGATGTGCAGCGCACGGGCCCGGCCGCCGCGCTTGCGCAGCGATCCGCCGATGTTGAGCAGGCAGGAGGCGTCGCCCGCGGTGACGAACTCCGCACCCGTGGATTCGATGTGGCCCACCTTGTCGGCGACCATCGCGGCGGAGGTCTCGGCGTTCTTCACGCTGAAGGTGCCGCCGAATCCGCAGCATTCCTCCGCGGCCGGCAGGTCCACCAGGTCGATGCCCTCCACGGCGCGCAGCAGCTTCAGGGGCCGGTCGCCGACGTGGAGCACGCGCAGGCTGTGGCACGTGGAGTGGTAGGTCACCCGGTGGGGGAACCACGCGCCGACGTCGGTGACGCCGGCGACGTCGACGATGAACTCCGACAAATCCAGCGTCTTGCCGGCGCAGGTGCGGGCGGCGTCGGCCTGTGCGGCGGTGCCGAAGCGGGCGGCGATCATCGGGTGCTGGTGGCGCACCGCGCCGGCGCACGACCCCGAGGGCGCCACCACGTAATCGATGGAGGGGTCGGCGAAGACCCCGGCGTAGGCGTCGATCTGCGGCAGCGCCTCCTCCTGGTATCCGGTGTTGACGTGCATCTGACCGCAGCACGTCTGCTTTTCGGGGAAGACGACGTCGCAGCCGAGGCGGGTGAGAACGGCTGCCGTGGCCTGCACCGCCGACGGGAACATCACGTCGCCGACGCAGGTTGCGAATAGCGCGACCTTCATGGTGGCTCCTGGGGTGATGGGCTGGTTTCCCCGCCGAGTGTACGCCGGACACCAGCGGGCGGAACCGATTCAGACGTCGCTGGTGGGGCAGCGTCGACCGTCGTAAAGCGGGGTCCGCCCCACCCGCTAGGATGGGCAACCATGACTCCAGCCGAACTCGCCGCCCTGATCCGCGGCCTCGCCGTCGACGTCTTCGCCGAACACGACCTGGACCCGTCCGTGCTGCCCGAGGAGGTCGTCGTCGAGCGGCCCCGCAACCCCGAGCACGGCGATTACGCGACCAACGTGGCCATGCAGGCCGCGGGCCGCGCCGGCGCGAAGCCGCGCGACGTCGCCGGTTGGCTGGTGGAGAAGCTCGCGGCGGCGGAGGGCATCGACGAGGCGTCGGTGGCCGGCCCGGGCTTCATCAACATCCGGCTCGGTTCCGCCGCGCAGGGCAAGATCGTCTCCGAGATCCTCGCCGCCGGCGAGAAGTGGGGCCACGGCGACGACTACGCCGGCACCAGGGTCAACCTCGAGTTCGTCTCGGCCAACCCGACCGGCCCGATCCACCTCGGCGGCACCCGCTGGGCCGCCGTCGGCGACGCCCTGGGCCGCGTCCTGTCCGCCCGCGGCGCCGACGTGACCCGCGAGTACTACTTCAACGACCACGGCGGCCAGATCGACCGCTTCGCGCGTTCGCTGGTGGCCGCCGCCAAGGGCGAGCCGACGCCGGAGGACGGTTACGGCGGCGACTACATCGCCGACATCGCCGCGCAGGTCGTCGCCGCCCACCCGGACGCCCTGGAGGGCGAGCCCGCCGCGGTGCAGGAGCTCTTCCGCGCCGAGGGCGTGGAGCTGATGTTCGGCCACATCAAGAAGTCGCTGCACGAGTTCGGCACGGACTTCGACGTCTACTTCCACGAGAACTCGCTGTTCGAGTCCGGCGCCGTCGAGTCGGCGGTGGCGCAGCTGAAGAACGACGGCAAGCTCTACGAGAACGAGGGCGCCTGGTGGCTGAAGTCCACCGACTACGGCGACGACAAGGACCGCGTGGTCATCAAGTCCGACGGCAACGCCGCCTACATCGCCGGCGACATCGCCTACGCGAAGGACAAGTTCGACCGCGGCTTCGACCTGTGCATCTACATGCTCGGCGCGGACCACCACGGCTACATCGCCCGCCTGAAGGCCGCCGCGGCGGCGCTGGGTTACGACGCCGACGCCGTCGAGGTCCTCATCGGCCAGATGGTCAACCTGGTGCGCGACGGCGTGGCCGTGCGCATGTCCAAGCGCGCCGGCACCGTCATCACCCTCGACGACCTGGTCGAGGCGATCGGCATCGACGCCGCCCGCTACTCCCTGATCCGCTCGTCGGTGGACTCCTCGCTGGACATCGACCTCGCGCTGTGGGCGTCGCAGTCCAACGACAACCCCGTCTACTACGTGCAGTACGGCCACGCGCGCATCAGCTCCATCGCCCGCCGCGCCGCCGAGGCCGGCGTCACCTCCGAGGGCGCCGACTTCGGGCTGCTGGTCCACGACCGCGAAGGCGAGCTGATCCGCACCCTCGGCGAATTCCCGGCCGTCGTCGCCGCCGCCGCCCAGCTGCGCGAGCCGCACCGCGTGGCCCGCTACGCCGAGCAGCTCGCCGGCGTGTTCCACCGCTTCTACGACGCCTGCCAGATCCTGCCCAAGGCCGGCGAAGATTCCGAGCCGCTCCACGCGGCGCGCCTGGGCCTGGCAGAGGCCACCCGCCGGACCCTGGCCAACGCGCTCGGCCTGCTCGGCGTCACCGCCCCCGAAAGGATGTAGCGCATGACCGATCCGACCACCGCCTTCAACGGCTTGCCCGCCCACGTCTGGCCGCGCAACGCCACCCGCTGCGCCGATGGCGTCGTGTCCATCGCCGGCGTGCCCCTGACCGACATCGCCGAGCGTTTCGGCACCCCGGTCATGGTCGTCGACGAGGACGACTTCCGTTCCCGCTGCCGCGACATGGCCCGCGCCTTCGGCGGCGCCGAGCACGTCCACTACGCCTCCAAGGCGTTCCTGACGCGCACCATCGCCCGCTGGATCGACGAAGAAGGGCTGTCCCTCGACGCCGCGTCGCTCGGCGAGCTGCGCATCGCCCTGCTGGCCGGCTTCCCCGCCGAGCGCATCACCGCGCACGGCAACAACAAGGACGACGAATTCCTCCGGGCGTGCGTCGACGAGGGCGTCGGCCACGTCGTGCTCGACAGCGACCAGGAGCTCGAGCGCCTCGACGCCATCGCCGGGGAGGCGGGCCGCGTCCAGCGCGTGATGGTCCGGGTCAAGCCCGGCATCATGGCGCACACGCACGAGTTCATCGCCACCAGCCACGAGGACCAGAAGTTCGGGTTCTCGCTGGCCTCCGGATCGGCCTACCGCGCCTCGGAGGCCGCCGTGCGCGCCGCCAACCTCGAACTGGTCGGCTTGCACTGCCACGTCGGATCGCAGGTCTTCGACGCCCGCGGCTTCACCGCCGCGGCCGATCGCGTCCTCGAGCTGTACTCGCGCATCCACTCCGAATTGGGCGTAGAGCTCCAGGACCTCGACCTCGGCGGCGGCTACGGCATCGCCTACACCGAGGACGAGCAGCCGCTCGACGTCGACGCGGTCGCCCGCGATCTGCTCTCGGCGGTGTCCAAGACGGCCGCGGAGCTGGGCATCGAGGCCCCGAACGTGCTCGTCGAGCCCGGCCGCGCGATCGCCGGCCCCGGCACCGTCACCGTCTACGAGGTCGGCACGGTCAAGGACGTCACCGTCGACGAGGGCACCACCCGCCGCTACCTGTCCGTCGACGGCGGCATGTCGGACAACATCCGCCCGGCGCTGTACGGCTCGGCGTACGAGGCCCGCGTGGTGTCCCGCAACGTCGGCGGCCGGGTCACCCCGACCCGCATCGTCGGATCCCACTGCGAGTCCGGCGACATCCTGGTCCGCGACGCGGAGTACCCCGACGACATCCGCCGCGGCGACCTCGTGGCGGTCGCGGCCACCGGCGCGTACACCTACGCGATGTCGAGCCGGTACAACGCCTTCAACCGCCCGGCGATCGTGTCGGTGCGCGACGGCGAGGTGACGCCCATGATGCGCCGCGAAACCATCGAGGACTTCCTGGCCCTGGAGGGCTGAGAAGAACACCGCCCGGCGCCGCGCCGCCCGGGCGGGGCCGGAGGGTGGCGCCCCTCACCCGACGGGCGAAGGGGAAGGGGCCACCAGTAGGCTGATCCGGGACACCGATCCGGTTTGGACACTCGACGAACACAACGGGAGAGCAATGAGCGCGAACAACGAGACCACCTTCAACCCCGGCAAGGGCGAGGGGCAGTCCGTAGGCGTGGCCATTCTCGGCCTCGGCACCGTCGGCACGCAGGTGCTGCGCCTGCTGGGCGAGAAGGCCGAGGACTTCGAACGCCGCATCGGCGGCCCCGTCGAGGTCAGGGGCGTCGCGGTGAGCGACAAGTCGAAGCCCCGCCCGGGCATCGACCCCGACCTGATCACCGACGACGCCTACTCGCTCGTCGAGCGCGACGACATCGACCTGGTCGTCGAGGTCATCGGCGGCATCGATTACCCGCGCCGCGTGGTGCTCGCCGCCCTGCGCGCCGGCAAGTCCGTGGTCACCGCCAACAAGGCCCTCGTGGCCGCGCACGGCGCCGAGCTTTCCGACGCCGCCGAGTCCTCCGGCGCCGACCTCTTCTTCGAGGCCGCCGTCGCCGCCGCCATCCCGATCGTCGGCCCGCTGCGCCGCTCGCTGGCGGGCGACACGGTGAACAAGGTCGTCGGCATCGTCAACGGCACCACCAACTTCATCCTCGACGCGATGGACTCCACCGGCGCCGACTACGACGAGATGCTGGCCGAGGCCACCCGCCTGGGCTACGCCGAAGCCGACCCGACCGCCGACGTCGAGGGCCACGACGCCGCCTCCAAGGCCGCGATCCTGTCCTCGCTGGCCTTCCACACGCGCGTCACCGCCGACGACGTCCACTGCGAGGGCATCACCGACATCACCGCCGAGGACATCGCCGCCGCCCAGGCCGCCGACTGCACCATCAAGCTGCTGGCCACCTGCGAACGCGTGAAGGACGAGTCCGGCAACGAGGGCATCTCCGCGCGCGTGTACCCGGCGCTGATCCCGCGCCGCCACCCGCTGGCCACCGTCCGCGAGTCGTTCAACGCCGTGTTCATCGTCGCCGAGGCCGCGGGCAACCTGATGCTGTACGGCAACGGCGCCGGCGGCAACCCGACCGCGTCGGCGGTGCTCGGCGACGTGGTCGCCGCGGCCCGCAACATCGTCCTCGGCGGCCGCGCCCCGGGCGACTCGACCTACGCCGAGCTGCCGATCCTCGACTTCGGCGAGGTGCGCACCCGCTACCACATCGACCTCCACGTCGACGACCGCCTGGGCGTGCTCGCCGAGGTCGCGCAGACCTTCGCCGACCACGGCATTTCGCTGCGCACCGTCCGCCAGGAGGGCGCGAACCCGGGTGCCCGGCTGGTGATCATCACCCACCGCGCCAAGGAGAAGGAGCTCGAGGCCACCGTCGACGCGCTGTCGAAGCTCGACGCCGTCCTCGAGGTCAACTCCGTCATCCGCATCGAGGGAATGGACATCTGACGATGGTGCAGGAACTGCTGCCGGGCCAGAAGGTCCGGGTGACGGTGCCGGCATCGTCCGCCAACCTGGGCCCCGGCTTCGACACCCTCGGCCTGGCGCTGTCGATCCACGACACCGTCGAGGTGGAGGTCACCGAGGGCGGCGTCGAGGTCGAGCTCCACGGGGAGGGCGCCGAGGAGCTGCCCACCAACGAGTCCCACCTGGTGGTCCGCGCCATCCGCGCGGGCTTGCGCGCCGCGGGCATGGAGGCTCCCGGCCTGCGGGTGGTCTGCCACAACTCCATCCCGCAGTCGCGCGGGCTGGGGTCGTCGGCGGCCGCCGCGGTCGCCGGCGTCGCCGCGGCCAACGGCCTGTGCGGGTTCCCGCTGTCGGAGGACCAGATGATCCAGGAGGCCTCCGTCTTCGAAGGCCATCCCGACAACGCCGCCGCGTCCGTGCTGGGCGGGGCCGTCGTCAGCTGGACCGACAAGCCCGTCGACGGCCGCACGGCGCCGCAGTACCGGGCCGTGGGCCTGGACGTGCACCCGGACATCCGGGCCACCGCGCTGGTGCCGTCGTTCCATGCGTCGACCAATGCCGTGCGCCAGGTGCTGCCCAGCGACGTCAGCCACATCGACGCCCGCTTCAACGTCTCCCGCGTGGCCGTCATGGTCACCGCCCTGACCAATCATCCGGAGCTGCTGTGGGAGGGCACGCGCGACCGCCTGCACCAGACCTACCGCGCCGAGGTGCTGCCGGTCACCGCGGAGTGGGTCAACCGCCTGCGCAACCGCGGGTACGCCGCGTTCCTGTCGGGCGCCGGCCCGACGTGCCTGGTCCTGTCGACCGGCGAGATCCCGGACAAGGTGCTCGACGAGGCCCGCGAGGCCGGCATCAAGGTCATGGAGCTGACCGTCGCCGGGCCCGTCCAGGTCGAGGTGGAGGGCTAGCCTCCCTCGGCTGCTTGGCGACGGCGCCGGCCGTCGTCGAGCGGCCCCGCCCGGCAGGGCCTACCGCTCGCCCGGGCCCTTCAGCTTGATGACCTCCAGCTCGCCCGCCGCCAGGTGGGCGCGGAGGTCCTTTTTGTCGAACTTGTCCACCGACGTCTTGTCGATGTGGTCGACGAAGGCCCAGTAGTCGGGGAGCATCCACTTGGGCAGCTTCGGGCGCAGCTCGTCGCGGAGCTTCTCCGCCTGCCCGCGATCGGCCGGGACGTCCGGGTAGAGGACGGTGACGGCCAGCGGGCGCTCGCCCCACTTGTCGTCCGGCACGCCGATGACGGCGCACTCGACGACCTCCTGCGATTCCATGACCAGGTTCTCCAGCTGCACGGAGTAGATCCATTCGCCGCCGGAGCGGATGACGTCCTTCGCGCGGTCCTGGACCGTCAGGTACCCGTCGCGCGTGATGGAGCCGACGTCGCCGGTGCGCAGCCAGCCGTCGGCGGTGAAGCGCGCATCGGCGGTGTCGACCTCGTCGCCGCGGAAGACGTGCGCGTCGCCGCCGTCGTCCTCTTCGGGCGAGTGGTAGTACGCGCCGGTGACGGTGTTGCCGCGGACCTGCAGTTCGCCCTGGTTGCGGTCGTGGAGGTCGAGGATGCGGCCCTCTTCGTCGACGATGCGGAAGTCCATGATGTCGGGGAAGCGGCCCTGGCTGACGCGGTAGCGCTGGCGGGCTTCGCCGGATGCGCCCGACGGCGGCCTGGCGACGGTGCCCACCGGCGACGTTTCGGTCATGCCCCATAGGTGGATGACGTCGACGCCGTAGCGCTCCTCCCACATGCGGATCAGCGCCGGCGGGGCGGGGGAGCCGCCGACGAAGATGTCCTGCAGGCTCATCCGCTCCGGCGGGTTGTTCAGGTAATGGACCATCAGCGAGATCCACAGGGTGGGCACGCCCTGCGCCACGCGGGGCAGGGAGGTGGCGATGATCTCCGCCAGCCGCGGCGCCGACAGATCCGCGCCGGGGAAGACCAGCGGAGCGCCGCAGGCGAAGCTCGCCAGCGGGACGCCCCAGCTCAGGACGTGGTAGATGGGCACGCAGCACAGCCACGGGGTGCCGTGGGCGATGGCGAAGGAATCGGTGGTGCGCAGGTTGAGGCTGTGCAGGTACAGCGACCGGTGCGAGTAGATGATGCCCTTCGGGGCGCCCTCGGTGCCCGTGGAGTAGCACATCGCCGCGCCGAGGGTTTCGTCGAGTTCCGGCCAGTCGAAGGTGGTCGGGCGGCCGTCGAGAAGCGTCTCGTACGAGTACCAGTCCAGGCCCTCCGGCAGGTGCGCGGCGGCCTCATCCAGGCCGGACGTGCCGATGAAGACCACCGCCCGCACGCCCGGGCACTCCGGCAGCATGCGGCCCAGGCTCTCGGCGAGCGCCGGATCGCAGACGATGACCTCGTCGTGGGCGTGGTTGATGATGTGCACGATCTGGTCGTCCATCAGCTGCTGGTTCAGCGGCTGGAACACCGCGCCCATCGACGCCACGCCCAGGAACACCTCGAGGTGCTCGGCGCAGTTGTACATCAGCGTGCCCACGCGCTGGTCGCCGTCGATGCCCAGTTCGTCGCGCAGGGCATTGGCGAAGGCGGATGCGCGGGACGCGATGGTGGCGAAGGTGGTGATCTCGGGCCCGTCCGCGTGCCACGAGGTCACGGTGGTGTTCGCGTGGATCGTGCGGCCGTATTCGAGGATCCTCGCCACCGACAGCGGGATTTCCTGCATCGTGCTGCGCATGTGTACAGATTAGCCCGAAGGCTCCCCCGACACGCCGCCCCCGGGCCCCGGTTGCCCCGCGGCGACGGCGGCGATTACTCTTGTGTCCCAGGACGCCGCGACGTAGACCGCCGGACCGCTCCGCCATCCCATTTCATTTCACCGCCGCCCGCATCGCCGGGCGACGGGGGTTGACGCCAGGTCCCGCGATCGGCACCTGATCGCCCCCGGGGATTCGATGGGGGCGCGATGAACCCCGCGGCGCCAGCACCCCACGACACCCGCGCGACGGGATCGGCCGCCAGATGCGGCCGGGTTGATCGGGGCCCCGCAGTCCCGGCCCCCGCTTCGAGCCGCACCGGCTTTTCGGTGCAGGCCACGATGTCGAGGGAAAAACACGAAAGGATTTCCGTGACCGATACGGACACCACCGGCGCCACCCAGGGCCAGGAGAATCTGACGGCGCTGCGCATGGCGGATCTCCGCGCCATCGCCTCCGGCAAGGGCATCCGCGGGATCTCCGCGATGCGCAAGCACGAGCTGATCGCCGCGATCCAGGGGGCGGGTTCCGGGCAGGCGCCCGCGGCCGAGAAGAAGGCGAAGGCCCCCGCCGAGCGCCCCGCGCAGGATGCGGGCGACAAGCCGGCCAGGGCCAAGGAGACGGCCAAGGAAACCGCGAAGGATTCCGCCAAGGATTCCGCCTCCGCCGAGGGCCCCGCGCAGGATGCGGGCAAGGCCGCCGACGAGGGTTCCGCCCCGGCCCGGGGCGGCGATTCCGGCTCCGCCGGGCGTGACGACGCCCCGTCCGACGCCTCGTCCGGCCGCGACCGGCGGGATGACCGCGACGATCACGGCAACCGCGACGACCGCTCCGGCGGGGACGGCCGGGACGAGTACCCGTCCCGCTCGCAGTCCCGCCGCGCCCGCCGCGACCGCGCCCGCCAGCGCAACCAGGGTGGCGACAACCGCGACAACCGCGACAACCGCGACAACCAGGGTGGCCAGAGCGGCCAGGGCGGCGGCGACAACAGGGGCGACCGCGACAACCGCGACAATCAGGGTGGCCAGGGCGGCGGCGACAACAAGGGCAACCAGGGCGGCGGCGACAACCGCGACAACCGCGACAACCAGGGCGGCCGCAACCGCAACCGGAACCGCAACGACGACAACGAGAGCCGCGGGGGCCGCCGCAACCGGCGCAACCGCCGCGACCGCAAGGGCCGCGACAACCAGGGCGGCGACGAGGGCGTGCGCGAGGGCGACGTCCTCCAGCCCGTCGCCGGCATCGTCGACGTGATGGACAACAACTCCGCGTTCGTCCGCACCTCCGGCTACCTGCCGGGCTCCAACGACGTCCACGTCTCCCAGCAGCTCGTGCGCAAGTACGGCCTGCGCAAGGGCGACGCGATCACCGGCCAGGTCCGCATGCCCCGCGATGGCGGCGGCGGGCAGGTCACCCACGGCTCGGGCCGCAACAAGCGCAAGTACAACCCGCTGGTCCAGGTCGACACGGTCAACGGCCAGACCCCCGACCAGTCGAAGGCCCGCCCGGAGTTCGGCAAGCTGACGCCGCTGTACCCGAACCAGCGCCTGCGCCTGGAGACCGAGCAGAAGATCCTGACCACCCGCGTCATCGATCTGATCATGCCGATCGGCAAGGGCCAGCGCGCCCTCATCGTCTCCCCGCCGAAGGCCGGCAAGACGACGATCCTGCAGAACATCGCCAACGCGATCGCCACGAACAACCCCGAGTGCTACATGATGGTCGTCCTCGTAGACGAGCGCCCGGAGGAAGTCACCGACATGCAGCGCTCCGTGCGCGGCGAGGTCATCGCCTCCACCTTCGACCGCCCGCCGGGGGACCACACCACGGTCGCCGAGCTGGCCATCGAGCGCGCGAAGCGCCTGGTGGAGCAGGGCCAGGACGTCGTCGTCCTGCTCGACTCCATCACCCGCCTGGGCCGCGCCTACAACAACTCCTCGCCGGCGTCGGGCCGCATCCTCTCCGGCGGCGTCGACTCCAACGCGCTGTACCCGCCGAAGCGCTTCCTCGGCGCGGCGCGCAACATCGAGGGCGGCGGATCGCTGACGATCATCGCCACCGCCATGGTCGAGACCGGTTCCGCCGGCGACACCGTGATCTTCGAGGAGTTCAAGGGCACGGGCAACGCCGAGCTGAAGCTGGACCGCAAGATTTCCGAGCGCCGCGTGTTCCCGGCCGTCGACGTCAACCCGTCGGGCACCCGCAAGGACGAGCTGCTGCTCGCCCCGGATGAGGCGCGCGTCATGCACAAGCTGCGCCGCATCCTTTCCGCCCTGGACCCGCAGGCCGCCATCGACCTGTTGATCAAGCAGCTGAAGAAGACGAAGAACAACCGCGAGTTCCTCATGCAGGTCGCCTCGAGCGCGCCGATGGCCGCGGACGTCGACGTCGACGAGATGCTGTAGGGGGTGGCCGAATTGTCAGACAAGGTCACCGCAGTAGACGACGTCCTGTCCGAGTACCACGGTCTCGAGGCGCAGCTGGCCGACCCCGACCTGCACAACGACGCCGCGCGCGCCCGCAAGGTGGGCAAGCGCTTCAACGAGCTGCAGCCGATCATCCAGACCCACGCCCGCCTGACCCAGGTGCGCGAGGACATGGAGGCCGCCCGCGAGATGGCTTCGGAGGACTCGGAGTTCGCTGCCGAGGCCAAGCGCCTGGCGGTGGAGGAGGAGGAGCTCGAGGAGCGCCTCGCCGATCTGCTCGCCCCGCGCGACCCGCACGATTCCGACGACATCGTCATGGAGATCAAGTCCGGCGCCGGCGGCGAGGAGGCCGCGCTGTTCGCCGGTGAGCTGGCGCGCATGTACCAGCGCTACGCGGAGAAGAACGGCTTCACCACGGAGATCCTCGGCCTGTCCGAGTCCGATCTCGGCGGCGTCAAGGACATGACCTTGTCCGTGCGCGCGAAGAACCCGTCCCGCGATGGCGCGTGGAGCGTCTTCAAGTTCGAGGGCGGCGTCCACCGAGTCCAGCGCGTGCCGGTCACCGAGTCACAGGGCCGCATCCAGACCTCCGCGGCCGGCGTGCTGGTCTACCCGGAGCCCGACGAGATCGAGGACGTGCAGATCGACGAGAAGGACCTGCGCGTCGACGTCTACCGTTCCTCCGGCAAGGGCGGCCAGGGCGTCAACACCACCGACTCCGCCGTGCGCTTGACGCACCTGCCCACCGGCCTGGTGGTCACGTGCCAGAAGGAGCGCTCGCAGATCCAGAACAAGGCCCGCGCCATGCAGGTGCTGGCCGCGCGCCTGCAGCAGATGGCGGAGGAGGAGGCCGCGGCCAACGCCTCCGACGCCCGCAAGTCGCAGGTCCGCACGATGGACCGCTCCGAGCGCGTGCGCACGTACAACTTCCCGGAGAACCGCGTGTCCGATCACCGCATCGGCTACAAGGCCCACAACCTGGACGCGGTCCTCGGCGGCGACATGGAGGACCTGCTCAAGGCCCTGCATGACGCGGAACGCCAGGAGCGCCTGGAAGCCGAGTAGAAGGCCGGGCAGCGTCTGTGTCTTCCACTCCGCCTTCCCCTTCGCCCGCGTCGGGGCCGTCCCCGGCTCCGCCGACCGTCGGGTCGATCCTCTCCGGGGTCGCCGAAGCGTTGGCGGCGGCCGGGTGCCCGTCGCCGCAGGCGGACGCCGAGCAGCTGATGATGCACGTCAGCGGCCGCTCCCGCACCGACCTGGTGCTGTCGCGCCGTGATCCGGTCGGGCCCGGCGATCCGCTGCTGGCGGATCTGCCGGCCCTCGTCGACCGCCGCGTCGCGCGGGAGCCGCTGCAGCACATCCTGGGCACCGCGCCGATGGGGCGCCTTGAGCTCGCCGTCGGCCCGGGCGTCTTCGTGCCCCGGCCGGAAACCGAGCTCCTGGCGGAATGGTGCATCGGCTTCCTCGGAAAAACCCCGCTTGACGACGCCCCGGAACGTCGTGAAGCAGATGGCGCCGGAAAGCCGGGCCCGGTCGTGGTCGACCTGTGCACCGGGTCCGGCGCGCTCGCGCTGGCCATCGCCGATGCCGTCCCGGCGGCGTCGGTCACCGGCGTCGAACTGGATCCCGCGGCCCTGGAGTGGGCGCGCCGAAATGCCGCCGCGTGCCGCGAATTGTGGGCGGGGGAGCGGGCGCCGCGCACCGGCGGCGTGCGCGTCATCGCCGGGGACGTCACCGACCCCGCGCTGGTCGCGGACGGCGGAGCGCTCGCCGACCTGCGCGGGCGCGTCGATCTGGTCGTGTCGAACCCGCCGTACGTGCCGCTGGCCGCCGACGTCGGCCCCGAGGTGCGCCACGACCCCCATCACGCGGTGTTCGGGGGAGACGACGGGCTCGACGTCATCCGCCCTATGATGAACAACGTGCTCGCGCTCCTGAAGCCCGGCGGCGCCGTGGCCATCGAGCACGACGACGACTCCGGCGCGGACATGACGGAGCTGTTCGCCGGCACCGGGATCCTCCGGGACATCGGGGTCCACCGGGACCTCGCGGGGCGCGACAGGTTCACCGTCGCGCGGCGCGGCGCGGCGGAACGGCGACCGCACGAGCAATCCGACCGACACTCGCACGAAGGGACAGACCAGGCGACATGAGCATCATCCACGACTGCTCCACCGACGAAGGCCGCGAAAAAGGGCTGAAGGCCGCGGTCGACGCGGTGCAGGCCGGCCGGCTGGTCGTGCTGCCCACCGACACCGTCTACGGCCTCGGCTGCGATGCCTTCAACAACGCCGCCGTGGCGTCGCTGCTGCGCGCCAAGCACCGCGGGCCCGACATGCCCGTGCCGGTGCTCGTCGGATCCTGGACCACCGTCGACGGCCTCGTGCGCGAGCACACCGCCGCCGGCCGCGCGCTCGTCGAGGCGTTCTGGCCCGGCGGCCTGTCGCTCGTGGTCAACCAGGCGCCCAGCCTGCCGTGGAACCTCGGCGACACCCGGGGCACCGTCATGCTGCGCATGCCGCTGCACCCAATCGCCATCGAACTGCTGCGCCGCACCGGCCCCATGGCCGTGTCCAGCGCGAACATCTCCGGCCAGGAACCGGCGCTGACCGCCGTGCGCGCCAAGCAGCAGCTCGGCGCCGAGGCGGCGGTGTACCTCGACGGCGGCCGCGCGACCATCGGCAAGCCCTCGACCATCGTCGACCTGTCCGGCCAGGAGGCCCGCATCCTGCGCGAAGGCGCCATCACCGCCGAACAGATCGGCGAGGTCCTGGGCAAGGACCCCGCCGCGCTCCGACGACCGGCCGACGCCTGATCGACGGTCACCCATGCCCAACGACGTCGCACTGCTCGCCGCCTCCGGAGCCGGGGCCGGCGTGCCCCTGCGGGAGCTCGCGCTGCTGGTGCTCGTCTCCGCGTCGGTGAGCTACCTGCTCACCGGCGTGGTCCGCTACATGGTGGTCCGCACCGGCTATCTGGACATGCCGCGCGAGCGCGACGTCCACGACATCCCCAAGCCCCGCCTGGGCGGAGTGGCCATGTACAGCGGCATCATGGTCGCCATCTGGGTGGCCAGCGAGCTGCCCGCCCTGAACAGGGGCTTCCCCCCGATGACGCCGGACATGAACGCCATGGCCGTCGCGGCGACGATCCTGCTTCTGGTGGGCATACTCGACGATCTCTTCGACCTCGACGCGCTGACCAAATTCGCGGGCCAGGTGCTCGCCGCCGTGGTCATGTCCCTGATGGGCGTGACCTGGTACCTGCTATACATCCCCTTCGGCGGCGGCACGACGCTCATCCTCGATCCCGTGTCGTCGACGCTGGTGACCGTGCTGTTCACCGTCGCGCTGATCAACGCCATCAACTTCGTCGACGGCATCGACGGGCTCGCGTCCGGCCTCGGCATGATCGCCGCGGGCTCGCTGCTGATCTACTCGATGGTCATGCTCCACGACCAGGGCGGCACCGTGTCGGCGTACCCGCCGGCCATGATCTCCGCGTGCCTGCTGGGCGCGTGCATCGGATTCCTGCCGCACAACTTCGAGCCTGCGCGGATCTTCATGGGCGACTCCGGGGCGATGCTCATCGGCCTCATGCTCGCCGGCGCGTCGGTGTCGGCCTCCGGCCGCATCTCGCCGTCGATGTACGGCACCGCCGATGCGCTGGCGCTGATGTCGCCGATCATCGTCGTCGTCGCCGCGCTGAGCGTGCCCATGCTCGACCTCTTGCTCGCCGTCGTCCGCCGCACCCGCCGCGGGCAGTCGCCCTTCGCCCCCGACAAGATGCACCTGCACCACCGTCTGCTGGAAATGGGGCACAGCCACCGCAGGGTCGTGCTGGTCCTCTACATGTGGGTGTCCGTGGTGGCGTTCGGAGCCGTGGGCACCACCGTGTTCCCCGCCCCGGTGGTGGCCGTCGGCTTCGGTCTGCTGCTGGTGCTGGCCGTGGCGCTGACGATGCTGCCTATCTGGCGCCGCGGGGGAGCGGGTACCATGTCCACCCGTGAGCGATGACACCCCCATCAATGACGACGACGGCGTGACCGGCGGCGAAACCGCCACAGCAGGCGAGCTGACGTCCAAGTACGACGATCCCCGCGTCCCGCTGCTGGCCGCGGCGCGGTCGGGCGCGATTGCGCTGGGCATCTTGACGGTTCTCTCGCTGCTCGTCTGGGGTGGCAAGGAAGGCATGCCGGGAGTGTGGGGCGTCGTATTGGGCGCCGCCATCGGCGGCGGCTTCGTGCTGCTGACCGTGCTCTCGGTGCTCCTCACCGCGAGGTCGACTCCGACCATGACCGGCGCGGTGGTGATGTTCGGCTGGCTGGCGAAGATCGTCGTGCTGATCCTCATCCTCTTCGCCATCAAGGACCTGACCTTCTACGACACCACGGCGTTCTTCGTCACCGTCGTGCTGGCGCTGATCGTGACCCTGGGCGCGGAAGTGTGGGGCATGTCTCAGTCGAATCTCACCTATGTAACCGGTTCCTGAACCGACCCGGGGGCGAACGCCTGACCGAATGAGTGCGCGCCGGTGCACCGCGGTTACGGCAACCCGCCCGTTCACCTCCGGTTTTCCCCCGAAAACGGCGCAATCCCACAGGATCAGGCGCCGTTTTCCTTTTTTTCGGGGCCGAATGGCCGGGGGTGTGCCCGATGTGAAAAACGTGCCGGAACTGTTATCCTGAGCGACGGGTAAGACGGCTTGCCCCTGTTTCGGGCATCCCGGAAGAGGGGAGCGGGTCGACGGCCGTAGTGATACGGGTCGGCTTCTGCTGACGCCCCGTGTACGCCGTGCAGATGTGCGAATGGAATCCGCGGCGCTCCACGTTAAACGACGTCCTTCGCACCGCTTGACCCAGTTCTTGCGGCCCAATCACGGGAGAGAACGCTGAGCGTTACAACACTTGCCGAGATGAAGGGTGAGTTTCACTCACCCAACTTGCAGGAGGAGTACTTCCCGGGTGAGCTGTACAACGACTTCATCATTGGTGGTGCCGGCGACTGGTTCGCCATGGATCGCCTGATGGTCGTTCGCCTGCTCATGGCCGTTATCGTCGCCATCTTCTTCGTGGTCGCCTTCCGGCGCCCGAAGCTGGTGCCGACGGGACTGCAGAATGTCGCCGAGATGATGATGGACTTCGTCCGCATCAACATCGCGGAGGAGATTCTGGGCAAGAAGGAGGGCCGCCGGTTCATGCCGGTGCTGGCCACCATCTTCTTCCTGGTCATTTCGATGAACCTTGCGGCCGTGATCCCCGGCCTCAACATTTCGCCCAACGCGCGAATCGGCATGCCGCTGGTCCTCGCAGTGTTCGCCTACATCGCCTTCATCTACGCGGGCTCGAAGAAGTACGGCTTCTTCAAGTACGTGAAGTCGTCGGTGGTCATCCCGAACCTGCCCCCGGCGCTCCACCTCATCGTGGTGCCCATCGAAATCTTCTCCACCTTCGTTCTGCGCCCGGCCACGTTGACCATCCGTCTGATGGCCAACATGCTGGCCGGCCACATGGTCCTGGTCCTCCTGTTCGGTGCCACGAACTTCTTCTTCTGGCAGATGAACGGGTGGACGGCCCTGTCCGGCTTGACCCTCATCGCCTCGATCCTGTTCACGCTGTTCGAGCTTCTGGTGATCTTCCTGCAGGCGTACATCTTCGCCCTGCTGAGCGCCGTCTACATCGAACTGTCGCTGCACGCAGACGAGCACTAGCAAGCCCGCCGCCGGGGCACGCCCCGGCAACGGGCCCAATTTCATAGCACGACCCATTTGACCCCGCCCGGGCATCCACTACGACTCCATGAGCCCGGGAATCCTCAGAAAGGGAACGGTTCATAATGAACGACGTCATCCTCTCCGCCCAGGACGCTGTCACCAACCCGGACACCACCTCCGGTCTGAAGACGATCGGCTACGGCCTGTCCACCCTGGGCCCGGGCCTCGGCATCGGCATCGTCGCCGGCAAGACCGTCGAGGGCATGGCCCGCCAGCCCGAGATGGCCGGCCAGCTCCGCACCACCATGTTCCTGGGCATCGCCTTCACCGAGGCGCTCGCCCTCATCGGCCTGGTCGCCGGCTTCGTTTTCTAAGTCCGGACCTCAACTAAGCGGAGAACACTGAACCATGACGGATTTCATTCACTACCTGGCGGCGGGGGAGGCACTTCCCCTTGGGGAGCAGATCAACCCCCTTCTGCCCAAGTCCTATGACATCGTCTGGTCCATTGTCCCGCTCATTGTCATCCTGGTGCTCTTCTGGAAGCTCGTGCTTCCGAAGTTCCAGGAGGTCCTGACCGAGCGGGAGGACCGGATTGAGGGCGGCATCGAGCGTGCCGAGGCCGCGCAGGCCGAGGCCAAGGCCGCTCTCGAGAAGTACAACAGCCAGCTCGCCGAGGCCCGCACCGAAGCCGCCAAGATCCGCGATGAGGCCCGAGTCCAGGGTCAGAAGATCATCGCCGAGGCGACTTCGAAGGCCAACGACGAGAGCGCACGAATCATCGAGTCCGGTGAGAAGCAGCTGGCGGCCCAGCGTGAGCAGGTCGTCGCCGAGCTTCGCAAGGAGATGGGGCAGAACTCGATCAACCTCGCGGAGCGTCTGCTCGGCGAGCAGCTGTCCGATGACGTCAAGACGTCGGGCACGATCGATCGCTTCCTCAGCAACCTTGACACCGTGGCCCCGGCCGGAAAGTAGGCGACATGCACGCAGCTAGCCGCGAATCTTTGGCGCAGCTCCGTACGGAGCTCGACGCCGCCGTCGGCGGCGCCAACGTCTCCGTCGCGAACGCGGCCCAGACCGGCTCCGAGCTTTTCGACGTCGTCGAAACCCTCGACTCCGACCGCGGCCTGCGTGTCGCCGTCGCCGATCAGTCGGTTGCGGCGGAGCAGCGCACCGGAATCATCCGGAGCCTGTTCGCTGGGAAGGTGTCCGAGACGACCCTCAAGGTCATCACGGACGCCGCCGCGCAGACCTGGTCGAACTCGCGCGAATTCCGCGCGGGCCTGGTGGAGCTGGGCCGCCGTGCCCTGCTGCGCTCGGCCGAGGGCCAGGGCCAGCTGGAAACGGTCGAGGATGAGCTGTTCCGTTTGAGCAGCATCCTCGTCAACGAGCCGCAGCTCGAGCAGCTGCTGGCCGACAAGGCCGCGACCCCCGAGGCGAAGCGGGGTCTCCTGGCCTCCGTGCTGTACGGCAAGGTCACTTCGGTGACCGAGGCGTTGGCGCTGCAGGCCGTCGGGCGCCCCGAAAAGCGCCCCGCGGACGACATCGACTTCCTGTCCCGGCTCGCCGCCGGCCTCCGGAATCGCACCGTCGCCCGTGTGACCAGTGCAACCGCTATCTCCCCGGAGCAGCAGCGTGCGCTGGCGGACAAGCTCGGCCGGGTTTACGGCGAAGAGATGTCCATCCACACCGAGATCGATCCCTCGATCCTCGGTGGACTGGTCATCCGGGTCGGCGATGAGGTCATCGACGGCAGCCTTTCGAGGAAGCTCGAGAAGTTGCGCGTCGGCCTTGGCTGACGGATGGTTTGACGAAATTTCACTGGAAGTAGAATTTACCGAGAGCAGGAAGAACATGGCGGAGCTGACGATCTCCTCCGACGAGATCCGTAGCGCGATTGCGAATTACACCTCGAGCTACTCCCCGGAGGCCTCCCGCGAGGAGGTCGGCGTGGTCATCAGTGCTGCTGATGGCATCGCGCAGGTTGCGGGTATGCCGTCGGTCATGACCAACGAGCTTCTCGAGTTCCCGGGCGGCGTCATCGGCGTCGCGCAGAACCTCGACACCGACAAGGTCGGCGTCGTGGTGCTGGGCAACTTCGAGTCGCTCGCCGAGGGCGACGAGGTCAAGCGGACGGGCGATGTCCTGTCCATCCCGGTCGGGGACAATTTCCTCGGCCGCGTTATCAACCCCCTGGGCCAGCCGATCGACGGCCTGGGCGACATCGAGGCCGAAGAGGACCGCGTCCTGGAGCTCCAGGCCCCGTCCGTGCTGCAGCGTCAGCCGGTCGAGGAGCCGATGGCCACCGGCATCAAGGCCATCGACGCGATGACCCCGATCGGCCGCGGTCAGCGACAGCTGATCATCGGTGACCGCAAGACCGGCAAGACCGCGGTCTGCCTGGACACCATCCTCAACCAGAAGGCGAACTGGGAGTCCGGCGATCCGACGAAGCAGGTGCGCTGCATCTACGTCGCGATCGGCCAGAAGGGCTCGACCATCGCCGGCGTGCGCAAGACCCTCGAGGATCACGGCGCGCTCGAGTACACCACCATCGTGGCCGCCCCGGCCTCCGATGCCGCCGGCTTCAAGTGGCTGGCCCCCTTCGCGGGTGCCGCCCTGGGCCAGCACTGGATGTACCAGGGCAAGCACGTCCTGGTCATCTACGATGACCTGACCAAGCAGGCCGAGGCCTACCGCGCCATCTCCCTGCTGCTGCGCCGCCCGCCGGGACGCGAGGCGTACCCGGGCGACGTCTTCTACCTGCACTCCCGTCTGCTGGAGCGCGCGGCGAAGCTGTCCGACGACATGGGCGCCGGTTCGCTGACCGCCCTGCCGATCATCGAGACGAAGGCCAACGACGTCTCCGCCTTCATCCCGACCAACGTGATCTCCATCACCGATGGTCAGGTCTTCCTGGAGTCGGACCTGTTCAACCAGGGCGTCCGCCCGGCCATCAACGTCGGCGTCTCGGTTTCCCGAGTCGGCGGCGCCGCGCAGACCAAGGGCATGAAGAAGGTCTCCGGCAACCTGCGTCTGGACCTCGCGTCCTACCGCGACCTCGAGGCGTTCGCCATGTTCGCGTCCGACCTCGACGACGCCTCCAAGCGCCAGCTCGAGCGCGGCCAGCGACTGGTCGAGCTGCTGAAGCAGAAGGAGAACCAGCCGCAGTCGGTCGAGTACCAGATGACCTCGATCTACCTGGCCGGCGAGGGCGAGTTCGACGACGTCCCGGTCGAGGACGTGCGCCGCTTCGAGACCGAGCTGATGGAGTACCTGTACTCCAACAATGAGGCCGTTTTCGAGCAGATCGAGGGCGGCACGCCCTTCACCGACGAGTCGAAGGCCGCCCTGAAGAGCTCCGTCGCGGAGTTCAAGAAGGGCTTCCAGACCTCGGAGGGCGCGCCCGTCGTGAAGGAGGCTCCCGCCGAGCCCCTCGCCGAGGGCGAGAAGACCAAGGAGCAGATCTCGGTCTCCCGCAAGTCCGCCGCGAAGTAGTCGGGGCGTGTTTGCAATGACCGTTATCGAAAATGAAGGGAGGCGTTAGAACATGGCGAATCTTCGTGAACTTCGAGACCGCATCAAGTCGGTGAACTCGACGAAGAAGATCACCAAGGCACAGGAGCTCATCGCGACCTCGCGCATCACCAAGGCGCAGCGCCGCGTTGCGGATTCCCAGCCCTACGCCGACGAGATCGAGAGCGTCATCGGTCGCCTCGCCTCGGCTTCCTCGCTTGATCACCCGATGCTGCACGAGCGCGAGGGCGCGTCCCGTGCCGCGATTCTCGTGGTGACGTCCGATCGCGGCATGTGCGGCGGTTACAACCACAACGTCCTGAAGAAGGCCGCGGAGCTCCGCGCCTCCCTGAAGGACGAGGGGTACGAGACCGTCACCTACGTCACGGGCCGCAAGGGCATCGATTACTACGATTTCCGCGAGATGCCGTTGGCCGGCACCTGGGAGGGCTTCTCCCAGGATCCGGACTACGACCTCACCCATGACGTCCGTCGCCACCTGATCGACGGGTTCGTCGCCTCCTCCGAGGGCACCGCCAAGTACCGCGAGGGACTGCGCGTGGCCGAGGGAGAGCCGATCCAGGGCTTCGACCAGGTGCACGTGGTGTACACGGAGTTCGTGTCCATGCTGTCCCAG
This sequence comes from Corynebacterium hansenii, assembly GCF_030408795.1. Taxonomy (NCBI): domain Bacteria; kingdom Bacillati; phylum Actinomycetota; class Actinomycetes; order Mycobacteriales; family Corynebacteriaceae; genus Corynebacterium; species Corynebacterium hansenii. The sequence goes on from NZ_CP047211.1 coordinate 1,075,122, forward strand.
ATCCCGCGGGCGCACCAGATGCTGCCCATCGAGCCGGTCATTGAGACCGAGGAGATGGATCTGGGCGAGGACATGCTTTCCGACGGCGGCGGGGACCTGCACCCGGACTACGAATTCGAGCCGGATGCCGACACGCTGCTTTCGGAGCTGCTTCCGCAGTACGTGTCGAAGAGCCTGTTCGCCGTGATGCTGGAGGCCGCCGCCTCCGAGTCCGCGGCGCGACGCAACGCCATGAAGTCCGCGACCGACAACGCGACCGAGCTGGTCAAGGACCTCTCGCGCGTGGCCAACCAGGCCCGTCAGGCGCAGATCACCCAGGAAATCACAGAGATCGTCGGTGGCGCCGGTGCGCTCGACGACAGCGGAGAAAGTGACTAGATATGAGCACAGCTCTCAACGAGCAGAACACTGCGACGGCCACCGGCCGCATCGTGCGTGTCATCGGTGCCGTCGTCGACGTGGAGTTCCCGCGTAACGAGCTCCCGGCACTGTACAACGCGCTGACCGTGGAAGTTACCCTTCCGTCGGTCGCCAAGAAGATCGTCCTCGAGACGGCGCAGCACCTGGGCGACAACCTGGTGCGCACCATCGCCATGGCCCCGACCGACGGTCTGGTCCGCGGCGCGGAGGTTATCGACTCGGGCAAGCCGATTTCGGTTCCGGTCGGCGACGTCGTCAAGGGCCACGTCTTCAACGCCATGGGCGACTGCCTGGACGAGCCGGGCCTCGGCCGCGACGGCGAGCAGTGGGGCATCCACCGCGAGCCCCCGGCCTTCGACCAGCTCGAGGGCAAGACCGAGATCCTGGAGACGGGCATCAAGGTCATCGACCTCCTGACCCCCTACGTCAAGGGCGGCAAGATCGGCCTGTTCGGTGGCGCCGGCGTCGGCAAGACCGTTCTGATCCAGGAGATGATCACCCGCATCGCCCGCGAGTTCTCGGGTACGTCGGTGTTCGCCGGCGTCGGCGAGCGCACGCGTGAGGGCACGGACCTCTTCCTCGAGATGGAGGAGATGGGCGTGCTGCAGGATACGGCCCTCGTCTTCGGCCAGATGGACGAGCCGCCGGGAGTCCGCATGCGCGTCGCGCTGTCGGGCCTGACCATGGCGGAGTACTTCCGTGACGTGCAGCACCAGGACGTGCTGCTGTTCATCGACAACATCTTCCGCTTCACGCAGGCCGGTTCCGAGGTGTCGACCCTGCTGGGCCGCATGCCCTCGGCCGTGGGCTACCAGCCGACGCTGGCCGACGAGATGGGCGTCCTCCAGGACCGAATCACGTCGACCAAGGGCCGTTCGATCACGTCTCTGCAGGCCGTCTACGTGCCCGCCGACGACTACACCGACCCGGCTCCGGCGACCACGTTCGCCCACCTCGACGCCACCACGGAGCTCGACCGCTCCATCGCGTCGAAGGGCATCTACCCGGCCGTGAACCCGCTGTCGTCGACGTCTCGCATCCTCGAGCCGTCCATCGTCGGCGAGGAGCACTACCGCGTGGCGCAGCAGGTCATCAACATCCTGCAGAAGAACAAGGAGCTCCAGGACATCATCGCGATCCTGGGCATGGACGAGCTGTCCGAGGAGGACAAGGTCACCGTCCAGCGCGCCCGTCGCATCCAGCGATTCCTGGGCCAGAACTTCTTCGTCGCGGAGAAGTTCACCGGCCTGCCGGGCTCCTACGTGCCGCTGAAGGACACCATCGTGGCCTTCGACCGCATCTGCAAGGGCGACTTCGACAACTACCCGGAAATGGCCTTCGACGGCCTGGGCGGCCTCGACGACGTCGAGAAGAAGTACGCCGAGATGCAGAAGAAGTAAGGGGCGTTCCACATGGCTGACATCGCCACCGAACTGGTCGCCGTCGAGCGCAAGCTCTGGGAGGGCAGGGCCACTTCCGTGACGGCCGAGACCACCGAGGGTGAGATCGGCGTGCTGCCCGGCCACCAGCCCTTCCTCGGCCAGTTGACCGAAAAGGGCACGGTGACCATCCGGACCGACGACGGCCAGGTTCTGGTCGCCGCGGTGCAGGGCGGGTTCCTCTCCGTGTCCACGCACAAGATCACCGTCCTCGCCGACAAGGCCGTTTGGGCCGACGAGGTCGACGTCGCCGACGCGGAGTCCCGTCTCCAGTCGGATGACCCGGAGGTCAAGGCACGGGCAGAGTCCGAGCTGCGCGCCTCGCGCCGCGCCTCGGGCGCCGCTTAGGCGGCAACCGGTCGCACGACCAGGTTCTTCACCCGCATCGGGGGAGGGGCGCCGGAACCACGTGAAAGCGTGGTTCCGGCGCCCTTCTCTTTTGCTTGCCGACGGCCGCCCGGCAGCCGGCTCCGCCGTTCGTTTTACCGGCGGCCCGGGCGTCGACTAGGCTTTTCTCAATACCCTTATGGGCGCCCTTTCGGGCACCCTTTCCAGCACCCTTTCAAGCCCCACCCCATAACCCATCCCGGCACCCATCCAGCGCCATCTTCCCGCTCCGCGGGCGAGCGAAACGAGGTCATTGTGGACGCCCTGAACGTCTTCGTGCTTGTCGTTGCCTTCGTTCTGCTGCTCGGGGGAGCGCTGGCGTTGTGGAGGTTCGCGAAGCTGCGTTCCAAGGGCACGCCGGTGATCATCCGCCCGATTCCCGCCCAGGACGGCGGCGCGTGGCGTCATGGCGTGTTCAAGTACACGGATTGCACCGCCTTCGTATACAAGCTCCGTTCGCTCCGTCCCGGCGCGGATCTGTCCTTCCCCCGCAGCGACGTGGAAATCCTCTCTCGCCGAGAGCCCACCACGATCGAGGCGGGGTTTTTCGATCGCGGGCTCCACGTGGTCGTCTTTTCCGTCGCGGGGCAGGGCGAGTGGGAGCTCGCGGTGGACGATTCCGGGGACACCGCGCTGGTGGCGTGGGTGGAGTCGTCGCCGTCGGTGCGCCAGACGCGCAGGCTGCCCACGAACATCGAGGAGCGCTTCCGCAGGGTCCGCGCCCGCGGCGCCGGCGAGGGCCGTTCCAACGGCCGCTCCGGCGGGGGCCGTCGCTGAGGCGCACGCCACGCATCGTTAGGGTGGTGGGCATGCGCCTCGTTATCGCCCGCTGCACCGTCGACTACGTCGGCCGTCTCACCGCCCACCTTCCGGAGGCCCCGCGCCTGCTCCTGGTCAAGGCGGACGGTTCGGTCTCCGTCCACGCCGATGACCGGGCGTACAAGCCGCTGAACTGGATGACCCCGCCGTGCTCGCTGTCGGAGCAACCGATTCTCGACGAGTCGGGGGAGGACACCGGCGAGTTGCTGTGGATCGTGGAGAACTCCAAGGGGGAGCAGCTGCGCATCACCATTTCCGAGGTGCTTTCCGACGAAACCCACGAACTCGGGCAGGACCCGGGGCTGGTCAAGGACGGCGTGGAGACCCACCTGCAGGAGCTGCTGGCGGAGCATTTCACCACGTTCGGCGAGGGCTGGACCCTCATCCGCCGGGAGTACCCGACGGCGATCGGACCGGTGGACCTGCTGGGCCGCGACTCCGATGGCGCGACGGTCGCCGTGGAGGTCAAGCGCCGCGGCAACATCGACGGCGTGGAACAGCTGACCCGCTACCTGGACATGCTCAACAGGGACGAGATGCTCGCCCCCGTCGCCGGCGTGTTCGCCGCGCAGGAAATCAAGCCGCAGGCCCGCACCCTCGCCGAGGACCGCGGCATCCGGTGCGTGGTCGTCGACTACGACACGCTGCGCGGCACCGAGTCCAACGAGCTGCGCCTCTTCTGAGCGCCCGAACGGTCAAAGTCGGAGGCGGGAAAGTGGGACGGGGCAAGAAGCGTCGCCTGGGAAAGGGCGCCGGAGGACGGGGACGCGGGGCGTCGCAAAGCAAAAATGCGGTGACGAGGCCGCTGCCGAGCCTCGGCGCATTCCAGAACACGCGCACCGAACCGGGGCCGGGGAGGCTGGCGGGGGAGGACTTCCACGTGCGCGACGTCGCATCGGGCCAGGCGACGAAGTGGTACCGCTGCCCCGGCTGCGACCAGGAGATTCCGCCGGGCGTCGCGCATGTCGTGGCGTGGCCGGCCGACTACGGGGGGCGGGCCGACGACCGCCGGCACTGGCACCGCAACTGCTGGGGCAAGCGCGCGGACCGGGGAATCACCCGCCGCCGGGGCTAGCCGCCGGGGCTGGCTGCATCCCGGATGCATCGAACGGGCGCAACCGGAAGATTCCGGGAAGGTCACTATTCCGTTCGGGCATCCGCGGGAGTAGTCTGAATGCTGACAGTACCGGAATCGGACCAAGATTCGGACATAACCGCACGTCCCGCGGTGTGAGGCGGGAACCGCGGACCCGGTCGGCCTTCGTTTCCGGCAGCCCCCGCGACCGGTCATGTCCGGCCGCGGCCGACGAAAGGGACCTCAGTGGCCGCTACGGTCGAGTCCACAGCGAAATTCATCCTCGACAAGGTCGGCGGGCCGGAGAACATCTCCTCCGTGACGCACTGCGCCACCCGCCTCCGCTTCCACCTCCACGACCTCTCCCTGGCCGACCAGGACGCCATCGACGCCGACGACAAGGTGCTCGGCGTGGTGCCGCAGGGCTCCACGGGCCTGCAGGTGATCATGGGCGGCGACGTGGGCAACTACCACCAGGCGCTCGTCCGCCAGCCGGGCATGGGCGAATCCGGCGGCGGCTCGGCCAAGGCGTCCCGCGGGCCGAAGGTCGGCGCCGACGGCAAGAAGGAGTACGACGGCGTCCGCGGCAAGTTCGGCTGGGTCGACTTCTGCTTCGAGTTCCTGTCCGACACGTTCCGCCCCGTCCTGTGGGCACTGCTGGGCGCGTCGCTGATCATCACCCTGCTGGTGCTGGCCGACACCTTCGGCATCCAGTCGTTCAGCGCCCCCGAGGGCGAGACCCTGCCGCCGACGTGGCAGTTCCTGCACGCCATGTGGCGGTCGGTGTTCTACTTCCTGCCGGTCATGGTCGGCGCGACCGCGGCCCGCAAGCTCGGCGCCAACGAGTGGGTCGGCGCCGCCATCCCGGCCGCGATGCTCACCCCGGAGTTCCTCAAGCTGGGCAGCCAGGGCGACACCGTCACCGTCTTCGGCCTGCCGATGGTCCTCAACGACTACGCCGGCCAGGTCTTCCCGCCGCTGTTCGCCGCGGTGATCCTGTACTTCGTGGAGAAGGGCCTGAAGAAGATCATCCCGGGCGACATCCAGATGGTGTTCGTGCCGTTCTTCTCGCTGCTGATCATGATCCCGCTGACCGCGTTCCTCGTCGGCCCGTTCGGCATCGGCCTGGGCAACGGCATCTCCAACATGCTGCTGGCCATCAACGGGTTCTCGCCGTTCGTCCTCGCCATCGTCGTGCCGCTGATCTACCCGTTCATGGTTCCGCTGGGCCTGCACTGGCCGCTCAACGCCATCATGATCCAGAACATCGCGTCGCTGGGCTACGACTTCATCCAGGGCCCCATGGGCGCGTGGAACTTCGCGTGCTTCGGCCTGGTCACCGGCGTCATGATCGTCGCCATGCGCGAGAAGGACGCCTCCATGCGCCAGGTCTCCTCCGGCGGCATGTTCGCCGGCCTGCTCGGCGGCATTTCCGAGCCCAGCCTCTACGGCGTCGTGCTGCGCTTCAAGAAGACCTACCTGCGCCTGCTGCCCGGCTGCTTCGTCGGCGGCGTGGTGATGGGCCTATTCAACGTCAAGGCCAAGGCCTTCGTGTTCACCTCGATGCTGACCGTCGGCGCGTTCGACCCGCTGGGCGGCTACGTCATCGGCATCGCCGCGGCGTTCTTCACGTCGCTGCTGCTGGTGCTGTTCTTCGACTACCGCTCCGCCGAGGAGAAGGCAGACGCCCACGAGCGCATCGCCCGCGAGCGCGCCGCCGCCATGGCCGAGGTCGAGGAAGCGGCCAACGCGCCCCTGCCCGAATCCTCGCGTGACGACGCCGCCGTCCCCGCGACCGCCGCCGCCGGTGCGGGCGCCGGCGCCGCGACCGCCGTGGCCGTCGCCGATGCCCCGACCGCCGAGCAGCTCGACCTCGCCGTCGCCGCGCCGATGAGCGGCACGCTGCTGCCGCTGTCGGAGGTGCCCGACGCCGCCTTCGCCGCCGGCAAGGTCGGCAAGGGCGCGGCCATCGACCCCGATGGCGACACCGTCGTCGCGCCCGCCGACGGCAAGGTCATGGTGACCTTCCCGACCGGCCACGCCGTCGGCCTGAAGCTGGACAACGGCCTGCAGATCCTGGTCCACATCGGCGTCGACACCGTGAACATGGACGGCAAGGGCTTCGAGTTCCTGGTGTCCAAGGGCGATCACGTCACCGCGGGCACCCCGCTGGTGCGTTTCGACCGCGACGCCATCGTCGCCGCCGGCTACTCGCCGATCACCCCGGTTCTGGTGACGAACCACAGGAAGTTCGGTTCGGTCGACGTCGTCGCGAAGCAGGGCCCGATCGCCATCGGCGACGAGCTGCTGGAGGCGACCCCGAAGCCGCCGAAGACGGAGGCCGAGCAGGCGTAGACGCCCGCTGCTTCTTTCGGGCAAACCCACCCCCTGGCGGCACCGAGGCCGGCTAACCCACCCCGAATGTGCAGACCCACCCGCTGTAACGGGTGGGGTTGCGCATTCGGGGTGGGTTTGCGCGATTCGGGGGAACCGATCGGCTCCGGTCCGCGTCTAACACGGCGGGAGGGCCGAAAGCCGGCGCTCGCATGATGCGGAAAATGGGGGAGAAGCGATGCCGGGGGACCGGGAGACGTTTGCGGTGCACGGGGACACGGGCCTGGTGCTCAGCTCTATGCAGGGGGAGGCGGGGCCGGAGCTGCTGCGGTCGGCGGTTGCTCGGGGCCGGATCGAGCGGCTCGTCCGAGGGGTGTACGCGATTGCGGCAAGTCGGCCGGCGCACGAGACCTACGTGCTGCTGGCGATGGCGGTCGGGCTGACCAATGGCGCATCGGTGGTGACGGGGCCGGCGGCCGCGGCGATCATGGGGTTCGCGTTCCTCAGGCCGGGGGACGGGCGCGTGGACGTGCTCGCGGTCGGATCGAAGGATCGGCACCGAGGGCGGACGGTCACGCGGCGGGCCGTGAAATCCGCCGGCACGGTGTACATCTCGCGCGGAATCAGGGTCACCTCCCCGGTGCGGACCGTGCTGGAGACGTGCGTGCTGCACGGGTTCAAGGCCGGGTTGGTCGTCGCCGAATCGGTGATGTGGCGGGGATGCGGCGATGCCGATGCCTTCGCCGCCGAGCTGCGTTCGATGGGGCCCCGGCGCGGGATCAAAGAGGCGCGGCGCGTGGTGGCGCTGGCGTCGGACCGCAGCCAATCGGCGGGCGAATCGCTGGTCCGCTGGTGCATCGACCGTGCGGGGCTGCCGCAGCCGCTGCAACAGGTGGCGTTGTACGACCGGCGCGGCAATTGGCTCGCGGTGGTCGACTTCTTCTGGCCGGAGCTCGGGCTGGTCATCGAATTCGACGGCTTGGTGAAGACCTCCGGCAAATTCGGTGCTCCGTCGGAGGTGGCGCGCAAGCAGTTGGACCGCCAGAATCTGCTGCTTCATGCCGGCGTGCGGGTGATCCGGCTGGAGTGGGACGACGTGTTTTCGGGGCGGTGCATCGCCGTGCTGGTCGACGCGTACCGGCAGCGGCAGGCGCAGGGGTCGGACTTCACGGGGCATCATCGGCTCGCGGATCCGTCGTCCCAGCGCAGGTGAGAGCACCCGCCCTTTTCGCCGCTGAACCCACCCCGAATGCGCAGACCCACCCGCTGTAACGGGTGGGGTTGCGCATTCGGGGTGGGGTTGCGCCGGGGAAGCGGTGGACGGCGCTGGGCGGGGTGGGGTTGCGCATTCGGGGTGGGTTTGCGCCGGGGGAAGCGGTGGACAGCGCTGGGCGGGGTGGGTTTGCGCCGGGGGAAGCGGTGGGCGGCGCCGCAGCCCTACGCCGTCTTCTTCCGCGCCCGGATGATCACGATGGCCAGCAGCCCCAGCGTCACCCACAGCATGTAGCGGTTGACCAGGTTGACGACCTCCAGCACCGGGTCCCCGAAGGTGTAGCCGAGCCACATGAACAGGCCGTTGAGGGCGAGGACGCTGGCGATGTTGAGCGCCATCACCAGGCCGAACCCCACCTTCAGCAGGCCGGCGACGGCGTTGAGCACGGTGCCCGGCACCGGCCCCGGCGCGTACCCCAGCGGCAGCAGCCCCAGGGTGATGGCGCGGGTGCGCGACGCCTCCTGCTTGATGGCCTTCCTGAAGAACCGGTGCGCCCTGGGCATGTACTGCAGCGACATCTCGATGAATTCCATGCCCCACCGCTTGCCCATCAGCCAGTAGACGGGCACGAATTTCAGCGCACCGACCAGGGACGCCCCCAGGTACATCCACCATTGCCCGTTGCCCACGGACACGTTGGCGCCGGAGACCGTCGCGCTGGTGTAGCCGCCGATCAGGAACGAGTACGCCAGCGGGTGCGTCAGCATCCACGCGCGCAGCGCCAGCATGGCCATGGAGTAGACGCCCATGGCCATGAGCAGGCCGAGCAGGACCTTGTCCATCGGCTCCGGGTCCTTCATGAAGGAGGGCAGCTCCGGCTGCTCGCGGTCGGCCCCGCCCCTCTCGGCCCGGCCTTTCCCGTTGCGCTCGTCTTCGGTCCCCTCGGGACGCTCGTTCGGCTGCTGGTTCACCCCTGCGACAGTAGCGGAGGACCGTGAACGGCAGCGGCAGCGACGAAGCCCCGGCGCCGCGTGATGCGGGCGCCGGGGCTGCGTCGTAAAGCGAAAAGCGGGACCTACTTGGCCGGCTCGACGAGCTCGAGCAGCACGCCGCCGGCGTCCTTCGGGTGGACGAAGTTGATGCGGGAGCCCGCGGTGCCGTTCTTGGGCACCTCGTAGAGCACGCGGGTGCCCTGCTCCTTGAGATGCGCCATCAGGGCGTCCATGTCGGTGACGCGCAGGGCGTACTGCTGGATGCCGGGGCCCTTCTTGTCCAGGTACTTCGCGATGGTCGATTCCTCGTTCAGCGGGGCGAGGATCTGGACCAGGGTGCCGCCCTCGACCTTTTCGGCCGGGCCGAGCATGGCCTCGCGGACGCCCTGCTCCTCGTTGATTTCCTCGTGGTAGTTCACGAAGCCCATGTTCGCGCGGTACCACTCGACGGCGGCGTCGAAGTCGGGGACGGCGATGCCGACGTGGTCGACGTGGGTGACGAAGTGGTGGGGGACGGTGACGTTGTTCTCGGTCATGCCCTCCAGAATACGGCGTTCGCTCCGCCGCCCGCCCCCGGGCCGCGCGCCGGGCGCTACCCTGGGGCCCATGATCGTCGCCTTTTCCGTCGCCCCCGCTTCGGCGGACCCCGATGAGGGGATGTCCGCCGCGGTCGCGGAGGCCGTCCGCGTGGTCCGCGAGTCGGGCCTGCCCAACGAAACCAATTCGATGTTCACGCTCGTCGAGGGCGAGTGGGACGAGGTGATGGACGTGGTCAAGCGCGCCACCGAGGCGGTGTCCTCCGTCGCGCCGCGCACGTCGCTGGTGCTCAAGGCCGACATCCGCCCGGGGTACACGGGGCAGTTGTCGGCGAAGGTCGACGCGGTCGAGCGCAGGCTGGCCGAGTAGCCCCGCTTTTTCGCTTTACGACGGCCCATCCCCCCGCATTCCGCCCGATTCGACGAACGCTAGGATCCCATTTCCATGACGCACGCCCACGGACATTCCCATGGTCACTCGCACTCGCACGGACACTCCCACGGCGGCCACCGCGCGTGTTCGACGCCCCCGCCGCCGCCGGGCACCGTGGATCTGGAGGCGCTGAAGCGCGAGGCGGACGCCCGCGCGGAGGCGGAGAAGCGCATCTCCGACCAGGGGGAGGGGCTGCCGCCGCTGGTGGAGGTCACCGCGGAGAATTTCGAGCCCGAGGTGGTCATCCGCTCGGAGCAGGTGCCGGTGGTGGTGCTCATCGGCGCCGTGGCGTCGCCGGAGTCGGTGCGCCTGCGCCTGACGTTGGAGGAGATGGCGCGGGAGGCCAACCTCAACTGGATCGCCGCGTGGGTCGACGCGGACACGCAGTTCGACGTCGCCCGCGCCTTCGGCGTGCAGGCCCTGCCGACGGTGGTGGCCGTGGCGATGGGCCAGCCGATCGGCCAGTTCGTCGGCGAGCAGACCCGCGAGTACATGGACCAGTGGATCGAGGCGGTCATGGATGCCACGCGCGGCCGCCTCAAGGGCCTGCCCGCCGGCACCCGCATGATGGGCGAGGGGGAGGAGGGCCCCGGCGAAGGCGACGGCGCCGGCATGAAGCCCCCGACGGACGACCCGCGCCTGGAGGTCGCCGAGGAGAAGCTCAACGAGGGCGACTTCGAGGGCGCGGTGGCGGTCTACGACGAGATCCTCAAGTCCGAGCCGGCCAACGCCGAGTTGAAGGCGGCGCGCACCAACGTGGCGTTCCTGGCCCGGGCGCAGAAGATCGACCGTTCCTCCGACCCCGTCGCGCGCGCCGACGCCGACCCGAAGAACGTGGAGCTGGCGCTGGAGGCCGCCGACGTGGAGATGCTCGTCGGGGACCCGGCGCAGGCACTGGAGCGCCTGCTCGCCCTGCTGCCGACGGTGTTCGGCGACGACCGCACGGCCATCAAGGACCGGCTGCTGGACCTGCTGCAGCTTTTCGACGCCGCCGACCCCGTCGCCCTCGACGCCCGCCGCCGGATGGCCAGCGCGCTGTTCTAGGGCTCAGCGCGGCGGCGGTGGCGCCCCACCCGACGAGCCGGGGCCGTTGCGGCGGGTTCATGCGTCCTGCCTCGTGTACGGCCAGTCGTCCGGGGCGACGAAGTACCACACCGACGCCATGATCGCCGCCACCGAAATGGTCAGGACGGCGCCCAGCGCCACCTGGGTCACCCAGTGCTGCTTGCGGAACCACGCCTCCGAAGCGTCGTAAAGCCGTGCCAGCCTGACGTTGAGCCTGCGCATCGGCGGATGGACCAGCGACAGCACACCCAGCGAGACGAAGATCAGCAGCCAGCCGGGCGCGGGCGTGGGCAAGATGATGATGCCCACGATGAGCAGGCAAAAGCCCAGCACCAGCAGCACGGGGGAGAGGAACGGACCGTACCAGCGGCGCCGCATCCGCTCATGGCGTTCCCCCATCCGATCCATCAACCGGCTGATCCGATCCTCCATCGTCCCTCCTCCTCAGTTCTCTTTGGGATCCGAGCTCGTTCGGCGCCCGCGGTCCCCCGGGCGGGTTCATCCATCCGATTTTGCCACCCCGCGGTCGCGCGCGCCCGCCCGAGTCCCCGAAATCTCCGTCGCATTCGCGGGAACGATCGCGGCCGGGGACGGGGGCGCCCGGTCATCGGCCCGGAAATGCCCCGGTGGCGGGGGAGGTGTTAGTCTTCCGGCCGTTAACGGAGATAGCTTGACGGCGCCCGAGCCCCTGAATCTCGGGCGCCTTTTTTGCGGTCCAGGTGCTGCCGCCCCGAGGTCGGGCGCCGCCGTCGCGGCCGGATACCCAGGAGAGAAACATGCGAGCGGGATCTACGAGGAAGCGGCCCGGCCTCATCGCGGCCGCCCTGGCGGTGACGGCGATGCTGGTCGGCTGCGCGGGAACGTCCCCGGAGGAGGGCCCGGGCACCGAAACCCGCGTCGCCGAGCCGACCGACGGATGGGATCCCGCGGAGGAGGTCGAATGGACCGATGCCCAGGAGATCCTCGATGACGCCGTGGCGGAGTTCTCCGAGCTGTACGGCATCGATCTGGCCGCCTACGTCCGCGTCATCGACGGCCCCTACCGCGGCCTGACCGCGTCGGCGGGCGGCGACGAGAGGCAGTATTCGGCGTCGACCATCAAGGCCCCGCTCGTGGTGACGGCCCTCGACAAGTTCGGCGACGACCTCGATGAAGTCGTCACCGCCGATTGGGAGGACGCCGTGGGCGGAAGCGTCATCGGCCCGGGCGAGTACACCGTCGAGTCGCTGCTCAGGTACGTCATGGCCTACTCCGACAACACCGCCGCCAACGCCCTCATCGACGCCGTGGGCGGATTCGACGCGGTCAACGGGATCATCGAGGACGCGGGGGTGGACGGCGAGCGCTACCACCTGGGCAACAAGATGAACACGCCGAATCCGACCGGCGACCGATCGTGGTTCTCGCCGAGCCAGTCGGCGCTGTTCATGGCGCGGATCCAGGAGGTCGCCGACGGCCACGGCGATCACGCGTTCATCGACCGGGACACGGCCCGGACGGCGCTGACCTACCTCACCTACGGCGGGGCCCAGAAGTTCGCCATGTACGTCGGCGGCGCCGCGCAGAAGACGGGCGACACCATCGAGGGCACGAACGACCACGGCATCCTGTACTCCGGCGCGGGGCCGGTGGCCTTCGGCATCACCACCCGCTTCGAGACCCCGATGAACGAGCTCACCGATGCCCTGCTGGGCCGGCTCGGCGGCAGGATCGCCGCGCTGCTGCCGGATTACAACCTCCTCGGCGCGGGCGGAAAGGCCCCGAGCCCGAAGGAGGCCGCCACCTGGAACGCCGACGCGGACGGCGACGGCATCGCCGATCGCCTCGGCGGAACCGAGGGCCCGGGGGACCCGCTTTACGACGAGACCCTCGAGCCGGATTGGTTCAACCCCCACCGCGCGGTCTAGGGGCGATCACGCCCCGCGGGATCAGCCCTCGTGGCGGAACCACACCGCGGTGTGCGCCGGCAGGGTCAGCTCGAACGACTGGTCCTGGCCGTTCCAGCCGAACTGCTGCGCGGTGAGCGTGCCGTTGAGGCCGTAGCCCGAACCGGCGTACCGCTCGTCGTTGGTGTTGAGCACCTCGGTCCACTCGCCCGCGCGGGGGACGCCGATGCGGTAGCGCTCCTGCGTCGCGCCCGACAGGTTGTACACGCACGCCAGCGCCGAACCGTCCTCGCCGTAGCGGACGAAGGACAGCACGCTGTTGTTCGCGTCATCGGCGTTGATCCACGAGAAGCCCTCGGGGCGGTCGTCGCGCGACCACAGGGCGTCGGTGCCGCGGTAGATGGCGTTGAGGTCCTTGACCAGCAGCTGGATGCCGCGGTGGAACTCGCCGCCCCAGCCGTCGAGGTTGTCCCACGCGATCGACTCGTCGTGGTTCCACTCGCGGTTCTGGCCCAGCTCCTGGCCCTGGAACAGCAGCTGCTTGCCCGGGTGGCCCCACATGAAGCTCAGCAGGGTGCGCAGGCCGGCGGCCTTGTTCCAGTCGTCGCCCGGGATGCGCTCCCACAGCGAACCCTTGCCGTGCACGACCTCGTCGTGGCTGAACGGCAGGATGAACTTCTCGGAGTAGGCGTAGACCATCGCGAAGGTGACCTCATGATGGTGGTACGAGCGGTGGATCGGGTCCTTGGAGAAGTACTCCAGGGTGTCGTTCATCCAGCCCATGTTCCACTTCATGTCGAAGCCCAGGCCGCCGTGCTCGGTCGGCGCGGTGACGCCCGGCCACGACGTCGACTCCTCGGCGATGGTGAGGAAGCCCGGGTGGTGCTTGTGCACCGTCGCGTTGAACTCCTGCAGGAACTGCATGGCGTCCAGGTTCTCGCGGCCGCCGTACTGGTTGGGCAGCCATTCGCCCTCGTTGCGGGAGTAGTCGAGGTAGAGCATCGACGCGACGGCGTCGACGCGCAGGCCGTCGACGTGGAACTCCTCCGCCCAGTACAGGGCGTTGGCGTACAGGAAGTTGCGGACCTCGTTGCGGCCGAAGTCGAAGACGTAGGTGCCCCAGTCCTTCTGCTCGCCGCGGCGCCAGTCGGGGTGCTCGTAGCAGGCGGTGCCGTCGAAACGCGCCAGCGCCCAGTCGTCCTTGGGGAAGTGCCCCGGGACCCAGTCCACGATGACGCCGATGCCGGCGGCGTGGAAGGCGTCGATGAGCCCGCGCAGCTGGTCCGGTGAACCGAAGCGGCTGGTCGGCGCGTAGTAGGACGTCACCTGGTAGCCCCAGGAACCGGAGAACGGGTGCTCGGCGACCGGCATGAACTCCACGTGCGTGTAGCCCATCTCCTTGACGTAGCGCACCAGCTGCTCCGCCATGACCTCGTAGGAGAGGTCCTTCTTCCACGAGCCCAGGTGGACCTCGTAGATGGACATCGGCTGCGACTGCCAGTCGGTGGCCGAACGCTCGGCCATCCACGCGTCGTCGCGCCACTCGTACTCGGACTCGGCGACGATCGACCCCGTGGCCGGCGGGACCTCGGTGGCGTAGGCCATCGGGTCGGCCTTGTCGCGGCGGTGGCCCTCCGGCGTGGTGATGGCGAACTTGTAGACGTCGCCCGGCCCGACGCCCGGGATGAAGACCTCCCACACGCCCGAGCCGCCCATCGAGCGCATCGGGTACTGGGCGCCGTTCCACATGCAGAAGTCGCCGATCACCGCGACGCCGCGGGCGTTGGGCGCCCACACCGCGAAGGACACGCCCGACACCTCGCCCAGTTCGGTCTCGTAGGTGCGGGGGTGCGCGCCGAGCGCCTCCCACAGGCGCTCGTGGCGGCCCTCGCCGATCAGGTGCAGATCGCCCTCGCGGACCGTCGGCAGGAAGCGGTAGCCATCCGCGCGCTCCTCGACGGAACCGTCGGCCCACGTGATGCGCAGGCGGTAGTCGAAGGCCAGGTCGCCCGGGACCAGCGCCGCGTAGACGTCGTCGCCCACCGGCTCGGCCTCGAAGTCGCCGCGGGTGGACGCGACCGTCACCGAGGTCGCCCCGAAGATGCGGGTGCGGATGACGGTGTCGCCGTCGATCAGATGCGCGCCGTAGAACGAATGGGGATCGTGGTGCGTGCAGCTGCGGAGACGATCCATGTCTCCGGCCGGGATGGTCAGGCGCGGATCGGTGGCGCTCATGGCGGTCCTTCCAGGTGAATTTCCGTGGGGTGCGTCGTTTTCGGTCGACGGGGATCGGGTCGAACTGGGTGGCCCGGAATCCCGCCTCCAGCGTATGCGCGGGAGGCGGGTCACGTGCCGGGGTGGCCCCGGGTGGGGCCGGTGGGGGCGGGCGGGGCTCAGCCCTCGTAATCGGGGACGTCGCGCCAGGCCAGCTTGCGGCGCAGGTTCTCGGGCACGTCGGGCAGCTGGATGATGTGCGCGACGTTGGACCACGGCTCGAGGCGCACGAAGTTCTGCTTGCCCCAGTTGAAGCGCTGGCCGGTGACCAGATCCCGGACGTCGATCCGGTCGGTGCTGCGGCGGCCGATGGCGTTCATGTCGATGTCGAGGATGCCCTCCTGGGCGCTCCACGGGTCGAGGTTGATGACGACCATCACGGCGTCGCCGGTCAGCGGGTCGATCTTGGAGTACGCCAGCAGGTTGTCGTTGCCGATGTCGTGGAACCGCAGGGTGCGCAGCTGCTGCAGGGCCGGGTGCTCGCGGCGCAGGGTGTTCAGCAGCGTGATGAACGGCTCGAGCGAATCGCCCGCCTCCAGCGCGGCGTCGAAGTCGCGGTGGCGCAGCTGGTACTTCTCGCTGTCCAGGTACTCCTCGGAGCCCTCCTTCACCGGCACGTTCTCGTAGAGCTCGAAGCCGGAGTACATGCCCCACAGCGGCGACATGGTCGCGGCCAGCGCGGCGCGGATGGCGAACGCCGCACGTCCGCCCTTGACCAGGAACTCGTGGAGGATGTCCGGGGTGTTGACCCACAGCGACGGGCGGGCGATGTCGGTGTGCCTGACGATCTCCTCGCCGAACTCCGTCAGCTCCTTCTTCGTGGTCTTCCACGGGAAGTAGATGTAGGACTGCGTGAAGCCGGCCTTGGCCAGGCCGTACAGGCGGGCCGGGGCGGTGAAGGCCTCGGCCAGGAAGATGACCTCGGGGTTGGTCTGGTGGACCGTCTCGATCAGCCACTCCCAGAAGTTGCCCGGCTTGGTGTGGGGGTTGTCCACGCGGAAGACCTTGACGCCGCGCTTGATCCAGAAGCGGACCACGCGCAGGACCTCCTCGTAGAGGCCCTTCGGGTCGTTGTCGAAGTTCAGGGGGTAGATGTCCTGGTACTTCTTCGGCGGGTTCTCGGCGTAGGCGATGGTGCCGTCGGGCAGGACGGTGAACCAGTCCGGGTGCGCCGCGGCCCACGGGTGGTCGGGGGCGCACTGCAGGGCCAGGTCGAGGGCGACCTCCAGGCCGCGCTCCTCGGCGGCGGCGACGAACTCGGCGAACTCGTCCTCGCCGCCGAGCTTCGGCTCGATGGCGTCGTGGCCGCCGGCGGCGGAGCCGATGGCCCACGGGGAGCCCACGTCGCCCGGCTCGGGGGTCAGGGTGTTGTTGCGGCCCTTGCGGTTGATCTCGCCGATCGGGTGGATCGGGGGCAGGTAGACGACGTCGAAGCCCATGCGGGCCGCGCGGTCCAGCTGCGGGATCGCGGTGCGGAACGTGCCGTGCAGCAGGTTGCCGTCCTCGTCGAAGCCGCCGTTGGAGCGCGGGAAGAATTCGTACCAGGAACCGACCAGGGCCTCGCGGCGCTCGACGAGGACCTTGCGGGTCTTGCCGCGGGTGAGCAGCTCGCGCAGGGGGTGCAGCTCCAGGATGCCGCGGGTCTCGTCGGACAGGGCGGGGGAGACGCGGGCGCGCAGCTCGGCGTCGGAGCGCAGCGACTGGGCCACGCCGCGCAGGTGCGAGCGGTAGACGGTGGCGGCGCCGGTGGCGGCGCGGTCGAACAGGCGGGCGCCGATCTCGAGGTCGTTGGCCAGTTCCTCGGCGGACTGGCCGGCCTCGATCTTCTTGGTCACGGCGTTGCGCCAGGTGGCCATCGGGTCGGACCAGGCGTCGACGCGGAAGGTCCACAGGCCCGGGGCGTCGGGGACGAAGGTCGCGTTGACCTGGTTGGGGTCGTGGTCGCTGAAGCGCATGGGGATGCGCTGGGTGCGGGCGGCGAAGGTGGACTCCTTCGGGCCCTTGACGTTCAGCGTGGCGTTGAGGGCGTCGTGGCCCTCGCGCCAGACGACGGCGAAGACGGGGACGACTTCACCGGCCACCGCCTTGGACGGGGTGGCGCCACCGTCAACCTGGGGTCGTACATCGTCGATTCCGAGTCGTCCGGTCACCTTCGAGTCTCCTTCGCGCCGCGGTCGGCGCATCTGATCGATTCCATGTGTCGATTCCGTGTGCAGTGGTCGTGCAAGCGTCCCCGCCGAAACCTGCGGGTCACCGCGGGTACCCCACCAGAGTAGTGGAGGTCCGGTGATCCCACACGGGAGCAAAATGCGGGCGGGCCCCGTTGGGGGAACGGTGGACGCCGCGCCACGCGGGGGAGCGAGTCGGGGGCGCGGGGCGGTGAAGTGGGGCACGATGGGTACGTGGCTGACTTTGACACTGACTTCAACGACGATGACTTCGACGACGACCTTTTGGTCGACTTTCGCGGGGTCTCGCTCAAGCGCGGCGGCCGTACCCTGGTCGGTCCCCTGGACTGGCAGGTGGAGCTCGACGAGCGCTGGGTGGTGCTCGGGCCGAACGGCGCGGGCAAGACGTCGCTGATGCGCATCGCGGCGGCCGAGGAGTTCCCCTCCTCTGGCGTGGCGCGGGTGATGGGGGAGCGCCTGGGCCGGACGGACATGCGCGACCTGCGCACGATGATCGGCCTGACGTCCTCCGCGCTGGCGCACCGCATCCCCGACGACGAGAAGGTCGCGGACCTGGTCATCTCGGCCTCGTACTCGGTGCTGGGCCGCTGGCGCGAGACGTACGAGGAGATGGACTTCGACCAGGCCGCGGACATCCTGGAGAAAATGGGCGCGGAGCATCTGGCGGACCGCACGTGGGGGACCCTGTCGGAGGGCGAGCGCAAGCGGGTGCTCATCGCGCGGGCGCTGATGGTCAATCCTGAGCTGCTGCTCCTCGACGAACCGGGCGCCGGCCTGGATCTCGGCGGCCGCGAGGATCTGGTCGGGTACCTGGGGGATCTCGCGCTCGATGCGGATGCCCCGGCGATCGTCATGATCACCCACCACGTCGAGGAGATCCCGTACGGGTTCACGCACGGGATGCTTCTCGACGACGGCGGCGTGGTCGCCCAGGGCCTCATCGAGGATGTGCTGACCAGCGAGAATTTGTCGAAGGCCTTCCACCAGTCCATTGCGGTGGACCGCATCGACGGTCGATTCTTCGCGCGCCGGGCCCGCAAGGCCGGCGCGCACAGGAGGGGCAAGTAGGGAACATGGGAACGAAAGAGAATCGGGACGGCGCCGGCACGGCCACGCCGGCGACCCCGCGGCTGGCGTCGACGGTGCTGCTGGTGCGCGATTCGCTGCACGGCATCGAGCTGTACGTGCAGGAGCGCGTGAGCACCATGAAGTTCGCCGCGAACATGACGGTCTTCCCCGGGGGCGGGGTGGACGCGCGCGATTTCCCCGGCGACGTCGACGGCGACGGGCACGAGAGCCCGCGGCTGACGTGGTCGGGCCATCCGCCGCAGTGGTGGGCGGAGAAGCTCAACGTCGCCCCGGCGACGGCCCGCGCGCTGGTGTGCGCGGCGGTGCGCGAGACCTTCGAGGAGACCGGCACGCTGCTGGCCGCCGATGCGTCGGGCACCACGATCGCGGATTCGGGGCGCTATCACGCTCAGCGCAAGGCGCTGGAATCCCATGAATTGGCGTTCTCCGACTTCATGGCGGAGGAAGGGCTGGGCCTGCGCTCGGACCTGCTGCGCCCGTGGAGCAATTGGGTGACGCCGGAGAATCTGCCGACGCGCTACGACACGTACTTCTTCCTCGCCGCCCACCCGGAGGGCCAGGTGGCCGACGGCGACACTTCCGAGGCGTCGTCGACGGGCTGGTTCCGGCCGACCGCGCTGATGGAGGGTTGGCGCGACCGCAAGGTGGGGCTCATGCCGCCGACGTGGGCGCAGATCAAGCGGCTGCTGCCGTACGCGACCGTCGCGGAGGTGCTCGCGGCCGCCGACGCCGGCGAGGAGCCTTCGGTCCGCACGACCAGCGACTTCTTCGGCGACCCGTTCATGGACGAGTTCTTCGCGGTGGCCACGCACCTGGGGCACCTGCGGGAGAACGCCGCGCGGGGTCGCGGGTGAGCCTGTCCGCCGATGAGGTCCGGGCGCTGCTGGCGGATCCCGATCTCGCCGCGGCGGCCGCGGACCTCGAACTTTCCGACGCCTCGCTGCTCTCCGACCTGGCGCACCTGAAGTCCGCCCTGCCGGAGTCGCCCGCCATGGCGCGGGCGGTCGTCGAGCTGGAGCGCGCCCGCCGGTCGGTGCGGGGGAAGCTTCCCGACGGGTGGCTGCTGGATTCGGATTCGGCGCAGCAGGCCACGCACGCCGCCGTCGCGCGGTCGCGGGCCCGGCGCCTGGCCAAGGCGGTCGAAAGCGGGGTCGCGCCGGGCGTCCACGACGTCACCTGCTCCATCGGCGCCGAAATCGCGGCGCTGGCGGAGGAGGGCATCACGGTCCTGGGCACCGACATCGACCTCGCCCGCGCGCTCATGGCCCGCCACAACGCGCCGGGCGCGCACGTCGCCGTCGCCGATGCGCTGGCGCCGGTCAGCGAGGGGATGATCGTCGTCGCCGATCCCGCGCGCCGGGCCGGCGGCCGCCGCATCCCGCGCCCGGAGGATCTGCTCCCGCCGTTGCCGGACCTCATCGACGCCTGGCGCGGCCCCTCGGCCCGCGTGCGGCACGAGATGGCCATCAAATGCGCGCCCGGCATCGACTACTCCGGTTGGGAAGGCGAAGCCGCGGTCACCTCGGTCGACGGCGGAGTCAAGGAGGTCTGCCTGTATACGCCGGGCCTTGCGGGCACGTCGATCGCGGGCACGGGCGGCGTCGCCAAGCGGAGCGCGCAACTGCTGCGGACCCGGGGCGCCGGCGCGCCCCCGGAGCTCTACGACGACACGATGCCCGACGACTGCGGGGCCGGGGACGCGGGCCGCTACATCATCGACCCCGATGGGGCGGTCGTCCGCGCCGGGCTGGTGCGGCATTACGCGGCCGCGCATGGGCTGCGGCAGCTCGACGAGCGGATCGCGCACCTGACCGGCGACGCCATCCCACCGGGGGCCTCGGGGTTCGAGGTGCTCGAGCAGGTGCCCCTGAAGAGGGTGCGGCAGGCGCTCGCGGCGCGCGATTGCGCGTCGGCGGAGATCCTCGTGCGCGGCGTCGACGCCAACCCGGACGTGCTGCGCAAGCAGTGGAAGCTGGGCGGCGGCGGAAAAAAGGGGAGGGGCGGGGGAGGCCCGGGGGTGGCCCTGGGCGTCGTGGTCACGCGAATCGGATCGGCGGCCACGGCCTTCGTCTGCGGCCCCCGGCAGCGGGGTCCCGGCCCCTGAATCACGCGGGGGCACCCGACGTGCGCCTTTGCCACGCTGCGTTAATGCTGGCTAACTGAACTAGAAACGAAAAAATATCGACTTTGTTACGTGGATCACCTACAGTCGCAAATCGACTCTGTTACCTTCGACACAGAGGGCGCGAACGCCGGTCGCGGTCACGGGAACACCGTTTCAGGTGCGAACATGACCCGCCGGACGGGCGCGCCGGACAAATCCATGACACGTACACAGTCACTCAACCAGTAAGGACGACAGACACATGCCGAACATCGTGGTTCTGGTCAAGCAGGTCCCGGATACCTGGTCCGAGCGCAAGCTCGCCGACGACGACTTCACGCTCGACCGCGACAGCGCCGATGCCGTGCTCGACGAGATCAACGAGAACGCCGTCGAGGCCGCTCTGAAGCTGAAGGAAGAGCACGGCGGCAACGTCACCGTCGCCACCATCGGCCCGGAGCGCGCCGTGGAGGCCCTCCGCAAGGCGCTCTCCATGGGCGCCGACGACGCCGTGATCCTGTCCGACGACGCGCTGGCCGGCTCCGACGCGGTCCAGACCGCCTGGGCCCTGTCCACCGTCATCGACGCCATCGGCGACGTCGACCTCATCATCACGGGCAACGCCTCCACCGACGGCGGCACCGGCACCGTCCCCGCCGTCCTCGGCGTCTACCGCGGCCTCCCGGTCCTCACCCACATGCGCTCCGTCGCCGTCGACGGCTCCACCGTCACCGGCGAGCGCGAGACCGAGGACGGCGTCCACCAGCTCAAGGCCAACCTCCCGGCCATCGTGTCGGTGACCGAGAAGGCCAACGAGCCGCGCTTCGCCTCCTTCAAGGGCATCATGGCCGCGAAGAAGAAGCCGGTCCGCGAGCTGACCCTGGCCGACGTCGCCGCCGAGGCCGAGCAGGTCGGCCTGGAGAACGCCGCCACCTCGGTGACCTCCGCGACCCCGAAGCCGCCGAAGTCCGCCGGCGAGCGCATCAACGACGAGGGCGACGGCGGCGTGAAGCTGGCCGAGTTCCTCAAGGCCCAGAAGTTCATCTAAGCGTCCATCGCGAACACCGCACGAACGAACAGCAGGAGAAGAATCACAATGACCGACGTCCTCGTTCTCGTCGACCACACCGATGGCGAGCTGAAGAACACCACCGCCGAGCTGCTCACCGCCGCCCGTGCCTTCGGCACCCCCGCGGCCGTGGTCGTCGGCAAGCCCGGCACCGCCGAGAGCTTCGCCGAGACCCTGGGCAAGTACGGCGCCGGCGAGATCCTCGCCGCCGAGTCCGATGAGGCCGGCAAGCACCTGATCACCCCCGAGGTGAACGTCCTCGTGGGCCTGGCCTCCGAGCGCGAGGTGCCCGTCCTCGTCGCCGCCTCCGCCGCCGGCAAGGAGATCGCCGGCCGCGTCGCCGCCCTGACCGGCTCCGGCGTTCTGTCCGACGTCATCGAGATCAAGGACGACCGCACCGCGGTCTACTCGATCTTCGGCGGCGAGTTCACCGTCGAGGGCGCGGGCTACGGCGCCTCCCCGGCGTACTCGCTGCGCCCGGGCTCCGTCGACCCGGTCGAGGCCGCCGCCTCGCCGTCCGTCACCGCCGTGGAGTACCCGGCGGCCGACGAGACCGCCGTGGAGATCGTGTCCTTCACCCCGGCCGAGGGCGGCGACCGCCCCGAGCTGACCGAGGCCAAGATCGTCGTCTCCGGCGGCCGCGGCGTCGCGTCCGCCGAGGGCTTCGCCGACGTCGTCGAGCCGATGGCCGACGCCCTGGGTGCCGCGGTCGGCGCCTCCCGCGCCGCCGTCGACGCCGACTACTACCCGGGCCAGTTCCAGGTCGGCCAGACCGGCAAGACCGTGTCCCCGGACCTGTACGTCGCCCTGGGCATTTCCGGCGCCATCCAGCACAAGGCCGGCATGCAGACCTCCAAGACCGTCGTCGCCGTCAACAAGGACGAGGAGGCGCCGATCTTCGAGATCGCCGACTTCGGCATCGTCGGCGACCTGTTCAAGGTCGCCCCGCAGGCCACCGAGGAGATCAAGAAGGCCTAGTCCTTCCGCCGCCGGCTTCCGGCCGGCCCCGGCTCTCCCGGACCCCGCGCAGGGGCCGCCCGCTTCATGCGGGCGGCCCCTTTCGCATGCCCGCCGCGCTAATCTGTCCGGGATGTCCAGCACCGCACAGTCCCGCCGCACGGGTCCCGCCGCCCGCCACCACCTCGATCACGCCGCCACGTCGCCGCTGCGCCCGGAGGCCCGCGAGGCGATGGTCGCGGCGCTCGGCGCGGGCAACCCGAATGCGCAGTACGCGGAGGGCCGGGCGGCGCGGAAGATCCTGGAGGAGGCCCGCGAGTCCATTGCCGCCGACCTGGGGGCGGAGCCCGTGGAGGTGGTGTTCGTCTCCGGCGGCACCGAGGCCGACAATCTCGGCGTCCGCGGCCTCTACCTCGCCGGCGCGGCGCGGGCGGGCGCGCCCGGGACGGTGGTTTCCACGCCGGTGGAGCACGATGCCGTCCGCAAGGCCGTCGCGCATCTGGCCGAGCACCATGGCGCGCGCGTCCTCGAGGCCCCGGTGGATGCCGGGGGCCGGGTCGCGGTGGGGGAGCTTGGGTTGCTTTGCGACGCCCACGCCGGACCCCATCACGTCTGGACCTGCCAGTGGGCGAACAACGAGACCGGCGCGATCCAGCCGATCGGGGAGTTCATCGCCGCCGCCGGGGAGCATGATGCCCCGGTCCACGTCGACGCGGTCCAGGCGGTCGGGCACGTGCCGGTGGACTTCCGGGGCAGCGGCGCCGCGACGTTGGCTGCCTCGGCCCACAAGTTCGGCGGCCCCCGCGGCATCGGCGCGCTGCTGGTGCGGCGCGCCACGTCGCTCACCGCGTTGAACGCGGGTGGCGGCCAGGAGCGGGGACTGCGCTCGGGCACCCCCGACGTCGCCGCGGCCGCCGGCATGGCCGCCGCGCTGAGGGCCGCGACGGCGGCGATGGACGAGGAGCGGCGGGCCGTCGCCACTCTCAGGGACCGTCTGTTGGCGGGCCTCCGCGACATCGACGGCGTGGTGCTGCACACCTCGGAGCCCGCGCTGCCGGGGCACCTGCACGTCAGCGTGACGGGTGCGGAGGGTGACAGCCTGATCATGCTGCTCGACGCCGCGGGCATCTCCGCCGCGACCGGGTCGGCCTGCGCCGCCGGGGTCAACCGCGCCAGCCACGTGCTGGAGGCGATGGGCGTCGACGTCGCGGTGTCGCGCGGGGCGCTGCGGCTGACCCTCGGCTGGAATTCCACCGGCGCGGACGTCGATGCGGTGCTGTCCGTGCTGGGTGATACCGTCGCACGGGCGCGCGCGGCGGGAATGGCCTGATCGGGCGCGGCGTTCAACGGGAAAAGACGTTCACGGGGAGGTAGCGCGATGCGTGTTTTGGCGGCGATGAGCGGTGGCGTGGATTCGGCGGTCGCGGCGGCGCGGCTGGTCGACGCCGGCCATGACGTCGTCGGCGTGCACCTGGCGCTGGCCAAGGACCCCGTCACCCTGCGCGCCGGCGCCCGCGGCTGCTGCTCTCTGGAGGATTCCGGCGACGCCCGCCGCGTCGCCGACCTGCTGGGCATCCCGTTCTACGTGTGGGACTTCTCGGAGCGGTTCCGCGCCGAGGTCGTGGACGACTTCATCGATTCCTACGCGCGCGGCGAGACCCCCAACCCGTGCCTGCGCTGCAACGAGCGCATCAAGTTCCAGGCGCTGCTCGACCGCGGCCTGGCGCTGGGCTTCGATGCCGTGGCCACGGGGCATTACGCGCTCGTCGACGAAGAGGGGCGGCTGCGCCGCGCGGGTGACCAGGCGAAGGACCAGTCCTACGTGCTCGGCGTGCTCAACCGCGAGCAGCTGGCGCATTCGATGTTCCCCATCGGCGACACCGAGAAGCCGGAGATCCGGGCGGAGGCCGCGGCGCGCGGCATCACCATCGCCAACAAGCCCGACTCCACCGACATCTGCTTCATCCCCGACGGCGACACGCAGGCGTTCCTGGGCCGCCACATCCCGCGCCGGCCGGGCGCCGTCGTCGACTCGGTGACGGGGGAGAAGCTCGCCGACCACGACGGCGTCGACGCCTTCACCATCGGCCAGCGCAAGGGCCTGGGCCTGCCGGGGCCCGCGCCCGACGGGAAGCCGCGCTACGTCACGGGCATGGACGTCGCCACCGGCACCGTCACCGTGGGGCGCCGGGAGGACCTCGACGTCGGCGTCCTCTCCGTCGACCGGGCGGTGTGGCTGGACGCCGGTGCCCCGCCCGCGGCATTCGACGCGGAAGTGCAGGTCCGGGCCCATGGCCGCCCGGTTCCGTGCCGCGTCGGGTGGACCGGCGCCGTCGACGACGCGGGCACCGGCGGGTCGTTCGAGTGCACCCTGCTCGAGCCGCTGCGCGGCGTCGCCCCGGGCCAGGCCGCGGTGCTCTACCGCCCGGACGCCGGCGGCGACGTCGTGCTCGGTTCCGGCACCATCACGTCCACGGAGGCGACCCGATGACCGCCTTCCGGGGCCTCGGGCCCATGCCGGGCACCGACGTCCGCGCCGCCGCCGAGATCCTCGCGGGCGAGTGCGGTGCCGCCCCGCATCTGCCCATCCTCGCCGACCGGGGCCTGGGCGCCGACGCCATCGGCCGCACCGGCGCGATCTGCGCCGACCTCGATCTCGACGCCGGGCCGCGGTCGTGGCGCATCGCCGACCGCGGCGGGCGCGCCGTGTCGCTGGCCGCCGATCATCTCGAACGCGACCTCGACGCGTGCGAGGAGTTCTGGGGGACCACCCCGGAGACGGTGACGGTGCCCATCGTCGGCCCGTGGACGTTGGCGGCGGCCATCGAGCTGCCCGGCGGCCACCGGATGCTGGTCGACCGCGGCGCCGTGGCCTACCTGGCGGCGTCGCTCGCGGAGGGGCTGGCGGCCCACGTCGCCGAGGTGCGCAGGCGGTTCGGCGCGGAGGTGGGCGTCGTCATGCACGAGCCCGCCGCGCCCGCCGTCGCCGCGGGCCTGGTGGAGGGGGCGGTCGCGGGCACAACGCTGCCCGCGGTGGGGTACCGCGAGATGGCGGAGCAGTGGCGCACGCTGACCGACGACGCCGCCGGGCTGCCGGGGATCACCCTGGCGCTGCCCGGGATCGGCGCGTCGCTGGAGAAGGCGCTGCCGGAATCCGGCGCGTCGGGCCTCGCCCTGCCGATCGGGAAGATCCGCGGGTCGGAGATGCTCGACCGGGTCGGGCGCCTGCGCGCGGCCGGGCTGGACCTGACGCTCGGCGCCGTGCCCGCCCGGCCCGGGGCCACCGACGAGCACACCGGCGCCCACCTGGAGCCGGACGCGCGGGACATCGCCGAGCGCATCGCCCGGCTGTGGGACGAGCTGTCCTTCCCGCGCGTCGACCTCGTCGATCATGTGGACATCACCGTCGACCGCGATTTCGCCGCCGCCCCCGCGTCGTGGGTCGCCCCCGCATACGCGGGCGGGCGCCGCACCGCGGAATTGATCTCGCGGGCGGCGGGGGACCTGTAGCGTCAGCGCGCCATCGACTCCAGGAGCTTGACGACGGCCGGCGCATCCCGCAGATCCTCGACGATCGCGGTGCCGTCGGGGAGGTCATCGTCGGTGAAATACGGCGTGGCCAGGCGATTGACGTTGACCATCGCCGCGGTGAGGTCCGACGCCGTGTGGCGGCCGGTGGTCACGCCCACGAACCCGATGCCGTTTTCCAGTGCCGCCGCGGCATCCGCCGGGGTGTCGCCCACGGCGACGACGGGGCCGCGGCCGCCCCATTCCATCAGAGCGACCCGCAGCAGCTCCGACCTGTCGACCTCGTAGTCGCCGAAGGCCGAGAAGCGCGGCGCCATGAACTCCGACAGGTGGGCGTGGCGCAGCTTCAGCCAGCCGGTCTCGGCCATGTTGCCCGAGACCACCGTCTGCGAATGCCCCGACCGGGCCAGCGCCGACACCACGGCCCGCACGCCCGGCAGGACGGAACCCCGCCATTCGGCGACGGCGCAGGCGTCGGCGAGGTCGGTCAGGAAATCCCCGAGGACCGCATCGCCCGGCTGCGCGCCGAGCACGGAACCCCAGATGTCGGCGTCCGTGCGCCCGGCGAAGGTCAGGTCCGCGGGGCGCTCGATGCCGCGCTCCGCCAACAGCCGGTCCGCCTCGGCGTGGCCGAAGCCGGCGTTGTCGATGAGCGTCAGATCGATGTCCCAGATGACGAGCACGGGTACTCCCTTATGTGGCAAGCGCGTGGCGGCATCAGGTTACTGCCTCGCCCGTCCGGCCGGTCCGACGGCCCCCGCCGGGGTGCTACGGTGCTCGGGCAAGGAATCGGCGCCAGGGAATCCGGTGGGAATCCGGAACTGTCGCGCAGCGGTGAGAGGGCCCATCCCCCGCACGATGCCACTGGACCGGCGCATGGCCGTCCGGGAAGGCGCGCGGGAGTCGACCTCGAGTCCGAAGACCCGCCGGTTCGACGTCCACGCCGCGCCCCGCGTCAGGGTGACGGCGGTGTTCCACGAAGGTGGGCCCCTTGAACAAGCTCGCGCTCCGCGCCGTCCCGACCGCCATCGCCGCATCGATGGCCCTGCTCCTGGTTTCCTGCTCCGTCGGCGGCGGTGGCGCGGATTCCGCCGCCAAGCCCGGCGGCGAGACGACCGTCGTCAACTGCGGGAAGGAAACCCCGTATCCGGCGGACCCGAAGATGCTCGCGTACGACTCCGGGATCATCTCGATCGCGCTGTCCGCCGGCGCGCGCGACAACCTCGACGCCGTGGCCGCCATCGGCAAGGACCGCGACACCCTCGCGGCGAAGTACGGCGCCGACGTGATCGGCGGGCTGAACGAAATCGCCGAGAAGCAGCCGACCCTCGAGCAGATCGTCGCGGCCCAGCCGGACGTCTACTTCTCCGGCTGGAACTACGGGCTGTCCGAGGGCGGCGGGGTGACGCCGGAGCTGCTGGACCAGCGCGGCATCGGCACCTACGTGCTCACCGAATCCTGCCGGAAGGAGGGCACCGACCGGCGCGGCCTCGTCGACCCGTGGGAGGCGCTGGAAACCGACCTGCGCAACGTCGGCACGATGACGGGAGGCTCGGATCAGGCGGAGGCGGTGATCGAGGACATCGCCGAGCGCCGCAAGAAGCTCGACGCGGCCCCGAGGGCGGACAAGGCGCCGACGGTGTTCGTGTTCGACTCCGGCACCGACGCGATCTACACCTCCGGCAGGTTCGGCGGCCCTCAGGCGATCATCGAGACCGCCGGCGGACGCAACCAGGCCGAGGGCCTGGACGACTCGTGGGTGCAGGTCGGCTGGGAATCGCTGGCGAAGGACGCCCCGGACGCCTTCGTGTTCGTCGACTACGACGGGCAGACCTTCGACGAGAAGGTCCGCGTCCTGAAGAACCACCCGGTGACCCGCGACCTGCCCGCGGTGAAGGAGAACCGCTTCGTCAACCTTTCGTACTCGATGTGGGTGTCCTCGCCGCTGAACATCGACGCCGCCGAGCACTTGCGCAAGGGGCTGGAGAAGTTCGGCCTCGTGCCCGAGTCCGGAATCGAGCCCGCCATGAAGCTGCCCGGGAGCCTCGACGGGCGCGAGCACTTCGCCTCCTAGCCGGAAGGGCGGTTTTCGTGTTGGGGAAGGCGGCCACGCCGCTTCTCGTGCTCGTGCTGGCGGCGCTGACCGCGGTCAGCTTCGTCGCGTCGCTGACGTTCGGATCGGTCGGCTATTCGCTGCCGCAGGTGTGGGACGTCGTCGCGGCCCAACTGTCCGGGGCCGCGTACCCGGATCGCGCGGTCAACGACATCGTGTGGGAGCTCCGGGCGCCCAGGGGTCTGATGGCCATCGTCGTCGGCGCCGGTCTGGCGATGGCGGGCGTCGCCATGCAGACGCTCGTGCGCAACCCGCTCGCCGACCCCTACCTGCTCGGCATCTCGGCCGGCGCCAGCGTCGGCGCGACGGCCGTGATCACGGTCGGCGCGTTCTCCGGGTTCGGCGTGTGGGCGCTGTCCGGCGGCGCGCTGGTCGGCGCGGTGGCGGCGACGGCGATCGTGTACCTGGTGACCATGCTGCAGGGCGGCATCACCCCGCTGCGCCTGATCCTGTCGGGCGTCGTGCTGTCGTCGGCGTTCTCGGCCGTCGCCAGCCTGCTGGTGTTCCGGGCCCCGGATTCGCGGTCGGCGCAGTCGGTGCTGTTCTGGATGCTCGGCTCCGTGTCGGGCGCCCAGTGGAACCGGTTGCCGCTGCCGCTGCTCGTGCTCGTGCCCGCGGTGGTCCTGCTGTTCCTGCTGAGCCCGCGCCTCGACGCCCTGTCCGCGGGCCCGGAGACCGCCGCAGCGCTGGGCGTGCGGGTCGGTCTGCTGCGCAAGGTCCTCTTCGGCGTGCAGGCGGTGCTGGTCGGCGCGATGGTCGCGGTGGCCGGCGGCATCGGTTTCGTCGGGCTGGTCATCCCGCACTTCGCCCGGCTGCTGGTGGGGTCGGTGCACCGCCGCGCCATTCCGGTGGCGGTGTTCTCGGGCGCGCTGTTCCTGCTGTGGGTCGACGTCCTGGCCCGCCTCATCGCCCCGCCGCAGGAGATCCCGCTGGGCGTGGTCACGGGCGTGATCGGCGCACCGGTGTTCCTGCTGCTGATGGGCCGTTCCCGCTACCGTTTCGGAGGGCAGTCATGATCGCTTCGCTGGATGTGGAGTCGGTGGCCGTCGACGTCGGCAAGCGCCGCCTGCTCACGGACGTCACCTTCGCCGCCGCGCCCGGGTCGCTCACGGCGGTGGTGGGGGTCAACGGCGTCGGCAAGTCGACGCTGATGCGCGCGCTGGCCGGCATCGTCGCGCCGGCGGAGGGCCGGGTGCTTTACGACGGCCGCGACCTCGCCCGCATGCGCCCCCGCGAACGGGCGCGGCTGGTCGGTTTCGTGGGACAGGACGAACGCCCGCCGGGGGAGCTCACGGCCGCCGAGTTCGTGGCGCTGGGCAGGCTGCCGCACACGAGCCCCTGGGACCTGGGCGGCCAAGCCGGCCATGCGGCGGTGCGGTCGGCGCTGGAGCTGATGGGCGTGGCCGAGCACGCCGATTCCATGTGCGACCGGTTGTCCGGCGGCCAGGTGCGCCGGGTCGTGCTGGCGCGCGGGCTCGCGCAGGAGACGGGCCTGCTGCTTCTCGACGAACCGACCAATCACCTCGACGTCCACCACCGTATCCACCTGCTGCGGGTGCTGCGGGAATCGGGGCGCACGGTGGTCGCCAACATCCACGATCTGGACCTGGCCATGTCCCACTTCGACCGCGTGGTGCTGCTCCACGACGGCACGGTGCTCCGCCGGGGCGAACCCGAGCACGTGCTGGCGCCGGATGCGGTGCGGGCGGCGTTCGACGTGGAGAGCCAGGTGGTGCGGCCGGAAGGGAGCCCGCGGCCGCACCTGATCATCGAGTCGACGTAGCCGCCCGCGCGTCCATGGGCCAGGCCGTGATCCGGAAATCGGACACGTCGCGCCCCTGCTTGCGCAGGTACTCGCGCAGGGAACGCTGGCTCTCGAAGTGGGAGACGGCCTGGTACTCCATGAGCTCGTCGCCGTCCATGGCGGCCAGGTCCGGCCACACCTTCTTGGCCATCATCCAGGCCAGGCGCGCCGCGGCCAGGGCGTCGGCGGTGGCCTCGTGCGCGTTGTCCAGGCGCACGTTGTAGTGCTCGCAGACGTTGCCGAGGGTGCGCTTGCCGCCCCGGAACCGGTCGCGCGCCCGATCGATGACCAAGGGGTCGAAGACGAGCCCGTCGACGGTGAAGGACGGCTCTTGGGTGCGCAGCACGGTGAGGTCGTACGCGGCGTTGTAGGCCACCAACGTCAGGCCGTCGCGCCACGCCCGGCGGATCTCCGCGATGGTCTCGGCGAGCACTTCGTCGTGCGGGCGGCCGTGGGCCCTGGCGTGCTCCGTGGTGATGCCGTGCACCTCCGCCGCGGCCGCCGGGATCTCCACCCCCGGATCGGCGAGCAGCTCCCTGGCCTGCGGCGGCCCACCGTCGATGCGGACCAGCGCGGATGTCACGATCCGGCATTGATGCGGGTCGGTGCCCGTCGTCTCCAAGTCGAAGGCGAACATCCTGCCCGCGTCGAAGGTGGTCATGCGCCCACTCTATGCGGCGCGCCGGATCGGGGCGGGTTCGGGTGGCGCGGGCGATCCGGTCCGCCGCATAGAATCGTCGGCGTGACTGACTCGACCGACGACATCGCAGACGCCATCCCGGAAAGCACCGCCGACGCGCCGGCCGGGGGGACCGCGGGCCCGGACGTGCGCCGGGCCTGGGAGGAGCTCGCCGACGAGATCCGCGATCACTCGGCCAAGTACTACACGGGCCAGCCGGTGATCTCCGACGCCGAATACGACGTCCTGTTCCACCGGCTCCAGGAGATGGAGCGGGCCCATCCCGAGCTCGCCGTGCCCGCCAGCCCGACGCAGCAGGTGGGCGCCCGCGTGGACGCGCCGGCCGACGGCGTGGCGTTCGAGCCGGTCGAGCATCTCCAGCGCCTCTACAGCCTGGACAACGTCTTCGACGAGTCGGAGCTGCGCGACTGGCTCGCCCGCACCCCGGCGTCGGCGTACCTGACGGAACTGAAGATCGACGGCCTGTCCATCGACCTCGTCTACGAAAACGGGAAGCTCACGCGGGCGGCGACCCGCGGCGACGGCCGGGTGGGCGAGAACGTCACCGCCAACGCGCGCACCATCGCGGACATCCCGCACGAGTTGACCGCCACCGACGAGTTCCCGGTGCCGGACGTCCTCGAGGTCCGCGGCGAGGTGTACATCCCGGTCGGCGAATTCGACTCGCTCAACGCCGCGCGCGCCGAGGCGGGGCAGCGGACCTTCGCCAACCCCCGCAACGCCGCCGCCGGGTCCCTGCGGCAGAAGGACCCCGCCGAAACCGCCAAGCGCCCGCTGGCCATGATCTGCCACGGCATCGGCCACGTCGAGGGCTGGCGCCCGTCGTCCCAGCATGACGCCTACCGGGCGCTGGCCGCCTGGGGCCTGCACGTCTCGCCGTACACGAAGCGGGTCGAGTCGGCCGAGGACGTCGTCGCGCAGATGCTGCACTGGGGGGAGCACCGCCACGACGCCGAACACGAGATGGACGGCCTGGTGGTGAAGGTTGACGACCTGGGCGAGCAGCGCGCGCTCGGAGCGACGTCGAGGGCGCCCCGGTGGGCGATCGCCTACAAATACCCGCCGGAGGAGGTCACCACCGAGCTGCTGGACATCCGCGTGTCCATCGGCCGCACCGGCCGGGCCACGCCGTACGCGGTCATGCGGCCGGTCACCGTCGCCGGCTCGACGGTCGAGATGGCGACCCTGCACAACCCGACCGAGGTCAAGCGCAAGGGCGTGCTCATCGGCGACCGCGTGACCATCCGCAAGGCCGGCGACGTCATCCCCGAGGTCCTCGGCCCCGTCGCCGAGGTCCGCGACGGGTCGGAGCGCGAGTTCATCTACCCGACGCTGTGCCCCGAATGCGGCACGCGCCTGGCGCCGGCGAAGGAGGACGACGCCGACTGGCGCTGCCCGAACACCCGCTACTGCCCGGGCCAGTTGCGGCGCCGCGTGGAGTTCCTGGCCTCCCGCGGCGGCTTCGACATCGAGCATCTGGGGGAGCGGGGCGCCGCCGACCTGATCCACCGCAACGTCCTCGCCGACGAGGGCGACCTCTTCGCGCTCACCGCCGACGACCTCGCCCGCACGGAGGTCTACACCACCGCCGCGAAGAAGAAGGTCGGCGACGACGGCGTCGCGCGCGGCGCCCTCAACGCCAACGGCCGGAAGCTGCTGGACTTCATCGAATCCGCCAAGAGCCGCGAACTGTGGCGGGTGCTGGTGAGCCTGTCCATCCGCCACGTCGGCCCGACCGCCGCGCGCGCCCTGGCCCAGAAGTTCGGGTCGATGGACGCGATCCGCTCGGCGTCGCGCGAGGAGCTCGCCGACACCGACGGCGTCGGGGGCATCATCGCGGATTCGGTGATCGACTGGTTCGGGGTCGATTGGCACCGCGAGGTCGTCGACAAGTGGGAGAAGGCCGGCGTGCGCATGGCCGACGAGGCCACCGACCGGCCCGAACAGGTGCTGGAGGGCCTGACCGTCGTGGTCACGGGCTCGCTGGAGGACTTCACCCGCGACAGCGCCAAGGAGGCCATCCTCGTGCGCGGCGGCAAGGCAGCCGGGTCGGTGTCGAAGAAGACCTCCGTGGTGGTCGTCGGCGAGAACGCCGGCTCCAAGGCCGCCAAAGCCGAGGAGCTGGGCGTCCCGATGCTCGACGAGGCCGGGTTCCGCCGCCTGCTTTCCGACGGCGCGGCGGCGATCCCCGGGGCCGCTACTTGATCGGGGTGGCCTCGATCTTCCACACCTCGTCCGCGTAGTCGCGGATGGTGCGGTCGGAGGAGAAGCGGCCCGAGCGGATGATGTTCAGGAAGCACATCCGCGCCCACTTCAGCTCGTCGCGGTAGTCCTCGGCCATGCGGTCGCGGGTCTCCCGGTAATCGGCGAAGTCGCCCAGGACGTAGTACACGTCGGCGGGCTCGTAGCCGGGGGAGTGCAGCAGCGAGTGGTGCAGGTCGTGGAACATGCCCGAGCCGCCGTCGGAGAACGTGCCGTCGACCAGCGAATCCAGGGCGCGCTTCAGGCCCGGCACCGACTCGTAGGCGGCGCGCGGGTCGTAGGTCATGCGCAGCTCCGGCAGCTCCTCTTCCTTCGCGCCGAAGATGTAGGCGTTGTCGTCGCCGACGGCCTCGACGATCTCGACGTTGGCGCCGTCGAGGGTGCCCAGGGTCAGGGCGCCGTTCATCATGAACTTCATGTTGCCGGTGCCCGAGGCCTCCTTGCCAGCGGTGGAGATCTGCTCGGAGATGTCCGTCGCCGGGATGATGTGCTCGGCGGGGGAGACGTTGTAGTTCTCCACGAACACGACCTTCAGCTTGTCGCCGATCTCCGGGTCGCCGTTGACCAGGTCCGCGATCGAGTTGATGAACTTGATGATCGCCTTCGCCCGGACGTACCCCGGGGCCGCCTTCGCGCCGAAGATGGCCACGCGCGGCACGACGTCCCACTCGGGGTCGGCCTTGATGCGGTAGTACAGGTCCAGGATGTACAGCGCGTTGAGCAGCTGGCGCTTGTACTCGTGCAGGCGCTTGATCTGCGAGTCGAAGATCGCGTCGGGGGAGACGCGCACGCCCTGCCGCGCCTCGATCCAGGCGGCGAAGTCCTCCTTGTTGCCGCGCTTGACGGCCATGACCTCGCGCAGGACGTCCTCGTCGTCGGCGAACTTCTCCAGCTCGGCGAGCGCGTCCAGGTCGGTGACCCACGCGTCGGAGCCCGACAGGCGGGTGAGCAGCTCGCGCAGGCGCGGGTTGCACTGGTGGAGCCAGCGGCGCGGGGTGACGCCGTTGGTCTTGTTGTTGAACTTCTCCGGCCAGATGTCGTGCCACACGCCGAGGGTCTCGCGCTTGATGATCTCCGTGTGCAGCGCCGCGACGCCGTTGATGGAGTAGGCGGTGTAGCAGGCGATCCACGCCATGTGGATGAAACCGTGCGAGATCGGCGCCATGTAGTCGATGGTGCCGTGGTCGACGCCGCGCTGCTCCAGGTCGATGCGGAAGCGGCGGTCGATCTCCTGGATGATCTCGAGGATGCGCCGGAACAGGCGCTCGAAGATGGAGAACTCCCACGTCTCCAGGGCCTCGGCCAGCACGGTGTGGTTGGTGTAGGCGAAGGTCGCGGACGTGATGGCCCAGGCCTCGTCCCAGCCCATGCCGTGCTCGTCGAGAAGCAGTCGCATCAGCTCGGGGATGGCCAGCACGGGGTGGGTGTCGTTGAGCTGGATGCTGTTGTACTCGGCGAAGGAGTCCAGCGACCCGTGGTTGGCCAGGTGCGAGTCGATCATCGCCTGCAGGGACGCGGAGACGAAGAAGTACTGCTGGCGGACGCGCAGCACCTTGCCCTCGTAGGTGGAGTCGTTCGGGTACAGCACGCGGCAGAGGTCGTGGACGCGCTCGCGCTCGACGATGGCGTCGGTGAAGCGCTGCGAGTTGAACGCGTCGTAGTCGAACTCGCGCATCGGCTCGGAGTTCCACAGGCGCAGCGTGCCGACGTTGTCGGTGCCGTAGCCGGTGATCGGCATGTCGTGGGGCACGGCGCGGACGGTGAGGTCGTCGAAGCGCACGATGCGGGCCTCGTCCTCGCGGCGGACGACGAAGGGGTAGCCCTCCTCCATCCACGGGTCCGGGTGCTCGTCCTGGAAGCCGTCCTCGAAGGTCTGCTTGAACAGGCCGTAGCGGTACAGGATGCCGTAGCCGGTGGCCGGCAGATCCTGGGTGGCGCAGGAATCGAGGAAGCAGGCGGCGAGGCGGCCGAGGCCGCCGTTGCCCAGCGCGGCGTCGTGCTCGGCCTCGAGCACGTCGACGAGGTTCTTGCCGAAGGCGGCGACCGCCTCGGAGGCTTCGTCGACCAGGCCCAGGTTCAGCAGGTTGTTGAGCAGCGCGCGCCCCATGAGGAACTCGGCCGAGAAGTAGTGCTGCTGCCGGGTCACGGCGTAGGCGCGGGTGGTCGCCTCCCAGTCGTCGGCGAGGTGATCGACGACGACGCGGGACATTCCCGACCAGAACTCCATCTCGGAGGAGGTTTCGGGCGTGCGGCCGGACTCGGCGCGCACGTGGGAGGCGAGGCGATCAGTGAAAGTCGACATGGGGTTGGGTCTCCGATTGCGGATGGTGGACGCAGACGAAAACCGACACTACCCGGCGATTCCGCCGACCTCGCGCCGAGCGCGCGGTCAGTGCAGGATCGCGCCGACGATGTCGCCGATGCGGCCGAGGTGCTCGACCTCCGACGGCAGGAAATCCGGTCCGCCCGGGCGGCCGATGACCAGCGTCCAGCCCTTGCCCATCGGGGCCGCGGCCAGCGACGATTCCATGAGGGTCCACGCCTCGGGGATCCAGTCCTCGTTCTCGCCGTCGAGGCGGCGGGCGGAGTCCACCGGCGGTTCGTCCAGCGTGCGGCCGTCGTCCTCGGGGGCGGCGATGGAGGCCACCACGCGGCGGGTGCCGGCGGAGGAATGCCCGAGCACGAGCGCCCAGCCGGCGGTCATGGTGCGCGGCAGGCCGTCGACGATTTCGCCGAGGGCGCGCTCCGGCTGGCCGCGGTGGCGGGACAGCTCGGCGAGCATGGCGATCTGGCCGCGGCGGTCGACGGACCCGGAGAACGGGCGGATGGAGTCGACCTCGACGTCGTCGAGCGACTGCGCCGCGGTGATGAGGGTGTCCGGCAGGGAGCCGTTGGGCAGCTCGACCACGATGTCGTCCACGACGGTCCCGCCTTCGCCGTGCTCCACGACGTCGACGGAGCGGATGTCGCCGCCCGTTTCGCCGAGCGCCGCCGCCAGCAGGCCCAAAGAGCCGGGGGCGTCGGGGATCTGCACTCGCATCAGGTAGGACATGTGGTTACAAGTACCTTTCGTGGTGGCCGCCACCTGGGCAATCCCGTGTGACGCCGACCGGTTTCGACAAGACGGTTCACCAGGTTACATGGGCTCAGGCAATGAAGGGAATGTGACCCGGGCTACAAGTCGGGTAGCGGTTCTGCGGTTCCCCCATCCTCCCGGGCCCGCTTTACGACGGCGTAGCGCCCGCATTGATTCGGCGTTGCGGCCGCTCCCGGCGGGGTCCGTCGTCAAGCGGGGTCCGCAGCGGCTAACCTGAGCGGGTAAATCCCGGAGACAACGAAAGGGGTCACGCGTGCCCGCAATCTCGCGCGACGAGGTCGCCCACCTCGCACGACTGTCCCGCCTGGCGCTGACCGACGCGGAGCTCGACGAGTTCGCCGGCCAGATCGACGGCATCATCAACCACGTCCAGGACGTCCAGCAGGTCGCCGCCGCGGACGTCGAGCCCATGAGCCACCCGTCGTCGCTGGCGGGCGTCATGCGCGAGGACGTCGTCAAGCCGACGCTGACCGCGGAGCAGGCCCTGGACCAGGCGCCGTCCGTCGAGGACCAGCGCTTCGAGGTCCCGCAGATCCTGGGCGAGGAGGAGTGACCGTGGCCGACAACCCGAACCTGTTCACCGCCGTCGCCGATGACCCGATCCTGGGCCTGACCGCCGCCGAGCTGGCCGAGAAGATCCACTCCCGCGAGCTGACCTCCGTCGAGGTCACGCAGGCGTTCCTCGACCGCATCGCCGCCGTCGACGAGGGCATCCACGCCTTCCTGCACGTCGGCGCCGACGAGGCCCTGGCCGCCGCGAAGGCCGTCGACGAGTCCCTCGACGCGGGCGAGGCCCCGGCGTCGCCGCTGGCGGGCGTGCCGCTGGCGCTGAAGGACGTCTTCGTCACCGTCGACGCCCCGACGACCTGCGCGTCGAAGATGCTCGAGGGCTACATGAGCCCCTACGACGCCACCGTCACCGAGAAGCTCCGCGCCGCGGGCATCCCGATCCTGGGCAAGACCAACATGGACGAGTTCGCCATGGGTTCGTCCACCGAGAACTCCGCGTACGGCCCGACCCGCAACCCGTGGGACGGCGACCGCACCGCCGGCGGCTCCGGCGGCGGTTCCTCCGCGGCGCTGGCCGCGGCGATGGCGCCGCTGGCCATCGGCACCGACACCGGCGGTTCGATCCGCCAGCCGGCCGCCCTGACCGCGACCGTCGGCGTCAAGCCGACCTACGGCACGGTGTCGCGCCACGGCCTCGTCGCCTGCGCGTCCTCGCTGGACCAGGGCGGCCCGACCGCCCGCACCGTCCTGGACACGGCGCTGCTGCACGAGATCATCGCCGGCCACGACGACCGCGACTCCACCTCCACCGACCAGCCGATCGCCGACGTCGTCGCCGCCGCGAAGGCCGGCGCAAACGGCGACCTGACCGGCGTGAAGGTAGGCGTCGTCAAGCAGTTCGACCGGACCGAGGGCTACCAGGCGGGCGTGCTGGACTCGTTCCACGCGGCCGTCGACAAGCTGAAGGAGGCCGGCGCCGAGGTCGTGGAGGTCGACTGCCCCAACTTCGACCACGCGCTGAGCGCCTACTACCTGATCCTCCCGTGCGAGGTCAGCTCCAACCTCGCCCGCTTCGACGGCATGCGCTACGGCCTGCGCTCGGGCGACGACGGCACGCTGTCCGCCGACCAGGTGATGGCCAAGACCCGCGCCGAGGGCTTCGGCGACGAGGTCAAGCGCCGCATCATCATCGGCACCTACGCCTTGTCGGTGGGCTACTACGACGCCTACTACCTGCAGGCGCAGCGCGTGCGCACGCTGATCCAGCAGGACTTCGAGCGGGCCTTCGAGCAGGTCGACGTCCTGGTGTCCCCGACGACGCCGACCACCGCGTTCAAGCTGGGCGAGAAGGTCGACGACCCGCTGAGCATGTACATGTTCGACCTGTGCACCCTGCCGCTGAACCTGGCCGGCATGTGCGGCATGTCGGTGCCCTCCGGGCTCGCCGCCGACACGGGCCTGCCCGTCGGCCTGCAGATCATGGCCCCGCGCCACGGCGACGACCGCCTGTACAAGGTCGGCGCCGCCTACGAGAAGGTCCGCGGCCGGGTGGTCTAACTCCGCGACAGCGCCCGCGCCCGCTTGCGCTCCCGCACCCACCGGCGGACTTCGTCGGAGGACAGCGCGAGCAGGGCGATGAGGCTGACGGCGGTGGTGACCAGATGCACCGTGACGCTCTCGGTCTCCGCCGCCCGGCCGTCGCGAAGCTGGAGGAAGAGCCCCGCGGCCAGCAGCGCCATCAGCGCGATGCGCGGCCACGTGCGGCCGGCCAGCGTCAGGATGGTGAGCGTCACCAGCGCGACGAGCCAGATGGACAGCGACGCGAAGAAATCGACGACGTCGATCGGCTCCGTCGCGTCGGGGCTCGCGAAAATCTCCGAGGGCGATTTCACCGCGGCCCAGGCGAGCACGGCGATCTGCGCCGCGAAGGACACCATGAGCATGGACAGGGCCAGCATGAGCTTCGGCGGCCGGTGCACGTGCGGTTGAGCGGGACCGGCGTCGGCCACGGCATCCGGGTCGGGTGAGGCGACGGGGCCATCCGGCACGGCGTACCCGGCCGCGGCCACGGCGACCGCGGGAGGCTGCTCGGCCCCGGGGCGCACGGGCACCCCGCGCAGATCGATGACCGGCAAGTCGCCGTCCGTGCGCACCCTGTCGCCGCCGCCGTTGCGGTGGTGGTAGCCGGTGGAGAACTCGCGGATCAGGTCGACGGACACGTGCTGCCCGACCTCGGGGGCGGACTGCAGCGAATCGACGATGTAGTCGCGCTCGACGTCGATGTTCTCGTCGATGCGGTGGGTGATCTGGAGGGTGAACAGGCTCAGGCCGACGGACGTGTCGAACGTGCCCGCGCCGAGCCACCCGACGCGGCGGCCGCCGGGCAGCGGCCAGCCGTCGGGGCACCGCCAGAACCGGACGTGGTGGCGCTGCGAGGGCGAGCCCTCGACCTCCTGCTGGTACGCCAGATCCTGCATCCGCCCGAAGAGGAACAGCGGCGACACCGGGGCCTCGGGGTAGGAGCGCCCCAGGACCGAGGACACGACGATGCGCCAGGACGTCCGCAGGTTCACCGGGTCCGCGAGGGTCCATCCGGCGGCGGTCATGGCCTCGTGGATCTCCGCGGCGGTGCCGTCGACGGCCAGATTCACCGGGTCGCCGAGCATGCCCTCGGAGGTGCGGGTGCGGCCGAAGAAGTAATCGGGGACGTACAGCGACGTGAGGATCCTGTGCAGCCG
The DNA here is from genome assembly GCF_030408795.1 of Corynebacterium hansenii. NCBI lineage: Bacteria > Bacillati > Actinomycetota > Actinomycetes > Mycobacteriales > Corynebacteriaceae > Corynebacterium > Corynebacterium hansenii. The sequence continues at coordinate 1,114,155 of NZ_CP047211.1, forward strand.
CGGCAGCGTCAGATACGCCGTGACCGCCCAGAAGGGCACGAGCAGCACGAGCGACCACCCCAGCTGGAATGAATTGTCCAGCAGCAGCAGCGCGAACCACACCGCCAGCGCGCCGGCGGCGACGAAGAAGCCTACGTCCACCCACTGCGCGCGCGATTCCGGTCGGATCTGGGCGTCGAGGACGCGGCGGGACTCCCGAATCTCGCTCATGGGCACAGCGTATCGCCGGAGCGGCGATGACGGTACGGGCATGTTCAAATTTACGGTGGACAGTTCAAATGGATTGCTAATGCTGGAATAGTGTGTCATGATCTCCATATGGGAACGAAAGAACGCACCGCGCCGCAGGCGCTGGGAATGGAAGTGGCCGCACTGCTCAGGGAGGCCGTCGCACGGCGCGAGATGACGCAGGCCGAGGTCGGGCAGAAGGCGGGGATCTCCACCTCGCAGGTGAGCAAGTACCTCCGGGCCATCCGGCCCATCACCATCGACGAACTGGACAACATCTGCCGCGCCATCGGGGTCAGCTTCGAGCGGCTCATCGTGGAAGCGGGGTACCGGACGCGCGACAGGCATTCGGCGGTGGCGGGCGATGGGATCGACGATCGTCCGGCCGATGAAGTCCGCCGCGTCCTCGAGTCGCCGTCCCGCGGCGAGGGCGGATGGTGGGATCGCGGGTAGCGCACGGCCGTGGCGTAACATCGGCCCGACGCAATCGGATGAAGGGCGGTCACGTGCAGCACCATCTGCCGCCGAAACAGGCGTATCTCGCGTTGTTCGCGCTCTGCGTCGGGTTTTTCATGAACCTCTTGGATCAGTCCATCGTCGCGGTGGCCACGCCGCGGATCATGGACCGGCTCGGCGCCGAGTACGCCGCCGCGATCTGGGTGACGTCCGCATATCTGCTGGCCTACGCCGTGCCGTTGCTGGTCACCGGGCGGCTGGGCGACCAATTCGGGCAGAAGCGCGTCTACCAGGCCGGGATGGTCATATTCACTCTGTCGTCGCTGTGGTGCGGCCTGGCCGGTTCCATCGAATCGCTCGTCGCGGCCCGCTTCGCGCAGGGCCTCGGCGCGGCGCTGATCGGGCCGCAGACGTTGGCCATCATCACCCGCATCTTCCCGCCCGAGCGCCGCGGCGCCGCGATGGGCTGGTGGGGCACGGTCGCGGGCTTGGCGACGCTCACGGGCCCGCTGCTCGGCGGATTCCTGACCACCTCCGTCGGCTGGGAGTGGATCTTCTTCGTCAACATCCCCTTCGGCGTGCTGTCGATGGTGCTGGTGGCCAAGTGGGTGCCGGACCTTCCGTCGACGGCCCGCAGCTTCGACGTCGCCGGCATCGCCGTCTCGATGCTCGCCATGGTCGGGCTGGTCTTCGGCCTGCAGCAGGGGCAGGCCGCGGGGTGGGCGCCGTGGATCTGGGCGATGCTCGGAGGTTCGGCCGTCCTCTTCTTCGTCTTCGTCCGGCTCCAGGCCAGTGCCCCGGCCCGCGGCGTGGAGGCGCTGGTCCCGCTCCGGCTTTTCGACGACCCGAACTTCGCCCGAGGGGCCCTGTCGATCGCCACGATGGCTTTCGCGACCGCCGCGAACGCGCTGCCGATCATGCTCTACGTGCAGACGTACGACGGCCTCTCCGCCTTCCGGGCGGGCCTGCTCGTCGCCCCGATGGCGCTGCTGTCGGGCGTCCTGGCGCCGTGGGTCGGGTCCATGGTCGAGCGCACGAAGGCCAACCGGCTGTCGATGATCGGCTTCGGGTCGATGATCGTCGGCCACGTCGTCCTCTTCGGCGTCCTGCGCGACTCCGTGCCCACGATCGCCATCGCCTTCGCCGTACTCATCCTCGGCGTGGGCAACGCCTTCGTGTGGGCCCCCAACTCGACGATCACCCTGCGCGGCCTGGACACCCGGATCGCCGGCGCCGGCTCCGGCGTCTACAACACCACCCGGCAGGTCGGCGCGGTCTTCGGCGCAGCCGCCACCGCCGCCTTCATCGAAGTCGGCCAGGCGGCGGGCGCGGGCCCCGCGGTATTCGGGCGGGCGCTCCTGCTCCATGCCGCGGTTCTGTGCATCGGTTTCGTGGCCGTCGCCGGTTTCAGCTGGACGAACAGGGGGTAGGGGGGACGTCGGCAAGCGAAAATCCGGCCCGAAACGGGCATGCCGGCGGCCCCCGATGTCCGAGGCGCATTGCGGCCGATACGTGGCTAAAGTGGGTGCCATGCGAATCGCGACCCTGACCTCCGGTGGCGACTGCCCCGGTCTCAACGCCGTCATCCGCGCCATCGTGCGCACCGCCAGCTCCGAATACGGCTCCACCGTCGTCGGCTTCGAAGATGGCTGGATCGGTCTCATGGAGGACCGCAGGGTCCAGTTGTACGACGACGAGAACATCGACAAGATGCTGCTGCGCGGCGGCACCATGCTGGGCACCGGCCGCGTCCACCCGGACATCCTGATGTCGAACCTGGACCGGATCAAGGAGAACCTCTCCGACGCGGGCATCGACGCCCTGATCCCCATCGGCGGCGAAGGCACCCTCAAAGCCGGCAAGTGGCTGGCGGACAACGGCGTGCCCGTCGTCGGCGTGCCCAAGACCATCGACAACGACGTCAACGGCACCGACTACACCTTCGGCTTCGACACCGCCGTCGCCGTGGCCACCGAGGCCGTCGACCGCCTGCACACCACCGCGGAGTCCCACGAGCGCGTCATGATCGTCGAGGTCATGGGCCGCCACGTCGGCTGGATCGCACTCCACGCCGGCATGGCCGGCGGCGCGCACTACATCGTGATCCCGGAAGAGCCCTTCGACATCAACGCCATCTGCAAGTCCATGGAGCGGCGGTTCCAGATGGGCGAGAAGTACGGCATCATCGTCGTCGCCGAGGGCGCCATGCCCAAGGAAGGCACCATGCAATTCGAGGAGGGCGGCCTCGACCAGTTCGGCCACCAGACCTTCAACGGCATCGGCCAGGTCATCGGCAGCGAGATCAAGGAGCGCACCGGCTACGACGTGCGCACCACGGTCCTCGGCCACATCCAGCGCGGCGGCACCCCGACCGCCTACGACCGCGTGCTGGCCACCCGCTACGGCGTCCACGCCACCCGCGCCGTCCACGACGGCGACTACGGCAAGATCGTCGCCCTGCGCGGCGAGCACATCGAGCGCATCGACATCGACGACGCCGTCGCCGAGCTGAAGGTCGTGCCCGAGCGCCGCTACGCCACCGCGAAGGCCCTGTTCGGCTAAAGGGCGCTGTTCGGCTGAATCGGTTCCGCGACGAAGGAGTCGCTGCGGTAGGGCAGCGCCACCTCGTCGCCCGGGGCGAACCCCAGGTGGTCATGGAGATACCACCGGAGGTTCGCCTCGACTTTTTCGCGGGTCGCGGGTTTCGACCGCAGCCAATACGAGCGGGTGCGCGCGAGCAGGATGATCTGCCCGGGCGTCAGCCGCTGCTCCCATTCGAGGCGCAGCTCGCCCGTGATGCGCAGGGGAGGGGCGACGTCGGGCACGAACCCGGGTTTCTGAACGTCGCCGGCGTGCATGATGCGCGTCAGGCGGTGCACCCACGGCACGCGGACGTCGAGGGTGTTCCACGTCAGCACCACGCGGCCCCCCGGGCGCAGCAGGCGGGCGAACTCCGCCGACGCGGCCGGCACGTCGACCCAGTGCCACGTCTGCGCGCAGGTGATCGTGTCGAAGGATCCGCCCGCCAACCCCGTGGCCTCGGCCGTCCCGCGCACCCGGGCGACGCCGGGGCAGGCGCGTCCCAGGGCGGCGAGCATCTCCGCGCCGGGTTCCACTGCGGTGACGCGATGGCCGGCGGCCACCAGTGCGGCCGTCAACTTCCCCGTGCCGGCGCCCACGTCGAGGACGTCGCGGCCGCGCGCCAGCGCCACGACCTCGGGCGGATACCCGGGTCGCACGTCGTCGTAGCGTGCCGCGTCGCCGTCGGAAAGCAAATGCCCGAACGCCCCCGCGCCGGCCGCGCGATGCAGGCGGTCGCGGAACGAGGGCATGGCCGCGCGCGAGGTCGGCGGGACCGGGGGATGTTCGTCGGGGCCGGGCATGGGCGCGGGCTGCGCGGACTACTCGGCTTCGAGCAGTTCGTGCTCCACGGCGAAGGTCCGGGCGGCGTCGGGGTCCTTGAAGGGGCCGAAGCGCAGCACGGACTGCTCCGTGACGTCGTAGATCAGGCCGGTGCCGGAGAACCAGCTCAACTCGTGCCTGCCATCCGCGGAAGAGCCGAGGTCGACCATGTCGACGCCCTCCGCCGGGTTCTTCACCGACTCGGCGAACTTCTGGTCGGAGACCATCGTCGTGGACACGCCGTTGGGCGAGCCGTCGTCGAGCAGGCAGTTGATGGCGAGCAGATCCTCCTCGGGCGTGCCCGGGCCGCGCGGCTTGTCCATCATCGGGAAGCACATGTCGGGCTTCCATCCCGCCGCCAGCTTCTCCGGCAGGGAATCCCGCAGGTCCTGCGGCCGAAGCTCCGCCCCGTAGCCTTCATTGGACTTGCCGACGAACATCGAGGCGATCACCGCGACGGACACGATCACGGCTATGGCGATCCCGATCCCGACCAGCAGGCCCCTGCGCGGGGACGAGGTCGGCTTGTCGTCGGTGTGGGCGTGGGTCATCTGGGCTCCCGTTGATGGTCGGCGGCAATGGTCGGGCAACGAGATAAGAGTAGTCCACCGCCCGGCCCGGGGTGCCCGGGTCCACCCGGCCACTAGTACGATGTCCCCCATGACCGCCGCTTACGCTGATGATCTGATGGACTACGACGAGGTCCTCGCGCGCTTCGACCCCGTGATGGGCATGGAGGTGCACGTCGAGCTCGCGACGAACACCAAGATGTTCTCCTCTTCCTCCGCCAACTTCGGCGCCGCGCCGAACAGCAACGTCGACCCGTGCAGCCTGGGCCTGCCGGGCGCGCTGCCCGTGGTGAACAAGACCGGCATCGAGTGGGCCATCAAGATCGGCCTCGCGCTCAACTGCGAGATCGCGGAGTCCTCCCGTTTCGCGCGGAAGAACTACTTCTACCCGGACCAGCCGAAGAACTACCAGATCTCCCAGTACGACGAGCCCATCGCGTACGACGGCCACCTCGACGTCGTCCTCGACGACGGCACCGAGTGGCGCATCGAGATCGAGCGCGCCCACATGGAGGAGGACACCGGAAAGCTCACCCACCTGGGCGGCGCGTCGGGCCGCATCCACGGCGCGACCCGCTCGCTGGTGGACTGCAACCGCGCGGGCGTGCCGCTGATCGAGATCGTCACCAAGCCGATCATCGGCGCCGGCGAGCGCGCCCCCGAGGTCGCCCGCGCCTACGTGTCGGCGCTGCGCGACCTGGTCAAGGCCCTGGGCGTGTCCGACGCCCGGATGGACCAGGGGTCCATGCGCGTCGACTCCAACCTGTCGCTGCGCCCGATCGGCCAGGAGGAGTTCGGCACCCGCACCGAGACGAAGAACATCAACTCGCTGAAGTCCGTCGAGCAGGCGGTGCGCTACGAGATGCAGCGCCAGGCGCAGGTCCTCGTCGACGGCGGTTCCATCCGCCAGGAGACCCGCCACTACCAGGAGGCCGACGGTTCGACGTCGGCCGGCCGCATCAAGGAGACCGCGGAGGACTACCGCTACTTCAACGACCCGGACCTGCCGCCGGTCATCGCGCCGCGCGAGTGGGTCGAGGAGATCCGCGCGACGCTGCCGGAGCTGCCGTGGGTCCGCCGCGCCCGCATCCAGGAGGAGTGGGGCCTGAAGGACGAGGAGATGCGCGACCTGGTCAACGCCGGCGCGCTGGATCTGATCGTGGACACCGTCGAGGCGGGCGCGACGCCGGACGAGGCCCGCGCCTGGTGGGTCGCCTACCTGTCGCAGCAGGCCAACGCCCGGGGCGTGGAGCTGGCCGAGCTGGGGATCACCCCGGCGCAGGTCGCCCGCGTCGTGGCGCTGATCAAGGAGGGCAAGCTGACCAACAAGCTGGCCCGCCAGGCCGTCGACGGCGTGCTGGCCGGCGAGGGCGACGTCGATGAGGTGGTCAAGGCCCGCGGCCTGGAGGTCGTCCGCGACGACGGCGCCATCGAGGCCGCCGTCGACGAGGCCCTGGCCGCGAACCCGGACATCGTGGAGAAGTACAGGGCGGGCAACAAGAAGGTCGTCGGCGCGATCGTCGGGCAGGTCATGAAGGCCACCCGCGGCAAGGCCGACCCGGCGCAGGTGAATCAGCTGATCGCAAAGAAGCTCGCCTAGTTCGCTTTGCGACGCCTCCGTGGCCCGGGATCCCTCGCGGATCCCGGGCCATGATTTTGGCATGAAAATAGCGAAAGTGATAGCGGATTAACGTTTTTTCGGTGTCGTGAGGGGTGCGATTCGCGTTACATTTTGCGGGTGATTGAAAGTCGCGGAACGGGTGAAAGTCGCGTTTTAGGTCCCGGGGGCGACCGGGGCCGTCGTGGCCTATCGGCGCAGCGTGGGGCGGTTCGGAGGGTGGGGGATGGTCCGAAAAACTGGCAGGGGTGGCAATTTTTCACGCATGACCAGTGTCGATCACAATTGTTGGGGGTGAAGAAAAAACATTTGGTCGGGAATCGATTTTCCTCGGTTAGCCTGAAGTGGAAGTTGCTCAACGACGTGGCCCATGACGCAGTCGTGGCGTGAATGGCCACTTACACGTGAGGAGATCACGATGAAAGTCAGGAAGACGACGGCGTGGGCCGGTGCGGCGATTCTCGCTTCGGGCGCGATGGCGATGGGCGCTCCGGCGGCCCTCGCGGATGCGGCCGACGGCGGTTCGCTGATCCAGGCCCAGTCCAGCAGCGCGGCCCCCGATCCGTCCACCCCCACGGAAACCTCCCAGCCCACGGAAACCTCGCAGCCGACGGAGACGTCCCAGCCAACGGAGACATCGAAGCCCACCGAGACGTCCAAGCCCACGGAGACGTCGAAGCCCACCGAGACGTCCAAGCCCTCGGAATCCCCGAAGGAAAAGCCCAAGGTTCCGGTGGAGAAGGCCCGTCCCGTCGAGCCGAAGGAGAAGCCGAAGAAGGGTGACCGCGGCGTTCCCGCCCGAACGGGCGACAACGACGCCGCGTGGGCCGCTGCGGGAGGCGTGCTCCTGGTCTCGGTGGCGGGTGGCGTGTACGCGCTGCGCCGTCGCAAAGCCTGACGCCGCGGAGGTGCGGAGATGACCGGCAGGGTGCGGACCCGCGTGATGGATGTCGCGGTCCTGCTGGTGGTCGTCGCCGCGTTCGCGGCCGGCGTCCACGTCCTCGGGTTCGGCCCGTTCGCTGAATCGCGGTCGCCCGCCGACCGCGTCGAGGCGAACGTCGAGGTGGCGCAGCCCCGTGAGGCGGTTGCGCCGTCCGAACCCGTGGAGCTGGCCATCCCCGCCCTCGGCTTGCGCGCCGGCATCGATCCCGAGGCGTGCCCGCTCGAGGACGGCGCGCTCGACCCCGCCCGCCTGGACACCGCCTGCTACTACGTCGCCGACGACCGCCCGTACTCGTTGCCGGGCACGGACGCCCCGGACGTGTCGGTGATCGCCGGTCATGCCGCCGCCGGGCGGGCCGCGGTGTTCGACGACCTGTACGACAGCCGCGCCGGCGCCTTCACCGTGCGGGAGGGCGACGAGTTGCTCGTCCGCACCCGCGCCGGCGGGGATCGGTGGCTGGTGTACCGGGCGACGGATTTCCATGACGTCGCAAAGCCGTCGCTCGGCGGCAGCGCCGAGATCTGGGGCGATGGCCCCATGCCGGGGCGGATGCTGACGATCAGCTGCATTCAACCCCGCAACCCGTTCGCACCGGCGACGAACAACGTCATCGTCGGCTGGACTTTCGCGGGCCTGGCCGACGCCCCGGCGCCTTGACGGCGCCCCGAGTATTTCGGAGGAGAGGTTCATCATGCCCACCTCGTCAGCCCATGCACCGAAGTTGCGGTCGGCCATCATCGCGGCGTTGATCGCGGTGCCGACGTTGCTCGCCGGCTGCTCGACGGACGCGCCCGCGCCGGCGCCTCCGGCCCCGGGTTCCGAGAAGCCGCAGGCGACGCCGGAGCAAGTGTCGATCGAGGAGTCGATGCCGGTGGAGATGACTCTGCCCGCACTCGGGCTGCACGAGCCGGTCGTCGAGGACCTGTGCCCGATGACCGACCGCGGTCTCGACCCGGTGCATCTGATGGACGTCTGCTTCTACACGGCGGATGACAAGCCGTACGTCCTGCCGTCGACCGACCAGAAGGACGTCGCCGTCATGGCGGGCCACGCCAACACGCGGATCCCCGGCGTGTTCGACGATGTCTTCGATGCCGAGAAGCAGGAGTTCAACGTCAAGATCGGGGACGAGTTGCGCGTGCGGACGAAGGCGTCGGGAAGCAAGTGGCTGGTCTACAAGGCGACGGATTTCCACACCCCGACCAAGGAGGACCTGGCCATCGACGACGAGGTGTGGGGAAGCGAGCCGACCCCCGGGCGGTTGCTGCTGCTGACGTGTCTGCGCGCGGCCGAACCCGATGCGCCGGCGCTGCACAACGCGGTGGTGGGGTACCAGTTCGACCGCGTGGAGGATGACGGCGGCATGGGGGCTTAGCCTCCGCGCATCGTCTCCGGCCCGTCTGCGATTCAGTCGTCGGCGGGCCGGTTTTCCTTCTTCCACGTGCGGAATCCCTCTTCGGTGCGGCCGACGCGCCAGTAGCCCGAGATCGACGCGCCCCGGACGGGGATGCCGGCGTCCTTGAGCATCGGGCGGATGCGCTTCATCACCGCGTGGGCTTCGCCGTGCACGAAGACCTGGATGCCGGCGGGATCGTGGGTGGGGCGGGAAGCGAGCTTTCCGACGATCGCCGTGGTCATTTCGACTAGCGCGTCCCCGGGAGCGGCGTCGGTCCCGTGCGCCGGGGTGACGTGCGTGATCGATGCGCCGGGGTGGTTGGGGATGAGGTCGACGTCGGCGTAGTCGGGTGCTTCGACGACGACGTCGGCGGAGGCGTCTGCGGGAAGTTCGCGGACGGCCGCGGCGATGGCGGGGATCGCGGTGGCGTCGCCGCAGATGAGGTGGTGGGCGGCGGCGGGGTCGGGGGAGTAGGCGCCTCCGGGGCCCCGGGCGTCGATGATGTCGCCGGGGCGGGCGTCGACTGCCCAGGCGGAGGCGATGCCGGGGGTGTCGCCGTCGCCGTGCAGCGCGAAGTCGATGGCGAGCGTGCCGGCTTCCGCGTCGATGGAGTGCACGGTGTAGGTGCGCATGGTCGGGGCGGCGTCGGGTGCCGGGGTTGCCGCATCGGCGGTGTCGAAGAGGAGTTTCACGTACGCGTCCGTGTGCGGGTTCTCGGCGAAGGGGGCGATGTCCGAAACGTCGAAGGTCACCCGCTGCATGGTCGGCGAGATCCGGTCGGACGCTGTCACGGTGAACGTGGAAATGATGCGAGCCATGAACGAACCATAGCCTAACCTTTCTTGAGCGGGCCTGATTGTGTGGTGCGGTTCTGTGTGGTTCGGGGTGGGGCGTCGTCGCGGTGCGGTCGGCTTTGGGGCGCGGCTGGTTCTCGAGAGACGGTGAGGTCGCCCAATCGAAACGCCGCGACCAGCACGGCTCCCATCAGAAGGGCACCGTGGGGTCCGGCCCCAACGGCCGCGGCGCCTGAGGCGCCGAGTCCAGGTCATCGTCGCCCAGGCCCGGCCACCCATCATCGGTCGCATCGACCACCGCCTGCGCATCCGCCGCGATCACCGGGTCCGGTGAATTCAACGGCCCGGCAACGAACTCCGCCATGTCACGCTCATACTTCGCGGTTTGTCGGGCGTGTTCCCGCAAGGCCGCATCAACCTCGGCTTGGTCCATCGCCTCCCGCGCTTGGGTTTCGGCCCGCATGCGCTTGTCGTTGTTGGCGCGGATGGTCTTCGCCAGCCTGGTGGCCCGCTGATCGAAGGTCTGTCGTTTGATGTGGGCGATCGGGCCATGCGGCACCGTCGTCGCCTGGGTTTCGCCGGTGTGGTCGCTCCACGTCACCGACGCGTCGTCGTGCATCACCGCATGCCAGTGGCGGGAGGTCTTGAGGTTGTGGTGGTGCTGGCACAGGCACTGCAGGTTCCACGTCGCCGTCGCACCCAGGCCATTGGCCGCGTTGCCGGCGACGAACCCATCGGCACGCTCATGGTCGTGGCTGCAGCCGCCATGGTCGCCGTGACCGTGGCCTGCGGTGTTGAACAGCGGGTTATCCACCATCGCGGCGTGGTCGAGGTTGGGGTCGTAGTTGACGACATGATCGATCTGGCACTTATCCGCCGGCACCGAACACCCCGGAAACCTGCACCCACCATCCCGGCCCCGCACCCTGGCCTTCTGCGCCTCGGTGGGCACATACCCACCAGTGACCGAATCGGATGAGAGGCGTACTGAGCTCGCGCGTTCCAACCACTGCTTCGTGACGTACCTCGGCAACCACCCGGCACCGTCCAACCACAACCGAAGCTCCCCCTCATCGGTGACCGCACCATCGGCGTAGACGTTGAGGGTGACGTTCGCGCCACCATGGTCTCCCCGGCACAGGTGCATGAGCGCATCGGCGAGGGTGCAGGTCTCGCCGGCGTTGAGTTTGGTGTCGCGGATGGCGCGGACGGTGGCGTCGAACTCGGCCAGCCGGTCCTTGCGCAACACCACCTCCACGCACCCGTGATCACCGGGTGCGTCGTGGTCGGCGACGTACCCCTCCGAGGCCGGTTGTTCTTCTTCGTCGTCGGGTGGGGTGGAGATCGGTTCGATGTCCTCGACGATGCGGGCCAGGTGCCGGGCGAAGACCCTGATGCCGGGAAGCGCCTGGAAGTCCCGCCGGGGCGTGAGGTACTCCAGGAACCGGGTTTCTACTTCCGGGAGGTGGTCGTCGGTGACGGCGATGATGGCGGCGGCGATTTTCACCAGGTGCCCCATCGGCACCACACCGCCAGTACAGAAGTCGCGGATGCGGGGCATGCGGTGGAGCATCACCCCGACGTCGCAGTACTGCATCGCCCGCACCTTGCCCGCCCCGATGCGGGTGGCGATGGCCGCGGCGTGGGAATCGACGTCCGTGCCACCGTCGGGTGTGCAGGCAATCGCCATGTCCACCTCGGCGATGTTGCGGCCGCGCGCGAGGCAGGCCAACGCGTCGTCGGTGCGTTCGGTGACCCACATCTTGCGCGGCGAGGCCTCCGATTCGGTCGACTGATGCGGCGATGCCTCCTGCTGGCCGCCTGCCCCACCATCCCGATCGGCCTGATCGGGCTGGCCTACGGGGTCGGGCGTGTCCCGCCCAACGTTGTCGGGCGGGTAGGCGTGTTGGTTGCGGTGGTGGTCCGGACAGTTGTGCTCATCGTCGTTTGCTTCGGATGGAACATGGTCGAAAGCCATGTCGATTCCCCCACGGTGGCGAAAAGAAACTGGAACTGCAACGTCAACGGGAAACCCTCGAGTTCCCCCTGTGGAAGCCGGCCCATTATCCCCATCCCGCTTCACCACAGATGATACACGTGTTCGACCGCTATCGCTCGAACATTGCGTCACGTTTTCGCTTCTTTTCGCACCACGGGACACTTTCGCATCACGCGGGGTGGCGCGTGTGCGGCTCGCACGTATCACCGACCAATGCCTGGCTGGTGGGTGCTGCGGGTCATGTGGGTGTGCGTCGTCTGCGCGGGGTCGCGGGTGCTGCGGTCCATGTGGGTGTGCGTCGTGTGCGCGGGGCCGCGGGCGGTTGCTGGGGGGGTGTGAGTGTGCGTCGTCTGGGCGGGGCCGCGGGCGCTGCGGGTCGCGTGGGCGTGCGTCGTCTGCGCGGGGTCGCGGGCGCGGGTCACGCGAGGTTGCGGCTTTGGCGGGGATGGTTCCACGGCACGGCCACTCCGCGCCCCCGGCCCCTCAATCCCCGCGCCGGCCCGTCGCAAAGCAAACGGTCCGTGCCCCGCTAGTCGGGCGAGCCGCCCGCGGCGCCGCCGGAGGGGATGCGGAAGATGCGCTCGTCCGACTCGCCGCCGTCGCGCCCGTCGGCCTTGTTGACGGTCGCGCCCCACACCTCGGCGCCTCCCTCGGCGAGCACCGGCGCGAGCCAGCCGACGTGGCCGAACTCGCCCTCGAGCAACTTCTTCGGCGAACCCATCACCTTCCACGCCCCAAAGCGCCCCGCTTCGGGCGGGGCGATCGGCACGGACACGACGCGCTGCGCCCCCGGCACCGCCACGAACACGTCCGTGCCGGCGACCGCGCAGCCGCCGATCGAATCATCCAGATCCACTCCGCCCAGCGGCTCGATCCGGCCATACGACCACTGAGCGAGCATCGGGGTGCCGTCGAGGCGGACCGTCATCAGGGGAGGGGCGCCGTGGGGGCCGTGACACATCGAAATCACCTCGATGCCCGGGTCGCCGGCCAACAGCGTGTTCACCTGGGCGGAATCGTCGAGGAACAGGCCGATGTTGCCCACGTTCCGGTGCTCCGGCAGGTCGCGCAGGTCGGCGCGGCCGCCCGGCAGCAGCGTCAGCCTGGCGACGGAACCATCGGCGCGCAGCAGGAACATCTGCCCGTCCTCCGCGACAGTCGGCCCCGCCGTGATCTGCGCGACGCGCGACCCGGCGTCGGCGATCTCCCGCGGCTCGGCGCCGGCGACGATGAGGTGCAGGCGCCCATCCGCAGTCGCCGCGATCGCCCTGCCCTTCCCCGGCGACGCGATGGCCGTGATCTCCGGCATGCATGCGGCGAGGACGACGTCGTCGATGGCGCAGGGATCGGGATCGGACGTGCCGCGAGGTTCGCGCTTCGTGCCGGGGGCGGGCATCGCGTCCCCGATCTTGGCGTCCGGCATGCGGATCCCCGAGGGCTCGCCGCTGCGTTCCGCGAAGTGCCCCTGCAGCGCGGGGGAGTTTTCCATGCACGCGGACAGCGACAGCGAGACCGCGGCCGCCAGCGCGGCGGCCGCGACGCCGATCCCCATCCGATTCCGTCCCATGCACGCAACAATAGGAAAAACGCCGCCCGCCCGGCACGGCACCCGGCCCAACGGGTGTCCAGCGCTTACCCTGGGCATCGTGAGCGACAACACCAAGAACCCGAATCCCCGCAAGCTGGGCGACTACGAGGAGGGGCTTGACGACGACTTCGACGTCCCGACCTACCGTCGAATCGCCGACGACGACCCCAAAGTCGATGTCGCCCCCGAAACCCGCCCCAAGGCCGCCGACGACGCCAAGACGGAATCCATCGCGGTGCCCGTCTCCAAGCAAGACCCCGAGCCCGACGCCCGCACCGAGATCTTCGACGGCACCGGGGCCGGCCCGCTGGCCGGATCCGCCGACGGAGGGAGCGCGGCCGCCGCCGCGGCGACCTCCGGCACGCTTGACGACGATCCCGCCGAAACCCAGGTCATCCCGCGCCGCGACGTCTACGCCGCAGCCGGGCGCACCGCCCCGCAGAAGATCGAGCCGCTGGACCGGGCCGACGATTACCGCGAGGCCGACGCCGACTTCGCGGCCGACCACGATCAGCCCACCCAGGTCGCGCCGGCGCCCACGGGCTATGGCGACGCGGCACCGGAGCATCCCCGCGATGACGCGCTGCTCGACGACGCGACCACCCCGACAGCGGCCGCGGCGGCGGTCCCGGTGGCGGCGGGCGACCCCGATTTCCGCGACGACCAGGAGCGGGACCCCGACCTCGATCCGCGCCGCGGCACCCTCGACCTGGGCCTGCTGCTCCTGCGTCTCGGCGTCGGCGGCATGCTGCTGATGCTGGGCCTGGCCACGTTCTTCCAGTTCGGAGGGGCGCCGGGCATCGGCACGCTGGAGGCGCAGTTCGCGGACAACGGCTACAACTACGCCAACGTCATCGCGATCGCCATCCCGACGATCCAGGTCATCGCGGGCGGTCTGCTGGTCCTCGGCTTGGCGACGCCGCTGGGCGCCGCGCTCGCCCTGGCGATCTCGGCGTTCCTCACCATGTTCGAGGTCGCCATCGGCGACTCCGGATGGAACGTGCTGGCGGAGGGCGCGGAGCCCGTCCGCCTGCACCTGGCGCTGACCGCCACCGCTCTGGCGCTGCAGTTCACCGGCCCCGGCCGCTACGGCATCGACTTCAGCCGCGGTTGGGCGCGCCGCCCGCTGGCGAGCTCCTGGATCTTCTGCGCCCTGGCCATCGCCGCGGCCGTCGGCCTGTGGTACCTCACCGCCGGTCAGCTGCCCTTCGTGAACACCACGACGGGCGCGTCGATCTAGGTCGCCGCTGAGCCGCTGAGACCCTGAGCCGAAAAACAAGAAAGCCACCTCCCGGCGGAGGTGGCTTTCTTCGTGCGGGGGAGGCTAGTCGACGATGCGGACCGCGCCCTTGTCGGCGCTGGAGGCCATCTTCGCGTAGGCGCGCAGGGCCTTGGACACCTTGCGCGGGCGCTCCTTGTGCGGGGTGAAGGGCTTGTCGCGCTGCAGCTCCTCCTCGCGGCGGCGGGCCAGCTCGGCGTCGTCGACCTTGATCTCCAGGCGGCGCTCGGCGACGTCGATGTACACCGGGTCGCCGTCCCGGACCAGGGCGATGTCGCCGCCGGCGGCGGCCTCGGGAGAGATGTGGCCGATGGACAGGCCCGACGAGCCGCCGGAGAAGCGGCCGTCGGTGACCAGGGCGCACTTCTTGCCCAGGCCGGCGCCCTTGATGAAGGCGGTCGGGTGCAGCATCTCCTGCATGCCCGGGCCGCCGGCGGGGCCCTCGTACAGGACGAACAGGACCTCGCCCGGCTGGAGGGTGCGGGTGAGAATCACCGACACGGCCTCCTCCTGGCTCTCGACGACGCGGGCGGTGCCCTCGAAGTGGAACTGGTCCTCCGAGATGCCGGCGGTCTTCAGGATCGCGCCGTCGCGGGCGATGTTTCCGCGTAGGACGCACAGGCCGCCCTCGGCGGTGTAGGCGTGCTCCATGGAACGGATGCAGCCGTTTTCGGCGTCGACGTCCAGCGACTCCCAGCGGTTGTCGGTGGAGAAGGGCTCGGTGGTGCGCACGCCGCCCGGCGCCGCGTGGAACAGCTCGATGGCGGCGTCGGTGGCCTTGCCGCCGCGGATGTCCCAGTCGTCGAGCTGCTCCGCCAGCGACGGGGCGTGGACGGAGTTGGCGTCCATGTTCAGCAGGCCGCCGCGGCGCAGCTCGCCCATGATGGCGGGGATGCCGCCCGCGCGGTGGACGTGCTCCATGTAGTAGTCCGAGTTCGGTGCGACCTTGGACAGGCAGGGGACGCGGCGCGAGATCTCGTCGATGTCGGCGAGGTCGAAGTCGATCTCGCCCTCCTGCGCGGCGGCGAGGATGTGCAGCACGGTGTTCGTCGATCCGCCCATGGCCACGTCGAGGGTCATGGCGTTGACGAACGCGTCGCGGTTGGCGACGTTGCGCGGCAGCACCGACTCGTCTCCGTCGCGGTAGTAGCGGTTGGCCAGGTCGACGATGAGCTCGCCGGCGCGGGTGAACAGGTCGCGGCGGGCGACCTGGGTGGCCAGCGTGGAGCCGTTGCCCGGCAGGGACAGGCCCAGTGCCTCGGTGAGGCAGTTCATGGAGTTGGCGGTGAACATGCCGGAGCAGGAACCGCAGGTCGGGCAGGCGGAACGCTCGATGTCGAGCAGCTGATCGTCGTCGACCTTGTCGTTCGCGGAGGCGGAGATCGCCGAGATGAGGTCCGATCCGGGCTTCACGACGCCGTCGACCACCACGGAGAAGCCGGACTCCATCGGGCCGCCCGACACGAACACGACGGGGATGTTGAGGCGCAGCGCCGCGTTGAGCATGCCCGGGGTGATCTTGTCGCAGTTGGAGATGCACACCAGCGCGTCGGCGGTGTGCGCGTTGACCATGTACTCGACGGAGTCGGCGATGATCTCGCGGGACGGCAGCGAGTAGAGCATGCCGTCGTGGCCCATGGCGATGCCGTCGTCGACTGCGATGGTGTTGAACTCGCGGGGGACGCCGCCGGCGGCGGTGACCGCTTCCGCGACGATGTCGCCGACGTCCTTGAGGTGCACGTGGCCGGGCACGAACTGGGTGTAGGAGTTCGCGATGGCGATGATCGGCTTGCCGAAGTCGTTGTCCGTCATGCCGGTGGCGCGCCACAGCGAGCGGGCGCCCGCGGCGTTGCGGCCGGCGGTGGTGACCTTGGAACGAAGGGGGATCATGGCTGCCCCATTCCTCTCTGGTTGGCGGCGAGTTTCTTCGATGATAAACCCCGGGGAGGCCTCAAGTCTCACCGGGTGGACTTGAGTGTCCACTATGTGGACAGTCGTGGGGTCGATGCGGAGAACCCCGCACGGCGCGGGGCTCGTGCGGGGTTTCAGGCCTCGGCGTCTTCGGCCCTGGCCCGGGCTTCGGCCTCGTGCTTCGCGTACTCGGCGCGGGTCATCTTGACGGAGTTGCCGTCGCGGTCGAAGACCTCCACCTTTTCCTCGTCGGCCAGGCGACCCGGGGTCACGGGGTCGGGGATCCGGCCGCGGGTCGCCTCGCTGAGGGCCGGCAGCGAATTGAAGGAGATCGCCGGCAGGGCGAAGCGGACGTCATCGTCCTCCGAGTCCTCCGACGAACGGCCGACCGCGAAGGCGCGGCCCCGCTTGTCGAAGAGGATGCCGCGGAAGCGCTCCCACGGCAGCGAGCGGTGGCCGCCCACGAAATACACGGCGGTGATGCCGCGCGAGCTGACCGTCGTGCGGACCCGCATGATCCACAGCGCGTAGACCAGCGGGGCCAGCAGCAGCGGCGTCAGCCACAGCGAGAAGCCCATGGCCACGAAGGCCAGGAACACCAGGAACACCACGGCCATGAAGTGAGTCTTCTGGGGGCGGAAACGGGTGGTGGGCAGCTCGGCCGGCTGATCGTTGCTCATGGGGGCTCATTGTAGGGGGCCGGTCACCGGTTCGCGGCCGCGCCCCCGGTGCCGGCGTCCGCGGAGTCGGGGCGGGCGCCCTGGCCGGCGTTGCCGGTGCCGGTGCCCGTGCCGGAGTCGCCGGTTCCGGTGCCGGTGCCCGTGCCCGAGTCACCGGTGCCGGTCCCGGTCTCGTCCGAGCCCGTTCCGGTCCCGGTTCCGGTGCCGGTGTCGCCGGTGCCGGTGTCGCGCTCGCCGTCCTGCGGGCGCGGGGTTTCGGCCGGGGTGGCCGGGGTGGTCGTGGTCGCGCCGCCGTCGCGGGTGGGGGTTTCCGTGCCGGTGGTCTTCTTCCCGGCGCCGTCGTCGCCGGAGCCGCCGCCCTCGAAGCGGCTGGGCGCCAGCCAACCGGCGACGCCTTCCTCTCCCTCGCCGGGCTCGACGGTGGCGAGGTTGAGCATGCCCAGGACGATCAGCGCGACGATCATCACCACGGTCGACGGCCGCGCGCGGCCGCCCGCCGACAGCACCCGGCGGACCCGCTCGCGCTTGGACATCCGCTCCGAGCCGGAATCATCGGCGCCCACGGCGGTCGAGGACCCCGCCTCTTCGCCGGCGGCCGGCTCCACCTTGGTCTCCTCGTCGCGCCGGCGCTCATCCATCGCGGCGCCCGCGGACGGAAGGTCGCTGCGGCGGCGGTCGTCGTCGTCAAGCGAACCCGAGGATTCCTGCGCGGCCTTGGCCGCGTTCGCCTGCTCGACCTCGAGCGAGCCCTCGCCGCGGCGCGACGCCGCATCCGCCGGGCCCGCGCCGCGATCCGCGCCGAGCACGGTGTCGGGGGTGTCGGAGAAGGTCTTGGGGGCATCCGGCCGCGTGACGGGGGACTGGCCGAGCTGGGCCGGCAGCGCGCCGAGCTGCGCGGTGATCGCCTCGGCGGACTGCAGGGGATTGGACTCGGCGCGCTCGCCGTAGTCGTCCCACCAGGTGTCGATGATCTCCGCGCGCACGGCGCGCTCGATGAGCCACTGGTCGCCCGGCTCGCAATCCGCGATCAGGCGCATGGTGACCGTCCACGGCAGGCCCATCGTCGTCGGCGCCACGAGCTCCGTGGAGGACTGGATGCGGACCTCCGACAGCACGTGCTCGCGCACGCCGTCGGCCGCGATGGCGCGCCGGGCGGCCTCGAGGGTGCGTTCCTCCAGGTCGCGGATGGAGCCGCTGGCCGTCATGGGCACCGGGATCTCGATGACCGCGCGCGACCACCGCGAGGAGTAGTTCACGCACATGCGGGCCTGCGAATTCGGGACCACGACCTCCTCGCCGTTGAGCGTGCGGATCGTCGTCGCGCGCAGCGTCATGTTGACGACGTCGCCCTGCACCGTGCCCGAGGGGGAGTGGAACTCCACCCAGTCGCCGATGCCGTACTGCTTCTCGGCGATGATGAAGACGCCGCCGATCAGGTCGCCGATGACGCCCTGCGCACCGAAGCCGATCGCCGCCGAGACGACCGTCGCCGGGATGGCCGCGGCCGTCAGCGAGACCCCGAACTTGTTCAGCAGGGCGATGCCGATGACGAAGTAGGCGATCATCTCCACGATGTAGACCACCGCGCCGATCAGCGCGCGGCGCCCCTTGGTGGACTCCGCTCCATCGGCCATGTTCCAGGTGGCCACGGCGATGACGAAGCGGCGGATCCGGGGGACGAGGACGATCAGGATGAGCAGCGACGCGATTGCCAGACCGTTTGTCGCGATCCACGCCCACGAGCGCTGCAATAAATACAGAATGAAGTCCATGGGCGCCACGGTAGGTTCGGAGACTTAGAGGACGCTGAGGTGCGGGGGATAATACGGTGGAGTTCCGCCAGTTCCGGAGGGGTGGCGTCCAACTATGTGGGATTGACTGTCTACTATGTGGACGCTAGGCTCGGAGGAGACATGGGCCGACGGGGATTCCCGCCACGGGCGTTTCCCCGGTCCATCCAGCTCGGGCCCGCCCGTACCCGACTACAGGAGCGCACGGAATGAACGCCGCCCCACAGCACAGCCCCTCGCCCGCCACCGTGGCCGCACAGTCGCGCCGCACGACGACCGAGCGCATCACCGGCGCCAAGGCCATCGTCCGGTCCCTCGAGGAGCTCGGCGCGGACGTCGTATTCGGCATCCCGGGCGGCGCGATCCTGCCGCTGTACGACCCGCTGTTCGACTCCGAGAAGATCCGACACGTCCTGGTCCGCCACGAGCAGGGCGCCGGCCACGCCGCCACCGGCTACGCGCAGGTCTCCGGCAAGGTCGGCGTGTGCATCGCCACCTCCGGCCCCGGCGCGACCAACCTGGTCACCCCGCTGGCCGACGCCCAGATGGACTCCGTGCCCGTCGTGGCCATCACCGGCCAGGTCGGCATGCCGCTGCTGGGCTCCGACGCCTTCCAGGAAGCCGACATCCGCGGCGTGACCATGCCCGTGACCAAGCACAACTTCATGGTCACCGACGCCAACGACATCCCGAAGGCCATCGCCGAGGCGTTCCACCTGGCCTCCACCGGCCGCCCGGGCGCCGTCCTGGTCGACGTGCCCAAGGACCTGCAGAACACCGAGATCGACTTCACGTGGCCGCCGGAGGTGGACCTGCCCGGCTACCGCCCGGTGACCACCCCGCACTCGCGCCAGATCGAAGAGGCCGTGCGCATGATCTCCGCGGCCGAGCGCCCGGTGCTCTACGTCGGCGGCGGCGTGATCAAGGCCGACGCCTCGGCCGAGCTGATCGCCTTCGCCGAGATGACCGGCGTGCCGGTGGTCACCACCCTCATGGCCCGCGGCGCGTTCCCGGACGCCCACGAGCTGCACATGGGCATGCCCGGCATGCACGGCAAGGTCTCCGCCGTGGCCGCGCTGCAGAAGTCGGACCTGCTGATCACCATCGGCGCCCGCTTCGACGACCGCGTCACCGGTCAGCTGTCCACCTTCGCCCCGCAGGCGAAGGTCATCCACGCCGACATCGACCCGGCGGAGATCGGCAAGATCCGCGAGGCCCACGTGCCCATCGTCGGCGACGCCCGCGAGGTGCTTTCCGCGCTGGCCGACGCCTACCGCGCCCTCGGCCTGAAGGCCCCGTCCATCGTGCCGTGGCGCCGCGAGCTCGACGACCTGCGCGACGAGTTCCCGCTCGGCTGGGAAGAGCAGTCCGACGGCTCGCTGTCCCCGCAGTTCGTGCTGAAGACCCTGTCGGACGTCGTCGGCCCGGAGGCCATCTACTGCGCCGGCGTCGGCCAGCACCAGATGTGGGCCGCGCAGTTCATCCAGTACGAGAACCCGCGCACCTGGCTCAACTCCGGTGGCCTGGGCACCATGGGCTACGCCGTCCCGGCGGCGATGGGCGCCAAGGCGGCCGCGCCGGAGAAGGAAGTCTGGGCCATCGACGGCGACGGCTGCTTCCAGATGACCAACCAGGAGCTGACCACCTCCGCCATCGAGGGCTTCCCCATCAAGGTCGCCCTGATCAACAACGGTAACCTGGGCATGGTGCGCCAGTGGCAGACGCTCTTCTACGAGCAGCGCTACTCCAACACGAAGCTGCGCCCGGAGGACAACTCCTACGTGCCGGACTTCGTCCGCCTGTCCGAGGGGCTCGGTTGCGTGGCCATCCGCGTGACCAAGGAAGAGGAGGTCATCCCCGCCATCGAGAAGGCGCGGGAGATCAACGACCGCCCGGTGGTCATCGACTTCATCGTCGGCGAGGACGCCCAGGTGTGGCCGATGGTCGCCGCCGGCAAGTCCAACGACGAGATCGAGTCGGCCCGCGGCCTGCGCCCGCTTTTCGACGAGGACATGTCGGCGGGGGAGTCCCCGGCGGACATCCACGACACCATGGCGGACAATGCCGAGGACGCGGCGAAGTCGCCCGACGCCAACCACCCGACCATCCAGTCCCGGTAACCCGGCAACCAGACGAAGAGGAAAGTGAAGCTCATCATGGCCGAACTGCACACCCTGTCCGTGCTGACCCTCGACGAGCCGGGCATCCTGGTCCGCATCGCGGGCATGTTCACCCGCCGCGGGTTCAGCATCCAGTCCATCACCTCGGGCACCACCGAGGTCGAGGGAGTCAACCGCATCACCCTCGTGGTTGAAACGGAGAATCTGCCCATCGAGCAGATCACCAAGCAGCTGAACAAGCTGGTGCCGGTGCTCAAGGTGGTCCGCCAGCCGGACGACCAGCTGGTGTCCCGGGCGCTGCTGCTGGTCAAGGTCACGGCGGACAACAACAACCGTCCCCAGGTGGTCGACGCGGCGAAGCTCTTCCGCGCCCGCGTCGTCGACGTGGCGCAGGAGTCCGTGGTCATCGAGGCCACGGGCGAGCGCTCGAAGCTCCGCGCGCTGCTCGAGGTCCTCGAGCCGTTCGGCATCCGCGAGCTGGTGCAGTCTGGCACCGTCGCGGTGGCCCGCGGCCCGAAGCCGATGCTGGCGTCCCGGGCGCTGTAACCCCCGAAACAATCCCCTGGCTAGACTGTCCCCGAGCGAGAGCGGGCGGTCGACGCCGGACGCGAACGAAACCTGATTTGCACGAAAGGCAATCTCACTTCCATGGCTATTGAACTGCTGTACGACGACAACGCCGACCTGTCGATCATCCAGGGCCGCAAGGTCGCGGTGCTGGGCTACGGCTCCCAGGGCCACGCCCACTCCCAGAACCTGCGCGACTCCGGCGTCGAGGTCGTCATCGGCCTGCGCGAGGGCTCGAAGTCGGCGGAGAAGGCCAAGGAGGCCGGCTTCGAGGTCAAGTCGAACGCCGACGCCGCCGCGTGGGCGGACGTCATCATGGTCCTGGTGCCGGACACCACCCAGGCGAAGGTCTACGCCGAGGACATCGCGCCGAACCTGAAGGACGGCGACGCGCTGCTCTTCGGCCACGGCCTGAACATCCACTTCGACCTGATCAAGCCGGCCGAGAACGTCACCGTGGGCATGGTCGCCCCGAAGGGCCCGGGCCACCTGGTCCGCCGCCAGTTCGTCGACGGCAAGGGCGTGCCCTGCCTGATCGCCGTGGACCAGGACCCGAAGGGCGAGGGCAAGGACCTCTGCCTGTCCTACGCCGCGGCCATCGGCGGCGCCCGCGCGGGCGTCATCCCGACCACGTTCGAGGCGGAGACCGTCACGGACCTCTTCGGCGAGCAGGCCGTGCTGTGCGGCGGCACCGAGGAGCTGGTCAAGGTCGGTTTCGAGGTGCTGGTCGAGGCCGGCTACGAGCCGGAGATGGCGTACTTCGAGTGCCTGCACGAGCTGAAGCTCATCGTTGACCTGATGTTCGAGGGCGGCATCGCCAACATGAACTACTCGGTGTCCGACACCGCGGAGTTCGGCGGCTACCTCTCCGGCCCCCGCGTCATCGACGCCGACACCAAGAAGCGCATGAAGGACATCCTGGCCGACATCCAGGACGGCACCTTCACCAAGCGCCTGATCGCCAACGTCGAGAAGGGCAACAAGGAGCTGGAGGGCCTGCGCGCCGAGTACGCGAACCACCAGATCGAGGAGACCGGCTCGAAGCTGCGCGACCTCATGTCCTGGGTGAAGAACCCGCTGGACGCCACCGCGTAGGGTTTCCCCGCTTCACGACGCCGACCTCCCCCGCACCACGCCGTGCGGGGGAGGTTTCGTCGTCAAGCGGCGCTGCGGGGGAGGATGCGGGTCCCCGTTAACGGTCGTTTACCCGCCTGTCCGATAGTCTGGTCGGGTAAACGATCGCCACCCCCATGAAAGGCAGGCCCGCCTTGGTCTGGTCCTCCGCCCGTCCCTCGCCCCTCCGCTCGGGCGTCCGCCGGTCCCTGGCCCTCGTCGCCGGGGCCGCGACCGCATTCGGCCTCGTCGCCTGCTCCGGCGACGATGGCCCCTCGAAGGCCGCCAAGGCCCCGGAAAAGCCGGTCGCCGTGGACAGCGAGCTCGCTGCGTCGCAGAAGCTGCTCGACTCCGCCCAGGCCGTCGTGGTGTCCGCCGCCGACGAGGATTCGCAGCGCCGCGCCGCCGGCATCGCCGTGACCTCCGGCGTGCCCATGCTCGTGCAGCAGGGCTCGGACGCGTCGTCGGTGGAGGAGGAGATCAAGCGGCTGGGCGCAGGCACCGTCGTCACGGTCGGCGACGCCGAGGTCGCCGCCGAGGGCGAGCGCACCGTCGTCGCCGCCCCGGCCGACCTGGATGGCCTGAAGAAGCTCACCGGCACCGAGTTCGCCGAGGCGGAGGAAGAGAAGGAGCCGGCCCGGGCCGTCGCCGAGATGGAGGCCGACAAGCCGACCGTCCCGGCCGCGAAGGATGCGGAGGGGGCCGCGGGGGATTCGGACGCCCTGGCCGCCTCCAAGCCCACGAAGCCGAAGACGGGCGGCGACGACCCGGTGGCCTTCGCGGCCCCCGGCACGCCGCTCGGCGCCATCGCCACCGCCCGCGCCGCGGGCATCGAGGTCCAGTGGCTTCCGATCGGCGATGCCCGCGCCACCTCGGAGTCGATCAAGGCGGCGCGCGACGGCCGCCCGCTCATCGGGCTCGGCGACGCATTCGGCGGCGAGGAGAAGTTCGCCAAGTCCGCCGAGCTCGCCTCCGACGACAAGATCGAGGAGCTGCCCGGCGGCGGCCAGCTGGTGTTCCCGGGCCGCCACATGATCGCCACATACGGCCACCCCGGCGCCCCGGTGCTGGGAGTGATGGGCGAGGAGACGCCCGAGGAGGCCGTCGCCCACGCCAAGCAGCTCGTCGAGGAGTACCAGGGGCTGACCGGCGACAAGGTCATCCCGGCGTTCGAGATCATCGCGTCCGTCGCCCAGGCCGCCCCCGGGCCGCGCAACGACTTCTCCGAGCCCGCGCCCGTCGATGTGCTCAAGCCCTACGTCGACGCCATGACGGAGGCCGGCGGCTACGTCATCATCGACCTGCAGCCCGGCCGCGCCGACTTCGTCGAGCAGGCGAAGTTCTACGAGGAGCTGCTCAAGCGCCCCAACGTCGGCCTCGCCCTCGACCCGGAGTGGAAGCTCACCCCGGACGGCATGCCCAACGTCGCCGTCGGCCACGTGGAGGCGGAGGAGGTCAACCGCGCCATCGAGTACCTCGCGGATCTGACCGCGAAGAACAACCTGCCGCAGAAGGTGCTCATGCTGCACCAGTTCCAGCTGCAGATGCTCCGCGACCGCGAGACCATCGACCTGTCCCGCCCCGAGCTCGCCGTCGTCCTCCACGCCGACGGCCACGGCACGCCGGACCAGAAGTTCGAGACGTGGAACGTCATGCGCCAGGATCTCCAGCCCGAGTTCTTCATGGCGTGGAAGAACTTCATCGACGAGGACCAACCGATGTTCACCCCGCAGCAGACGATGGACATCAAGCCGCGGCCCTGGATCGTCACCTACCAGTAGGCGCCGCCCCCGGAATCGGGCGTCGCGCGCCCCACGTTCCGGGGCCTGCCACCCCCGCCCGCGGCACCCGGGGATATGATGATCGGGTCCACGCCAACGAGCCGGCGTGGACCCATCCTTTCGGGCGCGGTCGTGCCGGATCGGATCGGACGCATACGCACATAATCAGGAGTTGCTCGTGAGCCAGAACGCTCGCCCGGTCGTCCTCATCGCCGACAAGCTCGCGCAGTCCACCGTGGACGCGCTCGGAGATTCCGTGGAGGTGCGCTGGGTCGACGGCCCGAACCGCCCGGAACTCCTCGCCGCCGTCGCCGATGCCGACGCCCTGCTGGTCCGTTCGGCGACCACCGTGGACAAGGAAGTCCTCGAGGCCGCCCCCAACCTGAAGATCGTCGGCCGCGCCGGCGTGGGCCTCGACAACGTCGACATCGACACCGCCACCGAGCGCGGCGTCATGGTCGTCAACGCCCCGACCTCCAACATCCACTCCGCGTGCGAGCAGGCCATCGCGCTCCTGCTGGCCACCGCCCGCCAGGTCCCCGCCGCCGACGCCACGCTGCGCGACGGCGAGTGGAAGCGCTCGTCCTTCAAGGGCGTCGAGATCTTCGGCAAGACCGTCGGCATCGTCGGCTTCGGCCACATCGGCCAGCTGTTCGCGCAGCGCCTGGCCGCCTTCGAGACCACCATCATCGCCTACGACCCGTACGCCAACCCGGCGCGCGCGGCCCAGATGAACGTGGAGCTCGTCGACCTGGAGGAGCTCGTCTCCCGCGCCGACTTCGTCACCATCCACCTTCCCAAGACCAAGGAAACGGCCGGCATGTTCGACGCCGACCTCCTGGCGAAGTCGAAGAAGGGCCAGATCATCATCAACGCGGCCCGCGGCGGCCTCGTCGATGAGCAGGCCCTGGCCGACGCCATCGAGTCGGGCCACATCCGCGGCGCCGGCTTCGACGTGTACGACTCCGAGCCCTGCACCGACTCCCCGCTGTTCAAGCTGCCGCAGACCGTCGTTTCGCCGCACCTGGGCGCCTCCACCGTCGAGGCGCAGGACCGCGCGGGCATCGACGTCGCCAAGTCCGTGCTGCTGGCCCTGGCCGGCGAGTTCGTGCCGGACGCCGTCAACGTCTCCGGCGGCGCCGTGGGCGAGGAGGTCGCCCTGTGGCTGGAGCTCGCCCGCGAGCTCGGCCTCGTCGCCGGCGGCCTGCTCGACGGCGCCCCGACCGCCCTGGAGGTCACCGCCCGCGGCGAGCTGTCCACCGAGGACGTCGACGTCCTGGGCCTGGCCGCCGCCCGCGGCCTGTTCTCGGCGATGATCGAGGAGCCGGTCACCTTCGTCAACGCCCCGCGCATCGCCGAGGAGCGCGGCGTGGAGATCTCCGTGGGCACCGCCCCGGAGTCCGTCTCCCACCGCTCGGTGCTGGAGGTCAAGGTCATCGCCGCCGACGGCAAGACCTCGATCATCACCGGCGCCTTGACCGGCCTGGAGCGCGTCGAGAAGATCGTGCGCATCAACGGCCGCGGCGTCGACATGCGCTCCGAGGGCCGCAACCTGTTCCTCACCTACAAGGATCAGCCGGGCGCCCTGGGCAAGGTCGGCGTGGCGCTGGGCCAGGCCGGCATCAACATCGAGGCCGCCGCCCTGTCCCCGGAGGCCGACGGCGACAACGCCATCCTCATCCTCCGCGTCTCGGAAGAGGTGCCGGAGGATCTGATCGAGTCCATCGTGGACGACATCGACGCCAACCACGCGCTGCAGCTGGTGCTCAACTAGCGGCGTGACGCGGCGCATGGCGTAATCTGGACGTCGTGCGGAACAGAGCCCCGGAGCCCGACAGAGAAGCCGACCGGATGGCCCCAGAGGTCATCCGCAGGCTGTGGGTTTCGGGGCTTCCGTCTGCCCTGCCCACGCGCGTGCGGGCGAAGCATCTGCTGCAGCGGTGCGCCCCGGCGTGGTCCGCGGTGGCGGTGTTCCAGATCGGCCGGGCGTTCCTCCTGCGGGCGTTTTCGCCCAAGGAACTCGAGGCGTTCGTCAACGCCCCCGACGAGGGCCTGGACGTCGACCTGATCGGCTGGGCGGTTCTCGGCCTGCTCATCGCCGCGGTCGTCGTCCCGCTGATCACGTGGGGCGTGCTCAAGTTCCTGTCCCCGCGCGCCGCCGCGATCGGCGGCGCGGTGGTCCTGGCGGTCACCTTCGTGTCGCCGAGCATCGGGACTCTGCTGACCATCGAGGCACCGGGCTCGCAGAACTTCGTGGACCGGGTGTCGTTCCTGCCCGTCGTGTTCGTCGCCGCGATGGTCTTCCTGGGGTGGGGCAGCCTGCTGGCGTGGACGCTCAAGCGCGCGTTCCGGGAAGTCGCCGACTCGCTGTCCCGGGCCGTGCGGACCCTGCCGCTGCTGCTGGTGGCGTTCCTCTTCTTCTTCTACAACGCCGAGCTGTGGCAGCTGGGCGTGGCGTGGACGGTCGGGCGCGCGGCCACCGTGGCGGCGATGCTGTGGGGGTTCGGGGTGCTGGCGTCGTTCATCGTCGTCAACGAGCACGTCCGCGAGGGCATCGAGGAGGATCGCAAGTTCCCCATCCGGCTCAAGCTGAACCTGCGCTACGTCGCGGCGTCGGTCCAGGCGGCGCAGGCGAGCTTCTTCGGGGTCCTCGTGTTCGCGGGCTTCGTGTTCCTCGGCATGGTGTCGGTGCCGGAGGCGACCATCACCGCATGGACGCAGAAGCCCCCGGTGCTCGTGGAAATCGGCTCGCTGAACATCCCCGGCGCCCTGGTGAAGGTGTCGTGGGTCCTGGGGGCCTTCGCGTCGCTGTACATGGTCACGGCGACCGCCGCGGACAAGGCGGCGCGCGAGGATCAGCTGGGCCCCATCACCGAGGAGGTCCGCGGCGCGCTCAAGGCCGCGGGGATCATCGGGGAGGACGCGACGACGCGCTGAGGTAGGCCTCCGGGGGCGAGTAAGGTGAGACTTCGCTTTGCCATCGCCACCGCCAGGAGGTCCCGTGCCGCTGATCACCGCCCCGGTGACGCCGCCGCCGATCGCGCCGCCCGCGTTCGACGAGTCGACGTCGCCCACCGTCTACCAGCTGCGCGTGATGTTCTCGCGCAAGCCGGTGACCATCCCGGCGATGCTGCTGATGATCGTCCACCAGGTGTGCGAGGCCCTCGTCCCCGTCGTCGCCGGCCGGACGGTGGACACCGCCATCGCGGACGGCGATTCCGCGGCGCTGTGGCGGTGGATGCTGGTGCTCGCCGCGGTGTTCCTGGTCCTGGACGTGGCCGCGCGCTTCGGCGGGCGGTTGGCGACCATCGCCATGCTCTCGGTCGAGCATGCGCTGCGCATGCAGTTGACCGACCGCATCGTCGATCGCCGGGGGTTCGCCGACGGCGCCCGCCCTCCGGGGGCGCTGCTGACGGTGTCCACCACCGACGCGCAGAACACCGCGCGGGCGGTCATCGTGGGCCTGCGCCCGGTGGCGGAGGTCGCGGCGCTGGTCTTCGCCTCGGTGATCCTGCTGACCGTCTCCGTCCCGATCGGACTGGTGGTCCTCGTGGGCGGCGCGTTGCTCACGTGGGGGTCGATGGCGGCGGGTGCGCCGCTGCGGCGCCGCGTGGGGCGTCGCCAAGCCGCCGCCGCCCGGGCCTCGGCCACGGCGGCTGACCTGGTGGCGGGGTTCCGCACGCTCGCGGGCCTGGGCGCGCGCCGCACCGCCGCCGGCCGCTACCGGGACCGGTCCCGCGAGGCGCTCGACGCGACGGTGCACGCCGTCGACGCGGAGGCCCGGCTGATCGGGTGGGTGGAGGTGCTGGGCGGCGTCTTCGTCACGCTCGTCGCCGCGGGCTCCGGCATCGCCGCGCTGCAGGGCCGGCTGACCGTCGGCGAGCTGATCACCGTCGTCGGCCTGGCGCAGTTCATCATCGACCCGATGACCGCCCTGGGCAAGAACGCCTCCGCCGTGTGGGCCACGTCGGTGGCGTCGGCGGAGCGGGTCCTGGGCCTGCTGCGCGAGCCCCACGCTGCCTCGGAGGACGGCACCCCGGCGGGCGCGGATGCGCGTGACGACGAGCCCGCCGAACTCCTCGTCGGCGGCACCGTCGTTCCGCCGGGGGCGCACCGCGTGATCCCGGCCGACGCGGGGGAGATGGCGGCGATCGTCGACGCGCTCACCCTCGCGCACCGCCCGGAGCCCGGCGGTTTCGCCGTGGACGGGGTCGATCTGGCGGAGGCCGAACTCGGTTCGGTCCTGCGCCGGGTGGTCACCGCACCGCATTCCGCCGACCTCTTCGACGGCACCGTCACCGAGAACCTGCTGGCCGTGCGCCCCGACGCGACCGGGCCGCAGATCGACGCCGCGCTGGCGGCCGCGGGCTGCGCCGACGTCATCGAGGTGCTGCCCGACGGCGCGGACACCCGCATCGGCGACGCCGGCGTCATGCTCTCGGGCGGGCAGCGCCAGCGCATCGCCCTCGCGCGGGCGCTGCTGGCGGATCCACCGGCGCTCGTGCTGGCCGATCCCACCACGGCCGTGGACTCGGTGACGGAGCAACGGGTGGCGAGGGGCGTCGCAAAGCACAGGGCCGGGCGGACCACCGTCGTCCTGACGTCGGCGCCCGCCTGGGCCGCCGAGATGGAGGTGGCGTGACATGCGCGGCAGGAACCGGACCGTATTCCTCGCCGACGGCCGCGACGCGGCGACCACCGCCGACCGATTCCCGGTGGCCGGCGCGGGGGAGACCCTGCGGCACCTGCGCACGCTGGTGCGCGGCCGCCGGCTCCGGCTGCTCGCGGCGGTCGCGGTGCTCGTCGCCGCCGCATGGTGCGGTGTGCTGGTGCCCAAACTCATGGGCGGCATCGTCGACGTGGTCGCCGGCGGCGGCGACCGCGGCGCCATCGGATGGCTGACGCTGCGCATGATCGCCGCCGCCATCGGTTCCGGCGTGCTGTCGGCGCTCGGCTTCCGGATGGTCGCGCGGCTCGCCGAGACCGCCATCGCCGACCTGCGCGAGGACATGGTCGCCACCGCCCTCGGCCTGCCCGTCGAACGCGTCGAACGGGCCGGCGCCGGCGACGTCGTCTCCCGCGCGACCGACGACGTCGCCCGGGTGTCCGACGCCGTCACGCAGACCCTGCCCATCGCCGCGGGGGCGGCGTTCACGGTGCTGGTGTCCATCGCGGGCGTCGGCTCCGTGGACCCGCGGTTCATGGTGGCGTTCCTGGTCGTCGCCCCCGTCCACGTGCTCGCCGTGCGCGGGTACCTGCGCACCGCACCCGCCGTCTACGCCGCCGAGCGCGGCGCGATGGCCGAGCGCGCCCGCATGGTCCTGTCGACCATCCACGGCCTGCCCGCCGTCCGCGCCTTCGGGCTGGCCGGCCTGCGGCGCGCCGGGATCGCCGAGTGGAGCTGGCGGGTCGTCCGCCACGGCGTCGACGCGCGCATCACCAACAACGTCATCATGGCGCGGATGCACCTGGCCGAATACCTGGGCATGGCGTCGACCCTGGTCCTGGGCTTCCACCTGGTGCGCGCGGGACACACGACCATCGGCGGGGCCACCGCCGCGATGCTGCTGTTCATGCGCCTGTTCGCGCCGCTGACCCGCATGGTGATGGTCCTCGACGTCGCCCAATCCGGCGTGACGTCCCTGACCCGCATCGTCGGCGTCCTGCGCGAGCGCCGACCGGACCACGCCGACGCCGCGCCCGACCCGGCGGCCGGCGTGGAGCTGCGGGGCGTGGGCTTCTCCTACGGCCGCGGCAGCGCCCTGTCCGGAATCGACCTGGCCATCGCGCCGGGGGAGACGGTCGCGCTGGTCGGGTCCTCGGGCGCCGGGAAATCCACGCTCGCCGCCATCGTCGCCGGCCTGCGCATCTCCGACGCCGGCACCGTCATGGTCGGCGGGCACGACCTGACCCGCGATGCCGAGGCCGCCCGCGGCCGCACCGTCGCCCTGGTCACCCAGGAAGTCCACGTCTTCGAGGGCACCCTGCGCGACGACCTCACCCTGGCCGCGCCGGACGCGGGCGACGACGCCGTCCTTGCCGCGCTCGAGCGGGTCGGCGCGGGCTGGCACCGCCGCCTCCCCGACGGCCTGGACACCATCGTCGGCCACGGCGGCCTCCGATTGGACCCCGTCGCCGCCCAGCAGGTCGCCCTGGCCCGCGTGCTGCTGTCCGACCCGCCCGTGATCGTCCTGGACGAAGCCACCGCCGAAGCCGGGTCCGCCGGCGCCGGCTCCCTGGCGCGGGCCGCCGACGAAGTCACCCGCGGCCGCACCGCGCTCATCGTGGCCCACCGGCTGGACCAGGCCGCGGCGGCCGACCGCGTCGTGGTCATGGAAGGCGGGCGCATCGTCGAATCCGGCGCCCACGACGCCCTCGTCGCCGCCGGCGGCCGCTACGCCGCGCTGTGGGCCGCGTGGTCGGAGGGGCGCAGGCGCCAGTCATAGGAAAACGCCCGGCCCGCGCACTCCGGGGTGGGAATGCGCGGGCCGGGCGTCGTAAAGCGGGGGAGAACTACTGCTTCATGGTGCCGGTCTCGACGAAGCGGCGGTGCCAGCCCAGCGCCTCCTGGAGATCGTGCGGGGTGTGCAGGGCGGAGGTGCCGCTCTTCTCCGCGCGCTCGACGTACTCGGTGAGCGCGTCCTTGTAATCCGGGTGGGCGCACTTGTCGATGACCACGCGGGCGCGCTGGCGCGGGCCCAGGCCGCGCAGGTCCGCGAGGCCCTGCTCGGTGATGATGACCATCGCGTCGTGCTCGGTGTGGTCGTGGTGCGAGACCATCGGCACGATCGCCGAGATGTCGCCGCCCTTCGCCGTCGACGGCGAGACGAAGGTGGAGATGTAGGCGTTGCGGGTGAAGTCGCCCGAGCCGCCGATGCCGTTCATGATCTTCGTGCCCATGATGTGGGTCGAGTTCACGTTGCCGTAGATGTCGGCCTCGATCAGGCCGTTGCAGGAGATCACGCCGAGACGGCGGATGACCTCCGGGTTGTTGGAGACGTCCTGCGGGCGCAGCACGATCTTCTTGGCGTACTCCTCGGCCTTGTCGTTCATGCGCTCGGCGGCCTCCGGCGACAGCGCGAACGAGGTGGCCGACGCGACGGACATGGTGCCCTTGTCCAGCAGCTCGACCATGCCGTCCTGGATGACCTCGGTGTAGGAGGTCAGGTTCTCGAAGTCCGAGTCCAGCAGGCCGGCGAGGACGGCGTTGGCGATGTTGCCGACGCCCGACTGCAGCGGCAGGAGGTTCTCCGGCAGACGGCCCTGGGCGACCTCGTTCTCGAAGAAGTCGATCAGGTGGCCGGCGATGGCCTTGGAGTCGTCGTCCAGCGGCTTGAACGGCGAGTTGCGGTCGGCCGCGTTGGTCTCGATGACGGCGACGACCTTGCTCGGGTCGATCTCGATGGCGGTGGTGCCGATGCGCTGGCCCGAGTCGACGATCGGGATGATCTGGCGCTGCGGCGGCAGGCCCGCGTTCCAGATGTCGTGCATGCCCTCGAGGCCCAGCGACTGCCAGGAGTTCACCTCGACGATGATCTTGTCCGCGGCTTTCAGGTAGGACACGTTGTTGCCGACCGACGAGGTCGGGACCAGGGAGCCCGACTCGGTGATGCGGGTCGCCTCGACCACCGCGACGTTGAGCTTGCCGAAGAAGCCCTGCTCGGTCTGCGGGCCCGAGTGCGACAGGTGCATGTCCGAGTAGTAGGACGTGCCGTCGTTGATGGCCTTCCGCATGCTCGGGTCGGACTGGTACGGCATGCGCCAGGCGATGCCGCCGGTCTCGGCCAGGGCGGCGTCGAGCTCGGGGGCGGTGGAGGCGCCGGTCAGCACCTTCACGCGGAACTCCTCGCCACGCTCCTTCGCGTCGGTGATCCGCTTGGCCAGCGCGCCCGGCAGCTCCTTCGGGTAGCCCGCGCCGGTGAAGCCGGAGAATCCGATCATGTCGCCCGGGTTGATGAAGCCGGCGGCCTCATCAGCGGTCATGACCTTGCCGCGCAAACCAGCGTGCGCGATGCGTTCCGACATTGTTCCTCCTGAAATGTGGATGTTCGTCCTTGAAAACCGCCGACCCGTTTCCGGGACCTCCCCGGTCATGGCGACCGCGCGAGCGTCCCCGGTTCGCATCGGTTTGTCGGCGAACCTACCATGCGAACGGCGTATTCCATCATAGGCGCAGTTGAGAAGGCATGACGTCGGGTGCCCCAGGCGCCGGAGGGTGTCGTGGGCCACAATCGCGCGAACAGCGTGAACCGGGGCACGTGAGTCGCCCCACGGCCCCGGTGGCCCCGAATGGAGGGGGAGCGGACGTAGTCCGGCGGGCGTTTTCCGGTGCCGGCGCTCCCCCCCGCGGGCTCAGCGCTCGGCCAGCAGCGCCATCGTCTCCTCGTCGGTGAGCATCGCGTCGGAGAAGGCCGCCAGCGCGGCGTCGGCGTCGAAGTTCACGCCGATGAGCACGACCTCGTTGGACGGGGCCACGTCGGTGCGCGCCCACTCCACCGCCGGCTGGATGGACAGGTTCGGCCCGGCCTGGCTCCACACCTGGGCGATCTCCAGGCGATCGGCGATCCAGCAGTGGCCCTTCGAGCGGACCAGCCCGCGGGTCGAACGCAGCGCGGCGACGAGCCGGTCCCTGTCGAAGGGGCGGTCGCCGCGGAAGGTCACGGAGGAGATGCCGTATTCCTCGGTTTCGGGCGTATGCGGGTTGGCCAGCTCCTCGGCGTAACCGTGGTAGGTCGCGGCGGTGGCTTCGTCGTAAAGCCCCGCGTCGAGGACGACGCCGGCGCCGACCTCGCCGTCGGTGACGCGCAGGATGCGCGCGCGGGGATTCATGGCGCGCACGGCGTCCTCGGTGGCCCGGGCCAGCCGCTCGTCGACGAGGTCGGTCTTGGTGATGAGGATGAGGTCCGCGAACTCGACCTGGTCGACGAGGAGGTCGGAGACCGTGCGCTCGTCGTCCGGCGTGGCCTGGCGGTCGGCGTCGGCCAGCGCCGTGCCGGAGCGCAGCATGTCCAGGAACTGGGAGGCGTCGACGAGCGTGACCATCGTGTCGATCGGCGCGATGTCCGCCAGGCGCGTGCCGTCCTCGAATTCCCACTCGAACGTCGCGGCCACCGGCATCGGCTCGGAGATGCCCGTCGACTCGATGACGATCTGGTCGTACTCGCCCGAGCGCGCCAGCGCGCCGACGCCCTCCACGAGGTCCTCGCGCAGCGTGCAGCAGATGCAGCCGTTGGACAGCTCGACGAAGCGGTCCTCGCCGCGGGTCAGGTGGGAGCCCGCGGCGATGAGGTCGGCGTCGACGTTGACCTCGGAGAAGTCGTTGACGATCACCGCGAGCTTGCGGCCCGCGCGGTTGGCCAGGAGGTGGTTGAGCAGGGTGGTCTTGCCGGCGCCCAGGAAGCCGGAGAGGACGGTGACGGGGGTCCGGGTCCGGGTCCGAGTGCCGACGGCGTCGGCGGAGGAGGTGGGGCCCTCGGGGTTCGTATTCGACATGGGGGACATCATCACGTAAATGAAAACCGATTGCAACAAGACGCGAAATGCCCGATGGGTGACCTTTACCTGAATGTGACCTGAACGGAAGGTTGACATCGGGGGTGAACTGAGTCACAACAGTAGGTGGAACGGACTAATGTGCAACTCACGGTTTACAAAGGTGAATCACGGAGTTCTCACCCTTTCCATAATTTCACCGGCGGAGCCGCTCCCCGGCGCCACCCAACAGCGGAGGCCGGAAGCTTCCCACAGTCCCGGGGCACAACCCCGGCCCGACGAAAGGCAGGACCATGAAGTCACAGAAGAAGGCGATCCTCGCCGGGCTCACCGCCATCGCGGCGAGCGCCGCGATGGTCGCGTGCAGCTCCGACGACGGAAGCGGGGGAGGCGGCGGAGACGGATCCGCCATCATCAACGCCTACGGCTGCGAGCCCCAGGCCGCGCTGCTGACCACGGACACGAACGAAACCTGCGGCGGCGACATCCTCGACACGCTGTACACCGGACTCGTGACTTACAAGAACGACGGAGAGACCGAGATGGCGGTCGCCGACTCCATCGACGCCAACGACGACGCCACCGAGTTCACCGTCAAGCTCAAGGACAACTGGACGTTCACCAACGGCGAGAAGGTCACCGCGGACTCGTTCATCGACGCCTGGAACTACGCCGCCGCCTCGAAGAACGCGCAGAAGCAGCAGTACTTCTTCGAGAACATCCAGGGCTACGACAAGGTCTCCGAGGAAGGCGCCACCGAGGACAAGCTGTCCGGCCTGGAGAAGGTCTCCGACACCGAGTTCAAGATCAAGCTGTCCAGCCCCGAGGCCTCCTTCCCGAAGCGCCTGGGCTACACGGCGTACTCCCCGTGGCCGAAGGCCGCCTTCGACGACGTCAAGGCCTACGGCGAGGCGCCCATCGGCAACGGCCCGTACAAGCTGGAATCCGACTCCGCATGGCAGCACAACGTCGGCCTGAAGACCGTGGTCAACGAGGACTTCGCGGGCGAGAAGCCCGCCAACGGCGGCGTGAACTTCATCTTCTACCAGAACCTCGACACCGCCTACGCCGACCTCCAGTCCGGTCGGCTCGACGTCATGGGGCCGGTCTCGAACGCCGCGCTGTCGACCTACAAGAACGACTTCCCGGATTCCAACGGCGAGCTCGCGGCGATGCGGTCCCAGACCTTCGTCATCCCGCAGAACCTCCCGCACTTCGGAAATGACGAAGAAGGCAAGCTGCGCCGCCAGGCGATCTCCCTCGCCTTCGACCGCCAGCTGATCATCGACTCCATCTTCTCCGGCGCCGCCCAGACGCCGGTCGACTTCGCCGTGCCCACCCTGCCGGGCATCGAGTCCCCGGACTCCTCCAAGACCATCGGGTACGACCCCGAGCGCGCCAAGGAGCTGTGGAAGAAGGCCGACGAGATCAAGCCGTGGTCCGGCAAGTTCGAGCTCGCCTATAACGCCGACGGCGACCACCAGTCCTGGGTCGAAGCGGTGACCAACGGCATCTCCAAGACCCTCGGCATCGAGGCGACCGGCAAGGCGTACCCGATCTTCAAGGGCCTGCGCGACGACGTCACCAACGGCACCGTCGGCGCGGCGTTCCGCTCCGGCTGGCAGGCGGACTACCCGTCCGTCGCCAACTTCCTCGAGCCCCAGTTCAAGACCAACGGCTCGTCCAACGACGGCAAGTACTCCAACCGCGAGTTCGACAAGCTCCTGGAGGAGGCCTCGGCCGAGACCGATGACGCCAAGGCCAATGCCCTGTACAAGCGCGCCCAGGAGATCCTGGTCGACGAACTGCCCGCCATCCCGCTGCTGGTGCCCAAGACCGCGTACGCGTGGAACCCGGACGTGTCCGGCGTCGAGATGATGTGGAACGGCACGTTCGATTACGCGCCCATGAAGAAGGGCTGACCGCAGTGCCGTGGTACATCGGCAAGCGGCTGCTCCAAATGATCCCGGTGTTTTTCGGGGCCACCTTCCTGATCTACGCGATGGTGTTCCTGACCCCGGGTGACCCGATCCAGGCGTTGGCCGGCGACAAGCCGCTGACGCCGGCGGTCGAAAACGAGCTCCGCGAGCGATTCAACCTGGACAAGCCCTTCATCGTGCAGTACCTGATGTACGTCGGCGGGATTTTCCAGTTCGATTTCGGGCAGACCTTCTCCGGTCGCCCCGTCACCACGGTGCTGGCGGAGGCGTTCCCCGTCACCATCAAGCTGGCGCTGATGGCCCTGGTGATCGAGACGGTCTTCGGCATCGGCTTCGGCGTCGTCGCCGGCCTGCGCAAGGGCGGCTGGTTCGATTCGACCGTGCTGGTGGCGTCGCTGTTCATCATCGCCGTGCCGATCTTCGTCATCGGTTTCGTCGCCCAGTTCCTCTTCGGCATCAAGTGGGCGGTGGTCCCGCCGACGGTGGGCGGCAACGCCGGCTTCATCGACCTGATCATGCCCGCCGCGGTGCTGGGGCTGGTGTCCTTCGCGTACGTGCTCAGACTCACCAGATCCTCGGTCGCCGAGGCGGTCGGCTCGGACTTCGTCCGCACGGCCTACGCCCGCGGCATGTCCCGCCGGGAAGTCGTGGGCTCGCATGTTCTGCGCAACTCGCTGATCCCGGTCGTGACGTTCATCGGCGCGGATCTGGCGGCGCTGATGGGCGGGGCGATCGTCACCGAGGGAATCTTCAACATCCCCGGCGTCGGCGGCCTGATCTACAGGTCGGTCGTCATCGGCGAAACCCCGACCGTCGTCAGCGTGGTCACCGTCCTGGTGATCATCTACATGGTGGCCAACCTGCTCATCGACCTGCTGTACGCCGCACTCGACCCGAGGATCCGATATGCCTGATCCAAGAAACGTCCCCGCGGGCACCGGCATCGCCGACGGTGACCCGAGGCTGCGGCGCGGCCATGCGCCCGTGTCCACCGAGGACGTGCTCACCCGCGACCAGAAGCTCCCCGACACCGTGCCCCTGGGCATGTGGGGGGAGGCGTGGCGGCGCATGCGCCGTCGCCCCCTCTTCTGGGTTTCCATCGCCATCATCGCGTTCGTCTCGCTCATGGCGCTGTTCCCCGGCCTGTTCACGTCCGTGGATCCGCGCGCCGCGGACCTGCGCAACTCGTTGGGCGCGCCCACCGACGGGCACCCGTTCGGCTTCACCCGCCAGGGTTACGACGTGTACTCGCGCGTCATCCACGGCGCGCGCCCGTCGGTGATCGTCGGCGTGTGCGTCACGCTGCTGGTGACCTTGCTGGGCATCCTCATCGGCGCGACCGCGGGCTGGGTCGGGGGACTCCTCGACTCCGTCCTGTCGCGCGTCACCGACATCTTCTTCGCCATCCCGCTGCTGCTGGCCGGCATCGTCCTGATGCAGGTCTTCCCGCAGCGCGACGTGTGGACGGTGACGCTGGTGCTGTCGCTGTTCGGCTGGCCGTCGATGGCCCGCGTGGTGCGGTCGGCGGTGCTGTCGGTGAAGAACAACGAGTACGTCATGGCGTCGCGCGCGCTGGGGCTGTCCGGCGGGCGCATCCTGCTGCGGCACGTCCTGCCGAATTGCCTGGCGCCGATCATCGTCATGGCGACGACCTCGCTGGGCATTTACATCGTCGCGGAGGCGACGCTGTCCTACCTGGGCATCGGCCTGCCGCCGACCGAGGTGAGCTGGGGCAACGACATTTCCGTCGCCCAGCAGACCCTGCGCCAGTCGCCGCAGACGCTGTTCTACCCGGCCGGGGCCCTGGCCCTGACCGTGCTGGGCTTCATCCTGCTCGGCGACGTGGTCAAGGACGCGCTGGACCCGAAGGAGAGGAAGAAGTGACGGAATCACCTCAGCCCGATCACGCGTCGGGACCGGCGCCGCTGCTGTCGATGCGCGGAGTGGACATCGCCTTCGGCGGAAAGAAGAACCCGTCGCCGACGGTCTTCGGCGTCGACCTGGACATTTATCCGGGCGAGACGGTGGCCGTCGTCGGCGAGTCGGGGTCCGGCAAGTCGACGCTGGCGCATTCGATCATCGGGCTGCTGCCCGGCGGCGGGCACGTCACCGGCGGCACGATCACCTTCGACGGCGAGGACATCACCAACGCCGGCGACCGCCGCATGACCGCCTTGCGCGGGGCGCAGATCGGCCTGGTCCCGCAGGACCCGATGTCGAACCTGAACCCGGTGTGGAAGGTCGGCCACCAGATCAAGGAGTCGCTGCGCGCCAACGGCATCGCCTCCGGTTCGAAGGCCCACGCCAGGGCGATCGAGCTGCTGGAGGAGGCCGGGCTTCCCGACGCCGCCCGCCGCATCGACCAGTACCCGCACGAGTATTCCGGCGGCATGCGCCAGCGTGCGCTCATCGCCATCGGGCTGGCGGCGCGGCCGAAGCTGCTCATCGCCGATGAGCCGACGTCGGCGCTGGACGTGACGGTGCAGCAGCAGATCCTGGACCACCTCGACGGCCTGACCGAGGAGCTGGGCACGGCGGTGCTGCTGATCACCCACGACCTGGGCCTGGCGGCGGAGCGCGCCTCGCGCATCATCGTCATGAGCCAGGGGCACGTGGTCGAGTGGGGCCCGGCCCTCGAGATCCTGCAGGATCCGCGGCACGAGTACACCAAGCGCCTGGTCGCGGCGGCCCCGTCGCTGCGCGCCCGGCGCGATGATGTCCTCGATCTCCGCGCGGAGGTCCGCGAGGAGGCGATGGTCCAGGCGACGGAGGTCGTGGAAGAGCACGACGTCGCGCCCGAGGTGCCGATCCTCGAGGTCCGCGAGCTGACGAAGGTGTTCGACGTCCCGGGCAGCCGCCCGTGGCGGAAGGACAAGTTCACGGCCGTCGACGACGTGTCGTTCTCCATGCCGCGCGGCACCACGACGGCCATCGTCGGCGAGTCCGGTTCGGGCAAGTCAACGGTCGCCCAGATGGTGCTGGGGCTGCTGGAACCGACGTCGGGCACGGCGACCTTCGACGGCATCGACGTGGCCGAGCGCTGCGCCGGCCGGCGGGGAGAGTCCGGCGAACTGGATTTCCGGCGCCGCGTTCAGCCGATCTTCCAGAACCCGTACGGTTCCCTCGACCCGATGTACTCGGTGTACAACACCATCGCGGAGCCGCTGCGCATCCACGGCATCGGCGACGAGAAGTCGCGGCAGGCGCGCGTCAACGAGCTGCTCGACCGCGTGTCCATTCCCCGGCAGATGGCGCACCGTTATCCCGGTGAGCTGTCCGGCGGCCAGCGCCAGCGCGTGGCCATCGCCCGCGCCCTGGCGCTGAACCCGGAGCTGGTGGTGTGCGACGAGGCGGTCAGCGCCCTGGACGTGCTCGTGCAGTCGCAGATCCTCGACCTGCTCAATTCGCTGCAGGCCGAACTCGGGCTGTCCTACCTGTTCATCACGCACGACCTGGCGGTGGTCAAGCAGATCGCCGACCAGGTGCTGGTGATGGAGAAGGGCAGGATCGTCGAGACCGGCCGCACCGATGAGCTCTTCGAGAACCCGAAGGAGCAGTACACCCGCCGCCTGATCGACTCGATCCCCGGCGGCAGCATCGAGCTCCACGCGGGGTAGCCCCGCTTGACGACGCCCGTTCCCGGCCATCCAGGCCGGGGCGGGCGTCGTCGGCGTTACGGTGGTCAGTCCTCCGGCTCGTTCCACGCCTCCCAATCGTCCATCTCGTCCTCCAGCTGCAGGATCGCCTCGCGGAACGCGCCGTCGGACAGTCGCATCTCGCCCGCGATCGGATGCGTCCCGTATGTCACCGCCTCGATCTCCATCTCGCCGCCGTCCCAATGCATGAACCACACCCCGGGCATGCCGGTCGGATCGGCGGCGTCGGCGGAGAATTTCATGAGCAGCTCGATGGCGGTCAGGTCGCACGGCTCGGCCAAGCCGGTGGCGAGGATCTCGTGGCGGTTCGGAATGGCGAACAACAGGCCGTGGCCCAGGGAGTCGCCCCATCGCGACTCACGGCGAACGCCGCCGATGACTTTCCGGATCGCCGCCGGCACGAACGGCAGCTTCGAAGCCACCAGATTCGAGTCTCCCTTGAACGACCACAGCATCGCCCCGGTCTCCGGGTGGGCCATGAGGTCGACGTCGCAGTGCAGCAGCTCGGTGTTCTTGCGGGCGGCGTCGTAAAGCAGATCCAGGTCCCTGCCCTCCACCTGGAGGTCGGAGAGGTACGCCAGATGCTGTCCCATCTTCATTTGCAGCACTTCATGAAACGGGCCGAACTTCCGGGAGTAGGTGTAGGCCTCTGGCCCGACCTCGGCGGGCAGCTCCCACACCAGGCGGGAGTAGGTGTTCTTCAGCAGATCCACCTCGTCGATCGAGGGGAAATCCGGCACGCCGTCGATCGCCGGCTTGATGAAGTCCTCGATGATGCGCCGCCACTTCGTGCGCGGTGCGCCGCCGAGAATGTGCTCGAGATTGTGCGTGTCGAAGATGGTTCCGTCGCCCAGTTTCAGGCGGGCCCCGTCGCCGTCGTCGGCGATCACCTCGACCCGGATGCCGGACCATTTCAGCGTGCGGATGATCATTCCCAGTGACGGCCGCGCCGTCGTCGTTTCCCCCATGGCCCGCAAACTAGCCCGGCGGGCGCGTGTCCGCAGAAGTGCAGTCACGGGGGCAACGCGACGGGGGAGGGACGGGCAGGGTGAACGCGGGTACTCTCGAACGGGAAACAAGAATCGCCCGTGCATCCGAGGAGGCCGGAGAACCATGGCGCGCGCCGACGAAGATCCGCTTGACGACGATGATCGGGGAACCGGTTCGGCCAGGATGTCGCCGGCGCTGCGGGGGACGATCATCGTCGTCGCGCTGCTCGCCGTGATCGCCGTATCCGTGGCCGTCACCGTGGCCGTGCTCAGGGGAGGCGACGGGGGCGAGGGGAAGGCCTCGGAAACGTCGGCGACGGCGCCGACGTCCGACACGGGCGACCCGCCGCCGGAGACGGAGAGCACCGAAGAAGCCCCGGCCGTCGATTCGGCGGCGATGCTGGAGGGGGCGGGGTTCGACGTCGTCATGTCGGGGCCCGCGCCCGAGGCCGTGGACACGTGGGGCGGCTACCGCCGGGAGCGGTCGACGAATGGGCGGGTCCGCGTGTTCGAAGGGCAAGAGGCGAGCCAGGCGACGCTCGACGGAGGGCAGTGGCCGATGTCGATGAACTCCTGCGGTGCGGCGATGTACCTCGTGGTGTTCCGGGCCGCGAACGACAACGTGTCGCTGAACGCGAGCCTGATCAATTCGGTGCGGGACGTCGTCGCCTCCGAGAGGACGTCGCGGGGGTGGATGCTGCTGACGAACTGCGCGACGCCGCAATGGGAGTTCCTGTCGTCGTCGGACGTGAGCAATCTCGGCGACGTCGTCTACGACGTCCACGAATACCGGCAGTCGGCGTCGGCGCCGGGGGCCGGAGCTGGCGCCGGAGCGCAGCCCGCGGCGGCGCCGACCGTCGTCAGGTGCATCGAGGGGACGCCCGGCCCCGCCGAGTACAGCGATGGTTCGGTGGGATTTGCCCGGGAGTGCGTGGAAACGCCCGAAGCGCAGCGGGCTCTGATGGGCGAGAGGTGCTGCGGTGGTCTCTACGGACGCCAGGAATGCGGTGAGGAGCTCTGGCAGGATCTGTGCAATTCGGGTCCGCCCGGCTGATGGCGTGCGTCTCATTTGGTAGGATTGGGGAGTCCATATAGTGAGAAGGGATCCCCGCGACAATGAGCGACACCACCGGCACGCTGAAGATCGCCGTCATCGACGGCGACGGCATCGGCACCGAGGTCACCGCCGAGGCCCTCAAGGTCCTCCGCGCGACCATCGGCGACTTCGAGACCACCGAGTATGACCTGGGCGCACGCCGTTACGAACGCAACGGCGAGCTGCTCACCGACGCCGACCTCGACAGCCTGCGCGAGCATGACGCGATCCTCCTGGGCGCCATCGGCGACCCCCGCAAGGTGCCGCCGGGGGTCCTGGAGCGCGGCCTGCTGCTGAAAATGCGCTTCGCCCTCGACCACCACGTCAACCTGCGCCCGTCGAAGCTGTACCCGGGCGTCGAATCCCCGCTGAAGAACCCGGGCGACATCGACTTCGTCGTCGTGCGCGAGGGCACCGAGGGCGCCTACACCGGCAACGGCGGGGCGATCCGCGTCGGAACTCCGCAGGAGGTCGCCAACGAAACCTCGGTGAACACCCGCTTCGGTGCCGAGCGCGTGGTCCGCTACGCCTTCGAGCTGGCCATGACCCGCCGCAAGCA
The DNA here is from genome assembly GCF_030408795.1 of Corynebacterium hansenii. Lineage (NCBI taxonomy): Bacteria > Bacillati > Actinomycetota > Actinomycetes > Mycobacteriales > Corynebacteriaceae > Corynebacterium > Corynebacterium hansenii. Next base: position 1,156,121 of record NZ_CP047211.1, read on the forward strand.
CCTGACCCTGGTGCACAAGACCAACGTGCTGGTCCACGGCGGCGGCCTGTGGCAGCGCACCGTCGACGAGGTCGCGCGGGAGTACCCCGAGGTCACCGTCGACTACAGCCACATCGACGCCGCGACCATCTACATGGTCACCCAGCCGTCGCGCTTCGACGTCATCGTCACCGACAACCTCTTCGGCGACATCATCACCGACGAGGCCGGGGCGATCTCCGGCGGCATCGGCCTCGCCGCGTCCGCCAACATCGACGCTTCCCGCACGAACCCCTCCATGTTCGAGCCGGTCCACGGTTCGGCGCCGGACATCGCCGGCCAGGGCATCGCCGACCCCACCGCCGCGATCCTCTCGGGGGCGATGATGCTGCGCCACCTCGGCCGCGAGGACGACGCCGCCCGCATCGAGCGCGCGGTGGAGGCCGACGTCGCCGCCCGCGGTGACGCGCCCATCGTGACCGCCGAGGTCGGCGACCGCATCGCGGCCGCCGTCGCGCAGGGGTAGGTCCACTCCGCAAGCGTCCATGGGGCGGAGGTGGCGCCGCCCCATGGAACGGCGCCGGGGATTGCCCTACGGTGGGTCAGGTTAGGCTAAGATTAGTCCAGTCATGAAGTAGGTCCCAACCTTTTCCACCGTCAGGATTCAGCATGTCCCACGCAGACCACACCCGGCACGGCTTCGACCTCGAGCGCGCAATGGCCTCGGCGAAGGCGGACTGGGAAGCGGGTGCCACCCTGGGCACCCTTCGCCGCAACATCGACGAACTCGACGAGGAGATCGTCGCCCTGCTCGCACGCCGCCAGCACTGGGTCACCCTCGCCGCATTCGTGAAACGGGAATCCGGGGAAGAGGCGGTGCGGGCGCCCGAACGCGTCGACGAGGTCCTGGGCAAGGTGAAGGCCCTCGCTGATGAAAACGGGCTGTCCCACGACATCGCCGAACCCACCTACCGCGCTCTGATCGCCGCATCCATCGACCATCAGCTGGGGGCGCACCGCCTGTTGCGGGCCCGGAGCACCGCCCCGCGGGTCACCGCGGGACGATGAGGGGACCGCCCGCAACCGGATCCTCCACGATGAGGGCATCCAGGCCGAAGACGTCGGCAAGCAAACCCTCCGTGAGCACCTGCCCCGGCGACCCGGTCGCCGCGATCGCCCCCTCGTGCATGACCACCAGATGATCCGAGTGGCGCACGGCCAGGTTGAGGTCGTGGAGGACCATCACGACCGTGCGGCCCAGGCGGTCCCGCAGAGTGCCGACCAGCTTGAGCACGTCGATGGCGTGGGCCAGATCGAGGTACGTGGTCGGCTCATCGAGCAACAGGGTCGGCGTCTGCTGGGCCAGCACCATCGAAATCCAGACCCGCTGGCGCTGCCCGCCGGACAACGACGACAACGGGCGCTCCGCCAGATCCGAGATGCCGGTCAAGGCCAGGGCCTCCGCGACCTCCATCTCGTCCGACCCCGACCACTGGCGCAGCCAACTCTGATGCGGATGGCGCCCCCTGGACACGAGATCCGCCACCACGATCCCATCCGGGGCCAACGGCGATTGCGGGAGCATCCCCACCATCCGGGCCAGCTCCCGCCGCGCCACCGACGTCACGTCGCGCCCATCGACGTGCAGGGAGCCCTCCGCCGGGTGCGTGCGCGCCAATGACTTCAGCAGCGTCGACTTCCCGCAGCCGTTGGGGCCGATCACCGTGGTGACGGCCCCCTTGGGGATGTCGACGTCGACGCCATCGAGAATGACGCCTCCGCCGTAACCGGCCCGCAGCCCGCGCGCCCTGATTCCGATTTCGGTCGTTGTGGTCATGCGGTGGTCCTCCGATTCGAGCGGATGAGCAGATGGATGAGGAACGGGGCGCCGATGGCCGAGGTGACGATGCCCACCGGCAATTCCCACGGCGCGATGCCGCGGGCGATGACGTCGGCCACCGTCACCAGCGCGGCACCCGCCGCGGCGGACGTGGCCAGGGGAGGGGACGGTACGCCGGCCAGCCGCAGCGCCAACTGGGGCGCGACGAAGGCCACGAATCCGATCGGGCCCGCCGCGGCCACCGACGACGCGGCCAATGCGACGGCCACGAGCAACAGGGCGACCTGGCTGAGCTGGACCCGGCCGCCCAGGGCCGACGCCGTCGCCGGCCCGAGCTGCAGGACGGACAGGCGAAACGCCATCCACCCGAACAGGCCCATGGCGACGGCGACGCACAGCGCCACCGCCGCCAGCCCCGACCACGACGCCCCCGACAGGCTGCCGGACAGCCAGGTCCGCGCCGCGGCCGCATCCCGCAGATCGGACGCCGCCATCAAGTAGATGATGTACGCCTGCAGCAGCGCCGACACGGCGATGCCGATCAGCACCAGCCGGAAGGGATCCACGCCGCGGCGCCACGCCAGCAGCCAGATCGCCGCCGTCACCGTCAACGCGCCGGCGAACGCGGCGAGCGGGATGCCGACGCCCGACAGCGTCGGCGCCGCCGCCCCGTAACCGCCGCCGCCGAGAACCGTGCCCGCGACGATGATCGTCACCGCCATCGCCGAGGCGCCTTCGGTGATGCCCAGGACATCGGGGCTGGCCAGCGCATTGCGCGCGATCGACTGCGTCAACGCCCCGGCAATGCCCAGGGCGGCGCCCACGATCACGCCGCCCACCACCCGGGGCAGGCGCGAACCCAGCACCACCGTCCGGTCCAGCGAGGAGCCGCCGCCGAAGAGGACCTCGATGACGCGGGCCGGCGAAATCGCGTAGTCGCCCATGCCCAGGCCGACGACGACCGTCGCCAAGCACAGGACCGCGAGGCCACCGGCGGCGAGGGCCGCACGCGGCCGCCACACCGCCGACATGCCAGCGAACCGCAGGGGCGGACGCCCCGGCACCACCGGCGGGCCGATCAATTTGGGGGTCATGCCGTCACCAACTTCCTGCGGCGCACGACCGCGATGAAGAACGGGGCGCCGACGAACGCGAGCACGACGCCGACCTCGAGTTCGCCCGAAGGGATGATCACGCGCCCGACCACGTCGGCGAAGGTGAGCAGCGCGGCACCGGCCGCCGCCGAGGCCGGCAGCAGCCAACGATGGTCCGGCCCCGTGAAACTGCGGACCAGGTGGGGGACCATCAGCCCGACGAAGCCGATCGGCCCCGCCGCGGCCGTCGAGGCCCCCGCCAAAACCGCGACGATGACCATCGCCGCGATCCGGGCCACCGGGACGTTGACGCCGAGCCCCGCCGAGACGTCGTCGCCCAGGGCCAGGAGATTGAGCGTCGGGGCCGTGGCGAATCCCGCGAGGATCCCGATCGCCAGAATCGGGGCGATGGTCAGCGCCACCCCCAGATCGCCGGCGGCCACCGACCCCACCGTCCAAAACCGCACCCGGTCGAGGGCCCGCGCATCCGACAGGACCAGCGCGGACGTCAGCGAAGCGAGCAGGGCGGTGATGGCTGCGCCCGCGAGGATGAGCGTCAGCGGGTTGAGCCCGCCCCCGAAGGAGGTCACGCCGAACACCGCGAATGCCGCGATCGCCGCGCCGACGAAGGCCAGGGCGGCCGTCGCCGGAGTGGACAGCGAGCCGGCGAGCAGCGTCCCCGCGACCACCGCGAAGGCGGCGCCGGCGGAAATCCCGAGAATCCCGGGCTCCGCGAGGGGATTGCGGGTGTGGCCCTGGATGATCGCCCCCGCCACGCCGAGCGCGGCGCCCACGGACAACGCCAGGATGGTGCGGGGCACCCGGAGGTTGGCGATGATCTCGCCGTCCGACCCGCCGCGCGACCCGGTGCGCAGGGACTCCAGGGCCGGCCCGATGGCATCGGCCAGTTGGTCGGCCGACATCGGCCTCGAGCCGATGGCCAGGCTCAGTGCCGAGGCCGCGATGATGAGCACGGGCAGCGCGATCACCCAGCCGGATCTGCGCCGGCGGCATGGTGCGCCCGCGACTCCGGCGCTCGGGGCCCGGACGGTTGTGTGTGACATGTGATTCTCCGCAATAGGGGTTGCATGGATGTTGGCCAGGACATAGGCTAGCATTCAGGTTACGCAAGCCTGCGTTGCCTGTGAATGGTGGGCCTAAATCCCGTGCGTGGCGCGGGTGGCGCACCCCGGAACGAGTTAAGGAAACCAGATTCAGTGAAGCGAACCATTGGGAAAGCCGCGGCGATCGTCGCGGCGGCCGGCCTCCTCCTGACCGGCTGCTCGAAAGCCGATGAACCCGCGGAAGGCGACCGGAAGGACGCCGGAACGGTCAGCATCGCCCACGCGTGGGGAACCGACGAATACCCCGTCAAGCCCGCCAAGGTGGTGGCCTCCGGCGTCGCCGTCGACAACCTCCTTGCCCTGGGCGTGACCCCCGACGTGGTCATCGAAACCCCCGAGGACAAGGGCGCCCCGTGGCGCGCCGAGGCGCTGAAGGGGGTCGAGCGCATCGACGTCCCCGATTTCCGCACGGTTCCCGTCGAGAAGATCGCCGCCGCGAAGCCCGACTTCATCGTCGGCGACTTCTGGCGGATCACGCAGGAGACCTACACGAGCCTCAAGGAGATCGCCCCGACCCTCGGCGGCATCGGCGCGGAGGGCGAATCCCTCGGCTGGAAGCCGCAGCTGGAGGCCCTGGGCAAGATCTACGGCAAGGAGGGCGACGCGAAGAAGGTCATCGACGAAGACGCCGGGCGCTTCGACTCCGTGAAGTCGGACCTGCCGAAGCTCGAGGGCAAGACGGGCGTCATCGCCCAGTACGCGCCGCAGCGGGGCATGGGCGTGGTCGCGGATCCGGAGGAGCCGGGCAACTCCGCGCTCTACGACCTGGGCATGAAGGTGCCCGATTCCTTCGCGTCCCTCCCGCAGCGATCGGGCCGCGCCATGGTGTCCCCCGAGAACATCTCCGTGATCGACGCCGACTTCATGGCCGTGTACGCCGTCTCCGGCGGTCCCGACGAGATTCGCGCGATCCCCGGCTTCTCGGACCTGCGCCAGGTCAAGAACGACACGACCATCTTCGGCGATGCCGTGCTGGTGCAGGCGCTGAACAGCCCGAGTTCCCTCAGCCGCGCCTGGGTCCTCGAGCAGCTCCGCCCGACCCTCGAAAAGGTCGCGAAGCAGTAGTCCCAGACGGGCCCCGCCCGGCGGGGCCCGAAGAAAGGTGCAAACGATGAGTTCGAAACTGCTGCGGCGCTGCTCCGTGGCGTGCGCGCTGAGCATGTCGCTGGCTTTCGCGGCGGCTCCCGTCGCCGATGCCGGCGTCGTGCGGGGCCCCGGTCCCGCCGCGTCGATCGACGAGTCCGAGAAGCTGCCGGTCATCTACGTCACCGGCTCGAACGAGCCGAAACAATCGGCGGATGCCTTCGCCGCCTCGATGCGGCGCTTCGGCGTGGACGTCCACGTGTTCATGGTGTGGGAGCCGTCCGACCCCGCCACCAGCCCCTATGTCACGGTGAAGGGAAACTCGGCCCGGATCCCGGCTTTCATCGAGAAGCTCAGGGCCGAGACCGGCCACGACAAGTTCGACGTGGTCACGTATTCGCAGGGTGGCCTGGTGACGAGGTACTGGCTGAAGGACTTCGACGGGGCGCGCCACGTCCGAAAGGTCGTGAGCCTCTCGGGGATGATCAAGGGGTCGCCGTTCCAGGCCGATGCGGTGCGCAACGGCCAGTGCCCGCCGCCCGGGCTGGAGCTTCTCGTGCCCCCGGAACTGGCGAAGAACCCCTCCGACGCCTGCCTGGAAATGTCCTCGGAGGGTGATGAGGTGCGCCGGTTGAACACCCCGTCCGAGGCGTTGCCCGGCATCCGGTACTACAACATCACGACGACCCTGGAATACGATGCCTCGCCCTACCGCATCAATCTGATGGACGGTCCGGGCGACTACTACAACATCGTCACGCAGGACCTGTGCCCGAACGATCCGGTCGTCCATCTGACGATGACGATGACCCCGTCGGTGCAGTCCCTCGTCGCCTCCGCGCTGAAGGGGGGTCCGCTCGAAATGAAGTGCATGACCCCCGATTCTCCGCCGGGGGCGCCGTCCCTGAAGGACGTCCCGCCGGTCGAGAACGGCCCCAAGGTCACCTGATCCGGTGGCCGGGCCGATGGGCCCGGCGGAAATGAAGCGGTGCCCTCCTCCTCGGCGGGCACCGCTTTCGCGTGCGCGGGGACTTTCCTTCCGGGGCCGTTCAGGGCGGATGCCGCAGTGAAAATATGATTATTGCCACAGAGCGAGGAAAGCCTAGCCATAGCAAGCGAGGGCAACCTAATATCTTGCTTTGGCCCGGCCCCGGTTTCCCCGGAGGCCGGGAACCGACACCCCGGGGCCGCCGTACGCGGCGCACCCCCAGAAAGGAACCAATCAGATGACGAACCTCATGATCGTGGGCGCCGGGCCCAAGGCCGTCGCCGTCGCGGCCAAGGCGCACGCACTGCGGGAAGTCGGCCTGGATGCGCCGGAGGTCACCGTGGTCGAGCCGCACGGGATCGGCGCAAACTGGCGGGCGGTCGGCGGCTGGACCGACGGCAAGCACCTGCTGGGCACCCCGCCGGCCAAGGACATCGGCTTCCCGTACCGGTCCGAGATCGCGGGAACGCTGGGTCCCGCGGTCGATCAGCGACTGCTGGCCAATGGATGGGTCCAGTACCTCATCGAGTCGGGCCGCTACTCCGAATGGATCGACCGCGGCAACCCCTGCCCCCGCCATGACCTGTGGGCCGACTACCTCGAATGGGTCGCCGGCCGGGTCGGCATGGACGTCATCGCCGGAACGGTCACCCGGGCGTCGCGGCACCCCGGCGATCCCGCGGCGTGGAGCGTCTCCATCGACGAAGTCGGCGGGGGCACGCGCACCATGTCGGCCGACGCCCTGATGATCACCGGGCCGGGCCGCAGCGACCGGCGATTCGCGGAGATCCCGGGGGTGCTCTCCGTGGCCGCCTTCTGGGAGGCGGTGGTGGCGGGTTCGCTTCCCGACGCCGCCCGAGTCTCGGTGATCGGCGGCGGGGAAACCGCGGCCAGCGTCATCGACGAGCTCGTGCGCCACGACCTCGAGATCATCGACGTCATTTCGCCCCTGGCCGCCATCTTCTCCCGCGGTGAAAGCCAGTTCGAGAACGCCCTGTACACCGATCCCCGGAAGTGGGCGATGTTGGACGACGACGAGAGGCGGGACGTCATCCGCCGCACCGACCGCGGCGTCTTCTCCGGGCGCGTGCAGGGATCCCTCCATGCCGAGGATCGGGTGCATCACGTCCACGGCCGCGTCGAAAAAGTGAACGCGGCGGGCGACGCCGGGCCCGCGCTCGCGGTCACCGTCGTCGACAGCCGGCATTCGGCGCAGGTGCTGCGCACGGATCTCGTCATCGACGCCCGCGGCAACTCCCCGATGTGGTTCGCGGGCTTGCTCGGCGACGACATCGTCGCCGAGCTCCGCGTCGCCGCCGGGGGCGACCTGGCGGTCGAATCCGTGGAGGCGGTGATCGGCCGCGACCTTTCGGTCGAGGGCATGACGCCGAAGCTCTTCCTGCCCGGCCTCGCGGGCATGGCGCAGGGCCCCGGGTTCGCCAACCTGAGTTGCCTGGGCGAGCTGTCGGACCGCGTCCTCGGCGGTTTTCCGCCCGCCTCCGCGCAGCGCGCACTCGAAGCCCGGGCGGAGGTGAAGGCATGAGCCGGGCCCTGGCTCGCTTCGCCGCCCGCGTCATCGGCCCGGACCGGCCGCATGACCGGGTCGCGGCGGACGCGGCGGCCGTCGTGGGCCCCGAATCCGTGCGCGTCGCGGATGACCCGTCCACCCCGGTGCCGGCGATTCTCGACGCCGACGCCGACGCCGATGCCGGCGAGGACCTCGGGGAGCCCCGCGTCGCCGTTCATCCCCGGCCCTCGGGAACGCTGGTGACCGTATGCGGGAACGATGCGCCGTCCGTGGCACATCGCATCTGCGCGGGGTCGGGCGACGGCGTAACCGCCGCCCCGACTCCGTCCGGCGACGCGGCGGAGAACGCCGTCCCGTTCTGGACCGATGAACTGGAGGGGACCGTCGGCGTGCCCGCCATCGCCGAAGTGCCCGGCATCGAGGAGGACCGGGCGATCGGCGTGGCGAAGGGGAGGGTGCCGCGCGAGGCGTTGGGCGCGAACCCCGTCGCGGCGTTGGTCGCGGCAGTCGCGGCCTGCACCGGGGCGCCCCGTGATTCGGTCGTGGGGGTCGTCCCCGAGATCGGCCCGGACACGTGGTCCGGGCAGCCCTTGCCCGTTCGCGTGCGGCCGCGGCCGGGGCAGTCCCGCGAAGACGCCGCCGCCGAAGCTCTCGCGCGGATCGCAGCCGCCGACGATGGCGTACGCCGTGTGGGGTTGCCCGGCATCGTGGCGGCGCTGGGCAGGCCGCCGTTTCCCGTGGCCGTCGTCATTCGGTCGCCCCTCGATTGCGGAGGGGCGCGGATCGTCGACGATCGCGCCCCCGTGCCGGAGTTCTGCCTGGCCGGAATCGACGCGGTCGTCGGCGACGCCTCCGCGGTCTCCCTGAGCGTGCGCGCCCGCGGCGGGCAGGCCGGCGCCCGCTCACTCCTCGCCGCGGTCACCGCCGCGATCGAGGGAACCGGGCAGAAGGCCGCCCCGTCCGGCGCATCGGAAGTCGGCGCATCGGAAGCCGGCGCGGAAGCCGGCGCGGAAGCCGGCGCGGAAGCCGGCTCCGGGGCGCCCGGAGGCGCGGCCGACGCGAACCTCGGCGTCCTGTGCGCCGCGGTGGCCGAAGTCCTCGACCTTCCGGAGGAAAAGGCGCCGGGCCCCGGCGACGACTTCTTCCGGCTCGGCGGCGACAGCATGGCCGCGTTGAGGCTCAGCGCCGCGTTGTCCGCGCGCGGGATGTCCCTCGAGGTCCGCGGCATTTTCGAGCATCCGGTGCTCGGCGAGCTCGCCGGCCTGTTGCGCCCCGGCGCCGCGGATGGGGCCGAAACGGATGCCGCCGGCGGGGCGGCGGAGACCGCCGCGTCCGCCGAACCCATGTCCGCGTCCGGGCTCAGCGCCGAGCAGCTCTCGGCGCTGCTCGGGGAGGAGAACCGATGACGGGTGCCATCGCCGACGTCGTCGCGCTGACCCCGCAGCAGTCGGGCCTGTGGGCGACCGGCGCCGCGACGGAAGAGTATGACCCTTACCTGGTCGTCCTCCGGCTGCGGCTGACCGGTCCCGGAGCGCTCGATCGCTTTCGGGAGGCCCTCGGCACCGTCGTCGGGCGCCATCCGCACCTCGGGGGCCGGGTGCTGTCCGCCGGCGTGCCCCACCCCGTGCTCATCGTGCCCGGGGCGCCCCGGTTCGACTGGTCCGAGGTCGACGCCCGTGGGGCCGCGGATCCCGGCGCCGAATTGCAACGGCATGCGGAGCGGGAGCAGGCCCGGCCCCTGGACACGATCGAGGGGCCGTTGACCAGGGTCAAAGCAGTCCGGCTCGGTGAATCTGAGTGGGGGATCCTGATCACCGTCCATCACATCGTCATTGACGGATGGTCGATCCCGATCTTCCTGGGCGAGATCGTCGCGGCCATGGCAAACGAGGCCGACGAGCTGCCGCCGGCGCCGCCGATCCGCGATCACGCCGCTTGGGTGGCCGCGGCGGATCCCGGGGAAGCCCGCGACGCCTGGCGCCGCGCCTTCTCCGGATTCGCCGAAATGCCGATGGTGGGGCCCGCGGGAAGGCCGGCGGGCGCCCCCGAAGTGGGCGAAGCCGTGCTCGGCGAGGCCGATACCGCCGGGCTGCTGGCCTTCGCCCGGGAATCCGGTTTGACCGCGAACACGCTCATGCAGTTGGCGTGGGCGCGGATCCTGTCGGGGCTCGTGGGCCGCGACGACGTGTGCTTCGGGCAGACCGTCGCCGGCCGGCACCCGTCGATCCCCGGTGCGGACCGCTTGATCGGGGGCCTGGTTTCCACGGTCCCGGTCCGCGTGGACGTCGGCGATGCTTCGCCCGCGGAGGCGGGTGCCCGTCTCCAGTCGGTCACCGGAGCCCTGCGGGACGCGGATCACATCGGCATGTCCGACATCATCAAGTCGATCGGCGCGGGCGACCTTTTCGACACCCTCCTCGTCTTCGAGAACACGCCGCGCGGGGACGCCCCCGCCCACGGCGACGATTTCGATTGCGGCGGCGGTGCGCGCCTGGGCCTGGACCGCATCGACTCGCCCAGCCACTATCCGTTGACGGTCGTGCCGGTCATCGAGGGCGGGCGCCTGGTGGTGCGGGTCGAATCGGCTCCCGGGTCGGGATTCGACCCGGGCATCATGGCGCGCCGCTTCGTGGCGGTTCTCGGGCGTTTGGCGGGGGCGGACTCGCTCGCTTCCGTGGACGTGCTGCTCGATTCCGAGACGCCGATCATCCGGGGCGCCCGGCCGGATCCCGGGCCGGGGCCGGAAACGGCGGATGAAGCGCTGCGCGCCATCGCGGACGAGTGCCCCGGTGCGGACGCGATCGTCGACGTGCACGGGACCGTCGATTTCCGGGGCGTGGCCGAGCTCGCCGAGGCGATGGCGTCGGGGCTGCGCGCCGCCGGGGTCTCCGCCGGCGACGCCGTGGCCGTGATGCTGCCGCGGGATCGCCGCGTGCTCGCGGCCCCCTTCGCGGTGGCGGCCCTCGGGGCGCACACCATCCACATCGATCCCGATTCGCCGCCGCAGCGTGCCGCGGCGATCATCGAGGATTCCGGGGCGCGCCACCTGTTGGCCGCCGATGGCGTCGCCGGCCGGGTGCGCGCTTGCCTGGGGGAGGACGACCCCGGGAACGCGCCGTCGTCGGAAGAGGACGCCAACTGGCGCTTGACGACGGCCATGCCGGACCTCTCCGGCGAACTGCGCTGGTGGGGGCCGTTGCGTGCCTCGGCCGGGACGAAAGCCCCGGCACCGGAGGACCCCATGTACGCGGTGTTCACCTCGGGCACGACGGGCCGGCCGAAGGGCGTCCTGGTCCCGCACCGCGCGCTGCTCAACCTGTGGAGGCACCACGACCGGAACATCCTGGCGCCGCTCGCCGCCGAACTGGGGCGGCAAGTGCGCGTCGGGCATGGCTGGTCCACGGGGTTCGACGCCGCGTGGCAGCCGGGGATCGCCCTGCTCAGCGGGGCGGCCGTCGTCATGCTGGACGGCCCCGACCGCTCGGATCCGGCGCGGCTGGTCGCGGCCCTGCGCGACAACGCCATCGATGTCTTCGACACCACCCCGTCGATGCTGGCGGAACTGGAACGCGCCGGGTTCTTCGCGGAGGGCGCGCCCCTGTCCGTCCTCGCATTGGGCGGGGAGGCCATCTCCCGCGACGTCTGGCGGAGGCTGCGCGGCATGGCCGGCCTCGAGGCGATCAACTGCTACGGCCCGACGGAAACCACGGTCGAGGCCCTCATGGCCCCCTTGTCCGAGTACCCGGAGCCGACGATCGGGCGACCGTTGGACGGGATGGCCGTCGCCGTCGTCGACCACCGTTTGCGCCCGGTGCCGCCCGATGGGTCGGGCGAACTGATCATCTCGGGCCCGCAGTTGGCGATCGGCTACATCGGCCGGCCCGAACTGACGCGGCGTTCCTTCGTGGAAAGGGAGGGCCGCCGCTGGTACCGCACCGGGGACGTCGTCCGCCGCCGCAGCGGCGACGGGCTGCTGGTGTTCGGGGGGCGCGCAGACGAGCAGATCAAGATCAACGGTTACCGCGTCGAACCGGCCGAGGCCGGAGTGGTGCTCCGCTCCATCGACGGAGTCGAGGCCGCCGAAGTGATCGCGCACCGGGTCGGCAACCGGATGCGGCTGGCGGCCCTGGTCGTCGCATCGTCGCCGGTGGCGGACATCCGGGCCGAGGCGGCGAAGCTGCTGCCGTCGTACCTGCTGCCCTCGCCCGTGGTCGAATGCGCGTCGATCCCGCTCAACCGCAACGGCAAACTGGACTCCGCCGCGGCGGCGGCGATGGTCCGCGAAGAGATGGCGCGCACCGACGGGGCGCCCTCCACTCCCGAGGAGAAGGCGGTGGCCCGGTGCGTCCGCGACATGACGGGCATGGACGTCGCATTGTCCTCCGGTCTCGCCGACGCCGGCATCGACAGCCTCGGCGTCATGGATCTCATCGTGCGCCTGCGCGCCGAGGGGCTCGACGTCGGCGCGGCCCCGGCATTGGGCGCAGCGGACCTCAGGTCGCTGGCGGCGATCGTCCGGCCGATCGCGGCCGAGCCCCCGGCTCCCGCGGCCGGCGCCGACCCCGACCGACCGATCGAACTGGCCCCGCTGGCGGCCCGGTTCGCGGTGCTCGGCGGAGCAGTCGAATCGACCCATTCACAGGGCCTGCGCCTGCGCCCGGGCATCTCGGCCGATGCCGCCGAGTCCGCGTTGCGGCGCGTGATCGGCGCGCACCCCGCACTCGGCGCCCGGTACGACGATTCCGGCCCCCGGGCACGGCTGATCCCGCGGGAGGACCCGGAATTCGTCTTCCGCATCGCCGGATCCGGCGAACGGGACGAGGGCGGCGTCCTCGACGCCCACCACGGCGCACTCGATCCGGCCGCCGGCCGGATGGTGGCCGCCACCTACGGCGGCGGAACCGACCCCTGGCTGGTGGTCACCATCGCCCATCTCGCGGTCGACATGATGTCGTGGCGCTTCATCCTGGAGGATCTCGCGCTGGCCCTGGGCGGGCAGCCGCCCCTCGGCGAAGAAGCGCGCGGCGATGCCCCGCACGGCCCGTCCGAGACGGAAGCCCCCGGCAGCCCGTTCCGGCGGGTGCCCGTCCCCCCGGTGGGGCTGCGGCACGCGGACCCGCGGGTCGACCGGCCCGCCGACGTCCGCGCCCGGCACGAGGTTCTCGACGCCGCGACCACCGCCGCGGTGGAACGCGCGGCGCTCGAGCGCGGCGCATCCCTGCGGGACGTCCTGGAATCGGCCGTCGCCGTCGCCGCGACCCCAGATGAATCGGGGATGACGGCAATCACCCGCACCACGCTGGGCCGCCCCGACGGTGGCGCCGATCGGCGGGTCGGCTGGTTGACCGCCGAAGAAGCCGTCCTCATTCCCGCGGCCGACGCGAGGGGCTTCATCGCGGGCGGCGGGCCCCCGCCGTCGCCGACGACGGATCCGTCGGCGGTGGGCGCCGTGAACGTCAACTACCTCGGGCGCATGGACATGGCGATGCCCGAGACCCGCGAATGCCGGCTGATCGGCCAGGGGGAGTTCTTCCGGCGATTCGGCGCACCGGGCCATTCCGCCGTCCCCCCGTGCCACGGAGCGGAGATCACGGCGGCCATGGACCGGGGCCCCGGGGGACCCGTGCTCGGCCTGCGGTTCGAAATCGACGTCCCCGCCGTCGGCGAGGACGCGGCCGCACGATTCCGCACCGGCGTCGTTCGGGCGCTGGAAACCTTCGCCGGATCGGCGATGAACGAGAAAGACGAAAACGACTAATGATTGACCTGGAAACCCTCCGCGGCATCCTCGCCGAAGAACTCGGCGTGAGCCCGGCCGACATCGGCGCCGGCGATGATCTGGTGAACCTCGGCCTCGATTCCCTCGGCGTGATCGGGATCAGCGAGGAACTCCGCCGCAGAGGTTGCGGCGTCCACTATTCGGCCCTGGTGCTGGAGCCGACGCCCGAAGCGTGGTTGCGGATCATCGGCGAATCCGCCGCCGCCGAAGGTGGGGCGGACCCCTCGGGCGGGATGACCGTCCCCGGTGGCGCGGACGAGGATGATGGCGAGCCTTTCCCCATGGCTCCCATGCAGCACGCCTACTGGGTGGGACGGCGCGACGACCTCGGCCTCGGTGGAGTCGCGGCGCACCTCTACGTCGAGTTCGATGGCGGGGGAATCGACGCCGCGGCGCTGGAGCGCGCCGCCCGCGCCCTCATCGACCTGCACCCGATGCTCCGCACCCGGGCGCTCGGCGACGGGCGGCAGCGGGTGCTGCCCGCCTCGCCCGGGCCGGCCCTGACCATCGACGACGCGACCTGCCTGCCCGAAGAGGAGATCGAGCGGCGGCTGCGGGAAAAGCGGGAGGCGAAGAGCCACCAGAAACTCGAGGTGGATGCCGGCGAGGTCATCGACCTCACCCTCACGCTGCTGCCGGGGGACCGCCATCGCCTGCACGTCGACGTCGACATGTTCGCCTGCGACGCGATGAGCTACCGCACGCTCCTGGACGACCTCATGCGCATCTACCGGAGCGAGCTGGCGCACGGGACGGAGCCCGCCGACGGCGACGACGACCGCACCGTCCCCGAGCGACCCGGCGTGACGTACCGGGAGTACCGCCTGGCCATGGCGGATTCCGGCGGACCGGACGCGGAGGACGCGCGGTACTGGGAAACGCGGGTGCCCGAACTGCCGCCGCCCCCCGCCCTGCCCTTCGTCGAGGAGGCCCGGCGCGCCGACCCCCGGCGCAGCATCCGGCTCGAGCACAGGGTCGGGGCACTCGACGCGGCCCGGTTCGGCGATGCGGCCCACGCCGCGGGCGTGACGCCGGCGATGGTGCTGGCCACGTTGTTCACCGAGGTCATCGCCCGCTGGTCGACGCAGCGGAGGTTCCTGCTCAACGTGCCGTTGTTCGCCCGCGAGCAGGTGCACCCGGACATCGGCGGCGTCGTCGGCGACTTCACGAACTCCGTGATCGTCGGGGTGGACGCGGATCCGGGAGCATCGTTCCTCGACCGCGTCCGGGCGCTGTCCCGCGAAGTCCATCTCGCGGCCTCGCACTCGACGGTGACGGGGCTCGACGTGCTCCGGTCGCTCGGCGCCCACCGGGGCGAGCCGGTCATGGCCTCGGTGGTGTTCACGTCCGGCCTCGATCTCGGCGAGGTCTTCTCGAGCCGGGTCCGGGACATCGCCGGCGATCCCGTGCACATCCTTTCGCAGGGCCCGCAGGTCGACATCGACGCCCAGGTCGTGGAATTGGACGGGGGACTGTTGGTCAACTGGGACGTCCGGCGCGATTGCCTGCCCGAGGGCGTCATCGGCGACATGTTCGGCGCGTTCACGCGCCTGCTCGACGCGGTCGCCCGCGATGTCCCGGACTGGAACCGCCCGCTGTCGGTGCCGCTGCCCCCGGCGCAGGCCTCGCGCCGGGCGGCCATCGCCCGCGACTCGGCCGATGGCGGCGCCGCGATCGGGCGGCGGACGCTGCACCGGGAGTTCCTGCGCCGCGCGGAGGAGGCCCCGGAGCGGGTCGCGGCCGTGTCCGCGGACGGCGCCGTCTCCTACGGCGAATTGGCGGACGGAGCCGCGGCGCTGGCGGCCGAACTGCGCCGTCGAGGGGTCCGATCGGGAGACGTCGTCGCAGT
The DNA here is from genome assembly GCF_030408795.1 of Corynebacterium hansenii. Taxonomy (NCBI): domain Bacteria; kingdom Bacillati; phylum Actinomycetota; class Actinomycetes; order Mycobacteriales; family Corynebacteriaceae; genus Corynebacterium; species Corynebacterium hansenii. Next base: position 1,171,385 of record NZ_CP047211.1, read on the forward strand.
GTCCCTGCCCCGGGGAGTCGGCCAGATCACCGCGATCCTGGCCGTCCTCATGGCGGGCGCCGCCTACCTGCCCATCGGCGTCGGGCAGCCGGGTCCGCGCCGGGATGCGATTCTGCGGAGCGGCGGTGCCCGGCACGTCATCGCCGATCCGGCCCGCATCGGCGAACTGCCCCCGGAGGTCGCCGTCGTCGATCCCGCGGCCGTCCCGGACGGGGCGGCGGATGGCGTGGACGCCGGCGCGGGGCCGGAGGACCTGGCCTACGTGCTGTTCACCTCGGGTTCCACCGGCGAGCCCAAGGGGGTGGAGGTCGCTCATGGCGCGGCGGCCCACACCATCGACGCGATCGCGTCGAGGTTCGGGTGCGGGCCGGAGGACCGGACCATCGCCCTGTCGGCGTTCGACTTCGACCTCTCCGTCCTGGATCTGATGCTCCCGCTGTCCGTCGGCGGCGCCGTGGTGCTCGTCGGCGAGGAGTCGACCCGCGACGCGGCGGAATGGGCGCGTCTGATCCGCGAGCACTCCGTCACCGTCGTCAATGCCGCGCCCGGGCTGGTGGGGATGCTCCACGACATCGCGTCGGACGACGAGCTGGCGGGCGTCCGGCTGATCCTCACCGGAGGTGACCGGGTGCCGCCGTCGTTGGGCCGCGCCCTGTCGAGGCGCGTCCCGGGGCTCCGGTTCATCGCCATGGGCGGCGCCACCGAAGCGGCGATCCACTCCACCCGCGAGGAGGTGGGGCCCGATTACCCGGACGACTTCGCGTCGGTCCCGTACGGGCTGCCTCTGGACGGGGTCCAGCTGAAGGTGGTGAACGAACGCGGCGAGGAATGCCCCGATCACGTGATCGGCGAAGTGTGGATCGGCGGCGCCGCCGTCGCGCGGGGCTACCGCGGCATGCCGGAATTGACCGCCCGGAAGTTCATCCGGTCCGGTTCCGTGGATTGGTATCGCACGGGCGATCTGGGCCGCGTGCTGCCCGACGGGCGCGTGGAGTTCATCGGCCGCGCCGACGGTCAGCTGAAGATCCGCGGCTACCGCGTCGAGCTGGGCGAGGTGGAGGCGGCGCTCGAATCTCTGCCCGGGGTTTCCGGTGCCGCGGCGACCGGGGCCGATGGCGCGATCGTCGCGGCGATCGTGCCGGCGCCGGATGCCGGGCGTGTGCCCACCGGCGCCGAGGCGCGCGCGGCGCTGGCGGGGATCGTGCCGGAGTACATGATCCCGGATGCGATCGCCGTCATCGAGGAGCTGCCCGTGACCGCCAACGGCAAGAAGGACCGGGCCGCCGTGTCCGCGCTGGTCGACCGTGGGCCGCGCGGCGTCGCCGAGCCCCCGGACGGTCCGGTCGAGTCGGCGGTGGCCTACCTGTTCGGGGCCCTGACCGGGGCCGGCGGCTGTTCCGCCGCGGACGATTTCTTCGACGTCGGCGGCAACTCGATCCTGGCCACGACCCTGACCGCCCAGATCCGCGAGCTTCTCGACGCCGCGGCGTTCTCGGTCGCGGACGTTTTCGAGGCGCGGACGGTGCGCGGCATCGCCGCGCGGGTGAGCGAGTCCGGCCGATCGCCGGGGGACGTCGCCGCGATGGCGGCGATGCTGATGGAGTTCGCCGATGGCGGGGAGGACGCGCGATGAGGGACCTGGAAGAGGTGCGGCGGCTGATGGCCCGGCACCGCGGCGAATCCGGCACGGTGGCCGACCGCCCGGCCCGGTCGCTGCCGGATCGGGCGCCCGCGTCGGCGGCGCAGAAATCGGTGTGGCTGGCCTCGGCGCTCGACCCGGACGACGTGTCGTACAACCTCTGCCTGAAGTTCACCTTCGAGGGCCGCATCGACGCCGAAGCGCTCGCGGGGGCCTTCGGGGATCTCGTCGACAGGCACGAAGTGCTGCGCACGACGTACCACGCAGACGACGAAGGAGCCCTGCAACAGCGCATCCACGCCGACCTCGAACCGGAGATCACCCGGCACGCGATGCCGCCGGGCGACGCGGGCGACGCCGCCGTCGATGCGCTGGCCGCCGAGCAGGTCCGCCGGCCCTTCGACCTGGCGGCGCAGTCGCCGCTGCGCCTGGCCATCTGCGAACGGGGCCCCGGGCGGGTGGATGCGGTGATGGTGATCCAGCACATCGCCTGGGACGGGATGACCATGCCCGTGCTGGCCCGGGACGTCGCCCGCGCGTATCGGCTGCGCACCGGCCGGCCCACCGAGGGGGACGGCTCCGTCCCGCCGTTGGCCGTCCAGGTCGCCGACTTCGCGGAATGGGAGGCGACCCATCCGGACGCTTCCGGAGAGGACCATTGGCGTTCCGTGTTCCCGGACGGTGTGCCGCAGATGAGGCCGATGCTCGGCGGGGCCGCGGATGCTCCCCCGAACGCCGGTGGACGGGTCGACGCGGTGCTTCCCGACGACGCCGCGCGGGCGCTGACGGCCATCGCGGAGGAGTCGTCGGTGACCCCGTTCGCCGTGTTCCTCGCGGCGCATCATCTGGTGCTGCGCGCGGTGACCGGGGCGCGGGACACGGTGACCGGCACGACGGTGGCCAACCGGGAGGCCGTCGGCGCGGATGAGCTGATCGGCAACTTCAGCAACCAGGTGCCCATCCGGATCTCGGACGGGGGAGCGGAGACGTTCGGCGATCTGGTGCTGCGGGCCGCACGGTCCATCACCGGCGCGATGTCGGCGAAATCCGTCCCCTTCGATCGGATCGCCGCCATCGCGGGGGTCGACCGGGCGGCGGGGGAGACCCTGTTCCCGGTGCTCGTCCTCTTCCTCCACGAGGGCATCGCCGGGCCGCGGCTGCCGGGCGCGGAGACCTCGTGGGAGCTGGTCCACGCCGATGCCGCGCTCCACGCGGTGGCCACGGAGGCGTTCATGCACCCGGGCCGGGTGGAGGTCCAGATGACCCACCGCCTGGACTCCGTGTCGGCCGAGGGGGCGCGGGCCCTGCAACGGGCGTTGGCCGCGGTGCTGTCGAACGCGGGCGCCGACGTGCCGACGGAGGAATTGGCGCAGGTGGCGCGGGCCGAGATCGAGTCGGCCGCCGCGCCCGCCTCCGCGATGGGCCGGGGCCGCCGGGTGCCGGTCGAGCCCGGCGACGTCGACGCGATGATCCGCGCGGCGTCGGCCGCGTCCCCGGATGCGGTGGCGGTGGTCGCGGAGGACCGCACTCTCACCTACGCCGAGTTCGATGCGCGGGTCTCGGCCTTGGCCGCGCGGCTCGCGGAGGCGGGGGCGCGCGCCGGCGAGATCGTCGCCGTCGTCGCCGAACGCGGTTCGTGGCTGCCCTGCGCGATCGCCGCCGTGATCCGCACGGGCGCGGCGGTGGTCCCGGTGGATCCCCGGTACCCCGCCGAGCGGATCCGGATGATGCTCGACGACGCCGCACCCGCGGCCATCGTCCGCGCCGGCGATGTCCCGCTGCCGGACACGGCGGCCGCGATCGTCGAAGTGGAGCGTATCGATGAGGAGGGGCCGGAAGCCGGAACGCCCGAATTCGTTCCGGCGCGGCCCATCCGCGGCGACGACCCGGTCTACCTCATTTACACGTCGGGGACGACGGGCCGGCCCAAGGGAGTGGTCAACCACCACCGGGGCGTCGCGTCCCATCTGCAGTGGATGGCCCGCACCTTCGGCGACGGCCCGATCCGGATGCTGCACAAGGCGCCGATCTCGTTCGACGTGGGCATGGGCGAAGTGCTGCTGGCCCTGACTTCCGGGGGCACGGCCGTGATTCCCCCGGCCGATTGGTGGGCGGGGGACGCCGAGGGCCTTGCCTCGATGATCGAGGAACACCGGGTCACGGTGCTGTCGCTGGTGCCCGGCCTGCTGCGCGAGCTGCTCGCGGCGGGCGCGGCCGGGCGGCTGAGGACGCTGCGCCACCTGCTGCTCGGCGGCGAAGCGGTGCCCACCGATCTCGCGCGCCGGGCGAGGGCGGAGATCGGCTGCCGCGTGCACGGCCTCTACGGCCCGAGCGAAACTGCGATGGACGTCGCCTGGGTGGAATACGGCGATGATTTCCCGGAGGACGGCTTCCTGCTCGGCGCCGCCGAGGACAACAACGACCTCCACGTCCTGGACGAAAACCTGCGGGAGCTGCCCGTCGGCGAGGCCGGCGAGCTGTGCATCGGCGGGGTGCAGGTCGGCCACGGGTATCACGGGGCCCCGGACGCCACCGCGGATGCCTTCGTGGACGACCCCTTCGAACCCGGCGGAACCCTGTACCGCACCGGCGACGTGGCGAAATGGGGAGCCGACGGCATGCTGCGCTTCCTCGGCCGCATCGGCGACCAGGTGAAGATCCGGGGCAACAGGGTGGAACTGCTCGACATCGACGCGGCGCTGTGCAGGGTGCACGGGGTCGCGGCCGGCGCGTGCCGGCTCTTCGGGGTAACCGGCGCACCGGCGCGGCTCGTGGGCTACGTGGTCGCGGCCGACGGCGGAAAGCCGGACGAGCGCGCCATTCTCGCGGAGCTGGCCCGGGCCCTGCCCGCGTACATGGTGCCCGGGACGATCGTCGCAGTGGATTCCCTCCCCACGACCGCGACCGGGAAACTCGACCGCGCGGCCCTGCCGGAACGCCCGGGCGCACATGCCGGCGGAGGCGACGCCGACGAACCGCGCGGGGCGGCCGAGCTGGCCGTCGCCGATGCGTTCGCGCGCGCCATCGGGAAGGATGTCCGGCCGACCGCGCAGTCCGGGCTGATCGAGCTCGGGGGCGATTCCATCACGGCGATCCGCGCGATCTCGCTGTTGCGCCGCAGCGGCTGGGAGGCCGAGGTGCGCGACATCCTCGGCGGCGGGACCGTCCGCACCGTGGCCGCCGCCGCGCGGCCGGTGTCCGCGACGGATCCCGCCGACGGGGCGGACGGCGGGGGATTCGCCGCGCCGGCCCCCGTCCATCCGTTGGCCGCGGCGCTGCTGGAGTCGGCCCCCGGCGGCGGTGGCCTGTGCCAGGCGCGGCTGCTGACCGCGCCGGCGGATTTCGGCGCGGAACGGCTGTCGGAGGTTCTGCAACGCCTGGCCGGGCTCCACCCCGTCCTCTCCCGCGCGGTGGCCGACGACGGCGGATGGCCGATGTTCGCGGAGCCGTCCGCCGGCGCCGAACCATTCACGATGGCGGAGGCGGAGGCGGAGGTCGCCGCCGCGGACGGGGTCGGGGAACTGATCGCGGAGCTCGCCTCCCGGCTCGATCCCGCCCGCGGGACGATGCTCGCCGGCGCGGTGGCCGAACTTCCCGCCGGGCGCCGCATCGTGCTGGTCGCCCATCACCTCGTCGTCGACGCGGTGTCCTGGGAGACCCTCATCGACGACTTCCGCGATCTCCGCGGCGTCGCAAAGCACACCGCCGCCGACCGCCGGCCGGAAGCGGCCGTCGCGGACCATGCGCGCCGCCTGCGCGCCGCCACACTGTCGGGCGAATTCGACGAAGATCTCGCGGCCTGGGAGAAGATCGCCGCGGACGCATCGGGGACGCTGGCCATCGACCCGGCCCGCGACACCGAAGCGACGGTCGACATCGCGGAGATCACCATGCCCGAAGCGTCGTCCGCCGCACTCGCCGGCGGCGTGGAGCGGGCCTTCGGGTGCCGCGGGCAGGACCTGCTCATCGCCGGGCTGTCCATGGCGCTGCGCCGGCTGGGCCTCGACGCCGACGGCACGGTCGGGCTGACCCTCGAATCCCACGGCCGCGACGCGACCGGCTCCGTGCCACCGGTGCCGCCCGATGCGGTGGGATGGTTCACCGCCGCGTACCCCGTCGCGGTGGAGGTCGGCGACGGCCTCGACCCCGTCGCCGCGGTGCACGCCGTGCGCCGGGCCCGCCGGCGCCTGCCCGATGACGTCCACGTCCACGGCTGCGCCATATGGCTGGGCGGGCGACCGGCGCCCCGGCCCATCGCCTGCCTGAACCACCTCGGGACCGTCGCCTCCGATGTCCCGGAAGGGGACTTCGCGCCCGCCCCGGAAGCCCCCGCCCTCATCGGCGCGGCCGATGCGTCGGCGCCGCTGCCCAACGTCATCGACGTGATGTCGCACGTCGGCGCGGACGGGCTGCTGGCCGCGACCATCAGGGTCGCCGCGAAGGTGCCCGGCGCACCCGGCGCCGCGGACGTCGGCCGGGAGCTCGGGGCCGCGCTGGCGGACATCGCGGCCGCGGCGGCGACGGGGGATGCCCGGCGCGCACCCGCCGATTTCACCGCCCCCGGCATCACGGACGCCGACGTCCGCGCCTGGGGCGGCGAGATCGAGGACGTGCTGCCGCTGACGCCGATGCAGGAAGGGCTGATGCTTTCGTCGCTGACCTCGGGCGATCCCGCGGGATACGCGGTGCAGACGCCGCTGCGCGTGCGCGGCCGCGTCGATGCCGCGGCGCTGGGCCGAGCCGTCGGCGCCGTGCTGCGGCGGTTCCCCAACCTGCGCATCCAACCCGCGGCCACGGTGGACGGCACCCCGGTGGGCGTCGTCAGGCCCTGCGGCGCGTTCGGCTGCCGGGTCCGCGACGCGAACCGGGCCCCCGACCTCATCGCCGCCGACGCCGCCGAGGGATTCGACTTCGCCGCCGCGCCCCTGCTGCGGGTCACGGTCGCGCACCCCGGCGACGGCGCAGACGGCGAGACGCTGGTGCTCATCTCGGCCCACCACATCCTCACCGACGGCTGGACCGGGCAGCTGCTGCCCGTGGCCATCTTCGCCGAATACGCCCGCGAGATCGGGGCCGACCCGGGCGCCGGCCGCATCGGCGACCCCGGGGCGTTCCCGGCGCTGCTCGAGGCGATCGCGGAAGACGGGCCGGAGGCCCGGAGGGCCTGGGAAGCCAGGCTGCGCGGGGTCGCCCCGGCGCTGGTCGGGCCGGAGTCCACGCCCACCCGGGCGGGTCAGTCGTCGCGCATGAGCTCGGTCGGCCAGGACGTCGTGGACCGGCTCCACGCGGTCACCCGCCGACTCGGGGTCACCCCGGCCGTCGCCTACCAGGCGGCGTGGGCGCGGACCCTCGGGATCGTCCTCGGCAGGGGCGACGTCGTGTTCGGGGAGGTCGTGTCCGGGCGGGATCCCTCCATCGCCGGAGTGGCGGAGGGCATCGGCTGCTTCGCCAACCTCGTCGCCGTCCCGGCGTCGGTCGACCCCTCCGGCACCTGGGCCGGCGCGCTGGCGCAGATGCGCGACGAGCGCCTGCCGCTGCTGGGCCACGACCATTTCCCCATGACCCGGGCGCTGTCCGTCACGGGCGCGCGCCGGTTGTTCGACACCATGTTCGTGCACCAGTCCTACCCCCCGCACCAGGACCGGCTCGCGTCGATCCTGGAGTCCTGCGGGTTGGGCCACGTCGGCACCGACCCGGGCGGCACCACGGACAACGCGGCGCTGCTGATGGTGTTCCCCGGGGACTCCGTCATCGGGGGAGCGGGGACCCGGTTCCTGTTCACCTTCGCCGCGGGCGTCATCGACGACGCCGCGGCGGAGGTCATCGAAAAGCTCTTCCTCGGGTGCGTGCGCGCCATCGCCGACGCCCCGGACGCGGCGATCGCGGACGGGCCCGTGCCCGACGAATTCGATGCCATGGCCCTCGGGGGAATTCTCCGCTGACGGCCCTGACCGGGACCCGAATCACACACTTCGAAAGGAAAAACATGCAGACCCAGATCGGATCCGCTTGGCTGCGCCGCTTCGGGCGCGAAGCGGTGCGGGGGGCGACGCCCCTCGTGATCTGCCCCCACGCGGGCGGCGGGGCGGCGGCCTACCGGCCGTTGGCCGCGGCAATCGAGGAAGCGGCGCAGGGGGCGGTGGACGTCATCGCGCTGCAGTACCCGGGCCGCCAGGACCGCATCGCCGACCCCGCCCCGGAGACCATCGGCGGCTACGCGGACGGCGCGCTCGCCGAGCTGCGCCCCCTGCTTTGCGACGGCCCGGCGCCCATCCTGTTCGGCCACAGCATGGGGTCGATGGTCGCCTTCGAGCTGGCGCGCCGCCTCGAGGAGGAGGGGGTCGCCGTGGGGCGCCTGTTCGTCTCCGGTGCCGTGGCGCCGTCGCGGGTGGCCGACCTGCCGCCCCATCCCACCGACGATGAAGGGCTGGCACGCCACCTGGCGGCGCTGCGCGGAACCGGCGGGGACGTGCTGGGCCACCCGGACATCATGCGGCTCGCGCTGCCGGCCCTGCGCGCCGACTACGCGGCCTTCGACCGCTACGAGACGGCCGGGGAGGCGCCGCTGGCCGCCCCCATCAGCGCCTTCGGCGGCGAGGACGACGAACACGTCACGCCCGGCGACCTCTTCGGTTGGTCGGGGCACACCTGCGGCGGCTGCGACGTGCGGCTGTTCCCCGGCGGGCACTTCTACATCGACGACCGCGTCGGGGCCGTCGCCGCCGCCATCGTGGGACTGGTGCGGCCATGAGCTCCATCGTGATCACCGGAATGGGCGTCGCCGCCCCCGGGGGCGTGACCGGGCCGACCTCCCTGTGGCGGATGCTGGAGGCCGGGCGCGACGTGCTCGGCCCCCTGCCCCGGGACCGCGGCTGGCCGTTGGACCTGCTGTTCTCCCTCGGCGACCGGCCCGGCTGGGCGCCGGTGCCCGATTCGGGCGGGTTCCTGGACGATGCCGCGGAGTTCGATGCCGCGTTCTTCGGGGTGGCTCCCCGCGAAGCGCCTGCGCTCGATCCCCAGCAGAGGGTCGGGCTGAGGGTCGCGTGGGAGGCGCTGGAGAACGCCGGATTGAACCCGGCGTCCCTGTCCGGGCAATGGGGCGGCTGCTTCATCGGGGCGTCCTACACCGAATACGGCCCGCGCATCGACGAAGTCAACGAGCTCTCCGGGTTCCGGGGGACCGGCGTGTCCCTCTCCGCGGTGTCGGGGCGGGTGTCGCATGCGCTCGGCCTGCATGGGCCGTCGATGACCGTCGACGCCGCCTGCGCGTCGTCCCTCGCGGCGATTTCCGCGGCCGTCGCCTCCGTCGCGTCGGGGGAGAGCGACTGGGCGCTGGCGGGCGGGGTCTGCGTCATGGGCTCCGCGGCACCCTTCGTCGAATTCTCGGCGAACGGCGCGATTTCGGCGGACGGGCGCTGCCGGCCGTATTCGTCGCGGGCGTCGGGGACCGTGTGGTCGGAGGGGGCGGCCCTGTTCGTGGTGGAACGGGAGGACGCCGCCCGGGCCCGGGGCGCGCGGATCCTGGGCCGGGTGCGGGCGGCCGTGGTCAACCACAACGGCTCCGGTGCCCCGCTCGCGGTGCCTTCCCAGCGGGCCCAGGAGGCGCTGTGCCGCAGGGCGCTTGCCGTGTCCGGCCTGGCCGCGGCGGACATCACGATGATCGAGGGCCATGGCACCGCCACGGCCGTCGGAGATCCCATAGAACTCCGGGCGCTGCACGGCACCTACGGGCAACCGGGCCCGGATGGCGCTCCGCCGGCGTCCATCGGGTCCATCAAGGCCAACCTGGGCCACGCCCAGGCCGCCGCCGGTGGCCTGGGCCTGGCCAAGGTCCTGCTGTCGGGATGGCACGGCCGGATTCCGCGGAGCCCGCACATCGGGGAGCCGACGCGGGCATTGGATTGGGAAGAGACGAGGCTCCGGCCGGCGATGGCATCCGCCGAGTGGCCCGCCCGCGACGGGCGCCGCTGCGCCGTGGCGTCCTCCTTCGGGATGGCGGGGACCAACGCGCAGTTGATCATCGAAATGGACGAACGCGGGGGCGATTCCGCGCCCGGCGACACCGAAGGAGCATCACGATGAACACCGCACACCACGATGGCGCGCCGCCGATGGTCGTCGTCTCGTCGGCGCACCGCGGCGGAGTCGCCCGCGAGGCCGCCGCCATCGCCGCCTTCCTGCGGGAGTCGCCGGACGTCTCCGTCGGCGACGTCGCGGCGGCCCTCGACGCGACCCGCGGGTGGAGGCGCTTCCGCGCCGTCATCGTCGCGGCCGACCGGGCGGAACTGCTCGAGAACCTGGACGCGCTGGCGCAGGGCCGCGCCGCCGGGAAAACCGCGGCCGGCGAAGCCTCCGCCCGAACCATCGCGATGGTGTTCCCGGGACAGGGGTCCCAGCGCCCCGGCATGGGGCTGCTGGCGCACTCCGCGTCGCCCGGGTACCGCGCGACGGTCGCCGAATACGACCTGCTTTTCGACGAGATCTTCGGGTTCCGCCCCGGCAGGTACCTGCTGGAACCCGAACACGGCGACGACATCCGCGTCGTGCAGCCCGCCCTGTTCGTGCACATGATCGGGCTCGCCGAACTCTGGCGCGAGCACGGGGTGGAACCGGACATGACCATCGGGCATAGCCAGGGGGAGATCGCCGCCGCGCGGGTCGCCGGGCTGATCGGGGCGCGCGACGCCGTCAGGGTCGTCGGGTCGCGGGCGCGGCTGGTCCACGACCTCATCGCCGACGGGCGGTTGTCCGCCGACAACGCGATGGCGGTGATCGGCGCGGACCGCGACACCGTCGAGGCGGCCCTGGCCCGGCAGGTCGGATGGGCGGAACTGTCCGTGGTCAACGCTCCGGGCATCCACGCCATCGCCGGAGAGACCCCCGCCATCGACGGCATCGTCGGCGACATGGCCGACCGGGGCGTGTTCGCCCGCCGCATCCGGGTCGACTACCCGGCCCACACTTCGCTCGTCGGCGCCTTCCGGGACGATTTCCTGGGGCTGCTCGATGACCTGGATGAGCCGCGCTTCGATCCGGCGGCGATCCCCTGTTTCGGCGGTGCGCTGGGCGGGCCGATCACCCCCGACCTCGACCCGGCGACGTACTGGTACTGGAACCTGCGCAACCGGGTCCGCTTCGATCTCGCGGTCGAACGGGCCGCCGAAGCCGGCGCCGACGTGTTCATCGAGGCCTCCGAGCATCCCACCCTCCAATTGTCGATCAACGGGATCCTCGCGGGAATCGGCGGGGCCGGCGGCCCGGGCGCCGTCAACATCGGGACGTTGCGCCGGGATGACGGCGACCTCTCCGGCTTCCTCGGGTCCCTCGCCGCCGTCCGCGCGGTGCATCGGGGCCTGGACGCGCCGGACGGGACGCCGCCCGGGGCCGTGCCGTGGGGTTTCCCCGCCACCGTCTGGGAACGGGCGGAGTACTGGGCACCGGGACCGGACGCCACGGTCCCGGGCGGCGGCGTGCCCGCGCGTCCGGCCCCGACTCCGGCCCCGGTTCAGAATCCGTTGACGCGGGCGGGAGAACCGCCGCTCGTTTTCTCGGAACGATGGTCCGCCCTCGGCGAAGGAGAGCTCGCCGCACCGGACTCCCTGTGCATCGTCGGCGCGGATGACGCCTTCCGCGCCGAATTGGCGGCCGCGGCGGCCCGCTTCGGCGACCGGATCGTCGATGAGCCGGCCGCCGCGGGACGCATCCTGGTGATGCCGCCCGACGGCGGGACCGGAGACGAACCGGCGGAGGCCATGGCGGCGTTCCTCGCGGACGTCGCCGATGCCGCGGGCACGGCCGGCGTCGCGTGCCTGGTCACGCGGGGCGGGGAATCCGCCGGAGACGTGGCACCGGGACGGGTCGACGCGGGGCACGCCGCGGCGGCGGCCATGATGCGCTGCATCGGCGCCGCGACCGGCCCGGGACCGATGCGCATCGACGTCGAACCGGACGACGACCCCGCCGAGACCGCCCGATCGGTGATCAGGGCCCTCCACGCCACGGGGGAACCGGAAATCGCCGTCCGGGGCCGGGAGCTTCTGGGACGCCGGTTCGTCCCGATTTCCGCCGGCACGCCCGACGCTCCGCCCACCGTGGTGATCATCGGGGGCACCGGACCCGTCGGCAGGGCCTTCGCGGCCCGGTGCGTCGCCCTCGGGGCCGCCGACGTGGTGCTCGTGTCCCGCAGTGCACCGTCGGCGGCGGTCGCGGCCGAGATCGCCGGGCTGGCGGACGGGGGAACCGCCGCCGTCCGCCACGTGCGCTGCGACGCGACCGATCGGGCGCAGCTCGCCCGGCTGGCCGCGGACCTGGGCTCCGCCGGCCCGCGCCTGATCGTCCACTGCACCGTCGATTACGCCTCCGCCGAATCGGCCGCCGCGGACGACGGTGCCGCGGATGCCGGCGCCTGGCACCGCGCGGACGCCGCCAAGCGGGGATCGCTGGCCGCCGTCGTGGCGGAGCTGGCCCGCCCCGGGGACCGGGTGCTGGCCTGCTCGTCGCTGTCCGCGGGAATCGGGGGTCGGGGCCACGCCGCCTATGCCGCCGTCAACCGGCTCCTCGAAGTCGAGGCGGCCCGGGCCCGCGAAAACGGGGTGGACGCCCTCGCCATCCGGTGGGGCCTGTGGCACGGGGTCGGGGCCGACAACGACGGGGCGATCGGCGAGATCGAGGCCATCGGCCTTCGCCCGATGGACCCGGATGCGGCCGTCGATGCCGCGCTCGGGCTGTTCGGCGGCGATGACGCGATGGCCACGGTCGCCTCGGGCGATTGGCGCAAGGTGGCGGCGGTCCACGCACTCCGGGGAATGCCCGGGCTGTTCGCGCGCATCGCGGGGGCGCCTGCCCCGGAAACACCGGTGAAGGACGGGGAACCGGCGGCGGCCGAAACCGCCCCGGCGCCAGGAGCCTCCGCCGGAGCGGGGGCGATCGCCCGGTCGGTGCTGCTGGAGACCCTCGGGTACGCCGAAGGCGACGACCCCGACCCGACCGTGCCCCTGGTTTCCCTGGGGCTGGACTCGGTCCAGGCCCTCGACGCATGCAACCGCATCACTTCGGCGACGGGTGCGGAGGTGCCGATCGCGGGCATCCTCTCCGGCGCCTCCCTCGACGACGTAGTCGCAATGATGACCGAGAAAGGACGAGATTGATGGACAACGATGACAGGAACGCGACGGAGACGGAGGCCGGCGGGTACCCCGACATGGTGGAATACCCGGCCGACGTCGCGCGCGCCTACCGGGAGGCGGGGTACTGGACCGGGGAGACGCTGCCGGGGTTCATCGGCCGCGTCTGCGCCGAGCACGGCGACGCCCCCTGCGTGACGGACGAATCCGGCACGCTCACCTACCGGCAGTTGATCGAATCGGCGGATCGCGCCGCGCAATGGCTTCGCGAGAGCGGCATCGCCCCGGGGGACCGGGTGTTGATCTACATGCCGAACACCATCGCCTTCGTCGAGGTCTTCTGCGCCATCCTGCGGGTCGGCGCGGTACCGGTGCTGGCGCTGGCCGCCCACGGGCGCGCCGAACTCGTCCACGTCGCACGGCACTCCGGCGCGCGGCTGCTGGTCACGGAGGAGCGGAAGGGCATGACCGACCCCCTGGCCATCGCCGAGACGGTGGCCGGGGAAGTCGGCGATCTCCGCGTCGCGGCCGTCGGCGCGCCCGGGGCGAGGGCGTGGCGGGCGTGCGGAGACGGGGTCGAGGCACCTCATGAGGCGCCGCCGTCCTCGATGGCGCTGATGCTGCTGTCCGGAGGTACCACCGGGGCGCCGAAGCTGATCCCGCGCACGCACGACGACTACCTGTACTCCGTGCGGGAGAGCGTCGACGTGTGCCGGCTGCGCAAGGGCGACGTCATGATGATCGCGTTGCCGTGCACCCACAACTTCACGCTCAGCGCCCCCGGGATCCTCGGCGCGATGCAGGTGGGCGCGGAAATCGTGATGGCCCCGGACCCGTCGCCCGCGACGTGCCTGGAGCTCGTCGGCCGCCACCGAGTCACCCACGTGGCTCTGGTTCCGCCGCTGTTGCTGGCATGGCTCAATTCGCTGGACCTGGCGGGCTCGGACCTGTCCTCGCTGCGGACGGTGTGGGTCGGGGGCGCGAAGCTGTCCGAGGCGGCGGCGCGCCGGGTGACGCCGGAGCTGGGCTGCCGGCTGCAGCAGGTCTTCGGCATGGCCGAGGGGCTGTTGAATTACACCCGCCTCGACGACCCCGACGAGGTCGTGGAAAAGACCCAGGGGCGGCCGGTTTCGCCGGCCGATGAAGTGCTCGTCGTGGACGACGGCGGGGAGCCGGTGCCCGCGGGAACGGAAGGCCATCTGCTGACGCGTGGCCCGTACACCATCCGCGGCTACTACCGGGCCCCCGACCACAACCGCCGCAGCTTCACGGACGACGGCTTCTACCGCACCGGGGACCTGGTGCGGGTGGACGAGCGGGGCAACATCACCGTCACCGGCCGCTCGAAGGACATCATCAATCGGGGAGGGGAGAAGATCGCCCCCGAGCTGGTCGAAAACGGCCTGCTCACGCACCCGGGGGTCCACGACGCCTCGGTGGTCGGCATCCCGGACGAGGTGCTGGGCGAGAAGATCCGGGCGCTGGTCATCCCCCGGTCGCGGGAGGAGGGGCAGTGCCCCACCCCGGCGCAACTGCGAATGCATCTGCGGCGCCACGGGCTGGCCTCGTTCTCGATTCCCGATGTGATCGACCTCGTCGACGAGTTCCCGTTCACCGCGGTGGGAAAGGTGGACAAGGGCAATCAGCGGACCGGCGGCCGGTGACCCGGGCCCGGGTCACCCGCCGCCGAGGCGGAGGAAACCGAGCAGCAGGGCATTGAACGCCTCGGGCCGCTCCAAGTACCCCCAGTGCCCGGTCCGCGGAAGCTCGACGTACCCGCACCGCGGGATGGAGTCGGCGACTTCGCGGACCTGGGCGGGTGGAATCACGGCGTCATCGGCGTAGGCGAGGGCCAGGCAACGCGCCGTGATCCGCCCGTAGGCCTCCCTGCGGTCCCGGCCGTCATCGACCATCGCCTGCAGGCGGGCGCCGTAGCCGGGCGCGGGGGCGTGGCGGACGATGTCCATCCAATCGCGGCACCCGACGTCGTCGAGAAGCGTCGACGCCGACAGGTTGCGGGACACCTCCGCCGCGGCCGCGAACTCGGGGTGTTCCGCCCGCAGCGTGGCATCCGCGTCCGCGGAATGCCGGGACATGGCCAGTTGGGCCGGCGTCTGGCGGGCGTGGCCGGCGGCGAACACCGCCCCGCGCACCAGATCCGGGCGCGACAGGGCGAGTTCCTGGCAGATCCGGGCGCCCAACGACGTGCCCACCACGAAGGCCGGCTGCCCGTGCTCGGACTCGATGATGCCGGCGAGATCCGCGACCATGTCGTCGAGGGTGAAGGGGATGGAGTGGCCGGCGGAGACCCCGGAGCCGCGGTTGTCGAACACGGTGACGCGGTATCCCGCCCGCACCAGCGCCGGCACCTGGTGCAGCTCCCACACGCGCCCGCCGTGCCCGCGGCCCATGACCAGGACGACGGGCGGGCCGTCGCCGCGGGTGCGCACGCCGTGGCCGCCCTCCGGCGGCGCCGCGGCCGTCATCGGCCAGTGCCCCGTTCGTAGGTGAACAGCCTGATCCTGCGGTCGGGCCGGGCGTCGAATTCCCCTTCGTCGCGCCACCCGGCGCCGCGCAGGATCTTGTGGACCACGGTGTTCCGGTAGTCGGGTTCCACCGCGAGCTTTTCGCACTCCGGGTCGCTGCGCAGCATCGCCGGGCCGAGTTCGGCCATGAACCGGCCGAAGATGCCCCGCCCGGTCAGCTCCGGGCGCCCGATCGCGATGTGGTAGCCGAGGTCATGGGGGGATGCCCCGTACAGGACGCCGATTTCGTCCCGCATGGGGCGGTAGACCTCGAGGTACCCGACGTCGCGGTCCTCGTACCGGATGATCGCCGGCATCGAATAGGTGCCGTCGAGCCGCGCGCGTGCGTCCGCGCGCCACCGGTCGGGGCCCCAGTCCTGCTCCCAGGCGGCGACGAGGTGGGGCAGGGCCATCCACCCGGCGATCAGTTCGGGGTCCCCGGAGTCGGGGTCGACTGGCCGGAGCCCGAAGGGGGGCGGCATGTCGGGCAGCGGGGGGCGTTCGGCGAGCACGGCGTCGGCGGGGACTTCGCGGAGCCGGGGCAGGATTGCGGCGGGATCGTTCACTGCGCGGCACCCGAGGTCGCGGGTTCGCCGGTTGCGGAGGCGGCCGCCCATTCCGGGCCGAGCCGGAACACGTCGGTGACCGGGCCGAACTTGGCGGTCGTTTCGGCGGTTTCGTCGGCGGGGACGGAATCGGCGACTATGCCGCCGCCGGCATGCGCGGTCACCCGCCGGCCGCGGAGCAGGGCACCGCGGATGGCGACCCTCCATTCGCCGTCCCCGTTGGCCCGGGACCATCCGACCGCCCCGGCGTAGAAGCCCCGGTCCGGCTCGTGCTTTCGCAGGTAGCGGAGCGCCTCGGCGGCGGGGTGCCCTCCGACGGCGGGCGTCGGGTGCAGCAGTTCCGCGAGCTCGAGGGAGGTGCACGAGGGGTCCCTGAGGATGCCGGAGATCGGGGTGCCGAGGTGCCAGGTGTGCTCGGTCTTCATCAGCGAAGGGCGGTCCGGCACATGGAGTTCCAGGCACAGCGGCGACAGCGCGCGCTTGATCGCGTCGGTAACGACGGCGTGCTCGGCGCGGTCCTTCTGCGAGAGCATCAGCTCCGTGGCGCGGGCATGGTCCTTGACGGGGTCCGCGCACCGGGGCGCCGTTCCGGCGAGGGGATGCGACGAGATGATGGACCCGCGCTTGCGGATGAGCAGTTCCGGGCTGGAACCGACCAAATGGGCCGCATCGGATTCGGGCCCGGAGGGCGTGAGCAGGGCGAGGTACGCGTTGCCGCCGCCCGCGGCGAACGCGTCCGCCAATGCGGCGGGATCGGGGCGGGATTCGAGGTCGAGCACGAGGGCGCGCGACAGCACGAGCTTTTCCGCGTATCCGTCCCTGATCAGGTCCACGGCCTCGCGCACGCGCCGCGTGTGTTCGTTCCTGTCGGGGATTTCCCGCCATCCCGTCACCCGGGGCGGGACCCCCGGTCGGGGCGGTGGGGCGGCCCGGAATGTCTCGGGCGCGAAGAGTGCTGGTGCGTCGCCGTGATGGAACGGTAGCGCGCCGACGATCACCGGACCCCGGCGCCGGCGGAGGAGCCGGATCGCTTCATCGGTGCCGGACGGCACTTCGGCGATGCCTTCGGCGGCCACGCCGCGGCCCTGGGTTCGGAGGAGAAACGAGATCATCGGATTCCTTTGGGATCGGTTGCCGGATGGGGAGCGGACGGATCCGCACGACAGGTAAGGCTAGCCTTAGGTCATATGGTTATTCAAGTATTCGCGGGCGGCCGGACCTTTGCCCGTGGGGGTATGCGCGGGTGCGGCTTGGCGACGCTTCCCATGAGGTGCGCCTATCCTTAGGGCAGTAGCCCACGCTAATTCGCCCGCCCCGGCATCCGGGGCACGGAAGCAAGGAGGACCGGCATGACCGGCAATCCCATTCTCGAACTCGAAGGCGTCGCCATCGCCGCGGGCGACGACGTCATTTGCCGCGACATCGACCTGACGGTCAACGAAGGGGAGAGGCACATCCTGATCGGCCCCAACGGCTCCGGGAAGTCGTCGCTCCTCTGCGGCCTCATGGGGGTGCGGCCGTTCCGCATCGTCGCCGGCACCGCGACGCTGCTGGGCCGCGACCTCGCCGACATGTCCATCGACGAACGGGCCCGCGCGGGAATCGGCATGGCCTTCCAGCGCCCGCCGAGCCTGACCGGCGTCACCGCCCGCCGGCTCGTCCAGACGCTCGACGAGCACGGCGTCGGGGCAGATGCCGAGGACCATCCCTTCATCGCGGACCTGGGCGTGGACCACCTGCTGGACCGCGAAGTCAACCGCGGGTTCTCCGGCGGCGAAGTCAAGCGGTGGGAGGTCGCCAAGCTCGGGGTCCAGGGCCCGTCGCTGTGCCTCTTCGACGAACCGGAATCCGGGGTCGACCTGGAGCAGGTCGGCATCGTCGCCGAGGTCATCGATGACCTCCTGTCGAAGCCCGACGCCGGGGGCCGGGACCGTGCGGCGATCATCATCACGCACACGGGCTTCATCCTCGACGGCGTCGAGGCGACTACCGCGCACCTGATGATCGACGGGCGCATCGTCGAGTCGGGCGACGCACACGAAATGTTCGAACGAATTCGCCGCGACGGCTACGCGCCGGCGCGCGCCTGATCCGGCACCGCCGGAGCAACGAAAGGAATCGCGATCATGAGCACCGATCTCAGCGCCAACAGGGTGCCGCTCGGCGCCGCCACGGCCACCCCCGAACTGCTCTCGCCGGTCGGCTGGGCGCCGGAGGAGACCCGTTCCAGCACGAGCATCATCGTGGACCACGCCCACGGGACGCTCGACGTCAACGACGACGGCGTCGTCGTCATGCCCCTGTCCCGCGCCCTCGTGGAATACCCGTGGGTGCAGGACCTGATGTTCAGCCTGGTCTCCCCCGACGAGGACGAGGTGCTGCGGCGCGCGTTCGAGTCGACCCGGGAGCCGCTGGGCACGTTCACCTGGGTGCGCCCCGGCGCCACGGTGGACCTGCCGTCGCAGTCGTTCTGCGTGATGACGGTCCCGCAGGAGCGCCAGTTCATCCACGACGTCACCGTCATCGGGGAGGGGGCCGTCGTGGACATGGTGTCCGGCGCGGCCGTCGCCCCGGCGCTGACCCGCGGCCACCACGTGTCGCTGTCCGAGACGTTCATCGGCGACGGCGCGCAGGTCCGTTCCGTCGACGTCGACCGCTGGGGCTCGGACATGGACGTGACGTCCTATGCCCGCACCAAGATCGGCGAGAATGCGTCGGCCAGCAGCGTGTCCGTCGCGGTGTGGCCGCTGCGCCGCTGCCGCTCGGACTCCCGCACCGAGGTGGGCGCCGGTTCATCGTGCGTGAACCATTCGATCATCCTGGCCACGGGCGGGTCGGAGCGCGTCCTCGACACGGCCATCACCCTCGCCGGCCCGGAGGCCCGAGCCGAGCAGGTGTCCCGCATGGTTTCCGACGGCGGCACGATCCGCAACCACAACGTCCTCCAGGCGACCAGCGGCGACACCCGCGGGTTCCTCGAGTGCGACGGCCTGATGCTGCGGGCCGGCGGCCGGGTCGAGTCCATTCCGGCGCTCGACGCCGGGGTGGCGCGGGCGCAGTTGTCCCACGAGGCGTCGGTCGGCATGATCGACGACGAGAAGATGGATTACCTCATGTCCACCGGCCTGACGGAGTCCGAGTCCCGCGACCTCATCGTCCAGGGGTTCCTGAACCTGGACGATGAACGGATCCCGTCGTCGATCCGGAAGACCGTCCAGGGGCTGGTCGAAGCCGCCCGCGGCGCCGAGAACATGTAGGCGCGCGGCGGGCGCCGGCCCGCTAGTCCTCGAGCAGCGCGATGAGCTGCTCGCGGACCACCCACCGGCGGCGCTGCGAACGTTCCGGGCCGGCGACGCCGTCGGAGACGCGGATGCACGCGGCCTCGATGTCGACGGTGCCCAGCTGCTTGCCGTCGGTGGTGGTGATGACGTGCCCGCCGTAGTACTCGTCGGGTTCGATGGCGTCGGCGGGGTGGCCCTGGCGGTCGAGCTCGTCGATGATCAGGTCCAGCACCGAGCGCTTCTGGCCGGCGCGGGGCAGGCCGGCCGCGAGCGCGTCGCGGGTGATCTCCAGGTGGCCGAGGTGCTGGGCGCACTCGTTGTAGACGTGCACCATCACGCCGCCGATCGTCGGCAGCCACCAGCGCTCCTTGTCGGTCGGGGGAGCGGCGGGCGGGTCCTGCGGGTCGGCGTCGCGGAGCTTCTCCAGCGCGGCGACGATGACCTCGCGCTGCGCGGCGTGGCGCTCCATCTCCTCGGCGACGGGGCCGGAGGCCGAGAACTCGTCGCTGCGGTCGCGGACGTCCTCGTTGCCCAGGCACACGTGGTCGAGCCAGTATCTGGCCGACCCGCCGACGTGGCGCAGCAGCACCAGCGGCGAGTTCACGCCGGGGATGTCCGGGCGGGCGTTCGCCTGCTCGTCGTCCATGCCGCCGACGATCGCGGCCATCGCGTCGAATGCCGTGAGAATGTGGGATTCCAGGGGGCGGGCGGGGTTCTGCGTGTTCATGCACCCACCATAGCCGTGATCGATCTCACAGGGCAGGCTTTGCGACGCCGCCGGGCGTCACCGTTCGCCCTGCCCCGGCCCCGCATCGCCGCCCGCGGGACCGCCGGGGTTGATCAGGCCCGCGCGCATCATCGCGTCCTCGAAGGGGCCGTCGACGACGACGGACGGCTTGCCGCCGGGGCCGTCCGGGCCGCGGACGTTCTGCACGAGCGGCCCGTCGCTGAATCCGCTTCCCGACGCCACCGACGACACCTCCGGGTCATGGATGTAATACAGCCCCCCGAACCCCGTCTCGTCGCCGAAGCGGTCCAGGAAATCGAAGAGCATGCCCACGCCCTTCAGCGAGTCCTCGTCGATGAGCGGCACCCCGACCAGGGAACCCCGGCGCGGGGCGACGGCGAGCACGCCCTCGCCGACGGCGGGCACGCCGGCCCGCTCGGCGATCCGCGCCGGCAGCGACGGCAGCTGCGAGGAGACGAAGAAGTGGTCCCCCTCCAGCAGCCACATCGGCCCTCCGCCCTCGACGTCGACGGAGCTGAGGTCCGACGGCTCGACTTCGGTGTTCTTCCGGGCGGCCGCGAAGAGCAGCTCCAGGTCGCGGCCCTCGAGGTGGGCGTCGGTCAGCGTGGTGACGTGGGTGGGGGAATCCCTGCACATCACCTCCACGAGCGGGCCGATGCGGCGGGAGTAGGAGAACGTGCCGTCGCGGGTCTCGTCGGCCATCCCGTCGAAAAGCCGGGACCGCAGGGAATGCATCAGCTCGACGTCGTCCGAGGGGATCTCGTCGAGCCGATCCTCCGCCGCGGGGGCGGGTTCGGGGGTGTCCCGGGGACCGGTGTGGCTGCGTCGGCTGAACATGGGGCCAACCTAGCAGCGGTGTTCGATACTCTGGGGAAAATGCCGTCGTCCGGGCGGAAAACGCCCGGCGGGAGCCCCGGGAGGCCCCAATGTCCGTCGAGCTCGACGAAATCCGCGAATTCCTGCGCCAGACCCCGCCGTTTTCGGAGCTGCCGGAGGACGAGCTCAACGCGCTTCCCCGTCGGCTGACCATGCGCTACGCGCGGCGCGGGCAGGAGATCATCGCGGCCGGGCGCAGCAGCGACGCGCTGTACGTGGTCCGCTCCGGCCTCGTCGACGTCTTCGACGCCTCCGGCACGCTGCTCGACCGCCGCGACGACGGCGCCGCGATGGGCTACTCCACGATGCTGTCCCACGAGCCGTCGCTGTACACCATGACGGCGGTGGAGGACACCCTGCTGCTGGTGTTCCCGGAGGAGGTCTTCGACGACCTGATGGGCCGCTACCCCCAGGTCAGCCGCCACTTCGGCGGAGAGAACGCCCGCATCCGCGCGGTGGCCTCCGACCTGCGCAGCTCCGCGTCCTCCGATGCGCTGCGCACCCGCGTCGCCGACCTCATGGCCGGCCCGCCCGTGCACATCGGCTCCGGCGCCACCATCGGCGACGGGGCGAAGCTGATGACCGAGCGCAACGTCTCCTCGCTGCTCATCATCGACGACGGCGACCTGACCGGCATCCTCACCGACCGCGATCTGCGGCGGCGGGTGCTCGCCGCCGGCCACGGCCCGGACATCGCCATCGCCGACGCGATGACGCCCAACCCCGTCACCGTGGACCCCTCCATGCTGGCGTTCGAGGCCATGCTGCTCATGGCGGAGCGCGGCTACCACCACCTGCCGGTGTCCGACGACTCCGGCGTGGTGGGCATGATCGTCATCGGCGACCTGTTGCGCACGCTGCACACCGACCCGGTGTACGCCACGGCGACCCTGGCTCGGAAGAAGACGGTCGCCGAGATCGCCGAGGTCGCCGCGAACTCCCGGCGGGTGGTCAGCCGCTTCGTCGACCGCGGCGTCTCCGCCGACGAGATCTCCCGCCTGCTCACCGTCACCGCCGACGCCGTCACCCGGCGCCTGCTGGACATGGCGGAGGACGAATTCGGCGCCCCGCCGGTGCCGTACTCCTTCGTCGTGCTCGGTTCGCAGGGGCGCCGCGAGATGGGCATGGCGTCCGACCAGGACAACGCCCTGATCATCGACGACTCCTACGACGAAGCCACCCACGGCGAGTACTTCCGGAACATCTCCGAGTTCGTCTGCGGCGCACTGGCGGAGTGCGGCTACCCGCTGTGCCCCGGCGACATGATGGCCTCCAACCCGGACTGGCGCATGAGCCTGTCGCGGTGGAAGACGGTGTTCCACCAGTGGATCACCCGGCCCGACCCGGATGCGCTGCTGCACGCGCAGACCTTCTTCGACATCCGCGGCATCCACGGCGAAGACGAGCTGGTCGAGGAGCTGCGCGCGACCTACGTGCCCATCGCGGAAGGCTCCAAGCGCCTGCATGCCCACCTGGCCAAGCTCGCCGCCCACAGGGAACCGCCGCTGGGCTTCTTCCGGGGCCTGGTGCTGGAAAAGGGCGGCAGCCACGAGAACACCCTGGACATCAAGAAGGGCGGCCTGGCCACCGTCGTGCAGATGGCCCGGCTGTTCGCCGTCGCCTCCGGGCTGCCGCAAATCGGCACCCGCGAACGCCTCAACGCCGCCGTCGGCGCCGGCGCGGTCAGCCGGCAGGGAGCCGACGACCTGCGCGACGCCTTCGACTTCCTGGCCACCGTCCAGCTCGGCCACCAGCGCGCGGCCGTCAACGCGGGCGGCGAGCCGGACAACCACGTCAACCCGAAGGAGCTCTCCCGCCTCGAGCGCGAGCACCTGCGCGACGCCTTCGGCGTGATCCGCCGTCTCCAGCAGTCGCTGGCGACGAAGTACCCCATCAGTCAGATGTCGTGACGGGGCGGGCGACATGGGAATCTTCGATTCGATGCTCGGCGGTGGCCGTCGCAAGGCGACGGGCGCATTGGCCGAGTTCTACGCCGCACCCACCCGCGACGACCGCTGGCTGGCGGTCGACGTGGAGACCACGGGGTTGGACCCGAACAAGGACCGCCTGCTGTCCATCGGCTGGGTGCCGGTCGACGGCGACGAGATCATCCTCGGCGGCGCCGGCCACGTCATCCTGCGCGGCGCGGAGGGGGAGGCGTCCGTCGGCGCGTCGGCCACGCTGCACGGGCTCACCGACGACGACGTCGCCGCGGGCGTTGAGCCGCGGGAAGCCATGGAAATGGTGCTCCGCGCGCTGGCGGGGCGGAAGCTGCTGGCGCACTTCGCCAAGCTGGAGACGGGGTTCCTGGACAGGGCCTGCCGCAAGCATTTCGGCGCGGGCCTCAAGGTCGACGTCGCCGACACCATGCAGCGCGAATACCTGAAATACCAGGCCGCGGACCGCGAACCCCGGCGCGACGAGCTGCGCCTGTGGACGTGCCGCGAACGCTACGGGCTGCCGCCGTACAAGGCCCACCACGCGCTCACCGACGCCCTGGCGGGGGCGGAGCTGTGGCTGGCGCAGAACGCCGCGGGCCTGCCGAGGTAGTCGCGGGGGAGCCGCGGGGAGGCGCGGGGGTGCCCGGGAAAGTGGGGCCGATCACGCCCGCGCGCGGGGCGCCATGTAACCTGTCCCGCATGCGTATTGCTCGAATCGCCCACCCCGAGGGCATGTGCTTCGCGCTCGTCGAGGGCGAAGATGACGGTGTCCAGCTGCACGAAATCGAAGGCCACCCGTTCGGCGAGGTGACCAAGACCGGCCGCTCGTGGCCGCTCGCCGACGTGCGCCTGCTCGCGCCGATGCTGCCGTCGAAGGTGGTCGCCATCGGCCGCAACTACGCGGACCACGTCAAGGAGGTCTTCAAGACCTCCGGCGAGTCGCTGCCGCCGACGATGTTCCTCAAGCCGCCGACGGCCGTCATCGGCCCCGAGGCCCCCATCCGCATCCCGGACTTCGCCACGAAGGTGGAGTTCGAGGGCGAGCTGGCCATCGTGATCGGCAAGCCGTGCAAGAACGTCAAGGCCGCCGACGCCGAGTCGGTCATCTTCGGCTACACCATCGTCAACGACGTTTCGTCGCGCGACCTGCAGTTCGCCGACGGCCAGTGGGCGCGCGCGAAGGGCATCGACACCTTCTGCCCGCTGGGCCCGTGGATCCAGACCGAGCTGGACTACGAGGACCTGCCGATCAAGGCGCACCTGACGCAGAACGGCACCACCGAGACCAAGCAGGACTCGAACTCCAACCAGATGATCATGTCGATCCCGGAGATCATCGAGTTCCTCACCGCGTCGATCACCCTGCTGCCGGGCGACGTCATCTGCACCGGCTCCCCGGCCGGCACCGCCGCGATGTTCCCGGGCGACCGCATCGAGATCGAGATCCCGGGCATCGGCCGCCTGGCCAACCCGGTCGAGCGCGCGTAACTTCCCGCTTCACGACGAACCCCTCCCGGACCTTCGAGGTCGGGGAGGGGTTTTCGCGCGTCAGAGCCCGAAGGCGCGCAGGACGGTGCGCAGCTTCGCCGTGGTCTCGGCGAGTTCTTCCTCGGGGTTGGAATCGGCGACGATGCCGCCGCCGGCCCACAGGCGGGCGTCGGTGCCGGCGGAGTCGATTTCGGCGCAGCGGATGGACACGACGAATTCGCCGTCGCCGTCGGAGTCGCACCAGCCGACGCAGCCGGCGTAGAAGCCGCGGTCGGATTCGACGGCCTCGATGACGCTCATGGCCGATTCGGTGGGGGTGCCGCAGATGGCCGGGGTGGGGTGGACCAGCAGCGCCAGGTCGAGCGCGGAGATGACGGGGTCCTTAAGCTCGCCGCGGATGAAGGTGCCCAGGTGCCACATCTCGGAGGTGCTCAGCAGCTGCGGTTCGAGGGGGACGTCGAGGTGCGAGCACAGCGGGTCGAGGTTGTCGGCGATGTCGTCGACGACGAACTCGTGCTCCTCGTTGTTCTTGCGCGAGGCCGTGAGTTTCGCGGCGGCGGCCTCGTCGGCGGCGCGATCGCGGGAACGGGGCGCGGAGCCGGCCAGGGGGAAGGCCTCGACGATGCGCCCGCGGCGGCGGACCAGCATCTCGGGGGAGGAGCCCACCAGCATCCGTCCGGTGAAGCGCCCGCCGGCGGGGCCCAGGTCGACGACGAAGCCGTCGCGGTTGGGCGATTGGTCGATGAGCCGGGCGGACAGCTGCAGCGGGTCGATGGCCGGGTCGATGGCCAGGTCGATGGCGCGGGCGAGGACGATCTTCTCCAGCCCGGAGACCTTGATGGTGCGGATGGCGGCGTCGATGCGCTCGAGGTGCTCCTCGGGCGCGGGGTCGTGGCCCAGGATCCGCGCCTTCATCTGCGGCGCGTTCCACCGGTAGTGGGCGGGCGGCTCCAGCGGCTGTTCGGAGCGGATGATGTCGCGCGGGACGGTCAGCGCGGCGGGATGTTCCGGATTGAACGGGATGGCGCCGACGACCATCTGGTGCTCGCCGCGGCGCAGCCGCTCGGCGGCCAGCCACGGGTCGGTGTAGGTGGCCAGCGCCCCCTGGGTGCGCACGGAGCCGTGGCTGCGGGAGAGCAGGAAATCGGGGGCCGTGGCGGGGCGGCCGTTGAAGGGGCCTCGTCGGCCGCGGACGCATTCGTCGCCTTCCGAGGTCATCGGACCCGTTCACCGCCTTCCCGCACTTGACCTTGCGGGATGCCGGAAATGGGCTCGTGAGTGCCGTGCACTGCCCCGGCCGATCCGGCATCCCGGGCGTATCCAGATGATACCCAGCCGATGTCCGAGAACCGATTCGCCCCGGAAACCTCCACGTCAGCGGCATTCATGGCCGGCTCATCCCCTTCCGGCGAACGGCATTCCCGCGGCGGTGACCGTCAGCTGGTCGACGACCGCGGTCGGGGGCAGCGATGCGGCGTAGACGAACGCGCGGGCGGCTTCCGCGGCGGGGAACGTCGGTTCGGCGATGCGGGAGCCGTCGGCCTGCAGCGCCCCCGTCGACGCGCCGAATCCGGCGAGCAGCCCCGTGGCGGCGTTGCCGATGTCGATGCGCGTGGCGGTGATCCCGTGGGGCCTGCCGTCGAGGGAGGTCACGGCGGCCAGCCCGGCCAGGCCCGCCTTCGATGCGGCGTAGGGGGCCGAGTGGGGGCGCGGGGTCTGCGCGGCGATGGAGCCGTTGAAGATGATCCGCCCGCCGGCCGGCTCCTGCGCCGCCATGGCGCGGAACGCCGCGCGCGCCGTGAGGAACGCGCCCGTCAGGTTGACGGCGACGGTGTCGCGGAAACCGTCGGCGCCGACGTCGCCCAGCGGGGCCGTCGGGCCGGGCACCCCGGCGTTGACCACGGCGAGGTCCAGCCTGCCGAAGTCGGCGTCGATGCCCTCGAACAGCTCCTCGACGTCGCCCTCGTCGGTGACGTCGCAGCGCGCCCAGCTGAGGCGTTCCGGGTCGGCCGCGCACACCCCGGCGAGAGGTTCCGGCGTGCGGCCGCAGATGCGCACCGTCCACCCGTCGGCGGCGAGCGCGCGGGCCACTTCGGCGCCGATGCCGGCCCCGCCACCGGTCACCAGGGCGAAGCGGGGAACCCCGTCGTCGCCGCCATCCGTGACTGCCTTGGCCTGGTTCATGACTCGAATTGTGGCATGCGCCACTACTCTGGCCTCCATGACCCCCGCCGATCACGTGGCCCGGACCGATCATGTGGCCAATTGCTCCATTCTCTTTCCCGGCCGCACTCCCGCCGAAGCCGCCCGCGCCGCCGCGGATGCGGGATACCGCGACGTCGAGTTCTGGTGGCCCTTCCCGGTGGAGGAGCCGTCGCAAAGCGACGTCGACGGGTTCGCCGAGGCGCTGCGCTCCGCGGGCGTGCGCCTCATCGCGGTCAATCTGTGGGGCGGCGACATGGCGGCCGGCGAGCGCGGGGTCCTGCACGAAAGGATGCTTGCCGACGGCCACCTGGAGGCCGTTCACCGCCTGCGCGAGCTGACGGGCGTGTCCATGGGCAATCTGCTCCCCGGCGCGGGCGGGCCCGGGGTGTCGGAGGCGCAGCGTCGCCATCTGCGTGAGACGGTCGCCGCGCTGCCGGGCTTCACCCCGCTCATCGAGCCGTTGTCCGGCAACCCGGACCTGCCGGTGCGCGACCCGTGGACGGCGGTGGAGCTGTGCCGCGAGACCGGGGCGGGTCTGCTGCTGGACTTCTTCCACCTTGCGGAACTCGGCGTCGACGTCGGGGCGTGGCTCGACGACGTCGCGGCGGGGGAGCAGCCGCTGCCGCACCACGTGCAGATCGCGGATTCCCCCGGCCGGGGCGCACCGGGCACCGGGGAGGCGCCCATCGGCGAGTGGCTCGGCCGGCTGCGCGAACTCGGCTACGCCGGCCGCGTCGCCGACGAATGGGTGGGGGAGCGGCGCCCCGGCGCATGAGTCCCGCGCATGCCCGGTGGGGCATGTGTCCGAAGACACTCGCCGTGCCGATGACCGACGTGTTTCGCGCCAATAGAATCGGCGGCATGAAAACCAACGAAAGCAACGCCGACCGCATCATCCGCTTCGTCATCGCCATCATCGCCGCCGTCGTGGCCTGGAAGACCGCCGGCGCCATCTCCGTCATCGCCTGGATCGTCGCGGCCATCATGGCCCTGACCGCCATCGTCGGGTTCTGCCCGCTCTACCGCGTGTTCGGGATCTCCACCTGCAAGGTGCGCCACTAGCCCGCCCCGGCGCCGGTTGGCGGTGAGACCGCAGGCCGGGGCGGGTATCGTCGTCAAGCATGTCTGATGTTCGCGTCCGCTTCTGCCCCTCACCGACCGGCACACCCCACGTCGGTCTGATCCGCACCGCCCTGTTCAACTGGGCCTACGCCCGCCACACCGGCGGCAAGCTCGTGTTCCGCATCGAGGACACCGATGCCGCGCGCGACTCCGAAGAGTCTTACCAGGCCATCATCGACGCCCTGACGTGGCTCGGCCTCGACTGGGACGAGGGCATCGACGTCGGCGGGCCGCACGGCCCGTACCGGCAGTCGCGGCGCAAGGACATCTACGCGGACGTCCTGGCCAAGCTCATCGAGTCCGGCGAGGCCTACGAGTCCTTCTCCACCCCGGAGGAGACCGAGGCCCGCCACCGCGCCGCCGGCCGCGACCCGAAGCTCGGCTACGACAACCACGACCGCACCCTCACCGACGAGGAGAAGGACGCGTTCCGCGCGGAGGGCCGCAAGCCCGTCATCCGCCTGCGCATGCCCGACGAGGACATCGCCTTCGACGACCTCGTCCGCGGCCGCGTCGAGTTCAAGGCCGGCGCCGTCTCCGACTTCGTCATCGCCCGCTCCACCGGCGAGCCGCTGTACACCCTGGTCAACCCGGTCGACGACGCGCTGATGGAGATCACCCACGTCCTGCGCGGCGAGGACCTGCTGCCGTCGACGCCGCGCCAGATCGCCCTGTACCGCGCCCTGGAGCGCATCGGCATCGGCTCCGGCGCCCCGAAGTTCGGGCACCTGCCGTTCGTCATGGGCGAGGGCAACAAGAAGCTGTCCAAGCGCGACCCCGAGTCGGACCTGTTCATCCACCGCGACAACGGCTTCCTGCCCGAGGGCCTGCTCAACTACCTGGCTCTGCTGGGCTGGTCGATCTCGGCGGACAACGAGGTCTTCACCATGGACGAGATGGTGGCCGCGTTCGACGTCGCCGACGTCAACTCCAACCCCGCCCGCTTCGACCAGAAGAAGGCCGACGCGATCAACGCCGAGCACATCCGCCGCCTCGAGCCGGAGGACTTCGCGGCCCGCCTGCGCACCTACCTGGCCGAGACCCGCGAATGGCCCGTGGACTTCTCCGCGAAGGACTTCGCGTTCCTCGCCGATCTGGTGCAG